>CAVVUS010000037.1:0-175823 GCA_963751345.1 uncultured Chloroflexia bacterium
ATCCTCGTCATCGAGAATGGCCGCACAAGACGCACCGTCCTCTACAACCCACACCACCCTGAGGGACGCGACGTACCACTGCCGTTAGGAGCAACGCACAGTTTGGCCTATGGGCTCGAACTCGCCGACTTCGCCCAGGCCGTGCTCAAGGGCACACCCCTGACGGCGACGCCCGAGGACTCGCTGGGCGACCTGCGGACCGTGTTGGCAATGTACCGTTCCGCGGAAAGCCGTCGATGGGAGAAGGTGGCGGACTGACTGACGCCGGGAAGGAGCAGAAGTGTCTCAAACCATCGTGATCTGGGGAGCAGGGCGGATCGGTCGAGGCTTTGTGGGCGACCTGTTCGCCGAGGCAGGGTACCACCTGGTCTTTGTGGATCAAGCCGTGGACCTCGTCGCAAGCCTGCGGGAACGCGGGCACTACACGGTCGTGCACACGGACGGTCAAGCGCGACAGGACCGCGTCATCCACGGATTCGAAGCCCTTTCGACGGCACAAGCGACGGAGGTCGCTGCCGCCGTCTCGACCGCCGACCTGATGGCCGTGGCCGTTTTTCCCGGGCGACTTCGCCACTGTAGCGCAACAACTGGCATCCGGCCTCGTTCTCGGACATGCCGAACGTCCCGAGAGGTCGCTGGACGTCATCCTCTGCACCAACCTGGCCCACGCCGGCCCCGCCTTCCACAAGCCGTTGTTGGCTGCGCTGCCGCCGGACGTTCGCGCCTGGGCGGAGGCGCACGTCGGCATCGTGGAGAGCCTGGTCATCCGCATGGTAGCAGAGCCACCGACAGAGGAACTCGTGCGGGACCCACTGCTCGTGTGGACCAACGGCTACGGGGAGTTCCCGGTGGAGCGCCGGGCACTTCACGGGCGGCTTTCCCGCCGGTGCCTGCCCTGCGTCCGGTCGACGACATGCGCGCCGAAGAGACGCGCAAGCTCTACACGTACAACACCTTTCACGCCGCGCTGGCCTATTGGGGCGCTCTGCACGGGTGTGAGACGATCGCGGATTGCTTCGCGGACGCCGTCGTCCTCGATGGCGCCGAAGGCGCACTGCGCGAGTCGTGCCGGGCATTGCAGGCGGAGTACGGCTGGAGCGATGATGAAATGGCACGATGGGCCGACAGCGTGGTCAGCCAGACCGATAGTCCCGCGCTAGGCGATACCGTCGCTCGGTACGGCGCCGACCCCCGCCGCAAGCTGGGGCGCAGCGACCGCATCGCCGGCCCTCTGCTGCTGGCGCGCCGCCACGGGGTCCCTGCGCCATACCTGACGCGTGTACTGGCGGCGGCCCTGCTCTATGATCATCCCGACGATGCAGGTGCCGTGGCCGTGCAAGCGCAGGTCACGGACCTCGGGCCGGGTGGAGCCGCTCGTGCCCTATGTGGGTTTTCCGAAGAGGAGGCCGACCTCGTGAACCGGGTGAACGAAACCTACACGCAGCTTCAATCCGAGGCAGTCTGGTCAAAGCGGGTGCGCGAGGTCGGGGCGCTGGCCTTCCAATACGAGCAGACCTACCGCGGATGCGGCCAGTGCACGTTTGCCGCGCTGATGGACACGCTGGGCGAAATTGACGTACCTGTCTGCCGACGCTGCTTTCGAAGCGGCAACAGGCTTCGCCGGCGGGATCGGGCTGTACGGTGACGGCCCCTGCGGCGCGCTCCTCGGGGCATCGATGGCCTTTGGGTTGCTCTACCCACGGCGTCGCCGGGCCTTCGACGGTGACCGGGAGAACAAGTACCGGACCTACGGGATGGTACAGCGGCTGCACGACCGGTACGTGGCCGAGTACGGAGGCATCACGTGCCAGGCCGTTCACCGCGCCATCTTCGGCCGCCCCTACAACCTTCGCGATCCCAAAGATCGCGAGGCATTCGAGGCAGCCGGAGCACACGAGGATAAGTGCACGGGCGTCGTGCAGCGAACGGCCGAGTGGGCGATGGAGATCATCGGGGAGGAGCGGTTCCTCCGCTGGGGAGGGATGGGCCCAACTCAGATCAGATCGCTAGATAGCCGCCGTCGACCGGCACCGCTGCGCCGGTCATGAAGGATGCCTCGTCGGAGGCCAGGAAGACGACCACGTTGGCGACCTCCATGGCATCTGCGGGCCTGCGGATGGGCGCCTCCAATTGGTAGGTGCGTGCCTGGGTGCTGCTCTGCGATACCCAGGTCGGTTTCTCTTCCTCCATATGCGCCACCATCGGGGTGCTTGATCCATCCCGGCAGCACGCAGTTGGCGCGGACCCGTACTACGCGTACTCGGCGGCGATGCACCGCGTCAGCATCAGAATGCCTCCTTTGGAGGCTTTGTAACTCACCGCACCGGTCCCCGACATCACCAGCGATTGCACCGTACTGATTGTGACGATGCGGCCTCCTCGCCCTGGGTGAGCGCCGCCCTGGGCCAGCATTTGTGCCCAACGCCGCGCGCGCACAGAGGAACGTGCCGGTGAGGTTGACTCTGATCACCTGATCCCAGTCTGCCAACGCCAACTCGTGCACGGTGGGGCGGGTGCTGATCCCGGCGCAGGCGGCGAGCATGTCCACACCGCCATAGGCTTCGACTGCCTTGGCGGTCATCGCGGTCATCCTTATCTCTCGTCGCCGATATCACAATGGACGGCAAGTGCCTCACCACCCTCGTCCGTACCAACTTGACCGTCTCGGCGGCGCCTTCGTCGCGAATGTCCCCCGACCACCAGGTGTGCACCCTCGCGCGCGAGGCGTATCCGCATGCGCTCCCGATGCCCGACGCGCCGCCGGTGACGATTGCTGCCACGACCTTTCCAAATTTCCCATAGGAGTAAACCTTCTGTCAAAAACACCGAGTTTAGGGAACCGCTCGGTTGCACTGCTAGCCTGCCAGGCATCTTAGCATGTCGTCGAAGAATGTGCAATCTTCTCGACTGGCGACTGCCTGCTAACCAATATCTCATAGTTGACTACCTTCCCTAGTTCAGTATGTATTGGCGGGAGAGGTTGGCCGGCCCTGGGACTCAAGGTTGGAGCATATCGTGGGTAAAACTGATACTGAAGACAACCGCGTAGCCTTCGTGCCACTCACCGTGGAACGCGTGCGTGAGCTCTGGTCGAGGACCTACAACCGGGAGGGGAAGCCGGACTGGTCGCATATCCTGCCCTATTATCACGAGGATATCGTCTTCCAGGATAGCATCCAACGCATCGAAGGCATCGACGCGTTCACCGCACTGTGTAACCGCCTGACGCGAAGATGCAAACAACTCCATATGGATATCAGATCCATCGTCGCGGCGCCGGACGGGTTCTTCCTGGAATGGACTATGACGATGATGTTCAGGCGATGGCCCAGCTCCCCCATCCACGGATCCTCCAAGCTTACACTGGGCGCTGACGGCAGGATCATCCATCAGCGTGACTACTACGACCTCTGGGGAGACATCTTCGACGGAATACCCGGATTCCGTCGCCTCTACCGGCGGTTCATGCGCCGCTACTTCGGATAGCGAGTTAGCATCAATGAAACTACCCGATGAATTGATCTTTCTGACAAACGCGCACCTGCCGCAGAAAACGACAGATGCGCGTATGGATGGGCGCCTCTGTATCATCGCCGGCGCAACTTCTGGCGTGGGCTACCAGGCGGCGAAACGCCTGGCGCAGGGAGGCGCGACCATCGTCATGGTCTGCCGGAACGCCGAAAAAGCGGCACGTGTAGCGCAAGAGCTGAAGCAGGAGTATGGCGCAAGCACCGATGTGGTGATCGCAGACTTCACAAAGCTCACAGAGGTGCGTAAGGCCGCCAAAGCCATCCTGGGCAGATACGAGCGCATCGATGTCCTGATCAACAGCGCAGGAATCCACAGGACGCGGCGTACCTTTACCGATAACGGCATCGAGACCGTGTTCTGCGTGAATCATCTGGCATCGTTTCTATTGACTCGATTGCTTCTCGATAGACTCAAGGAGAGCGCTCCTTCTCGAATAATCCAGGTGAATTCCGAAGGGCATCGCTTTGGTGGCCTCAATGTCAACGATCTGAACTGGAAGCGCAGGCCCTACCACGGACTCTGGAGCTATGGCGCATCCAAAGTGGCGCAACTCCTCACGGTCTGGGAGCTGGCGGAGCGGCTGGAGGGGAGTGGCGTCACCATCAACGCGATGCACCCCGGTGCCGTAAAGACCAATATCGGGATGGACAATGGCCCCCTCTACCGGTGGTACCGGCGCAACGTGGTGAACCGATTCCTCAAGGATCCGCGCATCTCCGGAGAAGCCATCTACTACCTTGCAGCTGCGCCGGAACTGGCCAACGTAAGCGGCAAGTACTTCAACCTGACGATCGATGAACCGCCCGCCTCCTATGTCATGAACCGCAACACCGGGAAGCGGGTATGGCAGATAAGCGAAGCGCTTACGGGTCTTGCCGAACGAGATTGAGCCTCAGCATCGGGGAGGGCACGTATGGACTACGATGTGATTGTTGTCGGAGGCGGCCTCGCCGGACTGACGGCGTCAGCCTATCTCGCGAAGGCGGGACACTCGACACTCCTGCTTGAGAAAGAGGCTGCCTGCGGCGGCCTCGTGCACACATTCGAGCGCGACGGCTTCGTCTTCGATGGCGGCATCCGGGCTATGGAGAATTCAGGCATCTTGTTCCCGATGTTGAGACACCTTGGCCTGGAGGTCATCTTTCGTAAAGAACCACGTATCCCTCGGCATCGAAGACCGTGTCATACGCGTCGAATCCGTGGACAGCGTCGCAGACTATCGGACATTGCTCACAGAGCTGTACCCCGGAGACGCTGACGAAATAGCCTCGATCATCGAGCAGATCCACAGGATCATGCGCTACATGGACATCCAATATGGGATCGACAATCCCCTATTCCTCGATCCGAAGAAGGACCGCCAGTACTTCCTCACGGCGATCCTGCCATGGATGTTCAAGTACGCTCTGACCATCGGCAAAGTCAACGCTCTCAAAGAGCCGGTCGTCGACTACCTGCGACACTTCACGCAGAACCAGAGCATGCTCGACATCATCACGCAACACTTCTTCCGGGACACACCCGCGTTTTTCGCGCTCAGCTACTTCAGCCTGTACCTTGACTACTACTATCCGCAAGGGGGAACCGGCACATTGCCAAAGAGTCTCGCCGAGTTCTTCCAGGTACACCAAGGCACGATCAAGACTGATACGGAGATTGTGTCGGTTGATCCGGGGCACAGACGCGTTGCGGACAGAGAAGGCACCACCTACACCTACGATACTCTGATCTGGGCGGCGGATCTGAAGTCACTCTATTCAATGGTGAATCCCGACGCCTTCGACGACGATCAAGTCAGACACGCCGTGCACCAACGCCGGTCCGAAGTGCTCGACAAAAAGGGGGGAGACTCCGTCCTCACGGTGTACCTGGCCCTGAACCTCGATCCCAGCTATTTCGCGGATAGGGCAACCGAGCACTTCTTCTACACGCCCAGCAGGAAGGGTCAAACCCAGGCAGGTCCGGTCCCTATCGGTGAGCCACGTGAGGTAATCGAGGCGTGGCTGCAGAGGTTCTTGGCGCTGACCACTTACGAGATTTCGTGCCCGGTCATGAGAGATGAGACCTTAGCGCCACCCGGCAAGACCGGCCTCATCGTGAGCATCCTGTTCGACTACGCACTCACAAGGCAGATCGAGAGGATGGGATGGTACGATGAGTTCAAGACACTCTGCGAAACGACTATGGTTGACACTCTGGACGGGTCAATCTTCCCGGGCATCAGGGACGCCGTGCTGGACCAGTTCTCATCCACGCCGCTGACAATATCGCGGACCGCCGGCACTTCAGACGGCGCCATCACCGGCTGGGCCTTCACTAACAAGCCTATGCCGGCAGAGAGCAGGCTGGCAAGGGTCGCAAACTCGGTACGAACGCCGATCCCGCACATCTTTCAGGCAGGCCAATGGACGTTCAGCCCGTCAGGGTTCCCCACGGCTATTCTGACCGGAAAACTGGCGGCAGACCAGGCGACCAAAGCGCTCGCCGGCAAGTCCCGTGGGAGCAGTGTCCCCGCGGACAAGCGACTCAACTCAGGTTAGCCGGTGCTCTCATAGATCCCAAACCAGGGAATTCCACGTCCCGGATGATGTCCGGCGCTGCTGTCGGGCAGAACAGCGCAGCATGGCCGGTCTTCCGCCACGACCGCCGGAACACCGGGCGTAGTCCGATCCTCGCGGTCTACCGGCACGACCATCCCTGGATGTTCCAGACGGGCAAGGGCATCTTTTCGACTCCGGTCATCGATCGCGATGGTGCCGTCTTCGTTGGCTCGGCGGACCACAGCTTCTACGCACTGGCCGCCGACGGGCGCCTCCGCTGGCGCTTCGAGACCGGCGACATCATCGACTCCGCCGCAGCGCTGCCGGACACCGTCCCCGGCGAGCCCTCGCGGGTCCTCGTCCCGTCCGGCGATGGCACCCTGTACTGTCTCCAGCGCGAGACGGGCGAGGTGCTCTGGACGTTCGACCCGCGCGTAGCCCCACGGGCAAGTTACAACAACTGGTGGGAGGCCAACATCGCCCTGGGGGCCGACGGCACCATCTACGCCGGGAACACCAACTTCAACTACTATGCCATCAGCCCCGAAGGCACCTTCCGCTGGACGTACGAGACGGGCGCCAACGCCTGGTCTTCGGCAGCCATTGCCGGCGATGGAACCCTGTTCTGGGGGTCGAACGATACCTTCGTCCACGCCGTCCGACCGGACGGTCAGCGGAGATGGCGGAAGCGTACCTTGGGCTTCATCGCTGCTTCGGCAACACTGAGCACCGATGGCACGGTCTACATCGGGTCGTTCGACCACTGCCTATATGCGCTCGACGCCGAGACCGGTCGCACGCGGTGGAAGTTCCGGACGCGCGACCATATCTACAGCTCAGCCGCACTCTCGGTCGATGCGCAGGGAGAGACGAACGCGCTCTTCTTCGGCTCCGCCGACGGCGTCCTCTATGCCCTCGATCCACGAGGCACGCTGCTCTGGCGTTACGACACCGGTGCCCCAATACGCTCGTCACCGGTCCTGGGACGCAAGCCGGAGGGCGAAGCTGGATGGATCGTATACTTCGGGGCTGGAAACGGGAAGCTATACGCGCTGGATACGGCAACGGGCCGACGCCGCTGGTCGTACGATACCACGCCCGATCTGGCAGAGCTGCGCGACCGCAATGATCTGAACGGCTCGCCCGCCCTGGGACCGAGTGGCATCGTGATCGGCGGAGAGCACGGGCAGGTCTGGTACGTGCCCTACGACTACCCTCTCCACCACAAAGACCCGCGCGGCACCACCGCGCCCGGCGAAGAGGTACCCGAAGCGCGGGCCACGCTGGTCTACGTCACGCCCGGCGGAAACCTCAGCCCTACACTGCCGGAGTCACTTCCGACTTCCTCCATTATCACCCTGCGGCTGGTTGCCGGCGGGCAAGGAACGCCCCACGGCGCGCGGCTGTTCAACCGTCCGTTCTTCAAGCCGGGCCGGGCTCTGCACGTCACAACGGATCCGCCCTTCCCCTTCGATGCGCTGACCAGTGCCGACGGGCGCCACCTGCACGTCATTCCGAAGTCGTTTCTGGACCCTGACCGCAGCTACACGGTCCACGTCGAGGGGAACACCTACACCGGCGGCATGCACATTGGGGCCCTGACGCTCGGCGGGCGACGATCGGGCCGCTTCGAACAGGACATCACCTTCCGCACACCGGCTGCGACGCCGGCGCGCATCCCACTGACCTTGGCTGACGACGCCGTCTCCGCCTTCGAACTCACGCGCTTCGCCGTGCCGATTCCGACGATGATGCCCAGCCTCAACCAGATCGGCTTTGACTACTATGGACTGGATCGCCGGCGTCGTCGACATCGCCGAGCCCGATGCACGGGGCGAGGGCAAGCTGATCCTCTGGGTCGTCGGCGGGCGGCGCAACGCCGAGGGCGTCTTGGTGAGCGATCCGGGGACGGATTTCGTGCTGCCTTTGAGCGGGCGCTACCGCGGCCAGGCCTTCCGCCTGGCGAACCGGGGCTTCAAGATGCGGATCACGGGGATCCCTATTCCCTTCGACACCTTCGAAATCCGTGGGGTACTGGGCACCGACCACCGTGTCGGGGATACGGCCACGGCGTATGCGCAGACGCGACCGCTCCGCATCCCCACCTTTGGACCGCTCCTGGTCCTCGCGGGCCTAGCGAGCAATGGATGGCAGCGTCTGCTGACGATGGCAACCTACGTCACGCGGCCCTACGCAGACGGCCCGGCAAACCGGCGTCCGGATGGCCTGACCGTGAGTGCTCTAGAGAGCGGGCGGCCAACGCGGTCGCACGCCGGGCACGTCACCGCGCGCTTTGCTTCCGCTCCGGGAGACGGTGTCCCGGCGGCCCAACACCTGCCCGCGATCGTCCTCATCGATGAAACGCTCGGCGAGGCTGTCTCTCTCGACTACCAGGCCAACCTCACGCCGCTCACCGGCACCGGGGGGCGTCTCGATGGCGTCAGGTTGACCCTGCCCGCAGGCAGCCGGCTGCCGCAGGCCGTCACCGCCGTCGTCATGGTCGATGTCTTTCCGCTACACCGAGAGCGCCTGCCGTAAGGCGAATCGCAATCTAGCCCAACACCGGAGATCTCTATGTCAGCGACCAAGCTCGCTCAGCCGCAGCAGGCACGCCTGCCGCTCCGCTTCAAGGTCATCTACAGTCTCGGCGACCTGACCACCAGCGGGTCCATCGCCATCGTGATGTTCTATCAGCTCTACTTCCTCACCGACGTTGTGGGCCTCCGCCCGGACTCTGGCGGGCTGGGCCGTCGCCATCGGGCGGGTTTGGGATGCGATCAACGATCCCCTCTTGGGCGTGCTCTCCGATCGCATTCGCAGCCGGTGGGGGCGGCGACGCGTCCTGCTCCTGCTGGGGGCAGTGCCCCTCGGCCTCGCATTCATGCTGATGTGGGCCATCCCGCCCCTGGGACCGCAGGGGCTCGTTGCCTACTACGCGCTCACGTTTATGCTTTTCGATACGGCGTATACCGCGGTCCACGTCGGTTACAACGCCCTGACCCCGGAGTTGACGAAAGACTATGACGAGCGCAGCGACCTTAACGGGTACCGTATGGCCTTCGCCATCGCGGGCTCGCTGGGCAGCGTCATCCTCGTGACGGTCTTGAGCTGGTCGCTGGGCACCACGCGCCGGCTCTTTTCGATCGTGGGCATCGTCCTGGGGGTGCTGTTCGCCATACCGCCTCTCGTGGTTTTCCGCGTAACGCGCGACTATGCCACCGAGACACCGGACAACCCGCTCCCCGCCTGGGAAGCGATCAAGCACACTCTGGCCAGCAAGCCCTTCCGCATCGTCATGGCCGTCTATCTGCTGAGCTGGACGACCGCCAGCATCCTTTCGGCGATCCTGGTCTATCTGGCGAGCTATCGCCTCCGGATTCCCGATCAGGCTAACTACTTCGTGCTGGCGGCGCAAGGTTCGGCGATCCTGTTCATCCCGCTCAGCGTCAAAATCGCGCAAGTGCTCGATAAGCGCTGGTCGTTCATCATCGGCTCGGCGACGTGGATCGTGACCCTGCTCGGGATCGCAGCACTGCGCCCCGACCAGGTGCTGCTAGGCTACGTCCTCGCCGTGCTGTCGGGATTCGGCGTGGCCACGGCGTACGTCATCCCGTGGTCGATGCTGCCCGACGTCATCGAGCACGATCAACTGCGCACCGGGCAGCGGCGCGAGGGCTCGTACTACGCGCTGGCGGCCTTCTTTCAGAAGCTGGGCACAGGGCTGGCGCTCTGGTTGATGGCGCAGTTGCTCGCCCTGACGGGATACGTGACGCCGCAGGCCGGCGCCGCAACCTTGCCGAAGCAGCCGGCTGCCGCCATCAATGCGCTGCGAATCTTCGCCGGGCCGGTATGCGCCGTGTTGCTCCTCGGCGCCATCCTGTTCGCGTGGAAGTATCCAATCAGCCGCCGCGTACACGCAGAACACCTGGCGGCCCTCGACCAGTTCCGGGAGGCGACGCCCTGATGACAACACCCTACGAAGCGACGAAAGCAAGCCTGGACACCCACGATGTGCCGGCGTGGTTTCACGACGCCAAACTGGGCATCTTCGTCCACTGGGGCCTGTACTCGGTCCCGGCCTATGCCCCCACAGAGTATGGCGACATACGCGAGACCTTCGGACGTGGGAGCGCGTTTCACTTCGCGCACAATCCCTATGCCGAGTGGTACCTCAACTCGCTCAAGTTCGCAGATGGCCCCTACCAAGCCTATCACCAAGCGACATTTGGCAAGGACTTCACCTACGACGACTTCGTCCCGCTCTTCAACGCGGAACTGCAGACGTGGGATCCCGGCGCGATGGCGGACGCCTTCGCCCAGGCCGGCGCCCGGTATGTCGTCCTGACCACCAAACACCACGATGGTTTCCTGATGTGGCCCAGCGCAACGCCGAACCCGCTGAAGGCGGGCTATCACGCTGCGCGGGACGTCGTGGGCGAGCTATCGGCGGCGGTCACGTCTCGCGGGCTCAAGATGGGCGTCTACTACTCGGGAGCGCTCGACTGGAGCTTCAATCCCGCGCGTATCGACAGCGTCGTGGCCATGTTGGACAATGGCCCCACCGATCCGGCCTACGCCCGCTATGCCGACGCGCACTTCATGGAGCTGATCGACCGCTACGCGCCGTCGGTGCTCTGGAACGACATCGGCTATCCGGTAGCCGGCGAACAGGAACGCATCATGGCGCACTTCTACAACACCATTGCCGACGGCGTCATCAACGACCGGTGGGCGACCACGGCCAATTGGTTCAGGAAGGTGGCGCGCCTCTTCCCGTTCAATCGCCTGCTGGACTGGCTCGGGCGGCGGATGATCACCGGGGAAGGTAGCACGGCGAACATGCCGGTCAGCACCCACTACGACTTCCGCACGCCGGAGTACACCACCTACAAAGAGATTCGCCCGGAGAAGTGGGAGTGTTGCCGCGGATTGGGCCGGTCGTTTGGCTACAACCGCATGGAGGGAGAGGAACACACCCTCTCGGTGACCGATCTGGTGCACTCATTCGTGGACATCGTGAGCAAGAACGGGAATCTGCTGCTGAACGTCGGCCCGCAGGCCGACGGCACGATCCCGGCACTGCAAATGGAACGCCTGCGCGGCCTGGGGAACTGGCTCGCCGTCAACGGCGAGGCAATCTACGCGACCCGCCCATGGGTGCGGGCCGAGGGCACCAGTGAGGAGGGCCTTCCCTTGCGGTTCACCCGCAAAGGCGACCGGCTCTTCGCGATCACGCTCGGAGAGCCCACCACCGGTACGCTCACGATCAACGACCTGACCGTTGACGCAGAGTCCGAAGTCCACCTACTGGGTCACCCCGCGCCGCTACAATGGGAACAGCGCGGAGCGGATCTCGCCGTCCATCTGCCGCAGGACCGCGCCGCGACGTGCGCGGTTGCGCTGCGCATCGCCCCCCAGCACGCATAAACCAGAGGAGCCCTGCCCGCCGTTAGCGGCGGGCAGGGCTCCGGCGGGTCTTCCTCCCCTACCCTCGCAGGATCTCCTTGATCCTGTCGATGATGATGATCTCTTGCCCGGCCTCAAGGGTCTGCGGGTTCACAAAGACGCCGGTGTCTCCCGCCGCTGCCAACACGATGCTGGGGTCACCCGCCCGCAATTGCCCCAGGATCTCGTCTCGCGTGAGGCCCAGAGCCCCTTCGTCGAAACTGACCTCCGCGCGCGGCATAGGCTGCCCTGCCTCGCTCGGGAAACTGCGCCGGGCAGAGATCTGCGGGTGATCCGAGAACGCGGCGACCACGGTCTGCACCTGATCCTCGTAGGTCTGCATCAGCCCATCGTGGTCGAGATCCAGATAGCGCCGCACCGCTGTCATCAGGCCCACCATCTCTTCCTTGCCCACCTTCATGGGCCTGCCGATGAAGGCTCGCGGGCAGGCATTGAAGGCGCAGGCTTCAATAAGGTCCTTTCGCCCCAGGATCAAGCCGCTGCTCTGCGGGCCGCACAGCCCCTTGCCGCCGCTGAACAATACGAGATCGGCGCCCATCTGGGTGAAGCGCCATAGGTTGTCGACCGGTGGGATCTGCGCGGCGGCGTCGATGACGAGGGGAATCCCGGACCGCCGGGCAATCTCGATGCCCCGCTCCAGGGGCACCTGCCCCTCCACGCGTGCGGGGTTGTAGAAGTAGAAAATAGCGGCTGTCTTGTCGTTAATGGCCTGAAGCATCTGCTCCTCCGTCGCACCTTCCTCGGTCCCGATCTCGACGAGCTTGCCCCCGGCTTGGCGAATAGCGAAGGAATAGCCCACCAGCCCGCGCTTGTGGACGATGATCTCGTTCTTCATGCCCTCTGTATAGGGAAGGCACTCGCGCTTTTCGGGATCGAGGCCGGTGATGCAGGCCGCCGTGCTGAGCGCGAGACCTGCCGCCGCGCCACACGACACGTAGGCCGCCTCGTTGCGGGTCCACGACGCGATCCGCTCCCCCACCTTCTGCTGCAGCTTATCGATATCGACGAAGTGCTGGGCCGCCTCGGCCATTGCTGCCAGGACCTCCGGCGACATCAGCGAGCCGCCCAGCATGGTCAGCGTCGCCGCGCCATTGATCACTTTCGTGACACCGAGCTCATCGTATATGTCCATAACTCCCCCTTTGCGTCAAGCCTGGAGCTTCGGCATCCGCCAGTAGGCTTCAGGTGCATGCTCCCACTCGGGCATACTCAACCCGGTCGGATCGTAGACGATCTTGCCGGCCCTCACAGTCATCGCACACTCCAGCTTCTCGGTGCCGATCATCTTGGCACGACCACAGTCGGAAAAGCCGAAGGTACCCGTCAGATGCTCGAAGACGGCGACGTCGGCCTCCGCACCGACGCTCAACGTACCCAGCTCGGGGCGCCCGATCTCGCGCGCCGGCGCCACGGTGGAGCGCATGATCACCTCCTGCAGCGGCATCCCGATACTCAGGAGCTTCGACATCGTGGTCAGCATGCTGACCACCGGCCCGTTGATGTTGCCCATATGCAGGTCGGTGCTGATGGAGTCCGGCGGGAAGCCACCCCGCAGGGCCGGTACGGCGTTGCGGAACCAGAAGCTCCCGGCGCCGTGGCCGAGGTCGAAGATGACGCCCCTGTCTCGCGCCTGGAAGAGGTGATCGTAGAGCTTGCCGTTCTCGTCGACGATCGGGAACTGCTGGGCGAAGATGTGGGTGTGGATGTCGCCCGGGCGCAGCTTTTCGAGGATCAGGTCGGGATACGGGCGCTCCGGCGGGCGAGGCCAGAAATCGACCATGACCGGCTTCCCGCACAGCTCACCCGCCTCCACCGCCCGTTCGACCGACACCCACGGCGCGTGCTCCGCGTCCCACGGTTGGCGGGTCCAGTAGTGGGCCGTCTTGACGCCGACGATTACATCGGGGTAGGCCTCCGCCAGCGCAGCGACGACCTTCGGCTGCATCGCGTTGGGATCCTGCTCCGAGGCGGCATCGACCATGCCCCCCGCGGCAATGTTCAAGAGTGCCAGGATGCGGACCTGGGCACGGTCGATATGGTGCGTCTTGAAGTCCGGGAAGTCCTTCCAGCCGACCGTCCCTGCGTCAACCGTCGTCGTCACACCCGAGGCCAGCAGGTGTGCATCGGCATTCATCCCGCCCACATAGGCTGCGTCGGTCGCCACGAAGGGGTAGACGTGGGTATGGATATCGAGGATGCCGGGCGTCACGATGTGACGCGAGACATCCACGACCGTGGTCGCGGCGCCCTCATCGATATCGGGGCTCACGCCGGCGATGATTCCGTCCCGGATGCCCACATCGAAGCGCCCGTCGATGCCGTTCGTCGGGTCGATGACGTGGCCGCCCTTCAGCAGCAGATCAAACGATTCTGGTTCGTTTACCGAGTGCATCGTCACACACCACCTCCTTCGCGACAGTGTAGCTTCTGCTTCGCCCCCTCCGCGGACCAAAGATCGGTCCAATCTACCAAGGCTACTTGTCCTGCAGTGCTTTCTGATAGAGCGCCGTGCCGTAGAACTCATACGACGCGGCCTTGTCAGGCACATCGACCAGATGAACCGTGAACCGCGCCGGCACGCCGTTGTCCGGAAGATAATCTCGGAAGAAGCCCCTATAGGCCTCGGCATAGGCCTTGCGCAGCCGGTCGAGTTCTGCCGCGTAGCCAAGTGGGTCGACCAATGGGTTTGGGGACTTGGGTTGGCAACCGAAGGCGTGGATCTCGATAAAATCGACGTCCTTCAGCGAATCGCAGATCCCGGCGTCCTGCAACCAGAGCTCCCAGCTCTTGAAGACCAGCGGGATCTCCTCCTCGGGTTCCATCGTGACCAACTCGTCCAGGCCCAGCACGCCCTTAGCCGAGTAGCCGCCGGTCAGCCCCGCAAAGGAGATCTTGAGATCGCCATCCGGCAGTTCCTCGGTGACCAGCGCCGAGAGCACCGGATGCTCGCCGGTGTAGTAATACGTCAGCTTCCCGCGCTTCTTTACGTTGAATGCCATAGTGTCTGCCTCCGTTGTGCTATGTCTAGTCGCCTAATATCCAGGTAGCTGAGGTCCGTAGTAACGGCTTCAGCCGTGAAACCGCAGAAGCGGTGGCTGCAAACCGGCCCGGCTGAGCGCTAAGTGCTCTACAGGTTCTTGGAGCTAAGGCTATCAAGCGTGTCTGCGACGTCGTCGAGCCCCAGCTCCTCCAGCTTGGCCCGCGTGGGCCAGCCACTTTCAAGGTCCCACCCGCTCAACTCGTAGTAGCTGTCCAGAAGCGTCAGGAACTGCGCCCGATCCAACATGACGCCATCGTCCTTGCCGGGATACATGAAGCCATCCAGTGTGGACTCATCGATCGTCCGATTGCGCCCGAAGTTGCGCACATCGAGCGCGCGAAGCTGTGTCCAGATGCGTTCCCCGGCGCGATTGAGCTCCTCCTCGCTGACATCATATCCCGTGGAGGTCGATAGGAGCTTGGACATCAGGGCCGTGTCAGCCGCGCCATCCTCACTGAGCATACTGAAAACGCGACTGTTCTCGTAGTCGCAAAGGATCAGCGAGTCCACGACCATTCCCCGGTGGCTATGCCAGATGGCGGGGATCGCCTTGGCCTCCGGTGGGTCGTAGGTGAATGCGGGGTCGCCCACGTCGGGGTTGCCGTAGACCTTGGCACAGACGGCGCGCACCTTCTCCAACGGGAAGGGCCCGTGGTTGGGCCCACTCTCGGAAAGGTAGGGCTGCACGTGCTCGGTCCATTGATGCGTCGAGTCGTTGGCCGGATCCCGGGTATCAACGCACCACTGCAGGATGGGCGGCAGCCACCAAGGCCAATAGACTCGACCGCCGGGTCCCCAGTGCCCGCCCCAATGCTCGGTCTGGCCGGCGCGGCGGGGATAGATCCGATCGAGAAGCGGGAGACCCGCGCCGTCGAAGAGCGTCTCGGCAGCATAGCAAGTGCCCTCGGCCAGCGCATCGCCCAACTCTCCCTTCCGGAAGGCGATCTTGTGGACGAGCATATTGAGGAACTCGGAGTCGTAACTTGCCGTGTCGCTCAGGTACTCAAGCGGCTTGTCGGGGACGGGAATGTCGATACCGTCGATCTCGTCGATAAGCCCATGTTGTTTGCACATCTGCAGCCACGGGATGATGCCAAACGAGATCTCCCACCCGTTCAGCCCATAGTCGCTGGTCATCGCTCTGCCGACGGCCTCAGACTTCAGAGAGGTGCTCGAATACCCCCAACAGTGTCGCGCCACGCTGGGCACGCCAACCCCATCCGACGATTCCGCGTTCTCCAGGATCGGAAAGGAGCAGGGGGTGGCGCAGAAACCGCACTTGCGCCAGCGGACGCTCACCCCCGTCTGCTGCGCCCGCTCGGCCATGCGCTGGCGGTAACGGCCCGCCCAGGACGGCATACTTGGTGTAGACCCCTCGCGGCTCGCGTGCGTGCACAGATCGAGGAATGCGTCCGGCCTGGCGATCTTCACGCCCTGCATTCCCCGGACGGCAATCGCCTTCAGATTCTTGGAACCCATGACCCCACCGAAACCACCCTGCCCGGCAGCATTGCCGGTCTCGGTTTGGATCACGGCGATGCGTGAGAGGCGCTCTCCAGCCTGGCCACACGAGATGACCCGCGTCTTGGGGCCGTGGAGCATGCGCAGCGCCCGCGTCGTCGCGTAGTTGCCCTTACCCCACAGGGGAGCCGCATCGCGTATCTCGACCTGCCCGTTGTCGATCCAGATGTAGACCGGGCTGCTTGCTTTTCCCTGGACGATGATCCCGTCGTAGCCCGCGTATTTCAGCTCCGCGCCCCAATGCCCGCCCATCCCCGAGCGGGAGAAGACCGGCGGGCGCTGCTGCGGCGCGATGCCCAGCACCTCGACCCGGCCCGCGCCCGAGGCCAGCGTCCCGGTCAGCGGCCCCACCATAACGAAGAGCATGTTCCCAGGATCGAACGGACCTATGCCCCGTGGAAGCTCCTCCCAGGCGATCCGCGCGGCGACCCCCACGCCACCCACGAAGGCGGGAACGTAGCGCATCGTGTCGACCACCGAGGTTTCACCTGCGGAGAGATCGACGCGCAGGATCCTGCCGGTCCAGCCGTAGGTCTCGTTACCTGCGTCACGCGTGTTGGATTGTAGTGTGGTCATCTCACATGCGCCTTTCAGAAGCAGGGACCAGCGAGAGGGCCTCGCCAGGGCAGACCTCCACGCAGATTGGACCCTCCGGGCGATCGTAGCACAGATCGCATTTGAAGTAAACGCGTTTGCGCTCTACCTTCTTGAACCCGATCACCGATCGCTCAGGCGTCAGCGGGCAGGCACGCACACAAGCGTCACAACCGCGACACTTCTCAGGGTCGATGACACGCGCACCGGTGACTTCGTCAATGAAGATCGCAGGGTCCTCCCAGCGGGATGCGCACGCGTAGGCGCAAGCGGGCCAATCACATTGCTTGCACACGACGATGGTCGGTGGACCGGGGATGAAGTCATCGAAGTCAATGTGAATTCGAGAGAGGCTGGGGTTGCACTCTCCCTCGTGGTAAAGGGAACATGCTACCTCACACTCACGACAGGCGAGGCAACGGTCACCATCTACGGCAATCACGCCAGAGCGCGACAACTTGAGGATTCGAACCGCTAACGTCTCAGTCACAGTTGCTCCTATGTATCGCTGAAAGCTGCACAGCTGGGCACGGTATCACTTACCCTCCGAGGCGTTGGCAAGCGGACCCCGGAGACACTATTGGAGGACGACCGCGAACCTGCCAACCACCCCCACTGATGCCGCTTCCGAATGTATGCCCGATGGCGTGAATGTCCAGCCGGGTCCGAGCACGGCAGCATCTGAGGAACGAGACAGGCCGTCAGCCCGTGCGAGCATTTGTCTGCGTGGTGGGCAGCCCTATACTACTCCCACAGTGGGGGAGGTCGTTCTGATGCATCACGCCAATCAAGGAGGCAAGTTACGATGAAAGTGGGCTTCTATGGTCACGTTAGGCAGTATCACGGACTGAAGAGCGAAATCGACACCGCCATTCATGAGGTTCTGGAGAGCGGCGAATACGTCATGGGACCAACCTTGGCGCGCTTCGAGAAGGAATTGGCGACCTATTGGGGAACCAAGCATGCCATTGGCTGTAACTCGGGCACCGACGCGCTCTGGTTAGCGTTCTTTGCACTGGGGATTGGTCCCGGCGACGAAGTCATCACGGTTGCCAACACCTTCTTCGCCACGGCGGAAGCGATTTGGATCGTGGGCGCCAAGCCCGTCTTTGTGGAGATAGAACCGGATACGTGCAACATCGATCCTACAAAGATCGAGGCAGCCATTACCGAGAGGACCAAGGCGATCGTCCCGGTTCACCTGTACGGCCAGATGGCCGACATGTCGGCCATCGCCAAGATCGCCAAGAAGCACGGCTTGCTCGTCATCGAGGACAATGCCCAGTCCGTGGACGCTGCGGGGCCCGACTTCAGGTCCGGGGAGCTGAGTGATGCCGTCTGCACCAGCTTCATCATTCAGAAGAACCTGGGAACCTTCGGCGACAGCGGGGCGGTCCTGACCAACCGTGACGACATCGTTGATCGTATCCTGGCGATGCGCAACCACGGGTCGCTTAAGCGTTCGCATCACAGTATGGGATACAACAGCCGGCTTGATGATCTGCACGCGGGCATCCTCAGTGTGAAGCTGAAGCGGATCACGGCATGGAGCGACCGGCGGCGCGAGATCGCTGCGCTGTACACCGAGGGATTGAAGGACACCGGCCTCAAACTGCCGTATGAGAAACCCGGATACCGGCACGTCTACCATTTCTACATCATCGAGACCGAAGAACGTGATGCCATGCTCACCTATCTCAAAGACAATGGGATTGATGCCAAGACCCACTATCCCATCGCCATTCACCAACAGGAGGGCTATCCCTGGGGCAAGCCCGCTGATCTGGATGTGTCGTTGCCCCTCAGTGAGAAATCAGCCGCCAGCGTCATCTCGCTGCCGATGTACCCAGAGCTGACCCAGGAAGAAATCGACTACGTGATTGACACCGTTCGCGCCTGGAAAGGCTGAGAGCCGATGAGCACCTCACAGAAGACGTATAGCGTCGCGATCGCCGGGATGGGCAAGCGCGGCACACATCACGCCGACGCCTTTGCAGCGAACCCGCGCTTTGAGATCGTTGGGCTGTGTGACATCGATCAGGCGCGACTCGATGCGACCGCGGAGGCGTACGGCGTTGCGTACACCAACACGGATGCCGCGCGGATGCTCTCCGACACGAAACCGGATGTTTTCTGCTTCTGTACGCTACCCAGAGTGCGCCTGGCCTTAATCCAAGCAGGGGTTGCGGCTGGTGTGCAACTCATCGCCTACGAGAAACCGATGGCGATGTCAACCAACGAGGCACTGGAGATCATGACCTTGCTGCGCGAGGCCGGGGTCAAGTCGGTGGTCAGCCACCAGCATCGCTATGGCGAACACTACAAGAAGGTCAAGGAGATCATCGCCAGCGGCGCAATCGGACGCGTGCACACGGTCTACGGGCACGCCACCGGATGGATGATGCATATGATGACCCACCTGGTTGAGTACATACGCTGGTACAACGATTGGGCTGAGGCCGAGTGGGTCGTGGGGCAGGCGGATGGGAAGGAGAAGCTCGCCGATGCGCATCCTTCGCCCGACTATATCGCCGGGCTCGTGCAGTTCGAGAACGGGGTGCGCGGCATCCTCGAGTGCGGCGCGGGAGCGCCCGACGTTCCCGAGGTGGACTACTGGTGGCGCAAGTGTCGTGTTGGCGCGCAGGGCACAGAGGGATTCGCCGAGGTGCTGACCGGGGGTGGGTGGCGCGCGATCACCCGCGACTCCAACGGCGTGATCTCGGGGCCCGGCAATATGGACTATGCACACGATATGCCGCCCTATGTCCAGGAGATCGCCGACTGGCTGGACGACGAGGCGAAGGTGCATCCCTGCAACGGCGAGAGCGCGTTCAAGGGGTTCCAGATCACGATGGCGATGGTGAGATCGGTGGTGCAGCGCGGCAAGGTCACGCTGCCGCTCGGCCCGGGCGAGCCGGAGCTCGAGGCCCTAGCCAGAGTGCTGCCGTGAATTCAGATCGCTGTGAGTCAGGGTGGCGCCGCTAGAGCGTAGCGCCAGTCCATCTGCCTGATCTGGCACAAGGTATGCCAACGGGCCTAGGCGCATGCGCTTGGGCCCGTTGCTTGGCTGTAGGGCCGGAATGTCTATCCCCATCCCTCTTCGTCGGGGAAGACGTTGCTGTACTTGATTCGGTTCGTCCAGGTAACCATAGGATGACAGGCCTCACCCTCACCGGGCCGAGATTGACATCCGTGCCTGCTCATGGTTAGATAGCGTTGATACTCAGTGAAATATCGTCGCACCAAAGATAGGGGGGGCAGTGAAAATCGGGAATGAAGACCTCACGATTCGACCCGAATCCAAGAGAGCCATTGATATTGAGCTACTGCTACTCGATCTTCTCCTGTATGCCATAGTGGCCGCGTTTAGTTTCGATCTCATACCGTGGCCAATCTTCCTGCTGCTCTTCTACCCCATCGCTATGAGAGTTTTCATCGGCAACCATGACCGATACCACGCGAAGCGCGATGAGAGACTTCCACGATTTCTCGAAGCAATCTCCGAAGGCTGGGCAGTTGTGGTGACGCCCTGGGATGAACCCTACCCCTCGATACGAAAGAAGCACCTGCGACATCATGGAACCCATGCGCCCGGTATGTCATCGAAATATGATCCTGAAACCGACCCGCATTCGGTCTTCGAGCTCGGAGGCATCGTCAGAGTGCTCTTCTCATGCCTCTTCTACGAGGAAGTGCAGCTAGTCCTGGATATCCGCAATAAGAATCTAACAAGAAGCCGTCTGTACCGCTTCTTGTTCTATGTTCCTCTCCTGATTGCCTATATCGCGATCTTTGGATGGATGAAATTCGCGATCGTGCTTCTTGGCATACGAATCGTCGGCTTCACCGCCTGGTTTGTCTTCTCCTGGGTAATACACCAGCCCTTCGTCTACACCTTCGGCTTCTCCGACAGGATGCCGGCATGGTTCAAGGTGGTATTCACGGTGTTGCACGGCAGGCGGGTTGCCCAAGGATGTCTGCATCATGCCACACATCATGCCTGGCCAACCGTACCCTATAACCAACTGCACGATTTTGACTTAGCAGTTGTGCGCAATCCCAAATCGGCGCCGGATATGAGACCCATGGGGGCGTAGCTTTGTGGTGTGCTGTGGCACACGCCCTCTGCTTTAGGCCACACCCCCTGGAGCGCTCCAGGGGATGTGGTTTCCGGTCTGATCGTCAGGTTGCCGGTCGCCAAACCACGCGGACGACCGTGGGTCAACCTATCCTTCTACCGTAATCTTCACGTTTTGCACGCTGTCTTTCCTCAGCAGCATAGATGACCGCACAGTTAGAATTGCTTCTCTAACAAGACTCGACTACACTCAGCAGCAACAGCACCGATAATCAAGGTCAACCCAACCTGAGCACAGATACCTGCCCGTCATAGCTTCACAGGTCACCAGACGGCCTAGAACAGGAGACCCAAGATGGCTGATACATTCGAGACAACGGCTGTAACCGACAATACGTGGCACATCGTGGACCCACGTGGCGGCGTGGTCTATCTCGTTGCCGGCGAGGACCACGCGCTGTTGATTGATACCGGCTGGGGCGAGGGGGATCTCAAAGCCTATGTAGCCACCTTGACGGACCTGCCCCTATGGGTGGTCAATACGCACGGTCACCGAGATCACACGGCAGGCAACGGGCAGTTTGATGAAGTATACGTCCATACAGCGGATGTCCCCTACGTTGCCGAATCCACAGCGAAACTGATTTCGATCTACGATGGATATGTCTTCAGATTGGGCAACCGGGATATTCGCGTGATCGGTGTGCCGGGCCACACACCTGGTTCCATCTGCCTACTGGATGAAGCTCATCGCATCCTGTTCAGCGGGGATTCACCACGCCCCGGACCTCTATGGCTGCACCTGGGCACGAGCCTCACGGTGCAGCAGGCCAGACTCGGTCTGGCGCATCTGGCGACTTTCAGCGACAAGTTCGACACGCTCGCCCCATCCCATGGCGCGCCGATGCCGGCAGGGACTATGATCGAAGACTTGGTCGCCTGCGCTGATGGAATCCTCACCGGTGAAGTGGAAGGGAAACCCTACGAGACGCGCTTTGGCGAAGCCCTGCTGGCTGAGTGTGGCTCGGCAGGCATCATCTATCTCGAGGATCGCATTCAATGGGGATGGGCATCGCGGATGGGCAAGCGGATTATCTCACCCGAAGTCCATACGGATCGCACCGTGACCTTCCGCGTCAAAGCACCCAATGCCCAACGTGTGGTGCTCCAATCCGGTCCTATCCTGAATGCACTGGGCAGTGCTGACGGCAGTGTCGGCTTCAACACCGTGGACGATGACGGACTGTGGTCCCTCACGGTAGGTCCCCTTCCCCCGGATATATATGACTACGCCTTCGAAATTGACGGCGTCGCGTTCATCGACAGCAATTGCCCTGGCGTGCAGGCCGGCACGGGATCCCCACGCAGCCTATTCACCGTCACGGCGGATGAGCCCGCCTATTTCGAGGCCAGCAACGTGCCCCACGGCACGTTGCACAGGCTCTACCTATGATTCCCAAGTCACCGGCACAGTCCGCGACGTGATGGTGTACACGCCGCCGAACTATGATCGTGAACCGGAGCGACAATACCCTGTGCTCTATCTGCTGCACGGAGGCGGGGATGATGCGCGCGGTTGGACGCTGGTTGGGCAGGCCCACCGCATCATGGACAACCTGTTGGCGGAAGGCAAAGCAGAACCGATGATCATCGTGATGCCCGATGGGCAAGCCGTACCCCGCGGTTCATCGTTCGCAGCCTTGCGCACGCAGAACACCCCGCTCTTTGAGCAAGACCTGTTGGCCAACATCATGCCTCTCGTCGAGTCTTCCTATCGCATTCAAGCGGATCGTGACCATCGCGGAATGGCAGGGCTATCAATGGGCGGAGGACAGACCAACGCCATCGGCCTGAACCACCTGGAGTTGTTCAGCCACATTGGCATCTTCAGCGCCGGACGCGGCAGTTTCGCCGACGAGCATCCGGACCTGGTCGCCGATCCCAAGTTGACCAATGAGAAGCTGGCGCTCTTCTTCCTGGGCTGCGGTACATATGACCCGCTGGCAGCAGAAGGTATGGGTGCCATCCATGAAGAACTCAAACAGGCAGGTATCGAACATATCTACTGGACACTGGAGGGGGCGGGGCACACCTGGGTTGTGTGGAGAACCATCCTCTATCACGAATTCCTGCCGCGCCTTTGGCGAAAATGAGAGTGTACGCAGACCACCGCCGTGCAATGCACGGCGGTGGTCACGTATTGCCAATGGTCTATCGCCGTCCGATGTGCCGCACGCGCAGACCGCCTACTGGCCATCAGCAGTGGCAACTGCAGCGTTCGGCGATCTTGGCTGACACGGGCCGACCCGATATGAGACCTAACCCCATCCTTCATCGTTGGGGAAGACGTTCGCGTACTTGATGCTGGTCCGCGGCTCGGCCATCATATCGGCCACGGTCTCGCGCCACGTGGCGTAGTGCGCGGTCTCTTTGTGCTTGCCCGTGTCTGCCTCAGTGCGATACACTTCGACCAGCACAAATCGCGTGGGGTCGTCGAGGTGCTGGACAACATCGAAACGGGCGATACCAGGTTCCTGAACACTGTTGCGGGCATTCGCCAGGGTCGCTCTCTTGAATGCCTCCACAGATTCAGGCTTTACGTGGACAAAGACGTGTACGATATACATAGTTGCCTCCATTAGGACCTAACAAGGAGCCGATATCCGACGGGGGAAACGCTGGTAGGCAGGGCCCAGGATCACACGTCCGTCTGCAGCCGCTCGTCGGGCATGATGAACTCGACATCGGGCTGTTGCAGCGGAAGCAGAATGTAGAACTGGCTGCCCGGACACGTGCGCACGTCGTGACCGGGGCTTTCCACCCAGACTCGCCCACGATGCGCTTCGATGATGCCTTTGACGATTGCGAGGCCCAAGCCCGGTCCGCCGCCTCTGAACTTGACGTTCCCGGAGGAGTGCAGGCTGATCTCCCCTGTCTGATAGAACTTGTCGAACACCCGCTGTTGGTGGACGGGATCGATGCCGATGCCTGTGTCAGCCACGGTGATCTGGATACAGCGCTCGGGTAGGCCATAGAGGTCGAACAGCACGGGCTTCGCCGTGATCCTGACCTCGCCACCGTCCGGCGTGTACTTGACCCCGTTCATCACCAGGTGGCGGAAAACCTTCTCCAACGCCATCCGATCCGCCTCGATTGTCGGACAACCCGAGAAGTCGGCCACATGGATGGTGATCTGACGCTCCTCAGAGATCAACTTAAAATCATCGGCCAGATCCTTCAGCAGCTCATGGAGATCCATCGGCAGGAAATCCAATTGCAGCGTCTGGCTCTCAATCTCGGCAAGGTCCACCATCCGGTCGACGATCTCCTGCAGACGCTCAGCCCCCAAGCGCAAGCCCCTTAATCATGTTCGACGTCAGGGTATCCTCTTTGAGCGCGGCCTCGTCCAGCAGCATATGGCTGTAGCCCATCACGAGCGTCAACGGTGTGCGGAGTTCGTGAGAGGCCAGGGAGATGAAGTCGGACTTCGCACGGTCGAGGCTCGAGAGCTGGCGGTAGGCCTCCGAGAGCTCCATGTAGAGACGCGCATTGTGCAGTGCTACACCGGCCTGGCCGGCGAAGGCCGTCCCCAAGGCGACTTCTTCCACGGTATAGGGATCCGGCCGCTCACGGGCCAGCGAGAGCATGCCGATCACCTCGTCTTCGGCGTTGATCAGCGGCAGCCCGACCCAAGAACGGGCCGGGGGCAAACTCTCCACATACTCCCAGTCCGCGCGATGCTCAATCTCCGGGACGGTCAGCGGTTCTTTGGTCTCATAGATTCTGCGGAAGACGTCACCTTCCTTGATCGGCACGCGAATGTCGCGGGGGTTGCTGTCGGCCGGAAAACCCCGCGCGGCTACGATTTCAAGAACGTTGTCCCGCCGCAGAAGCACCGACCCGCGATCGTAGCCAACGATCTGCCCCAGGCTCGTCAGGATCAGATCCAGGACCTCCGAGATGTCGAGCGTCTGGGAGAGCGCGCGTCCGACGGTATAGAGCGTCTCTGTGAGTGAGTGCTGGGAATGCTCAAACTCGTAGCGAGAAGCATTGCGGATGGCCATCGCGATCTGCCCGGCCAGCGAGACACAAACACGCAGATCGTCCTCGGTGAAAGCATCGCGTTTCGTGGACTGGATATCCAACGTCCCAAGCAGGACGTCCCCTGTTTCCAGCAGGGCCACGATCTCGGACTGCGTGTCGGCCAGGCTATCGACGCGCATGTAACGATCATCCTGACTCACATCGTTCACCCGGACGGGCTGGTGATGACGTGAGGCCCATCCCATAAGCCCATAGGCCCCAATCGGCATGCGGAAGCGATCCGCCACGAGTTGGCGCCCGGCTTCGCCGGTTCCCGCGCGTGCCACGAGATAGTCACCGCTGCGGTCTGTAAGGAAGATGCCCACGAAATCGTATCCGAAGCTCGCATGCAGCATCTGCACCACATGGTCAAGCAAGGCATCCACATCCAGAAACGCGCCGATACTGCCGCCGACCTCGATGAGCGTCTCAAGCTGTGCTGCCCGCCGGCGCAGCTTGCGTGACCGCGATTCTGCCTCGTGCTGGACAGCTTCGAGATAACTCAGACTCCTCAACCGGGAGGCCTGAAGCCCCAGACCGAGCAGGGCCGCCAAGATGATCGCGAACCCGAATTGGCGCAACTGCGCAGCAGTGAGGACCGGCCACGCAACGACTAGCCAACAGCCCGCCGTCACAACGATCAGACCGATCAACCATGGCAGCGACAGGAGGAAATAGCCGGCAACGACCAACATGAGGAGCACGTTGGTCGTCTGCAAAGGATCGCCCGTCAGTGCGAGATGCACCAGGCTGTTGGCAAGCACAACCCCGGCTACGGCGCTGGACACAAGGTCCGCAGGGACTCGGACCAACCAGCGCTGCCGCAACGCAACGTGGAGTGCCAGCAACAGGAGACCGGATGCCAAAGCCGTCGGAGTTAGCGTCAGCGCGACGTCTACCGTCTGAGGCAGCACCAAGTAGACCATAGAGAGGGCCAGGTAGAGGATGCCCAGGGCAAACGTGGCGAGCACAAGACCTTCCAGGGGCCCCTCATCCAGGTTCGGGGCAGTGGACAGCGGCGAACTCGGACGAGATCGTCGAGTCCACGAATCCGGTCGGCCCTGATCGTCGGATCTGTTGTCAGCACCCATAGTCGTATTTCGACTTCCTGGAGAAGTGAGGTTATCCACATTATACACTGCAACATAGCGGTCTACCAATTCAGCCCGTTTCGGTAAGGTTACAGTTTGATTTAGCACTATTGCCGGATGGATTCGTGGCACAGCTTGACAACTCTACGATCATATGCCAGGATGAAGCAGAAACATGATAATGACATGCCAAATCTGGCTTGGGAGGCTTGATGAAGACGCTGCTCATCGTGCGGCACGCGAAATCCAGTTGGAAGCACGTCGAAGTGGCGGATCACGACCGCCCCCTGACGAAACGGGGAAAGCAGGACGCCAAACGACTGGGGCAGCAACTGCTGGATCAGGATCTCGTGCCGCAGCTCATCATCAGTTCTACGGCAAAGCGGGCCCGCGCCACCACGAAGCGCATTGCCGAGGGGGCCGGCTATGCCGGAGAGATTGTGCTGGAGCACGAGCTCTATCACGCCGGCCCGATGGGGTACATCCGGACCCTGCAGAGCTTGGATAATGGCCTGCAGCGCGTCATGATCGTGGGACACAACCCGGCCCTGGAGGTGCTTCTGGAAGTCCTGACCGGCGAGGCCAAATGGCTTCCCACAGGCGCAATGGCTTGCGTCAACCTGCCTGTCGACACCTGGCCCGAAGTCCAGGAGTATCTAAAGGGCGAAGTGGTCTGTCTGTGGACCCCCCGTGAGATGAAGCAGCATCAGGGAGCCGCCGCCGGCGCTTTGTAGGGCCCTGCCGCCAGATCATCCCAGTACCCTCTTGCGTCCAGGCTGCTATAGGAGAATATTGCGTGGCCCTGTGCCCCTGCCTCGCGGGCCTTCTCAATGCGCCACGCGATGGCCTGAAAGTCATCATAGGCACCACCGATGCCTGGATAGACCGGAAGCCCCTCGCTGTCAGCGACAAAGTCGGCCATAAGGATCTCCCATCTAGCCGAATCATCGCAGGATCCGCCGTAGAGCATAGGCACGATGGCATCGACAGCACCGGACGTTAGCCATCCCTTGGAGTCCTGGTAGTAGTCCGAATATCCTTCGCTGAGTCCCCATCCCCACTTGTCGACGTAGTACGGCCAAACCGCAGCCGAGACCACCGCCCCGGGCCGCCGCTGTTGTGTCTCCTCCCGCACCTGACGTACAAACGCTGTGATACGGTCGCGCTGCCATTGGGCTCGCGCAGCCGAGGGGCTGCTGCCCGCGGCAGCGTTGCTGCTGGGATCATACGAATATCCCGAGCCCGCGTAGCGAACGAGGTCAAGGTGAACGCCATCCACCGGATACCGATTCACGATATCGGCGATGACGGCAGCAATGTGGGCGTTGACCTGATCGACACCTGGGCTGGCCCACAGGTAGCTGTTCCAGCTCAGCGGCATCGGCAAGGGCGGATCTCCGCTCGCATACTGCCGCCAGGTGTACCCGAGGCCGTATTGTCCGGGGTGCGCCGCATAGGAGGAGCCATAGGTGAGCCGGTCGAACATCTGCGGAGGCGTCGTGGCAGGGGGCCAAAGATCGCCATAGGCAGCACCGGGCGGGGAGAGCCACGCAGTGTAGACGTTGACGTAGGCATGCACTTCCAGGCCCGCCGCGTGCCCAACCGCGATCATCCGCGCCAGAGGATCCCACCCCGGATCGAGTCCCAACGTCGTCGAAACCGGCCCGACACTGAGTCGCGACGCCCAGGGTTCCAATCCCGGCGTGTAGTAGGCGTCGCCCGCCGCCCGGACCTGGAAGAAGACCGTGTTGAACCCCGCCGAAGCGATCTTGGCCACCATCGTATCGATGTCCTCCGGCCCAGGCGCATTGTTGAGCGAGGTCCAGTCATAGCGCGTGATCCAGAGCGCGCGGCGTTCAATCGTTTGAACAGGGGGAGCAGCTACCACAAGGGGAAGATAGACCGTCGGGGTCAGCCCGGCAGTCCACGCCAGACCCTGTATCGGCGGCGCCGTGTCACCTTCAGGGGCACCGCTGAGGGCGATCTCGTTACCGTACAGGAGGTACCACGCATCGGCGCGCCCTGCGATGCCGGCCAGCGCTTCAAAACCCGATGCCGACACCCCAATCGAATCGGACGCCGGCTTAAGGAGGATAGCGAGTGCGAGCACAAGGGCCAGGCACAGCAGGGATCTGCTGTGCCTGGCCGACATGCATGTTCTTCTGGAGACTGGCGCATCGGGCGTCGCGAGCCTGGCCATCTAGTTGACCTCCTGGCATAGTGTATCGGGGCGTGATCTGACGCTCAGGAGAAGCTTCCGTGAGCTGTCATCTTCATAGGTCACATGCACCTCGCGATCGAATGCACCCCGGTCGCCAGGTGCAACCACCCCATTCTGAATCCTCCCGCGATACTGTCAATGCCGAAGCCCTACGATAGTTCGTGCCGGAAAGCGGAACATTGACGAAGACCTCACGAAGCATATACTCTACCTTCGTGGCGGCACTCCCCGTGAGCGCGCTCACATGGAGAATCGGCGGTATTGGGGGAAAGGACGTGAGCGAAGATCTGAGCGAAATGCCCGGGGCGATCAGTGATTTCCAGCGCGCTCGCCGTAAGGCGGCAATGCGTGAACTCATCGCACGCCTGAGGGGGGAGCCGATTGGACTGCTGTCCTATGAAGAGGTGCGACAACGGCTGAGAGCTAACAGCCAGAGGGACCGCGGCCTGCACGATATCCCGATGAATGCCATTGTCGGCAGCGTCGGGCGCTACAACGACTTCACGCGCGAATTCCTGCCCCGGGAGGAGGTCGATCCTCACCGCTGGGCACGAATCAAGATCGCGGCCTCCTCGCTGACCGGCCTGCCCCCAATCGAAGTCTACCAGATCGGCGAAGTGTACTTCGTCAAAGATGGGAACCATCGCGTTTCGGTGGCTCGCGAGTTCGGCGCCAGCCACATCCAAGCCCATGTGACGGAGATCCAGAGCGAGGCGCCCCTCACCCCCGACCTTCACCCCGACGATCTCATCCTCAAGGTTGAGTACACCGAATTCTTGCGTTGGTCAAACCTTCACAAGGTCCTTCCCGGTGTCGACCTGACCCTTACCGCACCGGGAAGTTACGAGGATCTGAAGGAACACATCAACGTTCACCGCTATTACATGGGCCTCGACCAGGAACGCAATATCTCTCTGGATGAAGCCGTGGTCAACTGGTACGAGACCGTCTACCTCCCGGTCGTTGACACGATCAACAGGCTCGGCGTGCTGCGGGATTTCCCGGAGCGCACGGAGACCGATCTGTACCTATGGATCGCTGAACATCGCGCCGATCTGCAGTGGGAGCTGGGCTGGGACGTCGAATCGGCGGCGGCCGCGTCCGATCTGTCCACGGAGTTCAGCGAGAAAGCCGATCGCGTGCTCGCACGCGTGGGCGAACGCCTCACAAGCGCCCTAACGCCCGAGAGTCTGGGGCTCGGGACCGCAGCGACCGGCGAATGGCGGGAGAAACGTCAGGCACTCTACGGACGTGACCCCCATCATCTCTTCCACAACATTCTCGTGAGCCTTGACGGTAGGGAAAGTGGCTGGTTGGCCCTGGACCAGGCCCTTCAGTTGGCGCAACGCGAGCAAGGCAGGATCCTGGGACTGCACATACTCGCGGACACGGACGGCCTCGACGGTGAGGGCACCGGCGAGCTCGTGGAGACATTCCGGGCTCGATGCGAGGCAGCACAGGTTAGCGGGGAACTCGCCATCAGCACGGGATCCGTGGCCCACGAGATTGGCATCCGCGCCCGATGGGCCGATCTCGTCGTCGCCCCCTTGAGCTTTCCACCTGGTGCCGGTCCTATTGCCAAGCTGCGATCGGGGTTCAGGACGATGATCGTGCGTTCACCCAGTCCGGTCTTGGCCGTGCCAAGAGCCCTCTTCCCACTTTCGACAGCCCTTCTGGCCTATGATGGCAGCCCAAAGAGCCGCGAGGCGCTTTTCGTGGCCGCCTACCTGGCCACGAACTGGCGCGAGATGCAGCTCGTCGTCCTCACCGTGCACCCGGATGAGAGCTTTGTCGAGCGCAACCTTGCGGATGCCCGGGCCTATCTCGAGATGCGAGGGGTGTCGGCGGTGACGGTCGGACTCCAGGTGGCAGACATAGGCGCGGCCATCCGTGACACCGCCGCAGCTCACCACAGCAGCCTGATCATTATGGGTGGCTATGGGTTCAGCCCGGTCGTGGAGATGATGTTGGGCAGCACGGTTGATGACGTGCTACGCACGACTTGTTGCGCCACGCTCATCTGTCGCTAGATTGACGTGATATCCCAGAGGCCTATACCTGATTCGCATTCAGCCCAAAGGAGTCTCGACGGAGCCAACTATGCACATTGACCTGAACTGCGATATGGGCGAGAGCTTCGGGGAGTATACGCTGGGCGACGACGCAGCCATGCTGGAGCTCGTCTCTTCGGCGAACATCGCCTGTGGCATGCACGCCGGTGACCCGATGGTGATGCAGCGCACGGTAAGATTGGCGGCAGAGCGCGGTGTTGCGATCGGCGCGCACCCCGGCTATCCGGACCTCCAGGGATTCGGACGGCGTGCCATGGCCTTGAGCCCCGGAGAGCTGGAAGCGTTTGTGACCTATCAGCTTGGGGCGCTGGCAGGGTTCGCGATGTCCGCCGGTACAGCCATGACCCACGTCAAGCCCCACGGTACGCTCTACAACATCGCGGCGCGTGACGCCTCTGTGGCCGCCGCCATCGTGGAGGCTATCGTAGCCTATGACCGCAGCCTGATCGTGGTCACACTGCCGGGATCTGCATTGGCTTTCTCGGCCGAGAGTGAAGGGCTCCGTGTCGCGCGCGAGGGCTTTGCTGATCGTGCCTACCAGGAGAATGGGACCCTCGTGCCGCGAGGGCAACCCGGCGCCGTGATTCACGACCCGGAGGCTGCCGCCGCCCGCGCCGTGAAGATGGTCGTCGACGGTATGGCGGAGACGATCACAGGAAAGGTGATCCCCCTGCGCATCGACACGCTCTGCGTTCACGGAGATACACCCAACGCGCCCGAGATCGCGCGCACCCTTCGCCGCGCGCTGCAGGCGGCAGGGGTGGAGGTCAGGCGCTTGTCGTAGGGCCGAGGTATCCGCGCGACGTTGCTCGCCGATCCAGACAGACGGAGGACATAATGTCCGGCGCAACTACGAATCCCAGCTACCCCCGGGTTCTGCCCGTGGGCGAGAGCGCCTTTACCGTCGAGTTCGGCGACCGCGTGGATGTCGCACTGAATCGCCGGGTACACACGCTCGACGCCGCGCTTGCACACGCCGAGATCGACGGCGTGATCGAGTGCGTGCCCTCTTACCGGTCACTGCTCGTCATCTATGACCGGAGTGCCATCGCGGCTGCAGAGCTGAGGACGGCCCTGCTCACGCTGGCGCAACCGGACCAGCCTGCCGATTCCGAAAGCGCCAATCGTCTGGTAGAGATCCCCGTCCACTACGGTGGTGACGATGGCCCGGACCTGGCCAACGTGGCCGAACACTGCGGCCTGACGCCGGCTGATGTCATCCGCCTGCACACCGGAGCTGCTTACCAGGTCGCGATGTTGGGTTTCGCACCCGGATTCGCATATCTGCTGGGCCTGCCAAGGCGTCTGGCAACGCCGCGGTTGGAGACGCCACGTTTGCGCGTCGTGCCGGGCAGCGTCGGCATTGCGGACGACCAGACCGGCGTCTACGCCCTTGGCACCCCCGGCGGCTGGCGCATCATTGGTCGCACCGACCTCGTGCTCTTCGATGCAGATCGGGACGATCCCTTCGCCCTGCGTGCGGGCGACCACGTGCGGTTTACGGCAACGTAAGAGAATCGAAGAATGGAAGAATACAGAATGGGAGAACACCGAAATCGTCGGCGGCAAGGACCGTGTCGGTCCACGGTTGCTTTGGTGATTCTCTGATTCTGCATTCTTCCATTCTTTCATTCCCATACTCCCCGATTCGCCATGCTTGAGATACTCGATCCGGGCGCACTGACCACCGTCCAGGACCGGGGGCGTATCGGCTGGGCCCGCTATGGGGTCCCACCATCGGGGCCAATGGACGCCGTGGCCTTCGCAATCGCCAACCAGCTCGTCGGTAACCCGCCCGATGCGGCGGGGCTGGAGATCACCCTGACGGGGCCCGTGATGCGATCGCAGAGTGACCGACTGATCGCCGTGTCCGGTGCCGAATTCGTGCTCCGGGTGGACGGACTGACGGTGCCCACCTGGCATGCCATCTTCGTTCGCGCGGGGCAATGGATTCGCTTTGAGACACGCCGTGCGGGCGCACGGGCTTATCTCGCCGTTGCGGGAGGCATCGACACTCCCCTCTTCCTTGGCTCGAGGTCGACCTATCTCAGGGGCGGCTTCGGCGGGCACTTGGGTCGCGCCCTGCAGCGTGGAGATCGGCTTTCCATTGGTCCAAGCACATGGGCGGCCACCGCCGCGACGCTATTCGATCGTGCGGGCACCGCCTGGCCCACAGCCACGCGTCCCGTCTATGCAAAGCCTCCGACGCTGCAAGTCGTGCTGGGTCCTCAGGATGATCACTTCACGGCAGGAGCCTTGGCGAAGCTGCTGGACAGCCCCTATACTCTGACGTCCGCGGCCGATCGGATGGGCATCCGCCTGGCCGGCCCCAGGTTGGAGCACGCCCGGCGTCCCGATGGGTCATCCGCAGATGGCATCGTCTCCGACGGCATCGTGACCGGCTGCATCCAGGTCCCGCCGGACGGTCAACCCATCGTGATGATGGTTGACCACCAGACGACGGGTGGCTATCCGAAGATCGCGACGGTCATAGAAGCCGATCTACCTTCGTTGGCGCAGTGTCTGCCCGGTGACGTGGTGAGATTCACGACGGTCGACGTGAAGCGAAGCATAGCAGAGTGCGAAGTGACTGCCGTCGGATATCCGATCCAACGTCACAGTGACTCCTCATCCCGGCCCACCATAGCGCGCACTACCTCGCCCACGTACATCCTGTGGAAGTCACGAGCCGGATAGTGAGCCTCGACAAGCGCCGGATTGATGAACTTGGCTTCCTCAAGATCCTGGGCGTAGAGCTTACGGCAGACCAAGACCAGGCGAGCCTGGTCAAAGTAGACGGCACCGGTCGGGTCGACCACAGGCGTGAGCCCGGTCGCCGCCGCCTTATCTCCCTCGCGCCCGGAGTGGCTGCCACAGTAGTCCAGAATGCCGCGGTGCTCGGAACCGTAGAAGGTCAGGCTGTAGTGGTCGTGCTGCTCCATGAAGCCGAAAGTGTAGCGCTGCGGGCGCACGAAGCAGAACGCGACCAGGCGTCCCCACAGAATGCCCATCCCACCCCAGCTTGCCGTCATTGTATTGAACCCACCGGCGTCCCCGGCCGTGATCAGCATCCACTCTTTGCCGATCAGTCTTGAAGACATTATCGGTCAGTTGCTCGGGATCGATGGTGATAAAGCGTGGCTCAACAGGCATAGCAGGCCTCCTTTGCTGGATACTACCTTCTGCTCTCCGTCCGTGACATCCCCAGCCGGCGACCCACCAGGTAGAAAAGCGGGCGCGGGATGAAAGCAGCCACTGATGCCAGCGTGCGGTAACCCAAGCCCGGCACCGAGATCGGACGATCGCGACGCAGGTCGCGGAGCGAGCCGGCGACCACCACTTCAGGCGACATCCACAGGAAGTCGGGGATGTTGAGTGCCTCGATGTCCGCGGTGCCCTGAAGCTCAGTCAGGACAAACCCGGGACAAAGCGACTGCGCCCGCACTCCCGTGCCGATCAGTTCCTGATGCAGCGCCTCGGTGAAAGCCCGCAGGTAGCACTTGGTTCCGGCATAGGTGGAGCTGCCGTACAACGGGTAAAACGCCATCAACGACGATACGTTGACCACCGCGCCACGCGCCTGCGCCAGCATCCCGGGCAGCGCAGCCCGCGTCAGGCGGACTACGGTCTCGATGTGAAGCCGGATCATATCCAGGTGGCGGTTGATGTCGCCCTGGACAAAGGGACCGGCCAGACCAAAGCCGGCGTTGTTGACGAGTAGACTGAGGTTATCAGTCGCGGCGATGACCTGCTCGGTCAAAGTAACGCCGGCCTCCGTTGCCAAGTCTGCCTGCACCACGGTGGCCTTGATGCCGTAGGCCTCCGACAACTCCGAGGCCAATGCCTCCAGCCGCTCGCGACGCCGTGCAACGAGGATCACATCGTAGCCCAGCCCGGCCAGCTCGGTCGCATAGGCCAGGCCAATGCCGCTGGACGCCCCTGTGATCAGGGCTGACAGAGCCTGGGCAGTCGGAGCTTCTGAGGGTCGGAGGACGGGCGAGGTGCGGCGCGCCTGCGCGCGGCGCCACCAGCTCAGTCCCGCGAGAGCGCCGGCGATGAGCCCGGCCCCTAACCCCAGCCATTGCTCATGATCGCCGCAGCATTGTTGTTCGGTCACGTATCTCTCCCTTGTTCGCGAGTTCTTCACCGGGTAGGCCCCGTCGCGATATCGCGCCATTATAACGCGGAACGGGCCAAACAAGAGTTACAGGTGTTTGGCGAGATACGCCTCACAGAAATCACGTGGATGGATATCCCGCAAGCTCAAGAGTGCGTTGGCAAACACGTGGACTTGGTGCAGCTCCGCCACCGAGTGAATGCGGTCAATGACCATCTTCTACTTTTCGTACGACGCTCAGCGCCAGATCTTCCATGAAGAGCGGAGTCCCGACCCTCTTGCCCCCACCCGGATGCTGCGCTACGACCTCGGTGCGGAGAATCCGACCATCGGCGGGATTGATCCACGTTAACTCGTAGCTCCCGGCAGGGCAGGGCCACGGTGAGGTCGATCCGCGATCCCTCTCCCCAGAGGTAAATGGCGTACTGCTTACCGGGCTCTGCGAGCGCCGCAGCATGAAGGCCGGGATTGTTCCACCGCAGCACCGCATCCGGGCAGGGAGCCATGGGGACCAGGTCAAAGCCATCGAGGAAGCGCTTCAGCACACCGAGCTGTGCGCGCCACGCAGGGCCACCGTGACCCGGTGTCTCGTCGACGATGGATGCCGTCCCATCAGGGTGATCGACCGAGAACGTGTAATCCAGGTGGCTGAAGATCCCACCGCCGCTCAGCATAAAGGCCCAGGCCTCCATCCGGTAGGGCGAATCGGTCGAGCCCTTGAAGCCGGTCTCATCGTCCGAGACCACCCGGTCCAGGTGATAGTTCCACGCGACCGCTTCGGGCATGGCATAGTGGAAATTGAGGATCGAGACGTCGGGGTGCGGGTTCCGAATACGCCGGACGTGATTCTGGTAGTTGATGGCGATCAGGTGCCGGTTGGGCAGCGCCTTCTCTGCCTCGGCGAGCACGTCGACGAGGTGGTGCTGCCAGTCGAGGAAGACGCCGCCGTCGTGAAACGAGTAGATCTCGTTGGCGATCTCGTAATAGACGTTATCGAAGCGCGTTGAGCTCTTCCGCGACCTTGCGGGTAAACGCCTCTTGATAGGCGAGCAGCTTGGGGTTGTCGAGGCTGAAAATGCCATTGCGGTCCTCGATGGTCAGCCCATTTACGTTGTTGCCGGGGTGCATCGGGCTGGCGCGCCACAGCTCATCGGTGTACATAAAGCAGAAGAGCACGTACTCCACCACGATGCCGCGCGTGCCCGCCTCTGTGACGAAGTCGCGCAGACGCTGCCAATAGGCATCGTCCCATTGTCCCAGATCCCACTTCACGGGTTCCCCGTCCGGCCCCCGCTCGACACAGCGCCAAGGGCAGACGAAGCGCTCGGGCGCTTGGGGCCATCGTGTTGTTCTGGATGAGATGGCTGCCCGGCAGCTCGCGGTACGTACCGCTGAAGAGTCGCGTCAGGTTGAAGCCGCCCTTGGCGAGCGCATCGAAGTAACTTAGGTAGTCGAAGTCCAGATTCATCACGCCGCCGTAATGCTCGCCGGACGTGATCAGAACCGTCGGCTTCATCGCGAAACAGCAGGTAATGCGGGTTTCCCGGGTGCAGAGAAAGAACTGAAGAGGGCATCCATACCTCCTGGTAATCTAGGCGAGAGCTTAGTAGACCATTAGGGCTTCAACAATCCTGTAATCTATTCAAGGATGACCTGTGTCCCATACGGATCGCTAGATGCAACAGTGCCTCCAATCAAGGTGATTGTACTCGGTGATACCCGGTCTGTGAAGTAATGAACTGGAGGGTTCTCAACCATGAACCATTGTGTGTTCAGCCACACTATGGCGTTCCCATAGTGTAGATCGACAACGTTCCTTGGGAGGGCTGATCGGTTAGGGCAATCTGATACGGCCCCGGCGGAAGGAGTTCCTCAAACTGGGAGCGATCCCTGGTCGCCGTATAGCCCTCGGCATGGATCAACAGATGGTCGTAGCCATCTGGGCCGAGGAGCCGAACGTCGAAGTAATCGGAGTCGATATCCTGGACAAGCAGATAGATGCCGACACGGGTCGGCCTGTCGAGTGCGAAAGCATATGCAGCAGACCGAGTCAGCGCGCCCTGTGACAGATCGATGGTCGCAACCTGTTCGTAGCCCTGGGGTGGCTGAAACGGATCGGCCCTGGGCGCCGCCAACCGGAAGCCGTTGGCACCGAAAGCTACGAGTCCACAAAGCGCGAAAACACCCGCGATCATGCCCAAGGTCTTGCGCACGCCTGGCGTGATGATATCCCGATCGACTTTGCGATAGAGCTCAACCTCATGCCGGATACCCTCAATCTTCGCAAGATAAAGCCGCCAGCCACCGAGGTAGATCAGCAGGGCTGCACCCACGACCCACAGGGGGTGCAGCCCTGTGTTTCTGAGGAAATTGGTGACGTCATCGCCGGGTGCCTGTCCGCCCAAATACACCAAGGGCAGTACGACCCATGCCAGGAGCGTGTTCAGGAAGACCAGTGTGCCGGTCGTCTTGACCGTCTCAAGGGCGAAATTCGCCCGTTTGGGGACGACCAACATGAAACCAAACCACACCAACAGCGGCAAGGCCACCCCGGCGACGTTATTGGCGACGGTCTCTGCAGGCGTAAGGTCACCGACCATGCCAACATGGGCGCCAAGATCCAGGAAGCTCACACTGAAACCCGTGATCGTGGCACCTGAGGCCAAGCCGACCAGGGCGTGCCCACCCTCGTGCAGAAACGTGTATGTAAAGACGACAAACACCGCCACGAACAACAGAAGTAGCACCTTCTGTACCTGTGACTGGACTCGATGAGGTCATGGATTAGTCCTTTCCACGCTCACAAGAATGCGCACATTATACACGCCGACTTGCACTTCTGAGGTCGGTCCGCCGAGACGGTGGTGCCTCCCCCGGATTTGACCGGTGCAGTCGTGGCGCTATGCTTGTACGCGAAAGTCGATCTGTCAATAGACCAAGCTCAGGAGATCTGCATATGCCAGACACACCCAGACCCGAGTACCCGCGTCCGCAGTTCGTGCGCGATGAATGGATCAACCTCAACGGCCCGTGGGACTACGCCTTCGACTTCGGCAAGTCGGGGCGGGAGCGCAGCTTTCAAACCCGATCGAACTTCGCGGACCTGCCCGACAGCGGCACGATTACCGTGCCCTTCTGCCCCGAGAGCAAGCTCTCCGGGGTGGCACACACCGACTTCATCGAGATGATGTGGTACCACCGCAAGCTCGCGGTGCCCGCTACGTGGGCCGGAAAACGCGTCGTGCTCCACTTCGGCGGCGTTGACTACGAGTGCGAGGTCTTCATCGATGGCGTATCCGTCGGTCGTCATTGGGGCGGCACGGTGGCCTTCGCCTTCGACGTCACTGCGAATGTCACGCCCGGTCAGACCCACGACCTGGTCGTCTACGTGCGCGACGAGGTCCGCTCGCGCGTTCAGCCCGGCGGCAAGCAGTGCCATGCCTACCGCTCCTATGGCTGTCTCTATACCCGTACGACCGGGATCTGGCAGACGGTGTGGATGGAGGCGGTGCCGGAGTTCGGCCTCAGGGATGTTCAGATCATTCCGGACCTAGACAACGCGAGTTTCGTCGTCGTGCCCACGTTCTTCGCCGAGAAGCAGGGCCTGAAGCTCCGCGCGACGGTGCTGGCCGATGGCGAGGTGGTCGACCAGCGGACGCTGGCTGCCGGCAGCGGCCTGCCCTATGTACTTCCTGTAGGGAACCCGCGACCGTGGTCTCCTGCCGATCCCTTCCTCTACGATCTCGTCTTCGAGGTCGTCGACGGCGATGCCGTTCTCGACCGCGTCGGGAGCTATGCGGGCTTGCGCAAGATCCACATCGAGGGCAACCACGTCTACCTCAACAACCAGTCCTTCTACCTGCGCCTGGTGCTCGATCAAGGTTTCTACCCCGACGGCATCTGGACCGCTCCCACCGACGAGGCGCTCAAGCACGATATCGAGCTGTCGATGGCGGCAGGCTTCAACGGTGCCCGCCTGCACCAGAAGGTCTTCGAGCCGCGCTTCCACTACTGGGCGGACAAACTGGGTTACCTGACCTGGGGCGAGTCGTCGAGCTGGGGGATGGACATCACGGACGAGGTCAGCGCGCGCAACTTCCTGGCGGAGTGGCGCGAGATCGTGACACGGGATCGAAATCACCCGTCGATCATCGCCTGGACCCCTTTCAACGAAACACGGGGCGGGGCCGGCAATCCCCAACACGCGCGGCTGCACATCGATGCTTACGAGCTCTGTCACGACCTGGATCCCACCCGGCCCGTCAACGACGCCAGCGGCTACGTCCACGTCAGAACGGATCTGTGGACCGTACACACCTACAACCAGAATCCCGACGCGCTGCGCGATCAGCTCAGGCCTGACGCGGAGACCGGCGTCTGGCGCAACTACCCGGATTTCGAGGTGCCCTATTCCGGACAGCCCTACATCGTCGACGAATTCGGTGGCATCAAGTGGATTCCCAAAGCCGAGCTCGTCTTCGCCGAGGACTCGTGGGGCTATGGCGAGGATCCCAAGACACTGGAGGAGTTCTACGCGCGCCTCGAGGGGCTGGTCGACGCTGTCCTAAGCTACGATCATATCTGCGGCTACTGCTACACTCAGTTGACAGACATCGAGCAGGAACAGAACGGAGTCTACAACTACGACCGCTCTGAGAAGTTTGATATGAAACGCATCTCTGCTGCGTTCCGAAGGCAGAAAGAGTAGGGAGCGAGCGACCGGGGGCTGGGGCAAGTCCTGCCCCAGCCCCCGGTTCCGAGTCAGTGACGGTCCTACGGCAACATCGCGCCGATCACGGCGAGCTGCTGCCTCATAGCCTCCAGCCGCCGCGAGACCACGCTCAACATCGCCTCAGCCACATCCTCGTGGGCCCGGGGGCTTTCCAACCTGACCTTCTCGACCCATTCGGCTGGCAACGCCCCAACGCCTCGATATGCACCGGCTAAGGCGCCGGCCATCGAGGCGATCGTGTCGGCGTCCCGTCCGAAGTTCGCGCCGTAGAAAATCGCCCGCTGCGGATCCCCTCCCGCGAGGTAGAACAACGACAGCGCCACCGGGACGGTTTCGCGCGCATCTGGGATGGCGATTTCGGGCAGAATCCGCTCTGCGTAATAGGTGGCCCGGAATGCGGCATAGTCCGCAGTTTCCCTTGCCAACGCCAGCGTTGCCGCGATATAGTGGCGCATCACGTGCGCGCTACGGGGCGGCAGGTAGAGTGATGCCGCATCGAGCACCGAGTCCACAGTCGCCTGTGGATGTAGCGCCGCTGCGACGGCAGCCGCCATCGCGCAGGCTGCGTCACGGGAGAAGTTGTGGTGGATCAACGAGGCCACCTCGAATGTCTCCAGAGCCGCCTGACGTGGATTGCCTGCGTTGATAATACCCATCGGCGAGATACACATAGCCGAACTGCTGCTAGCCATATTGCCCCGCCCGGCCTCCCGGGGTGCGACGTTCTCGGCCCGGATCTTCCAGAAGCCATTCATCACCGGAATCCAGAAGAGATGGCGCTTGATGAACATATCCTGCTGAGCCAACCACTCATCCGCCCAGATGTCCGCAGTGGGATAGCCCTCGCCGCGCACGATAGCGTCACAGAGAATGTGTTTGAGTGCCGAATCATCGGTACCATAGCCGGAAAAATCGGTGATCTCGCCAAAGAGCTCCTCGATCTGCTGATACGTCTTCCCCTCCGCGGGTGCACCCATAGCGTCTCCAATCTCCCCACCATAGAGACACCCCAAGACATGTTCGTAGAGCGCGCGTTTCGATAGCGACATCATCACCTCCTGCCTTGCGGCGGATCAATCTGCTCTCTGAGCTCGGGCCTGAGTATAGACAAGAAATGGGCATGGTGCCAGGCAGTACCTGGGTACGATTGCCAATTCGGCGCCCAGGTGTACAAACGAACTCGTCCTCGGTCGCTGATCGCGGACACGAACGAAGGAAAATCGCCCTGGGAGATGGGAATATGCACTTTGACGCACACCAACACTTCTGGCACTACTCAGCGGACGCATACCAATGGATCACGTCGGGGATCTTGGCGCAGGACTACCTGCCCGTAGATCTCAAGCCGCTGCTCGACGCGGCCGGGTTTGATGGCACCGTCGCAGTTCAGGCGCGATCGACCTGGGAAGAAACGCGATGGCTATTGACCTTGGCGGAGCGCAATCCCTGGATCGTGGGCGTGGTAGGATGGGCCGACCTCTGCGCGCCGGATCTCGCGGAGCAGTTGGAATACTTTGCGACGTATCCGGCATTCTGCGGCGTGCGTTGCGATATTGAAACCGAGCCGGGCTCGACGGAGATGCCCTGTCCTAACTTTCTGCAGGGCATGGAAGTCCTCACGGCCTCAGACCTAACCTTCGACCTCTTGATCCGTCAGGACCAACTCCGACTGGCCTGCCGGCTGGCCGAGTCAGCCCCGGAGCAGCGGCTGATCCTGGACCACATCGCCAAGCCACCGATTGCAGAACAGGTCATGGAGCCGTGGGCCACCGAGATCCGCGACCTGGCCGCCAATCCGAACGTCGCCTGCAAGGTCTCGGGCATGGTCACGGAAGCAAGCCGCGGCGGCCTTCACCCCGCGGACTTCCGACCTTACCTGGACGTCGTTTTCGATGCCTTTGGCCCCGAACGCTTGATGATCGGTTCCGACTGGCCGGTCTGCCTTCAGGCCGCGTCGTACGACACGACGATGCAGATCGTCGCTACCTACATCACCTCTCTGGCGGACGATGCACAGGCGGCCGTTCTCGGAGGCACGGCCATCGAATGGTACAAGCTGGCCGTGGACGTCTAATCTATGGAGCCCACCACGTCGCAGAATGATCTACCCAGGGTCCCCAAGGTAGCCCTGGGGCGCACCGGGATCGTCACTACCAAGCTTGGGCTCGGCACAGCGACCTGGCCCCATCAAGTGTCGTTTGAACAGACTATGGAGATGCTGCAGACGGCGCTCGACACGGGCATCCGGCACATCGACTGTGCGCCGCTCTACGGGACCGAGGTTATCATCGGGCAAGCGCTGCAGGAGATCGACCTCCCTGACGATATCGTCATCGTCACCAAGGCAGGTTCGTATGCCGACCCGGAGCTCGGTATCCATTATACGGGCTACCGTGCCGGACAGATTCGCCGGTCGGTGGAGCGCAGCCTCAAACGCTTTGGCAGGGAGTTCCTCCACATTGTACACATTCACGACGTGGACACAGAGCACCTGGGACAGGTGTTGGGCAAAGGCGGCGCCCTGGAAGCACTGGTTGATCTCAAGAGCCAGGGCGTCATCGGCGCCATCGGTATGGGCACTATGGGGTTCGACTGCCTGCAGGCTGCCGTGGACAGTGGCGCCGTCGACATCATCCAGGTTTTCCACACGTATACGCTGCTAAACCAGTCGGCAGCTAGCGAACTCTTCCCCTCGGCGCTGAAGAAGAACGTGTCGATCTTCAACTCTGCGCCCTACGCGGGCTACATCCTGGCCACGGGGGCGACGCCGGATGCGCGCTACAACTACGCGCCGGCTCCCCAAGGCGTGATCGAGGCCACACGCCGGATCGAAACCGTGCTGGCAACAAAGGGCGTGGACCTGCCTACGGCCGCCCTCGCCTTCTCGCTCCGCAACCCGGATATCGCCGTGACCATACCTGCGTCCGGCATGCCCCAGCACGTTGCCCAGTGGGTCGCGGCGATGGAGACACACCCTGACCGATGCCGACTGGGAGGAGATCCTGGCTGCTGCGGGTGGCCAATACCCGCTGCGGCACTGACGATCACTCCTCCCCTGAGCTGAAAGGAGCCAAACGATGAGGATCACGTCCCTGGAGACGCTCTGTCTATCCCGAATGCACGAGCCCGAGCGCCAGTGGGTCACCTCGCGCTACCGGACGGTCAAGGCCGACTGCGCTATCGTCCTCATCCACACGGACGAGGGTGTCACAGGTATCGGGGAAGCCAGTGCCTACGGATGGCCGCTGATGATCCGCGACTGGGTGAGTTGGCTGGAGCCGGAACTGGTCGGCAAGGATCCGCAGGATATGAGCATCGCACCGCCGCCCAACGGCAGCGGGCGAGCGCACGATGCAGCCGTCGGCGGTATCGACTGCGCGCTCTGGGACCTCCGAGGCAAGATCGCGGGCAAGCGCGTCAGTGAACTGCTGAGTGACACTTCCCTGGACAGGGTGCGAGTCTACGCCTCCAGCGGCTGCAGGTACGATTGGCGGGATCGCCCGGAGCAGCTCATCGAGGAGGCCGTGGGCTACATCGAGCAGGGCTTCACCGCGATGAAGTTCCGCATTGGAACCGAATGGGAATGGGACGGCGTGACGGTCGATCGGTTCCTCGGGCTGGTGCGGGAGCTGGCACAGGAGGTCGACGGCAGGATGGACCTGATGCTCGACGGTAACTGCCGCCTGACCGAGGACCAGTCGATGGCCGTGGCGATGGAACTGGATCGGCTCGATTTCGCCTGGTTCGAGGAACCGATGCCGCGCGACCTGATCGATGCCCACACTCGCCTGGCAGCCGCAGTCGAGATGCCGATCTCCGGCGGTGAGGTCTTCACCACGCTTTCCCAGTTCCGGCCATACCTCGATGCCCGCGCCTACGATATCGTACAGCCCGACGCCGCGCTCTGCGGCCTCACCGAGGCGATGCGCATCGCGCGGGTGGCCCACCGCTACGGCGTGCCCACCGCACCCCATAGTTGGCACAACGGCCTGATGGCGATGGCGCACGCGCACTTCATCGCGGCGCTGCCCACCCCACTGATGCTCGAGGTCTGCCAGATCCAGGGACCGCTCCAATGGGCGATCCTGGCCGAGAAGCCGAAGATCGAGGACGGCTACCTGATCTTGCCCGAGGGTCCCGGCTTCGGCGTCTCGCTGGCGGACGATCTGGAGGCAACGTTCCCCTATATCGAGGGACATTACGCCGTGCAGGTACAACGGCAAGGGATAGGTCAATAATGGAAAAGTTCGCACCGCTGAATATGACACCAGACGAGATCGTCGACTACACGTACCTGTGGACCGGCGAACGCTTTGCCGACGGCCGGCCAAAGGTGCCGGACAGCTTGCTGGAGCGGGTGGCGCACGTCACCCTGACTCAAGCGTGGGGTGTACTGAGGAACGAGGGCTATCATTGGCAGTACGAGGATGGCTTCGTCTGCACGCACCCAGGTGGTGTGCTTGTGGGGCGGGCCCTGACCGCGATGTACATGCCGCGGCGACCCGCGATGCGCACGCTGATGGAGCAGAAAGGGGATCGGGCCGGGTGCATCGGCGACCAGATCTCCTGGCCCATCGATCTATTGGTGACGGGCGACGTCTACGTCGCCGACGTCTACGGCAAGCATGAGCAAGGGCCGATCATCGGCGACAACCTCTCCACGGCGATCTTCGCCAAGTCGGGCCGGGGCGTCGTGCACGACGCATCGGTGCGTGATATCGACGGCATCCGTGAGATCGAGGGCTTCGCCAGCTTCGTCCGTGGTTTTCACCCAACCTACGCCTCGCCCACTATTATGCTGGTCGGCGTGAATTGCCCCGTACGCATCGGACAGGTCACGGTGATGCCCGGCGATGTGGTCCTGGGCAAACACGAGGGCGTGATCTTCATCCCACCGCACCTGGTCGAGAAGGTCGTCGAGACGTCCGAGCTGATCCGGCTGCGAGATATGTTCGGAAAGCAGCGGCTCCGAGAGGGCAAGTACACGCCGGGTCAGATCGACACGCGCTGGGTCGACGAGATCGAGGCCGATTTCTCCCGGTGGCTGGAGAGTCACATCGAGCAGCTCCCCGTCCCCGCCGATGCAATCCAGAAGCTGCTCGAGGAACGCACGTGGTAGCTGGAGATCTGGTCAACCTCGCCGACTTCGCCCATCTACGATGGTGGGAAGGGGCCGCGCCCGGATTCGATCCGCGCCCACGCCGTGACCGCCGATGCCTCAGGCATGCTCAGGCCGGTCCAGATGGGGGATGGGACCTGGCACCTCGGGCTGGAGTGGGATGAACCACGGGATGTGTCACGCGTCGTGGTCACTTACTCCGATATAGGTGCCCACCCGACCTGCAGGTCGAGTATTGGCAGGCCAACTGGCCGACCCCGGCACCGGAGCGGCGAACAGGCGCTCGGCGCGGCTGGATCGGGCGAGACGATCCATGGCACGGCCGGTGGATCAGGGCGCGTGGCGTAAGCGTGGTCGATGGAGAGACCTGCGCCTTCGTCTTTGATCCCGTGGACGGGCCTGAGCTCCGCCCCTGGGTGAGCTGGGAGGCGCTGGAGGAAGCAGAGGACTATTTGGCGCGGTTCAGGCGGACGCTCAAAGTGCGACTGGTCAGCGGCGGATCGGATGAGCCTATCGTAGAGCATCTCGAGGTCACATCCGGAAGCCGCTGGCGAGAAGGGCAGATCAGGGCTGTCCTCGACCATCCACGGGATGTGGCCTCCCATCAGGCATTTTGGGTCGAATCCGCCAACGGCCGCATCGCTGCATCCAAAGAGGTGGGAGATAACGAGGTGCACGTCCGCGTGCTGTACGCCGGTAACGACGCAGCAAGCGCGGATCGCACCATCCTCACCATCGGCGGGCCGGTCCCCACCTTCTCATTCCTGGTCGGCGACCTGGATCGCGGGCCGATCTATCTGCCCGACTACGGTGTGACGGTCACCTGGGCCGACGTTCCCGCTCTCTCTTACCGACCTCAGGCAGCGGATCTCCAACGCGCCCCGACCCATCTACGATCGGGTCCTTGACGAACCCGAGCAGTCGCTGGCACGGGCGATGGCCGAGATTCCACCGCTCGATGTCGAGAAGCAGGATTCCTATATGGGCTTGGGGCGGTATCTTCCGCTGGGGATCGACGGAGGCCGGCAGGAGTTCGCCCTGCGGCATAACGGCGAGCTCTTCGTCGCCAAGTCGCAGCTCAAGTTATCCGGGCGGGACGCAGCGCGCCTGCTCTGGGCAGGTCAGCAGATGCGCTTCCGTTTCGGCACCGGGGATCCGCCTGACTTCCGCGAGGCAGATCACCGCACCGAGCAGACACTGCTCGAGGGTTGGCTCCCCGTAGTGATCAGCCGGTGGATGGACCGCGAGATGGCCTTCGAGGAGACCACTTTCGCGACCCTGCTCGACAAACCCATTCGAGGCTCCCGCGAACGGCGCGGGGACGAGGACGTCGTCGCGATGACCAGGTTTGCGATCCGCAATACCACGCAAGGGCGTAAGCGGGCGCACCTGTGGCTCAATATCCTGCCGCAGGAATCCCTTCTCCTTGAGGACGGGATGCTCGTTGCCGAAGGGCGCGTCGTTCCGGATGTCGCCGTGGCGCGCCAGTGGCGCGTGGCGCCCTATCCGGCCCCCCGATTTCGCTGCGCGTTCGCCTCGGGAGGACGTGGCACGGCGCAGATCGTGACGATGACCGATGACCCACAGGCATCACACGCCATCCCGACGGGCCTGCTCTACAGCGTCGACCTGGAAGGTGGGGAGACCCACGAAGTGACGTTGGCCATCCCCTTTGCGACACCGGTCGAAGACGGGGACATCGCCGCGATCGAAGCTCTGAACTTCGATCGCGAGCTCGCCGACATCTGTGACTACTGGCGACGAACAGTGGCCTCGGGTGGGCAGATGGTCGTGCCCGAGCAGGTGCTTGCGGACTTTCACAAGGCAGCCCGCGTGCACGTCGGAATCACCGCCGACAAGGATCCGGTCAACGGCCTGACGGTCGTCCCGGCTGCCACCTGGTCGTATGGCGCCTGCGGGAACGAGGCGTGCTGGCAGATCTCGATGCTCGACCAGGCGGGTCACCACGATCAGGCAGAGGATTATCTGGAGAGCTTCATCCGAACCCAGGGCATCCACAGACCCGATGGGCGCTTCGCTTCCAGCGATGGCGCCCTGGTGGCGATGGATTTCGACGGTGGGCGGCCTGTGATGGGCGGCTTTGCCTACAATCTCGACCAGGGCTTTATCATGGAGTGTCTCGCCGATCACTACCGCTATAGCGGCGACCGTACGTGGCTGGACCGTGTGACCCCTGCCTTGATCGCAGCGTGCGACTTCGTGGCCCGCGAACGAGCGCGGACGAAACAGCACGACGCACACGGCAGCGCCATCGAAGCCTGGGGCTTGCTGCCGGCGGGACATCTCGAAGACAACCCGGAGTGGCGTCATTGGTTCGCGGTGAACGCGCACGCCTACGCGGGGCTACGCGCTATTGCCGACGTGCTCACCGAGATCGCTCATCCCGCCGGGGCCCGACTCCGACAGGAAGCCGCCAGCTATCGCGAGGATATCCGCGCCGCAGCGAGGCGAGCCATGGCTCGGTCACCGGTCGTCCGGCTGCTCGACGGTTCCTACGTGCCTCACGTCCCCACCCGGACCGGAATCCGCGGACGTGAGTCGGGCTGGTTCCGCGAGGCAGCCTACGGACCACTCCATCTGCTGGAGGGCGGCGTCTTCGACCCCAACGAGGACGAGGTCACGTGGATCCTCAAAGACCTGGAGGACAACCTCTTCGTGAGCCGGGAATGGGGCCGCCCGGTCGACCTGGAGCGCACATTGGTTCAGCCACGGCGGCGTTAGCGATTCAGGCCAACCTGATGGATCTCTCCATTGACTACCTCCGGCGAGGTCAGGTGAAGCACGCCCTGCGGGCACTCTTCAACAATTTCGGCGCTTCCCTCTATCCGGACGTGCGGACCTTCACGGAGCATCCGGTCGTCGAACTCGGTCACGGCGTCGGCCCCTTTTACAAATCATCGGACGAGAGCAAAGCACTCATTTGGCTGCGCCACTGCCTGCTCCACGAGGAAGGAGCCGCCCTTCACCTCTGCAAGTGCGCGCCCAGAGCGTGGTTCGTGCCGGGACGATCGTTCGGCGCTCGAGATATGGCCACCTTCTTCGGACACATCTCGTACGATGTGACGTCGACGTCCGAGCGGACGCAGGTGAACCTCACGCGCGACATCCGCCACGCTCGCGCGGGTCGACTCGGGTCGATAGTGCTGTATCTCCGGCGACCAGATGGAGCTGCGCCGGTCGAAATCCGCGTGAACGGAGTCACCCTACCATTGACAGCCTACAATGGCGAGACAATCACTCTCGCCCACCCTGCAGAGAGTGCGGAAGTCGAGGCGATCTACTGAACGCATGAGACTCGGCGACCGGTTTGACGCAGATGTGTTATTGGATTACAATGCAACTCGTAATTCAATTACACACAACAGGAGAGAGCCGTGAGCGAGAAATCCGCAACCGGAGACCGGAACGTGGCCTCCGTCGATAATCGACCCTGGGCCGCGTCCTTCTTTACCATCTGGATCGGACAGGCGCTTTCATTAGTAGGCAGCCGGATGGGCGGGTTCGCTCTCGTCTGGTGGCTGACCCAGGCCTCGGGTGGTTCCGCGACGGTGCTCGCCACCTCGTCGCTGGTGGCGATGCTACCGGGCGTCTTTCTGGCCCCGATTGCCGGGGCGTTGACAGATCGTTGGTCCCGACGACGTGTGATGATCTTGGCCGACGGTGTTGTTGCGCTTTTCTCGGCCTGGCTCGGGATTATGGCCTGGATGGGCACGCTGCAACTCTGGCATATCTACTTCATCATGTTCGTCCGAGCTCTGGGCGGGACCTTCCACTACACTGCGATGCAGGCAGCCACCTCTCTCATGGTGCCTAGAGACCAGTTGGCCCGTGTCTCCGGGATGAACCAGACGCTCCAGGGCGTGATGACCGTCCTTACCCCACCCCTAGGGGCATTGGCGATGAGCGTGATGCCATTGCAAGCGATTATGGGAATCGATGTGGTCACCGCCGCCTTTGCCATCGGCCCCCTCTTCTTTGTTCATGTCATAGAACCGGCGCGCCGCCCGGAGACGGCGGGTGCAGGCCTCGTCCGAGGGCTGGCGCGAGATATCCGTGAGGGTTTCTCCTATATCTGGCATTGGCAGGGCATGTTCATCGTGCTGGTGGTCGCCGCGCTGCTCAATGGCATCATCAACCCGGCGTTTTCCCTGATGCCCATCCTGATCAGGAACCACTTTGGTGGTGGTGTTCTGCAGTTGGGGTGGGCAGAGTCAGCCTGGGGCATCGGCTTGATCGCCGGCGGCCTGACGCTCAGCATCTGGGGAGGTTTCAAGCGCAAGAATCATGACCTCCTTGCTGGGGTTGATCGTGGCCGGCTTCAGCTTCGTCGCCGTCGGGTTCGTCCCATCCACGGGCCTTAACATGGCTCTGGGCGCGCTATTTGTGGCAGGACTCTCAAATCCCATCATCAACGGCCCCTTCTTCGCCATTCTCCAATCCGTCGTAGCTCCTGAGAAGCAAGGGCGCGTCTTCACTACCGTCCAAAGCCTCGCAAGTCTGGCCTCGCCGGTAGGAATGGCCATCTCAGGTCCGTTGGCCGACGCCTTCGGCGTACAGGTATGGTTCATCATTGGCGGCATCGTTAGCCTCGCAATGGGCATTGGGCTCCGGGCCTTCCCCTCGGTAATGCAACTCGAGGGCCACGGCAAGGAGCACCCGTTCATAGAGGCCGTCCCGGTAGGTCGAGGTCGCGGTCCAGAATAGGAGAAAACTTATATGACCGTTGCCCTCTCTGGCGCCAAAGTCGTCACGCCGCTCGAAGTGATCCAGCCCGGCCTCGTCGTGATCGCCGGCGACGGCACGATCGCCTACGTCGGGCCTCCGGAGAATGCACCCCGTCCACTGACGATAGAGAACGCTCGCAAGCTTCCGGACCTTGCGAGCGCGGGATCGTGGTGGCACCGGGGTTCATCGACATTCACACCCACGGCGGTGATGGCGTCACCTTTGGCCAGGGCGACGATTTACAGGGAGACTTACGAACCTACACCGGCTGGGTAGCCTCAACCGGCGTGACGGGGTTCCTCTGCAGCGTCGCCGCGCCCGATCCGGCGGCGCTCCAGGCGCTCGTCCGCTCCTACGTAGAGCTATTCGAACAGGCGACGTTTACCGGCGCCCGGCCGCTGGGGCTCCATCTGGAAGGCCCCTACCTGAACCCCGAGAAAAAGGGGGCGTTCAACGAAGCATGGCTCCGGCGCCCATTGATCGACGAGGTTCGCGAGCTTCTGGAGGCCGGGCAGGGCTGGATTCGCCAGATGACGTTGGCGCCCGAGCTGCCGCAGGCCACCGAGGTGGCGGGCTTGTTGCGGAGCGCCGGGGTCGTCGCCGCGCTGGGGCACTCCAATGCCGACTACGCCACGGCGGCGGCAGCACTGGCCCACGACTTCACGCACGTCACGCACACATTCAACGCCCAACGAGGATTCCACCACCGGGAGCCGGGCGTCCTCGGCGCCGTGCTGAGCTCCGACCGCGTCACGGCGGAGCTCATCGCCGACACCGTCCACGTCCACCCCGGGGCAATGAAGGTGATGGTGCGCTGCCTTGGATCGGATCGCGTCGTCCTCATCACGGACGCTATGGCTGCGGCGGGTCTTGGCGACGGTGAATACGAGCTGGTGGGGGAACAGGTGTTCGTCAGGGACGGGGTTGCGCGGCAGGCCGGCGGGACGATCGCCGGCAGCACCGCGACGCTGAACCGGTGCGTCCGCAACATGGTCGAGGCGGTCGGGGTCCCCCTGCCGGATGCCGTCAAGATGGCAACGCTGAACCCGGCGCGCGTCCTCCACATGGACAACCACCAGGGCGTTCTGGCCCCCGGTCGAGAGGCCACGCTCACCGTTTTGGACCCCGACTTCAACGTGATGATGACGATGGTGCGAGGCCAAGTCGTCTACAGAAAGACCACTGGAGAAATGTGTGATCAGCTATGAGCCTTAAGGAAGAGATCTTTGAGCAGCCCACCGTCGTTCGGCGATTGATCGAGACCCAGTGGTCCACGGTCAAGTCGATTGCCGATCGGATCAAACAGATGCAGGCCTCCGCCTCCCCCATCGATTACGTCTTCCTGACGGCGCGTGGCACCTCCGACCACGCAGGCCTATACGCCAAGTACCTCTGGGGCGCCTACAACAGGCTGCCGATCGCGCTTGCTGCGCCGTCGCATTTCAGCATCTACCACCGCCCGCCCCGCCTCAACCATGCTCTTGTCGTCGGGATTTCCCAGTCGGGTCAGTCACCGGACATCGTCAGCGTATTGGCCGAGGCCCGGCGCCAGGGGGCGCCGACACTGTCGATTACAAACGCACCGGACTCCCCCCTGGCCGAGGTCAGCGACTGGGTGATCGACACCGGCGCGGGGCCTGAGGTGGCTGTTGCGGCGACCAAAACGTATACAGCGCAACTCGCCGCTATTGCCCTGCTCTCGGTCGCGCTCGACGACGCGAACGGCGAGCGACGTGAAGCCCTCGACCAAGTGACCCGCTAGATGACGTGGGTTCTCGAGGCCGACGACCAAATCCAGCGCATTGCCGAACGATATCGCTATATGAACCAGTGTGTGGTTCTGGGCCGAGGCTACAACTATGCAACGGCCTACGAGTGGGCGCTCAAGTTGAAGGAGCTTACCTACGTCGTCACCGCCCCCTACTCCTCGGCGGATTTCCAGCACGGACCGATCGCGATGGTCGCCCAGGGGTTCCCTGTCTTTGCCGTGATGCCAGACGGAGAGGTCTTCGGTGATCTCATGGAACTCGTCACCACACTGAAGACCGCCTACAAGGTCGAGCTGCTCGTGATCTCCAATCACGACCGAGCGTTGGCCCTCGCCGATCGCGCCATCCCGCTGCCCGATGGTCTTCCCGAGTGGCTGAGCCCGCTCGTGGCCATCGTGCCGGGCCAGCTCTTCTGCTATCACCTGACCCGGGCCAAAGGATTCGACACCGAGAATCCGCGGATGCTGAGCAAGGTGACGAGGACGGAGTGAGCAAATCGGCGAGTCCGCGAATGTAAGAAGGGAGAGTCAGTGATATGACCGAACCGAAAATGTCCGATTCCCGTTCTTTCCCTCCACGCGGGCACTTCGGCGAGGAGGAGAAAGCAGCGGTTGACGCCTTGCTCGATGAGGCCATCGAAACCGGCACCGCGCCAGGCTACAACGGTCGCGAGGAGGAGTCCTATTGTGCCGAGTTCTCGACCTTCCTGGGCGGGGGCTTCACCGATGCCGTGAGCTCCGGCACCGCCGGCATCTACGTGGCACTGCGGGCATTGGATCTCGAACCCCTCTCCGAGGTTATCGTCGGGGCGATGACCGATCCGGGTGGCCTGATGCCCATTCCACTTCTGAACCTGATCCCGATGATCGCCGACACGGCGCCGGGATCCTACAACACGGGGCCCGAGGAGATCGAGGCACTCCTCTCCCCCAGGACCGGCGCCATCGTGGTGCCGCACATCGCGGGAGAGCCGGCGGATATCGCGGGCATCATGGAGATCGCAAAGCCTCGCGGCATCCCGGTCATTGAGGATTGCTCGCAGTCGCACGGCGCCCTGCTCCACGGACGTCACGTCGGCACGTTTGGCGACATTGGCGTCTTTTCGACGATGTTCGGCAAGCACCACAGTTCCGGGGGACAGGGCGGCCTGGTCTTCACCCGTGACGAGACGCTCTACCACACGATCCGTCGTGCCTCGGATCGTGGCAAGCCCTTCTTCCTACCGGAGGGCTCGACCAACACCATCGCGTCGCTCAACCTCAACCTCAACGACCTGGCTGCAGCCATCGGCCGGGTGCAGCTACGCAAGCTGCCGCAGATCATCGAGCGGCGACGGGACATCGCCGCGAAGCTGGCGGATGGCGTCCGAGACCTCGCCTGCGTCTCCATCCCAGACCCTATCGAGGGCGCCGAGCCCAGCTACTGGTTCTTGCGCATGAGATTCCACCCGGAGGCCGCGACCGTCGAGCAAGGCTGAGTTCTGTCGTGCGCTGACTGAGGCGGGCCTGCCCGTGATGGTCGATTACTCGGGCGCGATGCCCCACACGATGGACTGGTTCGTCCATCGCCGGGTCTTTGGCCACAGCGGCTATCCCTGGTCCAACCCGGACTACAAGGGCGACCCCGACCGCCAATTCCCCTGTCCCAACGCGCACGCAGCCATCGCGTCGCACTTCAACCTGATGATCCACGAAGGCTGGAGCGACCAAGATATCGAGGATGTGCTGGCAATCCTTAGGGGCGCCAATGCAGCGCTGCAACGCGCGTAGAGCCTGGCCTTTCTCTTAAGTGATCAAATCGCTTGGGAGGAAGTCCATGCGGTTGAGATACATCAAGACGCGTTGGTCGCCATCAAACGCGATATGCGTGATGGACACGTTGTTTGCTGCGAACCACACAGCATCGACCGACTCCTCCGGATCTCTCTCAGGGAGGGCAAAGAGCAGCGCGGAGAAGGTAGTTGAAGAACCCTCCGTGGCTGACAAACGCCACACCGTCATCGCTCTCCCCGTGCTTCTGCAGCAGTTCCGCCAGAACCCTGCGCGCCCGAGGGGCACGATCCTCTTTGGGCTCAAAGGGACGGTTCCACCACCCTGCATCGGTCACCTCGTCCGGAAGGATAAGCCGCGGGTAGTGTGCCAATAGGTAGCTGCGTCCACGCCCAGGCTTAGGCGTGTGGGTATCGGTCTCCTCATCGTAGAGGAACATTCCGCCGGTCTCGTGTATATCAACCCAACCCAGCAGCGGCAGATCCAGGGCCTCTGCAATCCTGTGCCCCGTCGCCACGGCCCTCTCCATCAAGCTGGTGTAGATGTGGGTGATATGAAAGCCCTGGACATCGGCCCCGGCGAACGTGCCCACCGAGTCCGGCGCAGCCAGGAAGGAGGCAACGTGCTCAGCTTGCAGCTCTCCAGCAGCGGTTAGCGCCGGGTCCGCGACGCGTCCATCATATGAGGAGCTCTGCGCCCAACGCAGGTTGTTCTCAGATTGTCCATGTCGTATGAAGTAGAAGTGCATAATTCTCCTGATCAGGGTACCTACGTTTGGCCAAGTTGGAGGCGATTCGATCGCGCATGCGACACGAAACCACTATCCCAGGGGCAAGGATACCAGGAAAGCAGCTAAGGGAAACGAGGGCTGGCCCACCCTCGACATGACCCAGAGTGCACCGGTGATATACTGAAACTGGTCGGTGTGCGAACCCGCGTAGATAGGCGCGAGGGCTCGGTCCGGTCCATAGACTGAACGCCGATTCTCATATTCGGATTGAAGGTGCAAATGCGAGACACACAACTCATCCTCATCGAGGGACCACCCGGCTCGGGAAAGACGACAACAGCTCAGAAACTTGCCGTAGAGATCTCGAACCTCGGGCAACCGTGCCGGTGTTTTGTCGAATGGGGGACTGATAACCCTATTGCGATCGGTGACGACCTGCATCTAGGCGAGGTCATTGCTTCGTCGGTGATCCGCGAGGACGCCGTACTCCAACAGTGGCGAGCATTCGTGCAAGAGAGACAGATAGACCACTCCGTAACGGTCATGGAGAGCCGGTTTTGGCAAACCAGCGTTATGCTGATGTATATCGCCGGACATCCCATAGAGGATGTCTGGTCAGTAACCAGCGTGTCGTGGATGTCATTCAGATACTCAAGCCCGTGCTGATCTACTTCGCAATCGATGACCAAAGCGCCTTTGCAGCACGGACGATCCAGCTCAAGGAGGAGGAGTGGCAGCGGGGGCGATTTCCCGGGACTTGGGCGCAGCATCTCTACGAGGCCTTCGACTCACGGCCATGGTTTGCAGATCGTGGCTTGGCCGGCTTGCCCGGGATGCTCGCTTTCCTGGAGGAATGGGCCACGGTTGCCGAAGGCCTTTACGATAGAGCGCCGTTCCCCAAGGTCAAGATCCATAACCCCCATTTGGATTGGGCCTCGGCTATGCAGCAGATGCGGTGCTTTCTGGATCTGACCTGACTTCTGTGAAAGTGAGGTGAACCGCGGCATCCTTGAGCCTTTATCTCTCAAGTAGGGGAGGTTGAAATGAAAGTCCTGATGATGACCGATCTGGAAGGCGTTGCCGGGGTTGTGACGTTTGAGCAGGACTCGTATCCCACCGGTCAATACTATGAGACGGCCAAGCGCTTGCTGACCGCGGAGGTCAATGCCGCCGTCGACGGCTTGATGGAGGCCGGGGCAGAGGAGGTCTTGGTGCTGGATATGCACGGTCCGGGTGGCATCTGGTTTGAGGACCTGCATCCACAGGCGAAGCTGATGCACGGACGGCCTTTGGCCCCGCAGGCAGTCCGCGACGCCGTCTACAGAACCTACGACGTCTCCGTCATCGTGGGCCAGCACGCGATGGCGGGCGTCGCGGATGGTGATCTCGCGCACACGCAGAGCAGCCGCCACATCGACCGCTACACACTGAACGGCAAGCCAATCGGAGAGATTGCCCAATGGGTACTCTACTGCGGCGCGCTCGATCTCCCCGTGATCTTCCTCTCGGGCGACCACGCCGCCTGTCAGGAGATCGAGGAGCTGATCCCGGGTGTCACGACGGCCGCGGTCAAGCACGGGTTGAGCCGGACTTCGGCAATCACGCTGTCAAAGGAGGCATCCCGCGACCTCATCCGGGCACGCAGCCGCGTGGCCCTGGAGAAACAGCGGGAGGCGCCCATCCCACCGCTGATCTGGGACCCGCCGTACGTGTTGGAGAAACGCTACTTCCACACGGACACAGCCGACGCAGCAGCAGCGCACCCGGATGTCGAACGCGTCGACGGTCAGACGGTCAGGCTCCGGAGCGACAGCATTCTCGATCTGATCTACAGATAGCTAGTAGGCTCCCTCCCCTTCCGGGGGAGGACTGGGAGGGGGAGCCCTGCGGCAGGCAGTGCCGCCCGTCCGCGGAGCCCCCCCTTTGCGTATCTCCCGCCGGTGGCAGAGCTAAGAGCCTACATATACCAGCGGCTGATGGAGTACTCCGGCTCGAAGCCGATGAGCTGCCGGGCCTTGTCGATGCTGACCAGGCTCTCCGTGCCTTCCAGAGACCGTTTGAGCGGCACTTCAGGATAGAAGAGCTCCGCGAGGGTCTGCGTGGGGACGCCGGCAGAGTTGTGGCTGTCGTTGACCCAGAGCGGGTAGCTCCCTTCGTAGTCCGCGATCAACCCCAACTCGATGGCCTGCGCCGAATCCCGAGCATCAATGCTCGCCCAGAAATTGCTGTAGCCGAACATCATCCGCGCGTGGGGTAGCTCGCGGAGATTCGGACGATTCTCGCCCGGCTCAAATGCGCGCGCCGCCCGAAGCTGATCGTGAAGATCGATGACCTCTTGCGCGATCTTCTTCTGTTCCTCCAACGGCTTCGACAGCAGCTCCTGGTACGCCTCCATTGACCGCGACCGCCATCCGCGCATGCGGTCGGCGTTGTCTTCCGTCACCTCGTAGACGCCCGGCAGCCGCAGGAAGACGCTTGAAACCCCTTCACGGCGCCAGAAGTAGTAGCCGATCTCCTCCATAATCTGTTTCGAGAAGGAGTAAGGGTCCGTCGTATAACTGGGATGCGCTTCGTCCATCGGGAAGTACTGGAGCCTGAAGCGCTTGATCCCGAAGTTGTAGCCCAGAGCGTTGATAGAGCTGGCGCTGACGATGCGTGTGATTCCCGCGTTGGCTGCGGCCCGATAGACATTGAAGGTGCCGGTATCGTTGACGCGGAAGATCGCCTCACCCGTGCCTAGCCCCGGATTGGGGATCGCCGCAAGATGGACCACGGCCTCCATCCCCATCACGCACTCTGTCATACACTCAAAGTCGACGATATCACATTGACGATACGCGGCCCCCGGAATCTCCAGGTTCGGCGTCCGGCCTATGACCGTCACATCGTAGTCGTGGGCGACCAGTCGCTTGACGGCCTCGCGGCCGACCGCGCCGGTACCGCCTGTAACCAGAACTCGCATAGGATTCCTCTCTGTCTGCTAGAAGTAGTCAGGTGTCCACACGAACGGCACACCCTTGGGGAAGAGCACGTCCAGGAGCGGCAGCACTCCTGTCCCAACAGCGCTGGCCACTACCACGTCAGGGGTGTTGAGCAGATCCCGCGCACTCCGGTATCCCATCAACAACTGCATGAGCTTGTCCTGCGACAATGATACGCGCGCCACGGAGCCCCGCTCCTCCCCGACGGAAACCACACCGTCCTCAAATGTCAGGGTTGTCACGCCAAGATCGGTGTCAAGGGACAGGGCGTCAGGGAGCCAGGCCACAGGCCGGGCGGCAAGCCGATCGGTCAGTACAGGTGCTATCTTCTGGAAGAGCGACACTTGATTGAGGACCCGCATCATACCGTCGGAGTAGCGAGGATACTCGATCTCCCAGGTGATGCCAAACTGCTGGGCGAACTCGGAGAAGGCATGATCCGGTGGCAGGTGGAGCGTGATCGCCTCACACCGCTTCGTCACGGCCTGCTCGGCAAGGAAGCGGAGAAGCGTCGGAAAGGCCCTGGGATCTGAGACGCCCAGCTCGGCGACTCTGACCTCCGTGGGACGCCTGTCCCAGACGAGATAGGCCAGCACCTCGCCGGAGGCATTCTCCCACAGCGCACTCTCGGCCGCGACACCCCAGTGCGTGCCCTTGGCGAATCGTGTGAACTGCTCTGGGGTTCGGATCAATGTGCCGGTACGGCGTGCATTCTCGGCAGCGTAGAGCTCGAGCACTGCGGGCATATCGGCGGGCTCGATCGGCCGCGGATCACTCGCGTCCATCTCCAGGACCGCGGCCTCGGCATCCCGAGTCTTGATCGTGAAGCTGCACTTGGGCAGGCAGGCAGCGTACCCGAATTTGGTGTAGAAATCAGGGATACCGAAGAGCATGGAGACATCGTAGCCCTCGTCGGCCATGTAGGTTACGGTGTCGTCGTAGAGAATCCGCATGTAGCCCTTCATCCGGTGCTCGCGCCTGGTGTAGACGTCGCCAATCCCGGCCATCTGAATCTCGGCATGGCCGATGCGCATGGGTAGATCGATCACGTATAGATGCGCGACGTTCGTCTCGTCGTCGATCCACAGCTCCCGCTTGTGGCTGCGTCCCTCATCAATCGTCTTGAAGTGCATGTCCGATACCTCTCTTTACTTCAGACCGATGCGCGACCGGAATTCGGGCACGCCCTTGATCCCTAGGTTGAGGTGGAAGAGCGATCCCGCCAGCGGCCCCTCCGTATCACGATGACCGTTGCTCGCCGTGGTGACGTACATGTCCGTGTAGTCCTCGCCGCCAAAGCAGATCGAGGAGACTTTGGGCACGGGGAAGGTCACCTCCTGCATCTTCTCGCCTTCGGGCGAATACTTAACGAGGCGATGCCCGTCCCAACGCGCCGACCACACGATGCCCTCAGCGTCGACGGTCATGCCGTCCGGATGACCCTCGCCGGCGGTCGTCGGCACATCGACGAAGACACGTCGGTTGGTGAGCTCGCCCGTAGCCTCATCGTAGTCAAAAAGGAAGATCTTCTGCTTGCGCGTGTCCGTGTGGTACATCGCCTGACGATCCGGCGTGAAGCCCATCCCATTGGATAGGGCCACGTCATCGAGCACCAGCGTCAGCGTGCCGTCCGGGTCAAGCCGGTAGAGCAGCGCGGGTGCGTCAGGCCTGGGCATCGAGCCGCAGAAGACGCGCCCCGCGGGATCGGCGATCACGTCGTTGAACCGGGTCTCCCGCATGGCCGGGATCTCGTCCACGACCATTTCCAGCTCCTGCCCCTCTCGCCAGATGCCCACGGACCCTTTATCCATGAAGAAGACCAGCGAGCCATCGGCCTGCAGCGTGTAGCCACCGATCGGCCGCCCAGTGTAGACCAACTCGTGGGTTTTCGCGGCGGGATCGTAACGGTAGAGCCGTCCATTTGGAATGTCCACCCAGTAAAGCCGATGCTCATCGGGGTGCCACAGAGGTCCCTCCCCCGTGTCGCAGTCCACATTTGCGACAACCTGCGGTTCCATATGTCCCTCCTTACGATGATGAACCTTGACCTAGAGGCCGAGTAGATTCTTGAGATCGCGTCTCGGCGGGTCGTCCAGAATCGTGCCGTCGGGAAGCACGAGAGTCGGCACGACCCAGGCTTTCCCGCGCAGTTCCAACAGTGCATCCAGCGCGCCGGCGTCATTGTCAATATCCCTGTAATCATAGGAGACGTCGTGACGATCGAGGAATGCACGGGTCATCCTCACGCTCGGGCACCAGCCGGCTCCGTAAAAGACGATCGCGGTTTGGTCTTCAGACATAGCTACCTCTCTTCAGCGCCGGAAGACATCCGCCAGGGCAAATGCAGCCGGCTTGGGATTTCCGTCGAAGTCTACAACTGATGTGTTGGAGGTGCAAGGGAAACTGTCGTGGCCCATCCAGACGATGAAGCCACCGCAGCGAGGGAACCGGTCCTTGCACGCACCCGCGGCGATGGAGAGCGCCTGCGCCTGGCGCTGCTGGCCCCACGCTACGTATTCCTGCAACGTCTCCGGCTCCCGCCCCATCTCCGCTATGAACTGCGGCCACTCGATCCACCAGGAAGTGCGCCGCCAGAGGGGATTTCCGAATGTCCCCGGGTAAGGATCGACGTCGCCGGCATATCTCCGAATCAGTTCGGCGGGGCTTGGACCGGGCGCACCGACCTCCGACCGCATCAGCGCATCATCGTCGCGCCAGTAATCCTGCCAGGTCTCGTCCAGTGTCCCCACAGCCTGCCACGGGCCGTGAACATCCCAGTGAACGCCCATGCCGAACTCCTTCTCATTGGCAGACTCGCGAGGACCTGAAGCTGACGTGGGCAGGAACCGCCGCGTGGGGTCCAGCGCCTCGACAACATCGTGGAGCGCCTTCAGCATGGGATGCTCCAGGCCCAGGGGCCGGCCACCTGCCTCACGGTTTCCATTCTTATCGTCCATCAGCTCGTTCCCACCGCACCAGGCGAGGAGCGAAACGTGGTGCCGGCGGCGCGCAATGTAGGAACGAGCGATTTCCGTCAGCGCGGCGACACTGTGCCGCATCGTCGGGCGCGTAGTTGTCGACCCCGGAGGACGAGAGGGGGAACTCCTGCCAGACCAGAGAGGCCTAGCGCGTCGCACAGGTCATAGAAAACCTCGCGCTCCAACACCGCTCCACCCCACACGCGCAGCACGTTGACGTGCAGATCGCGATAGAGCTTCAGGCGCTTCTCATAGGCTGCCGCGCCCACGTCCGCGAAGTTGGGGCGGATCGGCGTCCAGTTTACGCCCTGCAGGAAGATCGGTTGACCGTTGACGACACAGAGCCAGGGATCCGCATCCTCAGGAGCATCCATGCAAGGCTGCCACGCGATATGTCTGAAGCCGACGGTGCGCTCGGCGCGATCTAGTACGTCGCCCGCCGCATCCAACAACTCCACAACCAGGGCGTAGCGCGGCTGGTCTCCGTAGCCGTTGGGCCACCAGAGATCCACGTCCAAATCTCGCCACACCACTTCGACCAAGGCAGGGTCTGCGGCGCTCTCACTCGCAGCAAACTCCAGCGTCTCGTCGCGAAGTGGCGGCTCGTCCTCGGGCCCTCGTGGACCCGACAAGATACAGTGAAGCGCGGTCCCCTGACCCACGATGCGGCTCGAGAGCCGGAGCTCGCCCAGCGGAGGATCGATGCCGGCGTCCGTCGTGACGTGCAAGCGCAGCAATCTCGCCCGCGCCCAGGACTCTCCAGCTCAATGGCGTCCCAGATCCCGATCTGGACAAGACGGGCTGTCCAATCCCAGTGATAGTTGAACCGCGGCTTCCACTCGGTCATGCGCGAGGTGTAGCCAAACTGGCCGAGCCAGCGCGGAGGACATTCAAAGACAATCTGGAGCCGGTTGCCCGACGTATCCAGGAACGGGGTAAGGTCGACTCGAAGCGGCACAAAGCTGTTCTCAAACGCTGCCACCTCCCGGCCATTGATCCGGATAGCTCCGTTGCCGTCGAGGCCCATACACTGAAGGCGAACCATTGCGCCTGTCTCGAGCCAATCATCGGGCAGCATGACTTCGTAGATCCAGTGGCGATTCTCCACCCACTCGCACTGTGCCGCGTTCAGCCCGATATTCCAGTCGGGGAGCCGGCCGGCGTCAAGCAGCGCCTGCTGGACGGAACCCGGCACCGGCGCGGGCACGGCGGGCGTCTCTACATAGCGGGAGGTACCGATCGCCAAATCGGCATCCAGTCGCCATACGTGTGGCTGAAAGCCCGCGACGTGCCAGTCAAGCCGGCCAAGATCGTACGTTCTTTTCAATGGTAGCCTCCTGAGGATGGCGATCAGCGTTCAGAAGTGCAGGGTCGTGCCCTTGATCCATCGCCCTCTGTTACCCTAGACGTGATCGAACGCCATCACGTAGCACGGCACCGGCAGAAGCGCCAGCAATGGCTGTGGGAGCTCGGCCTCACAGGCGACCGGTGGACCGCCGAAAACCAGTCGGGCGACCTCGACAACCGGAAGCTCCACGTAGGTCGCGGCGTGATTGCCCGGCCGGATATCAACGTCGCCGTCCTCGACCGTCAACGTCGTGACGGTCGTGCGGTCGTGCTCCTTGACACCAATAGCGACGGAGAAGTCCCGGATGCCCTGGGCCTGTGCCTTGAGATACTCCCTGGCAGCCGTAAGGACCTGCGTCAGATCGTTGACCCGGTACATCGAACTGTTGCCACCGGTCCAATATGAGATGCACGGCATCAGCCGACCGAGACGCACCTTGTCCCAGGCTGAGAGTGCCCAAGACGCGCGCTCGCCAAAGGTCCACTCCAGAAGTGCGCGAATCATGCCCAACTCGTTGCCGCTCTCAGAGACGAGTTCGAGGATGCGCAGGTGTTGGCGCGCCTGGCCCTCCAGGATAGCGTACCCATCCTCTGCAATCCAGAACCGCGTATCCATCTTCCGAATTTGGGTCTTCAGATCCGGACGAATCGTATGGCACCGCTGCCGCGACTGCAGGCGCTCCACAACCGGCAACGCCTCTTCCGGCATGACCTCGTCGATCTCGATGGGCTGGACGCCGTGCCATTCCAGCGAACGTCGCGAGAACTGCAGATCATACTGAGGCGATGCCAGCTCCCATCCGAAGGTGTTGTAGCGTTGGCGATCCCCGCCAAGCCAGGAGACGGGATAGCCGATGCGCCGCATCTCCTCGACAACGTGGGTGAGAAGCTTGCTCATATACCCCTTGCCGCGGGCCTTCGGCGAGGTCGAGACCGCGCCAATGCCGCCAATCGTCATGCGGACACCGGCAGTCACCGACTCGATGGGATAGACCCCAACGTGAGAGACGATCTCGCCGTCCTCCGCGATGACGTAAGCCCACTGAAGCGCCTCTTCCGTGGGCATATAGAGATGTGGGTAAACGCGCTCGAAGAAGGCCTTGGAGTGCCCAAAGGCCTGCTCCACGTAGCGCATGAAGCTCTCGAACTCTTCCACACGGGGATGGCGTATCTCACCTTCCATGATGCTTTCCTTTCTGAGTCACAACATCGGAGCGTCTTACAGGCTACTGCGCTCGGCCCCTGCATCCAGTGCCGCGACAGACGGTTTTACCGGCCCGACGCCGGACAGCGTCCGTTGTGTCAACCAGAGCAAGCCGACACTCAGTAGGGCGACGACGGCCAGGGCCCCCTCGGCGGCGATGATACCCCACGACTGACCTACGTACACCGAGACGGCATTGGCGGTTGCGTGCCAGAGAATTGCTGCGAAAAGCGGCCATATCCTGGACTTGAAGAAGCACAGCACCACCAGGGTTGAGAGGCTGAGATGCATCGTCATCGCCATCACGCGCTCGGCTATGGCCAATAGCGGCGCAGCCGGCGACATCGACCAGTAGGCCTGCACCTCTGCGAGCGTGTTCGCCGGGAGCCCCACTGCGGACGGGTCGGCCACCTGGCTGATCGCAATGACGTTGACAAGCGTAAGTGCGACGAGCGCGCCCGTCAGGATCGACTCCACACCACCGTGTCCCATGCCGAAGAAGACCGCCTCGCGCCAACTACGGGCGTCCTTCTGCCAGAACCTGTAAACGAGGTAACGGGCGACTTCCTCAAACACGCCGGCCGACAGCCCCAGGACCACGGCCTGCACCAACAAGGATTGCGACGGCATATCGAAGGTCTGGGATATCAGCGAGTTTGTCGGGATATGCACGAGCTGGGAGGCCACAAAGGTAGCTGCGCCCGCCCACGCCAGCCGCATCGGAAGCCCCCAGCGGCGTCTCAAGATCAACACAATAGCAGCGGGCAGGCCAATCACAAAAACGACCTCGAGACTCACCAACGCGATGATCAACACGGACATAGAGCCCTCCACCTGGGCAACAGGCAAGCCATCAACTGCCCACAATTTCTGCCCGCATCCGATAGTACGGCAGCCCATCATCGCCCACGAAGTCGCCGTAGCGGACGAATCCTTGATTCTCATAGAGTCGCCAGGCCACAGCGTTGTCCTGGACCACGGTCAACAGGACCCTCGGCAATCCTGCATCCCGCGCCCAAGCCATCACGCGGGTGATGAGGCACGTACCCACGCCTTGCCCGTGATGGGCATCGGCCACAGCCAGGCCGAGCATAGGCTCAGACTCCGGATTGGCGCCATCGAGGCCCCATATGAAACCCCAGCCGACGATCATATCGCCGTATACCCATAGCGACGAGGTCATACTTCGTCGGGTGTGGGCCGGTGTTAGCGGAGACGATGTCAGCACAAGTTTCCACCGTCGTCGTAACGTCCAGCGGGCGGAACGTCCGCTTCGACGCCTCGCTCAACCCGTTGTAGAACGCCGCGAGCGCCCCGGCATCACCGGGCGCCAGTCTACGGAAGTAGATGTTGTCGGTTTCCATAGGCTGTCATGCGCTTTCCCTCACTTCCCCGCCGCGGGCCGGCCCACAGCCGTGAACTCCAGCATCGATTCCAGGAAGATCTCATCATCGATCTTCTCACCCACCGGTCCCGTATGATCGGTGCGCACGAGCTTGACCTCAACTTGCTGCGCCCCTGCCTCCTCGGCTAATGTGCGCAGCCGGCCCGGGACGACATCCTCGACATAGGCCACCGACGCCGCCAACGTTTCAAAGTCCCGAACGCTCTCGGGGAGGCTGAGATCACCCGGCAGATGCACGCGATAGAGCGCGCCGAACTCAATGGGGCGTATCAGCACTTTGGCCCGCTGAACCACACTGCCCACGACAGCCCCGATCGCATTCGCGACGTCAGCGTGAGGGGGCAGCACCAAGTCGGTATGGAGACTCCCGGCAGCGCGAGGCATATAGGCAGCCACCGGCGCGCCCACGGCTACCACCGGCTGTCGAAGGGTCAACCGGCACGCCAGATCGGTCTCGCACACAGCATTCAGCGCCCGTGCCAGCAGACCCGCCGCGACCGGCTCTTGGGGCCAGTTTGCAGGAGCCACCTCATCGCTCAGAACCTTGGTGATGAGTTCTGCAGCAACCCGGTCCGAGACGACATCGGCCACCTGCTCGCAGAACGCCTCCACCGAGATGCCCAGTTGAGCAGCCAGCAACACCGCCGCCAGCCGTGATGCTTGTGCATCCCAGATCTCGAAACGACCCAGAACGTGGAGGGCATCCGTGGGTGTGAACCCCACACGCATAACGAGTTGTTGGGCCGTCAGCCGATGCACGCGATCCATCAGGAACGCCTGATACCTCGGATCCTGGGCAAGACGCACGAGAGAGATCGGCCCGTCCTGAAGCCGCGCCAGCAGCGCCAGGTCGTCCTCACCGACACCGGTACCCGGCTGCCGTCTCGGGATCAGGAACTGCGCGACAAAAGGCAGCAGGGTTCGCTTCTTGACGTGCTGCTGCGCCACCAACTCGTCGAGGATCTCAGGGTAATCGCTGCCCAGCCTGCAGAGCGGCAGCACCCTCTGGGGTCCGAGCGACAGCGACGGCCTCCCGTGATCGGGGGAGGCCCACATCTGGCCAGGATCTCCACCGTTGGTGTCGATCCTGACGTGGCTGTCGCCGCCCAGCCCGACTGTATGCACATCTGCCGCCTCCACCATCGTACGGAACCGGCCCACCTGTGCCCCCTGGGGATTGAGCCGGGGATGCCCGTCACGCAGCGCGGCGATGTCGGTGGTCGTTCCGCCGACGTCGACCACCCAGACGTCCTCGCGGCCGGCGATGTGCCAGGCGCCGACGACGCTTGCCGCGGGACCGGACAGGATCGTCTCGATGGGCCGTTGAATAGCCCACTCCGATCGGACGAGGGATCCATCACCCTTGACGATCATCAACGGTGCGGCCACCCCAGCCTCGTCGAGCATCCTGCGGACGGTCAGAATCAGATCGCGTAACGTGGGGATCAGCCGCGCGTTGAGCGCGACCGTCGTCGCCCGGCGAATGGCGTTCAGCTTCGTCGTGAGCTCGTGCCCGCAGGTCACCGGTAATCCCGACCAGATCCTCGACCAGCGCCTTGACGCGCAGTTCGTGCGCAGGATTCCGCACGCTGAAGTAGCCCGACACGGCGAAGGCGCTGACACTGTCGCGGCGCGCAAGGATAGCCTCGCGGACGGCCTGCTCATCCAGCGGCGCCCGCTCCTCACCGTCGATGTTGTGACCGCCCCGGATGTAGACGACGTCCTGCGTGGCGAGGTCCTCGGCAAAGGCGTGGGTGCGGATCAACTCCGGGTCATATCCCAGCAGGAGCAAGCAGACGGGGCTGCCCTGTCCCTCCACGATGGCATTGGTCGCCAACGTCGTCGAAAGGCCCACAAGACCCACGTCGCCCGGGCCGATGGCTCGCTCCCGCACGATCTGCTATCCGCGCCTCGGGCGCAAAGACGCCGCGTATCGCCGCCCCAATGCCGATGGAGAGATCGCGATGCGTGGTCAGCGCCTTTGTCGTTGCCAAACCCCACCCGTCTCCTGATCCACCAGGACGGCATCGGTATAGGTGCCGCCCGTATCAATGCCCAGTGCGATGTCCATTTATGTCGATGTATCCTTCACCTTGAGAGTCAGATAACCAACATAACGGTCGATCGGATCCTGCATACAACGCCGGTCGTCGGCCGATCGGCCGACGACACGGGCTCTTATCTTACTACGGTGTCGGCTGAACGCGAGAGCTTGCAGTCTGCACGACACAGCAGTATACAGGTATTGTACTCTTGGACAGGTCACCAAGTCGGGAGGCTCGCGATTCACATGAGCAACACTCTCATTCCTGCGTTGCTGGCTCTGGCGTGTGGCAGCATCTTCATCCTGGCCCTTATCGGGCTGGGACTCTTTCTCGTGATCCAGGGCACCCGCAGCCGCCGCAAGGCAGGTGAGAGCCTGCAGTGGCCCAGCGTGAGTGGAGTTATCGTGGAGACGCAGGTTCGTGAAGCCCGTAACACCGACGACGACGGCAACATCGATGTGAGCTACTACCCGCGCGTGGACTACACTTATGAGGTGGGAGGGCAGACGTATCGTTCTCACCTCATTGCGTTTGGCGCCATCAAGCCGGTGAAGAACGCGGCTCAGGTGCAGAAAGGACTGGAGCGCTACCCCATGGGTGGCCCGGTGACCGTCTACTACAATCCGGAAAAGCCGTCCGAGGCGGTGTTGGAGCGAGCGCCGGCGCACACACAGGCACTGCTCGTCATCGGTGTCATATGCCTGGTCCTTGCACTTTGCCTCGGCGGCCCGCTGATCCTGGGTGTCATCAACAACATCCGCTAGATCGCACTCACTCGGACCGAGCTAACGCACTGCCTAAAGCGTGTACTTCTGCGTGATCGGCGGGCGGCGGTCCTTGCCGAAGGCGCGCACCGTGATACGCACTCCCGGCGGCGCCTGCCGCCGCTTGTACTCCGCACGGTCCACCATCCTCACGACGCGCATCACGAGCGCCTCGGATACGCCGAGATTCCTGACGATCTCCTCGGGTGATTGGTCCTCTTCGACGTATGCGCGCAGGATCGGATCGAGAATCTCGTACTCGGGAAGGGAATCGCTGTCCTTCTGGTCGGGCCGCAGCTCCGCCGATGGCGGGCGCGTGATAGCGCGCTCCGGGATAACCGGGCTCTCGCCCTGCTCGTTGCGCCAGCGCGACAGCGCGTAGACCAAGTCCTTGAGTACGTCCTTGATAACGGCGTACCCGCCGGCCATATCGCCGTAGAGCGTCGCATAGCCCACGCTCATCTCGCTCTTGTTGCCGGTCGTCAGCACCATCCAACCGAACTTATTGGAGAGCGCCATCAGGTAGTTGCCGCGGATGCGCGCCTGAACATTCTCCTCGGCGACGTTGGCCGCGGTGCCCGCGAACGGTGCTGCCAGCGCGTCGAGATAGGCGACGAAGACTTGCTCGATCGGAATGGTCATATAGCCGATACCGAGATTCCTCGCCAACACAGCTGCATCATCATTGCTCATGTCCGCGGTATAGCGCGACGGCATCGAGACACCCGTGACGTTCTCCGGGCCCAGGGCATCGGCCGCAATGCAGGCGACGAGGCTGGAGTCGATGCCGCCCGATAGCCCGATCACAACCTTCTGGAATCCGTTCTTGCGCACGTAGTCGTGGGTGCCCAGCACCAATGCGCTATAGATCTCGGCGAGATCGGGTAAGGGCTCGACCAGGTGTTCCGGCACGCCGGGTTTCTCGCTGTCAGATTCGGCCCCCGCGACAGGAAGATTGATGACGGGTAACGAGGCCGACGTGGCCTTCCGGCGCCGCGGATCGTGGAGCCGCCACCGGAACACGGCAGCCGTGTCGACGTCGGCGACGACAAAGTCTTCCTTGAATTGCGCGCCACGCGCGATCACCTCGCCTCGCTCGTCGATGATCAGGCTACGTCCGTCGAAGATCAGCTCATCCTGTCCCCCCACCAGATTGCAGAACGCCAGCACGGCGGCGTTATCCGCGGCACGCGTCCGCAGCATCTGTTCGCGCGAACTGCCCTTTCCCGCGTGGTAGGGAGACGCAGAGATATTGATGAGCAGCCGTGCGCCGCCGTCAAGCGCTTGCTCCTCAGGCGGACCCGCAGGATACCAGATGTCCTCACATATGCTGACGCCAAAGGTCAACTGACCACGGCGCAGCACACAGTTGCTGTTACCCACCTGGAAATAGCGATCCTCGTCGAAGACGGCGTAGTTCGGAAGATAGTGCTTGTGATACGTGTGGACCCATACGCCATCGTGGAAAATGGCGGCGGCATTGTGAACGTCGTCGTCCACATCGGCGAATCCCACAATCGCCGTGATGTCCTGCGTCGTGTCCGCAATCGTGCGGACGGCATCGAGGTTAGCCTGGAGAAATGACGGCTTCAGGAGCAGATCCTCCGGCGGATAGCCGGTCACGGACATCTCGGGGAAGAGCACGATATCGGCGCCCACGTCCCGAGCGCGCCGGATTCCGGCCTCGATCTTGCTCACATTGCCATCGATGTCCCCAACGACTACATTGATCTGCGCCATCGCGATTCGGGCACGGCTCATGGTTCCTCCCCAGGGTCCAAAGTCTCAAGGCCGGGTAACAGTATACACGCTTTGGTAGGGCCGGGAACCGGTTGATAGGGGACGGAGGCATCTACGAAGGTCAGGTTGTGTCGATCAGCTCACAGACAGGGCCGGGACCCAGCCCGGGGTGCGCCGCCGACCCGCTGCTATGGAGCGCGGACTCAAGCTGGTGCAATAACTTCGCCGGAGGAACGACGCCGTAGTTGATGTGCACCACGCGACCGCTGGGGTCAACGACCAGGCTGGTCGGCAGCGTCAGAATGTTGTAGGCCTTGGCTCGGTCGGGTTCGGCCTCTACATCCACAGGCTCGATCAGAGTGCGCACCCTCTCATCGAGCTGGGTCCACAGGCGAGCCTGGGTCTCGCACGACACACAACTGTCGCTCCGAAAGTAGATCACGCGAGGGCACGGATCACCAGGTTCCCTCAGCGACGGTGCAGCGCCTGTCGAGCGCGGCACTTCACGCATGAGCTGCATTGCTGGCCCTGCGGCGTTGGTACCAGGTAGCCAAGAGGGCCAGGAGGCCGGCCACGACAACGACCGCGAGGGCGATCAGAAATCGATCGAGCATGAGCACTATCCGGTAAGCCGGCTGCGGGAAAACCCCGGCACGCCTAATCGGTTGAGTTGATAGTAGACGAAGCAGCCCAGACAGAACCCGGCAAAGAGGTTAAGAGAAGCCAACAGGACATGGAACCAGGCGAGGCTCCATCCGACAACGGGCCGACCAAGCAGCAGAAACGCGGTAGCAGCCAGGGCCAGCACCCCTCCCACACCCTTCGCAAAGCGGTGAGGCTCCTCGTAGTCAGAGATGATATTCGCACGAACAAGGCCCAGCGGCTTGAGCACGACTCGGTAAAGCTGGCGCCACAGCGAAAGGTTCGGACCCAGCAGGCCTACAAGATTGACGACGGCCACAGCCGCTACGAGGGGCCAAAAATCGACGACGAACCCCGTGACAAGCAGCAGAATCGTGCAAGCCTGGCTTACCTTGATTACAGATTGGTCCACACGCGGCATCTCCGGCCTCTCGTTCATATCAGTTTCGCTCCTCACGATCACGCTATGCAGTGTCCGATATTCTACGATTAAGGATAGCAGAATATCACAAATGAGCCACTGACGCCAGATGCAGGAGTTGACATTTTGCATTGACAATAGAACTAATGTCCTATATAATAGGAATAGGGTTATCGCGCATATTGGACGCCATGGACTTTGACGGGGCAAGTGACCTATGCTATACTCCTCGCGTCGACCTAGAAGTCGCCTGATCCTGGTCCGCATCCACCACACTGGGCGAGGATCGGTCCGATGCCCCCCTTTGTCGACCTGCGGATCTGAGGGCCATGAACGACCACGACGCTCACCCTCTGCAAGTGGAAAGACCAGGCCAATATCGCTATCGTGGTGGCACGATGGCTGTGGTGGATGTGTAAGTGAGGAATGAATGGTAAAGAAACAAGCAGTCTATGACGCATCATCTATCCAGGTGCTGGACTACCCGGAGAATATCCAGCGTCGTCCCGGTATGTACGTGGGCGGCAAGGGTGAATCGGCGCTGCACCACCTGGCGATCGAGGTCATCGACAACTCAGTCGATGAGGCCCTGGCGGGCGTCTGTGACTGGATTGACGTAACGATTAGGAAGGATGGCAGCATCACGATCGCAGATGACGGGCGCGGATTCCCGGTGGGTATCCACCCCGAGAAAGACAAATCCGCGTTGGAGGTCGCGTTCACAGAGCTGCACTCCGGTGGCAAGTTCGACCAAGGCTCTTATTCGACTTCTGGCGGCCTGCACGGCGTCGGCATCAAGGCCACGAATGCTTTGTCCAAGTGGCTCGACGTCGAAGTGAAACGCGACGGCGTGATCTACCATCAGCGCCACGAGCGTGGCCTGCCGGTCACTGCAGTACTGATACTTGATCCCCATAGCCGCGACGTCATCGGCGAGGTCGGTGAACGTAAGGAGAAGTCCGTGATCCGCCAACACGCGGATCGTCAGATCGGCACCGGGAGCACGGTCTCCTTTATGCCAAATCCGGAGTTCCTGGACGTGACCGAGTTCGACTTCAGCACGCTGGCACGACGGCTCCAAACCGTGGCGTTCCTGGTGCCGGGGCTGAAGGTCCACATTGTGGACGAACGAGATACGGACAATGAGCGCACCTACCAATACAATGGTGGGATCGCCGAATACGTCGCCTACCTCAACCGGGACCGTCAGACCATCAACGAACCGATCACGATCACAGGTCAGACCGAGGACAACACCAGGGTCGAGATCGTGCTCCAATATCAGGACCAAGACGAGGAGGAGATCATCTCCTTCGTCAACACCATCCCCACCCCCGACGGGGGACGTCACGTAGCGGGATTCCGTTCGGCCCTCACCAAGGCGGTCAACGTCTTCGCGGGAGAGAAAAAGCTCCTCAAACCCGGAGACGAAATCACGGGACGCGATACGAGTGCCGGAATCACGGCGATCGTCAACGTGAGCATGCGCGATCCGCAGTTCACGAGCCAGACCAAGACCCAGCTCGGCAGTGACCAGGTCCAGGGACAGGTGCACTCGATCGTCTACGACGCGCTGTTGACCCAATTCCGGAAGAAGATGCCGCTCGGGCGCGCCATCGTGTCACGATGCCTGGCGGCCTCCCGCGCGCGCCACGCCGCCGCGAAGGCCCGCGCGCTGGTCATGCGGCGTTCGGTCCTGGAGATCGACGAACTGCCGGGCAAGTTGGCCGACGTAGCCAAAGGCAGCCCGACCAACCAGACCACGCTCTTTATCGTGGAGGGCGATTCGGCCGGGGGCTCCTGCAAGCAAGCACGCAACCGCAACTACCACGCGATCCTGCCCCTGCGCGGCAAGATTCTCAATACCGAACGCGCCCGGCTCAGCAAAGCACTCGCCAACGCCGAGGTCAAGTCCATCATCGCTGCCGTCGGCGCGGGCATAGGCTCGGACTTCGAGACGGAGAAGATGCGCTATGGGCGGGTGGCGATTCTGGTCGATGCCGACGTAGACGGCGATCACATCAAGACGTTGCTCTACACCCTCTTCTGGCGGCTGATGCGCACGATGGTGGAGGACGGGAAACTCTTCATCGCGCGCGCGCCCCTCTACCAGTTACGCAACGGTAAGAACAGCGCATACGCCTACACTGAAGCGGAGCGGGAACGCATCCTCAAGCAGTGGAAAACGGACAAAGCCACGACCCAACGCTACAAGGGATTGGGCGAGATGAACCCCAGCCAGCTTCGCGAGACCATCTTCAAGGCGGGCGACCCCAATCCGTGGTTCAACGAGCATATGGCCCGCGTCACCGTCAACGACGTCCACGCCGCCAACACGACTGTCTCGCTGTGGATGGGGGGCAGCCCCTCACAGCGCCGCGAGCGGTTGATGGAACATTGGGATGGTAAGGTCGTCGCCGACAACGGCGCCGGTGACTAGGAAAAAGGAAGGAACCAGAATGGCAGCAACCGCAGCCAGTGTTGAGGAAACCTACACCGATACCGTCGAACTGTATCGGGACATGACCCAGGCCTACATCGGCTATGCGCGCGAGACCATTGAGGACCGCGCGCTACCCGACGTGCGCGACGGCCTCAAGCCCGTGCAGCGGCGCATCCTCTATGCGATGCACGATCTTGGGCTGACACACAGCAAACCACATAAGAAATCCGCCCGTATCGTCGGAGAGGTTCTGGGTAAGTACCATCCGCACGGCGACAGCTCGGTCTACCTGGCGATGGTGCGCTTGGCCCAGGACTTCGTGATGCGGGCGCCCTTGGTCGATGGACAGGGCAACTTCGGATCCATCGACGGCGATTCTCCGGCGGCTATGCGGTATACCGAAGCGCGTCTCAGCGCATTGGCGGAGACGATGCTCCAGGATCTGCAGATGAACACGGTGAGCTGGGTCGACAACTTCGACGGGAGTCTCCAGGAGCCGACCGTCCTGCCCACCGTGCTGCCCAACCTGCTGGTCAACGGTGTCGACGGTATCGCCGTCGGCATGGCCACAAAGATTCCGCCTCACAACCTCGGCGAGGTATGCGATGCCGTGGTTCACGTCGCCAAGCAGTGGTCCCGTCGGGCCAAGATCACGGTCGACGAGCTGATGAAGATCATCCCGGGCCCAGACTTCCCGACCGGCGGGTTGATCTACCGCTATCGCGACCAGGGCGAGGGCGATCCCATCGACACGATCCGTCAGGCGTACCGGACGGGGCGGGGCCTCGTCGTGATGCAGGCGCGGGTCCAACTGGAGGACATCGGCGGAGGCAAGACCAACATCGTCGTCACCGAGCTGCCCTATGCCGTCCTGAAGACCACGGTCATCGAAAAGCTCGCCCGCGAGATCCGCGAGGGGCGCCTCACCGGCATCACCGACCTGCGCGACGAGTCGGACTACACGGGAATGCGCGTCGTCATCGAACTCTCGCGAAACGCCAACCCGAATGAGGTCATCGCGGAGACGCTGAAGTACTCGCAGCTTCGTGAGACCTTCGGCGTCATCAACCTGGCGTTGGTCCCGACCGACGACGGCGAGACCCGGCCCACGTATCTGTCGCTGGCGCAGATGCTAATCCACTTCGTGCACCATCGCCTGATCGTCATCGAACGCCGGAGCCAATACGAGCTGGAGGTCCGGCGCGCGCGGCTGCACATCGTCGAGGGATTGCTCAAAGCGCTGGATATCCTCGACGAGGTGATCGACACGATCCGCCGGTCGCGGACGGCAGAGACGGCACACGACAACCTGATGCACAAGTTCGGTTTCACCGATCTCCAGGCCACGGCGATCCTGAACATGCAGCTTCGCCGCCTGGCTGCGCTGGAGCGCCGGCATCTCGTGGACGAAGCGAAAGAGCTGCGAGACCGCATCAAGTTCCTGGAGAGCCTTCTGGGCTCGGAAGAGAAGCGACTCGAGGTCATCGTCGAGGAGACGACCCAGCTCAAAGAAACCTACGCTACACCCCGGCGAACGGTGATCATCGACACGGCGGAGAACGCCGCAGGGAACGGCAGCTTTACCACCCAGGCGGATCTGGTCATGCCGGAGGGGAAGCAGTTGGTCATCCTCACTCCCAACGGGATCCAGCGCCGGGACGCTTCAGGCTACTACTACCGCGTGGACGACGGGCTCACGAGTCGCGCGCCCGCCGGGGGCGGGCACCTCGCCCACCTTGAGGTCGAGCCAAACGAGGAAGTACTCCTCTTCTCCAGCAGGGGACGCGGGTGGAAGGGAGCCGTCGGCTTTGTTCCGGAGGAAGCCACGCCCGAAGCGATGGGGCTGGCCAAGGGTGAGGAGATCGTGGGTGCGGTCATCCTGAACCCCGACGATCATCTCGTGATGGTCAGTCGCGCCGGCAAGATCAAACGAACCAAGAGCGCAGACCTCTCCCTACCCGACCGGAGCTGGGATGTCATCATGGGGCTGGACGACGACTCCGATCGGTTGCTGGTCGGAGCGGTAGCCAACGACACCGCTCACGTCGTCTTCTATACGGCGGAAGCGCAGACGTTGCGCATCGACGCCAGCACGGTCAACCCACAGCAAACGGGCTCAGCCTCCGGTGTGGTGGGGATCAAGATTCGCGAGGACGACACACTGCTCGGTGCCGTCGTCGTGCCCGACGGTGAGAAGGAAGAGGCGCTGTCACAGATCGTGGTCGTATCGGAAACCGGCTACGTCCACCGCTTCGCCCTGGCCGAAGTCGCGGTGAAGGGACGTGGCAGCATGGGCGTGCGCTGTCTGCGCATCTCCAAGTCCACCGGCAAGCTGGGGGGATTCGCCATCGGCCGAGAGGATGAAGGCGTTGACGTCTTCCTCGTCGACGGGCGGCGCTATCACCAGACCATCAAGGCATTACCGGCTACCGCACGAGACGTCCAGGGCAACAAACTGATCAAAGACCCGAAGAAACAGCCTGTGGTACAGGCGGTGGTGGTAAGATAGCAATCAGCGGTTAGCGATCAGCTTTCCAGGAGATGCCTATGCGTGCAGCTACCCAGACCACCCTCCCGCGCTGGCGAGGGTTCAACCTGCTGGAGATGTTCACCACGAGGAGCAGTGGAGATTTTCGGGAGGACGATTTCCGCTGGATGGCCGACTGGGGATTCAACTTCGCCCGGATCCCCGCCTGCTACACACTGTGGATTGAGGACGAGGATGTCTACAAGCTCCACGAACCTATGCTGGCGAAGATAGACCACGTCGTCGATCTGGGGCGGCAGTACGGCATCCACGTCTCGTTCAACTTCCACCGCGGCCCCGGCTACTCTGTGAACCGAGAGCGGCAGGAGCCTTTCGACCTCTGGAAGGACCAGGAGGCGCTGGATGCCTTCGTCTTCCATTGGACAGACGCTCGCGGAGCGCTACAAAGGCATCCCGTCCGACGATTTGAGTTTCGACCTCGTCAACGAGCCGCCCTCGCCCCACCCGGACGGCATGACCCGTGAGGACCACGAACGAGTCGTTCGCGCCACCGTTGCCGCGATCCGCGAGATCGACCCCGACCGGCTCATCATCGCCGACGGGCTCGGCTACGGGCGGCTGACGATGCCGGAGCTGGCCGATCTGGGGATTGCACAGAGCTGCCGCGCCTACGAGCCGATGGGCGTCAGCCACTACAAAGCCTCGTGGGTCAACGGCGAAGATTGGCCGGTTCCCCAATGGCCCGGAGCGTGGCACTATGGTGCGACCTGGGACAGGAGCAACCTCGAAGCTGCGTACGCACCGTGGGCCGAACTCGCCGCACAGGGCATTGGCGTTCACTGCGGCGAGGGTGGCGCTTTCAACAGGACGCCCCACGACGTCGTCCTCGCCTGGTTGCGTGACGTCTTGGAGATCCTCACGGGCTACAACATCGGTTATGCCCTCTGGAACTTTCGCGGCGCCTTCGGGATCCTCGATTCGGGTCGCGACGACGTGGCGTACGAGGACTGGCACGGGCACAAGCTGGACCGTCCGCTGCTCGACCTACTCCAGGAGTTCTGATCCGACGTTGCCGGCGACGCTCGCTCTAGTAAAGCGAGCGTCGCTGACTTGCGGTATACTCCCTGCTCCCCAATCTCGCTTCACGGATGCTTGCCCAACATCATCCCGTGAAGGGCCCCCTGGAGATTGCGGGTGATGGCGCCGGGCTTGCCCTCGCCGATGGGACGGCCCTCTATCTCCACGACGGGCATGACGCCGGTGGTCGTCCCCAGCAATAGCACCTCATCCGCATCGCACAGGGTCTCTTCCAGTATGGGGCGCTCTTCGTAGGGGATCTCGAGTTCCTGGCATAGGGTCAGAACCGCATCGCGGGTCACACTGCCCAGGATGTGATGCGTCAGCGGATGTGTGACCAACTGCCCGTCGAAGACGGCGCACACGCTCGTGTGCGAGCCCTCGGTCACCACACCATCCCTGACCAGGATCGCATCGTAGGCCCCCGCTTGCTTCGCACGTTGGCTTGCCAGGACGTTGGGCAGCAGCATCAGTGACTTGATATCACAGCGAGCCCAGCGAAGGTCCGGCAACATGATGGCGCGGACGCCGTTGGCCCACAGTGCTTCCGGGGGTACAAATGGCTCAGCCGAAGCATAGACGGTCGGGGAGACGGGTCTCTCCGGGAAGGTATGTCCGCGTGGTGCCACACCGCGCGTCACCTGGATATAGAGCTTCGCGCCTGCATGGTCGAGGGCGTTCTGTGGGAGCAGCGCCTCAACGGAGGATCTCAGCAGCCCGAGATCTGGGAGAGGGATTTGCAGCGCCTGGAGGCTGCGCACGAGGCGCTTGAAGTGCACGTCCGACATGAAAAGCGTCCCGTCATAGGCACAGATGACCTCATAGACGCCGTCGGCGAAGAGGAAACCACGATCGTCAGGCGAGATACGGACGTCCTCCTTGGGCAACAACTCTCCATTGTAGTATACGATCATTGGCTTTAGGAGCTCCAAGTCCTGAATGCTAATTGCCAGGCAAGGACAGTCACATCCGTCCCCGTGCCCGACCATAGGCCAGCAGACTGTCACGGTGGATGAGCCATTCCCCGCGGATCTTCTCAGCACGTACCAGGCCCTCGCGGGCCAGCCAGCGAATGTGGCTGGCCACGTAGTCCGTGACCTCGCTGGCTTCGGCGGTCCCGATCCACCCCTCGAGATAGGCGAGCAGCAGCTCACGATCGAAGAGCCAGCTATCGCCCTCTTGACGCGCGCCGACGCGCCCTTCTGCAGCAAGCTTCAACAGGTAGGTTGAGCCGCAGCCCGTCGCCCGGATGGCGTCTAGCGTGGAGATCCATTCCAGGTCGGCATCGTGGTCGAAGGGTGTCTCGCGGATGTGGATGTCGGGGCGAAGCTCCTCCAAAGTCCGAAGGAGCTTGTCGATCCGGTGACGATTCCCAAAATAGGTCACAAGCTCGCGCGCCATGTCACTCTTGTTCGTGCCGGTCAGCACCTCATCATCGACTCCCGCATCGAAGGCAAGATCGCGCAGTTCACTCTCGGTGAGCCTCTCCACGAGTACCCGTCGCAGGTCCGCCCGATCGACCGGCACTCTCACGCTCTCAGGAGCGCACCTTGTCACGATAGCCCTCCTTGTCGAGGCCCGGGCAAGCGGTGGACAGTTGCCCGGATTGGCCTATGCTTCCAGCCGCATTGTCTAGTATTATAGGTATCGACGCCTTTCGGGCAACGGGCCGTGCCCACGCTGCGCATTACTCTTGGCGGCAAATGGCGTTACAATGCGTACAAGAGATAGATCGTCACACCCACACTTTTCCCTGTTAAGGAGTAGAGTCATGTCATCGCACCTGCAAATAAAGACTGCTGTCATCACAGGAAACCATCCGTTTGACGTACCAGCCTTCACCCGGCTCTTCCGCGTCCTCTCGAACGTCGACGCGTTCATCCAGACCCTGGACGATTTCGTGGCGGATGAGGGTAAAGCACGCAACTGGTACGACGCGATCGTTTTCTACAACTTCCAGCAGGAAACGCCGGGGGCGCCGAATCACGAGCCCGGCGGAGGACGCGACGTGCTGAACGCGCTCAAGCGCCTCGGAAAGACCGACCAGGGCATCGTCGTCCTGCACCACGCCCTGATGGCCTTCCGCGAGTGGCCGTTTTGGTCGGAGTTGGTGGGCATCGAGGAGCGGGGGTTGGGCTACCACCACGACCAGGAGATCGACGTTCACGTCGAGGACCCCAGCCACCCGATCACACTTCACCGGGGCGACTGGTCCATGGTTGACGAGACGTATACCATCAACGAGCCCGACGCCGATTCCAAGGTCCTGCTAACCACAAACCATCCCAACAGCATGCACAGCCTGGCGTGGGCCCGCACCTTCAACAAGGCGAGGGTCTTCTGCTACGCATCCGGGCACGATTCGCAGGCGTTCGACAACCCTCATTTCCGCACCGTCCTGTCACGGGGCATCGCCTGGGCAGCGGGACACATCTGAGGACGGCAGCAAGGACCTCGACAGACATGAGGATTGATCTGTCGCGATTTCACCACGCCTTCCGCACCAAGCCCTTGCTTATCGGCGGGAAGGCGATGGAATACTATGGCCTGCGGCTGGCCGGCGCCGACATCGACTTCGTGGTCACGCGCGGGGACTATGAGGCCCTTGCCCAACGCTACCCGGACACGTTGAGGGATCTCTGGGGCGACCTCGGCGTCTGTCCCTACGAGTTCGAAATCTGGACGAGTATCTGCCTTTTCGACTACGAGGATCTGTCGCCCGGCGCGATCGATTCGGGGGACTACCTCGTCATCTCGCTGGAGAAGCTTCTCTTCCTCAAGGCGTTGGCGATGGAGAAGGAGAAGTATCATCGTGACCTGGAGATGATCGTCCAGAAGATCCGGAGTGAAAAGTACGCGCCATGGTGGGACGCGCTGCCTGAAGAGCGCCGACAGGCCTACCTGGCAAGTCAGAAGTAACCAGACACGCGAGGGAGGGCTCTTGCGAGGAACCATCCAACCGACGACCAAGACGTAGAGGAAGCCGTGGATGCGCCGGCCATTGGTCGGCGGCAGGCGGTAGTTACAGATGACCACAGGCTGAGTCAGCCTGTGGTCATCTGTATAGGCTGCTCTACACGTCGATAGGCACCTCGAAGTACGTGATGTCGGGTTGCGCTGCCATCAGCGGCACCAGAGAGCCCAACTTCGACTTCAGCCAGCCGCTTTCCTCCTGCTTCAGCATATTCTCCTTCGTATCATAGATGGCGATGGTCATCGACGTGCCGTCTTCCTCGTTCATCATCACCAGGAACTTCTGGAGTCCCTCGAGCTCCGGCAGGTCGGGCACGACGTGCTTGTTCATCGCGTCGACTGCGGAATCTCCCGTGCCTGGCTTCATCTTCACCGAAACCACCCGTGCGATCATCTCTTACCTCCCGTGTGTCTGGATTGGCCCATTGTCGTCCTTCGACGATCCTATATTGCCACAGGAGTATCAAAGAACTCTCAAAGGATCGGCAATGCCGGTGGTCCGCAGGCTCACCGGCGACCGCGTTGATGCCTTCTGCAGCCCTGACAGCGAGACGTGGTACGCCATGAGCCACGTCACCTTCCCGATGGACGACACGGTGCAGGTCGGCGTCCGTACCATCAGTATGATCGACCGCACCATCTACCCCGGCGCGTATCCTGAGGGTACAGCGATCCGCTTCACGTCGTTCAAACTCTGGTCTGCTTGATCTGTGCAGCACGCCGCAGCGTTGGGTGGGCCACTTGCTGAGCCATCTTCTGAACCACTGGGACCCCGGTCGTAGGCTGCGTCTTCCTTTGGAGCCGCATTGGGCACTGAGACGGCAGGGCCGCCGGCTCCAGTGCCCAATGCTGGAATCTTGCCTATGAAGCTGGGAAGACGGCCCTGCGCACCACGAGCCGCACGCGGGTCAGCACGTTGTCTGAGGGAGTGGCCCCCCGCCCACGGGCCTGACGGGCCAGGTGCCGGTCGTAAGCTGCCTGCTGCAGCTGCGCGCGAGAAGCCTTGTCCGTCGCCATCATCGTGTCGGTGCTGAACATCCGTGTCTCGTCCATCGCGCTCTCCTCTTTGAGATTGGTTGGTGTCTCCGTAACTTGTCCACAGCATAGCCAATGACCGCACTCGGAACGCATCGAGAACGCACTGTCTGGCAGCCCTGGCCAGGGCAGTCATGAAGTTGGGTGCAAGGTCCGCGGCTCCGTGTATACTGCTGGCAGGCTTGGCGTTGCATGGTTAGGCTGAAGGATGGCATGGGCAGCTCCTCCTACTGGCTGCCAAAGGAGTGAATCGTGGCACGCTTGGGACTGGCGTTGTTGGGCGGCATGACCATCACGCTGGACGGCATCGACGTTTCGGGCTTCAATTCGGATAAGGTGCGCGCGTTGCTGGCCTACCTGGCGGTCGAATCCGACCGCGCCCACCTTCGCGAGAGCCTCGCAACGCTCCTCTGGCCCGACTATCCTGAGCGTTCTGCACTGACCAATCTCCGCAATGCGCTGGCTAACCTTCGCACCGTGATCGGCGACCGCGAAGCGGAGCCGCCTTTTCTGGAGATCAGCCGCCAAACCCTCGGCTTCTGCCCGGAGAGCGACGGCCACGTCGACGTATCGATCCTCAGCCGCATCGCCACTAGCCTAGCAAGCCGCCCGGTATCGACTGAGCAGGTTGCCGCAGCGGTCGACCTCTACAGGGGCGACTTTTTGGCAGGGTTCGCGCTCGAGGACAGCGCTGAATTCGATGACTGGTCGACCGTGACGCGTGAACAGCTACGTCGCCAGGCGATCTCCGCCCTGGAGTATCTGATCGACCAGCTTCAGCAACAGAACAAGCCCGACGAGGCATTAGGCTACGCCTGGCGTTTGGTGCAACTGGAGCCGTGGCGGGAGACAGGGCAGCGAGCCCTGATGCGATTGTTGGCTCTCACAGGACAACGCGCCGCCGCACTGGCGCAATACAGAGCCTGTTGCCGGATCCTGTCTGTTGAATTGAACATCGAACCCTCAGCTGAGACCGTAACCCTCTATGAGCAGATACAATCCGATGAGTTGCGGGCACAGACGTCTAGAACAGAGCAGGACATAGGGACAACAAAGCCGGTACAGCGCCGCCACAACCTCCCGGCTCAGCTCACGCCCCTGATCGGGCGCGAGTCGGAGTTGGCCCGGATCGATGCTTACTTGCACGATCCTGCGTGTCGGCTTCTCACGCTTGTCGGCCCTGGTGGCATCGGCAAGACGCGGCTGGCATTGGAGGCGTGTGCTCCACAGGTCAACCGTTTCGATCACGGCGTCTTCTTGGCGCCACTGGCGGCGGTGGGCACGGCTGATGGCCTCGTCCCGGCTATCGCTGGCGCGGTGAGCTTCGCTTTCCACGAGGAGGGCGTCACCAAGAGCGCAGGTGGGATGACCGAGACGCCGCAAGCACAGCTCTTGGCCTACCTGCGGGACAAAGAGATGCTCCTGCTGCTCGACAACGTCGAGCACCTGCTGGACGGTGAGTCCCCAGATGGCGACATCCGCGAGACTATCTTGGCACTTCTGAGCTCGGCGCCAGACGTCAAGATCCTCACGACGTCGCGGGCGCGGGTGGAAATGCAGGGGGAGCAGCTCCTCCCACTAGGGGGCCTAGCCTATGGTGAGCGCTGGGTCGGCCCGCCGGCAGAGCCCCCGCTGAGTGCCGGGATACAGCTCTTCGTCGAAGGGGCTCGACGCGTCGTGCCCGGTTTCGCGATTTCGGACGGCAACGCCGAGCCGGTGGCGCGCATCTGCCGTGTCGTACAAGGGATGCCACTGGCGATTCTGCTTGCGGCGGCGTGGGTCACCGTTCTGTCGCCGCGGGAGATCGCTGACCAGCTCGCCGAGGGGGCGGACTCGGCTCTCGATCTGCTGACCGCGGACTGGGGCGACGTTCGGAACGCCACCGCAGCCTGCGTAACGTGTTCGAGGGCTAATGGACGCTGCTCACGCCCGACGAGCAGACGGCTTTCGCGGCCCTCAGCGTCTTCCACGGCGGCTTCACGTGGCCGGCGGCGCGCGATGTGGCGTGCGTCTCGTTGCCAACGCTGCGGGACCTCGCCTCCAAATCGATGGTTCAAGTCAATGAGGGACGTTACGACCTGCACCCGCTTCTGCGGCAGTTCGCCGCGGAGAGACTATCGGCCTCGCCCGACCACGCGGCTGCGCGCCAACGTCACTGCGCCACCTATGCGGCCAAGGTGCAGACTTGGTCACGCGGGTTGAAGGGGGCAGAGCAAATGGCGGCGTTGGCCGAGATGACCGCTGAGATCGCCAACGTCGAGGCTGCTTGGGTGTGGGCTGCAAGTGCCGGCGACGTCAGCTATCTGGACACGATGGCCGAGGGGCTTGGACTCTACTACCGCCGACGTGGCCTGCGCCGCGATGGTGAGCGTCTCTTCCGGATAGGCGTGGCGGGGTTGTCGCGGATTGAGCATGCGATCGGGGAGGCTGCTGGGCTGCAGGCGTGTCCACTGGTTCGCTTGCTCGCGTGGCAAGCCTATTTAAGCCAACGGGCAGCGGACAAGCGTCCCCTGGTCGAACGGGGTAACGCACTGCTTGCCCTAACCGACGCCAGTGACGCGGATGCATTGGCGTGCCGCGGTTTCTTGCTGCTCCCGGCTACGGATATTGCGGAAGCCGACGGCGACCTGGAACACGCACAGGCATTGTCGTTGGAGGCACACCGGCTGTTTCATCAGTTGGACAGCCGCTGGTGGGAAGCCCTTGCGCTGTCGTATGCAGCTGATGTGGCTTGGTCACTCGGGAGGTTTGCTGAGGCCTATCGCCTCAGCGACGCAACGCTAGGCCTCTTCCGGTCTCTCGGTAGTTCGCGGGAGGTCGGGCGGGCGTTGCTCCTGACTGGCTCTACGTTGATGCGACAGGGCGCGCTCGATCGTGCGGAGGCGCTGTGGCAGGAGGCCGCCGAGGAACTGCGCAGGGCCGGTGACAAGGCCGATGCCGCGGATGCACTGTTCCATTTGGGCGCTGCCTGCTATTGGTCTGGGCGTTTATCCAAAGCTCTCCGCTTGATAAACGATGCCTATGACCTGTCGAGCGACCTCGGACTACACGACCTGGCCTGTGAGATGGGGATTATGATCGCGGGCGCCCGGTGTATGCTAGGGGACTATGCCGCGGCGTCCGCATTCGCCGAAGCTCACATGCGCGCTGCCGACGCGGCTGGCGATGTGCGCGCTGCGGGCGACTATCTGATATCGATGGCCAGCGTCGATCTGGTTGAGGGACGGGTTGATGACGCATACACCCGTTGCCAGAGGGCCATCGAGCTCCTGGCTGGCCACGTGGCGGACGAGGAGGCGATGGCCAAGGCCATACTGGGGCTCATCGTGCTTCGCCTCGGCCAGCGGCACGCCGCCCACCGTCATCTGAAGGAGGTGCTAGCATTCTCCGAGCGAACGAATGCCTTCATGGCGCTGTATTACGCGCTGCCAATCGGTGCATCCCTGTTGGCCGAGTCTGGCGAGGTCGAGCGCGCCGTCGTGGTCTACGCTCTTGCCCGCGAGCGCTTTGCCTTTGTGGCCAACTCGCAGTGGTTCCAGGATGTGGTCGGTCAGCCGCTTGCGGAAGTCGCGGACAGGGCCCTGTCCCCCGAACGTATTGAAGCCGCTAAAGCGAAGGGGAGTGCCTTGGATTTGCAGCAGACCGTGGCTTTGTTGCTGGACACGATATGAGGCTTGTGAGTCTGCAGTACGTCGATGGGCTCTCAATAGAGAGCTAAGGTAAGCTGTATTTGGAGCTGGCGACTACATCGTCGCGTGATTGCATCCAAACGCCACCATACACCATACTAACAGTAGGAGGTTCCCTATGATCCATCTCACCGAGAGTGGCTTGATCGCAGAGTCAGCCACCACCATCGTCGAGTTCGAGGGCGCGAGCATCGTCGCCATCAAGGATGCCCGCACGGGCGAGGCGTTCCTCGACCGCGGGCTGGGCGCCGACGTGCCCGGCTTCGACCTCTTCCATCAGACCGGCAAGGTCTCGCCGCTGGGCGTCCACCCGATGGCCAGCCACGTCCACACGACGCTGCTGACCGACTCGCATCGCCGAGATCGTGCTGGAGGATTGGGAGGCCGACGTCAGCATCCGCGTGAGCATCGACGACGCCACCGGCGACATCCTTGTGGAACCCTCGGCGTGGACGATGCAGGGCGGCGTCGCGGGGCTTGGGCTCAACGTCGCCGGGATCCGCGAGGACCTGGACGTCGTGGGCCCCTTCCAGCAGGGCACGCGGCTGCCGCTTGCCCACCCGCAGATGGCGGGCAAGCGTGCGCCCTGGCCCAACACCTGGGAGGCCGGGTTCCTGGTCTTCCAGGGCAAGGCGTCCGGCTTCAGTGTCCAGACTTGGGACGATCACTTCATCTTCAAGCAGGTGAACGTCGGCCACGAGAAGAGCGTCCAGTCGGTGGCCTTCGTGACCCAGGCCTACGGTCCCCTGGAGCACAACCGGTGTGTGGGCAATCTCGCGTGGCGCATCTCGGCCCACCAGGGTGACTGGACCGTGCCGGTGACGCGCTACCGGGACTGGTACTGGAAAGCCTACCGCCTCGACGAGGCAGCTGCGATGCGGCCCGACTGGCTCGACGACATCCGGCTTGCGGTGTCGTGGTGCCCGTCGAACCCCGACCTGCTGGACGCGCTCGCCACGAGGATCGGATCCGCACAGGACCTTTCTCCACGTGCCGCGCTGGCGCCCGTACGAGTATGACCAGGACTATCCTACCTTCACGCCGAGTGATGAAGGCCGGGCCTTCATCGAGAAGGCGCGTACGATGGGCTTTCACGTCGCGCCCCACGCCAACGCCTGCCAGATGAACCCCGATCACCCCTTCTTCTTCCAGGCGCGAGACTTCTGCACCCGGAGCCCGACCGACATCCGCTGGGGCGGCTGGAGTTGGCTGCCGGTGGAGGGCTGGGGCGCCTTTGGCCCGCCGCAGAGTTACTCGCAGATGCCGGCCAACAAGGATTGGAACATCCTCGTGAACGTGCACCTGGCCTGGTCGCCGTGGCGGCGACAGCTCACGCGCCAGGTCGCCGATCTGATCCGCGACTTGGGCCTCGACAGCGTATTCGTGGACGTGTCGCAGCTCATTCACAACAGCGACAACGCAATTCTGGAGGGGCTGAGCTACGCGGAGGGCTCGCTCAAGTTGATCCGCGAGCTGGCCGAATTGACACCCGGCTTCTGCGTCTCCGGCGAGGGCCGCAACGAGATCTCGACCCAGTACCTGTCCATGGTGCAGTTCCACCTCTACAACTTCGCCCACAGCACCGCCATCAACCAGAAGGACGTCTCCTGGGTCATTGAGGCGACCACACCGGTCAACAAACTGCTCTTCGAGGGCCTCAGCCGCGGCATCGGCTACAACTACGGCAGGGGCGAGAACCGTCGCGTGATGGTCGAGGCAACGCTCAAGCAAGGCACGATCCCGACGCTGATCTTCCGCACCCAGGATCCCGTCGCCGAGTTGGGCGGCGAGGAAGCACAGTACATTCTGTCCCACACCTAGGGCGCGCAACTCGACAGCCCGCTCCTACGAAAGGTCTACCTATGATCACACTCTCTTTGGCGGATTACCGATCGAAAGTGCTCGGATGCTGGATGGGCAAGAATATCGGAGGCACACTGGGCGCGCCCTTCGAGTGGCGCCGCAAGGTCAATGGCGTCACGTTCTACACGCAGGATCTGGGTGGCGAACCGCTCCCCAACGACGACCTGGATATACAACTCCTGTGGCTGGTGGCGCTGGAAGAGCAGGGCGTCGCGCTCGATGCGCAGACGCTGGCCGAGTATTGGTGTCTGTTCGTCACGCCTCACTGGGCCGAATACGGCACGGCCAAGAACAACATGCGCTCCGGCCTGCTCCCACCACTCTCGGGGACCCTCAACAACGTCTACAAGGACAGCTGCGGTGCCTTCATCCGCTCGGAGATCTGGGCCTGCATCGCTCCGGGTATGCCACGGCTCGCCGCCCGATACGCCTACGAGGACGCCATCCTCGACCATGGCAATGGGGAGGGCACCTTCGCGGAGGTCTTCTGTGCCGCGTTGGAGAGCGCGGCCTTTGTCATCAACGATCTGCCCACCCTGATCGATATCGGGCTCTCTTACATTCCCGACGACTGCGGCGTGGCGGGCGCCGTGCGTGCCGCGCAGGCGGCCTATACGTCAGGCATGAGCTGGCTCGATGCGCGCAACGACGTACTCGAACGCTTCCGCGGCAGCACGCACGCAGGGGTCCCCGAACTGACCTCGCCGGTCGATCGCGAGCGGGGCTTCCACGAGGGCCAACGCGGATGGGACGTGCCCTCCAATATCGGGATGCTCGTGATCGGCCTGCTCTACGGCGAGGGCGACTTCGACAACACGCTGTGCACCGCCGTGAATTGCGGCGAGGACACCGACTGCACCGGCGCCACGGCGGGTTCTATCTTCGGCATTATGCGCGGTATCGAGGCGGTCCCCACCCGCTGGATCGAGCCTATCGGCAAGACCATCAAGACGGCGTGCCTCAACCTCGGCGAACTCGGCTACTTCGGAGCGCAGCTCCCCCAGGATGTCGAGGAGATGACCCGGCGCACAGAGCGCATCGCCCAACAGGTGCTCGCGGCCTCGTCAGGGGCCATCGAACTCTCAGAACACCTAGCGACCGATTCGTCGCAGGTCAACGTGGATGCGCTCATGGCCCCCGACCCCAGAGCCCGCACGGTTGACACGTTGCTGGCTCACCCTTTCGCGCCGCCGGAGTTTGACAACCTGGGCGCCACCGTCCACAGATTCGACTTCTTCCAGGTGGCCGTCGACTACGGTGGGGACCCGCTGGTGCGCGACGGACAGCTCAAGAGTGTCACCCTGCGTATCCGCAATCTGTACAAGGTGCAGGACAACGTCAACATTCACTGGTACACGCCACCCGGCTGGTCGGTAAGCCCGTCACCCGACGGCAGAGTCTTCGTGCCGTGCGGCTGGTTGGCACTGGGCGCCACCGCCGAGGTCACCTACGAGCTAATGGCGGAGCGGGTCGAGACGCCCATCGTACGCTTCGCCGTGGAGCTGACCATCACCGGTCGGCCCACTGTGATGCTCGTGCCGGTGATGCTGGTCAACGGCAACCTGGTCGGAGAGGCTAGGCTGGACGATCTCTCAGCCGCCATTTCACAGCACGAGGGTGTCTCAGCCTGAAGGCAACAACAGCAGTCTTGGTCCGGACATGCGCCCGAAGCGGGTTACTGTCCGGACCAAGACTGCGAAGACCTCAGGGGCGGCGCCCCTCCGAGCTTGCCGCTGGGGCGCACCCTTCAATCGTCATTTACTCCACGTCATCAACGGCGCCAGCCCCTTCAGAATCTCATCCAGGTATGCTGACGAGACGTCGTCCAGCGGCATCGGGCCATTGCGCTTGAGCGGGCAGTCGATGACACCGCGACGATAGAGCACTTCCTTGTAGGAGCCTGGGAGCTGGTGCTCGAAGAAGAAGAGGGGAGCCATTTCCTTGTAGATGTGCAGGGCGTGCGCATCGTCGCCACTTTCCAGCGCATGCCAGAGGGCCACGACGACGTCGGTCACATGACAGCCAGGCATGTTGCCCGCGGAACCGCGCCGGAATTCCTCGATCAGATAACGCCCGCCGGCGCCGCCGAAGACACCCCTGCACGACCTATCGTTCCGCGCCAGTAGTTGCGAGAGCTTCATCGTCGTGGGCGTGGTCTCCTCTTTCACGTACTGCACCCACTCGATCTCACGGCAGAGCCGCAACAGCAGATCAGCACTCATATCGGTACCCACCGGCGGCCCATAGTTCTGGATGAAGATGGGCAAGCGGGCAGCGTCGGAGATCGCCCGATAGTAAGCCCATATGACCGTTTCCGGCGTGCTTCCGCGATGGATATAAGGTGGCATTGCGATGACGCCGTCCGCCCCGATCTCGCGCGCGTGTGCCGCGAACTTTGCAGCGACCTCCTTCGCCACACCTGCGACGCCGATGATGGCCGGAATACGCCCGGCGTCCTGCTCGACCAGCACTTCCGTCAGCGTGAAGCGCTCGGCATCACTCAGCGACGTGAATTCACTGGCGTTCACCGGAAAGACCAAGCCGTGGGCACCACATCCAATACAGAAGTCGACCACGCGGCGGAAACTGGCGACATCGATCTCCCCGTCCTCACGGAAGGGGGTGGAGGGAATGGTGAATATGCCTCGGAAAGGTGTGTGGGTCATATCGCCTGGCTCCTTCTTGAGTATGCCAACAGAGACGATCCGATCGTGGAGGTATCGTAGCCCGCTCCGGCAGGCGCGCAACCGGACGATGGTCCCGCGGTTCTAGACGACACACCACCGAGCCGACCGTGCACTTTCCCGTTGACCCTGCCGCCGAACCCTCCTATACTGGGTCCGACACCTCGGGTGCTGACGCGAAAGGAGATGCCCAATGCACAGGATCGTGATAACAGCCGGGGACGTGACGATAACAGCAGAGCTAAACGAGAGCCCAACTGCCCTGGAAATATGGGAGGCTCTGCCCATTCAGGCCCAGGCCAATATCTGGGGCGATGAGGTATACTTCGAAATCCCGGTGACACAGGCACAGGCACCGGATGCCCGGGCAGAGGTCGACGTGGGGACGCTGGGGTATTGGCCGGTCGGCAGCGCCTTCTGTATCTTCTTTGGGCCAACGCCGGTAAGTACCGGAAGCAAGCCGCGTGCATACAGCCCGGTGAACGTGATTGGCTCAGTCATAGGTGATGTGACCCCGCTCCAGCGTGTCCAGCAGGGGGATTCCGTGAGGATCGCCAGAGCGAAGGCCTGAAGACAAACACACGACGCTGGAATGACAGACTCCCCGCGCACCGAACGACACGCGGGGAGTCTGTTTCTGTACTGAAACCTACTTAACCTGGATCTCTACCACGCCCTTGACCTGAAGGTTACCGGGGAAGTCCGGAAGCACGGTGCTGAAGCCGCCCTGGTTGCGGAATGAGACAATACAGTTCGAGCACCCCTGTAGCTCGCTCAATGCCACCTCGGCCGTGTAGCCATCGTCGGCCACAAAGACCACCGTGGTCGCACCACTCGCGACGCCGGCGATACCCAGCAGATCGTTGATCGGAACGCCCGTGTAGGTGCTCGCGACCCCATCCTTGTTGGTAGACTCGACATCGATGGCATCCATCGCCTTGAGGTCAGCCTCCGTCCAGCCGACCTCACTGTCCACACTACCGGTGACCTTGAGTGCAGCGTCGCTGGGGACACCTGAGCTGGTACCGCTCGGGCTGCCACACGCCGTCAGCGCCATAGCCACCACCAAGATGACGACCAACCATAGACCAGATCTCTTCGACATATTGTTCTCCTCTTGTTGATAGACAGATTGATAATCGATGCTCACTCCCTCACGGATTGACCGTGAGGGTTTGCACCTGGAATACCCAGCGATTCGCTGGCGTCTCCGGGCAGACCAACCGGATGGGACCTTTGTCCGGCTCCGCCTTGGTGATCCACGTTCCATCTTTCTGCAATGCGACGATTGCATTCTGGAGCTCGTCTCGCGTGATCTCGATGGCATAGCCGTCTGCCGCGGTCGCCGTGATCGTAGCGAACTCTCCGACACCTGATTGACTCAGGATTGCGTCAAGCGAGACTCCGCTCCACGAAGCCGTCTCGTCCTCGCCCAATGACTTCTGCATCAGGATATCCGTCAGATCGATTTGGGGCATACCTGCCAGATCGGCATAGCTCAACGCAAGCGGCGTGCTCACATCACCCTCGATCGAGAGCGTCCACTCCACCTTGGGGGCACTATTGCAGGCCGCCGCCAGCAGGACGACACCGGTCAGGAGACATAGAGCCAACAACCTCATCGTTTTCATTTCCATTCCTCCTCATACACACTTCATGCTCCTCACTCACTGTCTCGCTGCGTTACCTTTGATCTCACCTCCTCGTCACGGCTCTCTGACAAAGACCGGGATCAGCATATCCCGGGCAATGAGGTGCCCGTGATTGCCCTGTCGACCCTCCTCGTCCACGGTGTGCATCCCGTGGTCCGCCACCATCAGTACCAACGTGCCGTCGGGCAGAGCCTCGAGAAGCTGTCCAACAGCAGCGTCCACCCCCCTGATCGCAGCGACCTCCTCCGGCGCGCCGGGCCCGTACGTGTGCCCCGCGTCATCGATACCGTGGAAATGGACCCACAGCAGATCGGGCATACCCGCTTCGATGGCGGAGAGCGCATTGGCCAACACGTTGTCATCGGTGCTCCCGTTTCCATCGCGATCGCCCGACAGTACGATTTCTGCGTCACGCAGGTTGAACGCCAACGCGTCCCCCTCAATGGCGACGACCTGACGCTCTGCCGCGGACAAGACCCTAAACACAGTCTCCACCTCGGTGCTGCGGATGCCCCTGTCCGTTACGCCATTGACGACCGGCGGAGCGCCGCTCAGAAGCGCCGCCGAGGCAACCGCTGTGCAAGGCGGATAGACGGTCAACCCTATGAGTGGATCGCCCAGCGAAGCGAGAACCGGGATCAAGCCCGCGTCACGCGCCTCCGTGTATCGGACGTAGCCAAAGCCATCGAGGATCATTAGCAGAACGCGATCCGCCGGGCCGACCGCCAGGGACTTGCCGGTGGCCTCCGCCGGCGCGGGCAGGCCAAGCGCGTCCGCCGCCGTCGGGGCCAGGTCCGTAATGCTCACACTCGGCGCTGAAGGGAGCGTCAGTGGCTCGACGGACAGAGCTGCAGGTACGATAGTATTCCCACCTAGCGTGATCTTGCCGTCCAGAGACCACCAAGCGTCTTCCGCCGTTGGATCCCAACTATACGTCGTGACACTCCCTGCGGTGTCCGTAACGGTCACCGAGCTCACCAGATGATAGGCTGCCGCGTACAGCACGGTATCTACCGGCACGCCGTCCGACTCTCCGTGGGCCAGCAGGCCCTTCACCACATCGCGGTTCACCACGCCTGTCGATCCATCGGGGCCAACCACGATTGTCTCCCAGGCGTGTGCACAGCCAGACAGACCCAGCAAGCCGATCAGAAACACAATACATGCCGAAAGCACCGCCACAGATCGCTTCATGCGCTATTGGCTCTCCAGGGCCACTACATCTGCGACCCACTGCCCGCGGCCGCGATCAGGAAACACCAACGTCGCCTGCCCACGTACCTGCGCCAAGAGCGCGCCACGCGCCTCGTCGACGGTCACCGTCTGCGCGGTGCCATCGGCACTGCGGACCGTAAGGGTCGTGAATGACGGATCGGCAAGGATTGCCGATACCAGAATGCCGTTGATACGGGAGCCGGCCTGCGCCGTGCGCACCTGTCCGTCGTCCTCGCTCTTAAACATGACGTCGGCCTGCTCCACTGTCACCGATTGCACGGGCCCCAGCAGGAGACGGCCCATCGACGTCGCCCGCCCATCCACCTCTAGCGGAGTCTCTTGCCCCACGACAACGACACGCCTGATACCTTTCAGCCACGCGGAAACGTGCAGATCAGGAGATGCGAATCGAATGCCATCTTCGTAGGGCAGCAGCAAGGCGGCGTCCGTCAGATTCTGGCGCTCGATGGTGACAAAGCCGCCGTCATCGGATGCCAGGGTGACGCTATCGAAGTCCGCTACACCTTGCGCGGAGAGGAACGCCGTAAGTGCCACGTGGGTGTTTGGCTGATCCCGGTAGGGCAGCACGTCATCGACCAGAACGTACCCCGGCTCGGGTACATCTCCTTCGAAAGCCACCACAGCATAGAAGGGGACGTCGCTCAATTCCAACGCTCCGTGCTCATCATGGCACGTGGTGCAGCGATGAAACTCCGCGGTGTCGTGACACTCGGCACATGCACTCATGGTCGCCGCCTCTTCGGCGAGCACCTTGACCGGATAGTCTGTAAGCACACGGACGGGCACAGCGTGCATCGAGCCGACGACCACCCCGATCGTGCCGCCCAGCAGCACCAACAGAACAAACCCGGGCACCAACCAACGGGATCTTCTCATTCGCTCCTCCGAGACTGTGCACCTTAGATGCCGGCGACCTCAGAAGGTGCCGGGTACTTTCAGGCGGAGCCCCAGGACCAGCGTCGCCAGGGCGAGCAATAGCGCGCCCGTCGCCAGGATATCCGTCCGGGTGAAGGGCACCTCGCGCAGAAAGGTCCGCCGCTGGTATTGCCCGAAGCCACGCCCCTCCATAGAGACCGCCAGGGCATCGACCTTACTCAGCGCCGAAACTAACAGAGGCAAGATGAACTGGCGTGCCAGGATCAGCCACCGCCGCGGACCGGTCCGGTCGTAGGCCATACCGCGCGCGATTTGTGCGCGATAGACCGTCTCCCCTTCCTGCTCGAAAACAGGCACGAGCCGCAGGGCCGTGACCAATGCAAAGCCAAAACGGTAAGGCAAGCCGACCTGCATCAGGGCGTAAGCCAGCGCATTTGGATCCGTCGTCAGCACAAACAAGTAACTGAGCAACACGATGCCAAGAAATCGAGCCCCGACGTACACGCCCGTGGAGATCCCCTCTGTCGTCAGACGCAGCCAGCCGAGTTGCACCCAGACCGTGCCCTCCGTCCGGAAGAGCATCTGCACGATCGCCAGTGCCGTCGACGTAATGACAGCAAGGCGCACACCCCGCACCCGTCCGGGCACAAGCCACAGCCATAGGCCGCATAGGCCACAGAGCACGCTCAGTGCCGCCCACGGAGATCGCACCGCAAAGGCGAAGACCGTGACCGTCACGAGCCAACCGAGCTTGACCAGGGGATGCAATCGGTGGACCAAGGTCTCGCCCGGCCTGTAGGCAATCTGTTCCCGCCGAGGGCTCATGCAGCGATCCCCCCTGCCAGAGGCACGTAGGCCGTACGCCCCAGCTTGGCCAATGTCGCAAAGCCCTCCTGCGGCACGTCGTCCACGGTTAGCCGCCCATGGTCGAGAAAGAGCACGCGATCGGCGTAACGAGCAGCCACCTCGGGTGCGTGACTAACCATTACGACCGCGGCACCGCGGTCCGCCTCCTCCCGGAGTAGATCGAGGACAAAGGCCGCACTGGCGGGATCCTGACCGATCAGCACCTCATCAAGCAATAGCAGGCACGGCGCATAGCCGAGAACCGAGATGAGGTTAAGCCGTCGCTTCTGCCCATAGCTCAGGCGATAGGGCGGATCAGACTCGCGACCGCGGAGTCCGGCTCTTTCCAGCAAGTCACCCACACGCGCGCGGCGTCCGTCATCGAGCAAGTCGAAGTTCCGCAAGGCGAGCATCGCCTCATCCCAGACCGTATCGGCAAAGAGCTGGTGGTCGGGGTTCTGGAAGACATAGCCGACGTTGCGCGCGAGCTTGGAGACTGGTGTACGGCGCGTATCCAGGCCAAGTACCTCCACACGCCCCCTTCGCGGTATAAGGAACCCCATCAGGCTCTGAAGCAGTGTGCTCTTCCCCGAGCCGTTATCGCCCATCACGACGACGAACTCACCCGCCTCCATCGTGAAGGAGACATCTCGCAGGACGGGATCCTCCGTGTAGCCGGCGGACAGATTCTCGACCCGCACTACTATCTCACGTCCTGCCTGCGGGAATCGGCTGCCAGGCTCGCGACCCGACCACATAGAGACCGGAGGGGTATGATGCTCGATGACTTCTCCTGCCACAACGTGCAGCCAGCGGGGATCGAAGCGGCGCAGGTAGTCCACCTTGTGCTCGATCACAACGACCGTCAGCGCCCCCGGATCCCCATCTTCCGCGCACCCATTGGCGAGGATCTGCGTCGGCTCCCTGTCTTCAGCACGGATCCTCGCGATAACGTCGAAAATCTCGGCGGTGGCTGTCGGGTCCAGATTGGATGTCGGCTCGTCAAAGATCAGCACCTTAGGCCGCGCCGCCAGCATCGACGCCACGGCAATGCGCTGCTTCTCGCCTCCGGACAATGTCGATAGCGAGCGGTCACGCAGATGCGCTGCTCCCACAACGTCCAGGGCCCACGCGAGCCGCGCCAGGATCCTCTCCCGCGGCACGCACCGGTTCTCCAGGCCAAACGCCACCTCGTCCTGCACCGTCAGCGTACAGAACTGCGCTTCAGGGTTCTGCTGGACCAGCCCGACGGTCTCCGCGACCTCATAGATCGGCGCTCGGCGCACATCCAAACCTCCAACAGTCACAGCACCCTCAGCCTCTCCGGCATACTGGTTGAACAGAAAGCCTGACAGAGCCAACGCCAACGTCGACTTGCCCGAGCCTGACGGGCCGGTCACGACCACAAAGTCGCCCGGCGCGATCTCCAGATCCACGTGGCGGAGCGCATAGCGGTCACTGCCCGCGAAGCGATACGAGAAGTCACGCAGCGAGATCATCCGACGACCGTACACCTCATCCTACTACCTCACTTCCAGGGCCATGACCTTCGGCGCGATCACCGTCCCGTCCATCCGTGCGACGGCGAACGTGATTCCGAGCCCGTCGATGACGGTGAAGATACGGACATCATCACTGTCCCACAAGCCCTCCAGCGGCAACGTGACAGGTGCCTCCGGCGTTTGGATGATCAAGTCGTGAGCGTCCACCTCAGGTTCCATCGAGGCAATCACCGCCCCTAATGGTACGCCCTGCAGCTTCTGTGCCCCGTGCCCTACGTCGAGACTGACGCTGTCCATCTCGAACTGCCACGCGTCAGGGTCATAAGCCCCGGCCGCCGCGAGCTTTCCCGAAACGTCGAGCGTCACGCCACCGATCACCGTCAATGAACTGACGCCACGCACCCACGCCTTGCTGTTTTCCGGGCCCACGAGGTCGAAGGTCGCATCATCGCCGTTGCCCGACGGTACCAGGAGCAACGCCGGGTTGTCACGCACCTCCTTCAGGCTCACAAAGAACGCATATCCATCGGCAGCGCGGACGAGCAGCAGGCCGGCGTCGCTTGCAGGCTGAGCACGGGCAAGCATCTCACGAACGGGCACACCGGAGTATCGCGCCGGCGTCCCTCGCAGCGACGCCTCGGCCGTGATGCGCGGAATATCACCGTGCGCCGTGGGGTAGGCATAGGGCGCGGCTACCGCCCCATCCACCGTGACGACTGCCGGGCCGCGGAGCGCACCGCGCAGATAAAGGCCAAAGAGGATCGTCAGTATGGCAGCCCCGCCCACCCATACGGGAGCGACGCGGCGATCCCGTGACGGGGCAGGCAGGTCCTTCACTACACCCGCTCGGCGAAGCGCCCCCAATAGCACCCAGCCCAGTACCCCGGCAAAGACCACACCCGAGATGGCGGCCATGCCACCTACGAGGGCAAGTGCGCCGTAGGCCAGAAGATCGGCAGGCAGGGCAGCGAAGAGCTGAAAAACAAAGACATTTGACGCCGACGCGAGGCCACCGGCCAGCACATAGGCCGGCAGGCGGTCCTTTCTCCGAAAGAAGAGAAAGACGGCATCAACGAGCAAGCCCGCGACAACGTCGACGAGCACAACCAACAGGCCGTGGGTGTTCCCTGTGAGGAACTCGACGCTACCCTTGAGGATTCCGGTCAGCGTCCCCGCCCCAACCCGTCCTGTCAGTCCTATCGCGAGCGTGAGCCACAGCACATGCAGCCCGGCAGCCCACTGCGTCGACCCGGCAAAGCCCAGGATCGACTGGGCGAGGTCGCCGATAGCATTGATGTAGGTGCTCGTGACACCGCCAAGGGCCGCCAGCGCAGCCATCATCAGCCAATCACGCGTGGCGAGGCCAGGTCGCTCTGTGCGCATTTTGGTTTGCTCCCTACTCAGGACAAAGAAAAACGGCATGCCCAGGAAAGGCATGCCGCAGTCCACGACGGAACGCGCCACTCACATAAGTGGCGCGCCCTGTAGAGGGAGGGCATCTCCTTTCCAAACACGGGAGGCATGGCCGTTTCCCGCCATACCCAATGGTCTCAGGCCTTGGGAGGTAAAGTATCCTTTAGGCTGTGAGACTCGGAGACAAGCTATGGATGTGCAACGTGTAAGGTACTGTGATCCAAAGGCAATCCTACCACGCCGGACCACAAACACAAATGGCACCTGATCCTGGCGCATGGTGTTTGGGCGCTCTCTCGTCTATCGCCAGGGCGTACGCATGTCGAGCCGCAGCAGGCCGCCGGGCAGTGCACAACTCCTCAGCGACGACCCCTTCCCTAGGTGAGACGCGGCGACGCCCGTCTTCTGCTGCGCCGGGAACGCCGTTCGAGACAAACGTCGCGTCCCCAAGGCACTCCACCACGCGGTAGACGCCCCGACGACGCACTCCAATGCGCGGCTTCCCCAGTAGCATGCCACGTGAAATGCCTGCGTCCTGGCCTTTCCCTCTCCGAGGGACGCTGCTATGATAGCGGCATCACGACGAGCGGCTACCATTACGCCCAAGGGAGGGTGCTATGGACTTCGAAAAGCTTGGGGCCTTCTACCTCGGCAAGGCCTACGACCTCGCAAATCAGCAGTTGCTGGAGCAATTGACGATGTACGACGCCCGCGACCTGACCACGCACGCGGTCTGCGTCGGCATGACCGGGAGCGGAAAGACGGGGCTCTGTATCGACCTCCTGGAGGAGGCGGCGATCGACCGCGTGCCCGCTCTGATTATTGACCCCAAGGGCGACATCACGAACCTGCTGCTTACCTTCCCGGACCTTCTCCCCTCGGACTTCCGCCCGTGGATCAACGTTGACGACGCGCGACGCCAGGGCCTCACCGAGGACGCGTACGCCGAGCAGCAGGCGAAGCTTTGGCGAAACGGCCTGGCCGAGTGGGGCGAGGATGGCGACCGTATCCGGATGCTGCGCGAGACCGCGGACTTCGCGATCTACACGCCGGGCAGCGACGCAGGGTTGCCGGTCTCGATCCTCCAGTCGTTTGCCGCACCCAAGCTCAGTTGGGACACCGAGGCGGAGCTGCTCCGCGAGCGCGTCCAGGGCACCGTCAGCGCGCTGCTGGGGCTCGTCGGCATCGACGCCGACCCGGTCCGGTCGCGCGAGCACATCCTGCTGGCTAATCTCTTCGAGCACTTCTGGCGCAAAGGCGAGGATCTGGACCTGCCCAAGCTTATCCTCTCGATCCAGACGCCGCCCATTCGAACCCTGGGCGTCTTCGACGTCGACACCTTCTTCCCGGAAAAGGACCGCTTCGGCCTCGCGATGGCGCTCAACAACATCATCGCTGCGCCTGCCTTCCAGAGCTGGCTCAACGGGCAACCGCTGGATATTGCCGGCTTCCTCTGGACACCGGAGGGCAAGCCGCGCCACTCGATCTTCTACATCGCCCATCTCAGCGAAGCCGAGCGCATGTTCTTCGTGACGATGCTGCTTGGCCAGCTCGTGACGTGGATGCGCACCCAGCCCGGCACCACCAGCCTGCGCGCGCTGCTCTATATGGACGAGGTCTTCGGCTTCTTCCCCCCGGTCGCGAACCCACCGAGCAAGCTACCGCTGCTCACGTTGATGAAGCAGGCACGCGCCTTCGGTGTGGGTGTGGTGCTGACGACGCAGAACCCGGCCGATCTCGACTACAAGGGGCTGACCAACGCGGGTACCTGGTTCGTCGGGCGCCTCCAAGCGGAGCGTGACAAGGATCGACTTCTGGAGGGCCTCGAGGGTGCTTCGGCTCAGGCCGGCGGTTCGCTGGACCGCGCGGCGATCGACAAGATCATCAGTGGGCTGGGCAAGCGGGTCTTCCTGCTGCACAACGTCCACGACGACCAGCCCACGGTCTTCCAAACGCGGTGGGCAATGAGCTATCTACGCGGTCCCCTCACCCGCATGCAGGTCCGCGATCTCACGGCCGGCCAGACACCGGCAAGTGAATCGGCGGCCTCCGCCGCACCGGCGGCCTCGCCCACATCGGCGCCGCTGCCGACACCGGTACCCACACCTAAGGCACCCGAGGCCCCCTACGCCGCAGTTCCACCCGTGCTGCCGTCCGGCGTGCAACAGGTCTACCTGCCGCAGCGGCAAGGCGCGTCGACAGCAGAGCGGACGGTTGAGCAGCGCGCCGGAGGGCGCATCGAAGTTGAGGAACGCCATATCCTCTACCGGCCGGCCCTGCTCGGCATGGGACGTGTGCACTTCGTGAAGAACACCCAGGCCGTCCAGGTTGACGAATCCGAGGCCGTCGCCCTCTTGGCCCAGCCGCCGCAGGGCGTGGGCACCGTGCGATGGGAGCAAGCGGAGTCGCTAGACCTCCAGACACGGGATCTCATGGACAGGCCCGAGGCCGATGCCTATTTCGATGTGCTGCCCGACACAATCAACGAGTCCAAGAAGCTCACGGCGCTGCGCGGCGAACTCGAAGATCATCTCTACCGGTCGCGAAGCCTGAAGCTGCTCTATAACCCTGCGACGAAGCTCTACTCGGAACCGGACGAGAGCGAGCGTGACTTCCGCGCCCGCGTCAGTCAGGCCGCGAGGGAGCTGCGTGACGACGAGGTGGACACACTGGACGACCGCTTCAAGAGCAAACTTAACACGCTGGAGGATCGTCTTCGCACGGCACGAGTTGCACTGGATAAACAGGAGACAACGGCACGGCAGCGCAAACAGGATGCCCTGATCACCGCAGGCGAGACTGTCTTCAGCCTCTTCTCCGGCCGGCGCCGCTCGATCTCCAGCGCTGCGCGCAAAGTAACGCAGGCCACGACCACCAAAGCCGGTATCAACGCAGCAGAGGAGAAAGTCGCTGACGTCGAGGCCGACATCGAGGAGATGAAGGCCGAGCTCAAGCAGGAGACCGAGACCATCGTGACACGGTGGGAAAGCGCGCTCGCCGATTTCGAAGAGCTGCCCGTCACCCCGCGTCGCTCGGACATCGAGGTCAACCTCTTCGCGCTGGCCTGGGTGCCCGCGTGGTACATCGTCTACCGCACGGGTAATATCACGCAGACCGCGACGGTTCCGGCCTACTGAGGGGATGCCTACGCCGGGACAGGCAACCCGGCGTGGGCACGGCGCCGGATCACGTCGTCCTGCACCTCCCGGGAGAGCGTCACAAAGTAGGCGGAAAAGCCGCTCACCCGCACCACGAGGTCACGATGCAACTCGGGGTTCTTCTGGGCGTCGACCAACACCTCATTGCCGGTGAAATTGAACTGCAACTCCTGCACACGGTTTCGCACAAATACCTTCATCAGGGCCAGAAAGGCGCGCTCGCCCTCGGCGTCGTGAAAATACACCGGCTCGAACTTCATATTGATCACGCTGCCCGTCAGCACGCGATGATAATCGGGCTTGGAGACCGAGTTTAGGAACGCCGTGGGCCCGTGGACGTCGCGACCGAAGTACGGGCTCGCGGCATCCGAGAGCGGCGTGGAGGCGCGGCGCCCGTCCGGCGTCGCCCCGACTTCCTTGCCCGCAGGGATGTTGCTGACGTTGGCAGCCATCGCAGAGACGAAGCGTCCGCCACCTGCAATCTCGTGCCTGAGACACTCCCGTGAGGTCCAGTCGACGAGAAAGGCGGCAATCGTGTCCACCACGTCCTCGTCGTTGCCGTACTTGGGCGCACCGTTCACCAACATCTGGCGAAGCGGCTCACGGCCGGCAAAATCCGCATCAAGCGCATCCATCAACCCATCGTAGGTCACGCGCTGCTCCTCGAAGACCAGAGTCTTCACCGCAGCCAGCGAGTCCGCGACGGTCCCCAGACCCATGATCGCGATGCCGTGCATGCGCGAGTATTCGGCGCCCCCGTCATTGATGTCCTTGGCGCGCCCAATGCAGTCGCGCGTAAGCACCGATAGGAAAGGATCGGGGAAGCGGTCCGGCGGGAATCCTGCGATGTAGGCATTGAAAGCCTCGCAGTAGGCCGCCAACGATTGACGCATCTCGTCCAGGAACGCCTCGACCAGCGTCTCATAGGTGAGCTCCTGCCGCCCCCGCACCCGCTGCATCGCGTTCATCAACTGCAGCGCCATGTTATATCGCCCATCGGACCACGCCGGTTGCCGCCCCGCCAGCATCGTCTCGATGCAACCCACCATACAGTGGTTGCGGGCGACCTCCACCGGAATGCCGATCTCGACCAGACCGGGAATCAGCACGTGATCGTTGAAAATCGCCGGAAACCCTACCCCTGTGAGAATCACGTCGAAGCAGGCCCGGTAGAAAGCGTCAGGCGTGCCGTCGTGGAAGCGCGCGGAGAGGTTGGTGAAGGGCGACTGGACCAGCTTGGTCGCCTCCAGGCAGAGGTACGACAGCTCGTTGGTCGCATCCTCACCCTCGGGCGTCAGACCGCCGATGCAGATGTTCTGCACGCCACCGTTCTCGGCAAGCTTCACCCACAGATGGCAGACGAGGTCGAGCGCCTCCGCGCGGGTCAGGCGCCCTGCCGTCAGGTCGCGGCGGTAGTACGGCAGCAGATACTGGTCGATGCGCCCCAGGGCCATCGCGTAGCGCCCCTCACTCTCGAAAACGAGATGTGTGAAGGCGACGAGTTGGAGGGCTTCCCGGAAGGTGTGGGGCGGCTGGGTCGCGACACGCCGGGCGGTTGCCGCTAGGTCGTCGGCACCGCGGCTGGCGGCAGACTCTGCCCACCGCGCGATGTAGGCAGAAAATGCCTCAAGCGTGAGAATCATACCCCGGAGCGTGGTCTGCTCCCGCGCCGATGCATGGATTCGGAGTGAGGACTGGCGCGCGTGAGAAGACCGCCGACACCGAGGCTCAGCAGCGTGGGATAGTCCGCCAAAGAGTGATCCCAACCGGCCCAGAAATCGCGCTGCCCGCGAGCGCGGTGCTCGGCGATGAGCTCGTCAGCCTCGGCCCGCGTGAGGTCCGGCGGCAGCTCGTGGGCGTACCAACCGGCGTGGCTCCCGCAGAGCCGCTCACCGTCGTAGGTGTACAGGCTGTCCTGCATCAGGACACGGCGGAATGCCTGCGCACGCACAATAGGCTCCGGCTGGCCCTCGTATGCCCGGTAGGCCATCGCGCGCCAGAGTGGGCGCATATCGATGGCGTCCGGAGCGGCGAGCCCCTCGTTCATTACGCGGACCTGCGCCAGCACCTCACGCCACGTGTTCACGTCGACCTCGGTTCATGGATGTCATGGTAGACAGGTCTGGAGATTGTGTCAAAACGGACGGCAACTCTATGAGCGGGAGGATTGACGGCCACCGACTGCCCGACTATAACAGAACGCAATCAGCGTAGTCTTCACAATGAATGGAGGCAAAGACGATGGTGCAGACCATCCACGTCGTTTCACATACGCATTGGGATCGCGAGTGGTACCGCCCCTTCCAGATCTTCCGGGCACGACTTGTGGACTTGGTCGACGCCTTGTTGGACCTGATGGAGGAACAGCCTGAGTACATTGCCTTTCACCTGGATGGGCAAACCGCGATCCTGGAGGACTACCTTGAGATTCGTCCCGAGCAGGAATCGCGCCTCGCGCGCCAGATCCGCGAAGGCCGGATCCTGATTGGTCCCTGGTACACGCAGCCTGACGAATTCCTCGTGAGTGGCGAGGCGCTGGTGCGCAATCTCCTACGTGGACGCCGGATTGCACAAGGTTACGGCGCCTGCATGGATCTGGGGTACCTGCCCGACACCTTTGGTCACACCGGGCAGATGCCCCAAATACTGGCCGGTTTTGGCTTCCCTGCCGCCATCTTCTTTCGCGGCATCACCGCCGACCAAGTGCGCTCTGCGTTCACCTGGCGCGGCACCGATGGCACGGCCCTACTGGCTATCAAGCTTCCCGACGAAACGGCGTACAGCAACTTCTTCTACGGCATGCGGAGCACCTTGGCCGCCGCAGGCGCTATTGATTGGGACGATGCCGACCAACAACTCACCCAGCTTCGCGCCGACTCCGAGACATCGGCCGTCTGCGAGCACTTGCTCTGGATGGATGGCGTCGATCACGTCTATGCCAACCCGAAGACGCCCGCACTTATTGAGCGTGCCAACGCCATCTTCGCCGATGCACACGTGATCCACTCCACCCTTCCTGCCTACGTCCAGGCTGTCCGTGACGCTAACCCCGACCTGGTCGAGCAAGTAGGCGAGTTGCGCCACGCGAACCGCGCTTGGCGGTTCCAGGCATTGCTGGCCAACGTCGCCTCTTCACACATCCGGATCAAGCAGGCAAACCACCGCTGCCAGACACTCTTGGAGGGGACGGCCGAACCCCTGAGCGCCCTCGCCTGGCTTCACGGAGGCACCTATCCGAGAGCCTATCTGGCCTTAGCCTGGAAATACCTCCTGCAGAACCACGCTCACGACAGCATCTGCGGCTGCTCGGTCGACCAGGTCCACCGGGAGATGCACCACCGGTACGACCAGGTGGCCCAGATCGGCGCAGTCGTTCAGGAGCGGGCCATGGACTTCCTGGCAGGACAGATCGACACGTCCTTCGTGAGCCCGGACGATACAGCTTTGGTGGTCGCCAACCCCTCGCGTTGGGCCAGGACGGAGACGTTGGTAGTCGATGTGCCCATCGCCTCAGAGGATCGTCGCCCGCTAAGGTTCTACGACAATACAGGGCGCGAGATCAAACACCAGGTCCTGGCGATCACCGACCATGCGCCACTCCGTCAGCCACCGTTCGACGTGCCGTCTCCTCGCAGACGTTCGATCTATCGCGTCGCATTGAGCGGCGTCGAACTCCCTCCTTATAGCCTCACGGCGATGGGCATTCATACGATCACGGGGCCACAGCGGCCGGTCGGTTCTCTCTTTGTCGGCCCGCGCACAATGGAGAACGCCCATCTGCGGGCGACGGTAGAGGAAAGCGGTTCGCTGACCCTGACACACAAGCCGACAGGGCGCACGTATCGCGGCCTGATGGTCTACGAGGATAGCGGGGACGGCGGCAGCGGGTGGCAATGGATACCGCCGCAGTTCGACAAGGTCAGGCTATCCGGTGGCACGCCATTCGAGCTCACACGGGTACAGGACGGCCCCCTAATGGCCGCACTCCAGCTCACAATGCATCTTCGCGTCCCCATAGGCCTCGACCCGACGCCCTACGAAGCGGACCCGGCGAGAATGCGACGGACCGAGGAGACCGTTGACCTGCCCGTCACCGCCATGCTCTCGCTGGCTGCAGACGCGCGGCATCTCGACGTTGCGATCCAGGTGGACAACCGGGCGCAGAATCACCGGCTCCGTGTGCACTTCCCGACCGGGATCGCCACAGACGTCTGCTTTGCCGACGTTGCCTACGACGTCATTGAGCGTACCATCGCCCAACCCGATAGCCACGACTGGCTCGAACGCCAGCTTGGGACCTACCCACATCACAGCTTTGTGGGTGTAGGGGATGCGGAGGGCGGGCTGGTCGTCCTCACCGCGGGTACACAGGAATACGAGGTGATCGACGATCCCCAGCGCACCCTCGCGATTACGCTGCTGAGGGCGTTCGGGCGCGGCGCCGGCGAACCTGACGAGTACCTCGACAGCCAGGAGCCGGGGCCGCACGCCTATCGCCTGGCACTCCTTCCCTTTGCCGGCTCCGGGCAGCAAGACGAGATCGTGCGAAAGGCACGCTCGTGGTCGGTAGCGCCGATAGCCTGGAGACACAGGTCGGGACGGGGCCCCTGCCCTCTGGCGAATCCCTGCTTCGCGTCTCGGGAAATGACGTTGACGTCACCGCGGTCAAGCTCTGCGAGGCACGGGCTTCCCTGCTCGTCCGCTGTGTCAACCTATCCGGCGTTGTGCAAACGGCGACCCTCGCCACCGCTGCACCCGTCCGGGGAGCCTTTCGCCTGGATCTGGCGGAGGAGAGACTGGGAGCCCTGTCACCGGACGCAGCGGGTGTCGTACGACTGAACTCTCGCCGTGCGAGATCGTCACGATGAGCTGGAGACATCGCGGACGGATGGGCCAGGCTGATGGTGCAACCTATGCAACTCTGCCAACCCAGACCGTCCATTCGCCAACACTGACCAGACGTTGTGGGTCGTTCCATAGTAGAGTGAAAGAGAGATAGACAATTCGAGAATCAGACCTTGGAGGAATGAAGATGTCAGACAGTATGTCTATAGACGCAGATGTAACGTGTACCGATGGCCCGTGTGGGAAATCAACCTACGTGGTGATCGACCCCGTCAAAGATGAAGTCACCCACCTGGTGGTCAGGATGTCGACCCGCCCCATACCGAGCTCCTGGTGCCGATCGACTGGGTGACCCAGACAGACTCCGATCTCGTCAAGTTGACGTGTTCGAAGGACCAACTCGCAAAGGCAGAAGAGTTGCCGAGACCGAATTCGTCAAGGTCGATACTACTATGCCCCCCTCGTCAGAGGTGATGGTGCCTGCGGCCGGCGGCATGGGAACGGTGCCCTTAGTCATGTGGCCATACGCCACGGCAGAAGGCCCCGAGTATGTCCGAATGGAGCGCGAGAACATCCCGGCAGGAGAGCGGGCTGTGCGCAGAGGTGCGCGCGTGCAAGCAACGGACGGAGACGTAGGCCATGTTGACGAATTCCTGGTGAATCCCGATGGCGACCTGATCACACATCTGGTCCTTCGCGAGGGCCACCTGTGGGGTAGGAAGGACGTCAGCATCCCCGTATCTGCAATCGACCTCATCGAAGAGGATACTGTATTCCTCAGCCTGAGTAAGGACGACGTCGAGGCCCTGCCGACCATCCCTATACACCGCAGGGAATCTTAGAGCATCCCTGAGCATTGACTCCAAGAAAGCGTGTGCCCGTTTGGGCACACGCTTTCTTGTGTATCCCGCCCCTTGCCTCTAATATATAAGGCAATGCCTGGCGTGCAAGCTATCGCGACAAGATGCCGCACTGCCTACCCGGAGCCGTGAGGGCCAACCCACTACACCGAGCGCCAACGTACCCAACCTTGACCGCCGTCATCACTAACGATATCCGCCGTCCCACGCCTCGGCTCTATGTTATGACATGATAAGCGTGTCGTGCTATCAGGCCAACAGAACTCTGCGGCGAAGCAAGGCTCGACAAGTGGAGATCGGCGGTTGGTTCTCAATGCTAAGGATGAAGGAGGCTCAAGTTGATTTGGGCCGCCCGGAGTCATTATCAGTTAGTCGGCCCAAGAATGGAATTTCCGGTTCAGGAGGTGATAGATGAGAGGAAAACTGTACTTGCATCAAGGTGTAGCGCTAGGTGTTGTCGTTCTCACCATGCTCGGGCTGCTGGGGTGCGTCCCCACAAGCACGGCGTCGCCGACAGCGATGCCAACGGCGGTACCGGTGGCTTTCACAAATCTGCCTCGGCCGTGTCGCCGACAGCGATGCCGGTGCTGGCAGGGGCGACGTCCGATACCTTCACGACCGCGATCCGTGACGTCGCAAAGGCCGTGAGTCCCAGCGTCGTTCAAGTGACCAATGAGGTCGCGGCCTCAACGTTAACCTCGTCACAGGATATACCCGCCGGCGTGGGGTCCGGCGTCATTTATGACGCCCAGGGATACATCCTGACGAACAACCACGTCGTCGAGGGTGCCGACAAGCTGGTCGTCTCACTGCCGGACGGCCGCTCGTTCCCCGCGACGCTGGTCGGTCGCGATCCAACGACCGACATTGCCGTCATCCAGATCCAGGCGGACAACCTGCCCGTGGCGCAGCTCGGCGACTCGACCCAACTCGAGGTCGGTGACTGGGTCGTGGCCATCGGCAACGCGCTGGCGCTGCCGGGCGGCGCCACCGTGACCCAGGGCGTTGTCAGTGCCCTGAATCGAGCCGTGCAGGAGCCACCCAACGCGACGACGGGGCCGCCGGGCCTTACCTCTTCGACCTGGTTCAGACCGACGCCCCGATCAACCCCGGGAACTCCGGCGGGCCCCTGGTGACCCTTCAAGGTCAGGTCATCGGGATCAACACGCTGGGGGGGGGGCCTCGTCTTCGGGCACCCAGGTCCAGGATATCAACTTCTCCATTTCCATCGAGACCGCCAAGAAGATCGCCGATGAACTCGTGGCGACCGGAAAGGCAATCCACCCCTATGTGGGCATCAGTTACGTGCCACTAACGCCCTCGATTGCGGCTCAACTCGGGGTTCCGGAGACCCAGGGCATCGGCGTCGGCAGCGTCGTGGCGGGCTCTCCCGCCGCCAAGGCCGGACTGCAAGCGCAGGATATCATCACGGCCATCGACGGCACCAAGCTCGTGGGTGAATCGGACTTTGCGAACATCATCAGCAGCCATAAGCCTGGTGACACCGTGACCTTCACGGTCGTGCGCGGGGAGTCAACAACTTCAGGTCAAGGTAACCTTGGGTGAGGCACCAACGCCGTGACGTCGTCAGTGCACAACTTACCCATAGAAAGGAAGGAGGTGGAGAATTCGGCGTGTGGGTCCTGCAGGAGGAGGCGTAGGTTCGTCCCATTGTCCCGGGCGGGGTGAGGGTAGCGGATCGGCGCTCTGGAAGGAAACGAATCCGTAGCGTAAGCATATGGGAGGGTAAGAACGATGTACAAGCTAAGACTGTTCGTTGTGGGTGTCATCCTGGCAAGCATGCTTGCAGCGTGCGCGGGAACTACACCTTCGCCGACAGCGATGCCTACAACGGCACCGTCGGCATCAGCATCAGCAACACCGGCACCGGCGGCAACCGAGACACCGGCGGCTACTGCAGCGCCTGAGGCATCGGCAACGCCGGCGGGGCCCCCGGACTTCGCGATGTACGGTTTCCCCACGGTCATCGCCAGTGAGATGGTGACCGCGAGCACGGCGGTCACGCTGACTGCAGGTCTGTTCACCATCAAGATCCCGGACAACGCGTTCACCAACGACGTTCAGTTTGACGTATTGACCGGCGATCCGTCGACCTTCACGGCGCCCTCAGGGGAGACCCCCATCATCGCCTTCGCCTTCAGGGTGACGGATCAGTCCACCATGGAGTTGCTCGGTGCCTTTGGCGCGCCGCTCGACTTCGTGGCGCAGTCGCCCAACATCGTGGCGGCAAGCAAGTACTACAACGTCGCGACCGATGGCACCCTGACCGAGAACTCGACCGGTATGACGGTTTCGGATGGTATGCTCGAACACCCCATCGCGGGTGCAGGCGTCGGTTGGCTGATCACATCACCCGCGGGCCAGACCGGCGGATTGATGACGCCTGAGCAGGCTGCGCTGGCAGCCGCCGGCGGCCAGAAGATCGGTGGTACCGTCAACGTGCTGGGTGTCTGGGGCGGCTCGGAGCTGGCCAGCTTCATGGCCATGCTCGCCCCCTTCGAGGCCGCGACCGGCATCAAGGTCCAGTATACCGGCACGCGTGACCTCAACGCCGTGCTGACCACGCGTCTGCAGGGCGGCAACCCGCCCGACGTCGCAGGTGTGCCCGGACCCGGCCAGATGGTTCAGTACGCCAATCAGGGTTATCTCGTCGACCTGAGCAAGATCCTCGACATGACCACCTACAGCAACCAGTACGCCACCACCTGGACCGACCTGGGGACCGTCAACGGCAAGCTGGTCGGGCTGTTCATGCGCGTCTCGGTCAAGGGCCTGATCTGGTACGACCCCAAGGTCTGGACGGCCGATGACTACACCAGCCCGTGACCTGGGATGACATGATCACACTCTCGCAGCAGATCGCGGCCACCGGCGCCACCCCCTGGTGTGTCGCCCTGGAGAGCGGTGCGGCCAGCGGCTGGCCCGGCACCGACTGGCTGGAGGACATCGTCCTGCGCCAGTCCGGCGTCCAGACCTACAACGACTGGTGGGCCGGCAAGATCAAGTGGTCGTCGCCTGAGATCAAGCAGGCGTGGCAGACCTGGGGCGAGATCGTGGCCACCAAGGGTATGGTCTACGGTGGGCCTAACGCCATGCTGACCACCAACTTCGGCAACGTGGGCGACGGCCTCTTCACCAACCCGCCCAACTGCTACATGGTCCACCAGGCCAGCTTCATCGCCAGCTTCTTCCAGACCAACACCCCCGGCGTCGAGCCGATCACCGACTTCAACTGGTTCGGCTTCCCGCCCTTCCAGGCGGGCGCCCCTGTGGCCACCGAGATGGCAGGCGACCTGTTCGGGATGTTCAACGACACGCCGCAGGCCGAGGCGCTCGTCCGCTACCTGGTCACGCCCGAGGCGCAGGCCATCTGGGTGCAGCGCGGTTCGGCGATCTCGCCGAACAAGGCGGTGCCGCTGTCGCTCTATCCCGACGAGCTGAGCAAGCGCGCGGCGGAGCGGCTGACGAGCGCCCAGGTCGCGGTCTTCGATGCCTCCGACCAGATGCCTTCGGCGATGCAGAACGCCTTCTACCAGGCCATCGTGAGCTACATCCAGAATCCCACGGACCTGGATAGCATCCTGGCCAACCTGGATTCGGTCCAGAGTAGCGCCTACACGACGCCTTAGATGAGGAGTGCTGTCGGGCGGCGGCGCTAGCGCCACCGCCCGACACATCGTGATGAAAAGGAAAGGAGATGCACGATGAACCGATAGGTCCTCGCCCCGATTGTCGTTCTCGGCGTTCCGGCAATCCTCGTGGGCTACGTCTACCTGGTGGAATGTCTCATCGGCCTCTTACCTAACAAAGCTCGTAGGCAGTTCGGCCCTGGTTATGGATTGGCCCGGCCCTGATTTTGTCGTGGCATTTCTGGTCTATCCTTCCCTTAACACGATCTACCTGAGTTTCCTGGGCCCAAACTCGAAGAAGTACGTCGGTTTTGCGAACTACGTCTACTTCTTCACCAACGGAAACACGCTGGGGTCGCTTCGCAACAATGCACTTTGGCTGGTTCTGCTGACATCTCTCACGGTCGGATTCGGCATGCTCTTTGCGGTCCTCTTCGACCGTGTCAAGTATGAGTCGGTCGCGAAATCCGTCATCTTCCTGCCTATGGCAGTCTCCTTCGTGGCTGCAAGCGTGATTTGGAAACTTCAGTATGACTATCAGCCGGCCGGCGCGCCGCAGACGGGAACCCTTAACGCGATCCTGACGCTGTTTGGCGCACAACCCATCCCCTGGTTGGTGAACCGCACGACCAACAACTTCGCCCTCATCGCGGTGGGCATCTGGACCTGGTGCGGCTTCGCGCTGGTCATCCTCTCGGCCGGCCTGAAGGGCATTCCCGTCCCCATCCTTGAGGCGGCACGCGTCGATGGTGCCAACGAGTGGCAAATCCTCTTCCGTATCACCATCCCCATGATGGCCTCGACGATCGCCGTCGTCGCCACCACAATGATCATCTTCGCCCTGAAAGCCTTTGACGTCGTCTACGTGCTCACCAGCGGTTTCTTCAACACCAACGTCCTGGCCAACCAGATGTACCAGGAGATGTTCACTTACAATAACTTCGGCCATGCCGGCGCGGTCGCGGTGATCCTGTTGTTGGCGATCGTGCCCGTGATGGCCGTGAATATCAAGCGCTTCCGGGCGCAGGAGGCACTACGATGAACTCGCCAGCATCCAAGATGACCGGCAGCGGATCAGGCCACGCGCTGGTTCCGGCCCCTGCAGGAGGCGTCGTGCGTCTCCTGGCACGGGTGCCCATACACATCGTGATCATCGTGCTTTGTGCAGTGTGGTTCACACCGAACTTCGCCCTGCTGATCAGTTCGTTCCGTCCGGCGTCCGAAATCGCGACGACGGGCTGGTGGACCGCCTTCACGCCTCCCCTCAAATTCACCCTGGACCTCTATCGCCAGGCGCTGGCGACGTCCAATATGGGGGAAGCTTCATCAATAGCCTGTATATCACCATCCCGGCTACCGTGATCCCGATCATGATCGGCGCCTTTGCAGCCTACGCCTTTGCCTGGATGGAGTTCCCGGGCCGGGACTTGCTCTTCGTGACCGTCGTGGGACTGCTCGTCGTGCCTCTGCAGATGACGTTGATTCCAGTCCTTCGACTCTATGGTGCACTGCACCTCGCAGGAACCTTCCCCGGCATCTGGCTCGCACATACGGCCTATGGCTTGCCGTTTGCGGTCTACCTGCTCAGGAACTTCTTCGGAACGTTGCCTCGTGAGATGTTCGAATCAGCCTACCTGGATGGAGCATCACCATTCACCGCTTTCTTCCGCTTGGTGCTCCCCCTATCGGTGCCGGCCTTCGCCTCGCTGGTGATCTTCCAATTCGTCTGGGTGTGGAACGACCTGCTCGTCGCGTTGGTCTATCTGGGTGGCTATCCCAGCGTTGCGCCCATCACGGTGACCATCAGCAATTTGGTAAGCTCGCTCGGAGCCGGGTGGCAGTTGCTCACAGCCGCTGCCTTCATTTCGATGGCGCTGCCGCTGGTCATCTTCCTGACGCTGCAGCGCTACTTCGTCAGTGGTATTCTGGCAGGTTCGGTAAAGGGCTAAACAAGTCATAAGGGAGAACAACAATGAACACACCGAATACACAACAGAGCAGAAGCGATAGGATGACCGCCTTTGAGGACCCGCGGTTCATACGAGTGCTTTTCAACGACACCCGCTGGGCATGGCTATGGCTGATCCTGCGGCTCTATGCAGGATGGGAGTGGCTCAATGCAGGGTGGGAAAAGGTGAACAACCCGGCATGGGTGGGAGCACAGGCCGGGACCGCCCTGACGGGCTTCCTGAAGAACGCGGAATCACTTGCGACTGGGGCGCATCCGGCTGTGCAGTCATGGTACGCCTGGTTCATCGAACACGTGGTCATGCCCAACGTCACCGTCTGGAGCTATGTCGTATCGTTCGGCGAACTCCTGGTCGGCGTGGCCTTGATACTGGGGATCTTCACCGGTATCGCCGCGTTCTTCGGGGGCTTCATGAATGCCAACTACCTTCTGGCGGGCTCGGTGAGCACCAACCCCATCCTCTACACTCTGGCCATCCTGCTGCTGCTTGCGTGGAAGACCGCCGGCTGGTGGGGCCTGGATCGGTGGGTGCTGCCCGCGCTGGGTACGCCCTGGCATCCCGGAAGCATATTCCACTCTGACGCAGGCGCGCAACAGCAAGAGTAACGCGATGGAGGGCCAATCCGGCTTGAGAAACTAAGAGATCGCAGAATAGTCACGATAAGGAGACGTCAATGAGCGCAGCAACTTCGCGGTCGGAGTCTGGACAATCTGTGCATCAACGCCATACGCTTTCTGTCGGTGGATGCCGTACAGCGAGCTGATAGCGGGCATCCCGGTCTGCCTTTGGACGCGGCACCGATGGCGTATGTGCTGTGGACTTCGTTCCTGAAACACGATCCGGCCGACCCGGACTGGTTCGATCGGGATCGATTCGTCCTTTCTGCCGGACATGGGTCGATGCTGCTGTACAGCCTCCTCCATCTGACGGGATATGATCTTTCGCTGGACGAGATCAAGCGATTTCGCCAGTGGGGGAGTAAGGCGCCGGGACATCCCGAGTCGCTCCTCACCCCGGGGGTGGAGACAACGACAGGACCTTTGGGACAGGGATTCGCCAACGGCGTGGGTATGGCCATGGCGGAGGCGCATCTCGCGGCCCGCTACAACCGCCCCGGCTTCGATATCGTGGATCACCACACCTATGGCCTCGTAGGCGACGGGGACCTAATGGAAGGCATCTCCTCTGAGGCAGGGTCGCTGGCCGGTCACCTCAAGCTGGGCAAGCTGATCTACCTCTATGACAGCAACCACATCTCGCTGGCGGCGGCGACACACATTACCTTTACTGAGGATGTCGCTCGTCGCTTCGATGCTTTTGGATGGTTCACCCAGCACGTCAAGGACGGAAACGATCTGGAAGCGATTTCTGAGGCTATCCAGGCGGCCAAGGACGAGAAGGACCGCCCGTCTCTCATCGTCGTGCGCACCCACATCGGGTACGGCTCGCCGCACAAACAGGATACCTACCAAGCTCACGGTGAGCCCCTTGGCGAGGAGGAGGTCAAACTCACCAAGGAGAACCTGGGCTGGCCGAGTGACAAGGAGTTCTACGTCCCGGATGAGGTGTCGGCGCATATGCGCCGGGCCGTGGACAAAGGGGAGCGGGCCAAGCGAGTGTGGGAAGCCCTCTTTGAGCACTATGCGGAGGCCTACCCCGATCTTGCGGCCGAGTTCCAGGGGTTGCTGCGGGGGGAACTCCCCAAAGGATGGGATGCCGACATTCCCACGTTCGAGCCGAGTCGCAAGGGGATGCGCACGCGCCGTGCGGGAAGCAAGGTGCTGAATGCGATCGCGCCCCGGCTTCCGCAGCTTGTCGGCGGCGCAGCCGACCTGGCACCCTCGACCTATACTGCGATGGAGGATCTGGGCGATTTCGAGAGCCCCAACGAAGAAGAAGGGGACCGTCAGGGATCCTTCGGCGGCGGTTGGACCTACGCCGGTCGCAACTTCCACTTCGGCGTGCGGGAGCACGCGATGGGCGGAATCCTCAATGGCCTGGCAGCCCATGGCGGACTGCTGCCGTTTGGAGCGACCTTCCTGATCTTTTCGGACTACATGCGCCCGCCTATACGGCTGGCAGCACTTATGAAGAAGCACGTCATCTACGTTTTCACCCACGACAGCATCGGCCTGGGTGAGGATGGTCCCACCCACCAACCGGTCGAGCAGCTACCCGGACTGCGAGCGATTCCCAACCTCACGGTCATCCGACCGGGCGATGCCAACGAGGCAGTGGTCGCTTGGCGGGTGGCGGTTGAGGCTCAGGACCACCCCGTGGCGTTGATCTTCACGCGTCAGGACATCCCTATCCTCGATCGTTCGCAGCTTGCGCCGGCGGAAGGGCTTCGCCAGGGCGCCTACGTGCTGGCGGACGCACCGGAAGGCAAGCCGGCTCTGATCCTGATCGCCAGTGGCTCGGAGGTATCGCTCGTGCTCGACGCTCGCGAGCAGCTCCTGGCGCAGGGGATCGCGACACGCGTCGTGTCGATGCCGAGTTGGGAGCTCTTTGAAGCACAGCCTGAGGCTTATCGGCGGCACGTCCTGCCGCCCTCCGTCCGGGCGCGGCTCTCGGTCGAAGCTGCCTCGCCACAGGGGTGGAAGGCCTACGTGGGGGACTTGGGTGATACGCTCGGCGTCGAGCGCTTCGGCGCATCGGCACCTGGGGGCATTGTCCTTCAGGCGTATGGGTTCAGCGTCGACAACGTCGTCGCACGGGCATTGGCCGTGCTGAAGGCCATACCAGAGGAGTGGTGAAACCATGATGATTATCGGCCTGGCTGCCGACCACGGTGGCTTCGAACTGAAGCAATGTCTCTATGACGATCTGCGGGCTGCCGGCTACGAAGTGATCGATTTCGGCGCCAACGATCTGCAGCCGGAGGATGACTATCCCGATTACGTGATCCCCTTGGCCCAGGCGGTGGCTCGGGGTGATCTTAGCCGGGGCATTGCCATCTGTGGTAGCGGCGTCGGCGCCTCGGTCGCGGCAAACAAGGTGCGCGGCGTGCGCGCTTGTCTGATCCACGAGATCTATTCCGCCCACCAGGGCGTGGAAGACGATGATATGAATGTAATGTGCCTCGGCGGCCGAGTTGTTGGCTACGAGGTGGCGTGGGACCTGGTGCAAGCGTTCCTTGCGGCCCGATTCGAGCCACAGCCCCGCTTTCGCCGGCGCCTCGAAAAAGTGGCAGCACTTGAGGCCGGCACTACGCCCTGAGGTGGGGGACTGGAACGGTTGCACCGCTGCCGCATGGGATGACTCACAGGTGAACGGAGTATCGGGAGGGTATAAATGGGCGAGAATCCATTAGTTAAGCTTCACGAATACGGCCAGAGCATCTGGCTGGACTTCCTGCGGCGGGATCTGTATACGTCGGATAAGCTACACAAATTGATCGAAAAGGACGGGCTACGGGGCATGACCTCCAATCCCGCCATTTTCGACGAAGCCATCGCCGGCAGCCACGACTATGACGATGCGATCCGGGTGTTGGCGCTGGAGGGCAAGTCTCCGGATGAGACTTACGTCTCCCTGATGGTTGAAGATGTCCGAAGTGCCGCCGATAGTTTTCGGTCGGTCTACGATGCAGCCGGTGGGCACGACGGCTTGGTGAGCATAGAGGTCTCGCCCCAGCTTGCGTATGATACCGCAGGCACCATCGCCGAGGCGCGCCGCTTCTGGGGTATGGTGAGCAGGCCCAATATCATGATCAAAGTGCCGGCCACCTTGGAAGGCCTCCCCGCGATTCGTCAATTGCTCTCCGAGGGCATCAACGTCAACATCACACTGCTCTTCGGGCTGCCTCGCTACCGCAGAGTCGCAGAGGCCTTTGTCGCGGGACTGGAGGATCGCGTCGATGCAGGCCAGCCGATCGACCGGATCGCCTCTGTGGCCAGCTTCTTCCTCAGCCGGATCGACGTCCTCGTCGACCCCTTGCTTGAAAAGATGATGGCTGGAGGCGGCGCTGAAGCGGGTCTGGCCAGGGATCTGCACGGGCAGGTGGCGATCAGCAGCGCGAAGATTGCCTACCAGATCTACAAGGAGGTTTTCGGAAGCGACCGCTTCAGGAAGCTGGCCGACAAGGGAGCACGTCCTCAGCGGCTGCTCTGGGCCAGCACCAGCACCAAGGACCCGGCCTACAGCGACGTGAAGTACGTCGAACCGCTGATAGGTCCGGATACGGTCAATACGCTGCCGACACAGACTCTGGATGCCTATCGAGATCACGGAAATCCGGCGTCAAGGATCGAGCAGGGGGTCGAGCAGGCTCGCACGCGACTCGACAACCTGGGGAAGCTGGGCATCAGCCTCGATGCCGTGACCCACGAGTTGGAGAATGAGGGGGCGGCAAAGTTCATCATTCCCTACAACAAGCTGATGGAGACCCTCTCGACAGCGCAGCGAACCGCCTTGTCGATGCCCCTGGACACCCAGGCCTTTGAGCTGGGAGATCAGGAGCAGCTTCTGAATCGAGGGCTCAGTGTACTCGGGACTAAGGATTACGTGGCCCGCTTCTGGCGCAAGGACCCCAGATTGTGGAAGGACGACCTGACAGACCAGGCCGTGATCGTCGATGCCTTGGGCTGGCTGCAGGTAGCCAATCGGATGACAGAGCGAGTCCCGGAACTCACCGCGTTCGCCGCCGAAGTAGCGGAGGCCGGTTTCCAACACGTCGTGCACATGGGGATGGGCGGCAGCAGCTTGACGCCGCTGGTCTTCGAGCGCTCGCTGGCTCCCACGGGCAAGGGATTGCCCCTTACCGTCCTGGACAGCACCGATCCGGGCACAATCCTTCGCATTGCCCGCAGCGTACCGCTCGAAAAGACGCTCTTCATCGTCGCGAGCAAATCCGGCACCACCGCCGAACCCCTCGCATTCGGTGATTACTTCTATGCCCGACTGCAAGAACTCAAGGGGGAGAAAGCCGGAGAGAACTTCGTGAGCATCACCGACGAGGGCACACCCCTGGTGGAGCTCTCACAGGAGCGAGGCTACCGGAGGGTCTTCACCAATTTCAGCGACATCGGGGGGCGCTACTCGGCCCTCTCGTATTTTGGGATGCTTCCGGCAGCACTGATGGGCTTCGATGTTGGAGATATCCTGGCGCGCGCCCTGCGGATGGCCCACGCCTGCGCGCCCGCAGTACCGGCGACACAGAATCCGGGGGTTCGTCTTGGCGCCCTAATGGGAGAGTTGGCCCGCAGTGGGCGCAACAAGGTTACCTTCCTCGCCCCGCCCGAGGCCGCGCCCCTGGGCATGTGGTTGGAGCAGTTGCTTGCCGAAAGCACCGGCAAAGAAAGCGCAGGGTTGCTGCCTGTTGCCGGCGAGGATGTCGGTGATCCCTTCGTCTATGGCAACGACCGGCTCTTTGTGCATATCCGGGTGAGGGGCAAGAGGGCCGCTTCGACTGCAGCGCTGAGCGCTCTGCGCCAGGCCGGACACCCGTTGGTCACCATCGATGTGGAGGAAATCCTCAACCTCGCCCAGGAGTTCTTCCGCTGGGAGATCGCGACGGCGGCTGCAGGCGCACTTCTCGGCATCAATGCCTTCAACCAGCCGAATGTTCAGGAGAGCAAGGACAACACGAACCGGCTTCTCGGCGTAGTCAAGGAGAAGGGATCGCTTCCCGAGGAGCACCCCGCCCTTTCCGAAGGGCCGCTCAGCCTGTACACAGAGCATCCAGGCACCAGCGTAGCCGAGACACTCGCCAAGTTCCTGGGGCAGGCGCAGCCAGGCGACTACGTGGCGCTGATGGCCTACGTCACCGAGGGCGCCGATGTCGATGAGGCGCTGCAGCGGCTGCGGCTCACCCTTCGGGACCGGCTCAAGGTGGCCACGACGGTGGGGTATGGCCCGCGCTTCCTGCACTCAACAGGCCAGTTCCACAAGGGCGGACCAAATACGGGTCTCTTCTTACAGTTGACGGCGGACGATGCCGAGGATCTGGACGTGCCCGGCCGGCCGTACAGCTTTGGCGTTCTCAAACAGGCACAAGCCCAAGGCGATCTGGATGCGCTGCGCAGCCACGGCCGCCGGGTGATTCGCATCCATCTTGGTGAGGATATCGTCGCAGGCCTTGAGGCTCTGCGGACAGCGATTAGTCAAGGACTAGATGAAGGATGACACAGAAGGAAATGCTCAAACATACACGACGACCTATCTTGATCGGGCTGCTCATCGTGGCAGGACTACTGATCGCGGGGTGCACGGCGACGCCGTCGCCCACACCTACGACCACACCGGCGCCTGCGGCGACCGAGACACCCGTACCTGAACCTACGTCCACCCCCTCGCCGGTCGCCACCGCCGAGCCGTCTGCTACGCCGGAGCCGGAAGATAGCTTCGCCATAGAGGCGGTCAAAGCGGACCTGGCCCAGAAATATGGGATCTCGACATCGACGATCTCCGTCGTGCAGACGGAACCAATCCAATGGCCCAACAGTTGTCTCGGCGTTGAACTGCCCGGAACAGCCTGCGCAATGCACGTTGTCGATGGATACCGGGTCGTGGTCAAGACCGGGGGAATCCAATACGAGTACCACACGAACGCCGACGGCAGTGAGGTCCTGGCAGCGCTGGCACTCACCTGGCACCGCGAAGGCGGCATCGCCGGCTTCTGCAACGACCTCGTGGTTGACGTGACGGGTGAGGCCATAGCCTTCTCTTGCCAGGCGGGTCCATCTGCCGAAGTGACCCGTGAGTTGCTCTCGCTGGAGAACCGTCACCAACTGGATGCCTGGCGCATCAGTCTGCAGCCGTTTGAGTACAGCCAGACCGACTCAGCGACGGCGGATGCTATGTCTGTGCAGCTCACCTTCACCGGGTATGGGACAAAGGCAGCAACGGATACCCAGCAGGCCGACATCGCCGCCTTTGCCGGCGCAACCTACGTCAACATCGGTGGGCTACAGGGAACGGGGTCGGCAGCGGATGCCGCCGGCGCAGTCGTGGACGCATTCCTGACCGAGCTGATGGCGGATCCTGCAGGCGCGACCACGGCCCCCTACTTCAGCACGCCGCTGCAGGCCGAAATCGACGCGGGGACTCCGGTGTCCGAGCTCCTTGGCATCCCGGGGGACTTCCTCTCCTATGGTATCGACACTAGTGAGGTGGAGAGCATTGCCAGCCGGGCCTTTGTGCAAGTAACGCTCAACTTCGTCAGCCCGATCCGGCGCGCATTCGAACTGGTTCAGGAGAACGACATCTGGAAGATCAACACCATCATCGTCTACGGTGTCCCGGATCAGGCACTGCCTACCGACATCGAGGCCGCCGATCTGGAGGTGCTGGACCTCGTATGGGCATTGAAGACCGGCGATCTACCCTCGGTAGAGGCATTGTTGACGCCCAATGCGACAACCGAGCTGGGCGACCTGACCCAACTCATGCAAGGGGTGGACAACATCACGGCACTGACACTTCGGCTCACAGGCGTCTCAGGAGGTCAAGCGGTCTACTTGGCTACCCTGCAGGTCGATACGGCCTCAGGCGCTCCATCCTGGCAGCAGGGCACCAATCAGCGATGGATCGGCCTGACCCAGCCAAATGGGGTATGGGAAATCAACCAGATGACGTCATCGGAGCTCACGCTGCCCTAAGCGATCTGGGCGAGCTACGCGATATGGCGGGAAAGGACAGGGCGGAGCACTTCGTATGGCCTCCGTATGTCGCCGAGTTCATCGGAACCGCGCTGCTGGTTCTCGTCGGCCTGTCAGTCGTGATCCTGAACTTCGGAAACGGCAGTCCGGTCGCCCGGCTGATCCCTAGTGCGGGGGCACGCCGGGCGATCACAGGCTTTCTCTTTGGCTCGACGGGCGGCCTCATCGCGATCTCGCCGATCGGCAAGGAGAGTGGTGCGCATATCAACCCGGTCGTCACACTCGCGTTCTGGCTGATGGGCAAGTTCCGGGGCCGGCACGCTGCCAGCTACGTCGTGGCGCAGTTGGCGGGTGGTATCGTAGGGGCACTTCCGCTGCTGGCCTGGGGAGCGATGGGGCGCAGTATCGAGTTTGGCGCGACGCTGCCGGGGCCGAGCGTGGGCCCCGGCATTGCGGTGCTTGGGGAGATCGCCACGACCCTGGCGTTGATCGTCGGGCTCTTTCTCTTTGTCCGACATCGCCGCCTCCGGGCTTTCACACCGGCGCTCTTCCCGTTTCTGTACGCCGCTATGGTCTTCCTGGAGGCGCCGCTTTCCGGGAACGAGCACCAATCCGGCGCGCAGCCTTGGCCCCGAAGTGGTATCGGGTGTGTGGCACGACTGGTGGATCTACTGGCTCGGCCCCCTGACCGGTATGCTGATCGGGGTCGCGCTCTTTCGATTCACCTGGTTGCGACGGGTCGAGATCGACGTGGTCAAGCTCTTCCATTTCGATTACGACCCACACCGCATATTCCGCCAGGATGGAGGGAACTGACGCGCCCCACATAGCACTTACCTATTCGATGATGAGTGAGGAGACACAGGATGGAAGGACTCAAGGACAAGAGAGTGTTGGTTACCGGAGCCACCTCGGGCATCGGGCAGGCGATTGCGGTTCGCTTTGCCGCCGAGGGCGCCCACGTGGGGATCAACTACTACTCGGACGAGGGATTAGTGGAGACGGACTACCGCGTGGAGGAGGCGGTTGAGGAGTGCCGCAAGCGCGTGGCCGAGATGGGCGTGGACTACGTCCTGGTGCAGGCCGATATCTCCAAGGAGGATGACGTGAAGCATCTGTTTGCAGAGGTCATCCGAGAACTCGGCGGCGTAGATATCCTCATCAACAACGCCGGGATACAGATCCCGGGGGATTCGGACAAGGTCGATCTGAGCGACTTCGACCGGGTGGTCGGCGTCAACCTTAGAGGTGCGTACCTTTGCGCGCGCGAGGCGCTGCAGCACTTCCTGGCAGAGGACAAGCCGGGGATCATCATCAATGTCTCCAGCGTCCACCAGATCATCCCCAGGCCGCACTATATCAGTTACTCGATCAGCAAGGGCGGCATGCAAAACATGACGCGCACGCTGGCGCTGGAATATGCGGATCGCGGCATCCGGGTCAACGGGATCGGCCCGGGGGCCACCGCAACGCCCATTAACCGGGACTGGGTGAATGATCCCGAGAAACGGGCCGAGGTCGTGCAGCATATCCCTGTTGGGCGTGTGGGGACGCCTGAGGAGATGGCTGCCATCACGGCGTTCCTCGCGTCCGACGACGCGTCCTACATCACAGGGCAGACGCTCTTCGTCGACGGCGGGACTGACGTTATTTGCTGACTTCCGCACGCCGTGGTCAGGCTAAGCCGTTCGAAGATTAGGAGTTCATATGGGCACAGATGACAACTACGCGCCTGGTTGGCCGGGTATCGAGCCGCGCTGGACGTCCAGCGCGAAGAGCGGCGTCGGCACTTCGCTCAGTCTGGAGAGCCGGGTGTGGTTCACCACGAGTCACGGCATCCTGGATGAGATCTACTATCCTCGGGTGGACCAGGCCTGCACGCGAGATTTGGGCTTGATCGTGACTAACGGATCCGATTTCTTCTCGGAGGAGAAACGGGATACCCGTCACGAAGTCTCGTACATTGCCCCGGGTTGCCCCGCCTATAAGCTCGTCAACACGTGCGAACAGGGGCGGTACGCCATCGAAAAAGAGATCCTGGCTGATCCAACTTACGATGTGGTCCTACAACGGATCAAGTTCACGCCGTTGAAGGGATCACAGGAAGACTACCACCTATACGTCCTGCTGGCCCCTCACCTTGGTAATCGAGGGGCAGGCAACACTGCGTGGCTCGGGGACTACAAAGGTGTGCCCATGCTGTTCGCCGAACGTGACGGCAACGCCCTGGCCCTCGCGTGCTCTGCCCCGTGGGTCAAGCGATCGGCCGGTTTCGTCGGCACCTCAGATGGGTGGCAAGATCTGCATCGCCATAAGCAAGATGACGTGGACCTATGACAGGGCGGAGAACGGCAATGTCGCCCTGATCGGCGAGATCGATCTGCACGGGGCCGGGGATACGTTCATCCTAGCGCTGGGTTTTGGCCTCAATGACGCAGAAGCAGGCTATCGAGCCCTGGCCAGCCTGTACAAGGGCTTTGATTCGGCACGCGCGGCCTACATCGACGAGTGGCAGCAGTGGCAGCAGGGCCTGATGGACCTGGACAAGTCCGATGCAGGGAAGATGAGCCTCTATCGAGTCAGCACCGCAGTGATGCGCACCCACGGGGCAAAGCGTTTCCGCGGCGGACTGATGGCCAGCCTGTCCATCCCGTGGGGTTTTTCCAAGGGGGACGACGACCTGGGCGGCTATCATCTGGTGTGGCCGCGCGACCTGGTGGAGATCGGTGGGGGGCTGCTGGCTGCCGGCGCCCTCGACGAAGCCGGAAGCATCCTCGAGTATCTGCGGGTGACGCAGGAACTCGACGGGCACTGGCCGCAGAACATGTGGATTAACGGCACGCCATATTGGACCGGCGTGCAGATGGATGAGACGGCCTTCCCCATCCTGTTAGTGGACCAGGCCCGCCGTGAAAAGGCTCTCCATAGGGATCTGGACCACTACTGGCCGATGGTCCGCCGGGCTGCAGGCTATCTGGTCTGCAACGGTCCCGTCACCCAGCAAGACCGCTGGGAAGAGGACCCCGGCTACTCCCCCTTCACGCTGGCGGTTGAGATCGCCGCGCTATTGGCGGCCGCCGATTTGGCGGAGCTCCAAGGCGATGAGACAGCAGCAGCCTATCTGCGTGAGACGGCAGATAGCTGGAATGACAGTGTTGAGAAATGGACCTACGCCACGGGAACCGACCTGGCACAGGAGGCGGACGTGGAGGGATATTACGTCCGAATCGCGCCGCCGGAGGAAGCAGCGGCAGGCTCACCTGCCGAAGGATTCGTGCCGATCAAGAACCGGCCGCCCGGCCAGAGCGCCGAGGCCGCTACCCAGATCGTCAGCCCCGATGCGCTGGCCCTGGTCCGATTCGGGCTGAGAGGTCCAGATACGGCCGAGATCGCCAACACCGTCAAGGTAATCGATCAATTACTTAAGGTGGAGACCCCGACAGGTCCGGCATGGCACCGCTACAACGATGATGGTTACGGCGAGCACGAGGATGGCGCGCCCTTTGACGGCACAGGGACAGGTCGCGCCTGGCCGCTGCTGACCGGTGAGCGGGCCCACTACGAACTGGCTGCCGGACGGAAGGATGAAGCCGAGCGCCTCCTGAATGTGTTGGCGTCGTTCGCAAGCAATGGTGGGATGCTGCCCGAACAGGTGTGGGACGCGCCCGACATTCCCGAGCGGGGTCTCTTCTTCGGGAGACCTTCCGGGTCGGCTATGCCGCTGGCGTGGGCGCACGCCGAGTACGTCAAGCTCTGTCACTCACTCAAGGATGGCCAGGTCTTCGATATGCCGCCACAGACCGTCCAGCGCTACCAGATCGACGAGACGCACTCCCCGCGCTCAATCTGGCGCTTCAACAACAAGAGCCGCGTCATTACTGCAGGGCTGATGCTCCGAGTGGAGGTTCTGAGCCCCGCGGAGGTGCAGTGGAGCTCGGATGGCTGGAAAACGGTCCAGAAGGTCGCGACGCAGGATACCGGGCTGGGCATCTACTTCGCCGATCTGCCTGCGGACAAGCTAGCTGCCGGCGATACGATCGCCTTTCGCTTCCTATGGCATGACGAACAGAACGAGCAGAGCTCGACGTTCACCGTGCAGGTCGTGGACTCGACCAAGGGATCCGAATCCAAGTTGCTTGCTGCCGATCAGTAGCGGATTGAGACGGGAGTTCCGATATCGACCCAATCGTAGAGCAGCCTGGCCTCCTCGGTCCCCAACACGACGCAGCCATAGGAGACCGGTGTGCCCAGATAGCCCGCCCAGAGGGTCTGGCCGTTGGACAGGATCGGGAGAGCATGAATCCCGTTCTCCGTCGACCCGGCCCAATAGATGCCCAGCCACCACGGCATCCAGAGATCCCAGGCCGAACCATAGGCATTGGGAATCTTGCTCTGGATCCGGAACTCGCCCGCGGCGGTGTAAGACGGCGCCGCGCCCGTCGAGGCCACAAACGAATAGACCAGCTGGTCGCCCTGATAGGCGTAGAGATGCTGCTCCGATAGGCTGACGATGATGAGCTTGCCCTCGCCGGAGACGACAGGCGCCGTCCCGGCGAGACGTAGCACCTGACCAACGTAGATCTGTGAGGGATTGGCGATCCCATTCAGTTGCGCGATCACGGCCACCGTGGTTCCGGTCCGCGCCGCGATTTGCGTCAGCGTGTCGCCATGTTGCACGGTGTAGGTCTCAGCGTCGACAGCGATCTCCGGCGTCGCCGTGACCTCAGGGGTCGCCGTCGCCTCACCGGAAGTCTCGGCGGGCGAGGGTGGCGAGATCGGCTCGGGCAGCACCAGCTCCTGACCGGCATAGATCGGGCTCCAGCTTGTGAGTCCATTCTCACGCATAAGAGCCCAGATCGAGACCCGGACCCTGGCGGCAATGCCGCTCAACGTATCTCCTGGCTGTACCAGATATGAGCGAGCATCCAGGCCGGGCATAGCCGGCGTCGGGACCGGCGTTGGCTCGGACGGCGTTGGCTCGCCTGGCGCCGATCCGTCCGATGGAGGCGTCAGCGGCGCCTGCGGCGCCGTCGTAGTCGTCGCGCCGGGAATCACCAGCCGCTGCCCAACGTAGATATAGACCGTAGTCAGACCGTTGGCCGCCATAATCTCGTTCACGGTGGTCCCGTAGTAGAGAGCGATGCGGAAGAGGTTTTCACCTGCCTGGACGGTATGGGTGACGGTCTCCTGCGCGCGGACCGGACGGCCGAGCGCCATACAGGCGAGCAGAATCAGTGACAACAGGGCAGCGCTGAGATGTCTACGTCGCATAGAGGACTCCTCAAAGCAGCACGATGATTGACGTCCAAACGTCTCTAGTGGATAGTTAAGCCGATTCCTAAGATCTGTCATCCTGAACGGAGTGAAGGATCTACACCTGCAAAGCTGAGATCCTTCGCCTGCGGCTCGGGATGACACTCACAGCACCTGCCTGACCCGCCATCAGTGTGTTGCGCAGGCGATGCAAGGATCAAAGGCACGTACCACACGCCCTACGGCGCGCTCAAGCTCAAGATCGACGTGGTCTGCGGTGATGTAACGCTCGGCGACAACGCGCAGTGCCCGCTCAATCGCCATCAGATTGTGGACGGTCGGGATGATGAACTCCGCCCTGGCGATCTTGCCTCGCTCGACCCGGTAGTGGTGGATCAGAGGACCGCGCGGCGCCTCGACCAGCCCGTACCCCTCACCGTCGCGGGGCGTATGCGGGACGTTGGTCTCCTCGCCCTCCAGGGGCTCGGCCAGGATCTCCATCGAACGCTCGATGGCGTAGACGAGCTCGATCCCCCGGGCCAGATCAAAGAGCATGATCGCGTGGGCCGGGTGTCCAAAAGCTTCCCGAAACAGGCGCAGATAGCGATCGGCCATTGGGGTCCCCATCTTCTCAATCAGGTTGGCCCGGGCGAGGCTGTTGGCGCGCATGACCTGGCCCCTGTAGCTGGTCTGCTCGGCGTAGCTGTCTTCCGTCTCCTCGACGGTGAGGTAACTCTCGTACTCTCGTGCAGGAAAGGCTGTACAGACGCCCTCGTCCCCATCGCATCCCAGGACGCGAACCACGTCGCCATAGTAGTTGGGATGCGTCACACCTATCGAGGAGATATAGCAAGCCGGAGCGTCATCCCCCCAGGTGCCAAGGCGCTCAGCCATCGCCAGCGAGACTTCCCAGTACGTGTCAAACAACCCACACGCGATCGGCAGCGCGCGGGCAAGCTCTTGGCGCATGTGCGCCGCAGCCTCCGCCGTGATGCCGGACGTCACGCCACCCACGACTGCCTTCACCGGATGGATGAACTGCCCCCCTGCCAACGTGATCAGGTGGGTGCCCATCTGGCGGACCTGAAGCGCGCGTGTGGCCATCGTCGCGTCGGCGTCCGCGTGGAGCGTGCTGTCCTCGGCATCGTAGATGCTGGCCACATTCAGCCGGTCCGGCATCGTGAAGACGAAAAGCGACGTGGCCTGGTTCTGCAACAACTGCCCAAGCAGCAGGAGCTCGCGAATCTTCAGCGCCAGTGGCGGGGGAGAGACGTCATAGATATCCTCCAGCGTCTTCACAGCAGCCACGTGGTGGGCAGTAGAGCAGACGCCACAGATGCGCGGCACGATGACCGGCATTTGCTCCGGCGGCCCGCCTTGCACCAGGAACTCGAACCCTCGATATTCGGTGGCCTGGAAACGCGCAGAGGTGACCTGACCGTGGTGCACTTCCACGACGACCTGCGCGTGACCTTCCATACGGCTCAGTGGAAACGTCAACGTCGCCATATCACAGCACCTTCTCTTTCGAGTCTCACGATCCGGTTGCCACCTGAATAGTCAGAAAACTGGAAGAGGAAGAGCGCCAACTGCGGCGAGCGAAGCGCGGCATCGATCTCATCCTCGGCGATGGCGGTCATCGAGTCAAAAACGCGTTTGATGCTCTTCAGCCACACGCCCGACTCCTTCTCGATGAAGACATCGGAGGGCCCGCGACAACCAACGCACGGGTGACCCGCTCGCGGGCACGGGGCGCGACACCCACCCCTTGTCGACGAGCCGACACAAAGATAGCCCTGGTTGATCAAGCATATGTCGGGCAGCACGTTGCCCTGCTCAAAACCAAGCAGCCGTTCGGGCCGCATATCGCGAAGCTTGGTCCGCCCACACTCCTGGCACACGATCTTGCTGGCCTGGAAGTCGGGATCGTCCATCAGTACCGCCATGAAGAGCTCGGAGGTCGGTGGGCAGCCCGGCAGATAGAGATCGACGTCCACGTAGGCGTCCACCGGGTGACACTTGGGCAGTAGCCTCGGCACATCACGTCGCTCCGCCTGTGCCAAGAAGACCTCACGCACCTCATCCCGGTCCCCCAGGTTCGCAACGCCGCCTGAAATCGCGCACGTCCCAACCGGCACGACCTGGGCGGCGCGCTTAACGGCCCCGCGGAGCTTGTGCAGATCCTCGTCGGTCCGCACGCCCCCGCTGATGAGCAGGATGTCGACCTCGGGCACATCGTGCGCGGTGACGACCAGGGGCATATAGACAAGGTCAAACTGATCGACCCAGGCATCCGCGTTGATCAGCGAGACCTCGCACCCGGCACACCCGGAGAGCTGCAGGACCGCGAAGCGCTTCATCTGGCCTCCTCCACACACAGCCGAACGTGACCACACCCCTGTGAGTCTAGTTCAGCTTCGGCGAATCGCAAGACGCGGGACCCTCCGGGAAGAAAAGCACCAATCCCGGAGGGTCAGACTGCAATCGTTCAAGTGCGAAAGGCTTTGCTTTACAACCATGTCAAAGACGGTATACTACCGCTGTCTTACGCCCACGTCACAATCGAGGCTCAGATACAACATCCTATGGAAGAGCAGCACATCAAACAAAGCGATCCCCGCGAGACCGTCCAAATCACGCTGCCGGATGGACTTACGTACGAAGGACCCGTCGGCACGACGTTGGAGTCCTTCCTCAGGGCAGCCTACCCCAACCCGGAGGCCCCCCTGATTGCGGCATTGGTCGACTGCCATCTCCGCGAGCTGACCTATCGGGTCAAGCGAGACTGCGTTGTGGAGCCGATCGATCTCTCACAGTCGGACGGCGTTCGCATTTACCGACGGTCCCTCACATTCCTGATGGTCGCGGTTGCCGACCAGCTCTTTCCGGGAACTGAGATCTACGTGGACCACTCGCTGCCTTACGGCGGTTACTTCTGCGAGGTGCGTAACCGCGCACCGTTCACGGATGAGGAGTTGGCGCGCTTGAGCGCCGAGATGCAGCGCCATATCGATGCCGACACACCTATTCTCCGTGAGGAGGAGGTGCCCCTCGACGAGGCGCTCGATCTCTTCCAGACCCGTGGGGAGACTGACAAGGTCGGCATCTTCGAGACTCGTGATCGCACGCGAAAGGCCTACTTGCGGCTGTACGGTCTCAACGGCTATCGTGACTACTTCCACGGCTACATGGTGCCGAGTGCCGGCTATCTCAAGGTCTTCCGATTGGTTCGCTGGGAGGAGGGATTCATCCTCCAGTTTCCGCGACGCGTGCAGCCCACCCAACTGCAACAACCCATCCGCTACCCGCAGCTGAAACGTGTCTTCAGGGAATACGGGGAATGGCTTCGGCTTCTGGAGACGGAGAACGTCGGAGGGCTCAACCGGGCGATCAGTCGTGGGCGGATCCACGAGATCATCCTGGTCTCCGAAGCCCTGCACGAGCAGGTGATTGCCGACATTGCACGGCAGATCGCCAGCCGCAGGGATCATGTACGGCTCGTGCTTATCGCCGGGCCTTCTTCCTCGGGGAAGACCACCTTCTCAAAACGGCTTGCCGTGCAGCTTCTAGCACACGGCGTGCGGCCCTTCGCCCTGGAGCTTGACAACTACTTCGTCAATCGGGAGCTGACGCCGAAGGATGAGGCCGGCGACTACAATTTCGAGGCGCTGGAAGCCCTGGATCTGCCCCGTTTCAACGAACAACTGGGGCCGCTCATGAGCGGAGAGGAAGTGCAGTTGCCGAAGTACAACTTCCTCACCGGCCAACGCGAGAATGGTCAGGTCGTCCGCCTTCATCCGGACCAGATCGTCATCGTCGAAGGTATCCACGGGATGAACCCACGCCTGGTCTACTCGATCCCGCCCGACAGCATCTTCCGTGTTTACGTCTCGGCCTTGACGCAGCTCAACCTCGATAGACACAACCGTGTCGCGACAACGGACACTCGGCTGATCCGGCGTATCACGCGCGACGCGCGTACCCGCGGCTACTCTGCGATGGACACACTGAATCGATGGGAGAGTGTGCGCCGCGGGGAGAAAGAGTACATCTTTCCGTATCAGGAGTACGCCGACGTCATGTTCAACTCGGCACTCGTCTACGAGCTTTCCGTGCTCAAATCGCTGGCAGAGCCCCTGCTGCTCCAGGTCAATCCGGAGTCGCGCCAGTGGGTGGAGGCCAAGCGCTTGCTCAAGTTCCTACAGTGGTTCCGGCCTCTTGACATCTCCCTCGTGCCCGAGAACTCCATTCTTCGCGAATTCGTCGGGGGATTGGCGCTAGAGGATTTCCATTGGGATTAGGCTCCCTCTATGGACCAGTGCCCTAAGTGCGGTGAGGCCCTGGGTGGGGCCACTATTGTCTGCCCCCACTGCGGAGCCACGCTCGTCGAGGACGAGAAAAGGCGCGCGTGGTTCGGCCGACGGCGGACGTCGCGCACCCCTCGGCAGCAGGGCCACCATCGCATCTGGATACGATTGCTCCTCGCGCTGCTTGCGGTCGTGCTCTTTGTCGGGGTCCTCGCCGGCTCAGCCTACGTCGGCATCTATACAGGCGAACGAGACCGCCAGACCCGCAGGGAGACCGTCCTCCAAGAGCACTATCAAGCGGGTATCACGGCACTCAACGATGGGAACTCCGAGCGCGCCGTCGCGGAGTTCGCGTATGTGCTGGAGCTCGATCCCGAGGACGGCCTGGCGGAGCAGGGGCTCACCGAAGCGCAGGCCCGCCTCGAGGTCAAGCCGACACCCACGCTGGAAGCCGCACAATCGCTGGCGGAGCAACTCCTCGCGCAGGCTGAGGCCTCCTACGCCCAGGAGGACTGGGTCTCAACCGCCCGCACTCTGACGCAGCTCAGATCGCTGGATACAGTCTTCGCTCAGGAGGAAGTGGAGGAAATGCTCTTCCACAGCCTCTACCAGGCCGGTACGCAGTACCTCGAGGAGGACTCGCTCGAAATCGGTATCTCCTATCTCGACCAGGCCATCGCCCTTCGGCCCCTCGACGCGGACGTGGTGGCCCAGCGCAATCTCGCCGCGCGCTATCTCGACGCGCTCAACTACTGGGGCGTAGATTGGGAACTCAGCATCGAACGGTTCGGGACCCTCTACGCTACCGCACCCGACTACAAGGACGTCGCACAGCGCCTGTACCAGGCCCATGTTGAGTACGGCGACGACTTTGTCGAACGCGGCGAGATGTGTCCGGCGGAGGTCCAGTACAGCCAGGCGCTGCGTATGTACACCAGCACCTCGGTCGAGGAAGCGCGCGCCGATGCGGCCCAAACCTGTCTCAGCGCCACGCCGATCCCGATCAGCGGCACGATGCCAAGCCTGACGCCGCAGCCCATCGCGGGGTTTTCAGTAGGTCGCCTGGCCTACCCGGTGTATAACAGCGCCAGCGGCGCCTACGACCTCTACGCCCTCTACGCCGGCGGACGTATCATCCGCGTGGCGATCAACGGCGATCAACCCTCGTGGGAGTGGAACACCGGCAGGGTGGTGTACCGCGATAGAGCCGCCGGCTCGGTGCAGTTGGTGCTCCCCGAGGAAGGCGTGCCGCTCCAGTTACTGCCCGCCGGCCAACAGGCGTGGCCGACCTTGTCGCCCGACAGCCAACGTCTCGCCTACGCCGCGGTAGCAGGGGATGGCAACTGGGCCATCTACATCGCGAATATAGATGGCAGCGGCGAACCACGCCAGCTTGCTGCCGGGTGGGCACCGTCGTGGAGCAACACCGGACTTCTCGCCTACACCGGATGCGATAGCGACGGGGGCTGCGGCATCATCCTCGATAACCCGGACGATGACCAGCCCGGCGGGCGCCTCACCGGCAGCCAGAACGACGGGGCCGTGAGCTGGGCACCGGCAGGCAACATGATGGCCTACATGGGCAACGTCACGGGGAACTGGGATCTCTTCCTGCTTAGCCCCGAGGGCGGTGTACAGCAGCTTACCACAGACACCTCGGACGAAGGGCTGCCCGCCTGGTCGCCCGACGGCGGCAAGATTGCGTTCGTGAGCAATCGCGGCGGGAGTTGGGCGCTCTATGTGATGGATCTCGGGACGCAGGAGGTCCAGCGCATCCTTGACCTGGGTGCAGAGCTGCCGGGTTGGGAGAACCAACGCCTCGCCTGGGCGCCTTGACGAAACGGCGATTCAGAGTATAAATGTTGACGCATAGATGTTGCGGCACTGGTGCCGGCGCACCTATACGCATCGGGGCGTAGCGCAGCTTGGTTAGCGCGCACGGTTTGGGTCCGTGAGGTCGGCGGTTCGAATCCGCCCGCCCCGACAAGAACGTCAAAGAAGCCCGTCCTTTGCGTGTCAAGAGCACAGACGCTATTGGACTCCCCCGATGAGCTACGGAGCTACTGTCCCAGCTCGATCTCGTCCAGTGTGATACGTCCGGTCTTCAGCGCATAGAGCGCGGCCTGCGTCCGGCTTGCCAGCCCCAACTTCCCCAGGATACTGCTGACGTGGGTCTTGACCGTTTTCTCTGAGATGAAAAGCGCGCCGGCGATCTCGCTGTTGGAGAGACCGCGCGCCACCGCCAGCAGCACCTCGGATTCACGCTCGGTCAGCACCTCGGGGCTCGCTGTCGCGCGCACCTCGTGCACCAGCCGGGCCGCAACCTCCGGTGAGAGCTGCACCTGACCGGCCGCGCGGCCTTAATCGCCTTGCACAGCCACTCCGGCTCCGCATCCTTGAGAAGGTAGCCTGTCGCCCCCACGCGAATCGCGTCGAGAATGGCCGCATCCTCGAGCACGCTCGTCAAGGCGATCACTTCGGTCTCGGGTATCTCCTGCCGAATCCTCTCAATGGCGGTGACGCCGTCCATCTCCGGCATCAGCAGGTCCATCAGCACGACGTCCGGCCGATATAGGCGGGTTAGACGCACGGCCTCGACGCCATTCCTGGCCTCGCCCACCACCTCGATGTCCGAGTCCAGCGAGAGAAAGAGGTTCAGGCCCTGACGTACCACACTGTGATCATCCACGATGAGGACACGTATTGCCATGTTGCCTCCAACTTTAGTCCTAGATGGGATTGGGTCCGGAGTCCCAGGTCACTTGGCTCGTCTGCCCGATGAAATCATGATCTCGAACGACTATGCTTATGACAGTGATTATATCCTAGACCCTGAAAGCTTCCCAGAGGAGGTACGGCATGACCCCACAACGACATAGAGGAACGCGATGGTAGAAGCAACTCGCTATTGAAACAACGTCGCTTAGCAAGTCCTTCGGCGAGGTGCAGGCCCTCAGAGGCCTTGATTTGGCCGTTCCCCGGACACTCGATCTATGGATTCCTCGGCCCCAACGGGGCCGGCAAGACGACGACGATGAAGCTGCTCCTGGGGCTGATCCGTCCGACAGGCGGGATGGGCACCATCCTGGGGCACGATATCGTCAAAGAGAGCCTGGCCATCCGGGCGCGCATTGGGTACCTGCCACAACAGCCGCACTTCATCGGCAGCATGACGGCACGCGAGACGCTGCGATTCACTGCCCGCTTCTTCTTCAGCGGGCCTAGCGCCGGCATCGAGCGACGAGTCGATGAGATGCTCCACGTGGTCGGACTGACGGAGAAGGCGGATCGTCCGATCAAGGGATTCTCGGGCGGCGAACGCCAACGCCTCGGCATGGCTCAGGCACAGATCAACGACCCGGAGTTACTCATCCTGGATGAACCGGCTGCGGCACTGGACCCCATCGGCCGAAGAGACGTCCTCGCGGTGATGGAACAACTTCGGGAACGCACGACGATCTTCTACTCGACGCACATTCTCGACGACGTACAGCAGGTGAGCGACACCGTGGCGATCTTGAATCACGGCGAGTTGGTAGCGCAAGGCCCCATCGAGCGGCTCCTCAACGGCGGTGGGCGCACCGTGTTCACCGTGACGATGGAGGGGAAGACCGGGAACGCCTATGCGCGTGTCACCTCCATACCGTGGGTTTCAGGGGTGTCAGAACTCCACCGCAACGGCACGACGACCTGGCAGGTGGAAGTGAGGGATGAGCAGGTCGCCAAGGAGCACCTGCTGAGGCTGATTCTGTCCGAACCCTCTGTCGTGGTAACCAAGTTCGCACGCCGCACCTTCGAGCTTGAGGAGGTCTTTATGGCCCTCGTCGAGTCTCCCGCATCGGGGGCATAGCACACAATGATGGAGATACGCAGAGACCCTTTTACTCATTTGGCAGCGAATCAAGAGGTGAGACAAGATGACAACCTACGAACTCAATCCCAGTGAACTCCGCGGCTGGCACAGTGGCTTCGCGAACCTGCTACACAAGGAAGGCCGGATGTGGCTCGGCAGCCCGCGGTGGTGGATCCAGCCGTTGTTGTGGACAGGCATGCTGGACGGACTGCTTGCCTTGGTCGTGTTTGTGCTCCCGATCGTGGTGAGCATGGATCCCACCAAGAGCAGCGCTCAGTTCGACCCTATGGCCATTGGGTTTCAGGCCATCTTCCAACTCGGGCCACTCTTCGTGGCGGTGGGCGCCGTGATCGTGGGGCAGAACTTGGTTCTTGGCGAGCGGGAGTCCGGCGTCGCGGAGTGGATCCTGACCAAACCGGTCTCGCGCGCCGCCTATCTGCTGGCCAAGCTTGTCGCTAGCTCGGCAGGCGCGCTCGTCACGATGGTGTTGATACCCTCCGGCGTCGCATATGGGCTGCTGTCGGTGGCCAACGGCAGCGCGCTTCCACCCATCCCGTTCCTGACCTGCGTGCTGGGACTGGCGCTCCATACCCTCTTCTACCTGACCTTGACCCTGATGTTGGGAGTAGTCGTCAGTTCCCGCGAGAGACTTTTGGCCACAGCGCTTGGCACGCTGTTCGCCGGGTTGGTGATTCCTGGATTCCTTGGGAAGCTGGCCTTTGGTACGCCCTGGATCCTACCCGCCACGCTGCCGGCCCTGGGCACGGGACAGGATTTGCCGATGATGATCTCGTTACCCCTCGCGATGACGGCTGTATGGTGCTGTGCCTTCGTCGGCCTCGCCCTGTGGCAGTTCGAGCGAATTGAGCACTAAGTTATGGGACGCGGCATCTCAGGGAACGTTAGCTGGAGTTCAGGGGCAGGGTCGCGCGCACGAGTGTGCCCTGCCCTGGGGCGCTCTCGATGACCAGTCGGCCGCCCAGACGCGCGACGCGCTCGCGCATCGTCTGGAGGCCCAGGTGTCCCGGATACTCACCCTGCGGGTCGAAGCCGACGCCATTGTCCCGCACCTCCAGCACAAGCCCCTCAGCCGAGCACACCACCCGCAGCACCACCTCGGTCGCCTGGGCGTGTTTGACCAGGTTGTTGAGCGCTTCCTGAGCCACCCGATAGAGCGCCTCTTTGGCAGCCAGGGCTATGGTAGGCTCATCGCAGACGTCTGTCTCCACGACGAGTCTGTGACGAGTGCGTATGGCATCTGCCTGCTTGGTCAAAGCCGCGATAAGCCCTTCTTTCTCCAGAGCGTCGGGGCGAAGCTCGAAGATCAGAGCGCGCATCTCTGCCAACCCGGCATCGGCAAGCGAGAAGACGTAGTCCAACGGATTCGCCATACTCGCCTTGACCGCGTCATCCAGCGGCTGGCGGTCCAGCAAGGTGCGCGCCGTACGGGTGCCGAGGACGATGCCGTAGAGTGCTTGCGAGACCGAATCGTGGAGCTCGCGCGCGATACGGTTCCGCTCGGCTGATACCCCCGCCTGCTCCGCCGTCTCTCGCAGCCGAGCATTCTCGATCGCAAGCGCGGCCTGCGTCCCGATCGTCATGACGGTGTTGACCACGTCCTCTGAAAAGGTGCGGGGCCGGCGGTAATAGAGCTCCAGCGCGCCGTAGAGTTTGTCGAGGATGATGATGGGCGCGGTCAATTTGGCATGGAAATCCCGCCGCACCAGCGACAACCAGCGGGCCAACGTCGGGTCATCCGGCGGCTGGACGTCGGCGAAATATGGGCCGAAGTCCGGCACACTGTGGGGTTGACGTTGCGCCACCGCCCGCTGAGGCTCCGTGCCGGTGAGACGAAAGGGACCTAACGCCTCGAACTCATACGGCATCCCCACCATAGCCACGGCCGAGCTCGTCTCACTCACGTCGTCATAGCGGTAGATCACGCCGGCATCGGCTCTCTCGAGTTCACAGGCCTGCTCAACGATCGTGCGAAGGATCTGATCGAGGGAGCGATCCGAGTTCAGGAGCTGCAGCACGTCACGCAGGCTCTCGGCAACGCGACGCCGCGTCTCGACCTCCCGCGTTCGCGCGGCGACCAAGTTCTCCAGCTCGCGACTCCGTGACTCAACCGTCTGCATACGCCATCGATATCCCCCGAGCAGCAGGAGCGCAAGTGCTGCAACGCTCCCCAGGCGGAATATCCATGAGCTCCACCATGGCGGTGCCACATCCAGGAAGACAGAGGTGCCCTCGGTGTTCCAGACGCTGTCCGAATTCGCCGCGATAACGCGAAAGACGTACTCGCCGCCGCGCAGGTTTGTGTAGTCGACGTGACGACGAGTCCCGGCCTGGATCCAATCAGCATCCTGGCCTTCCATTTTGTAGGCATAGATCTGGTTCTCCGGCGCGTTGTAGTCGAGGGCGGCAAAGTCAAACGAGATCGCCCTGTCTTTGTAGGTCAGCGCAATACGCATGTCCGAAGGTCAGACTCGTATATAGGGTCTCGTTGTTCTTGCTGAAGGATGTGACCACGACAGGAGGGACGTAAGCGCCCGACATGAACGCTCGAGGGATAGAAGGCGTTCAGACCCGCAACCCCTGCGAAGAAGAACTCACCCCACGCGCTCTTGTGCGCAGCGCCATAGTTGAACTCGGTGCTCTGCAGGCCATCCTCGATCCCGTAGTTTCTGAACGCTGAGGCGAGCTGCGCTCCTTCCCTCACCAACGCAGGGTCAAATCGCGAGATGCCGTTGTTGGTGCTGATCCAGATTCGGCCATCTGAGTCTTCCAGCAGCGCATAGACTCCGTCGTTGGGCAGGCCATCAGCCGTGGTGTAGCGCACGAAACTGCCGGCCGCGGGCTCGTACATGGCCAGACCGCCGCCATAGGTCCCGACCCAGATCGTCCCATCCGTTGCCTGAAGCAAGGCCAGGACGGTGTCACTGCCCAGAGTTCCGGGGTCATCCGGGACAGACCGATATTGCTTGACGCCCCCGGTCTCAGGATCCAAGACGGTGAGGCCCGCGTTCCAGGTCCCCAGCCACAGACGTCCTTCGCGGTCCTCCAGGATGGCACGCACGCGGTCACTGCTTAAGCCGGCGTCGCCCGACGGCTCGTGGCGGTAGTGCACAAACGTGCCTGAGGCCGGATCCAGCCGGTCCAGCCCCTGGGACTGCGTCGCGATCCAGATATGCCCGGCGCGATCCTCGTAGAGCACACGAATCTGATCCTCAGCCAGGCTCTGAACATCTCCCGGATCGTGACGGTAGTGCGTGAAAGCATTCATTGAAGGATCGAAGCGGTCGAGCCCACCACCATACGTGCCGATCCACAGGCGGCCCTGGTGATCCGTGAGCAGCGCGCGTACGTCATCGTCGCTCAAGCTCCCTGGATCGCCCTCCCGGTGCTGGTAGTGCTCCACGACGCCGGACTCCCGATGCATACGATTGAGTCCCTCGTGCATCGTCCCGACCCACACGCTGCCATCTGATGTGGTCGAAATCGACCAGATGCTACTCTCGCTCAGGCTGTCTGGGACGCCCGGTTCGTGGCGATAGAGGACAAAGGTGGTCGCCGTGCGAGGCAGTTTGCTGAGTCCGGCACCGTAGGTGCCGATCCAGAGCACCTCACCGGCGTCCTGGAAGAGGCTGCGAATCGTGTCGCCTGCAACACTTCGCGCGTCGGCAGGGTCATGCGCGAAGTGGTGAAAACGATCGCGCAGCGGATCCCAGAGGTTGAGGCCGTTCTGTGTGCCTACCCAGAGCCGCCTATCCCGGTCCTCGAGCACGTCCCAGACGGTGTCGTCGCTCAGGCTGTAGGGATCGTCGAAGTCGTTGGTGAACCGCGCAAGCACCGTACCGTCGGGATCCAGTTGGACCAGACCAGCGCCCTCCAGGCCCAGCCAGATGTATCCCTGCCCGTCCGCGGCGATGCAGCGAACTGCACCGTCAGCGTTCGCAGGCAGGTCTAGAAGCGTGAAGCTCTCAGCGCTTGGATCAAAGCGAACCAGCCCGAGGTCAGTGCCCACCCAAAGCAGCTGCGCGGATCCCATAGGAGCGCGCTGATCACAGTCCCCGCATCTGCCTCAAGAGGAAACCGCTGGAGTTCGCCGCTGGCAGGATCGAACTCGACCAAGCCCCCTGCCATCGTGCCTACCCACAACACGCCATTGGGATCCTCCGCGAGAGCGTAGATCTCATCACCCTCAAGGCTCTGCCCATCGCCGCTAGCATCGACGGCGCGCACAAACGCCTCGGTCTGGGAACAAAGCGATCCAGGCCGCTGTCGGTCCCAACCCGAGCGTCCCCGCCCGGTCGACCCACAGAGCGCGAACGTAGCTGTTCGCCAGGGAGGTACGGTCGCCGGGAAGGTGCCGGAAGACGGTGACCTCATATCCATTGTAGCGGTTGAGCCCATCCTCGGTCGCAAACCACAGAAAGCCGCGATGGTCCTGTGCGACATCCAATACGACGCTCTGGGATAGGCCTTGCTCCAACGAAAGGGTCTGGAAACGCAGTGTCGCAAGCGATAGATCGGCGGGTGGTGGCTGATTCTGCGCATACGTCGTCCGTGGCGATGCAGAGGAGACATAGCAGCGCGACTAGGGTGGCGAGAGTTCTCAGAACACGCATAGGTCTCCAACTAAAGTCCTAGCAGAACTCAGACAAAAGCGTCGGGGAAACTCGTTTGTTGTCCTGATGCACTCGAGGGCAGAGTATCGTACATTAGGGCTGTGACGATTATAGCATATCCAGAACGGTAGAAAGCGACACGACATGCCCAGAATCCTGCTTGTTGACGATCAAGGTTCGGTACGCGAGGGATTGAGAATGCGTTTGGCGCTGGAGACTGACATGGAGGTGGTGGGTGAAGCCGGTGATGGCATCGAGGCATTGCACGCTGCAGAACGGCTGGCGCCCGATGTCGTCGTGATGGACGTGGAGATGCCCCATATGGACGGCATTGCAGCGACCCGGCAGCTTCGGGAGGCAATGCCCCATGATCGCCGTCATCATGCTCAGCATCCATGGCGATCGGTACGTCCGCGAGAGCGCACTCGATGCCGGCGCCGTCGCCTTTGTCGAGAAACGGGGTGGGTTGAAGCCGCTGTTGGACGCTATTCACGACGTGGACACAGCGAGAACGAGAATGAGTCCCGAAGGATCGGAGGAGCAGTGATGACAGAGATCGTGAGTCCGCTCACAGGATATACCGCAGAACGAGCGACCGCCCGTTAGGGTCATAGGGCCGCGGATCGGAGGCAACCCGGCTTCGAGGCAGAGCTGGCCCATCTCATCGTGAGACCGGGGACCACGCTCGCGCACCTGGGCAGCGATCGCTGTCTCTCGGCTTGGCTGCCAGTGCTGATCATCGTTGCCGTCGCGGTGGCATCTACGATAGCGAGGAGCTACGCGGACAGCCGTTACTTCTACGAGGATCAGGTTCGGTACTACACCCAGCATCCGGAGTTTGGGCCGGCCGGTGGGATAACCTTGGTCATGCCCCCGATAGGAACCGTCATGATCCGCATCGGTGAGCAGTTGACGGGGCTGGTGGGATCATGGGCGCTGTGGATCGACTGTCCTCTACGTCACGTCGGTCGTCAGCGCTCACGGCCGCGCAAGCTTCACGACAGCGGTGAGGCTGACGGCTGTGGAGCTGGATGCCCTATGCGCATCCGAGGGGTGCTGCAGATAGTGTATATGCTCGTGGCACACGACCCGATCTTCAACCCGGGCCTCAGTAGCTTGGTGCTAGACAACGCCCCACCCTTCAATGGGTGATTACGAATACGTGATGGTGCCTCGCTCGGCGAGACTGTGGGGGGCCGTCCTCTCATATGTGGACATCTACCTGTTCTGGCATCTGGTTCTGGTCTGGCTCGGGATGCCCGCCTTGACGAAGCTCTCCCGCAAGTGGACGTGGTTCATTGTCCTGCTCGCAGCCGCAATGTGGATCGGGATCAGACTCTTGGTGGAGATCCGAAGGTATCGATACTAGACAGGGGAGCGGAGTATGTCTGTGAAGAGTCTGGTCCGTACTGAGGCACTGTCACGCTGTTATCAGATGGGGGACCAGATCGTGCACGCCTTGGATGGCGTCGACACCGTTATCGAGGAAGGGGAGATGCTCGCGGTGATGGGGCCTTCGGGTTCCGGCAAGAGCACGTTTCTGTACCTTCTCGGGGGCCTTGACCGCCCCACCGCAGGATGTGTGTGGGTGCGTGGGGTCGCCATCGACGAGCTCGATGAGGACGATCTGGCAGCCTACCGCGTTCACGACGTCGGCTTCATCTTCCAGGCATTCCATCTCATCCCTACGATGACGGCTATCGAAAACGTATGCTGCCGATGATCTTTGCCCGGATGTCTGAAGCAAGCCGTCGGGAGCGCGCCGAGACGCTGCTGGATCGCGTGGGCTTGAAGGAGCGGCTGCATCACAGGCCCACGGAGCTTTCCGGCGGGCAGCAGCAACGCGTGGCCATCGCCCGTGCGCTCGCGAATGACCCCCAGCTCATCCTCGCCGATGAACCGACAGGTAATCTTGACACACAAAGCGGGGCCGAGGTTATGACTTGCTCACACGACTCAACCGTGAGGAGGGTCGAACGATCGTGATCGTCTCTCACGATCCCTCGGTGATGGACTACGCGACTAGGTCAATCCACTTCAGGGATGGCCGAGTGGTGGATCCGCTGGCGAACTGAGGAAAGGCAGGTTGCTATGCGCACAAGGGATGCAAAAAGGGCGAAAGAAGTGGTCTGGACAGCGATCTGCGCGGGGGTGCTGATCGCTATGCTATCGCCTGTATCGCCGGGGGTGGCCCAGTCTCCGCTGGAGACCCCGGTGACGGTACCACAGTTCAGTTCAGAATCTCCGACGTGAACCACGCTCGTTGAGCAGGTGTCACGGGCGGTACGATGAGCATCTACGGCAATGGCTTTCACCCATCGTGTTCGGTTCGTCTTGTTGGACATGGCCTGCTGCCTACGACTTACGTGAACTCCACGGCGTTGATGGCTCAGGTACCTTCGGGAATCCCTGGCGGCACGTATGATGTGGAGGTCACCGATGGAACAGATTCAGTACAGCTCGATGGCGCACTGGCAATCTTGGCCCCGACGCCCACACCCGCACCGCGGTCCACCCCGCCGCCGGGCCATCCGATCCTCACGATCCGCAGCTACAAGGTGACACCCCCCAAGGTGCGGGCAGGAGAGGAGTTCGAGGTCACCATCGAGGTCTACAACAACGGCAGTCGAGCCGGCGAGAACACGATGGTCGTCTTTCCGGGCACCACCTTTGTCCCGGTCGGGGAGCCCGGCCATCTTCTCTGGCAACTGCACATCAATCACACCGTGGTCGTGACCCAGCCGATGCGCGCCCCGACCAGCCTCAACTCCGGACTCTACCAAGTGCAGGTCAACCTAGGAGCGAACGATTGGGAAGGAGACCACTACGACTATCCGCAGACGGTGCCGGTCGAGGTCATCGGCGCCACGCCTATCGCCGGCAGGCCCAGAGTGACGATCGAGAGCGCGTCAACCTCTCCTGCGGAGATCGTGCCCGGCGCACCGTTCACCCTCACCCTCTTGCTGGCAAATCGTGGCAGCCGAACTGCGCGCAACGTCTTTGCCGCCTGTGGATCGGACGACTGGATCCTACCCGCAGCTAGTGGAAGTAGCATCTCCACGCCTCGGATTGACATCGAGGGTGTGGTCAGCGTCACACTGCCACTTCACGCCGACCCGGCGATGCCCGGCGGGCGTCATCCTTTGTCGATTGACCTTTCCTATGAGGACTACGACGGAACGAACTACAGCACCCAGGAGTTCATCGGGCTGGACGCCAATGCCAGTTTGAACGTTCAACCTCAACTGCTGATCAGGGAATACTGGGCGACGCCGGCGTTCATCAGTCCTGGCGACACCTTCACGCTCACCGTGGAGATCGCCAACGTCGGCGGTGGGACGGCGACGAGACTCACGATGGCGCTGGGAGGTGAGACCGGCGCGGCACTGGAGCCGTTCAGCCCCCTGACTACGGGCAACGTCAGCTTCGTTGACGAGATCTGGGGAGATGCAGCCACAACGGTCTCTTGGCGTTTGATGGCCGATGGAGCCGCCCAGCCTAAAGCATACAACGTCCCCGTGACCCTCGCCTATGATGATGCACAGGGCATCCGCCATAGTGACACGCAGCGATTGAGCTTAATGGTGAGACGTCGCCCGGAGCTCCAGGGGATGTTCTACCGAGAGCCCGAGAGTCTGTCCGTCGGCGTCCCCACGGCGGTGTCGTTGGAGGTTCTCAACATCGGCAGCGGGCCTATTGACGTGACAGGGCTAGCCGCGACGAGCGATAGCGATCGAATGGAGATCACATCTGAGGGAAGCCCTTTTGTCGGACCGGTCGAGTCCGGCGGTTCCGCGCCTCTGGACGTCACTATCACGCCTCGTCACCCCGGCTGGGCCGACATCACCATTTGCGTGACCTACCGCGACGACTTCAACCAGTACCAGACCGTGACGGTGACCCTATCTGTGGAGGTAGCTGAAGGGCCGAAGGGCAACAGCGCGGTCCCAGAGGTTACCGCCCCGTCTTCCGGAGAAACATCCAGGTCGTCGACCCTCTGGAAGGTCGCAGGTCGGGTCGTGAAGGGTCTGCTCGGATTCGGTGGATGAGGCCCCTATGAGGACTAAGGATCTGGTGAAACTGGTACTTCACAACTTGAGCAGAATGCGCACCCGCGTGACGATGACGGCGCTGGGTGTCGTGATCGGGACGGCGGCTGTGATGGTACTCGTCTCGCTTGGGGCAGGGCTGGCGCGCCAGACGCAGGAAGCCCTGATGTCCGGCGGTGGTTTGACCGACCTACAGGTTGTCGCGCCCATAGATTTCCAGGTCCGACAGGAACAACCGCCGGGCTCGGCGCCACAGCCGGCTGGGGAGACCACATCTGCCCGGTATGTAATCCTCGACGGTTGCGCCCTCGAGGAGATTCGCGCGCTACCCGGCGTCGAAGCCGTGTTCGTGTCCGAGAACCTGATGGCTCAGACCAAGGTGACCTACGGAGAGCTGATGGGCTACCCGACGCTGATTGGGATGGAGGCATGCGATCTGGCCACAATGGGAATACAGCTCGCCCGCGGAACGCTTGAGATGCGCCGTGGTCAGGTCGTCGTGGGCGCCAGGGTCGCGGAGACCTCGCTTCGCGATCCTGCATCGTTCGACCCTTACCGCGAGGTCTCAGGCGGGGAAGCACGAGAGCCGCCAGACCTGCTGGGCGAGACCCTTCGGGTGCAGCTTACACGCTACACCGAGGATGGGACCGCGGTGGAGAAAACCTTGCGCTTCGAGGTCGTCGGCGTGTTGGCGACCAGTGGTTGGCGACACGACTTCACGATCTACCTGCCTATGCGAGACGCACTCGATCTCAACACCTGGGCACAGGGCAGGCGCCGGGATCCCCGCCGGCAGGGATATACCCAGGCCATCGTGCGGGCCATCGACGTGCAGCACACGCTTGAGGTCGAGCAGGCGCTCAAAGAGATGAGGCTGTCCGCCTTTTCCGAGCAGCAGCAGATCGAACAGGCCGAGGAATACTACGCCACGGTCCAGGCCGTGTTGGGTGGGATTGGTGGCGTCGCCCTGTTGGTCGCCGCCTTTGGCATCGCCAACACGATGCTGATGGCGATCTACGAACGCACGCGTGAGATCGGCCTACTGAAGGCCATCGGCGCGACGCACCGGGATGTGATGCTGATCTTCCTCGCAGAGGCTGGGTCCATCGGGCTTCTGGGCGGGTAGGTGGAAGTATCCTCGGCCTGATCGTGAACGGGGTCATCAACGTGATCGCTGGCGCCGTACGCGCTAAGCAGGTCGCTGGGGGCGCCAGCGCGGGATCGGATCTCGGCATAGCCTATGCTCCGCTGTGGCTGCCCTGCTTTGCTGTTGCTTTCGCCGTAGTCGTTGGCATCCTCTCCGGCGCCTATCGGCCAACCGCGCGGCCAGATCTCGAGCCTTTGCAGGCACTCAAGTACGAGTAAAGGTGCACCTGGATCTCTGACTTTCGTCGCAACTGGTTCCGTGCTTGAGCCGATGTGGTCCGTATTGGCTCGTGTATGATGAATCGTGGTGTGGATCCATCGCTTAGACACGAGTCGCAAGATGAGGTCTTCAATGATCGTGGAGTTGCTTGCCGGAATCGTGACGTTGGCGATGGGCGGTCTGCTCGGCTATGCCCTGTCGAGTCGCATTCCAGCACCGAGACGGGTACTAGGCATCGTCGGTGGGGCTTTGCGGTCCTCGTCGCTGCCTATATCGGCCGTGACACCCGCGTGGTCTCTGCTTTTGGATTCGCTATCTTCGCGAACAACCTGCTGATGAGCCTTATGCTCGGCACGCTGCTGGGCGTGTTCATCCGAAATCAGGCACGCGTCGGCACATCGTTAGTCAGTCAAGAACTCTAAGAACTAGGAGGGGCAATGAGAACAAGACTGAGAACCGATATCCTGTTCGGCATTGTCGATCCTGTGGGCCATGATCCAGTGGTTGCGCTGCAGCCACCGCGACTCCACAGACAGCAGTACCGACCGTCGAATTGGCCCCAGCCAACCCGCCGGCTCTTGGAGCCGATCGGCACAGACAGCTGGCAGACGTACGAGGACTGTGATTACGGCTTCCGCCTGTTACACCCACCGGCTTGGTCGTACAAGCAGATGGCGATGTCCGGACCTGGCATGCCTGACGATTGGCCCGTCATTTCCGCTGTGGTCTTCTACCCGGATTCCATGGCCGAAGCACTCAACCACGAGGGACCGCCGGATCCGAATGCCCCGAACGTCGTGCCGCCCTTCTCCATCGAGGTCTATGTCGGCCCCCAGGCCGAGTTCAGACGTGCGTATCCCGAGCCGGGAGCTACCGAGACCATCGACGTCAACGGGCGTCACAGTAGTCCTCGAGCGGGACACGTATGACGACTTCAACACCTACCGGTATGTCTACCAACACCCTACGGACGAGACCATTTACGTCGTCCTGAGCGACGTCATCACGGGCTTCTCACAGCGGGCACAGGACAATCCGGAGTTCGTCGCACTGATCCCGCAGATCGTCACCAACCTGCAGTTTGTGGATCCCTCGTAACGCGAGGGATCCACCCATCATCCGAGAAGCGCTTCAATGGGACCCAAAGATTTGCAGCCTTCGTGTATCGTGCTACGATGCTGCGCAGAATCAAGATCTTGACCTAGCTCGCGATCCCAAGGAGGCCCCGGATGAAGCCACTGCGCAAGCACGTCGCCATCGCCATCGACGGCGGAGGCATCAAAGGCGTGATGGTCTCGCGGGCGCTGGCCATCCTGGAGGACTACCTGGGACGGGGTGCGCCGGACATCTTCCATCTCGCCGCTGGGACCTCGACCGGCTCGATCATCTCGGCGGGTATCGCCGTCGGCCTGACCGGCGCGGAGATGCACGCGCTCTACGTGCAGTTGGGCGACACTGTCTTCCGCCGGACGCTGCGCAGCACGCTCTGGCTCCTGGCCCGCTACCGCTATCCGGCGGAGCCACTCGTGCGGGCACTGGGGAAATACCTCGGTGCACTGACGATGGGCGACCTATGGACCTCCTCGCCGCGTATTGACGTCGTCATTACGACCTTCGACCTGCTGGAAAATCGCACGCTCTTCGTCAAGCCCTGGAAAGCGGAGTACGCTCTCTGGCCCGTCACCAAAGCCGTGCTCTGCCTCTTGCTCGGTACCGACCTACTTCCCGGTCGTGGAAGGGCGGTACGTGGACGGTGGCGTAGGCTCCTACGCCAATCCCTGCTACGTCGCCGCCTACGAGATCAAGTATTGCCTCGGCTGGGACCTGCGGAGACCACGTTGATCAGCCTGGGCACAGGGCGGGATCCTTATGCCCACGACGTGCAGAAGGTCAACCGGTGGCACGTGTGGGAGTGGTTGACGCCGCTGTTGGGCGCCTTTATGGAGTCCGCGGCCGATCAGCAGGTGCACCTCGTCGACACCTTCTTCAAGGACCTGGATTTCCGCAGGTTCCAGGTGGACCTGGAGCGGCCCATCGCGATGGATGAGCCCGCGGCTATCCCCGAGCTCACGGCCTACGGCGAGGAGCTCGGCCGCAAGATCATCGGAGATGATCTTGACCGGGCCATGGGGATCCATGCCACCGTCGCCCCGCAGTAGGACGCCTGCCGCCAACCTTGCGAAGGTTGGGGCGGTGCAGCCCCAAACCCCAACCAAAGTGGGACTACTAGCTCTTGACACGTGTGCTATAATGGTTATGGACGGTCCCTTCGATGGGCGCGCACTCAGGGGTACCGTATCTCCTATATAGGAGGTGGTTTATGGACCATTACGCGATGCGGAGGACCCGGCATTAGCCGGGTCCTCTCCGTTTATAGGGGGGGTAGTTGCAGATCCTCGCTCTGAGAGTGATGGATTTACCCTAGGCTGAAATGGCCCCAGATTTCCCGATAACCCTTGATTACGTACCTTGAATATGTTATGATAAGCGCCGATTTGATATGGTCTGCGACTCGGCACTAGAGCCGATTCTTCACGATTTCTGTCCCTGATAAGGCGCAATGTATCCAGATAGTGAGATTCTGTTCCCACCCCGCTGTATCGATCAACTAGGTGACTTGCGTGGCCCCAAATGGCAGGACCTGACCTGCCGTGTCGCCCAACTGCCACACAATCATGAGGACGTTCTTGCCTTCGGCCTGATGTTGATTCGCCTGGGAAGCTGCCTCACCTGTGACCTCGACAGCTATCGCGCCTCCCTCGGATGCTGCACCTGCGCCCGGCGCACGGTGAGTGGCTACAAGGAAGATGACGCCTCTCTGCTTGACCTATACGAGAAGACGCTGGTGGAGGTCAAGAGTTTCACCGAGAAACAGCAGCCGCTTTCGGTGTCGCTGCTACTCGAGGAAAAGAAGGTCGTAACGCCTGGCAGGCCGATGTAGCGGCGTCGCGCGATGTGCCGACGATCCTGGCTCTGCATCTTGATCGTGATCGCCGCGCTCGGGAGCGCGGCGTTCTTGCTCCCCGAATCTGCTCATCCCTCTCGATTCGATCTTGACGCGTGGATGTTTCGCCTCACCGGTGAGGAAAGCCTGCCTGCACAGGTCCGCGGCATGGCGCAGTGGGCCACCGGCTGGCTGCGTCCGCTCCCCAAGACCGCTCCCGACGTTGCCGTCGCTCACACCGACCTCTCTCCCTTCGGAGTGAACACCGAGCTGGAGCAGGAGGTCGAGCCGGCGAAGCGCGAGCGCTCGCTCCAGATGATCTCTGACGCAGGGTTCGATTGGATCCGGCAGCCCTTCCCCTGGTACGATATCGAGATCCACGGCAAGGGCGACTTCGAGGACCGCCGCCACGAGCCTGCCCGCTCGGCCTGGGACAAGTACGACAACATCGTCGATCTGGCCGAACAGCACGACCTGCAGATCATTGCGCGCCTCGGCGCTCCCCCGGACTGGAGCCGCAGCTGACGGCGTGGCCCGCGGCGCTTTCGGTCCGCCCGATAACCTTCAGGACTTCGCCGACTTCGTCGAGGCCGTGGTGACGCGCTATCAGGGTCGCATCCGCTTTTACCAGATCTGGAACGAGCCCAACGTCTACCCCGAGTGGGGAACGCAGCCGGTCGACCCGGAGGCGTATACCGCCCTCCTCTGCGCGGCCTACCACCGCATCAAGGCCGTCGACCCCGATGCGGTGGTGATCAGCGGCGCGATGGCCCAGACCTCTGAGCTCGGCACCTGGAGTACCAGCTACGAGGGCAACAACCTGATGGACACCATCTTTCTGCAGCGCATGTACGCCGCCGGCGCCGGTGATTGTTTCGACATCATGGCCGTCAACGACTATATGCTCTGGTCGGGCCCCACCGATCATCGGATGTCGCAGCGCGAGATCAACTTCTCGCGGCCGATGTGGCTGCGCGACGTGATGGTGGCCAATGGCGACGCCGGCAAACCCATCTGGATCAGCGAGATGAACAGCAACGCAGCGCCTGAGGAGATCCCCGCACGCTACGGGAGGGTCACCCTGGATCAGCAGGCACGTTGGGCTCCCCTCGCCTACGATCGCATCCAGCGCGAGTGGCCGTGGGTCGGGGTGACGACCGTGTGGTTTTTCAAGAAGGCGTCCGATGCCGAGCAGCAGGACCCCTCGTATTACTTCCGCCTGGTCGACCCCGATTTCACGCCGATGCCCGTCTACGACGCGCTCTCGGACTACTCAACACGCTGGAGCCCACGCTGTATCAAGGGCACCCACCAGGAAAGCACGTGGCAGTTGGACTACAGCGGGATGTGGGAAGGACGTGGCGTCGCCCGACGCCGTCCTCGGCCACTACCGCCGCACGACGGACCCCGACCGCCCAGGTGACGCTGACGTGGGAGGGCCGCGCGCTCGTCCTGGTCCCTGGTCCGGCCAAGGGGACCGTGCGCATCACCGACGAACGGGGCAACAGCCGGGAGGTAGAGCTGTCCGGCATCCCCGTGCGGCTTGCTGGCTCCCTGTTCGCTCAAGCCGCACCGGATCACGCTCTCTTGGGTAGCAGGCGAACTCTCGATCGATGAGCTCGAGGTGCGATAGCTAGGATCAGGACAGCCTTGCGGCTATTATTCGGCATTTCGCTCATCGCTAGCGCGCCCCCGTGCCTAGCGGGCCAGGGAGGATTTGGCCTCCGCGGGCTGCGCGCCACCCCGTGTCAAGCTCCCGGTTTGCGGTATAATAATGCTTCGGAAGCCCCCATGGTTTCCTTTATATACATGGCGTTGGATGGGCTCCAGGCCGGCCACGGAAATGTGATTGCATAAGACTAGGGGTCGGTCAACCTGGTTCCCGGCGATTGTCATCCTGAGTGGGCGCCCACACAGTGAGCGCGTGAAGTATCTATACCTTGCAGGACTGAGATGCTTCGCCTTCGGCTCAGAATGACATTTGCACCATTCAACTTGACTGAATCTGGACCGCTTTCGGTCCGGGAGGCACAGGTTTTTGGAAGCTGACTTCTCTGATACAGAGTCCACTCAGACGGACACCAACATCGGTACGGTAAGGCACGTTGCCATCCAGAAAGAGATGCGCAGCGCGTATCTCGACTACGCCATGAGCGTTATTGCCGCGCGCGCCCTACCCGACGCGCGGGACGGCATGAAGCCGGTACAGCGCCGCATCCTTTATGCAATGTATGATATGGGGCTGCGGCCGAACACGGCCCACAAGAAATCCGCTCGCATCGTCGGCGAGGTCCTGGGAAAGTACCACCCCCACGGTGACAGCGCGGTCTACGAGGCGATGGCCCGGATGGCCCAGGACTTCTCCATGCGCTATATGCTGGTCGACGGGCAGGGTAACTTCGGCTCGGTCGACGGCGACTCCCCAGCGGCGATGCGATACACCGAGGCCAAGTTGGCCCCGATCTCGATGGAGCTGTTGAGCGACATCGACAAGGACACGGTCGACTGGACCGAGAACTTCGACGGCAGCCTCAACGAGCCGACAGTGCTGCCGGTACGCCTCCCCAACCTGCTGATCAACGGCTCCTCCGGCATCGCCGTCGGGATGGCGACAAACATCCCACCTCACAATTTGGGCGAGATCGTCGATGCCTTGACGCACGTCCTGGACAATTGGGAGCGCCGCGACGAGATCAGCGTCGAGGACCTGATGGCCTTCGTCAAGGGTCCTGACTTCCCCACCGGGGGCCAGATCCTGGGCAACGCGTCCATCATCAGTGCCTATGCCACGGGGCGTGGCAAGGCCATCGTCCGCGCCGTCGCCAACATCGAGGAAATGCGGGGCAGCCGCTTCCGCATCGTCATTACCGAGATCCCCTACCAGCTCAACAAGACGGGGTTATTGGAACGCATCGCCAAACTGGTCCGCGACGGCCGGTTGGACGAGATCAGCGACCTGCGAGATGAGTCCGATAAGCGCGGGATGAGCATCGTTATCGAGCTGAAACGGGGCACGCAACCCCAGAAGGCTTTGAACCGGCTCTACAAGAACACGCCGCTGCAGTCGACCTTCGGCATTCAGCTCCTCGCGCTGGTCGATGGCGTCCCACGGATCCTGACCCTCAAGCGGATGCTGCAGATCTTCCTCGACCATCGTATCGAGGTCCTGATCCGCCGCACGCAGTACGATCTGAATAAGGCCCAGGAGCGGGCGCATATCCTTGAAGGGCTCCTGATCGCACTCGACCATCTTGACGCGGTGATCCGGACAATCCGCGAATCTCCCGACGTGGAAATCGCCCGAACGCGGCTGATGGAGCGCTTTGGGCTCAGCGAGCTCCAGGCACAGGCTATCCTCGATATGCAGCTGCGGCGCCTCACCGGGCTCGAGCGCCAGAAGCTCGAGGACGAATACGCGGAACTGCTCAAGACGATCGCCTACCTGGAAGGGCTCCTCGCGTCGCCGCACCAACAACGGTATGTGATCCGCAAGGATCTGACCGAGCTGAGGGAGCGCTACGCCGATCCGCGAAGAACCCAGATTCTGCCCTATGCCGATGGATCCTTCAATGAAGAGGATCTCGTCGCCAAGGAGGATGTCCTGGTCTCGGTCACGCAGCGCGGCTATATCAAGCGCGTGCCGTGGTCGGTCTACAAAGCACAGCACCGCGGCGGGCGGGGCGTGCTCGGGATGGCGACGAACGATGAAGACGAAATCCGGCTGCTCGTCTCAGCCAATAGTCATGACACCCTGCTGTTCTTCACCGATCGCGGGAAGGTCTACCAGGAAAAAGTGTACCAGATCCCCGAAGCTGGGCGCACCTCCAAAGGAGCACTGCTCGCGGGCATACTGGCCATCGCTCCCGAGGAACGCGTGACGGCCATCGTCAATATCGCTGACTTCGACGATGCGAGGTACGTGATCATGATCACGCGCCAGGCCACCACAAAGCGGGTCGCGCTCAGGGAGTTCGAATCAGTGCGCCCCAGCGGGCTGATCGCCTTGCGGCTGAATGAGGGTGATGTGCTGGGATGGGCGCGCTTGACGCAGGGCGATGACGAGCTGATCCTGGTCACGGAGCAGGGTCAGGGAATTCGCTTCAACGAGCAGAATGTCCGCGCTATGGGCAGAACGGCAGCCGGTGTCCGGGCGATGCGTCTGGCCGAAGGTGACCGTGTCGCCGTGGCCGAGGTCGTCGAGCCCGACGGGAAGTTATTCCTCGCCTCCCAGAAGGGCTACGGTCGCTGTACGGACCTGACCGAGTTCCGCACACAGAACCGAGGCGGTAAGGGCGTGCGTGCGTACGGGGTGACCGAAACGACCGGGTCGATCATCGATGGACGGATGGTGCAGGATGAGGATGGGATCACGTTGATGTCCGAATCCGGACTCATCATACGGACCAAGATCTCCCGCATCCCTGTGATGGGCAGATACAGCCGCGGCGTCCATATTATGGACCTCAAGGAAGGAGATGCCGTGGCCTCGATCGCACGGCTCTTCAACGATCAAACGGAGGCCATCGATGAGGATGATGGCGATCTGGGCAATGATGGGAACAACGCCGGGGAGGGATCACACCAGGATATTACCTATCCGGATGACGCCGATGCGGACGAATTCGGCGCCTAGCCAGACGACCGCACCACCAGCGAGAGGCGAATGTGGTTGCGGAGCCGGTTGACAGGTCGAGGGAGTCAACGATGAGACAGAGACCAGGACACAGCGAGTTTCGCACGAGTTCAAATCAGCTCGTCGCGCTGCTCCCGGAGGGGGACGTCGATGTGCTGGCTGAGACACTCGTTGCCTTTTCCAACGCAGATGGTGGCACCATCTATGTCGGTGTGACCGAGGGCGGCAGGCCCACCGGCGCGGTTTTCCCCGAGGACCTCGAGAGCGGGGTGCAAGAGGCCGAGCTCAGATGCCGTCCGCCGGTCCCGGTCAGCTGGGAGCAACTGGAGGCCGGTGGGGCCTTTGTCTTTGTGGGTCGCGTCCGCCGCAGCCCGACCCTCCACACACTGGATGACGGCCGAGTCCTGGTGCGCACCGGGGCCGAGAACCGTGTGCTCGCCGGCACCCAGCTTCAGCAGATGGCGATGACTCGTTCCACGGGCGATTACGAGAGCGAACCTGTTCCGGGAGCTCATCGCGACGATCTCGACGATGAGGTACTCCGCGAGTTTGTGGAGGTCTGGCAGGACCGTCAAGGGCGCCAGTTCACACGCCCCCTTGAGGATTACCTGGTCGAGATGGGGTGGGTGATGCGTGACGGGCAACCCACCGTCAGTGGGCTGCTGTTGTTCGGCAAGAATCCGACCGCATTCCTGCCGCGATGTGGCGTCACGTTGGTCCGCTTCCAGGGCACGGGGCTACAGAAGGCCGATGGCGGAGCCGCGTATGGCAGGCGGGTCGAGATGAATGACCCTCTGGCGCGCACGATCAAGCGCAGTTTCGAGATCCTGCAAGAGGAGACTCACACCGGCGCCGTCGTCCGTGGCTTGAAGCGAGAGGAACAATGGATCTACCCCCTGAAGGCCATCCGCGAAGCCCTGGTGAATGCCGTCGCCCATCGGGACTACAGGTTGCAGGGCCGGGGCATTGAGATCCGTCTTTTCACGGATCGACTGGAGATCATCAGCCCTGGGGGATTGCCGGGGTTCATCACATTGGACAACATCGTGGAGGAGCACTTCTCACGAAACCCTCGCATCGTCAACGGGCTCTTTCAGTGGGGCTACATTGAGGAACTGGGGATGGGCGTTGACCTAATGTACGAAGAGATGGCCACGATGGGACATCCTGTACCGACATTCAAGGCGTCCGAAGCCTCGGTCACTGTGATTTTCGAGAGCAAGTTTGACCGTCATCCTCTGCCGGCAGGCGTCGCGGACCTCACGATGAACGAACGCCAGACCAAGGCCCTGGCCTACATTAAGCAACATGGGCGCATCCGCAGTCGAGAGTACCAGGAACTCTGTCCCGACGTAAGTCCCGAGACGCTACGTCTTGATCTGTCGGATCTCGTCGAACGTGGTGTTCTGCTGAAGGTCGGGCAGAAACGTGGCACTTACTACATCTTCAAATAGTCACACGCCCAACAACTGCAGCCATCGCGGGTAGCCGTAGGCGTCCGCCGCATCCAGCGTAGGCGCGTTCGGTTGCGCAGGACGTGGCGCGCCACAATGTTCAAGGTCTCTCTCAGAGTGCTCTCGTCACCCATCCCCTCGAATCCCAGCGTCCACCAGACGTCGCCTTGCGCAAGGACCTCGGTCAGCTCCACGGAGCACTCTCGGTGTGGAGAGGTGGAACGTGGCACCACAACGAGCTTCCCATCGGGCATAACGGCATAGTTGCGCACCTGCCTGGCCTTCTGTACCGCCACCCAGGCATCCAGCGTCTCAAAGATCTCACCGTCGCGGGCGTACGCTGCCAGCCCAAACCCCCACTTCCGCCACAGCTCGATCGTGCCCGAAGCATCATCGGCGAAGGTTGTCATCACGCCCTGGTCATAGCGCTGCTTGACCTCGATGCGACCCTCGCGGAACTTGATCCCCAGGCCGTCGGTATCCCGCACGATCAGATAGTGATCGACCCGCGATGGCTGCAGATCCGGCCTCGGCATTTCTGCGGAGAACCACGCGCCCACGCCTTCCGGGGTCGGGCCCGAGAAGAACCACCTGACTTCGGCCGTAGCCCACATTACGCTGTCGCTTTGCCTATGCGCCTAACGCTCGTCATCGGGGACGAGGTCGACCAGGGCACCGAATTCGCCCGCGTCGAACCAGTCCTCGATCAGGTGGAAGGAAATAGAGTACCGTGAGGGGAGTCCCAGCGTGCCCGCGACCAACCCATCGCGGATCGACGTCCGGGTGAACCACCGCGCGTCCTCAAGCTCGCCGTCGTTTCGTCGGATCTCGGTAGTCGCTGCCTGTGCCGTAAAGCCCACCATCAACGACTGCGGGAACGGCCATGGTTGGGACGAATGATAGGCGACGCCACGAATCGTGATGCCCGCCTCTTCCCAGATCTCACGCGCGACCGCGGTCTCCAGGCTCTCGCCCGGCTCCACAAAGCCGGCGATGTTGGAGTACCGGCCCTTCGGCCATCGTGCTTGCCTGCCCAGGAGACAGCGGTTTCCATCGATGACAAGCACGATAATGGCGGGATCGACGCGCGGAAAGTGAATCTGCCCGCAATCGGGATTCTGACAGCGCAGCAGATACCCGCTCTCCTCACTTCGCATCGGACTGCCGCAGTGGCCACAGAAGCGGTGCTGCAGGTGCCAGTGCATCATCGCCTTGGCCTGGGCCGCCAGGGCTCCCTCTTCCGGATCAAGAAGCAGCGCCGCGCCCCGCAAATCGGCGAATTGGCCGATCCGGCGACCTCCATCCGCCTGGGGATCACAGCTATTCCCAATCCCGAGGCCAAAGTAGACGGTATCACCAAGGCGCCCCAGCAACACGGTGTCTATCTCGGAGCTTGGACACTGGTGTCGCAGGGTTTCTATCTCCTCGAATCTCAGAGTACCTGAGGTGTGCTGAGCCGTCCTCATTCAGCAGGACCTGGTCATGCCAGACCACGACGAACCGGGTCGCGGCATCGGAAAGGGTTCGCTCCAGCCAGGCGTGGTCCAGCCGCTGCCCGTGTACCCGGTCGATCGTATGGGAGACAAAGGCATTTCTCTGAGCGCGTACAAATGGATCCATCCTACCTCAACACCTCTAGAGCAGACTCGCGGATTGAACGTCATCGAAGTATACTGGGGGATGTAGCTGGGTCAACGCTCACTTACACTCTAGACAGAGCCCGCGGGACATACAATAGCCACATCTTGGGAAAGGACTCAGTTGGTTTCCTATGGCCTTCAGACCAGGACACGCGAACCCTCTGACTGTACTTCTGGCTCTACTGTGCACCTTCCTGACGATTGTGCTTGTCGTGTTGGTCGTCAGGATTGGCGAGTTGGCCTTCGGGATGGCGGTGGTGGAGGCGCGGGGCTCGGCCCGCATCGTCACGCCGACTCCGCTGCCCACGGCCCCGAGCCTGACACCGACCGAGACTTCAGCGCCCACTGAGACCCCCACCCCAACAGCGACACCCACGCAGACTCCGACGTGGACACCCGTGCCTACACGCACGCCGACCCCAACGCCGACACCCTACCCAACGCTCACACCTACGCTGTTGCCGGTGTTACGGCCAACCGCCGTAGACGTGGGCATCCTCCCGACGCAACCGGTGTCCGCGACCTACCCCATACCGACGGCGGTGCCACGCTATCCCATCTCGGAGGAAGCGCTGACGGTCGTGCTCTTGGGCAACGACCAGCGTCCGGACTGGGAGCACTGGAATACCGACGCAATCCAGTATGCCGTCATCTATCCGAAGATACCTTCGGTCGCCCTGATCTCGATCCCCCGAGACCTCTATGTATACATCCCACAGTTCTATATGAGCCGTGTGAACGTCGCCCACATGTATGGAGAGGTCAACAACTTCGACGGTGGCGGCTTCGGCCTCCTCAACCAAACCCTGCTCTATAACCTCGGGATCACGGCCGACTACTATGCTATGGTCAACTTCGAGGGCCTCAAGGGCATCGTTGACACCCTGGGCGGCATCGACGTGCCCGTGCACTGTCACCTCGAGGATTACTGGCCCTACCCGGATGAGAATGGTGAGTTCCACCGCATCGCCTTGGAGCCGGGCATCCAGAATATGAACGGCGAGCTGGCACTCTGGTACTCGCGTACCAGGAAGACGACCAGCGTTTTCAACAGGGAAGAGCGTCAGCAACAGGTTCTGGAGGCAATCTGGCGGAAAGCGCGTGAAGGGGGTCTCTTGCAGGCCGTTCCCTCGCTCTACAACCAATACGGCGACATGGTGAAGACCGACTTGGGACTAAACCGAATTCTCTCTCTGGCGTTGCTCGCTGCTCAGATCGAGCCGTCGCAGGTGACGATGTACAACATCGGCCGGACAGAGGTTGTTCCATACGTGACGATCTACGGTGGAAACGTCTACCTGCCTAAATGGGAGGAGATCGCGCCGCTGATCGATCGCGCGATGCTGCCGCCTTCGCCGAGCCGGGCAGCCCTGGCCTCCGTGAAGGTCGAGATCTGGAACGGGTCGGGCCACGATCAATGGGACCTATTGGCAGCCGACAGCCTCTACCAGAATGGCTTTACCCCGATCCTCGGAACGACGGATGGACAGGGCTATGCCCAGACGACGATCCAGGTCTTTGGCGAGCATGCAAAGGGCACCGGGGTTACGGCCGTCGAGGAGATCTTCGGGGTCGACGAAGCTCACGTCAGCTATCTGGGTGTCGCCAACGGTGACATCAGGGTACGACTGATCCTCGGAGCCGATTACCAGCCGTGCCGGTAATGCTTCACATCGCGGGGAGATGCGGGAGAGGTATACACTTTGATCTTTGAGCACGATGAAACGCCGGAGTTCGTCAACGCGCGCTTGACCGCAGCGCTGGAGTCACTGGCCGAGCAGGACACGCCGGATAGGCGGTCTGCCTTCTACACGGCCCTCCTCGGCAGCAGCCTGATCTTGCCTGCGCCGGAGGACGGATGCCCTCGCAGACGAGGAGGCCCTCGCTAACGAGGGTAGCGATCAGAACGCTGAGGATGTCACGTTGGCAGAGGACATCCCTCTCCTCATCTTCGAGAACGACGCGGGGGAGCCGGTGCTCATCGCCTTCACTGACGAGGACGCTGCGCTCGCGTGGGGCCCCGACAAGACGGGGTTCGTCGCACTCCGCGGGCTGGACCTGCTCCTGATCGCTATCCAAAATGGGATTGAGGAACTGGTGTTGAATCCCGGAAGTCCGACCTCGCAGCGCATTCCGAGATACGAGTTCGAGACGATCGCCCTTGGCCGCTCGCGTGACTGCATATCCCCCCCCGAAGGCGAGGCCGAAGGCACACGCCCCTCCGCCCGCGCCGGGATGACGGTGCTCGTTGCACAGCCGGAGGAGTCCCCGCCTGAGGAATGGCAGGCGACCTTGAGGGAGGTGCTCGCGAGCTATCCCTCCGTGGAGTCGGCCTATTTCTTCCAACTACGCGGGATGCCGGACGGGCCGCGTCACGTCATTGGGGTAGCACTCTACGAGGGAATGACTTTCGACGCGCAGGAGCGATTGATGGACACAATGCTCGCCGAGATCGAGGCACTGCTTCCTGAGGGTTGGACGCTCGACTTCGTCATCCTGGATGATCCCGGCTTTCTCAAGACGGTACAGGATACCGTCGCTCCCCTCTTTGACCGGGGCTAGACCGGTTGACCGCCATCGCCATCTCGCCGGGCAGGTGGCAGCTCGGGTTCGAGATCGACGATCTCTTGCACCGGCGAGTGTAGGCCATCACTAACGCTACCGGTACCTCCCGAGGCCTGTAATTCGGCGACGACATCCGGCGGACTGAGCGAGATGAACATCCGCAATCCCAGGAGGATCAGGACGAGATCGTCCACCTGGCCAATCCCGAGGAAAGCATCAGGCACCAAGTCGAAAGGTACGAGCAGATAGGTGAACACGAAGAGAGGCACCAGTTTGGTGAAAAACGGAACGCGGCTATCCCAAAACAGCTTCCACGCCAGCCCGAACTGTGACAGAAACTCCTTCAGCCAACCCAGAAGTTCCCGCTCCTGATTGTGACGCGACTTATCACGCTCGATGTTGCCCTGGTTCATAGTTCCTCCTTCGTCCCGTTACTCGACAGTATTGTACACCGTAGCAGTCCAAACACATATGGCAACCAGCCGGCATGGCCGAGACAGAGCCGGCTCACAGAAATGATACGGAATCCGGATGCGGCAAGTTGCACCAGCGGCGCCCTGCCGGCAGTACCGTGCTCTGCAAAGACCGGAATCGCATCGTGCCGACAGGACTTCCGATTCCGCAAGCATTTTCTCATCGAGGGAGGCGCGTAAGTGTCGATCCGCAAAACGCAATTGGTACGGTTCTGCTCTCCGGCACGTTGAAGTGAGACCGGTTCGTGGTAGATTAGGCGTAGGTGAAATAGCATATGCCTTTCCTTATTGATGGACACAACGTGATTGCGGCGCTCCAGGACATCGATCTGGAGGACCCTGACGACGAAGCCAAGCTCGTCATGAAACTCCGCGCCTGGACGGCGCGAATCCGGCATAAGGCGATCGTGATCTTCGATGGCGGGATCCCAGGCGGACCATCGCCGACATTGTCCACTGCCGACGTCAGGGTGATTTTCGCCGCGCGCCATCACACAAACGCCGACCGTATCATTGGGGAACGACTCAAGCAGCTGCCGGATGCCGGGAACTGGACGGTGGTGTCATCAGATCGCGAGGTTCTGGATGACGCACGTACAGCAGGCGCACGCGTCATAACCGCGACCGACTTCGCCGAATCGTTCGAACGATCCGCAGTCGCCGAGAAGGAGAAACCGGAGGCCATCTCGTCGGCGGAGGTGGAGGCTTGGCTGGAGATCTTCCAGGAGTCGGAGGAGGAACACGCCGAAGTCCCTCCCGCATCCGCTCCGGTGGCGTCCGAAACCGTGGCGCGGAGTGACCGAAAGCCGCAGAAGACCCGGCGCAAGGTAGCGTCACACTCCAGAACGACGACGCGGACCATCGCCGAGCAAATGGAAGTTGAGCTTCCGCCGGATCCCGAGGCCGGTCAGCCTACAGGCAAACCCGATTTCCCGACCAGGGTCGAGGTCAACGCGTGGCTCGAGGTCTTTCACGACGACCCCGACAGCACCATACCACCTCCGAACCTACCCAAGCCCAAGAAAGTAGCGCCCAAGCGTCCGGTGGTCAAGAAGACGGGAGGTCTCTCCGAAGCAGAGGTGGATACGTGGCTCTCCGTCTTCGGCGATGAGGACGACACTGACGTAGAGGGCAGTGCATCTCCACCGCCGAAAAACGCCGGTGCACACAGGCCAACCTCAAAGCTCGCCAAACATCGCGAGAACCTGGCGCCGCCGGATGACCAGACGGATCCGCAGCTATCGGAGGATGATCTCGAGTTGTGGCATCGCCTCTTCGGCGATGGTTAGCCATCTGTTCGATCTCGACCCAAGGAGGAAGTATGCGCGTCAAGACCCAGATCATCATCGGGGCAATTGTCGTGGTGTGGGGGCTGTTGCTGCTCGTCGGCAATCTGGTGGGGATCGATGTCTGGGCTTATGTCTGGCCCCTCGTCCTTATCGCGATCGGCGTATGGCTGCTGACCCGACGCGGACGGCCGGGCGGACGCGCCTTTGCCCGGTTCATTCTGCTGGGCGATGTCCATCGTCGAGGAGCATGGAACGTGAAAGACGAAGACATCTTCTGCCTGATTGGTGACATCCATATGGACCTGACCCAGGCCCTTATTCCCCCGGGCGAGACCACGGTCCGGATGCAGGGGTTTGTCAACAGCATCACCTTAAGGGTTCCCCGCGACGTAGGCGTTGCAGTCTCTTCCACTGCATTTCTCACAACCGCCCGAGCCTTCGGACACAAGCAGGACTTCATGATTACGCCCTATGAGGTCCAGAGCGACAACTATCCGGATGCCGATCGCAAGATACGATTCGAGCTCCTCTACTTCGTCGCCGATCTGAAGGTTCGGCAGCCTGAATCCACAGTCGAAGGCTAGGCGCGCGGCCCCCTGAATCGGGGAGCTCTTCAGGGTGGCGCGAAGTCAGCGAAGCGAAATGGCGCGTAAGATCATACACCTGGATCTCGACGCCTTCTTTTGCGCCGTCGAAGCCCTGCGAGATCCCTCACTGCTGGAAAAGCCGTTTGCGGTGGGGGGGCTCCCCGAGCATCGCGGGGTCATCGCTTCGTGTTCGTACGCTGCCCGCCGCTACGGCGTGCGTTCTGCGATGCCGACAGCGCGAGCACTACAGCTTTGTCCCGACCTGATTGTCCTCCCCGGACACCACAGCGACTATAGTGGCTACTCACGCCGCGTTATCGCTCATCTCCACAACCTAACAGATCTTATCGAGCAAATCTCGATCGACGAGGCCTTCATCGACGTGAGCGATCTGCGCGCCCCGGCCCGGCAGATCGCCGTCGAACTGCAGCAGACGATCTGGCGCGAAGTCAGACTCCCCTCTTCGCTTGGCGTCGCAACCAACAAACTGGTTGCCAAGATTGCCAATACCGTGGGCAAGAGCAAGTCTAGCAGCGGGGCTTCGCCAATGGCAATCACCGTGGTGCCGCCCGGAGAGGAGGCGGCTTTCCTGGCGCACCTTCCGGTTACCGAGCTCTGGGGTGTGGGCCCGAAGACCGCTGCCGAACTCGAAGCGCTGGAGATCCGGTGGATCGGCGACCTGGCAAGCTGGCCTGAGGAGGATCTAACTCGTCGCTTTGGCAAGCACGGGCACGATCTGGCTCTTCGAGCCCGCGGGATCGATGACCGGCCGATCACCACGGAACACGAGGTGAAGTCAATCAGCCACGAGGTCACGTTCGCGCACGACGTGACCGATGCCGGGGAACTCAGGCGCACGCTCTCTCGGCTTTCGGAGAACGTCGGGCGCCGACTGCGAGCACAGTCGCTTGCCGGCGGCACGGTCAAGCTCAAACTCCGCTGGTCGGACTTCACCACGTTGACCCGCCAAGTCACGCTGACGGAACCCACGGATCGAGATGATGATATCTACCGGTCGGCCCTACAACTGCTGGAAGGGCATTGGCCCAAGGGCAGAGCCGTGCGTCTGATTGGCGTGGGCGCGAGCGGCCTCGTGCAGCCGATGGAGCAGTTGCATCTCTGGGATACGTCCATCCAGAAAGGGCGGCGTCTACAGCGAGCGTTGGACGAGGTACGAGATCGCTTTGGGCGTGACGCCATCCAGCGGGCCATCGAGATCGACCCAGACGGTCCTACCGAATGAGGCCGCCGAAACGATCTGGGAGGTCTAGCGCTCTGCCTATGGGTATTTGCCGTTTCAGCGCCCTGGCCGGTAGGCGACGTCAGAGAGAAGATGCAACAGCATCTGCGCGTCATTGCAGTCCATCAGGCGGGCCCGATCTCTCCGGGCGACGCCCGAAGATGGCAGATAAGCTCCTAGGTGTTTGCGAAACTGGCGGACGCCGCGGTGTTCGCCGTGGAACGCGATCATCATGCTCAAGTGCTCCTGGATCACGGGTAGACGCTCCGGCCACGGTATCTCATCGCGGTGCCGGCCTTCGAAGATCCAAGGGTTGCCAATCGCGCCGCGACCGATCATCACGCCATCGCAGCCTGTGACCTCCAGAATCCTGTCAATGTCCGCAGGTGTCTGCACGTCACCACTGGCGAGTACAGGCACCGCGACGGCCCGCTTCACCTCTGCGATTGCGCCCCAATCTGCCGAGCCCAGGTAGCCCTGAACGGCGGTTCTCCCGTGTACTGCGATCAGGGCTGCGCCGTTGTCGGCCAGGGCCCGTGCGACTTCCAGGTAGTTGCGCGACTCGGCATCCCATCCGAGCCGGATCTTGCCGCTGACGGGTACATCGACGGCCTGGGTGAGATGGGCAAAAAGGCGGGCGATTCCCGCCGGATCTCGCAGGAGCGACGCTCCGGCGCCGGAACCCGCGACCTTGGGCTTGGCGCATCCGAGGTTGATGTCAATTGCAGTCATTCCCAGCGATTCGACTTTGCGTGCCGCCTCGACGATCACTGCGTCATCGCTGCCGAACAACTGGCACACGACCGGAAATTCATCAGGGTGGAAGAGGAGCATCTCTGCCGTCGCGGAATTCCCGAATGGCCCCGGACCATACACGATAGCATTTGAAGAGAGCAGGCCCGTATACACCAGGGCCGCTCCAAAGCGACGGCACAGACGGCGGAATGGCTGATCGTTGTAGCCCGACATAGGGGCCAGCACGACCGGTTCATCAATCGAGGTCGGACCCAAGTGAAAGGCAGAGCGCGCCCGCGTGCTATTGCATGCCATCAGATGATACGCCTGAGAGTCTCCATAGTAGGTGGCATTCTACCACAACGGGAGCGCGAGCGGGTGCCGATGACAAGGGACGCTGCACTACCGAGATTCAGACCTAGCGCCAGGTGCAGAGCGCATGATGCGATCAGAACTCGTAGCATCGGATTTGACACCCTCAGGATATCGGGTACAATATCCCTCATTCAGGAAACTTGATGATGCGACACACGATGTACCTGCGAGGGACGAAGAAGCCGGACCGCTAGGTCCGGAGATTCGTGTTGAAGCAGGACACCACCGGCCCTAGTGCAAGCGCACAGGGTCGGTTTTCTGTTACTTAGGGGCAGGACTGTTATGGCTTCACGACACGCCAGTTGTCTCAATCGCATAGACAAGAAGTGCAAGTGCAACAAACCAGACACCGGGTCTGGATAGCTGCGCTTGGCACAGTATCTTGCCAAAACACCAGCTTCCGGGCCCAGGCCTGGAAACTGGTGTTTTTGTTAGCCATAGAAGAGAGGGACAGGAGAGAGATGCCACTGGACGGATTTCACATTATCGAGTCGACGTTGCGAGAGGGAGAGCAATTTGTGGGAGCCAGCTTCACCACCGAACAGAAGCTGGAGATTGCCCGGCTTCTTGACGCCTTCGGAGTGGAGTGTATCGAGCTGACCTCTCCCTTGGCGTCGCCCCAGAGTTTCGAGGACGCGAAAGCAATCGCTGCGCTGGGCCTCAAGGCCAAAGTCCTCACACACACGCGGTGTCGCATCGACGACGCACAGCGCGCGATCGACACAGGCGTCGACGGCATCGATGTTGTCATCGGCACGTCATCGCTTCTGCGACGTTTCAGCCACGGCAAGGAAATCGATGAGATCACCGAGATGGCCCTCGAGGTCGTCGAGTTCATACACACCCAGGGTGTTGAGGTGCGGTTCAGTACGGAAGACTCATTCCGCAGCGAGCCCGACGACATCTTCAGGGTGTACGAAGCAGTGGACGCCATCGGTGTGAACCGTGTTGGCATTGCCGACACGGTCGGCGTTGCGACGCCGCGCCAGGTCTACGAGCTAGTGAGCGAGCTGCGCCGGCGCGTATCGTGTGACATCGAGTTTCACGGTCACAATGACGCCGGCTGCGCCATCGCCAATGCCTACGAAGCACTGGATGCCGGGGCGACCCACGTGGATACCTCGGTGCTGGGCATTGGCGAACGCAACGGCATCACGCCACTGGGCGGCCTCATCGCGCGGCTCTACGCGATCTCTCCTGCGCTGGTGGAGAAGTACGATCTGCCGCTGCTGCGCAAGATCGACAACACGGTGGCCCAGATGGTGGGAGTGGACATCCCCTTCAACAACTACATCACCGGCATCACGGCATTCACCCACAAGGCAGGTATTCACGCGAAGGCGATCCTCAATAATCCTGAGACGTATGAGATCCTGAATCCACAGGCCTTTGGCCTCACCCGGTACGTGAGCATTGCCCATCGCCTGACGGGTTGGAACGCGATCAAGAATCGCGCCGAACAGCTCGGCTTGGCGCTCAGCGATGATGCACTGAAGTCCATCACCGAGCACATCAAAGCGCTTGCCGACGAGAAGCAGCTCTCCCTCGGTGATGTGGACAGCCTGCTGCGGCGTTGGGCGAATGGGAAGAAAGCTATCAACGATCAGCAATCAGCGGTTGGCGAACAAGAGCAAGAAGGACAAAGTACGGAGTAGGCAACAGCCCGATGGGCCTTACTCCCTACTCCGTACTTCCTACTACTGTTGCTTGCTGATTCCTGACCGCTGAAAGCTGATAGCTATTAGCTCTGGAAGGAGACATCCGATGGCACAGACACTGAGTGAACAAATCCTGTCCCACGCTGCCGGGCGGGATGTGAAGGCCGGCGAACTCGCAGTCGTCGAGGTCAGCCGGGCAATGACGATCGATTCGATCGCGCCGGAGCTCATCGACGTCCTGCAGGATCAGCTCAACGTCTCGCAGATCCCGCATCCCGAGCGCTGCGCGATCTTCATCGATCACGTAGCGCCCGCCTCCAACCTCGCCACGGCAGAGGGCCAGGTGCGCGCGCGACGTTTCGCCCGCGAGCAGGGCATCGAGGCATTCTACGATGCAGGTCGCGGGATCTGCCATCAACTGATGGTTGAGGAACACCTCATATCCCCAGGTGATGTCGGGATCGGCTCGGACTCACACAGCACGACCTATGGTGCGGTCGCAGCTTTTGGCACCGGTATGGGGACGACCGACGTTGCGCTGGCCTTCGCCACCGGGCGGACGTGGCTCCGCGTCCCGGAAACGGTCCGCGTCGACCTTGTAGGGGATCTGGGACCCCAGGTAGATGCCAAGGATCTCGTGCTCCATCTGCTTAGTCGCATCCGGGCAGATGGCTTCACCTACCAGGCCGTGGAGTATCACGGGGCGCATGCCCTTTCCCTGGGCTCGCGAATGACCCTGTGCAGCATGTCCACCGAGATGGGGGCCAAGGCCGGGCTCGTGCCGCCCGATGACCTCACGCGCACATATGCGCCGGTGCCTGATTGGCTCGGTGTGCAGGACGGCGCCGCCTACCAGGACCGGTTCAGCGTCGATCTCAGCACGGTGGAGCCCTCGGTGGCCTGTCCCCCGAAGGTCGACAACGTGCGACGCGCACGGGATCTCGACGACGTCCACGTGGACCAGGTCTTCCTGGGCACGTGCACGAATGGGCGCCTGCAGGATTTGCACGCTGCGGCGGAGATCATGCGTGGCCGCCAGATTGCGCGCGGCGTGCGCATGATCGTCGTCCCGGCCTCTCACGCCATCCTACAAGCTGCCACGGAAGACGGCACCCTGGCTACGCTGCTTGCCGCCGGCGCGACGATCGGGCCTCCCGGATGCGGCGCCTGCATCGGCAGACATCTAGGCGTGCTGGGCTCCGGCGAGGTCTGCCTGTCGACCGGCAACCGCAACTTCTCCGGACGTATGGGCGCGCCGGATGCCCGGATTTACCTCGGGTCGCCACAGGTCGCCGCTGCTACGGCGATTCGCGGCGTCATTAGCGATCCTCGCGACGTAGCATAGAAGGAGAGAAAACCATGAACCGCATCTGGCTCTTTGGTGACGACATCGATACCGATCAGATCATTCCCGGGCGCTACTCGCCCTACATGACGTCCGAGGAGAACCTGGCGACCTATGCCTTTATCGAACGGCGACCGGAGTTTGCGCCGAACGTGCGGCCCGGCGACATCATCGTCGCGGGCAAGAACTTCGGCTGCGGCTCCTCCCGCGAGTATGCCCCACGTGCCCTGGCAAAGTGCGGCATCGTGGCCATCATCGCGCCCAGCTTCGCGCGGATCTTCTTCCGGAATGCCATCAACCTGGGTATCCCGCTCTTCGAGGCCGATCTCACAGGCGCGGTCATGGACGGGCAGGCAGCGGAACTGGACCTGGAGCACGCGCAGCTCCGGCTTGAGGATGACGTTATCGAGCTGCCCAGGCCGCCGGCCTTCGTGGCCGACATCCAGGCAGAGGGCGGCATCGTCGCCTACGTCCAGCGCACCCATCGCTTCCCCGGAGAGGTCGATGGATGAGGTGCTCAGGCTCTGCGTCATCGAGGGTGACGGCATCGGCCACGAGGTCATCCCCGCCGCCGTCGAGATCCTGCAGGCAACAGGTCTGAGCCTCGACCTCCACCCGGCGCAGGCGGGATGGGCCTGCTTCCAGGAGCACGGGACCGCGCTTCCGGCAGCTACCTTGGAGACCGCCCGGCGGTCGGACGCGATTCTCTTCGGGGCTGTCTCGTCCCCTTCACACAAAGTGGCGGGCTACAGCAGTCCCATCGTGGCACTCCGGCGAGAGCTCGATCTCTTTGCCAACCTGAGGCCGTCCCACTCGTGGGCGCTGCCCACGTCGCGGTCCGACGTGGACCTGTTGATCGTCCGCGAGAACAGTGAGGGGCTCTACGTGCGACGTGAACGTCGCCAGGGCGACGAGGCCGTGGCCGAGCGCGTCATCACCCGGCAGGGTTCGGCACGCGTCACGCGGGTGGCATGCGAGTGGGCCATGCGCCGCCGCGGACACCTCACCATCGTCCATAAAGCAAATGTCCTTCCGGAGACCTGCGGGCTATTCCGCCAGACTGCTCTGGAGGTCGCAGCCGGCTATCCGGGGCTGACCGTGGACGAGATGTTGGTCGATGCGATGGCGCTGCAGTTGGTGATGCACCCCGAGCGCTTCGACGTGATCGTGACGACGAACATGTTCGGCGACATCCTGTCTGACGAGGCTGCGGGCCTCGTCGGTGGGCTTGGCCTGGCGCCCTCGGCCAACCTGGGCGCCACGAAAGCGCCGGCACTTTTCGAGCCGGTCCATGGATCTGCGCCGGATATCGCCGGGCGCGGCATCGCAAACCCCATCGCGGCCTTTCTTGCCGTGGCGATGCTGCTGGAGCACATCGGCGCAAACGACCACGCCCAGAAGATACGTGCGGCGGTGGCAGGCGTCATCCAAGACGGGCCCCATACCCCGGATCTGGGTGGTGACGCAACAACGACAGAGATCACAGAAGTGGTAAAATCGGCTGTATCAGCCTAGAGCAAAGGAGAGACCCCATGTTTGCAGAATGCCCTGAATGCGGTGCGCAGATCGAACTGGCCGAAGACACCATCCTTCACGAAATCGTGGTATGCCCTGACTGCGGAGTTGAGCTGGAAGTCGTGGAACTTGATCCGCCGACGGTTGCTCCGGCACCTGAGGAAGAGGAAGATTGGGGCGAATAGGATGGCCGTCAAAGTAGGCATCCTGCTCTCCCGCGTCCGCGTCGAGGAAAAGCTGCTGATCCAGGAGCTGGACGCCCGCGGCGTGGACTACGACACCATCGATGACCGGCAGGTGATCTTCGACATCCAGCAGAATGGATGGCAGGACTATGACGTGATCCTTGAGCGGTGTATCAGCCACTCTCGAGCCCACTATGCCCTGCTGCTCTATCGCGACTGGGGGATTCCCACGGTCAACACCTACGAGGTGGCGAACACCTGCGGCAACAAGCTGCTGACGACCAGCGCGCTGGTCCGCGCCGGCGTGCCGACGCCCAAGACCAAGGTCGCCTTCACGCCCGAGTCGGCGCTGGAGGCGATCGAGGAGCTGGGCTATCCGGTCGTTCTCAAGCCGGGGGTGGGCTCTTGGGGGCGCCTGCTCTCGAAGATCAACGACCGGGAGGCTGCCGAGACCGTGTTGGAACACAAGCAGGTGCTCGGCTCCTACCACCATTCGATCTACTACATCCAGGAATACGTGGAGAAGCCCGGGCGCGACATCCGCGCCTTTGTCGTGGGCGATGAGACGATCTGCGCGATCTACCGCTCCTCCCCGCACTGGATCACCAACACCGCGCGCGGCGGCGCGGCCAGCAATTGTCCGGTCACGCCCGAACTCGACGAGCTGTGTCTGGCGGGCGCGCGGGCCGTAGGTGGCGGCGTGGTGGCGCTCGACGTCTTCGAGGATCCGGACCGTGGGTTGCTGGTCAACGAGATCAACTATACAATGGAGTTCCGCAACAGCATCGACACCACCGGCGTGAACATCCCGGCGAAGGTGATCGATTACACGCTGCAGGTTGCGGAGAGCGGCATCTGAACGTTGGACGCTGAAACGTTGAGACGTTGGATCCGGAGCGATACTCGCGGCAACCCGTTGGTACGTTAGGAAGCTGCCGGCAGATCAACGCTATGACGACATCCACCGCCTTCCGATGCCCAGGCCGATGAGCTGCTGACCGGCCTCGTGCGGCAGTACAGCCCATCGACCCAGGAGCGGAAGGCTGTGGATTACCTGGTGACGTGGGCACAGGGACTCGGGCTTGACGCCGAGGTCGACGGCGCGGGCAACGCCGTCATCACCGTCGGCGAACGCGAGCGTAAGCTGCGCGTAGCCTCGGCGAGCGCACCGTCCTGCTGCTTGGCCACATCGACACGGTGCCCGGGTTCATCGACGTGCGGCGTGAGGGCTCCCTCCTCTTCGGGCGCGGTGCCGTGGACGCGAAGGGCCCGCTGGCCACGTTTGCGGTCGCTGCGGCGCGGGCAGCTATCCCGGAGGGGACGCGCGTCGTCGTGGTCGGTGCTGTCGAGGAGGAGGCCGCGACGTCCAAGGGGGCCAGGTACTCTGCTCTCGCGGCTCTCGCCCGACGCCGTGGTCATCGGCGAACCCAGCGGATGGGATCGTCTGACGGTGGGATACAAGGGGCGGCTGCTCGTCGATTACGCGCTGGAAAGGGCCATCGGTCACACGGCAGGGCCGGATGCAGGCGCGTGTGATGAGGCCTTCGTCTTCTGGGACGAGGTGCAGGCGCTGGCTGCCACGCACAACCAGGAGCACCCGCGTATGTTCGACCAGGTGAGCCCGTCCCTGCGCAGGATGCAGTCACACAGCAATGGTTTCGTCGAAACGGCCGAGCTCACCTTCGGCTTCCGCCTCCCGCCTGAGCTCGATATCGATCGGTTCATATCCCAGCTGTCGGCCAGAGCCGGCGATGCCCGGTTGAGTTTCCGCGGACGAGAGTCGGCCTACCACGCCCCGAAGAACACGCCCCTGGCGAGGGCGTTCATCAAAGCGGTCGACGCCGAGGGCGGGAGGGCACAGTTCAAGGTCAAGAGCGGGACGTCGGATATGAACGTGGTCGGCCCGGTATGGGCCTGCCCCATCCTGGCCTATGGGCCCGGCGATTCACGGCTGGACCATACGCCGAATGAGCACATCGACCTGGACGAATATCATCGCGCTATCGCGGTGCTCACGCGGGTTCTGCAGAACGTTTGAACGTTCCCGGCATGTGAACGTGTCAAACGTTCAGAACGTCACAGGAGCATCTATGGGTACGAGTCACTATGATGTCGTCATCGTCGGTGCCGGGCCTGCGGGGATCTTTGCCGCGCTGGAGCTGAGCAAGTCCCCGGGATTGCGCATCGCGATCGTGGATAAGGGACTTGACATCGACAAGCGCCACTGCCCGATCCGCGAGGGCAGCCCCGAATGCAACCACTGCCGGCCATGCGCGATCCTCGACGGTTGGGGCGGCGCCGGGGCCTTCTCAGACGGCAAACTGACGCTCTCGCCCGCCGTGGGCGGCCATTTGGCCGAGATCCTGGGCGAGGGACGGGCTGCAGAGCTCATCGGCGAGGTGGACGCCGCCTACCGTGGCTTCGGCGCCCCGGACGTCGTCCACGGCACCTATAGCGATGAGATCGAGGCGCTCGCCAAGCGGGCCTCGCTGGCTGGGCTGAGCTTCATCTCTGTCCCGATTCGCCATATGGGCACCGAGCACTGTGTGGAGATTATGCGGCGGATGCGCGACGCGCTTCTCGACCGTGGCGTTGAGATCAAGATGCGCACACCCGTCGCCGAGATCCTCACTGAAGGCGGCAAGGTCATCGGCATTCGCACCGAGGCAGGTGACGTGCTCTCGGCGGAGTTCGTTGTGGTTGCGCCGGGCCGCGAGGGAGCCGGCTGGCTTGAGACCACGGCGCGGGCGCTGGGGCTATCGCTGGAGCGCAATCCGGTGGACCTGGGTGTGCGGGTTGAGATCCCCGCGGCGGTCCTCCAGCCGATCACCGACCTGGTCTATGAATCGAAGTTCGTCTACTACTCCAAGGCCTTCGATGACAAGATCCGCACCTTCTGTATGTGCCCCTACGGGGAGGTGAGCACGGAGTTTGCCGGCGACGTGATGACCGTGAACGGCCATTCCTTCGCCGACCACAAGACGGCGAACACGAACTTCGCACTGCTGGTCAGCAAGAGCTTCACCGAACCCTTCGACGACCCCATCACCTACGGCAAGAGCATCGCGCGGCTGGCCAATCTGCTCAGCGGGGGCATTATGGTCCAGCGCCTCGGGGATCTGGAGTCCGGGCGTCGCTCGACCCACGAGCGGCTCTCCCGCTCCTTGGTCACGCCCACCCTTCCCAGCGCGACGCCGGGCGACCTGAACTTGGTGCTGCCCTACCGCTACGTGGCCAATATCCTGGAGATGATCCACGCGCTGGATGAGATTGCGCCGGGCGTCGCCTCGCGACACACGCTGCTCTACGGCGTTGAGGTCAAGTTCTACTCCAACCGCCTGAACCTCACCCGCGACCTGGAGACGGAAGTTGAAAATCTCTATGCCTGCGGGGATGGGGCAGGCGTCACCCGGGGCCTGATCCAGGCCTCGGCGGCAGGCGTCGTCGCCGCGCGTGCCATCCAGCGACGTATAGCGTCGTAAGAACCTTCCGGGTTGCTCGCGCCGTCTGAGGCGCGGACGCCTCCTAGACGCACAACCCGGAAGGTCAGGAAACCACAAGGAGTCGGGATGCAAGCAGACCCGTCAGCCGTGCTCGATTCTGTCCGAGACCTTCTGCGCTGGGGCTCGATCCTGCTCGGCGCGCTCGGCTTACTGATCGCCTTGTGGGTCCTCGTGCGAGTGGCTGACGCGGCGCTGGTGGCGCGAGGTCGAAGGGCTCGACGCTGAGCTTCGCGACACGACCGCCCACCTCGACGCAGACCTGGCCCGCCTCGAGGCCGAGGCCGCCCTCTTCCCCCGCGACATCTCCGCCCCGTACGCGACGGCCGCGGGACAGCTCTACGAGAAGCTGGATCGGGCAAAGACGATCGTGGGCAACCTTGCGAAGGTGTTGCGGCCAACCTTCGCAAGGTTGCCGCAGAACCTTCGCAAGGTTCACCCACCAACGCCTGGCACCGTCTCCGCTTCCTCCTCGTCCGCGAGCCCAACGCCGCGCGCCAACGACGATCCCAGCTCCGCGCAGCACTGGTCCAGGCAAAGGCGCTCCGAGGCGAACTCGACGCGGCCGACGCGCTGCTCAAGGAGCTACGCGAGAAGCCTCTCGCGACAGCCAGGAAAGCTCGCGAGCTAGGGTCAACGCTTGAGACGGCGCTCGGGCTGGTTGCTGCCCTGCAGACGGGCGGCGTTCGCGGCGAGCGCCTGGACGACGTCCTCGTCACGCTGCAGAGCTGGAAGGCGCAACTCGCGTCGCTGCCGGCCTACCTGTTCACCGGTAAGGAAAGCCAGGTCGCGCGGCTGGCACAGCCGGCATCGAGTCGTGATGGCGTGGCGGACGCTCTCCGAGCTCGAACCTGCGGCCCGCGAGCGCATGGCCGACCTGACGCGCTGGCAGAGCGCCCTGTCAAGCGTCCCGGCCGAACTGGAGCAGATGGACCAGACCGTGGCATCGGCCACGACGTGTCTGGAGCAAACCCATCCCTCGATCGACACCAATGCCCTCAGCGAAGCCTGGGCGGTCACGTCGGACCGGGCCCGCGAGCTTGACGCCTGCTATGAGGCCCCCACCCTTGACGATCTCGATGGGCTGGACCGGCTGGGCGCCGTGACGCAGGAAGCCAACCACCTGGTCGCACAGCTCGCCTCGTTGGAGGCGCTGCGCGGATCGCTGGAGGAAAAGTTCGCCCAGGGCAGGGACCGCCTCGACGAGTTGGAGCGCCAGCTCCGGCAGCTCGCGGATGCCGGTCGCTATCCCCTGGACCGCGTCCCCTTCCAGGGAGAGCTCGACCGGATCCGGCGGCAGCTCACGGCCCTTGGGTGGCACGTCGCCCTCTGCTCGCCGAGGCAACGCCCGCACCGCGCACGACCGCCCAATTGGAGTCGGCCCTGGCCTCCGCCCAGGTCATCGACCAGCAACTGCGCGCGCTCACGACGCGTCTGGCCGAGGCCCGCGAGGACCGGCGGCGCCTGGTCGAGCTTCTCGACGCCGAAACGCGACCCGGCGCTGCAGCCCAGGTCGACTGGCTGGTGTGGGCGCACGATCTGCACGCCCGTACACGCGGCTTCGACGAAGCCAACTGGACCTCAGGGCCGCGCGCCAGCACCGACGAGGACCTGCGCGTGCCGCAGATCCTGGCCGATGCGGAGGCCCTGAACCACCGGCGGGGACTCTGGATCCCCGAGCACAAGGAGGATCTCCTGGAGCCCAGCACGCTGGCCCGCCGCGTGCGCGAGGTCCAGGCCATCTTGACCGACACCGAGGCCTTCCAGAACCGCCTCGACAGGATCACGCGCCTGCTGCAGCGGCTACAGCAGACCGAGGAGCGGGTGAAGGCGGACCTGGAGACCGCCTACGGCGCCCTGGATCGCCTGGAGATCGTCGCAGCCGGGATCCTGCCCGCGGCGCTCTCGGAGGAGGACAACCACTGGTCCGAGATCCGGGCGTACCTGAGCCAGGGATACGACCTCGATGCTGCGCTCGATGCTCCCGCGGAGGGAACCGTGTGGGAGAAGGCCGTGGCGGTGGCCGATTGGATCGCGGCGTGCTTGGCGACCCTCAGTGACTGGCACCGGGTGCTGCAGCGAGAGCTCGATGCAACCCGGACATCGCTCACGCGGGATCTTGGGGAGGTGAGCGAGGTCGCACCTTTTGATGATGAGCCCGCCGTCGTCGAGGGCCGGAGGGTCGTGGAGCTCGCGGCGTCCCCCTCGCGCAGCAAGGCCACGCCGGACGCGGCGGGCCTCACGGCGCTCAGCACCGAGGTCGCGGACCGGCTGCGCGCGCTCGCCCAGATCGACAAAGCCGTGGCGGATCTGACGTCGTCGGTGCTCACGCCGCTTGCCGAGCCCGTGGCCCACTGGCACGCGGCCCAGCAGGAGGCCGAGGCCGCCTACCGCCAACTCCAGCGGCTGGAACTCCAATCGGCGCGGCAGTGGCCGCCGGTGAGCTGCGACACGGCGTCGGTCAAGGCACAGCTCGACCGGGCCGCGGAAGCGCAGGTCACGCTCGCCGAGAAGGGCAGCACCATCAAACAGGTCCTGAGCGAGATCCGGGACCTCACCGAGCGCTATCGTCGCGCCACAGCCCTCGTCGAGACGAACACCCAGGCCTACACCTCGCTGCGACCGGAGCTCGACGCGATGCTGGAGCAATCTGGAGACGTGGTGTAACGCCCTGGAGAGCTACCGGCAGCGCCACGAGGACGATCCCGCCGTCGTCGCCGCCATCCGGGCCCGGCTGGACGAGATCGAGAACGCCTCAACCCAACTGCAGACCGACTGGGACAAGGCTGCGGGCCTCGTCCCCGGAGACGAAGCCCGCAAAGCCCTTGACACCCTCTGGCGCCGTGCCCACCGCGACGTCCCCGTCGGCGCCGGCATCAACGTCATCCCCACCGGATGGGTGGAGGGTGGGCGTTAGCACATTCGCACGTTGACGCACGGTCAGCCTGGAGTCTATCGCCTCCTTCGGACGAGACCGAACAGGGCCACAGTGCTAGCCAATCAGCAGTAGTGAAGGCAATATACGAGCTGGACCAGCAGAGAACGCGGTGACAAGCACGCCGGTCGCTGGGACTTCCTCGACGAAGATGTTGTCGAACCAAGCTGTGTCAAATGGCGCCGTCTGGCCCTGCGTCTGAAGCGTGATTCTGAGCGATGCGTAGTCTGTGCCACTCAGACGAAAAATCCGCCGACATGTCCTACCCACTCCCCTTCTCCCTTATCCTCTGTGAGCGTGACGGAATCATAGGGAGTTCCCTGGCAGCCAGCGGCTGGATACCACTGGATAGTAATGGCACCAAGGCCCGTCGACAGAGTGCACACCGCCCCCCACACGAGCTGTGGGCCCAGGCTGGAGATGTCAGACACGCACTGCGTCAAGCTGATCGCATTGGCGCCTGCATTTGCGACCGAGGGTTCAGGGTGACCCACCTCCTGATCCCGAGCGAACTGACCGGCCGTCGAAGACCAGCCTGGAATGCTGACAGCGTCTCCATCACCGAAATCGCCGTTGATGACAAGATTGTCGGCTGAGGAAATCGGCGGTGCAGCGGCGACAATGAGGACCAAACATGAGAGCGAGGATCGACCAACGCAAGGGCTTCATCGCACAGACCTCCACCTGACTAAGAGAGGGAAGCACTGTGCATCATTATAAACGTGATTCTGTCGGAAATCAAGGCGCAAAATGTGTCAATGGGTTCCCTTTCAGATCATCCACGGTATCTCCCTCGCGTGATCCCCATACCAGGGGGTGTCCGGGACGATCACTCACACGGCCTAACCACTGCTCGGCTGCGCCTACGATGGACCTCGCCATTGACCACCGGATCAAATCCAGATACCATGTCTGCGTGGCGTTGAGCATCGCAGTGTCTCCTTCAGAAATAGAGGCCGGATTCGTATGTCCCATCGCGAGGAGCTCCAGCAGCAACGAACGGCGCATGCGGCCGCCCTATGGGCGGAAGGCGCACGGCTCGCCACAGCCGCCGCAGCTCTCGGCGCCGAACGCGTGATCCTCTTCGGCTCGCTCGCCCGCGACGAGCCGGACCTGACCAGCGATCTGGATCTGCTCATCGTCTGGGATACCCCACTTGACTACCTATCCCGAATCGTGGAACTCTACAGACGCCTCGATCCTCACGGCCCGATCGACCTGCTCGTCTATACACCCGCCGAGATGTTGACGATGCGTGATCGTCCGTTCATCCGCCGGATCCTGACAGAAGGCAAGGTGCTCTATGAAGTAGAGCGTTAGCACGTTCCAACGTTTCCACGTTCAAACGGAGGTGTCTGATGCCCCCCATCCAACGCTTCGAGGACATCCAAACCTGGCAGACAGCGCGCGAACTGACCCGGCGGGTCTACACACTGTCAAACCAAGACCGTTTCTCGCGCGACCGCGGCCTGAGCGACCAGATCCGCCGCGCCGCCGTCTCCATCATGTCCAACATCGCGGAGGGCTTCGAGAGCGAGGGCCAAGCCCTATTCATCAGATACCTGGGCTACGCCAAAGCCTCCGCCGGCGAAGTCCGCGCCCAACTCTACGTCGCCCAAGACGTCGGCTACCTGACACAGCCGCAATTCACCGAACTCTACGACCTGGCCGACAAATGCAGCCGCCAACTCAGCCGCTTCATCGCGTACCTGCGAAGCCGTCCAACGAGCGCTGCCCGTTCGAACCCGGTATCGAATACGACACAGACGTTGGAACGTTTTAACGTTAGCACGTTCCGACGTTCTCAACGTTCCAACGTTCACACGTTCACACGTTCCAACGGAGGTGTATCTTGTCCCAAACCGTCTTCATCAGCGGCATCTTCGACCTGCTCCACAGCGGCCACATCGCCTTCTTCCGCCAGGCCGCGGCCTACGGCGACCTCGTCGTCGCCATCGGCTCCGACCAGACCGTCTACGAGCTCAAGGGCCACCCGCCCATCAACGACGAGGACGAGCGGCTCTTCATGGTCAAGGCCGTCTCCTACGTCAAGGACGCCTTCATCTCCCGCGGCTCGGGCATCCTCGACTTCGAGCAGGAGCTCCGCGCCCTTAAGCCCGACCTCTTCATCGTCACCGAGGACGCCAACATCCCCGCCAAGCGCTGGCTCTGCGACGAGCTGGGCATCGCCTACCAGGTCGTCAAACGCGAGCCCTACGCCGGCCTCCCGCCGCGCTCCTCCACCGCCATGCGCGAGCTCGACCGCATCCCCTACCGCATCGACCTCTGCGGCGGCTGGCTCGACCAACCCTACGTCTCCAAACACCACCCCGGCGCCGTGATCACGCTCTCGATCGAGCCCACCGTCGCCTTCAACGAGCGCAGCGGCATGGCCACCAGCACCCGCAACAAAGCCGTCGACCTCTGGGGCAGCCGCCTGCCCGCGGGCGACCCCGAGAAGTGGGCCAGGGTCCTCTTCTGCTACGACAACCCCCCCGGCACGCAGACCATCTCCGGATCGCAGGACGCCATCGGCCTCGTCGTCCCCGGCCTCAACTACGCCACCTACGACGGCGCCTACTGGCCCACGCGCATCGAGCCCTGCCTCGACGAGCTGACCCTGCAGTTCACCGAGCGCGCCCTCACCCTCATCCCGCTCGGCCCCCGCGGCCCCGAGTACGACGTCCTCGCCGGCACGCACATCGACCGCGACGGCGCCAAGGCGCTCGCCGACGCCACCGACGCCTGCTGGGACGCCCTCCTCTCGCGCAACCTCCCCGCCTTCGGCCGCGCCATGCGCGCCGGCTTCGAGGCCCAGATCGCCATGTTCCCCCACATGATGAACGCCATGCTCGCCGGCATGATCGACACCTACCGCGACCGCGCGCTCGGCTGGAAAGTCTCCGGCGCCGGCGGCGGCGGCTACCTCATCCTCGTCGCCGACGGCCCCGTCAACGGCGGCTTCCAAATCGTCGCCCGCCGCGAGCGGTGTTGAGGGGCGACGCGACGCAAGGGAGCGGATGGGCAGAGGCGAGGAGGAGATAAGGTGATACGGAGCCATGAGGAGCTGGAGGTATATCGGGCAAGCGTTCGAAGCTGCGATGCGGGTCTTCGACGTGATCAAAGACCTTTCCACGCGAGTGAAACCTATTCGCTGACCGACCAAATCCGTCGATCCTCGCTGCTCTGTCTGCGGCAACTTGGCCGATGCCTGGCGCCGTCGTCGCTACGTAGCCGCTATTCGTCACCGGCTTAAGCACTGTGAGTCGTACGCTCGCCCTAGGCGCTGAGGCTGCCGAGACGCAGACGTGGTTGGCTTATCGCGGTCGAGTGCGGCTACCTCGCACCCGAGACCGCCAGATGACCTCCATACCAGCTACGACAACATCATCGGAAACTCGTCCGTATGTATCACCAACCCCACGCCGTGGGTCTTAGCCGGCAGGATGCTAGGCGCCGAGATGCAGGAGATGCAGAGGCAAGCCCTCTATCCTCGTGCACCTCTGCTGCCTCTGCGCAGCTGCTCCTACGCTCCCCCGCACACAATCTTGCACCCCACTGGGCTGCACGCACCCTTGACACCCCCTCTTACCGGTGTTAAGATGGTGCACATTGGATGGACAAAGACTCGAGTCGCAACTGTGGCAATGCCCGGGGGCGCACCCTGAACCGGGCGAGCGCCCGCAGCACCACGCCGTCGTCCCCTGCTCATCGGCTCCTCGCTCTACCAGGAAGCCCTTTCCCTGGCCGCCCGAGATCGACGACACGTCCGGCAATCTCGTTATTCTCTATTCTCACATTCTCAATTCTCTGATTCTTTCATTCTTGATTCTCTGATTCTGTCCCAATGACCCAGCAAACGAAACCATCTATCACCACCCGTCACGTCCTGATCACCGGCGGCGCCGGCTTCATCGGCTCGCACCTCGCCGAGGCCCTCCTCGCCCGCGGCGACACCGTCACCGTCATCGACGACCTGTCGACCGGGCGGATGGCGAATATTGCCCACCTGATGCGGCAAAGCCCGAGCTTCCGCTTCGCCATCGACACCATCACCAACGCGATGGTGATGGACCGCCTCGTCAGCGAGTGCGACGCCGTGGTCCACCTGGCCGCCGCGGTGGGCGTCGAGCTCATCATCCGCGACCCGGTGCGCACCATCGAGACCAACGTGCTCGGCACCCACGCGGTGCTCCAGGCGGCGGCGCGCTACCGCAAGCCGGTGCTCCTCGCCTCCACCTCCGAGGTCTACGGCAAGGGCGCGCGCGTGCCCTTCGCCGAGGACGACGACCGCGTCCTGGGGCCCACGACCAAGTCGCGCTGGTCCTACGCCGACTCCAAGGCCATGGACGAGTTCCTCGGCCTGGCCTACCACAAGCAGATCGGCCTGCCCGTGGTCATTGCCCGCCTCTTCAACACCGTCGGCCCGCGGCAGACCGGCCAGTACGGCATGGTGATCCCGCGCTTCGTCCGCCAGGCGCTGGCCGGCGAGCCGCTGCGCGTCTACGGCGACGGCACCCAGACCCGCTGCTTCTGCAACGTCGCCGACACCGTCCGCGCGATCGTGGGCCTGCTGGAGGCAGCAGAACGTGATGTGTCTGCGCAGCGCGTTCTGCCAACCCAGAGCGGGCAGCCGTTGCCCGTCTTGGGCGAGGTCGTCAACGTCGGCTCGACCGACGAGATCACGATCCTCGACCTGGCGCGCAAGATCCTGCAGCGCGTGGGCCGCGCGCCCGACGCCACCGTCCTGGTCCCCTACGCCGAGGCCTACGAGCCCGGCTTCGAGGACATGCAGCGCCGCGTCCCGGACATCACCAAGATCGGGGCCTTGATCGGCTGGCGGCCTGAGATATCCTTGGACGAGACGCTGGCGCAGGTGATCGAATACGAGAAGAATCAGAGACCGGAAGAATGAAGAATCAAAAGAATGGGCGTGCAGTTCGCTGATTCTCCCATTCTGCATTCTCCGATTCTCCATTCTCTGATTCTGTATTCTTTCATTCTGCATTCCGGATTCAAGAGGCGTCCAGAGGTGAACCTATGAGCGTACCGGACAAGCTTGAGCTGCTCAAAGAGAGCTATGCCGATGAGGAGGAGTTGAACCGCGTCCTGGAAAGGCTCTTAGACGTGGTCCTGAACCAGCATCGACTGCGTCTGGCGCGCTACGAGCGGGAGCTGCACGACTTTGAGGAGAGGTTCGGGATGGACTCCGCGACGTTCGCGGCCCGTTTCGAAGCCGGCGAGTTGGGCGACCGCACCGACTATTTCGAATGGGCCGGTCTCTACGCGCTGAAGCAGGACCTGATTGACAAGATTCACCGTCTGGAAGCTGCTGCATAGGCATGATCTCAGCCCACGCTTACTTGGCAGGCGTCAAGGCGACCATCGCACTCTGCCCTAACATCACACAGTGGGTGGTCCTGCGCGAGGAAGCCCAGGGCGACGTGGGAATGCTGCGTTATCGACTGACGTTCGACAGCAGCGACCTCCTTGAGGTCTTCGAGTACTTCCGAATCGTAGGCGACCAGGTCGTGCGTCCGAAATATAGCTACCATTGGCAGGACAGTGCCGGTGCTCTCAAGATGCGCTGGGACAACGCCGCGCATCATCCTGAAGTGGCGACGTACCCACACCACTTGCACCAGTCCTCGGAGGCTCACGTCTTGCCGCACGGCGAGGTGACCCTGGAAGAGGTGCTCGAAGTCGTGACGCGGCAAGAGGAACAAGCGGAAAAGCGAGAAGGCGAATGAGCAAGCGCCTTCTCGCCTTCTCGCCTTTTCGCTCATTCTCATTCTTGCATTCTGCATTCTTCATTCTCTGATCCTGTAAATCCTGTGAATCCTGTCCAATCATCCGATCTCGGAGACCCAATGTCACTTCTTGAAAAGTTCTCCAACCGCACCGCCACCGTCGGCATCGTCGGCCTGGGCTACGTCGGCCTGCCGCTGGCCGTCGTCTTCGCCAAGGCCGGCTTCCGGGTCCGCGGCATCGACCTCAACCAGGCGCGCGTCGACGGCGTCAATAGCTGTACGTCGTACATTGAAGACGTGTCGGACGAGACGTTGGCGCTCGCTCTGCGACCGCCTCTCGGCCGGGACCGACTTCTCCGTCCTGTCCGAGTGCGACGCGGTCTCCATCTGCGTCCCCACCCCGCTGAGCAAGACCGGCGACCCCGACGTCTCCTACATCATCGCCGCCGCCGACCAGATCGCCCACTACCTCCACCCGGGGATGGTCGTGGTGCTGGAGTCGACCACCTACCCCGGCACGACCACCGAGATCGTGCTCCCGCGGCTCACGGGCAACGGGGCGCATCTGACGGTAGGCGAGGACTTCTTCCTCTGCTTCTCCCCCGAGCGCGTCGACCCGGGCCGCGAGGACTGGACCACCCAGAACACGCCCAAGATCATCGGCGGGGTCACGCCCGCGCTGCCTGGAGATGGGCCGCGCCTTCTACGGCGCCGCGCTGGAGACCCTGGTCCCGGTCTCCTCCACCTCGGCCGCCGAGATGGTCAAGCTGCTGGAGAACACGTTCCGCGCCGTCAACATCGGCCTGGCCAACGAGGTGCTCCTGATGTGCGAGACGCTGGGCCTCGACGTCTGGGAGGTCATCGACGCCGCGGCGACCAAGCCCTTCGGCTTCATGAAGTTCACGCCCGGCCCCGGCATCGGCGGCCACTGGTG
>CAVVUS010000038.1:0-132581 GCA_963751345.1 uncultured Chloroflexia bacterium
CCAATATGGGAGAGGGAGTAGAATAGGAGCGTCACCTGATCCAGCCGGACATGAAGTCCAGGAGCCACGGATGGGGAAGCCAGTGAGATTCGGAGAGCTCCTCGCCCCTGTGCGGCAGGCACTCGAACGCTTGCCGGAACATCGACGTGGACAGAACATCCACTACAGCCTCACGGAAGCCGGGCTGAGTGCTTTTGCGGTGTTCTACATGCAATCGCCCTTGTTTTTGGCGCACCAGCGGGATATGCAGCGCCAACGGGGGCGGAACAATGTGCAGAGTTTGTTTGGAGTCGCGCAGATCCCTAGTGATAGTCAGCTGCGGAATCTGCTCGATCCGGTGGATGCGGCAGGGCTCCAGACACCCTTCTGGGAGATCTATGCGCAGCTGCAAGCTGCGGGACACTTGGACGCCTACACCGGCGTGGGGGGCACCCGCCTGATCTCACTGGACGGGTCACAATACTTCAGTTCGGAGAAAGTGCAGTGCCCGAAGTGTCGGGTGACCTTGCGGGAGGAACAGCCGCACTACTCCCACGGGGTACTGTTGGCGGTGGTGGGGGCCCCCGAGCAAGCAGCCGTGATCTGCTTAGCGCCGGAGTTCATCACCCCGCAAGATGGGCACGACAAGCAGGATTGTGAACAGCAAGCGATCAAACGCTGGCTTAAGCGGAACGCGGTGCGGTTTGCCCCTGAGAGCGTGACCATTCTGACGGATGATCTGCATTGTCACTATCCGTTGTGTACGTTGCTGGCGCAGCATCACATGCACTTCATTCTCACCTGCAAAGAAGCCTCACACCCCGCGCTGTACGAGGAAGTGCACTTACTCGAGCCGGTGGCCGGCGCCATTACCACGCAGGTGGTAGAAAACGGCACGGACGACGCCGCGAACGCTGGATCTACCGCTGGGTGGAGCAAGTCCCGCTGCGGGGAGATCTGGAAACGGTGATGGTCAACTGGTGTGAGCTGACCATCTGCGATGGCGCAACCGACCAACAAGTCTATCACTGTGCCTGGGCGACGGATCATCCGGTGACGGCAGAGACCGTCCCGGAGATTGTGGCCAGTGGGCGGAGCCGCTGGAAAGTCGAGAATGAAGGGTCGAATGTGCTCAGAACCAAGGATACCGTTCGACATAACTACGGGCCATGGACAGCAACATCTGAGCAGTGTCTTGCTGACCTTGTTGCTGCTGGCCTTTCTCTGCCACACGGCCCTGGGACTCAGCTGCAAGACCTATCAAGCCGTACGACGCGAACTGGGCGCCCGGCGCACGTTCTTCAACGACTTACGGGCGCTCACGCGCTACGTTTACTTCTCCGATTGGCAATGCTTACTCACGTTCATGTATCAGCAGTTGGACTTGCCGCCAGAAGGGCTTCCGAATCAATGCGAAGCGGACTCGCTGACGTTGCCACACGTTTCTTAGGTGCGGCACTGTGTGCTGGGCACGTCGCCGGCTATGGGCGGTCGTCCTGAGCCATCCGGCGCTGACCGGCTACCTTACCGTTCCCTGTCAGACCTCGCCCTACTCTGTTCAGTTCCGGCCGGACACCTTTAGAGACCCGCTTTTGCGTTCCCCAGCGCCTGCTACGTGTCTCACCGTTTACATTCGGGCTAATATTTGGAATTGCTGCAGATGCCGCCTCGCGCATGTCAGGCCCTGGGCTATAATGACAGCGCTACTGTGATAAGATGCGAAGGATGTGGAAGATGGGTGAAATGGTTGTGTTTTGTGATCCTGAAACGCTGCAGTCCGACTACCTGGCCGAATTCCTAACGAAACGGCGTGTACCCCAGAACCTGTTCTACCAACTTGATGGCGCTAGCACGTTCTACACTTACCGAAACACCGATCTAGCCCAAATCGCGTGGCAGGACGAGTTCGACTTCTTCAGACGGCAGCCGTTTTGGAGCAGGGGCCGGGCGTACGCGTTCGTGAGTCTCGGCTGTGGAAACGCCGGAGCTGAGAAGATGCTGCTGCGGCGAATGCACGACGAGGGATACGAGATCGCCTACGTCGGCGTGGATTCGTCCGAATCGATGCTAGGGTTGGCGACGGACAACCTCGAGAATGAGGGCTTCGCCCAGACCTACGTGCTAGCAGATTTTGCTCGCAGGGATTTCTCGACGAGCCTGTGGGACCTCGTTGGCGACTACGATACCCGAATCTACGCGATGATCGGTGGCACCTTCGGGAACTTTGATCAGACGTTCGTGGCCGATCTTCTTGCCGATCTTGTGCCTGATGGAGACTACTTCTATCTCGACGTCGTCCCTTCGTATGCGACAGAGGAGCAGAACGAGCGACTCCGTGCGCGTCTGTCGCGGCTGCCTGAGAATCTCTCGAGTTTCTTTGCCAGCCTGCTTGGAATGTTGGGCCTCTCGATGTCGCAGGGGCGCGTGGTGACCGTGGAGCGTGGCGACGGCGACCTGAACACGATTCGCTATACTTTCTACTTCGAGCCTACCGCGGCGATCAGAGTGTCGTGTCTGGGCAGTGAGACCGACCTCGAGGCCGGCGAGCGGATCGAGCTGCTCAGCATCCGTGCGTATGACGTGGATTCCTTGAGCAGGTTCCTCGGAGGCCGTGGATTTCGATTGGTCGATACCTACATCCCCAATGTCGGCAATCTCAGCCATCTGTGGCAGAGGCTGCTCTTCGTAAAGGGTCGATCACCATCGGAATAGACGTCACATCCCCGTACGTGCGGGTCTCGCGCTCACCGTAGTGGCTTCCCCTGGGGCATGGCTGCCCCATTGTCCGCATTGGCTGAGGAGGCGAGGACGACATGCAGATCACGAAGGCGGTTATCACGGCGGCCGGCAGAGACCAGCGCAGCCTGCCACTGCAGACGCTCATCGATCGGGACGGAACCGAGAGGTCGGTCCTAGGTATTCTCGTCGAGGAGGCGTTGAGCGCGGGTGTGGAACAGGTCGCGGTGGTCGTCACACCCGGAGATGAGGACAGGTACGCAGAAGTCATCGGCGATCGCCGCGGGTATGTGCGATTCGTTGTTCAAGAGCGGCCGCTGGGATACGGCCACGCCGTCTTCTGTGCACGCGACTTTGTCGAGGGCGACCCATTCCTGCATCTCGTGGGAGATCATCTCTACGTGAGCGGCGACCGGCGTACGTGTGCGCAGCAACTGGTGGCCGTGGCCCAGGTTGAGGCGTGCGCCGTATCGGCGGTCCAGGCCACGCGGGAGACGCTGCTACCGTACTACGGCACGGTTGGTGGAAAGCGGGTGCCCGGGCGAACCGACCTTTACCAGATCGACACCGTCGCCGAGAAGCCTACCCCGACCGAAGCGGAGATTGACCTCATCGTGCCCGGCCTGCGAGCCGGACACTATCTCTGTTTCTTCGGGATGCACGTGTTGACGCCGGCCGTGATGGACATCCTCGCCGACCTCGTCAAGCGCGCGCACGATGCGACCGGCGCTGCAGCCCGGCGGGGTGTGTCGCTCTCCGAGGCGCTTGCGGCGCTCGCTACACGGGAGAAATACCTGGCGCTTGAGGAGCGTGCGCAGCGCTACGACGTCGGGGTCAAGTATGGGCTGCTGACGGCGCAGGTCGCGCTGGCCCTCAGTGGCGACGACCGGGATGAGGTGTTGACCAGGCTTCTGGAACTGCTGACGGCGCGCGAGCTGGGCCGTGGGGCTGGCGACCGCGCTGCCTCCGAGGACTAGAGATGGCAAGCCTGTTGGTAGACACCATTACATCGAGCGATCCCTCTATCCGCAACCGTCCGCTGGATGAGCTGTGCAGTGGGCTGAGCCTCCAGCAACTCCTGGCAGAGTGCGCTGCCCTGGAGGAGTTTCGGCACCGGAGTGGCAACCTATACGAGCGCGTGCGTGCGCTCTTCTTTCTCTATGCTGTCCATCGTTTCCACGTGCCGGGGGCGAGCGGGGGTGCATTCCCGTGGACTGATTCCCTACCATGGCTACGAGCATCTCCTGGAACGGCGGTTCGAAGAGGCGATCAACGTATTTCTCGAAGCTCAGGCACGGGGCGTGGTCAGCGAGGCAACATCCAGTGCATTGGCCGAGGCCTATCACCGTCTGGGGTTTCAAACGTTGGCCGATCAGGTACGGCGCAGCGTCAGGTCCGTCCGCGGAAATCAGTGGATGTTCAGAGTGGGGCACCCGTCAGACCAGCCGCTTCGCATCCGGCAGGAGATGCTGACGCGGACACCGGGTGGGCTCTATCCTGTTCTTCACGAGGCCACGCCCGTGAGGATGGATCTGAGCCACAGTGGGTGGAGTGACATCTTCTTCCTGGGGATGGACTACCCGGAGGGGGCGAGGGTGCTCAACGTCTCCATCGATCTGGCCGTCCGAGGGCGGGATTCGCGTCCCCAGCCGCCGGTGGAGGCCTTCGTGCGAGTGATCGATGCCCCGGTGCTCCGTTTCACGAGCGTGGATCTGGGTGCCACCGCCGAAGTCCGCGATCTGGCAGAGGTCTTCGACTACGCACGCGACTACCTGGGGCTGCTCAAGGGAGCCGTGATCGCGGCCGGCATCGTGCCGCCGGGCATGGAGGGGTCGGGCGAGCAGCTGTCCGACCTGTTATCCCGGTTGGTCGGGCCCGGACTCGGGCTCGAGGTCGTGAGCAAGGTCAACGGTATACCGAAGGGCTCGCGCCTGGCAGTCTCCACCAGTCTGCTGGCGTGTCTGATTGCGGCGTGCATGCGGGCGACGGGGCAGACCACGTCGCTCGTGGGTGTTCTGCAGGAGACCGAGCGGCGCCTGGTGGCCGCCCGCGCGATCTTAGGGGAATGGTTGGCCGGGTCCGGCGGCGGCTGGCAGGACAGCGGCGGGGTATGGCCCGGGATCAAGCTGATCACGGGCGAGCTGTCGGGGCCAGGCGACCCCGAATATGGCGTGAGCCGCGGGCGCCTTCTGCCCGGTCACCAGATCCTCGGTCCCGACCAGGTCGGCCCGGAGGCCCGGCGCCGGCTCCAGGACAGCCTGGTCCTCGTCCACGGCGGCATGGCCCAGGACGTCGGACCGATCCTGGAGATGGTGACGGAGAAGTACCTGCTTCGATCGGAGCCCGAATGGTCGGGTCGCGCGGAGGCGATGGTCATCTTCGATGAGATCCTCTCACTGCTTCGCGGCGGGGACGTGAAGGACATTGGACGTGCAACGACCCGCAACTTCTTCGGTCCTATCGAGACCATTATCCCGTGGGCCAACAACCTCTACACGGTGTCGCTGATCGATCGCGTCCGCGCGTCATTTGGCGACGATTTCTGGGGATTCTGGATGCTCGGCGGGATGTCCGGCGGTGGGATGGGCTTTATCTTCGACCCGTCGCGGAAGGCCGAGGCCCAGACGGAGCTGCTGGCGACGATGCTGGCGACCAAACAGGAGCTCTCAAACGCGCTTCCATTTGCGATGGACCCCGTCGTCTACGATTTCTCGATCAACCAGAGGGGCACGTACGCCGAGCTTCTGGACGAGGATGTAGGGCCGATTTCGACCACAGAGGACGACGCGGCTATGATGCCGCCCGGTTACTACACCTTGGTCGTTCCCGAACTGCTGCGCCGCAGTCGCCACGAGCTGTCGCCCGTAAGGCGAGCCGAGCTCGACGCGTTCGGCGTGATGTGCCGCTCTGCACCGCAACTCTCGGGCATGGTTCAGACGCTCTTTGACCAGTTGATGCCTCGCTCGGATCGCGAATCGGCAGGTGCTCAGACGCTGGACAGCCTGCTGTCGGAGTTAGGATTCGATCGCATTCAGCACGAGCAGATCCGCTCGGATCTCCGGAGTGGACGTATTGGCCTTGCGCAGAACCGCCTGTCCCTCACGACTGAGATCCGTGATGTGGAGGATGGCGATGTGCTATCGCTTGATACGTCACCGGCACAGAACCCGGGCTCAGCTCGGTCGGCGGAGTTCGTGGGGCTGGGAATGGAAGCCTTGCGCGAGGGTCGCGTCGCGGTAGTCTCGCTGGCTGCCGGTGTTGGAAGCCGCTGGACGCATGGCGCGGGGGTGGTCAAGGCACTTCATCCGTTCTGCAAGCTCGACGGCGTGCATCGCTCTTTCATCGAGGTCCATCTGGCCAAGAGTCGCCGCGTGAGCCGGATCGCGGGCACACCGATCCCCCACGTGATCACGACGAGTTATCTCACGCACGAACCGATTCGGAGCTATTTGCACGAGCGCGGAAACTACGGCTACGAGGGCCCCTTGGCCCTGTCGCTGGGCCGGACCGTGGGGCTGCGGCTGATCCCGATGGCGCGAGACCTGCGTTTTGCCTGGGAAGAGATGCCCCAGCAGCTCCTTGACGAGCAGGCCCAGAAGGTCCTCGAGAGTCTCCACACGGCCCTGATCGGGTGGGCGCAGCAGATGGGAGAGAGCGTGGACTACCGGGACAACGTGCCGATGCAGTGCCTGCATCCGGTGGGACACTGGTTCGAGATTCCGAATCTGTTGAAGAACGGCATCTTGGCGCGGATGCTGGAGGAACGGCCGCAGCTCCAGGTGCTGATGATGCACAACATCGACACCGTTGGCGCCGACGTCTCCCCCCTGATGCTCGGAGCGCATCTGGCGTCGGGAGCTACGATGACCGTGGAGGTCATCACGCGGCGTGTCGAGGACCGGGGCGGTGGGCTGGCGCGGGTCGACGGATCGCTTCGGCTCGTCGAGGGGATGGCGCTGCCCCGTGAGGAGGATGAATTCGCGCTTTCCTACTACAACTCGAACACGATGTGGATCGATATCGACAGGCTTCTCGACATCTTCGGGCTCACGAGGCCCGAGTTACAGGATGCACGGAAGGTGGCCGACGCCATCCGCGTGCTGGCGACGCGCATGCCCACCTACGTCACACTTAAGGACGTCAAGAAGCGGTGGGGCCACGGGCAGGAAGATATCTATCCGGTTGCCCAGTTCGAGAAGCTCTGGGGAGACATGACGGGCCTTCCCGAGATGGACTGCCGCTACGTCTCCGTGCCTCGTGTTCGCGGCCAGCAGTTGAAGGAGCAGGCACAACTCGACGGCTGGCTCCGCGATGGCTCGGCGGACTACGTCGCGTCGCTCTGCGAGTGGGAGTAACCGCAGCGCGAGGTTGGCCATTCCGGGCGGATCACAGATCCGCCCGGAACCGAAGACCGGCGACGAGCCTATCCGTGGGTGCGAGCAGGCGTCAGGTGTCCCTACGGATCAGTCCTCGTGCGAGATAGACCTCGGCAGCCTCAGCCACCAGGTCCGCCGTGAGCGGCGCGTCCAGGTCGTTGCGGAGGCGCTCGGAGAGGCTCACGAGCTCCCCATAGGAGGTCCTCCCCGGTCTCAGGCTGGCGTAGATATCGAGGACTTCCTGGTTGGACACGCCCGTCAATTCAGCCGCACGGCGAAAGTTGAGGCCGACCTCGGTGTAGCCGGCCGCCTCTGCCGCTGCGGCCTGCAGGCGAAGGGTCTCCGCACTGATGCGGAAGTCCTCGGCCGTCAGGCGCTGTTCCAAGATGGCCTCCATTGTCAGCTCATCCAGTCTGCGACCACTCTGCGTGCGCAGATCCTCCGGCGCATCGGGCATAGTGTCCTCCTACTCGTCGGTCCGGTTCTTGATCACGGCGCCGCGACTTGCCGACGCTGCCAGTTGAGCATAGAGCGCCAGATAGCCCCGCTTGATCTTCGGCTCCGGCCGGTGCCAGCGCCCGAGCCGAGCCGAGATTTCCGCGTCGGACACGTCGAGATGCAGGCCACGGTTGGGCACGTCGATCGTGATCGTGTCACCGTCCTCCACAATGGCGAGCGGCCCCCCTTCGGCGGCCTCGGGCGAGACGTGGCCGACAAAGCAGCCGTTGTTGGTGCCCGAAAAGCGGCCGTCGGTGACCACAGCCGTGGTCAGTGCCAGGCCGCGACCATAGAGCAGCTTCATCGCCGTGTACATCTCGCGCATGCCGGGGCCGCCCTTGGGACCCTCGTAGCGAATGACGACGACCTCCCCCGGCCGGACTTCGCCCGCGAGGATCGCATCGTTCGCCTGCTCCTCGGAATCGAAGCAGCGTGCGCGTCCTGTGAAGGTGTGCATGTCCGGATGAATTGCCGCGGGCTTGGTGATCCCGGTGTCCGGCGCGAGATTGCCCTTCAAGACGGCGATGCCACCGCCGGCGCTCCAAGGATCCGTCCGGGGCCGGATGACCTCGCCGTCGGGATCGGCGGCGCCGGCGACGTTCTCCGCCATCGTCTTCCCGTTCACGGTGAGCACATCTCCGTTCAACAGGGGCAGCAACTGCTTCATCACCGCAGGCACGCCCCCCGCACTGTGGAAATCGGGGACATTCGGCGCGGCTGCGGGAAAGATCCTGGCGATGTGAGGGGTGGAGCGACAGAGCTCCTCAAAGCGATCCATCGTGATCTCACACTCCGCCTCGTAGGCGATGGCCGGGAAGTGTAGGGCCACATTGGTCGAGCCCCCGATCGCGGTGCTGAGCCGAATGGCGTTCTCAATGGCTGCCGGCGTGAGGATATCGCGCGCCGTGATGCCCTGTTTCACCAAATCGACGATCTGCCTGCCAGCCGCCTGGGCCGATCGGAGGCGCGCGGCGTGGGTGGCCGGTATGGTGCTGCTGCCCGGCAAGCACATACCCAGTGCCTCCGCAACGGCACACATTGTGTTGGCCGTGCCGAGGAACGCGCAGGAGCCGCAGGTTGGCGTGGCGCAGTCCTCTAGTTTGAGGTAGGTCTCCTCATCGATCTTGCCGCTGGCGAGCATCCCGAGTCCCTCGGTCAACGACGTCGTGTCAGCGGCGCGTTCGTCAAACTCGCAGCCGCCTTCCATCGGCCCGCCGACCACGATGATGGCCGGCACGTCGAGACGCGCGGCGGCCATCAGCATGCCCGGCACGATCTTGTCGCAGGAGCAGAGCAGCACCACAGCGTCTAGCCTGTGCGCCTGGATCATCATCTCCACGTCATTGGCGATGAGGTCCCGGCTGGGGAGGATGTAGTGCATGCCGGCATGCCCTTGGGCGATGCCATCGCACGGTGCCATCACCCCGAACTCGACCGGCGTCCCGCCAGCCTGGCTGATGCCTTGTTTGACGTAGTCCGACACAAGGTCGAGGTTGTAGTGGCCGGGCACGACCCGGTTCCACGAGTTGGCCACGCCGATCATAGGCCTTTCGAGGTCGTAATCGCTATAGCCCATGGATTTCCAGAGGGCACGGTGCATCGACCACTCGGGCCGTTTGAGGATGTCCTTGCTGCGCCAGGTCATGGGTTTCTCCTATATGTTCAGGGTTTCAGGACGATGAGTTCGCCGGGAGCGCGGTCAGGCTCGACCATTTCCGTCTCGCGGCGATGTAGTAGCGTGGTCTGCACGATCAGGCGCAGGCGCGCTGTATTGTCGATACGCACGGCCACCGGGGACGTCGGCTTGTGTTGGGCATAGCGCGCCGCGTTCCGGCCGATCTGCCGGTAGGTCTCGAGGTCGAGGTTGGGCGACATCGAGAAGAGCTCCAGATTCTCCAATGGGGCGAGATCGCGCTGGTGGATGACGGTCGTCCCCTTGGACTGGATCCCGATGGCTACGCCGGAGCCGCTGAGTTGCGCTCCCGCGTGCCCGATGAATGCACAATCTGAGGTGTGGTGGATCCTGACGATGCGTGCCGGCAGGCCCTCGTCGGCGATGCCCTGGGTGAGGGCCGCGAGGACATCGCGCAGGTCGAGGCCGCTCAGGGCCTCCTGAATGCCATTCCCGAAAGCGGGGCCGACAGCGACGACGACCTCGGGTGAGGTGCGGGCCTCCGCAGGTCCCGTCTCGCGAAGCCACAGATCGTGGGCCTCGCGATCGAGATCTCGAAGGAACTGCTGAGGGTCCCAAGCCTGTGGCAGGGCTTGGAGCTGCTCCCAACGCCGCCCCTCGACCTTATATCCGGTTCCGGGGCCTGTGTAGTCGTTGCGGTCCGTCAGCGCGCTCAGGACGTGGAGGGATCCGTCGTCGTCCACCCCGAAGATGCCCGACGTGTGCAGGTAATCCCCGATGACGCGCTGCCGCTGCATTTCGAGCAGATTCGCGGCGATCTCCTCATACCCGGCCTGCGCAAGCGTGCGAATCACCTCGACAATCGTGATCGGGCCGTCCAGCAGCATTTGGGCAGCCTTGATGTCAGCGATCCGGTCTCGATCCGGCATATCCTGGCTACTGAAGGCGGTGACCGCTGCGTCCACCTCGGCATCGCTGATCTCGGCGAAGTCGAAGGCATCGAAGACCGCTTGGATGGCGCGCGCCCCCCGTTCTCGAACGTGGAGCACATCCTCCTCCTGGATCGGGTGGATGCCGCCGTCGACGCGCATATCCCGCTGGATCACGTACCAGTCGTCGAGCTCGGTGGTGTCGAAGTTTCCCCCTCCGAACATATTATCGTAGCGGGGAATCGACCCGTAGCCCGAGGTGACGAAGTCGGTGCCAGGGATGAACTGCAGCATGAGCTTGGCGCTCTTGCGCATTTCGGAGTGCGAGGCTAACGCGTCGTTGCCCGCCGCGACCTCGAGCCCGAGCATCATCGCGATCAGGTTCTCGGCGAGTACGACGCGCACGCCGCCGGGCAGCGATTCGGGCAGCGCGATGCAACTGATCGACCCATTCTGGGTCCCTTGGCTACCCGCGCCGCGGGTCACCAGAAGACAGCGCGCCTCCAGGTAGAGCATCGACTTGCCCTCAGAGTGGCCCATCAACGCCTCCGAGCCGGTGCCGGAGGTGAAACGCGTCTTGACGCCGCGGCTGGCGTAGGCTGCCGCGAGGAAGGCCTTCGACCAGGGCGTGTCGTCGCCATCGACGAAAGCCCCTTCAGTGCCATAGACTGAGAGCGTCTCCGAGTACGTCGTCAGCCCGCGGAAGCCCAGCCGGAGGTTGGTCGCCTCCTCGACCGAACACTGGGTCAGCACGCCGCCTCCGCCGATCTGGGACCCCACCAGGATCGCCAGTGCGTTCAGGGGCGCATAGCGGCTGACGCCCACCGTCGTCTCGACCTCGTTGAAACCGCGCAGCGCAGCTTCCGCCGCATCCGCCGCCAGCAGGGCGGGGTGCTCCTTTCGATTGGTCACGTGGGCCTGGTTCGCCGGCGTCCGCCGTGCCCGCATCTTCGCCAGCCCCATCATCATCTCCAGGACATTCATCTGCTGGACGATCTCGACGAGTTTGGCGGGGGTGCAACCGCGAGTGAGGGCGAGCACCTCCTCGCGGGTCACGTTGATGTCGACCATCATACGCGCGATATCGCGCGATGGCGTCGCCATCGCGGCTTCCACCGTGGCCGGATCCAGGCTGTGGGAGGCAATGAAACGATCGATGAGGTCGAAGTCCGCCTGACCGACCCCGTCGATCTCGACGATGACGCCATCTGCGGTGCGGACGCTGGGGGTCGGATCGTGCGGGCTGTCGACGGCGATCAGCCCGACATCGGCCCAAGGCCGGATGAACGTCTCGCGGTTGATCGGACGCTCCTGCCGTATCTCAAAGCGCTTCGATGTCATAGCATTTGCTCTCCTTCGTGGTACGGCGGTAGTATACTCGAAGGGCGGGGAACCGGAAACCGGTGCCAGGCGGCTACACGAGGGTCTCTCTCTCGGCGTCGCTATGCGGAGTTGGTGCACGGTGGTATAGTTGGATCGGAGGCCGACGGAGGTCGAGCCGCCGTCATTTCCATGCACAACCTAACGAAGGAGTGAAGGTACATGAGTTCGATTAAGGTCACCGTATGGAACGAGTACCGCCACGAGAGGGCAGATCAGAACGTTAGAGAGGTATACCCGGACGGCATCCATGAGGCAATCGCGGCGTATCTGCGCACCCAAGGCTACGACGTCAAAACTGCGACGCTGGACGAGCCGGAGCATGGGCTGACCGAGGCTGTCCTTGCCGATACCGATGTCCTGTTCTGGTGGGGGCACATGGCGCACGGAGAGGTGAAGGACGAGATCGTGGACCGCGTGTACGCTCGGATCATGGAGGGCATGGGCTTGATCGTTCTCCACTCGGCGCATTTCTCCAAGATCTTCAGAAAGCTCATGGGCTCGACCTGCGACCTGAAGTGGCGAGAGATCGGCGAGAAGGAACGCGTCTACGTGATCGAACCCGGCCATCCCATCGCCGCGGGTCTGGGGGAGTACTTCGAGGTCCCGCATTCCGAGATGTACGGCGAGCGCTTCGATATTCCCGCACCGGACACGCTGGTCTTCATCAGTTGGTTCGCGGGTGGGAATGTCTTCCGCAGCGGATGCTGCTATCACCGGGGTGCCGGGAAGATCTTCTACTTCCGCCCAGGCCACGAGTCGTTTCCCGTCTTCTACCAGCCTGAGGTCCGCAAGGTGCTCACGAACGCGATTCAGTGGGCGGCGCCCGTCGCCGGTCCGACCGTGACATACGGGCACCGTCCTCAGCCCCTCGAGCGCGTCGAGCCCTAGCATAGCTAACGCCGTATTCACCCTTATGTGAGAGGAGAGAAGTCGACCTATGGTGCCACCTATTGCATTGCAGTTGTACTCGGTCAGGGAGTATGCGCAGGAGAGCTTTGAGGACGCCGTCCGGAGGGTCGCCGCGATGGGTTACGCGGGCGTTGAGCCGGCGGGGTTCCCAGGGACGACGGCGGCGGCCGCCGGCGCATTGTTCAAGGAGCTCGGCCTTCAGGTGAGTAGCGCCCACACGGCACTCCCCATCGGTGACCAGGAGGCCGACGTGCTGAGGACCATGGAAGCCATCGGCGGGACGCGGATCATCTCGGGGATCGGGCCGGATGGGTACACGTCGATTGACCAGATCAAGAGGACGTGCGACACCTTCAATCGGGCCGCGGCCGTTGCCCGGGCCAACGGCATGACCTTCGGCATGCACAATCATTGGTGGGAATACACACCTGTGGAGGGCAAGTACCCGTATAAGGTGATGCTCGACCTGCTCGACCCGGATGTCTTCTTCGAGATCGACACCTACTGGGTGCAGACGGCGGGGGTTGATGTCGTGGAAGTGGTCAAGGAGCTCGGAACACGCGCGCCGCTGCTGCACATCAAGGACGGCCCGTGCGTGCAGACGGAGCCAATGACGGCTGTGGGGGACGGTGTGATGGACTTCCCTGCCATCTTGGAGGCCGCGGGAACTACGCCAGAGTGGCTGATCGTCGAGCTGGACCGCTGTGCCACCGATATGATGGATGCCGTGCAGCGTAGTGTGACCTACTTGGTCGAGAGCGGCTTGGGCAAGGGCCGCTAGGTCCGATACCAGAACCTTGCGAAGGTGGCCCGAGTCCCCGGCACCCGGTCGCCGGGACCTCGGGCTTGAACCTTCGCAAGGTTGACCTATGCTTAGTAGCTGACGTCGACGTGGCGCTTAGTGCGCGCCGATTCGATGATGGCAGCCGACACACAGTCGGCCCGGTAGCCGTCCTCGAAAGTGGCTCCGTAGGGGCCCACCTCTTTGTTGTTTGCGACGCAGTCCAAGAAGTGGTTTAGCTCGTGGATAAACCCGTGCTCCCATCCGATCATATGTCCCTGCGGCCACCAGTTGGACCACCACGGATGGAATGGCTCGCTCACCAGGACGGTCGAGAAGCCTTGGGCTTCCTTGGGTTCCTGATCGATGAAGTACACCTTCAGCTCATTCAGGCGTTCGAGGTCGAACTCGATCGAGCCCTTCTCCCCGTTGATCTCTATGATCTCGTGGTTTTTCCGCCCTGCGGCGAAGCGTGTCGCCTCCAGGGTCCCGATCGCGCCGTTGGCAAAACCCACTGATGCCACAAAGGCATCGTCGATCTCGACGGTGCCTGTTGACCCGTCCGGGTTGGGGCGGTGCTCGGTGAAGATCCTCGTCATTGCCGCGACGCTCTCGATGTCACCCACGAGGAAGCGTCCCAGATCGATGAGGTGCGTTCCAAGATCGCCCAACGCGCCACAGCCTGCCACATCCTTCTCCAGCCGCCACGTCATCGGCGTGTTGTAGTGCGGCAGCACCCACTCCTGGAGATAGGTGGCGCGGTAGTGGTAGATTCTACCGAGCTTTCCTTGCTCGATCAACTCGCGAGCTAGCCGAATGGCGGGCAGGAAGCGGTAGTTGAACCCGACCATATGCTTGACGCCGGCTTTGGTCGCGGCGTCGAGCATCGCCTTGCTTTCCTCGGGTGAACGGCCGAGGGGCTTCTCGCAGAAGACGTGCTTGCCCGCCTCGACCGCCGCAATCGTGGGAGCGTAGTGGACGCTGTTGGGCGCGCCGTTATCGAGGATCTGTACCTCGTCGTCGGCCAGCATATCATCCCAGTTCGTGTAGTACTTCCTGTAGCCATAGCGTCGTGAGGCCTCTGCCACCGCCTCCTCATCGCGGCCACAGATGGCAACGAGATCGGGCACGACCACCGGCGGGTACATCATGTAAGGAATGGTCTTGTACGCGTTGCTGTGGGCCTTCCCCATGAAGGCATAACCAAGCATCCCTACCCCGACGTGCGGTGCCTCTCCCTCGGCTCTAGCTCCTGCCATCGTGGTGAAACCACCGGCTTCCGACATCTCATCCTCCTGGCGTGTTCGATAGGGGTAGGATCTCAGTTGCTGCTGAACGCGGCGTCAAAGGCTACATCTGAAGGGCGGAAGTCCTCACGGCGTACCATCGCCAGCGCCTCAGGCGCACCGAACTCGCGGTCCATACCGCTGTCCTCCCACTCGATCGAGAGCGGCCCCTGATATCCGGCACGGTTGAGCGCTCGGATGATCGGGTCCCAGCGAACGTCGCCGTGTCCCGGCGAGACGAAGTCCCAGCCGCGGCGCGGATCACCGAAGTCGAGGTGCGAGGACAGGATGCTGTTCCTGCCGGTGAGCTGTACCCGCGAATCTTTGACGTGCACGTGGAAGATACGCTCGGCAAAGGCGTCGATGAACTCCACCGGATTGATGAACTGGTGGATCAGGTGGCTCGGGTCGAAGTTGAAGCCGAAGTTCGGGTGCCCGCCGACGGCGTCCAGCGCTCGCTGTGCCGTGATGAGGTCGTAGGCGATCTCGGTCGGGTGTACCTCGAGGGCGAACTTGATTCCCTCTTCCTTGTACACATCAAGAATCGGCAGCCAGCGATCTGCGAAGTCCTGGTAGCCTGCCTGCACGTAAGCCTGTGTGGTAGGTGGGAAGAAGTAGAAGGCACCCCACACGGAGCTGCCTGTGAAGCCGTTGACGGTATCGACGCCAAAGAGCTTCGCCGCCCGTGCCGTGTTCTTGCATCTCCTCCGCAGCGCGCTTCCGTACGCCCTCTGGATCGCCATCGCCCCAGATTCGCGCGGGGAGTATGTCCTTGTGGCGCTCGTCAATCCGGTCGCAGACGCACTGGCCCACAAGGTGGTTGCTGATTGCGTACCACTTGAGGCCGTGCTTGCTGAGAATGTCCTGCCGCCCCCGGATGTAGGCATCATCCTCCAGGGCCTTAGTCAACGTCGAAGTGACTCCCCCAGCAGGCCAGCTCCAGCCCGTCGAATCCCCAGGCACTGACCTTTTCGGCCAGTACCTCCAGGGGTAGATCAGCCCATTGTCCGGTGAATAGCGTGACAGGTCGTGCCATAGCCGACTCTCCTTTCTGTTGAGACTCCTGGGTATGGATGATGGGTGCATTGTGGTTGAGCGCCCACCGGATGCCCAGAGTGTACCGGGAATGGTCGGGGCACGCAAGTGGAGGGCGTCTGGGCGTTGGACTGCGGGCGAGACTGTCCTGAGCGCTGCGCTCAGGGCAGGCTGTCCGCGGTCCATAGCGTTGCTATGCGTGTGACAGCGCGTGCCGCCAGGTGAGCAGATCACGGACCGTCTCCACAAAGGGACGCGACCGGTATCCCAGCTCTCGCCGCGCCTTCGCTGAGCTGAATCGCGCGTTCTCCGAGATCGTCCTCAGGGAATAGGGCGTGAACTGTGGCGTGGTCTTGGTGAGCCGGTAGACGTGCTGCATCACCCTGGCCAATGCCATCGCCATGCGCCACGGCAGCATAAGGTGGGGGGAGCGGACGCCCGCTGCCGCCTGCATCGTGCTCATGGCCTCGGTCAGGGTCGCGTAGTGTCCCGATAGGATGTAGATCTCGCCGCGACGCCCCTTCTCCCCGGCAAGAATCAGCCCTTCCACGATGTCCCGCACATCCACGAAGTCGTAGGCGCCGGGAACCAGAAGGTGCAGCTTCTGCTTGGCAAAGTCCAGCAGGGCCTTGCCCAGCAGCGAGCCGCGGAAGTCGAAGGGCCCGACGATGGCCGTTGGGCACACGATCACGGCATCCAGCCCCTGCTTGACGGCATCGAGCACGGCGGCCGTGCCCTGCGCTTTGGTCTCGTCATAGGTGCCTGCCGCATGGCTCAGGGCCAGAGGTGTGGTCTCATCGACCACGACGTCGCCCGGCATCCGCTGGAACGCGTGAATCGAGCTTACGTGGACGAAGCGCCTGACACCGGCGCGCAGCGCCGCAGCCGTCACATTGCGCACCCCCTCGACGTTGACCCTCCGCATCATCCCCTCGATGCCGGGCATGATCGAGATGATCCCCGCGAGGTGATAGACCGTGTCGACGCCCTCCATCGCGCAGTCCAGGGCCTCGGGGTCGAGTACGCTGCCTTCATACTTCGTGACATTGAGTGCCTCGAGTGATGCACAGTCATCACCGGGCAAGACCAACGCTCGAACAGACGCTCCCGCGGACAGCAGCCTACGAACAAGCACATTGCCAATATGGCCGGTCGCACCAGTTACCAGAATCATGTCGTTCTCCTTAAGCCCTCCAGCAGGACTTGAATACTTTGCTCGGCGACGGCGCTCCAGTCCGAACCGTGAGGGTCAAGGAGTCCCTGGAAGAAGAGACCGCTTGCCATCGAGAGCAGCACCTGGGCTCCCCCTTTCGGACCGATGGGCCAGAACTCGCCGGACGCTACGCCTTCCCGGATAATGCCTTCGAACAATTGCTGGAAAGTGCGGTAAGGAGAGAGGATCGTCTGCCGGACGGTCTCGTCACGGCTGGCTTGAATCCAGAACTCCAGAATTAGCGCGAGGCGTTCGTTTTGGGACTCGAGGATGGTTTGGAAAGTGTGGGACATCGCCAGCAGCCGGTCGGACGCCGTGCCATCCACCGGCACGATATCATGCAGCGCCACGTCAAGATCCTCAAGCCAACTGCCGATGACCGCGAGAAAGACCGCCTGCTTGGTGTCGAAGTGGTAGTAGAAGGCCCCTTTGCTCACGCCCGCGCGCTTGCAGATCTCGGCGACGCCAGTGGCATCGTAGCCCTTCTCGGCAAACAGGCGTGCTGCGGCCTGGAGAATGCCCTGAAGGGTTTCCTCGCGACGCTGCTCATTCCTCAATGCTGGCTCCTCTCCATATAAAAAACCGACCGGTTGGTATGTTTCATGATACGAGTATCTCGAGGAAAGTCAATAAGGAGCGAACCAGCTCGTTGGACGTCCGGATCGTGATAGCGTTCCGGCGTGCTAACGAATCGGTGACCCACGCCTTGCGCCTGGAGCGCTTTGCGTCTACACTGAAGATGTTCATTCTGTCGGTTGTTATCTCGTGATCATCAAGCGGAGGGACTCATGACATCGGTGGCGATTGTGACGGATACGGACGCCAGCTTGCCCGCGGACGTTGCCAGGCGCTACGGCATTCGTCAGGTGCCCATCCACGTGCACTTTGGCGACGAGAGTTTCAGGACGGGCCTGGACATCGATGACGCACGGCTCTTCGAGCGTGTTGACCGGGAGGGTGCACTGCCGACCACGTCGGCACCGGCGCCCGGCCAGTTTGCGGCTGCCTACCAGGCGGCTATTGATGAGGGGCACGACGAGGTCGTCTGTCTCTGCGTAAGTGCTGAGGTCAGCGGGACCTACAATGCCGCACTCAATGCCTGCCAACTCGTCCCGGATCTATCTGTGACCGTGGTGGATTCGCGCAATATCTCGATGGGGCAGGGCTTCATGGCCATCGAAGCCGCCGAGGCGGCCAGGGGCGGTGCCGGAATCGAGGAAGTCCTGGCGCGGGCGAGGAGCGTCTGTGATCGATCCTGTCTCTTCGCCTCTCTCGCGACGCTCAAGTATCTGGCGATGAGTGGTCGGGTGGGGCACCTGGCGGCAGGCATGGCTTCGCTGCTGAACATCAAACCCATACTCACGATGCAGGCGGGCAAGCTCGACCTGCTGGAGAAGGTGCGCACGCGCAAGCGAGCGTGGGCCAGGGTGATCACGCTGGTTTCCCAGAGCCTCGCCGACCGCCCGGTCGAGCGACTGGCTATCCTGCACGTCAATGCGGCGGAGGACGCGCTGGTGTTCGAAGAGCAGCTTTGCTCGGAGATCGGCTGTCCATCTGAGGTGATCCTGGCGGATTTCACGGCGGGCCTGTCAGTGCATACAGGACCTGGTATGATTGGGGTGGTGGCCGTCGCGGCGCAGGATGGGTAGACGTTCGTTCAAGACCTTGCGAAGATTAGGCTAGCGCCAGCTCTTGCCGGCGTCCGTGTAGGCGCGGGCGCCATATCGAGCCGGAACGCCGGTAACCTTCACAAGGCTGCACGCGTCGGCGACGGTCAAGCTGCACAAGGCAACTATCGAGGGAGGATATCACATATGGAGTTGCGTCTCTACGACACTTATACGCGGAGCTTGCGGACCTTCGAGGCTCTGCGACCGCCTGAGGTAGGGCTCTACACCTGCGGCCCTACCGTCTACGATTATGCCCACATTGGGAATCTGCGCACCTACGTCTTTGAGGACGTGCTGAGACGTGTGCTTGCGCTCAACGGCTACCAGGTCAAGCACGTGATGAACATCACGGATGTCGGGCACCTGCTCTCCGATGGCGACCTTGGCGAGGACAAAGTCGAGATGAGCGCCAGGCTTCAGGGGAAGTCAGCATGGGACCTTGCCGAGCACTATGCGAATGCGTTCAAAGAGGATCTACAGCGGCTGCATGTCCTGGAGCCCACGATCTGGGCACGCGCCACGGATCACATCCAGGAGCAGATCGAGACCGTGCAGTGTATCGAGAAGAAGGGCTATACTTATAGGACTGAGGACGGTATCTACTTCGATACCTCCAAGCTGGATGACTATGGCTATCTCGGTCGGCTTGATATCGAGGGGCTCCACGCGGGTGCCCGCGTCCGGCTGGGCGAGAAGCGCAACTCCACGGATTTCGCGCTCTGGAAGTTCAGCCCTGAAGGTCAGCAGCGCCAGATGGAATGGGATAGTCCGTGGGGGGTGGGTTTCCCGGGATGGCATATCGAGTGCTCGGCCATGTCGGCCAGAGTACTTGGGTCCCTACTTCGACATCCACTGCGGCGGCGAGGACCACATCAACGTCCACCACTCGAACGAGATCGCCCAGACCGAGGCGTGCTATGGCACGCGGCTGGCGAACTTCTGGCTACACGCCTATTTCCTCCAGGTGGATACGGGCCGGATGGGCAAGTCGGCCGGCAACTTCATCCGCCTCCAGGATCTGGTGGACCGTGGGTATGACCCCGTGGCGTATCGCTATTTCTGCCTCGGAGCGCATTATCGATCGCGGCTGACCTTCTCGTGGGACGCGCTGGACGGCGCGGTCACGGCATTGGACCGGCTGCGCGATATCGTCTACGGGTGGGGAGCGCCGGGTCGGATTGACGAGGAATGGATGCAGACCTTCGTCGAGCAGGTCAACGACGATCTCAATGTGACGCGCGCGTTGGCCGTCACCTGGGATCTCACGAGGAGCGATCTCGCGGACGCCGACAAGAAGGCGACGGTGCTCAGGTTCGACGAGGTGCTGGGTCTGGGACTTGCGGATTGGCAGCCCGCCGTCGTGCCGGAGGCTGTGATGGCGCTGGTGCGTCAGCGTGATGAGGCCAGGGCCGGCAAGCGGTGGGCGGATGCCGATTCGCTCCGCGACGAGATCGCCGCCGCCGGCTACGAGGTGCGCGACACCGCCGAGGGCGCGGTCGTGCGGAAGCTGGAACGCGCCTAGCCGGAGGGCGGGACGCCTGCTGAACGTGGCAGATGCCGACCGTGGCGCAAACGCCGACTGTGGCGCGAACGCCGACCGTGGCGCCAGCTCACGCAACCTTGGACGGCGTGCCTCGTATCTAGCAGTAGCGCACATCGCAAATCGAGCATTTTGAAGGAGACAGATCAATGCAAAGCCACGTCGTAGACTACACAATCTATGGAGACGACCTGCAGTTCGTTGAGGTCGAGCTGGACCCCCGCGAAACCGTAATCGCAGAAGCTGGGGTGATGATGTATATGGAATCCGGGATCTCATACGAGTCCAAGATGGGCGATGGCTCGAAACCCAAGGCCGGGCTTCTGGATTCGCTGGTCAGTGCGGGCAAGCGGGCCTTGACCGGCGAGTCCATCTTCCTGACGCACTTTACCCACACCGGCGAGAGCGGGAAGCGCCACGTCGCCTTCGCCGCGCCCTATCCAGGCAAGATCATCGCGATCGACCTGGACGAGACCGGGGGCGCTCTGACCTGTCAAAAGGATGCTTTTCTGGCAGCGGCGCTGGGCACCGAGATCAGCATCACGTTCAACCGGCGCCTTGGAGCCGGTTTCTTCGGCGGTGAGGGCTTCATCCTGCAGAAGCTGCAAGGAGACGGCATGGTCTTCCTCCACGCGGGCGGCACGATCGTGGAGAAACGTCTGAACAATGAGCGTCTGATGGTGGATACGGGCTGCATCGTGGCATTTGAGAATCAGATCGACTACAACATCCAGCAGGCCGGCAATCTGAAGTCGATGTTCTTTGGGGGTGAGGGACTCTTCCTGGCGACGCTCCAGGGGACGGGACGTGTGTGGCTGCAGTCGCTGCCGTTCTCGCGGCTGGCCGACCGCATTATCCAGTCGGCCCCATCGGTGGGGGGAAAGTCCACGGGTGAGGGTTCCGCCATCCGTGGTCTGACGAAGCTGATGGGCCAGTAGCCAAAGGTCGATCCAAGGCCCCCGACGTGCGCGTCGGGGGCCTTGTCGTATGTCGTCCATCCTGTAGAATTCGTTCTCGATTCCCGTCGGAGTATCCTGACGAATACTGTCTGGAGGGCCTATGATATCGCGGAAATATCGAGTTGCAGTCGCCGTATTGGCTTTGGCCGCTGGTCTGATTGGATGCAGTGGCACGCAGGCGGTTACGCCGGATGGGGCCTTGCCAGCGGCAACCGCCGTTTCTCAGACGGTGGATCTGGGCCCCGAAGTCTCGCCTGACGTCGTGTCCCAGCTCAATGCACAGGGCGACATCGTCGTCATCGACGTGCGTGAGCCAAGCGAGTACGCCGATGGACACATCGCCGGCGCGACGCTGATCCCCCTGGGGACCTTGCCCGACAATCTGAGTTCGGTGCCCACAGACCAGCCCGTCGTGCTCGTCTGCCACAGCGGCAACCGCAGCGGGCAGGCCTATTCGTACCTCACTCAGCAGGGGTACACAAACGTCCACAACATGACCGGCGGCATGATCGCCTGGCAGGCAGCGGGGCTCACGATCGAGAAGTAAGATCGGTGCTCAAGCGAAGAGCCGGGGACGTGCGTCCCCGGCTCTCCGTTCTATACTGCGGGCTCAACTTCAGGCTGAGGTGTCACACCTACGGCCACAGCCTCTGCGTCGTGATCCGGGAGCCGTGTCTCGGCCTCGCGGATTGCCGGGAATAGGTAGCCGCCGAAGCCGACGACGGCCGCAAAGAGACCGCTGAGCGCGATCTGGAACCCCATTCCGGCGCCCGCGCCGGTGCCGAACACCCTCCCCAGAGGCGTGTTCACCAACGCGCCGGTCCTGAAAGCAGGCTCGAGGACGTAATCCGCTAGAGGCCCCGCGATCAACTGGCCGATGGGCGAGACGAGCCAGGCGATGAGACGCCGGGTGGCAAAGACACGGCCCTGCACGTCCGGCGGCACCTTTGCCTGCCAGATTGCCTGGTTGGACGAGTTGATCAGGGGCGTGAAGAGCGACATCGTGAATCCGGTGATGATCCACGGGAGGAGCGACCTCGACAGCCCAATCGCGATCGTCGCGACGCCTGCCAGTGCCCAGCCGATGAGCACGCCGTGTACCCTGCGCTTGAAGCCGCCCCACGCACCGAGCGCGATCCCACCCACGAGGCCGCCCACCGCGGCCGCCGTCTGGATGCTGCCAAAGGTCAACTGGTTGCTCCCCGTGCGCGCCAGGATCATCGGAGCGCGCACCGAGTTTCCGAGCGACGCGAAGAAGTTGCCGACCAGGAAGACTAACTGCAGGCCCAGGAGGCTCGGACGGGCCAGGATGTAGCGCAGGCCGAACACCGCCTGGTGCCAGAAGCTTCCCTGCGCCTCTCGCCCGGTCTCGGAGCGCTCGGGCTGAGGGATGTAGACGAAGAGCAGGGATCCAATAGCAAATGCAGCACTGATGAGGTCGAGCACCAGCAGCACCGTCAGGCCGGCTTCGGTTGTGGCGCGCTGCGCCATGACCGGGAACATCCGGATCACCCAGATGCCCAGCGGCCCAATCAGAGCGCCCGCTACGAGCGGAGCGAAGACCGCGGAGGAGTTGCCGGCGAGGTCGAGCATGGCGTTGGCCCGCGTGTAGTTCTTCTTGTCGAGCATCGTCGAAATCGCAGCCGAATAGGCGGGCCACTGGAAGCCCTCGAATGTGCCGCTGATAAAGGCGGTGATGTAGAGGTGCCAGACCTGCAGGTGGCCGGTCGATAGCAGCACGAGGACAACGAGAGTGGTGAGGGCAGCGGCGAGGTCGCTGAGCATCATCATCAGCTTGCGGTTGGCTTTGTCGACCATCACGCCCACCAGGGGGGTGAAGATGACCATCGGCACGAACCAGAAGAAGCCGATCAGCGTCATGGGGGTCGCCCGGCCCCCACTCGCGTCGAAGATCCACAACTGCAGTCCGAACTGGCTCACAGCGGTGCCCAAGAGTGAGAGGATCTGCCCGATCCATATGATGGTGAAAGCCGTCATCCCTGTGGGGCGTCCTGTTTTGTCTGCCATTTCCCCTCCGTTGGGCCCTGGACGCCGCCTTCCAGACGTCTCGGCGTGTCCGCAAGCGGCCCTATGATGTATCCATTGTAAGCATGGGTTCGATAATGTCAAGTACATACTTCATAAAATCAACATCATGATTAAGAATCATCCACCCAAATGAGGGTGGCGCGGGCAGGAGTTCCCGCGCACGTGTGCATGACCATATTGACCCAGATTACCCAAATGGGTATAATAAAAAAGACGGCCTTCGTGACGGTCTCGAAAGGAGGCGCTGTGTTGGGAAAGCGGAATCCATTGGAGATCCGGATGGCGCGCGGGGAGCCGATCCGGGTCGGCGATGTGAGGGTTAGCCCCGTGTCGTGGTCTCTTGTCGGCAGGTGGCCTGGCGGTGGGTTCGTGTGGTCTCGGCCGGCTGCCCTGGACGTCGAACGGGGTGGGCGCGTTGAGAGGGTCCCGATCATCGATGTGACGAGGCTCGTTCAACTGGGGCTGGCGGCGGTCACGCTGTGCGGAGCGCTCGGCTTGATCGTTAGGAGACGTAGGCAGACAAAGGGAGGGTAACGTGAGCGAGAAACAGGAAGGTTTCCGGCTGTTGGCGGCTACTCGTGCCGACGAGGCTGTCCGACTCATCGGCCGACTCTACGAGGTGGCCAGCCCGAGTGCGGTGTTCGGCGAGCCGATGCAGGTTGGCGATCGGACGGTGTTCACGGCGTCTGAGGCTTCGGTCTCGATGGGGGTGGGCTTTGGTTTCGGAGAGGGCCCAGAGCCGACGAGCTCCGAAGCGTCCGACCTCGAACGAGAGAGTGGTGGCGGTGGCGGTGGAGGTGGCGGGGGATACGGTACCTCACGCGCCGTGGCAATCGTCAGCGTGGACGCGGACGGGGTGAGGGTTGAGCCGATTTTCGACGTGACCAAGATCGCGCTCGCGTTCGTCTCGATGCTCGGGACGCTTCTGGTGATGCAGGCCAGGATGCGCAGGGCCATGAAGGGATAGCCACATGCCAACAGACAAGGCAACCCCAGATGCAGACTCCTCACCCGATCCGTGGCGCGAGGTCGGCCAACAGTTCGAGTCACTGAGCCAGAGCCTCTCGGCGGCATTTCGGAAACTTCAGCACGACGAAGCAACCCGTCAGGCCATGAACGATGTGGCGTCGGGGCTCAAGACGATGGCGCAGGCCGTCTCCAATGCGGTGGATGAGGCCGCGGCCTCGCCCGAAGGACAGAAGTTCCGGGCCGACGCGGAGCGGGCAGTAGATTCGGCCGCCAAGATGGGGCAAGAGGCCGTGTCGGAGGCCCGTCCGAAGGTGCTTGCCGCGCTTGAGTCGATGCGGGCCAGCCTGCAGTCGGCCATCGCGGAGCTCCGTGGCGGTGACGAGCCGCCGGAGTCGTGATGCTGCCAGTGAGGGGCGACAATCATCTTCCGGGTTGTCCCGGCGAATAGCCGTGTTCGTGGCTCCGCGCGAGCAACCCGGAAGACCGAGTGTCCGGCAACCCGGAGGGGCTAGGCCGGGCGTGCGTCGACGAGCGTGCGGATCTGCTGTCGCAATTCGTGGATCTGAGCCTGCGTCTGCTGGATGCGGTCGAACGTGGTCTGCTTTGCACCGATGCCCGCGTCGAGCAGTGTCGCCGCAGCGTCGCGCCGGCTCGTGGCAACCCCGGCGTCGACCAATAGGTCGAGATGCTTGCGCGTGTCCCCGTCGACCTTGATGACCATCAGGTTCGAGATGTCCTGAGCGGCGGTGACAACTGCCTTCCCAAGGACGTCAAAAAACTTCACCGCCTCGTTGATGACTGTGGCAACCGCCTCGGCCACTTCTGGGTTCTCGCCGTTGTTGGCTTCTGCTTCCTTCACTTTTTCTTTCGCTTCCTCTTTGTCCATCGTCTGTCTCCTGATCGTGCCTGAGTGCTGGGCTGCCCGGCCCGCCCCTCGGATTAGCACCGGGGTGGGAGCCGACGGCGATTACTCCTGACCTTCGTCCTTTGGCTGCAGTCTCACATCCTGTCGTAGCTGATCCCGGAGTTCGGCGATCTGATTCGTGATCGCGCTGATCTTCCCGAAGAGCTCCTGGTTGGCCGAGATGCCCTCGTTGATCAGGAAAGCGGCGCTCTCGGAACGGCTCTTTGTGATCTCCGCCTCGACCAACATATCCAGATGGTCGAGAGCCTCGTCGTTGACCCGCGCCATCACTACATTGCCCCGGCCCTGCAATGCTTCGCTCAGGGCTTGGCCGAAGGACTCAACCTGCTTGAGGGCGTCCTTGATGGCATGTGCCGTCTTGTCTTTCTTGGCTTCTCCCTTTAGCTTGGCCTCTTCCTCAGGGTTAGGCTCCGGCGTTACCTCCGGTGTGACTTCAGGCGTTACTCCCTCCGTCATGACCTCCGGCTGCTCTTGTTCGGTTTCCATACGTTCTTCCTCGCTCATGTCTGTCCTCCATCGTGAACTGAGTGGCCCTCGTTCGTGTCCACTCCCAAGGTCCATGTAATTGCATTACATGTAACAGTATAACGCAATTGCGGGATTCTGTCAAGCCCCTGTCATTCTCTGTGCGCCAAGTTGCCTACGTGCCGCCGAGGGTATACGATGGCGGTTAACATGGCTGAGGAGGTGCGGAAGATGACTGTGCTAAGGGTTGCAGGTGCCCAGCTCTCGGTCACGAATGACGTTGAGCGGAATGCGGCTGCTATCGTTCGGGCGATTGACTTCGCGCGGGACGCCCAGGCGGACATCCTGCTGACCCCCGAGGGATCTCTGAGCGGATACCGAGCGGACTTCGACGCCGACGAGGTCCGGCTCCACCTGGAGCAGGTGACCGGGGCAGCCAGGTCGGCGGGCGTCGCCCTGGCGTTGGGCACCTGCTACGTGGATGGGGACAGTCGCTGCTATAACCAGGTCCGCTTCTACGACAGTGGTGGGGTGTTTCTTGGGTTTCACAGCAAACAACTGCGGTGCGGCACCTTGACTGACCCGCCAGAGGGCGAGATCAACGACTACCATGCGGGGCCACTGCGCGTCTTCGATCTAGGAGGACTCACGGTGGGCGCCCTGATCTGCAACGATCTCTGGGCGAACCCGGAGTGCACCCCGATGCCTGACCCGCATCTGAGCCAGCAGCTGGCGACGATGGGGGCGCGTATCGTGTTCCACGCGGTCAACGGCGGGCGCAGCGGGAATGAGTGGTCGCGGGTTGCATGGCAATACCACGAGGCCAACCTGCGGATGCGGGCCCGCGCCGGCCATCTCTGGATCGTAACCGTCGACAGCAGCTACCCGCCGCATCTGCCGTGCTCGGCGCCATCGGGGGTCGTCAACCCCCAGGGCGACTGGGTCTGCCGCGCAGAGCCGCAGGGAGAGCAGTTCTTCGCGCACACGATCACGATCTAGCGAATCCGGAAGCGACCGCCGCCATTCGAGGAAATGAGGACATCTAGCCATGATCGATGCACACATTCACTACGTAGGGGACCATCCAGAGGCGCTGGCACTGCTGGAGAGGCTGGACCTGAAGCTGCTCAACGTTGCCGTGGCCCATCGTGAAGATGACCCATGGCGACGCGGAGCAGAGGCTTTTCGCGATCTGGCCGATCGCTACCCCGAGCACTATGCCTGGTGCACGACGTTTGACCCTCCTGGCGAGGTTGTCTGGGCCGGTCCTGCGGAGGCCCAACGCTACGCCGATCGCGTCACCGCGGGGCTTACCCGAGACTTCGAGGCCGGTTCCGTGGCATGCAAGTTCTGGAAGAATATCGGCATGCAGATCCGCAAAGCCTCGGGCGAGTTCCTGATGATCGATGACCCCATCTTCGATCCGATCTACGAGTATCTCGCGTCTGTCGGCAAGCCTGCGCTCATGCATATCGGCGAACCGCTGGCATGCTGGCAGCCACTGGATGAGAGCAATGTGCACGCCGGGTACTATAGTGCCCATCCCGAATGGTATATGGGTGACAAGCCGGCGTATCCCTCACACGCTGCGCTGATCGCAGCGAGGGACCGCGTCCTGGCGCGCCACCCGCGCCTAAGGGTGATCGGCGCGCACCTTGGCAGCCTCGAATACGATGTCGCGGAGGTCGCGGACCGGCTGCAGCGGTATCCCAACTTCGCCGTTGACACCTCAGCCCGGCTGCCCGACCTGGCAAGGCAGGATCGTGGGGCGGTGCGTGCCCTCTTTCTGGCTCACCCCGACCGCATTCTGTACGGCACGGACGTTGTGCAGCGTGTCCCGGTATCGAGTCTCTTGGAGGCTGACAGGGATGTACATCTGGCCTCGCTGGAAGCCCGCTACGCGCGCGAACTCGATTACCTGGGCAAGGACGCCAACGGGCGCGGGCTGTCCCTGCCGCCGGAGGTTTTCGGACGCGTCGTCGACGCGAACGCGGCAGCGTGGTATCCGGGCCTCTAGGAACCCCCTCGGGGCGTGGGGGTACTATCCGTCTGCCGGTATGGCAGCGGGGTCGATCGGACACGCGCCATAGGCACGGACCATCTCCGTGACGCGCTGGATTCGCTCCAGTTTCGCCTCGGCCATCACGTTGTCCGCGACGCCCAGGATGAACGCCCTGCCGGGCGCGATCGTGCGAAAGAGCTCGCGCATGTAGGCCTCAAATGCGGCGTCGGTGACCGGCTCGCAGAGGATCGATGAAGGAATCCCGCCCCAGATGGTCACGCGGTCGCCGAATGCCGCGCGTGCCTCTGACAGCGTCACCGGGACCATAGGAGCGGTGACGAAGCACTCCGCCATATCGAAGCCCGAGGCGACGATCAGCTCGAGAAGGCGTGAAGTGTCGGCATCGGCGTGGCAGCATAGGACCTTGCCGCGGTCGTGCAGGCGCTCCGCAAAGGCCTGGAAATAGGGCAGCATATATGTCCTGAAGATCTTCGGCGGCGTGAACTGCGAGTCAAAGTGCTCACCGTGAAGGATGAGCTTCGCCGGTGATGCCAGGACGATGCGCTGTATCTCCTGGGCCTGCTGATTGAGCGCGGCGTAGAGGTGCAACACTTGCTCGCGATGGTCGTGTAGATGGAAGTAGGCATCGTTGTAGCCGATCAGGTCCTGGATGATTCGGTACATCGGATCCGGGCCGATGGCGACGAGCGGGACGCCATCCTCACCGACTTCGGCTTCGTACGCCAGGTAATCGTCGTATGTCGCGATGACGTCGGTGTGCTCGATGATGTACTCCACCACCGGGTAGTCGTCGGTGCTGCCGATCATATGGCCGACCTGGAGCGGGCCTGCGATACCCCCGTGCGTCCACGTGTCGGACCACCGGCTCACCGTGGAGACGGCTCCAACCGGGGTGGTGTAGGTAGTGATGTGGTCGTTGCCACGATCCTCGACGGTGACGTCGACGCGTCTGAGGACGGTCCGGAAGACACGGCCATCGCGCGCCGGGTTGCCCATCCCCAGGTTGCGCTCGATGTCACGCAATGCGAGATCCCGGTACGGCTCCGGCAGATCCCCGCGCTGACGGTGGGCGTCATACCAGATCTGCAGCCTGGGAATCCACGGGATGCGATCGGGCATCTGCCCGTCCATGATCGCCATGAGCCGCTCGCGGTCTGTCATGCGTGCCTCCGTCTTGCTGTCGAGTAGAGCGCGTCCTATATAGGGGCCGACCGGCCAACACCGAATCAGCTTCTGTCGACGATTTTGGCTGCCTCAACGGCAATGTCAAGGCTGTGTGGCTTTTGACATGGGACCGTCTGGCCCTAGAATGAGCGCGACCGCGGCGGAACTGCTGCGAGGCCGCGAGTCTCCGGCCGCGGGGGACACTGCATTTGTGGGTCTCCAATCAAGCATAGTCGGCTTCCCCTGAAAGGAGCACAAGATGGCGCGAGCTGCGTTCTACGAGCACGATAAGGTGATCCGCGTCGGCGATGTCACACCCGTCGCACCCGGCCCCGGCGAGGTGCAGGTCAAGATCGCTTACGCCGGTATCTGTGGCACCGATCTACATATCTATCACGGCAGGATGGACCAACGGGTGGCCGCATCGCAGATTATGGGTCACGAGGTGTCGGGCACCATCGCATCGCTTGGCGCGGGTGTGGGTGGGCTCGAAATCGGCCAGCCGGTCACGGTGATGCCGCTCGATCCCTGTGGCACCTGTCCCGCGTGTCTTGCCGGCCACAGCCACATCTGCCTCAACCTGAAGTTCCTCGGCATCGACACCCAGGGCGGCTTCCAGACGTACTGGACCGTGCCGGCGCACACGATTCTGCCGCTGCCCGCGACGATGTCGATGCAGCGGGCAGCCCTGGTGGAGCCCCTTGCGGTTGCCTGCCACGACGTCCGGCTGGGCAAGGTCAAGAACGGCGAATCCGTGGTCGTCCTGGGAGGTGGGCCGATCGGCAGTTTGGTCAGCCTTGTGGCGCAGAACGAGGGGGCCAGCGTGCTCGTCTCGGAGATCAACCCGGAGCGCGTGCGGATCGGCCGAGCGCTTGGGCTTGACGTCGTGAACTCGCGCGAGGTCGATCTGATCGAGCTGGTGGAGCGGCGAACGGGCGGCGCCGGGGCCGACGCCGTCTTCGAGGTGACGTCGAGCGCCGGCGGTGCGGCGATGATGACGGCCTTGCCCCGAACCCGCGGCAGGATCGTCATTGTTGGTATCTTCAGCGAGCCGGCAGAGGTCGATCTGCACCGCATCCTGTGGCGCGAACTGAAGATGCGCGGAGCGCGCGTCTACGAGCGCGAGGACTTCGAGAAGGCCATACGCCTGGCCGCGAGTGACGCTCTGCCGCTCGATGATATCATCTCAGCTGCTTACCCGCTGACCGGGCTCAAGGACGCGCTGGAGCTGCTTGCGGGGGGCGGGGACGTGATGAAAGTGTTGATCGACGTACAGGATGACGGAGGAGACTAGCATGGGGATCATGGAGCAGTTCAGGCTCGACGGCAAGGTCGCGCTCGTGACCGGCGCCCGACGGGGCATCGGCATGGGACTGGCCATAGGGCTGGCGGAGGCAGGCGCCGACATCATCGGCGTCTCGAAGTCGCTGGAGCGATCCGGCAGCGAGGTTGAGCGACAGGTCACGGCGCTGGGGCGCGACTTCGCGGCATTCCAGTGCGACTTCGCCGATCGGGACGCCCTGTATGCGCTCATCGCCGACGTCAAGCGCGATTTCTCGAGGATCGACATCCTGGTCAACAATGCGGGCACGATCCTGCGCTCCCCGGCCGCGGAGCATCCGGATGAGTACTGGGATACCATCATCGAGGTGAACCTGAACGCCCAGTTCATCCTCGCGCGCGAGTTCGGCAAGGAGATGGTGGCCAGGGGTAAGGGAAAGATCATCTTCACGGCCTCGCTGTTGACGTTCCAGGGCGGGATCACGGTGCCGGGCTATGCAGCGAGCAAGGGTGGCATCGGCCAACTGACGAAGGCGTTCGCTAACGAATGGGCTGCGAAGGGTGTCAACGTCAACGCCATCGCGCCCGGCTACATCGCTACGGACAACACGCAGGCGCTCCGGGATAATCCGACGAGGAGCCGGCAAATCCTCGAGCGCATACCCGCGGGCCGGTGGGGCGATCCCGAGGACTTCAAGGGGGTGGGCGTGTTCCTTGCGTCCGACGCATCCAACTACGTCCATGGCGCGATCGTCCTGGTGGACGGAGGTTGGATGGCGCGGTAGAGCCGACCTACGGGGTGGGCGTGGGCGTGCCGATCTGGGGCCCGGACAGCATCAACGTCAGATTGGCAAGCTGTATGCGAGCCATGGCCTCAAGCTGGATCTGTCCGGATGCCGAGGCCAGCTCGCCCGCTTTCTGGTACTCCTGGCTGGCCTCCACCACGTTGCCGAGGGTGGCATTCACGTTGCCCATCTGGAAGTAGCCCATCGCCGAATCCGGGTTCAGGGAGACCATTGCCTGGGTGTCCGCCAGTGCGCGGTCGGCGGCACCCGCCATCAAGTAGACCTGGGCGCGCGCGGAGTAGAAGGCTTCGAGCCCTCCGGCGTTCGGATCACTCTCAAAGGCCAGCCGGGTCTGGGCAAAGACCTGGCCGGCTTCGTCTTGGCGGCCCATCAGCTCGAGAACTGCACCACGGGTGACCTCGAGGTTGGGGTCCTGCGGTGCGTAGGTCAGGGCCTGTTCAGTCTGGGATAGCGCGAGCGGCAGGTCCCCCTGTGCCAATGCGGTCTCGGCCCGTTGCTCGTGCAGGGCACGCTCGCGCGTTGCCTTGTCCGGCTGCAGAAAGAGCGCGTAGAGTCCGGAGAGCGCCGCGATGACCACGGCCAAGATGCCCATCGTGCGCAGTGTCTTGCGCAGTTGAGCTTTCCGTTCGCTTGCGAGCCGTTCGTCCGTGTACCACCACCAATGGACCTCGGGCGGCTTCTGTTCTGCTCTCAGATCGCGAAGCGCCTCGGCACCACCGATCTGCCGCACGAAGGCCCCTCCCTTCCTGCGAAACTGCTGGGTGATGGTGTCGAACCGCCCTCGTTCGGCCGCCAGATCACCCCCGTGCTGGGTGATCGTCTCAAGCAGTTCGCTGGCCCGATCCAGCATCGTCAGTACCTCGACCGGGCGGTCCTGACCGGGGTACCCCAGCTTACCAATCTCAGCTTCGAGGCGACCGAGCACGTAGCGCAGCTCTTCGGCGGGTGTCTGTGCCTGGCGAATGTGTGAGGCGATAGCGGCTCTTGTAGTGTTCATGGACTCCGGCTTCATTATACGCGCGCCCCGGATGAGTCAACCCTGCGAAGGTTAGAACGGGGCACTTCGAAACACAGCCCATCGGCAACTTCGCAAAGGAACATTTGCCAGCAGCGCTTCCGCAGCTAGAATGGAGCTTGGTCCGCGAATAAGCGGAGGACGTGGCAACGAGGAGGGTTACGTATGAGATCCATTGCTGTGTTGACCAGTGGGGGCGATGGGCCAGGTCTGAATGCAGCGATTCGGGCGGTCACGCGCCAGGCACTGCGGCGCGGCGTTGACGTCTATGGTGTCAGGTGGGGATATCGTGGCTTGATTAACGGTGAGATCAGCGAGCTTAGCAGCCGGGACGTAGGTGGGATTATGGGACGGGGCGGGACGATGCTCGGCACGGCGCGCTGTCCCGAGTTTCGGGACGTCAAGGTCCGCCGCACGGCCCTGCGCAGCCTTAATCAGCGGGGCATTGAGGGGCTCGTCGTGATCGGCGGCAATGGCTCGCTTATGGGTGCCCTTGCCCTCCACGAGATGAGCTTTCCGACCTTTGGCATCCCGGCGTCGATTGACAATGACGTGGCCGGGACCGATATGTCGGTGGGCGTTGACACTACCCTGAACACGATCCTCGACGCCATCGATCGCATCAAGGATACGGCGTCTTCCCACCAGCGTGCGTTTCTGATCCAGGTGATGGGACGAGATTGCGGGTACCTCGCACTTGCCAGTGGGCTTGCCGGAGGCGCCGAGATGATCATGGTGCCCGAGCAGCACGGCCCCCCGGTTGAGGAGATTGCCGAGACCGTGGTCGATGCGTACGTGCGGGGAAAGCACCACTGCATCATGGTCATCGCCGAAGGCTGGAAGCCCGGCACTCAAGCGGTGGAGGACTATCTCAGCGCCCACAAGGACGATCTGGGATTCGACGTCCGGGTGACGGTGCTGGGGCACGTGCAGCGGGGCGGGCGACCCTCTGCGTTTGATAGGCTGCTGGCAACCCGCATGGGTGCCTTTGCGGCGGATCGATTGCTGGATGGGGAAAGCGGCCATATGGTCGCTCTGCGCGGAAATCAGCTCGAGACGTTTCCCCTCTCGGATGCAGTGGCCAAACTGCGGCCGCTCGACCTACGGCTGTTGGAGCTGGCGGATACGATGGACTAGCGGATGGTCGACTGCGCCGGTTCGGATCCTCCTGCCCGGCGTGCTGCCATCACTTCTCTCGACCCAGGAGGCGTTCTGCCAGACTGCGGAGCGCCTCTTGTGCAGGTCCGATGCCCCTCGTGCGTTCCAGAGCGTCAAGTGCCTGCCCGTGATAGTGGGCGGCCCGCTCCTCGGTATATTCTCGGCTGCCGACCCGCTCAAGCTCGGATAGGGCCTGTTCTACCTGTCCATCGCTCAGATCGGAACCGGTCAGTAGATGCTGCAGCGATTCGCTTGCCAGCATGCCGTACAGGATGGGCAACGTTTTCTTGCCCTTGCGGAGGTCCGACGCCACCGGCTTGCCTGTCCGAGCCGGGTCACCCCAGAGCCCCAGAATGTCGTCATACATCTGGAACGCAATGCCCAGCGCCTCCCCAAACTCTCGCAGAGCGTCGGCTTCGATCCGGCGATGCGCCGGCGATGATGCCACCCAGTTCCGCCGACAGACCTAACAGCGCGGCCGTCTTGCCACGCACCATCTCCAGGTACGCCGGCTCATCCGTTCTGGCGCGTGTTTCGAACTCCAGATCACGGCACTGTCCTTCGGTGATGTAGATAATGGTCTCTGTGAACCGGCTGGTCGCAAGCACGACCCGGTCAGCGGGGACGCCGTGGTCGACCAACTCAATCAGCCCACGGTACGAAAGAGCGAAGAGTGCGTCTCCGGCATTCAGCGCCTGGGGAATTCCCCAGAGTGCCCAGAGCGTCTCGCGCCCACGACGTATGCTGTCTTGATCCTCAATGTCGTCATGGATCAGCGTGAAGTTGTGGAGCAGTTCAACGGCTGCTGCCGCGCCCACAGCTCGCTCCCACGCCTCACCTTGGGCCTGTACAGCCAGCAGGAGTATCAGTGGGCGAATGTGTTTTCCACCGTCGACCTGCACAGGCTCGAAGCTCCGATCCAGCCAACCCAGGTGATAGCGCAACATACCGTAGAGCAGGGGAGGGCCGTCCTCTTGCGTGACAAGCAGGCGACGCATCTCGGCATCGAGGGCAGGGAAGTAAGCGGCTGTCAGATCCACAATATCTCCATCACAATAATCTAGCTGGAAGCACAGGCTCTGCTGCCGGAAGCGGCCATTTCGGCCTGTCTCAGGGCAGCGATATCCGCGGACCCCGTCACGAACATTGCGATTCTGAGTTGCCGGCGGAGGATATCCAGGCAGTCCCGGACCGTCTCAGGCGAGTCTGCGGCAGCCTTCAGTATGACGCTAGCCATCGTGGCGACGTCGGCGCCCAGGGCAATGCATTTCGCGATGTCGATGCCCGTCGTCAGGCCACCGCTGGCAATAAGCGGTATTGTCGTGCTGACGCCGCGCACGAGCTGTAGCGACTCAGCCGTGGGGATGCCCCAGTTCCTGAACCCCGCGGCGATGTCACGCTCCACGACGCCGGTCTGTCGGAAGAACTCGACCTGACTCCACGATGTACCGCCCGCGCCGGCAACGTCGAGGGCAGCGACGCCGGCATCGATCAGCATTCGCGCGGCCCGGGCAGACAGTCCCCAACCGACCTCTTTGGCAATTACAGGAACCGTCAGGGTGGTGCAGACCTCCTCGATTCTCCCGACGAGGTTGGCAAATCGTGTGTCGCCCTCCGCCTGAAGGGCCTCCTGAAGCGGGTTGAGGTGCAGGAAGAGCCCATCGGCGTGCGTCACGTCGACGAGGCGCTGGCAGTCCTGCGCCGTGTAGCCGTAGTTGAGCTGAACGGCGCCGAGGTTGGCGAAGAGCACCAGGTCAGGGGCCACGTCTCGCATCTGAAAAGTCTCGGCGACCTCCGGGCGCTCCAGCATCGCCCGCGAGGATCCCAGCCCCATGCCGATGCCGGCATCCGCGGCTGCCTCAGCCAGGATGCGGTTGATCTGTCCGGTCTTCGGCGTGCCGCCGGTCATGGAAGCGATGAGCAGAGGAAAGGAAAGCTTGTGCCCGAGGAACGATGTCGTCGTGTCGATCGCGTCGAGGTCGATCTCGGGAAGCGACTGGTGGACGAAGCGATACGCGTCGAGCCCTGGGTCGATCTCCGTGAAGGATACATCCTCTTCGAGGCTGATGCGCAGGTGCTCGTCTTTTCGTGCGCTAGTCGGCATAGGTTCGCTCTTCACAGTCTCTCCGGGTCAGCAGCGGTGACTATACCTGCTGTTGGAACAGGCGTCAAGCTTGACATCTGCCGCAGCGTCATTAGAATGTCGCCTAGGCAAGGACGGACCGGTGCGCTTGGTCCGGCGGAGCACGATCACAACCTGAGGAGGAATGCGATGAGCGACGACGTCTACGAGAAGGTCAAGGACATCATAGTTGATACCCTCGCTGTCGAGGAGGACAAGGTGACCCCCGGGGCCAGCTTTCGGGAGGATCTCGGTGCGGACTCGTTGGACCTCGTTGAGCTGATTATGGCCTTTGAGGACGAGTTCGGCGGGCGCATCTCCGATGACGACGCTCGCAGCATCACCACTGTGCAGGGCGCCGTCGATTACCTCAAGAGCAAGGCGTAGGTATCCGACCGGCTGCGTCAGGCTGACGATCGAAGGCCACCGCTCGACGGTGGCCTCTTTTCGTACTGCAGCGCCAGCTGCAGCAGCCCTTCTCCCTAGTGTGCGTACCCATTGGCCCTATACCACACGACCGCCTTGCGGAGAGCTTCCCGCGCCGGCGTATGGGGCAGGCCTAGTTCACGTACTGCTTTGCCCGGATCGAAGAACTCGTAGTTGCGCGAGAGGCGTACCTTGTCCGGCGTAGCGGTCGGCACACGGTGTGGATCCAGCGCTGGCCAACGCCGTGTCCGCATAGGCCCAGGCCATGGCTACCCAACGGGGAACGCGGAGACGCGCCGGAGGTCGGCCGGAGATCTCGGCCAGCAGATCGAGCACCTGCTTGAGGGTGAGGTTCTCACCGCCAAGGATGTATCGCTCTCCAACGCGCCCGAGTGTAGCCGCGAGCAGATGCCCTGTCGCCACGTCGTCGACATCGACGATATTCAGGCCCGTATCCAGGTAGCCAAACATCCGACCGTTGAGGAAGTCGACGATGATCTGCCCCGTGGGCGTTGGCTTGTGATCACCCACGCCGACGGGCGTGCTTGGGTTGACGATCACGACCGGCAAACCGCGTTGGGCGGCATCGTGCGCAACCTCTTCAGCGAGGAACTTGGAGCGCTGGTACGGCCCTATCCGATCATCCAGAGTGCCGAGTGTTTCCTCTGTCGACGGGACGTGGTCCTTGCGGATGCCCAGGGTGGCGACCGAGCTGGTGTAGACAATGCGCTGCACGCCTGCAGCTTCCGCAGCCTCCAGCACGCGGCGCGTGCCCTCCACATTGGCTTCGAAGAAATCCTGCCAGTCGTGCCCCCAATAGCTATAGAGGGCTGCCACGTGGAAGACCCAGTCGCAGCCGCGAACTGCGCTGCGCAGGCTGCCGGTGTCTCTCAGGTCGCCCGGCACCCGTTCCACGGCAAGACCCTCCAGTTGCCGCGTTGCGGATCCGGGGCGCACCAGCACCCGCACCTCGTGACCTGCCTCAAGCAGCCGGCGCACCACCGCCCCGCCTACGAACCCCGTCCCTCCGGTTACGAATGCGCGAATGTCTCGCCTCCTATTCAGACCCGCCGGGATAGCGACACTTTCCGTCGCCTCACGGGGCAGTCGCTAGGCGACTGATGATGGTGGTGAGGTTGGTCCTCGCTTGTCGGGCGTTCCCGGAGAGGCGAGCCAACACTGCCAGGTGCCGAGGATGAAGCAGAAAGTAGGAGGCCACGGCTCCCCATTGCCACCTCCCGTCGGCGTTCAGCCACCGATCGAAAGGTGGAAGGACGTCGCGCCGGGTGTCCGTTACGGCACGAATGGCCACGAAGGGGACGCGCCGCTGCGAGGCTATCCTGGCAATCCAGTAGCTCTCCATATCGACGATGTCCGCACCGGTAGCCACAAATAGGGTTTGTTTTCCCTCGACTGTGCAGATCGCCTGCGGTGTGGTCACGCCGCTTCCAATTCGAGACTCCACAGCCATACCGTTCAGCACCTGGGCCGCGAGCCTAACCAAGCCGTCATCGGAACTGCAGTGTCCCGCCTGCGGGACTTCCCCCGTCGACGTCGTAGCACCAAGCAGCGTTGAGCATATGACCACGTCGCCCGCGCCCAACCGTGCCGCCAGTGCTCCGGCATAGCCGAACGACACTAACCCGCTGACGAGTGTAGCGATCCAGAACGTCGCCGGCAGCCGCTTCGGCGCGTTCCCTGCCGGCACCGGTCTGGACCAGAAGGACTTCTCTCCCCCGAAACTCACCTCGGTACAGGCGGCGGGCCCGGCCCCCGTCGACCTCGGCAAGCCTCATCAGCCTTCGCAGGCCGGACAGCTCGTCTGCCAGGGCACAGAGGAGGGCGATCACGTGTGACGCCAGGCGGCTCGTCTCAGCCGCCGGAGAGGCCCCATTTCAGGGTGTGCCACAGGTTTGACGGGCTCTTGGTAACCTCGGCCACAGCACTAGCCTCAAAGCCACAGTGGACCATGCAATTCGCGCAGCGCGGATCGTTGCCGGGACCGTAGTTCTCCCACGGGGTCTCCTCCATGAGTTCACGGAACGAAGCGCAGTGTCCGTCGGTGATCAGATAACAGGGCCGCTTCCATCCCTTGGGGTTTCGCGTAGGCGTGCTCCAGGGGAAGCAAGTCAGATCCCGGTTTCCCTGCCAGGAACTCCAGATAGAGAGGGGTGTTATAGAAGCTGAATTCCCGGCCCAGCTCGAATATCCGTCGGAAGGCTACAACCGCTGCCTCACGGTCGAGGAAGACGTCGGAATCGACCGCTTCATACCCAAAGGCCGGCGTCAACATGATGCCGTCGGTAGGTATTCCCGAGAGCCGGGTGAAAAGCTGCTCTATCTCCCCCAGATCGGTGCCCCTGTAGATGGTGGTATTGGTCAGCACCTGGAAGCCGGCCCGCTTGGCGGCGGTCGCTGCGGCGATCGCCGTGTCGAAGACGCCGCTTCGCCCGGCGAATCCATCGTGGGTACCGGCCAGCCCGTCGAGGTGAACGACGAAGCTGAGATAGGGACTGGGTTCGAACTTGGACAGCGACTCCTCCAGCAGCAGCCCATTGGTGCACAAGTGTACGAATCGCCGCCCGGCGATGATCTGTCGCACAAGTCGATCGATCCCGGGATAGAGAAGCGGCTCGCCGCCGGTGATGCTGACCACGGGAGCGCCGGCCTCCTCGACGGCTGCCAGGCATTCCTCGACCGACAGGCTCTCATCAAGGATGTCGCGATACTCCCTGATGCGGCCGCAGCCAGCACAAGCGAGGTTACATCGGAAACTGGGCTCGAGCATCAGCACCAAGGGGAACCGCTTCCTGCCCTGGAGCTTGTTCTTTCCGAGATATGTGGTCAGTGACGCCGCGAGTTGCCACGAAAAACCCATCGTTGCATACCTCCGTCACGACCGCAGGCCGATGGCCCGGATCACCAGGTCAGGGTCGACCTCGGTGTCCACACAACCATCTTTGATAAGGGGAATAATGACGATGGCCGGGGTGCCGTTGTGATATTCGGACGCCCCTTCGACTGCCGCCACTCCCATGGTCAGCTCCTCAGGGCATGCTACGGCTACGATTCCCTTCGGGTGAGTTTCCGTGACGAACTTGAGCGCCATCTTGCCCCCGGCTGCGATGCACATCCCTCGGTAACCGAGCCTCGTGGCCTCCTGCCTAAAGGCCGGGACCACGCAGGTCTCCGTGCAATCCTCGGGACATACGAGGCCCTCTTTGCCGAACTTACCCGGGCAACTCTTGCTGGGCCGCAGACACTGTGGGAGCAGCAGAATCCTCTCACCAGGCTCTGTACGTGCGAATGCCTCCTCGTTGGCCATATCCATCTCCCCGTCTCCTTTCCACACTATTCACCCAACTGGTGGCTTGCCAACCCCCCGCTTCGACCGCGGTTTCCTTCTCCAACCGAACGTCAGCGGTCCTCCCCCTGCTCGCGCCAACGCTGAAACCGTGCCAAGGCCATCAAAGGGAAGTAGATGCGATACATGTGATATCTGAGGTAGAAGGCCCTCGGAAACCCGGTCCCGGTATAAAGCTCTTCGTCCCACGTCCCGTCCGCAGCCTGCGTGTCCAGCAGATAGGCAACCCCTCTGAGGACCGCGTCGCTGTCGCCCTCGCCGCAGGCCAACAGGCCCATGATCGACCACGCCGTCTGCGAAGGGGTGCTTGCCCCCAGGCCCCGGAGTGACGGATCCTCGTAGGACTCGCAGGTCTCTCCCCATCCCCCATCCGGATTCTGGTGCTGCTTGAGCCACGCCACGCCCTGTTGGATGTAGGTCTCGGCTTCATCCTCGCCGGCTTCGTGAAGCGCGGGCAGCACCGCGCTAGTGCCGTAGACGTAGTTCACGCCCCAGCGCCCATACCAGGATCCGTCAGCTTCCTGCTCGCGTCTCAGATAGCTCAGTGCTCTCCGACAGGATGCCTGGCTACGCGGGTCGCCCAATTTGGCGAGGAGTTCCACTACGTGAGCCGTAACGTCCGCGGAGGTCGGGTCCAGGGGCGTCATGAAATCCGCAAAGGGGATCTTGGCCAGGATCTGCATATTGTTGTCCCGATCGAAGGCCGCCCATCCACCGTCCCCGCTCTGCATGTCCAGGATCCACCGCTGAGCTTTGTCTAGCGCCTCGACCTTGGCCTCTCGCTCCGGAAGATCCACCCGCAGCAACGCCAGGGAGACCGCAACGGTATCATCTACGTCCGGATAGAGATCATTGTCAAACTCAAAGGACCACGCGCCCGGCTCCGTGTGGGGGTTCTTGACCTGCCAATCACCACCGGAGAGGACCTGCTCACCCAGAAGCCACCGGGCCGCCTTGACGAGGGCGGGATGGTCGCCGCTCAAGCCCGGAATCGCCCAGGGCGATCACGGCCAACGCCGTATCCCAAATAGGGGACACTGCGGGTTGCAGGTGAAAGGTCGACTCGTCCTCCACAATGAACCTCTGCAGCCCGCCCAGGGCCTTCGCCATCACCGGATCGTCAAGCGAGCGGCCCACGCTCTTCAGTGCCATCAGGGAGTATACCCAGGGGAGCATAATGCCGCCCCAGCTACCGTCGGACTCCTGATGATCCTCTATCCACTCTATCGCCTTCCGCAAGGCCCGTCCTCGCAGCGGGTGGAAGGGGAAGATATCCCAGGTCTTGAGCAGCCTGTCCAACAGCGTGAAAACCCCCTCCCAACTGAGGCGCTTGTCGGGCTTCGGTACGCGCCAGTGCAGGTGATCCCTGGGTTCGGTGTACAGCTCGAAGATGCTCTCCGATTCCGGTATGTGGCAGACCGGTTTCTGTGCGAGGACCACCATCAAGTCGACGATCGTGGCCCGCGCCCAGCTGGCGAATTCGTAGATGGTGAAGGGAGACCCATTGGGCAGCAGCATCAGTTCGGGGGGGATGGCAGGAAGGCCCTCCCAACCATACTGACCGAAGGGCGCGATGAGGGTCTTGGTGAAAGTGTGGGTCTTGTTGACGCCGCCCTTGGACAGGATGTAGGCCCTCGCCCGCTGCATGGCAGCGTCCTCGGCGGGGACGCCGGCCAGCTTGAGCGCGAAATAGGCCTGGACACTGACGTCGAGGTTGCCCGGGCCGCCCGTGTAGCTGCACCAGCCGCCATCGGGCAGTTGACGGCTTCGGAGGACGTTCACGATCTTGGCCTCGCGCTCGGGTTGCGGGATCCCGAGGAAGCGCATCAGGGGGATGTATCCTGCTGCGACGCTGACGTCCGATTCCAGTTCTCCCACCCAGTACCCGAGCGGAGCCTGTTGCCCCAGCAGATAGCTCCGGCATCTCGCAATTGCCTGGGACAGCGCCTCAGGGGTGATCCAAGCACTACCAACATCCTCCGAGTCGCGCACCCGGGCATTGACACTCGCCATTATCTCCCCCGCCATCGCAGCCAACCGTCAGGATGCAAAGACCCCGGCCCTCTGTGCCCGTCGTGATGACCGGCAGGACAGGGAAGGCTTCGCAGTTGGTCACGCCGTGAGCCCCAAGCCGACGCCACGGCTGGTTGCCAGAGACAACTCCATCCCATTATACGGGACGAAGTTGGAGGATGCAACCATCAAAATGGTTTGAACTCTCAAACTCCTTGACGCCGCGGGTTGGCCGTGCTATAATTGCAATGTTAGTGGGACACGGAGGTAGTCCGTGCAATGATAAAGCTGAATCTTTCTTCACTAGCGCACGCTAGAGTTGGACGGCAAGAGTCGAAAGATCTCGATATTGAGGATGTGCCCGTTGGTGATACTGAGCTTCGGTACCTGCGGGGCCATCTTCAGTTTACTCGCGTCGCGGAAGGGATCCTGGTCCTAGGTGAGCTCGATGCTGAAGCCAAGACGGAGTGCACACGCTGTTTGACCCCCTTTTACCAGCCGATCACGATCGAACTCGAGGATATCCTCAGTCTGCCCGGCGCGGGTCTCACGCCCGAGCGCCCGGTTCGAGTCAACGAGGATGGCTGGGTCGATCTGGCTCCTCTGATTCGCGAATACGTCTGGTTGGGAATGCCGCCCAACCCGATATGCTCTTCTACATGCCAGGGATTGTGTCCTGAGTGTGGTGGAAACAGGAACAATGGGGAATGCACGTGCGAGAACGTCGCAACGATTGATCCCCGTTGGGAGGCTCTGCGGCAGCTGGTGGATAAGCCCGGCGGGACGTAAGTCACAGTAGCGTCTCACTGCCGGGTATCTCGGAAGCGTTTTGTGGATCTCACATTCCAAGGAGGCCTATGGACGTAATTGCCGAGCTGCTGGAAAAGGCGGAAGCTCAGGGGTTTCTGACCGTTGACGATGTGCTGGAGGCCCTGGCATCGCTGCGGGGGCAGGAATCCCTTGAGAGCGTGCTTGCCGAGCTTCGACAGGCCGGCGTTGAGATCGAGGCCACGGACGATGATGAAGAGGAGGATGAGGACGACGTCGATATTGACTTCGCAGAGTCGCTAGAAGAAGACCTCGATTTGGATGAGGACGTCTACAACCTCGACGGCATAGGTGTGGACGACACCGTAGCGCTCTACCTCCGTGAGATGGCACGGGTGCCCTTGCTCAGCAATGAGGAAGAGGTGAGCCTGGCAAAGGCGATCGAGCGCGGGCGTGAGACAGAGAGATTGCTGCAGGATGGGAGCCTTACGGTTGAGGCACGGGCGTGCCTTGATCAGATCGTTCTTGAGGGGTTGGAAGCCCGCGACCACCTCATTCGCGCGAATACCCGCCTCGTCGTAAGCATCGCCAAGAAGTACATCGGAAGGAACGTGCCCTTTCTCGATCTGATCCAGGAAGGCAACCTGGGGTTGATGAAGGCGGTCGAGAAGTTCGAATACCAGCGTGGCTATCGTTTCAGCACCTATGCCACGTGGTGGATTCGTCAGACGATCACGCGGGCAATTGCGGATCAGGGTCGCACGATTCGGGTTCCCGTGCACATGAGCGACCGGATTCGACGCCTTTACCGGCGTGCCCAGGAGATCGAACAGGAGCGCGGCACCCGGCCGACGCCCGAGGAACTTGCGGTGGAGATGGGCCTTGAACCTCGTAAGGTCCAGTGGATGATGCGGGTTTCCTGGCAGCCGCTCAGCCTCGAACGTCCCGTCGGAGAGGATGAGGACAGCGAGCTGAGCAATTTCATTGAGGACGATCAGACACCTACGCCTCCCGATACCGCCTACACGGGCATGCTTCGTGACCGCATTGAAGAGGTGCTCTCGACGCTGAATCCACGTGAGGTCCGCATTCTGCGCATGCGCTTCGGCCTGCACAATGGCCGTAGCTATACGCTGGAGGAGGTCGGTCAGAAGTTTGGGCTAACGCGCGAGCGAATTCGCCAGATTGAGGGGCAAGCGCTGCGCCGTCTACGACATCCAAGCCGGAGCCGCGATCTGAAGGACTACCTCAGATAGGCTATTGTAGGTACGCGACAGAGTGAAAGCCGCCAGCCTCGCTGGCGGCTTTCGGTTGTCAATGTCTCTGCCCGTCTTTTCATCAACCTTTGGTATACTACGTTTGTCTGGAAGAAGGAGGGATATGTCAGATCGTCAACAGAATGTCGAAGGAAAGCGGATCCTCGTCTCGGTAGCGTGGCCTTATGCGAATGGTGACCTACACGTGGGTCACCTGGCAGGCGCCTATCTGCCGGCAGATATCTTCGCGCGCTATCACCGTCTGGCCGGGGACGATGTGCTGATGGTGTCCGGGTCTGACTCACACGGAACGCCAGTGTCACTTCGCGCCGAGCAAGAGGGCGTGACCTCCACCGAGGTTTTTGAGCGCTTTCACCGGCGATTCCTGGAGACGCAGCAGGCGATCGGCATCTCCTACGATTTGTTCACGCATACTGACACGGCTAACCATCACAGGGTCTCACAGGGCATGTTTACGGCGCTGCTCGAGAACGGCTATCTATACACCGAGAGTCAGAAGCAGTTCTACTCTGAAACGCTGGGACGCTTCCTCCCCGATCGCTACGTTGAGGGGACGTGCCCGTACTGCGGCTACACGGAGGCGCGCGGCGACCAATGTGACAACTGCGGGAAGATCCTCGATGCCCTGGAGCTTGGCAACCCGCGTACCAAGATCGATGGTTCCATCCCCGTGATCCGCGAGACCGAGCACTTCTTCCTGGACCTCCCGAAGCTTGGTCCGGCGGTCGAGGCATACCTGGACGAGGATAAGGAGGACTGGCGACCTGCGGTCCTGAACTTCTCTCGCAACTACGTGAAGGGCGGCCTCAGGGGACGGGCGATCACGCGCGACATTGAGTGGGGCATTCCCGTCCCGGTGGAAGGATACGAGGAGAAACGGCTCTACGTCTGGTTCGAGGCCGTGATCGGTTACCTGTCGGCAAGCATTGAGGAGTCCGATCTCCGCGGCGATCCGGAGCTATGGAAGGCCTGGTGGTACGAACCCGAGGCGGAGACCTATTACTTCATCGGCAAGGATAACACGGTGTTCCACACGGTGATCTGGCCCGCCGAGCTGATTGGCGTCGGACGCATCTACGAGGACGATACGACGAAGCGCTTGAACCTGCCGACGGATGTGCCCGCCAACGAGTTCATGAACCTTGCAGGTTCGCAGTTCTCAAAGAGCCGGGGCCACATGATCACACTGCCTGATCTGCTCTCCAGGTACGATCCGGATGCCTTGCGCTTCTATGTGACGGTCGTCATGCCCGAGACGAGCGACAGTGACTTCCTCTGGGATGACTTTGTCCAGCGGAATAACGGGGAGTTGGTCGGCGTTTGGGGCAATCTGGCGCACCGCGTGCTGTCGTTCACCTACCGGCACTTCGGCGCTGTGCCGGAACCGGGCCCACTTGGCGAGGTGGATGAGGAACTCCTGGCGAGCGCCAAGGCGGGGTTCGACAGCGTCGGTCGGGAGTTGGCGGCATGCAACTTCAGGGCTGCGATGTCGGAGGCTTTGTCGCTGGCCCGTGAAGCGAACCGCTATCTGGAGGTCAAGTCACCCTGGACACAGATCAAGACCGACCGTGTCGCGGCTGGCACCACGCTCTACGTCGCACTTCAGACGATCAACGCGATCAAGACCCTGATCTCGCCCTTTCTCCCGTTCTCGGCCCAGAAACTGCACGAGCAGTTGGGCTACGAGATGCCGCTGTTTGGCCAACAGGTCATCCAAACGGTGGGAGAAGGCGATGATCTGCACGATGCGCTCAGATACGATGATAGCCAGGCCGCCGGTCGTTGGCTGTACGAGGAGCTGCCCGCCGGACGGCAGCTTGGCAAGCCCGAACCTCTGTTCCGCAAGCTCGATGACAGCGTCGTCGAGGACGAGATCGCGCGGATGGGAAGCTAGAGGAGTGGGGGGCCGGGGCGAGCAGAGGGGCCCCTCTGCTGCCCCGGCCCTCTGCTCTTTCGCTCTTCCGTTCCGCCGCTCCCCTGCTGTTCTGCTTTTTCCTGTACTCCCTGGTTGTTCTGACCCTGGAGTCGCAGTCGATCTGGTGGGATGAGGGTATCAGCCTCCATCTGGCCGGATTATCCTGGGCCGCGATCGTGGCAGATCGCGCTGCCAACATCCATCCGCCCCTCTATTTCTTCATTCTCAAGGTCTGGACCTCGCTGGTTGGGTCGTCGCCGTTTACAGGACGCTACCTATCAGCCCTTTCGGTCACGCTGCTCCCTGCTGCCGTCTATCGCTTTGTCGGACGCCGGGTCGGGGAGCGTGCCGGGCTGATCACCTCATTGCTTGTCGCGTTGGCTCCCCCGATTGTCATCTACGGGCAGGAGACGCGTGCCTATGCGATGCTGCCTTTGGGTGTTCTGGCATTGTGGTCGCTGGCCTGGACGCCGGGGAAGGTCTCGGCACAGGTGGGGCTTCGCCGCTTGCGCCTCTTCCCTCCATGGCTTAGGCGAGGGCTGCTGTTGGGCGCCGTGCAGGCCTCGCTGCTGCTGACGCACTACGCCGGCGCCATTGCGATTGGCGGCGCGGCGGTTCTATTCATCGTGACCTCGCGGCGGCTGAGTCCCCGCGGCGCGCGCCGATGGGTCCTATACGAGTGGCTGATCGGCGCCGTTGTGACGTTGGCTATCGCCTCTCCGTGGGCGGTGGCCATCGCGTGGGCCGGCGTGGGGGGGCTGACCGCGCAGGCGGGCCTCGGCAACGCCTTTGCAGTGCCGGTACCGGCCCGGTACGTCGCGGCCTTGGTCGGGATATTCCACACCACGGGGCTTCCCCAGGCGCTCGGCGACCCTGCTCTGGTGAGACCCTCCTTGCTGACCGGGTTTCTGCTGGTGGCGGCGCTCGTCTCGGCGCTCCTGTCGAGGGCCGAAAGGTCGCTTGGACTTGGCCTGACCCTCGTGCTGTGGCTGGTTCCCTTGCTGAGTGCGCCGGTTCTGTGGTGGCTAAGCCCCCAATCGCACCCCCGCTATCTCTTTCCGTTCGTGGTGGGCGGTTGGCTGGTCACGGGAATGGCGGTCGGTGACCGGTCTGCGCTCCGCCCGATTCGCGCGGCCCTGCTTGCCGCTGTCCTGGCTACAAGCCTGCTGGGGCTGCGCGCTTACCTTGTCGATCCTGCCTACGCCCGCAGTGACGTGCGTAGCGTGGCCGCGTACCTGAGCACCTCTGCCAGGCCGGGCGACATGGTGGTCGTGCCGCCTACCGACTGGTCACTGGCGCAGTATGATCTGGGTGCTGCCCGACTGGCGATGCCGCCTCAGGTCTCGCGTGGGGACATGTCCTGGCTGGCCGAGAGAGCCGGACGCACGAGTGAGGTGTATTTGCTGGACTATGATCGCGGGGCGCTGGATCCGTCAGGGAGGCTCCGAGCCGAGCTGGCCTGGTCGGGTGTGCTCGTGTCGCGGATCCGATTCCAGGGCGTTTTCCTCGAAGCCTACGAGATGCGCGATGGCTTGACGGTACACGACTGCCAGCCGGTGCCGCCGGTGTGTGCAGAGGGAAGCGGTCCCTGTTTGGTGGGCGTTGCCTACCAGGCTCGCCCCGTTAGCGGTGCCGCACTGCCCATACGTCTCTGTTGGGATGGCCCGGGCGATGGGACACGGTATGCGGCATCGGTCCGTCTCTATGCTGCTACCGGCGTCGATGCGCCGGGAGGTGCCCTGGTCTCGTCTGACGAGCGCGTCTTGGTAGATGGGGCCGGTACCCCCACGGATACGTGGGCTGATGGTGGCCTCCACTCGTCGTACCACCTGCTGCCCGTGCCTGTCGGCGCATTGCCCGAAGCGTACCGGCTGGAAGTCGGCCTCTTCGATCCTTCCGACCCGGAGAGGGCGTGCTATTGAAGGGCGGGGGTCAGGCCGTGGCATCTGTCGACCTCGGTACCCTCCGTCCCCTCGTGAGGCCCTGGCGGGATGTGTCCCTCTATCCCGTCGCTGCAGCGCCGACCTCGCCCTCGCTCCCAGTGACCCCTTCTCTCTATCTGGATGGCGCGCGTGTCGATCGGGGGCAGGCTGCGCCCGGTGAGAGGATCTACATTACCCTCTGGTGGCGTATCGTTGGTATCCCGCCCGCGGATGTCCAGCCTCTGGTCAAGTTGCAGCGGGGCGGCGAGACCGTGACGGTCAGCGCGCTTTCGACGATCTCCGCGGACTGGCCATCCGGACGGCCCCTGATGCAGGTTGCCGCGATGACGGTGCCACCGGATGCCGCGTCAGGCCGCGCTGAGGTCGTGGCTGCGGTCGATGGGCAGTCTGTAACGCTTGGTGAGGTCGTCATTCAGCCGGCGTCGCACCGGTTTGCGGCCCCCGAGGTGGCCCACATGGTGGGGGCAGGGGCGGGCGACGTCGCGACGTTGGTGGGGTATGACCTGGCGCCTCAGACGGCGGACGCGCCTGGGACGGCGGACGCGCCTGGGACGGCGGACGCGCCTGGAGACGGGGCACCGCCCCGTCTCTACGACAGGAGAGGCGCCTGAGACGGCGGGGGTCCAGGTTGGTGCCGGCGAGCCGCTCACAGTGACCCTCGTATGGCGCGCCGGAGAGGCTGCGTCGAATCGGGACCTGAAGGTCTTCGTGCACCTGGTCTCTGACGATGGGCGGATCGTGGCGCAACACGATGCAGTGCCCGTGCAGTGGTCACGCCCGACGGGGGGATGGGTCGTCGATGAGATCCTGGTCGACGTTCACCCCCTGGAATGGCAGGACCCCGACTTCTCCGGCGAGGCATATCTGCAGGTGGGTCTGTACGATGGTGTGACAGGTGTCCGAGTGACATGGGATGATGGTACAGACGCCCTGGTGCTGCCGACGAGAGTCCTGGTTGGCTACTGACGCAACACCAAGCGCACGCCGTGGCACAGGCATCCCGAGTGGGGCTCCTTCCGCGTGGGCGCGGCTTGGTAGTTGACGCGGACCTGGTATCATATGTGGATACCGAGGGCACGCACCACGCCCGGGAATGCTACAAGGAGTGAGTATGTCGCGCGAACTCGTGGGGCGCTGGGAGCGCATCCTCTATGTGCTGATTCTGGCTCTGGCTCTCTTCAGCCGCTTCTATATGCTGGGCGATCGGGCGATCAGCCACGATGAGAGCATCCACACGAAGTTCTCCTGGAACCTCTATGCGGGAGACGGGTTTCAGCACAATCCGATGATGCACGGGCCCCTGCTTTTCGAGGCGACCGCATTCATCTACTGGTTGCTGGGCCCCAGCGACTTCACCTCGCGGATTTTTGAGGCAGCGGCGGGCGTGGTGCTCGTGATGACACCTTTCCTCTTCCGGCGGTGGCTGGGACGCTCCGGGTCTCTCGTCGCCTCCGGGCTTCTGCTTCTGTCGCCGTCGATCTCCTATTACTCGCGCTACATCCGGCATGACGTACTCCTGATGCTCTCCGCGGTCCTGCTCCTGTGGGTGATGCTGCGGTTCCTCGAGTCCGGAAAGAAGGTGTGGCTCGCCTGGCTGGCAGCTTCCTTCTCGCTGATGTTCGCGACAAAGGAGGCCGCCTACATCTACACGGCGATCTTCGGCGCGCTGCTCTTCCTGCCGTTTGCCTGGCAGGTGATGACGGTGAAATGGGAGCACGGGCGGCTCTTCGTGGTTTTCGTCGTCCTGGTATGCCTTGGCCTGCTGATGGGCGTGGCTTTCGCGGCCTCGTTCCGTGACGGGCAGGTGAGCCAGGTGCCGCTGGATGACGCGGGTAACAGCAGCGTGGCAAGCACGGCCATTCCGCTTTGGGGTCGCGTCGCTGCCATAGCGGCGCTGGTCTCCCTGGGAATCGCGCTCCTCGTGATGCGGATTGGCATCGGCCGGCGCGAGCTTCAGCAGATTCGCCTCTTCGACCTCCTGATGGTGCTGGGCACGCTGACATTGCCACTTGGCTCGGCGTTCCTGATCAAGTTCACCACCGGCATCGATATGACGTTGGTCTACAATGCCGTGCGCACGGGGGACTTCTCGAGCATACCGGTTCCGAGCATCGTGACAATGTCCGTCGTGATTGCCGCCACATTGGTCGTGTCGATCGTCTTCGGGCTCCTCTGGGATCACAGGCATTGGCCCGTCGTTGCACTCATCCACTACTCGATCTTCATCGTTCTCTACACCACAGTCTTCACGTGGGCGTTTGGGGCGCTCTCGGGTCTGGTCGGAGGATTGGCTTACTGGCTCGCGCAGCAGGGCGTCAAGCGGGGCGATCAGCCGATCTACTATTATTTCCTGGTGGGACCCCTGTATGAGTACCTGGCGATCTCGCTGTCGCTCGGAGGGGGTGTGGCTGCGTTGGTCCAGGCTGTTCGAGGCCTACCCGGTCGACTACGGCCTCCCGCTCGGGATGAAGACGCCGTTCCGATCCGACGCCGGCCTGGATCTACCGTATCTCTTTCCGCTCTTCCTCTTGGGTTGGACCACGATGTCGTGGATTGCCTACACGATCGCCGGTGAGAAGATGCCCTGGCTTGTGGTCCACATCGCTCTCCCGAGCATCCTCCTTGCAGGCTGGGGCGCCGGTCGACTGCTGGATGGCGTGCCGTGGGCCGAAGCTGAGGATCGGGCCTGCAGCGCTCTTTGCCGTCACCCTTCCCCTCACGCTGGCTGCGCTGGTAGTCTTTGCCCGAAGTGTCTTGGGACTCCGTGCGGGCCTGCAGCAGGGCGTATCCCCGGCAGGGCTGGACCTGGCTCAGTTGGACTCGTATGGTTCTGCCCTTGGCGGCCTCGTCGGGTTGGTCGTCTTTGGGCTCCTGCTCTATCGCTCACTCGCCCGCCTCGGCGGTCGGATAGGCCTGCGTCTGGCGACGCTCCTGGCCGTGCTGGCGATGGCCGGCCTGACGGCGCGCACGATGGTGATGCTGAACTACATCAACGACGATCTGGCAACGGAGCTTCTGGTCTACGCGCACGGGACGCCGGACATCAAGGTGGCACTGCAGCAGGTGCACGATGTGTCGTGGACCCAGACCGGGACGGCCGACGACGTCCGTGTTGCCTACGGCGAGGATGGATCCTGGCCTTTCACCTGGTATATGACAGAGTTTCCCAACAACTACTTCTACAGTATGTCCCCGGACCCGGCCCAGTTACTGGATTGTCCGGTCATCATCGCTGGCAGCCCGCAGTACGATGCCGTCGAGAGCATCATCGGCGACGACTACGTCGCCTTCGACTATCGCTATCTATGGTGGCCGATCCAGGATTACTTCGGGCTCACGTGGGGACGAGTTCGCGCTGCGCTCGCCGACCCCCAGATGCGACTGGCGCTGTGGGACATCGTGTGGCGCAGGGATTACACCCGGTACGCCGAGCTGAAGAATCCGGCGGCTCCGTTCGATCTCTTCAACTGGCCGTATCGCAAGGATTTCCGCCTCTACGTTCGACGGGATGTGGCCGAGGCAACGTGGCCAACCAGCCGGCCGGCGGGGGTTGCCCGCTACGTACAGCCTGTCGAGACGCCGCCTCCGGATCCCTTTGCTGCCGGGGGGCGGAACCTCTCGCTGGTCAGCCAGGTGCTTCTGCCCGGTTCGGTGGTGCGCGGTATCGCCCAGGCAGCCGACGGCACCTTCTATGTGGCCGATACGCTCAACCACCGCATCTGGCATATCGGGCCCGATGGTCCGATCGATTCGTTCGGCGGGTACGGCACGGATGTGGGGCAGTTCAACGAGCCATGGGACGTGGCGGTCGGGCCGGACGGCAGCATCTACGTGGCGGACACGTGGAACCATCGCATCCAGAAGTTCGACGCTGGTTACGTCCCGGTTGCCAGTTGGGGCGGCATCGTCCAGGTGACGCAGATCGGTGAGCCGGGTGCGCAAGGTCTCTTCTACGGACCCCGCGGGATCGCCGTGAGCCCTGAAGGCGACGTCTTCGTAGCGGACACGGGCAACAAGCGCGTTCAGGTTTTTGACGCCGACGGCAACTTCCTCCGCGAGTTTGGTGGTTGGGGGACGGGGCCGGGACAACTGGATGAGCCGGTAGGCATCGCGATAAGCCCGGATGGCACGGTCGCGGTGGCGGACACGTGGAATCTCCGCGTGCAGCTCTTCGACGAACAAGGCGTGCCGCTGACGCAGTGGGACATTCCGACGTGGAACACCGAAAACCCGGATGAGAAGCCTTATCTCACCTGGGGCCCACTTGCGCAGGAAACGGCGGATGCCGGGCCATCCCTCGGGCTCTTCGTTACAGATTCACTGGGCCGTCGAGTGTTGGCATTCGACGCCAACGGCGCATACCAATGGGGACTGAGCGCGGCCGCCGGCGCCAAGGTGGCGTTCCCCCAAGGGCTGTTCGTGGCGGATGGCATTCTCTACGTGGCCGATGCTCAGAACGGCGAAGTGGCGGGGTTCGCCCTGCCCTAGAAGACGAAGATCCTTGGGGTTTGCGGCCCGAGCAGATCGGGCTTGACACCCCAAAGGTCTCTTCAGGCGCCGCCGGGCACGCTGGGGTATCCCGTGATCTTGCGGATCTCCTCGTAGAGCGGCTGCAGCCGATCGTACATCCGCTTGTAGACACGCTGGTAGAGGCCGTCGTAGATCCTGCGCGTCTGCGGATCGGGCTCGAAGACCCGGCCGATGCGGGTCATCTCACTCACGGCGGTTTCGAAGTCCGGATGGAGACCCAGGCCCACAGCCGCATCGATGGCCGCGCCTAGACCCGAGGTCTCGTAAGTGTGCGGGCGGGCCGTGTGCATCCCGAAGATGTCTGCCGTCAACTGCAGTGCGGCATTGCTCTGTGAGCCGCCACCGGATACCCGCAGTTCGGTGACTTCGATGTGGCTGCGCCGTTCCGTGCGCTCCTTGCCTTCGCGTAGTGCGTACGCCAACCCCTCCAGGATGGCCCTGTAGAAGTGGGCGCGCGTGTGAACACCCCCGAAGCCGATGATGGCGCCCTTGGCCTCCGGTCCCGGCACCCGGATGCCGGGCGACCAATAGGGCTGGAGGATCAGCCCCATCGAGCCCGGCGGGGCCTCGTTGACGAGGTCCTCGAAGAGGCTCTCCGGCTCGACGCCTTGCTCGTCGGCCAGCCACTGTTCGAGGTGGCCGAACTCTTCCTTGAACCAACTTACCATCCAGAAGCCGCGGTTGATCCCGATCTCGAGGCTGTAGTGGTTGGGAATCGCCGACGGATAGGGCGGGATGAGCGGGATCACCTCGGCGTACTTGGTGTGGGTCGTGTTGATCGTCGCCGTCGTCCCGTAGCTCAGGCACCCGATGTGCGGCTGAACGCCGCCGGCGCCGATGACCTCGCAAGCCTTATCGGCCGCAGCTGCGATCAACGGGAGACCCTGGGGTATGCCCGTGGCGGCCGCCGCCTCACGCGTGATCGTGCCCAGACGCCCGGCCGGCGGCACCAGCCGGGGAAGTAGCCTCGGGCTCATCGGCACCGCGCGCCACTTCCAGTCCCAGGATTTGCTCCATGCCAGCGCTTTGTAGTCAAACGGAAGGTAGCCAACCTGGCATCCGATGGAGTCCACGAAGTCGCCGGTCAGTCTGTGTGTGAGAAAGCCGGAGAGCAGCAGGTACTTGTGGGTGCGGCGCCAGATGTCCGGCTGATGGGTGCGGATCCAGTTGGCCTCAGCCTCGGCCTGTAGGTAAGCGACCGTCTCGGACATCCCTGTGAGGCTGAAGAGCCGTCCCCACAGCCCTCCCACCGGTTTGAGCGATTCGACCCTCCGCTGATCCAGCCATACGATGGCCGGTCGGAGTGGCGTGCCTTGGGCATCGACGTTCACCACGGTGCCCCGCTGCGTCGTCAGGGCAACACCCGCGATGGCGTCGCGTGGCACGGTCGTGGTCTGCCATAGCCTCTGGCACGCTTCACAGAGCGTCTCCCAATAGTACAGCGGGTCTTGCTCGGCCCATCCGGGCTTAGGCGAAACGTAGGGCTCAATGAGGATTCGCGCCTTGCTCACGAGGTTCCCCGCCAAGTCAAACAGGAGCGCCCGCACGCTTTGGGTGCCGTTATCGATAGCCAGGATGTGATCTTTCATAGTCCCCCGCTTCGCGCATGACCGATCGGCGTAGTATAGGCAGGGCAGAGAGCCGGTCAACTGCCAGCTGTGGCTTTCGGCGATCCCCATATCGTAGTACTATGGTGCCCAATGTGGGAAAAGGAGACGACAATGGATTACACCTACGAACAGATCGCCAAGATGATTGACCACTCGCTGCTCAACCCAACCCTGACCGCAGACGACCTCGAGGCGGGCATTCAGGTTGCGCTTGACTACGACGTAGGAAGCGTCTGCATCATGCCCTACTATCTCGGACGGTGCGCGGAGCTGCTCGCGGGCAGCAGCGTCAAGGCCAGCACCACCATCGGGTTCCCTCATGGTGGTCACACGACGTCGACCAAGGTCGCCGAAGCCCGGCAGGCACTCGCCGACGGGGGGCAGGAGCTTGACACCGTCGTCAACATCAGCAAGGTGCTCAGTGGCGATTGGGACTATGTTCGGGCCGATCTTGGCGCCGTAATCGAGCTGGTGCATGGCGCGGGCCAGAAGGTCAAGGTCATTTTCGAGAACTGCTACCTAGAGGACGCTCACAAGATCAAACTGTGCGAGATCTGCGCGGATCTGAGAGCTGATTGGGTGAAGACCTCCACCGGATACGGCAGCGGTGGCGCGACGGATGCCGACCTCAGGCTGATGCGGGCGCACTCGCCCGACTACGTCCAGGTCAAGGCAGCGGGCGGCGTGCGGACGCTGGATCGCTTGCTCGAAGTCCGCGCCATCGGTGTGACCAGGGTGGGGGCCTCGCGGACGGTTACTATGCTCAACGAGACCCGCGAGCGGCTGGGCTTGCCACCGGTAGGCTAACGGCGCACCGTCTGCGTGGGCCGCTGGATCGCACGGGATCGGGCCTCGAACCTTCCGGGTTGCTTCTGAGGTTGCCTTCGGATGAGGCAACCTGCGTCGAGCAACCCGGATGGTGGTTCTACCTGGAGCACGTGAGTCGCCGGGGTCGCATCAGTCGACGCTGAGGCTGCCCGATCCCTGGTCGACCGCAAGTTCGATCTGGTGGGTAGCGGCGTCGAAGCCCGGTGTCTCCCACACGCCGTCACCATCCACCTTGCCGGAGATGAGGGTCAGCGTGTCACCTGGCCTGAAACTGCCGCTGCCGTGGTCCAGGGTCAGGCGCACTCCAACGTCTGAGGGCACGTGCAGGCGAAGTGCCCCGGAGCCCCCATCGACGTCGCCCGCGAAGCTCATCCGTGCGGGCAGGGTCAGGTCAACCGCGCCCGATCCCGCGTCCAGCTGTAGGCGATCGATGGCGAGGCCGGTGAGATCATAGTGACCGCTCCCGGAGCTTGCGTCGAGACGCAGATCAAGCGTTACGTCTGGGGAGAGCCCTACATCCCACCTGTCCTGGCCATCGTCGAAGGTGAAGTTTCCGTAGGAGACACCTTGCAGGTAGGTGTCGAGCGTGATCGTCGCTTCGGAGCCCGACGAGTGGGCGTCAAACGCAAGCTTGCCCCGGTAGGCGATATCCGCTTCGATCACGTTCCCAGAATCCTCAAGTGCGCTGAGATAGCCAGGGGCGCTGGTCCAGTCAATGGTGACCACAGCAGACTCAAGGCCGGTCGCGGGGTATTCGACGTGGTCGAACTGCAGGGTCGCGGGCCTGGCTAGATCCACGAGAAACGGCATCTGTTCGGCAAACAGGGCGATGCCGATGGCGACCCCCACAAGTACGAGAACGAGCACGCCTCCTGCGACAGCCCCTGCGACCGACCGTCGTCCGATCAACACGTCGATTCCGAGGGCGATCACGGCGATGGGCCAGAAGCGCCACAGCACGGCCCATCCGGTCGCGGGAATGAGGCCAAGGTTGGATAGGAGCAGGAGGGCCCCGAACGCGATCAACGCAATCGGCCAGAAGAAGGAGTGGCGGGCGCGACGCGCGCGAGTGTACTGGATTGCGCCCGGCACCGGGTGGGCGGCCGTCGGGAGCGGGCTATCAGGGCGCTTGTCTTCCTGTGGGGTGATCGTCTCTGGGTCTTGCATTATCTCCTCCGTATATGCCGGTTATGTACTACCTACTACGCGGCAACTGTGCGGAGGTTGCAGGCCGCTTCCGCGATTCGTCAGTCCTCCGTTCGAGGAACCTGTGGCTCGGGGAGTTCGCAGCTAAGCTCCACACCCTCGGGGTGGAGGGCCAGGAACACTTTCTCACCGGACAGGGGCAAGTCTGAGAACCGAACACCTGTTGCGGCGTAGAGGGCGTTTGCGATGGCCGGTGCTGTTTGGACCATCACATGCTCGCCTACCCCACGAGCGCCCCAGGGGCCGTCGTCGAGGGGCGTCTCGACGATGTCGCCGTGGATTTCACGCGGCGCGTCCATAGCGGTGGCGATCTTATAGTCGACAAAGCTGGCGTTGATCGCGCGCCCCGCTGCATCGAACCGCAGTCCCTCAAACGCGGAACTCATCCCGTGGACGGCGCCGCCCTCGATCTGGGTCAGGACCAAGTCCGGGTTGATGGCCTTTCCGACGTCATACGCACTGGCGATCTTCAGGATGTCGATGGCGCCCGTCTCAGTGTCGACCTCCAAGTCCACCGCCTGGGCACCCACCGTATAGTGCACCACGGCGCGGGTCCCCTGCCCGGTCTCGGGGTCAAGCCCCGTGACGTAGGTCGGCATGAACTTCCCCGATCCTACGACGGGTCCACCCTGCCAACCCTCGAACCCCTCGTTGGGCAGGCCGTAGATGACCATATGATTGAGGGGCTGCTCTCTCTCGGTGCGATAGGAGACGACGACGCCATCCTTGATGTCGAGATCGTCGGGGTCCTCGTCCCAGTACTCGCGCTACGATGTCGAGTATCTTGACGCGGGCATCCTCCGCGGCAGCCTTGACCGCGTTGCCCATCGACCACGTGAGCCGACTTGCGACTGTTTGCCACTCATATGGGCTGTACTTCGTGTCCACGGGGTTGGCCGAGACCCGGACCCAGGCGTAGGGAACGCCCAGGGCTTCTGCGGCGATCTGGGCTGCGACCGTGAACGCCCCCTGCCCGATCTCCTGGCCTCCGACGTAGACGTTGACCGTGGCGTCCTCGTTGAAGCGGACAATGGCCGAGCTGCCGGGGTTCGGCGGCATCGCGGGCGCTTTCCACATGATGGCGATCCCTCTGCCGCGCTTCTTGGTCGGGCTCGAGGGTCTGGGACTGTCCTCCCAGCCGATGGCCTGTGTGACCCTGTCAATGCAGGTGGGCAGGTCTACCTGCGGCATTGCCATCCCGGTGAGGATCGTGTCGCCCGTGCGCACGCAATTCCGGCGCCGGAAATCGGCGGGGTCCATGCCGATCCTCGTCGCGAGCTGATCCATGATCTGCTCGATGCCCCAGTGAATCTCGGGCATGCCGAATCCGCGCATCGCGCTGCCGATGGGATGGTTGGTGTAAACGCAGAGAGAATCACCTTTGACATTGGGGACGTCATAGGGGCCGGTGCAAGAGTAACCCGCAGCACGGGCGATGTTGACGCCATAGTCGTTGTAGGCGCCACCGCCGAAGTAGTAGGCCACTTCCATTGCGAGGAGACTGCCTTCAGCGTCACATCCAATCTTGTACATCGCCACGAGGCTCTGACGGACATTGGTGGCGACGAACTCCTCCTCACGCGTCATCCGCACCTTGACCGGGCGCCCCTTCACCGCTCGCGCCAGCAGGGCGACGTTGGCCTCGATGGAGATGCCGGCCTTGCCCCCGAAACCGCCGCCGACGTAAGGCGATATCACGCGGACGTCGCCATGGGGAATGCCGAGGCTTTGGGCCAGTAGGTCGCGCTGTGCGAACGGCGACTGCGAAGCTGCCCAGACGGTGAGCTCATCAGAAGGGTCCCATCGGGCGATGGCCACGTGGGTCTCGATCGGGGCGTGCTGGATCTGGGGTAAGGTGTACGTTCCCTCGACGATGGCAGCGCAGCGGGGCCAGGCCTCGTCCACGTCCCCCTTCCGGAGCTTGAAGTGCTCCGAGACATTGGTGCCGGGCACAGGGAAGATGAAGTTGACGACTTCGTAATCACCAAGGTCGGGATGGATCAGGGGGGCATCCGGCTGCGCGGCCTCGTAGGGATCGAAGACCGGCGGCAGCGGCTCGTAGTCCACGTGCACGAGTGCCGCGGCGCGCTCGGCAATCTCCTCGCTGACCGCGACAACGCCGGCGACCGACTCTCCCACGTACCTCACACGGTCGTAAGCAAAGATGAAGCGATCTTTGAGATAGAGGCCCAGGCGGGTGGGGTTGTCCTGCCCGGTCACCACCGCCTTGACGCCGGGGAGCGCACGGGCCTGGCTAATATCGATGTTCTTGATCAGGCCGTGGGCGACGGGGCTGTGGATGATCTTGCCGTAGAGCAGGCCAGGCCCAAACGCCATGTCGTCCACGAACCTGGCGGAGCCTGTCACTTTGTCAACGGCGTCGACGCGCCGCACGCTTTGGCCGACAGGGCCACCTGTTTGCTTGGTGGGCATCACGCCATCCTCCTCTCAGCCGGTCAGGACAGCTCCGAGGCAGCCTGGACCGCCTCAATGATCCGCAAATAGCCCGTGCAACGACACAGGTTGCCGACCAGCGCGGTGCGGATCTCGTCTTCGGTCGGATGGGGAACACGATCGAGGAGCGCCTTCGCAGACATGAGCATGCCAGGGGTGCAGAAACCGCATTGGATGGCATTGTGCTCGATGAAGGCTTCCTGGAGCGGGTGTAGGCTGCCGCCCGCACTGAGGCCCTCCACAGTCTCGATCTCAGCGCCATCGGCCTCCGGCGCAAGTACCATACACGAGTTGACAGGCAGTCCGTTCACGATGACCGTGCAGGCGCCGCACTCTCCATTCTCGCAGCCCCTCTTGGGACTGGTGATGCCGAGCGACTCTCGAAGCACTTCCAGCAAGGTCTGGTTTGACCTGACGGCAACGGTGTAGGGGTCGCCATTGACCGTGATCGAGATCTCATGTAGCATCGGCAACTCCTTCGTTTGAGCGTTTCAACGTTGACGCGTTGGGACGTGCTAACGTGTCAACGTGGAAACGATCCTCTTGATGGCCCGGCGGCTGAGGGTAATGACCATCGCCTGGCGGTACTCGAGCCCGGATCGGATATCGGAGATCGGACAGCAGCAGCCATAGGCCGAGGCGGCGGCACGGTCGATGGCCGTCATCGTCGAGGCTGTGTTGCAGGATGGCCTCCGACTCGGTCGATCGCAGCGGCGTAGGCCCGACGGCACCGAGGGCGAGGCGCCAAGCATAGGTGCCATCCGTCTGGTGCTGCCATCACGGCGACACTTACGATGGACAGATCGCCCGCCTTGCGCCTGCTCAGCTTCTCGTGGTAGCTAAGCGCTCCGGCGGGAGGCGTGGGGATCATCAGCCCTGCGACAAGCTCGCCACGACGCAGGGCGTTGTGCCGCGGCCCGACGAAGAAGTGGGAGACCGGCAACGAACGGTCTCCCTCTGGTCCCCGGATCAGCACCATAGCCTCGAGGACGTAGAGCGCGGGCGCGGTGTCGGCGGCGGGCGAGGCAGTGCAGATATTCCCCCCGATCGTCGCGCGGTTCCTGACTTGTTCGTTGCCCACCGAGGCCGCTGCCTGTGCCAGAAGCTCCCAGCGGCTCCTTACGATCTCGGACCTTGCCAGCTCATTCATGCTGACGGCAGCGCCGACGCGCAGACAGGTCGACGGAGCGTTGCCACAACCGGGTCCGCCGTCAACACACAATAGGTCGTGCATGCCGGGCAGGCCCTTGATATCGACCACGACGTCGGGCGCCAGACGACCATCGCGGATGAGTGGGATCACGTCGGTGGTGCCGGCGACGGGCACCACGATTCTGCCCGGTTGGGCAAGAAGCTCGAAGGCTTCCTCGAAGCTCGTCGGTCGGTGGTAGTCAAATGGCTGCATCGCGCTCGCCTCCTGCCCCGCTGGAGACCGGACCGCGGTCCGGTCTCCATCAGGTACGACTTACTCTGTCGCGACGTTTCCGGGTGGAAAGAGGACGAAAATCAGGTTAAGCAGTATGCCGACGACCGCACCGGTAGCGATAGCGGGGAGCCCGTCCGGGAAGATACCGGGGACCGTGATCGCGATGAATCCGCCTCCCAGGATCTGCCCGCCGATCGCGATGATCGTCACGACGGCACCGACGGCCAGTTGGCGAGGATCAAAGAGGTTCACCTTCTCTGACTGGATCAGCGCGATACCTTGCATTCCGATCACGCCGAAGAGGTAGATGGCGAGACCCCCGGTGACCGCGGTCGGGATCGTGTTCACCATAGCCGTGAGCTTGCCGATGAAGCCAAGGAGTATGGCGATCGCCGCGGCCATCGAGGAGTGCGGGGCCGGAGTAGTTGCGAGTGATGGCCATCAGGGAGTTGTTCTCGCCGTAGTTTGTCCCAGCCACGCCGCCGAAGAGCCCGTTGATGAAGTCGCCCAGGCCGTCCAGTACCAGGTTCTTGCCGATGTGCTGGCTCAGCTCGTAGCGCTTCTTCCCCAGGTTATCGGCCAGGGTGTCGACGTAGAGGCTGATCTGGTAGAGGTGCGCGGTCGACTCCGGGATGGTTGCGATGGCGATAACTGCGATGGCAGCCACCGACTCCCACGCCCTGGGATCCCCGAACGCGGGTAGGGTGAACCTCGGGATCGCGAAGAAGCTGGCGGCTCCGACCGACGTCAGGTCCACCAGGCCGAAGGGGATGCTCACGAGGTAACCAAAGACCGCGCCCAAGAGAATCGGCAAGAGCCCGATGAAGCCTCTGCCCTGCAGATAGACCGAGAAGACGATCGTGGCCAACAGGGTCAGAATGGCGACGATCCAGTTGGCGGACGCCATATCCAGAGCAGAGCCCCCCAGCGTGACGCCGATGACCAACGCAACGGACCCGGTCAGCACAGGCGGGAGAACCTTGTCCAGGAACGCCTTGCCCGCCCAGACGATGATGAAGCCGACCACGATGTTGGCCAGGCCGGTGGCTACGATACCGACCTGCGCGAGGCGCACGGCCTCGCCGGCGTATTGGCCGAACTGGGCGTGCGTGAGTGTGAGCGTCGCGGCGATGTAGCTGAATGATGAGCCGTAGTAGAGTGGGATGAACTTGCCGATCCACACGTACGAGAGCACCAGTGCTACGGCGGTCGCCACGCCGGATACCGTCAGGACGGTGCCGACATCAAAACCTACAAGTAGTGCAACGAGAACGGTCGCGGGGAACATCGTCAGCACGTGCTGGAAACCGAGCAGCACGAGCTGGCCCACCGGGGGGGCGTCGTTAGGAAGGAACCCCCACACCTTGCGCTTCTCTGCCATTTGAGACCTCCTACTTGGCTACGGATAATGGTTGGCTGGAAGGGAAAAACGATGACTGCCGCCAAGGTTATGCCACAGATTGCCTATTGATCACCCCCTTTCTCGATGTCTCGCCGCTGCCCCAGAAGCCTCGCAGAGCTAGAGCGGCTCATACTTGAGCCCGAAGACCGGCTCGCCGGACACATAGCGTACCGGCTCCCAACTGGGCTTCAGCGCGATGCCGGTATGGATACCTTCGAGGGACTCAGCCTTGATCTGTCCCATGGCCTTGATCCCGTTGTCGAACTGCGCAATGCCGATGATCAGGAATCGCTCGTCGAACCCCCAGGGAAGGTTGAAGATCTGCGTGTAGGCCAGCAGCGTCGCGTTGCCCTCAGGTGCGATCTCCTCGAAGTCCCTATGGTGGCACTCCAGGCATCGTTCGTGTCGTGGGTAGTGGATGTGCCCGCAGTGCTTACACTTGTACCCCGTGATCTTGATCTCACTCATCTCACACCTCTTCCCGGGACGCCCGCTTCAGCACCGTGGCCAGGACGTTGTTGCCGAACCCGCCGAAGTTCACGGCCAGACCCATCCTGAGCATCCTTGACCTGGCGGTCTGCCGGAAGCTCGTGTCGAAGCTGCCAGGTCAGGTCCACCACCTGTGCGACGCCGGTGGCGCCTACGGGATGCCCGCGTGCCTTGAGGCCGCCGGACACATTGATAGGGATCTTGCCCCCAAGCCGGGTCTCGCCTCCGAGGGCAGCCTTCCCACCCTCGCCCTTGGCGAAGAAGCCAACGTGCTCGCTCTCCGCGATTTCCAGGATGGTGAAGGCGTCGTGGAGTTCGGCCACGTCGACGTCCTCCGGTCTCGCCTTCGCCCGAGCAAATGCCTGTCGAGCGGCCAAGGTGACGGCCTTCAGGTCGGTTGGGTCATCACGCTCCTGTAGCGTGTGGGTGTCGGTCGCCTGTCCGATCCCCGCGACAACCACGGGTATCCTCTTCGTCAGCTCGGCTGCCATAGCCAGCGGGCAAAGGAGCACGGCGGCAGCCCCGTCACTGACCGGGCATGCATCATAGAGGTGCAGCGGGTCAGCGACCGTGCGGGTTGTTGACGACCGAGTGTGGGCTGTCCAGGATGCCCTCCTTGGTGATGAGCATCTCCACGTGTGCGTAGGGGTTGAGTGCGCCCATCTCCTGGTTCTTGATGGCGACGGCCACGAGCATCTCTCGGGTCAGCCCGTACCTCTCCATGTAGAGCCGGGTGAACATCCCCGCCATCCCCGGCAAAGTGATGCCGTAGGGGTACTCGACGCGAGGGTGGGTCAGCGTGGCCACGAAGTCGGTGGCACGCCAGCCCGTGACCTCGCGCATCTTCTCCCCCCCGGCAACGAGAACCACGTCGGCGTAACCCGAGGCGACAGCCTGCACCCCATTCTTGATCGGCGGAGGCCCCCGAGGCCGGCCCGTTCTCGACGAGGTCGGCTGCCGCGGGTAACAGCGCCAGGCGGTCCACCAGCGCGCTCGCAATGCCCGTCTGGTGTTGGAGGATTCCGCCCCCCATATTGGCCACGTAGACCGCATCGACCGCGGCCTTGTTCCCCAGAGCCGCATCGTCCAGGGCCTTGAGCGAGGCATACGCCAGCATATCCACCAGGGTATCCTGGTCGCGGCGACCAAAGGGGATCATGCCCACGCCGATGATCGCGACCTCCCTGCCGTACGTCGTGTCTGCCATGCCTTACCTCCCCTTCAGCCCTGCGATTTTCTCGCGGATCATCGCCTCATCGGCGATGACGATCTCTTGCTCCGCAAGGGCCAGCAGATCCTCGGGAACGGGCCGGTCACCGACTACGAGCCGATCCTTGCTGGCGAAGTAGAGGTCGCGGGTCAGCCGGTACGATGGCGCGCCACCCAGTTCGTGCGGAATGGTCGTCGGCTCCAGGCCATATTCGGTCATCCAGCGGCGGAACCCGATTGGGCTCTCGGCGACGATCAGTACCTCATCCTGGCCCAGATACTCGATGTGATGCTCCATCTTCGCCGCGAAGAGGTGCGCGCCGATGCGCAGCCCGCGATCGATGGCCAGCGTGTGCAGGCTCATACCCGTCCCCTGGGTGTACATCCGGCTGTTGACCAGCCCGGCCAATATGCCGTCGACCTGTCCGATCAGACAGAACTCGTTCTGGACGCGGTAGTACTGCCACGCGAGAAGCTCGGCGTAGACGCGGGCGCCCACGACATTGTAGTAGTCCCGGTCGATGAAGAGCGTCGGATGCACGACCTTCAGCAGCGTCGGCACGTCCTCGCGCTGTCACCTCGCGCACGACCATACGCTTCCCATTGGCCAGCGTGATGACCTTGGGAGGGTAGGGCGGTTGCGGGATACTCCGGCGGTCGGAGGATGGCCTCCAATTCCATGTCAACTGCCATCGTTCTAGCTCCTTGCTCTTACCTGGCGGTTGAGGCTCTCAACGTGTGCCGGGTTGTAGGCGTCACCGAACTTGGTCTTGGGCAGGCCGGCCTTCGTCGCCATCAGCGGCGTCGTAGCGATCGTCCTCCAGGAAGGCGACACATCGGCCGATACTCGACTCCCCGTCGACGAAGCGCCACGGGAAGAACCCGATCTGCACGCGTTGGTTGACCAGCAGGTCGATCTCCCCGCCGATACACTCGGCGTGGATGATCCCCTCGGGGAACATCTCGATGTGCATCAACTGATACTTCGTGTCATCGAAGACGTCGGCCAGACCGGCGCCGTACTTCGCCTGGAAGTGTGCCTCTGCCTCACGCGCCTGGCGCGGCATCCAGTCGCGGATGATGGTGTTCATCGGATGGTCCGCGCTGCCGCAGTCGACGCCGATCCAGCGCAGCTTCTTCTCCTTGGCCCAGATCGCGAACTCACGGTCGGGTCCGGGGTGCTGGACCATGTAGCGGATCTCGTTGGCGGTCGGCATGTCCCACCCGAAGTGGTGGAAGCCCGTGTGGATGATCAGGATGTCGCCCTCCTTCACCTCCACCCGATCCTCGATCATCTTCGACGTGTAGATGTCGTAATCTGCGACGACGTCCGAGAGATCGACGACCGCGGCCTCGTGGACCAGGTAGTCCATCTGAAGGTCGGCGATGTCCTTGCCGGCGGTGAAGAAGTGGATCTCACCGTCGAGATGCGTTCCCAGGTGGTTGGAGTGGGTCACCACCTGACCGTTGGCGCCGTTGGGCGCCAGTCGCTTGAAGTACTTCACCTGGAGTGGCTCATAGGTCGGCCACGGCGGGGTACCAATGCCCAGCGGAATAGTAAGGTCCAGTAGCTTCATCTCTCACACCCTCCTATCGAGTTCTTGGGTCTATGCAGACAGCCTTCAGTGCATCGAACGCCTGTTCGAAGCATTCCCGTGGAGCGCGGACGAGTCCGGCCCCCACCATTCCGATGCCCGGTTGCTTGTGGGCGATGCCCGTGTTGATGAAGGGCAGGATGCCTGTAGCCATCACCTTGCGCACGTCAATGCCCAGCGGCGTTCCGCGGAAGTCGAGCACGGGCACGGTGAACGACTCGTGCTCTCCAGCCGTGATCTCGTACATTTCGCTCGTGACACTCAACGCTAGGCTGGCGGTGCCGCCGACAAAGCGCACGATCGCGGGAGCTGCCGCCATCGCAAACCCTCCGAGACCGCCCGTCTCGGTGATGCTGGAGTCCCCAATGTCGGGGTTGGCATCCTCTGCTGTGAAACCCGGGAGCCACATACCATCGACGACCGGCGCGGGCGCGGTGAACCACCGGTCGGGAAGGCCGGCAACGCGTATCCCGAAGTCGGTTCCGTTCCGCGCCATCACGGTGACCAGCGAGCTGCCCTCAACCGTCTCTGCCGGCTCCAGCATCGCCTTGACCGTAGCCATGGAGAGGTTGAGGAAGAAGTGATCGTTGCTGTCGATGAACCGGAGCACACGGCTGGCGATGGCCTTGGTTGTTACCCCGATCAGGGTCGGCGCGATCTGGCGTATCAGGAGCGACGTGGCGGCCCGGTTGCGGTTGTGGACTTCGTCGCCCATATGCAGGGCCTGTGCGATGATGCTACGAAGGTCGATGGGGCCGGTCTTGGCGATCGTCCGTCGCAGCGTGGGATAGAGGTCGGACTCCATCCACTTCAGGTGGTCGAGGACGTCATCGCCATAGGCCCCGTAGCGGAGCACGCGGCCCAGGCCCTCATTCTGAGTCGCGTAGGCCCTGTTGCCGAAGGTCTCGTTCTCGACGATGAACACGGGCATTGAGGGCGAGACGATGCCGGCCATGGGCCCTACCGTGTGGTGGTGATGACAGGGGTCGAATGCGATGGCGCCGGACGCGGCGAGGTCGGCGGCGGCCTCGTACGACTCCGCCCAGCCCTCATAGACGATCGCCCCCATCACGGCGCCGCGCTGGGGCCCACACATCCGATCCCAGGTGATAGGGGGCCCGGCGTGAAGGATCATGCGTTCCTCCATACCGGGGATCGTGTTCTTGGCGACGCCCATGCCCACCAACAGCGGGCGGCTGCTGCGGATCCTATCGATGGCCTCTGCGTTGGCCGCATCGATGTCGACGCCCTGCCTGGTGGTGGTCAATGGCACAAATCCCGCTAGCGGTGGACGCCAGTCGACGTGGATCACCTCCGCACTCTGAGCCCTGAGACTCTCGCTGAAGTCCTCCAGGCCGACGTTGATGGCCCTAATCGGTTGGTCGAACAGGTCGTGGATTGCCATAGTCTTCACTCCTTCCCGACAGCGGGCCGCTAAGCCAGGACGTAACCCACGAGGCGTGCTGCCGCGGCGTTTGTCGGTAGAACGATGACGCCGGCAGACCGCAGCACCTCTTCCTGTGCCGTGGCATTCTGCGGGTCCCCATCGGTGCCGCAGACGTGGGCGACAAAGATGATCGACCTACCTGCTTCCGCCAGGAACGACTGGGCCTCCCGAATCGCCTCCACCGCGGCGCCGGCGGGATCGGGATGCACTCCGTAGCCCAGGACGACGTCAAGATAAATGACGGCAGTTTCGGGATCGCGCGCCTCCTGCACGATGCGCCGGTTGCGGAGCGAGGGATCAAGCATCGGGTGCAGTCTCCCGACCGTGAACTCGTCCTCGCCAAGATCGATTGCCGTGTGACCCTGACTGAGCGTTCGAGTCCGGCAGCCTTGCGCTCTCGTCCACCGGCGCGTTGGACAGGATCTGGCCCTTGCCCAGCATCTTGCCCAAGATCAGCTGCGTCTCATAGCAGAAAGTGCCACCACTGAAGAGACCCCTGAAATAGCGCTGGCGGCGATGCAGCGAGGAGCGGAGGTCCGGAGCGCGGGCCCGTAAGCCTCCTGTCGCGATCGCGAAGTTCCGTCAACGCCGCCTCCGGGTCGGAGCCCACCGCCAGTTCGGCAGCAATCACGGCGGCTTTCTCCAGCGTTGAGGCGGCGATGGCCCCGGCTTGCCTGATCGGCTTCTTCTTACCGCCCAGGAAGCAGACGACCGTGGGTTTCTCACTCTCTTTCAACTGCCCGAGCACCAACTCGGCGACCTCTGGTGCGGGAGGTTTGGACACGAGGACGAGCACCCGGGTATCGTCGTCGGCCTGCAGTGCCTTGAGCCCCTCCAGCATCATCGTGCCACCGACGGCAGCCGAGAGGTCCCTTCCGCCGGTGCCGATCGCCTGGGTGATGCCGACACCACGCCGCGCCAATTCACAGGTCACAGCCTGGAGTCCGGTGCCGCTGGCTGCGACGATGCCGATACCTCCGGGAGTTGGGGGTGTCCTGAGAACCTGATTGGCAAAGCCAAGGGCCACCCCGTTGATAATGGCTGTGCCCGCATCGGGGCCCATCACGAGCAGGCCCCGGTCGCGACCGACCTGTTTCAGGCTTACCTCATCCTGGAGCGATACGTTGTCGCTGAAGAGGAAGACGTGTAGATTGTGGTCGAGCGCCTCGCGGGCAACACCCGCGGCGTACTGGCCCGCGACCGATATCAGCGCGATGTTGGCGTGTTCCAGTTGCCTGACGGCCCGATCGATCGTCTTGGGTGGGATTGCCCGGCCTTCTGTGCCCGGCTTCGGCGCCCGCGACGCCTTGAGGGCGCCAGAGGCATGTTCCAGGGCCGCATCGGCTGAGGCTGCAGACGCGGCCCGCACAGAAATGACGAGGTCGTCGGCCGATGCAGCCGCCGCTTCCGGGGTCAGCAGGTCCGCATTGGTAAGGATGCCCTTGTTCGCCGCCGTTCCCATAACGACGGCGGCGTCCGTGATCCCTTCGAGGGTCAGCAGTACCTGGGCAATCTCGAGAAGCGTCATGGAGTCATAGTATTCGCCGCGTTTCACGTCGGTCTTGGTGATCAAAGTGACCTCCTCACAGCTTCATAGCCACGTATGAATCCGTGGAGCATATCGAACCCCGACGTTGCGCCGTGGGCGAGGACGTCTGTGACAGCTCGCTTCAGATTGCCGTCCGGGCCCAGGCCCAATGTGTCCAACAATCGGTGCCATCGCTCGTCCGCCAGGCCCTCGCTTGCGGCATAGAGAAAAGCGCGACTCAACGACGTGGTGAGAGGATAGGCTGCCTGTGTGATAGCACGGCAGAGCGGCTGTCGATGCGGGTGATGTCCGGCCCACATGGCGAGCATGATGCCCGCCAACACGTCGTCCCCCGAGGGTGTCAGGCCGACGCCAAGCCCTGCCATCCGCCCGGCGGCGCTGGAGATCGCAGCAACGTCGGGTGACCCGCCCGTCGTGGGCCTGCCAAGCGCGGCTACGAGCTGCGTCAGGGAGGAGTCGAGGGCTTGAGCGGCGGCCCGCGCCTGTCGGTGAGGGGCCGACTGGGGCGCCGTGGTTACGAGTGAGCCTAGCTGTTGGAGAGCGATCTCAGAGATGCGGAGATCCTCCCATCGCGGCCGTGGGTCCCAGACGGTCGTTCGTGCGGTGATGGTGAGCGACCAGTGACCGATCCTCAGATCCATCGGTGTCTTCCACGCGGGGACATCCCTACTCCTCTGGCCTGAGCCAGGATGTGATGGCGGGGGCAGGCGCCGCACCACGATGTGGAAGGGGCCGTTGCCAAGCTCGGGCTCGACGAGCGCCACGATCTCGTGGCCCGGTCGTGATGTGCCCAAGGCGATGAGGTCCACCGCTCTCCTGAAACGGGCCAGGCGTCTGAGAGCGACAATCTCGGAACCAAAGCGGTCGAGAACAGGCGCGCTGATGCTGAGAACCTCTGCGTGGCATAAAACGGGCCACCGATTGGTGATCGGTGGCCCATAGGCATCACTTGGGGGGGTGGGGAGCGTCGCCGCAACCGGTGGCTTGAGAGCGAGTCCAGGCCCCTGGCTCGCCGTATTCAAGCGACGATCGCTGCGGGCCCCTTCACTGCGAAGCGTCCCGGTGCGGAACTCCGCCGGGCATTTCCGTTCCCCTGGTTGGGCGTGCGTCTCGTGAAAAGGGCCTCTCTGGAGGGGCACGTGACTCTCGCTCTCGGGATAGGGAAGCTTGACTCATCACAGGCCGAATGCAGCATCCTGGGGCGGGACCGGGCCTCTTTCCTGGCGGCGCACGATCCGCTGCCCTGCAACGGAATTGTAGTGAGGTGCTAAGTTTTTGTCAAGCCACGGCTTGACGTCGCGCGGCCTCGGGTTACAATCGAAGGCATGGTTGCCGCCGATCCACACTACACTTACCCACGGCGCCGGGTCCTCCGATCGCTCATACAGCGTGTCACCCGGTTCGTCTTCGCCGTGATCTCCGACTTCCACATCGTGGGTCGCGAGAACTTGCCTCCTTCTGGGCCGTTGCTGGTCGTCAGCAACCACTTTAGTTTCCTCGACCCTGTGGCGATGCTGACCGTATCGCCATGGCCGATTGAGTTCGTGGGTGGTTTCACGACCCCCAACGCCCCAAAGGGCGTCGGGGGGTTCCGCAAGCTCTGGGGCTACTATCCTGTCTATCGAGGTACTGGGTCACAGGTTGCCTTCCGCGCGGCTCAAGCCATCTTCAACCAACACGGCGTCCTGGGCATCTTCCCGGAGGGGTCGAGCGCTCACGCCCTGCTCCGCCCGCCCAGACCTGGTGCGGCCTTCATGGCGGCCCGATCTGAGGTACCCATCCTGCCGATGGCTATGGATGGCCTGATCGATGTCTTTCCCAGGCTAAGACGTGGCCGACGCCAGCACGTGGTCGTGCGCGTGGGCGAGCCCATCGGTCCCTTCTCGGCCCCTGGGCGCGGCCGCCAGCGCCGCGCGCGGCTGGAGGAAATCGGCCACGAGATCATGAAGAGTATTGCTGATCTCCTGCCCGCCGAGCGTCGTGGCTACTATTCCGATGATCCCGACGTCCGGGCTGCGGCTGCGGGCCTGGACTATTTTCCGTGGGATGAAGAACCTGAAGGCTGATGAGGTCATAGAGGAGGCCAACGCCATGTCAACACTCACTCAAGGGGCCAAGCTGCTTCGCAGGAAGCGGTGGGCGTGGTACATGTACGATTTCGGCAACTCGGCCTATGCTGCCGTCGTGTTGCTGGCGGTCTTCTCCGCCTATTTCAAGGGTCAGGTCGTCGGAGGCGCCGAGGGCTCGCGCCTCTGGGGGATCTCGGTGGGTGTGGCGATGCTCGTGGTGGCCATTATCTCACCGATTTTGGGTGCGATCGCCGACTTCTCCGGCGCGAAGAAGCGGTTCCTCTTCGTTTTCACGGCAATTGCCTGCACTATTCACGGGCATGCTCTTTTTCGTTGGACCGGGAAACGTTGTCATGGGCATGCTTTTCTTCATCCTGGCCGAGATCGGCTATCGAGGAGCCCAAGTCTTCTACAACTCGCTGCTGCCCGAGATCGCTGACTCGGATGACATCGGCCGGGTCTCCGGGATCGGCTGGGCCATCGGGTCCGCCGGGGGCGTTCTCTGTCTTTTCATTATCCTTCCGCTGATCATGATTTTTCAGGGTTCGCTGATGGTGAGGCTCTCGTTTGTCATAACCGCTGTCTTCTTCGCGCTTTCGGCGATCCCGATCTTTGTGAGTCTGAAGGAGTCGGGGCAGCCTCAACAGCTTCCGGCAGGTGAGAACTACCTTACCCTGGGGTTCAAGCGCACACGTGAAACCGTGCGCCGCGCGGGCAGTTTCACAGAGTTCCTCAAGTTTGCCGGCGCCTTCGTCATCTACAACGATGGCGTGATGATGGCGATGAACTTCGCTTCCATCATCGGTGCCGTGCTCTTTGGCATGCAGCAGACCGAACTCATCATCTTTGTCATCGTGGTGCAGGTCACGAACGTCGCCGGTGCCTACGTGCTTGGGCATCTGGTGGACCGGTTCGGAGGCAAGCGCGCGTTGATCGTCTCCATCCTGCTGATGGTGGTGGCGATCGTGCTGATGTTCTTTGCGACCACCTCGCTCTTTTTCTTCTTCGTGGGTGCGTTGGCAGGGTTCGCGATGGCCGGGATGCAATCGGTCAGCCGCACAATGGTCGGCGTGCTCAGCCCGGTGGGCCAGAGCGCCGAGTTCTATGGCTTTTTCGCCGTGGCAGGTCGAACATCGTCCTTTATCGGGCCGGCCGTCTATGGCGGCGTGGCCTATCGCGTGGCGAAGTGGTATGAGGCGATGCCAGGCTGGACTGCAGTAACTGCAGAGCAGGCGGGACAGCGTGCTGCCATTCTGTCCATCGGGGTCTTTTTGCTGGTAGGGTTGGCCGTTCTGACCTCGGTCAATGAGCGTCGCGCGCGGACGGCCTATCGGACGGGTATGGAGGCTGAGAACCTGGCCCAGGCGGGCTGAACTCTCTGCCGTCTCCCTGAAACGTGTGAAGGACCGGGGCACCCTCGAGGGTGCCCCGGTCCTTCGTATTCCAGGAGGCCTGAGGTGCTGCCAGAACACTCCTGGTTTCATATTATTAATCTAGTACTTGACAATTACAAGTATCTAGGTTAATATTGTTACATAATCTTTCAGAAGCTCAACGGAGGTCATCCATGGGCGCAGAGAGCCTTGAAGCTGTTTTGGTCGACGAACAGACTGTGAACTACGAAGGGGCTGAGTCGGTGCACGCTTCGCTGCGGATGGGCAGCGGCCAAGTCCACGTGGAGGGTGGGGCGGAGCAGCTGATGCACGCTCACTTCGAATACTCGCACCCGGACTGGAAGCCCGAGGTCGAGTACCACGTCACAGAGGGGGTTGGGCACCTGGAGGTGCGCCAACCTAACCTGCTGAGGACGCTCAGCGTGAATCCCCAGTACACCTGGGAGCTTGCCTTCGGCGATGGGGCTCCCACGGATCTTGGCGTGAAACTTGGTTCGGGCAACGCCGACCTCGACCTGGACGGGACGAGTATTGCAGAACCTCAACGCGGCTGTAGGAAGTGGCCGCATCGACGTCAGTGCGACGGAGGGTGGCCCGCATCTGAAATCGATCTCGCTCAAGGCGGGCAGTGGCCGGGCGACCGTGAGCCTTGACGGCAGCTATGACAACCTGGAACGCGTTGATCTCTCGAATGCAAGTGGCGTGAACGAAGTGCGCCTGCATGGTGTCTATCCCCAGATGCGCCATTTGAAAGTGCGCAGTGCCAGCGGACGCACTGTACTCGAGCTCGGAGGCAATCTTGCCGTCCTGGAGTCCGCTTCAGTGAGCGCAGCCAGCGGGAACGTGCTCGTGGAACTTGCGGATGTCGTTGGGCACGATGTCAACCTGACCATCAACTGCGTCTCCGGCACCGCCACAGTTCGATACGCCGCAGGCATGGGGGTCTCCGCTCGATTTTCCTCAGTCTCCGGTCGGGTCGAGGCAGCGGGCTTCCGCAAGGTCGAGGGTAAGTATGTCAACGAGGCCTATGAGACGGCTGAAGCGCACGTGCATCTCGTCATGTCGACGGTGAGCGGCAAGCTGATCCTGCAACCTGCTGAGTAGTCAGCGCGTAGATGGATGTATACCGCTGCCGCACTGCGGCAGGCGGTATACATCCTATTGTGTTGGCCACTCTGGGTGGGCAAGGAGGCTGGGATCTATGGAGCGTCGACAGGGCTGTCTGGTGGGCTTGCTCAAGCTCGCCGTCCTGGATGCTGTATTTGACTGGCTCCAGGAGCGATTCGGCTTTGGCCGGGGGTGCTCCTGTGGCGGTATGGGGTGCGGCGTGATTCTGTTGCTGCTCTTCATTGTGTTGGCTTGCTCGGTAGTTACAGGGACCGATTGGTTTCGATTCTGGTAGGCTTCACCTACTCCGGTAGGCTTCACCTACTCTGGTACGCCCGAACTCGTTTCGATTTTCATGGCTTGTGTCTGGGCGTAGGTCTGCTATCATTCCCTGGTTGAGCGTGACCACATCCTCCTCCAGGGGTGATAATGAACCACAGACTACGTACTTACTGGTTTCGTGCCGGCATGGTCGGGGTGGCGTTGGCGCTTTTCGCTGCGGGCTGTCGCCGTGAGGTGATTGTCCCGGGCAGTGAGCTAGGCGGGACGCCGGGCACCCCGTTTACCGTCGGTGGGGCCCGCGGCGCACAGCAACTGGAGAGTACCGGCCCGCTGATTCCTCCAACCGCGACCCCAACGAGGATGCCACCGAAGACCACGGCGACGGAGTATACCGTCCAGTCCGGCGACACGATGTACGGCATCGCCTCGGCCTATGGGACGACGATCGATTCCCTCGTGCAGCTCAACGGGCTGGCCGACGCGGACCACTTGGCGATTGGTCAGGTCCTGAAGATCTCTATGGACGCCGAGCACGTCGGCCCCAGCGATCCCTTGATCCCCGACAGCGAGCTGGTCTACGGTCCGAGCTTTGCCGGTTTCGACATTGCGGCGGAGGTCGCGCGCCATCCGGGCTATCTTGCCGGCTACTCTGAGCTGGTCGGAGCGCGAGAGCTGACCGGCGCCGAGATTGTGGCTCTGGTAGCTGAGCAGTACAGCGTGGGCCCCCGTCTGCTTCTGGCAATGCTCGAACTGCGCGGAGGCTGGCTCTCCAATCCCACGCCTTCCCCGGACCAACAGCTCTTCCCTCTCGGATATCAGCGCGGCGAGTACTGGGAAGGGCTCTACTATCAATTGTGCCAGGCGGCCAATGCACTGAACATCGGTGCCTATGGCTGGTGGCTTGACACGCTGTGGCTGGTGCAGACCGGGGATGGGGCCTTCATCCAGTATGCGCCAGGGCTAAATGCAGGCACAGCGGGTGTCCAGAAGATGCTGGCCGATACGGCGGATTCGTATGAAACGTGGCTCGCCGACATCAGGAGGTTTCGCGAGATCTACACAAGCCTCTTTGGCGACCCCTTTCAGTATGCGGTCGAGCCTCTGATCCCGATGAACACCCAGGCACCGACGATGGAACTCCCCTGGGCCGAGGATGAGACCTGGTACTATACCGGAGGGCCGCACCCGGGGTGGGGGAGCGATGGAGCAGGATCCGCGATCGACTTTGTCACCGACGAGGAGAACATCGGGTGCGCCGTCAGCCAGCGGTGGGAGACAGCTGTCGCCGCCGGAACGATCGTGGAAAGCCAGGACGGGATGGTGCTGGAGGACCTGGATGACGATGGATTCGTCGGCACGGGATGGGTCGTGCTCTATATGCACGTAGCAGCGGAGGGACGCGTCGAGATCGGAACGCACGTCGACGTTGGCGACCCCATAGGGCACCCGTCATGCGAGGGAGGAGTGTCCGACGCATCTCATCTTCACCTCGCCCGCCGCATGAATGGCGTCTGGATCGCTGCGGATGATCCGGCCTACCCGATGTCGCTCTCCGGATGGACTCCTGTGCGCGGCGTGGAGGCCTACGAGGGCACCCTTGTCCGCGGCGATGAGGTACGGACGGTCTGCGAGTGCTGGGAGGCCATCAACGCGGTCAAGCGCTGAACCCTTTCATACGGGCGCGATGCTTATGCGCACGTCAACGGCCCAGATGCCGCTACCCTCCGCGCCAACCACCAGGGGGTTGATGTCGACCCCATCTATGTTGGGGAAGTCGATCGCCAACTGACCCAGACGACGCAGGGCGTCGACGACGCCCTCAATGTCACGTGGCGGCATCCCGCGGATGCCCTGCAGGATCCGTCCGGCTGCCGTTTCCATCACCATGCTGTGGGCATCGGCAACGCCAATCGGCGCGAGGCGGAAGGCCACGTCCCTCAGGACCTCGACCAGGGTTCCTCCCAGGCCGAACATGAGGACTGGGCCAAACTGGGGGTCGCGCTGCATCCCCAGGATGACTTCCTGGCCCGCAGGTGCCATGCGCTGGAGCATGGCACGCCGCTCGGCGTGCGGACCGACCAGTTCGGCGAAGACCTCTGCGACCGCACCTGCATCCGCCAGATTCAGCCTCACGCCTCCCACATCGGCCTTGTGAATCACGTCTGGCGCGATCACCTTCATCGCCAGCGGGTAGCCCAGTGAGTCTGCGAGCGCTGTCACCTCATCCGGCGTGGTCGCGATTCCCGACTGTGGCACGCGAATGCCGTATGCCGAGGCGACCAACGCCGATTGCTGTGCATCCAGAAACCCAGGCCCGGCACCGTCCAGGTGCCGGCTCAGCACCGAGCGGACCCGGTCCCGGTCTACGCCTGCGATGGTCTCAGGCAGTGCCACGGGGCGATCCCGAAGGTGGCGATAGGCCAACAAGCTGGCCAGCGCGCGACCGGCCCGGTTGGGGTCCTGGTAGAACGGCACACCCTCGCGGTTGAGCAGGTCAACCGCCTCCGTGATGCTCTCCCCGCCTACCAGGCAGCAGACGACGGGCTTTGCTGCGCTCTGAGCTGCCATAATGACGTTCCGGGCGACTTCAATGACGGGCGTGATGGCTTGAGGGACGAAAACAGCCATCAGCATGTCGACGCTCTCGTCCCTGAGCAGTAGCTCACCCGCGGTCCTGTACATTTCGGCCTGGGGGCCGCCCAGCATATCGACAGGGTTGCCCAATTGGGCGCCCCTCGGCGTCACCTCCCGGAGCCGTGCCATCGTCTCCGGACTGAGGTCCGCCATCGTCAGGCCGCAGCGGTCCAGTTCATCGGCCGCCAATGCGGCAGGCCCCCCTGCATTGGTCAGGATGGCGACCCGGTTGCCCAGAGGCAGTGGCTGCGTGGCCAGGGCCATCGCGACGTCGTTCTGCTCCTGGAGCGATTCGACAACCAGGACGCCTGCGCGGTGGCAGGCCGCGCGATAGGCTTGCTCGTTGCCTGCGAGGGCGCCGGTGTGCGAGGCGACGGCTCGCGTCCCCGCCGCCGTGAGCCCGGCCTTGAGCATGACCACGGGTTTCTGTCTGATAGACGCCCGCGGCGGCCTCGACGAAGCGGCGCCCATCGGGAAGGCCCTCGGCATAGACATTGATGACGCGTGTGAAAGGGTCGGACTTCATCATCTCGATCCCGTCGGCAATGTCAACGTCAAGCTGATTCCCCAGGCTGGCAATGCGGCTGTATCCCACGCCGACACCTCGCGCCCAATCGACCGTTCCACCGGCGATGGCGCCCGAGTGCGAGACAAACCCTATGTGGCCCGGCCTGGGCATCGCCGTGATGAAGGTGGTGTCGAGCGGCACGTGCGTGTCCATCACCCCGACGCAGTTCGGACCAATCAGGCGCATGTTGTAGTCGTCGGCTATCACCTTGAGCTGGCGCTCCAGCTCGACGCCCTCAGGACCGGACTCCCTGAAGCCTCCGCTAATGACGATCACGGTGCGCAATCCCCTGTCGCCACACTGGCGCAGCGCCTGCGGCACGAGAGGGGCCGGAATCATGATCACGGCTAGCTCAACCGGATCCGGTACGGCCTCAATAGACGGATAGACCTCTAGACCCAGGATCTCCCCGCCCCGTGGGTTGACGGGATAGATCGGTCCGGGGTAGCCGCACCGCTTGAGGTTCCGGACCACGCCGTGGCTCAGCTTATCGGGATCCGAGCTCGCCCCGATGATGGCGACGCCGTCGGGATTGAAGAAGGTCTCCAGGGTGTCGGTCATATGATTAGCCTCCGTGAGCTAGCCAGCATTCACAGGGATATGTTAGGTAAGAGGTGGCCTTTGTCCAGGCGCGCACGGGGTCACAGTCGGGCACGCCACACCCTGAATCGGTGACCCTCGGCGGCTACCCCCACCGACCCGAAGTGCTTCTCCAACCAGGGCCGGTAGTCCAGGAAGGTGTTTGCGACGAGGAAGACTCGTCCGCCAGGCTTGAGGACGCGGGCGGCTTCTCTCACGAAGAGCTGCGAGACGTCGAAACTGGTATCATGGCCGCGGTGGAAGGGTGGGTTGGTGACGACGGTGTCGACGCTCCCGTCCGGCACGGCGGCGGCGCCCGGACAGAGATGGGCCACGGCATCGGGGTATCCGTTTGCCGCCAGAGTCCGGCGTGTGCCGGCGACGGCACGCGCCGACACGTCGGTTGCGATGAGCCGTGCGCCACGGCGCGCGGCGGCGAGCCCTACGAGCCCCGTGCCACAGCCCAGATCCAGAACCACGGTTCCGGGCGCCACGACCATCGCTTCGATCAGAGCCGCCGCCCCTACATCCAGCCGATCATTGGCAAACACGCCAACACAACTGACCAGCTCGGTCGACTGACCTGCGACCTCGATCCGACGGGTATCGAACACCACGTGTGGGGGAGAGATGCCCGGCTCAGGGGCGTAAGCCAGCACGGCATGATAGCCGCCCTTGCGGTTGACGACCCCGGCGCGCCCGCATACGCGACGGGCCTCATCGAGCGCGCCCCTGACCCCCTCCTGAGTCGCCCCGACCAGGATCATCCTTCCTCCGGGCTCGAGCACCGACGCGCTCAGCCGGATCAACTGTACCTGCAGGTCCCTTCCGCGAGGCAGGTGCAGCAGTGACAGCCCACACCTGTGCAGTGGCAGGCCCGCAAAGTCCCAGGCCGTGCTCATTTGCGGAAGGGGCAGGCCATTCACAGCGAAACTTGACCTGAGCGATAGCTGCTCGGCGATACTGTCGTGCCACGTTGTGACAGTGGCACCCGACCGGGAGGCCCAGATGGCGGCTCCGGTCGCGCCCGGGCCGGCGACGAAGACCGAGGTAGCCTGTATCTGTCTGACCGCGCCAAAGAGCGCTGCCTGAGCCATGCCAAAGGTCGCTGCGCCCGGTAGATACACCAGGCGCGCTGGTCCATCCGGGAGCGCGCAGACTTCGTCCGTTAGCCATCGCTCAACACGCGTCTCCATTGTCTTCTCTTCTGTCTTTTCTTCTTTATTATTTGTACGACCAATATGGTGGTTACAAAGTCGAGGCGTGCTATAATCCCTGTCGTGCGGTTTCCGCTGAGTTCGTCTCTGGATTGTACAACGACAGAGAACACTTTCATACTTGGGGGCTAGGGGGAACGAATGGTCAACGTTCAAGATTTCTGTCGCCAGCTCGTCACGAATGTGGAGCACGTCATCGTTGGCAAGTCCTCAGCCGTTCAGTTGGCCGTCATCGGCCTGTTGAGCCGGGGGCATCTTCTCATAGAGGACGTGCCCGGCGTCGGCAAGACGATGCTGGCGCGAAGCCTCTCCCGGTCGATGGGCTGTAGTTTTGGGCGCATCCAATTCACGCCCGATTTGCTGCCCAGTGACGTCACCGGCGTCTCTATATACAACCAGGGCACGCGCGAGTTCGAGTTTCAGCCGGGACCTATCATGTCCCAGATCGTGCTGGTCGATGAGATCAATCGCGCGACGCCCAAGACGCAATCGGCTCTTCTGGAGGCGATGGAAGAGCGACAGGTCACGGTAGACGGCGTAACACATCCACTTCCTCAGCCGTTCATGGTCCTGGCGACACAGAACCCCATCGAGTACGAGGGGACCTACTCACTGCCTGAGGCGCAGCTCGACCGGTTCCAGATGCGCATCGACCTTGGCTATCCGGCGCTGCGCGATGAGATCGAGGTCCTCGACCGTCAGCAGTTCCACCATCCTGTGCTTGACCTGGAGCCGGTCGTGACCTCGGACGAGTTGCTGGCAGCGCAGGAGGAGATCAAGACGGTCTTCGTGTCGCCTTCGGTGAAAGAGTATATTGTTCGTTTGGTACAGAGGACGCGGCAGCACCCCGATGTGTATCTGGGTGCCAGTCCTCGTGGCAGCCTCATGCTGTATCGCACCGCTCAAGCGCGGGCTGCGATGTACGGACGTGTCTACGTGCTTCCTGACGACGTCAAATTCATCGCTCCCTATGTCCTCAGCCATCGTCTCATCATCAGCCCCAGCGCACGGTTGCGGAATGTGCAGGCTCAGCAGGTGCTGAGCGCCATCCTGGAACAGCTGCCGATGCCCGAACCCGAACGAGAGAGAACCCCCGCATAGGGGGCATCAGATCGTTCGCTGCCTCGCGGGGGTCGTCGAAAGGTGCGCCAGACAACGTTGGCTAACGCGTGGCGAGCGGCTTATCAACACTGAGGTGAGGTGTGGCTGAGATACTTGGCGAGGAGCCGAAACGCAGACCTCGGATCGCGCTGAGGGCGTGGCTGGTGCCCGTCCTCTTCATCGTCGTCGTGGTAACGCAGTTGCTGACGCCCTACCGCGGGTGGCGGATCCTGATTGTGGGACTTGGCGGCGTCTTTATCCTGAGTTGGTTCTGGTCGCGATCGTTGGCCAGAGGTCTGGACCTCACACGCCAGATGCGCTTCGGCTGGGCCCAGGTTGGCGACCGGCTGGTCGAGCGGTTCACCGTAGCCAATAACCGGTGGGCGCCTGCCGTCTGGGCCGAGATCCACGATCGCTCCACGCTGCCCGGCTATCGCGTGAGCCGGGGAACCGGCATTTCAGGTTTTGACACGATCCGCTGGCATACCGAGGCGGTGTGCCAGCGGCGTGGCCTCTTCATGTTGGGGCCGACGCAGATCTGGACGGGGGATCCTTTCGGTATCTTCTCCGTGACGCTGGACTTCCCTGCCTCCCTGCCCTTGCTCGTGCTCCCGCCGATCGTGCCGCTCCCCAGTATTCAGGTCGCTCCGGGTGGAAGGTCCGGTGAGGCCCGGCCCCGCGCCAATATCGTGGACCGCACGGTGAGCGCGGCGACTGTGCGCGAGTACGCCTCGGGTGACAGTCGCCGGTGGATTCACTGGCGCACGACCGCACGGCAGGGCGACCTGTATGTGCGCCAGTTCGAAAGTACCCCGGTCGGCGACTGGTGGATCCTGCTGGACATGGACCGTCACGTCCAGGCCGGCGAGGGTGAGGACGCCACCGATGAGCACGGCGTCGTGCTGGCGGCATCGTTGGCCGACAGAGCGGTCAGGTTGCGCCGAGCCGTGGGTATCCTGGCGGAGGGCGAGGATCTGGTATGGATGCCTCCGGCTCAGGGCGAAGGACAGCGCTGGGAGATCCTGAGATCGCTGGCCCTCGTCAACCGGGGGTCCAGGCCGTTGGCCGACGTGTTGTCCCGGGTGGGCCCCAGTCTCGGCCAGTACGCAAGTCTCGTCATCATCACACCCTCGACCGAGACCGCGTGGGTGGAGGAAATGGTCTCGCTGGTGCGCCAAGGCGTGGTTCCCACCGTGTTGTTGCTCGATCCCGCCTCGTTCGGCGGGCCGGGTCGTATGGATGCGGTCAAGGCGTCCCTCATGAATCTTCGCGTAGCCTTCTACGAGATTACGAAAGATGTCCTGAATCTGCCGGATATCCATCCGGGGCGGCAGGGGCAAGTAGAGTGGCGCGTGCTGGGTACCGGGAAGGCGATTCCGGTGCGGAAGGATGATCAGGTGGCCTGGAGAACACTGGCATGAGCTATAGGACTGGCAGACCCAAGGGTGTTTCCGGCCGGCTAACGCGCGCACTGCGCCCAAGGGCGCTCCTCGCCTGGGTGCTGCTCCTCTTGGTCGTGCTGAGTACAACCTCCGGCCTGACGACCGCCGTCAAAAACCTGGAGGCTCTTTACATCTTCACCGTCGCCGTCATTGCGGTCACCGTCGGCTGGCTGCTTGCGCTGCTGCCGATGCAGGGCTGGATGGCCGGGGTGCTCGGTACCTTGTTTGGCATCGAGTACCTGTTGGTCCGTGTCGGTGGGCTGGGAGACAGCCTGGTTGGGATTGTGGGGGCCGCCGTGCGACTGGCACGGCAGGTTGTGGACTGGTACTTCACCGAACAGCCCCCTGACTGGGCCCCGTTGCCCACGCTCTACGTCAACCTGTGGGTAGATATGGGCACGCTGTTGGCCCGTACAACCAGCTGGTTGTCAGGCCTGATATCGAAGACCGGTACTCGTGACATCGTGGGTTCGGCTTTGGTGTGGGGACTTGGCGTGTGGCTCTACAATGTCTGGGCAGGATTCGTCGTGCGCAGACACCACAAGCCACTCCTGGGCATGCTGCCCGGTGGCCTCCTGCTGAGCTTCGTGCTTTCGTACACCGGGACCAATCCCTATATTCTGCTTCCGGTCGTGGGCCTGACCCTGGTGTTGATGGCCGTGATGAGTCAGACCAAGCGCGAGGAAGCCTGGACCGTACGTGACGTCGACTACTCTCAGGGATTGTGGGGTGACGTCGCGGTCGCCGCTACGGGTATTTCCATTGCGCTCGTCCTGGCCGCCGCTATCGCTCCCTCGATCACGGCCGAGAAGATCGCGAATTGGATCCGCGACGTGACGGCCTCCGAGCAGCAGACGCGCACGGAGGCCGTCGCCGAGGGGCTGGGCCTGGAGCAGCATCCTGAGCCCGCCCCGCCTGCGCCTCCACTCGCACTGCAGTTGACGACCGATCTGCCCACGCGTCACCTCATTGGCTCCGGTCCCGAGCTCTCCCGTCAGGTCGTGATGTACATCGAGACGGGGGAACTGCGACCGCTGTCCGGTGAAGAGATACCTATGACCGAGGTGCCACGCCACTATTGGCGAAGCATGACCTATGACTGGTATTTCGGGCGCGGCTGGGCCACGAGCAATACCGCGCTCGTCGACCACGCCGCCGGTGAGACGCTGACCGACGTACAGGGCGACTATCTGCAGCCGCTGAGGCAGACTGTGCGGCTTGTGGGTGATCAGGCAGGCGGCATCGTCTTCGTTGATGGTGTGCTCGTCTCTGTCGATCAGGATTTCAGCGCAGCGCTGCGTTGGGGAGATGAAGTCTATGGCGCGACGACGCCTGCCCGCAGCTATACTGCCGATTCGCTCATCAACGTCGCATCCGTGGAGCAGCTGCGCGCCGCATCGCCGGACTATCCCGAGACGATCCTGGAGCGTTATCTCGAGCTGCCCGCGGACGAGCCCGAGCGGGTCATCGCGCTGGCTCGCAGTCTGACGGCCACGGAGCCGACGGAGTACGACCGTGCCGTGGCCATTGAGCAGTACCTGCGCCAATTCCCATATACCCTCGACGTTCCTACCCCCGGCCCGAGCGACGATATCGCCGATTACTTCCTTTTCAACCTGCAGGAAGGTTACTGCGATTACTATGCCACCGCCATGGTGGTCCTGGCACGTGCGGCGGGGCTGCCGTCCCGTCTGGTTGTTGGCTATGTCAATGGCAGGTATGATCCCGCGGTCGCGCGGTACATCGTCACGGCGGCTGATGCCCACGCTTGGCCTGAGATCTACTTCCCGGGGTACGGGTGGATACAGTTCGAGCCCACGGGCGGTCGCCCGCCGATCCATCGCCGGACGACCGAGCAGACCGCGCTGCCAACGCCAAGTGCATCCACCACGCTGCCTCTGGTGTCGCCAGACGCCGACTCGGCGACGGCGACGCCGATGGCGTCCGGCCTGTGGCTCTTGATCGGCGTCGGCGCTGTTGTTGCAGCCGTCGGTGCCGGCACTGGGCTGGACAGCATGCGCTTGCTCCTGGCCACGCCGGAGGGGATGGTCGGGCGCCTGCAGCGTCGCCTCAGGACGCACGCGAAACGTCTGCGGACGGCGACGCGCAGCGGCGACACACCTCGCGAGCTCGCCGACACGCTCGTGCAGCGTCTCAAGGCGATCGGTACGTCGCATGGTTTCTCCGGCGTGGAGCTGGTGGAGCCTGCTGCCGACGAGGTGCAGGAGTTGACAGACTATTACATTGAGACGTGGTACAGCCCCGCACCCGATGTGTCGGGGGTACGGCGTAGGCAGGTGGTGTGGACGTGGTGGCGACTCAGGTGGCGTCTGTGGTTGGCCTGGCTGTGGCGTCGAACGGAGGACGACGCGGGACCCGGTCATGACGATAGCTGATTCCCTGTATCGGCTCGCTTTGGCCCTGGGGCTTGGCATCCTGATCGGCGTGCAGCGCGAGGCAGCCTACGATGAGCCCGAAGGCAAGCTCTTCGCCGGCGCTCGAACCTTTGCGCTGATCAGTCTGGCAGGCTATGTGCTGGCCACTGCGGGCAGCGAAGCGGGATCGGCCCTGCCCTTCGTCGGGGGCCTCCTGGTGCTGGGCGTGCTGCTGGCCCTGGCATATCACGCGGATGTAGCGGTCGGCAAGCCGGGTATGACGACCGAGATGTCGGCGATCGTGACCTTCGGGACGGGGGGGCTGTGCTACTGGGGTATGTTGCCGCTCGCCGCCGCGCTCGGCGTCACCGTCATGGCAATGCTCTCACTCAAACACGAGTTCCGCAGCTTCACCCACGCCGTCACGCGGGAGGATATCTACGCGATCGTGAAGTTCGCGGTGATCAGTGTCATCATCCTGCCGCTCCTGCCCAACGACACCTTCGCACCCGCGCCGCTGGACGTGCTGAACCCGCACAAGGTCTGGCTGATGGTGGTCTTTATCAGTGGCATCAGCTTCCTGGGCTACGTTCTGATCAAGCTCGTGGGGACACGTCGCGGCATCGGGCTGACGGGCCTGCTGGGAGGCATCGCATCGAGCACCGCCGTGACCCTCAGTTTTGCGCAGCGCAGCAAAGAGACCCAGGAGCTTTCGCGCCCCTTTGCGTTGGCGATCCTGGTTGCCTGGGCGGTGATGTTTGTGCGTGTACTCGCCATCGTCTTCGCGCTCGCCCCCGAGCTGGCCCGAAGACTGGTCGTCCCAATGGTGGCAGCGGCAGGCGTGGGCCTGGTCTATTGCGGCTACCTCTACTTCATCCAATGGTCCACGGAAAAGGATACCTTCGAGTTCTCGAACCCCTTTGAGCTCGGACCGGCGTTGCGCTTTGGCCTGATCTACGCTGTCGTGCTCGTGGTCTCACGGGCCGCCCAACTGTATTTCGGAAGTGTCGGAGTCTACATCTCCAGCTTTGTCTCAGGTCTGGCTGACGTGAATGCTATCACGTTGTCGATGGTTGATCTCAGTCAGAAGATGGACGGTTTGGGGCCCCTCGTTGCCTCGCGGGCGGTCGTCATCGCCGCGATGGCGAACACAGTATTCAAGGGCGTCTTTGCCGTCTCGACGGGCTCGCGCGGGCTGCGCCGGGCGCTCCTGCCTGGGTTGGGTTTGATGCTCGCCGTGGGCGCCGTCACGGGCCTGCTGATCTGATCGACCGGCTGCAGATGCCAGATGCTAGCAGCGCATTACAGAGGGCGCAGAAGAAGACCGTGGTAGCCGCCATCATTGCTGTGGCCGGCTCCTTCACGCTGTGGGCGGCCGTGCACACGCTCCTGGCGAGCCGCTGGCTGAAACGCCGGGCGCGGCGCGTGATCGGTGAGGCGGGATGCCGCTGGTACCGGATCGTCTACGTCGGGTTCTCGGTGATGTCCCTGCTTCCCGTGCTCGCCCTCGTGCCCCTGCTGCCGGATCGGACGCTCTACAGCGTGCCAAGCCCGTGGCGGTACGCGATGATGGGCGTCGAGCTGGCGGCACTCGTGGCCCTGATTGTCTCGCTCTTCCAGGCGGGTGTGCTGCATTTTGTGGGCCTGTCCCAACTCTTGGGCGACGATCTCCCGGCCCCGGGCCGGCTGCAGGTGCGGGGTTTCTATCGCTTGGGTTCGTCACCCCAACTACGTCTTTGGTGCCGTGGTTATCTGGTTGCTGCCGGTGATGACGGTGAATCTGTTGGCCCTCTTTGTGGCGATGACCCTCTATCTCGTCATCGGCTCCTACCACGAGGAGGCGCTCCTGGCTGACGAGTACGGCGAGGCCTACGAACAATACCGCGCATCAGTCCCGCGCTTCTTCCCGAGATTCTGACGCGGCCCACTGCCCGCCGGTAAGAAAAGCAAAGCGCAGCGCCGATCTCGGCGCTGCGCTTTCTGTTGAGCGGGTGAGGGGGCTCGAACCCCTGACATTCAGCTTGGGAAGCTGACGTTCTACCACTGAACTACACCCGCGCGTACTCTGAACTGCCTGCATTATAGCATGGGGTCTGAAAAACGCAACGGTGCCTTAGGCTCCGTCAGGCGCGTCACGAGTCCGGTGTTGCGCTGGGCGATGCGGTCGTTCGCGACGGCAATTGCCAGGGCCCGGCGATCGCCGACCAGGACGACGAGGCCCCGCGCCCGAGTGATTGCCGTGTAGAGCAGATTGCGCTGGAGCATCATGTAGTGCTGCATCAGGATCGGGATGACCACCGCCGGGAACTCCGACCCCTGCGATTTGTGGATGCTCACGGCGTACGCGTGAACGAGCTCGTCAAACTGCGACGGCTCGTAGACGACGTCCAGACCATCGAAGTTGACGGACATCACTTGGTCCTCCAGGTCAACACGGTTGATAGTACCCATGTCACCGTTGAAGACCTGGCGATCGTAGTCGTTCTGGATTTGCATCACGCGATCGCCAAGACGAAAGACGCGAGATCCGTGAGCAAATGCGGTTCTGGCCTCGGTCGGCGGGTTGAGCTGCGCCTGAAGGCGCGCGTTGAGCGCGGTGACGCCACAGGCGCCGCGATGCATCGGGCTGAGAACCTGGATGTCGTTGCGGGGATCGAGGCCAAACTTGGCCGGAATGCGATGCGCGACGATGTCCACCACGAGGTCGGCGGCTCGTTCAGGATCGGGCTGTCGAAAGAGGTAGAAGTCAGCCGCTTCCTGTCCGAAGACCGGCAGCCTGCCGGAGTTGACCCGGTGGGCATTCACGACGATGAAGCTGTCCTCTGACTGCCTGAAGATTGTGCCCAGCCGCGTGACCGGCACGACGCCGCTCCGGATCAGGTCGTGCAGCACGTTGCCGGCACCGACAGAGGGCAACTGGTCGGCATCGCCGACCAGCAGCAGGTGAGTGCCGGCCTCGACGGCCTTGAGCAGATGGTTCATCAGCAAGATGTCGACCATCGACGCCTCGTCGACGATGACCAGGTCCGCGTCCAGGGGATTTTCGCGGTCGCGAAGGAAAGCGTCCGCGCGGCCGGGATTGTACTCGAGCAAACGGTGGATGGTCTTCGCGGGCAGGCCGGTCGTCTCGGTAAGCCGTTTGGCAGCGCGCCCGGTCGGCGCCGCGAGCAGCACGGTTCTGTCTTTGGCATGCAGCAGCTCAATCAGGCTTCCCATGATCGTGCTCTTGCCCGTTCCAGGGCCGCCGGTGAGGATGCTGACGCGTTCCGTCAGGGCCATGATGATGGCCGCCCGTTGGTCTTCGACCAGTCGGATGGGGTTTCGGGTCGCCAGCCAGTCGAATGCGGCCTCCCATGCCACCGAGTCGAAGAGTTCAAGCCGGTCGAGCCGGCTGCCCTGGAGCTGCAGGATCTTGTTCGCGACGCCCTTCTCTGCGTAGTAGAAGGCGGGGAGATAGATGGCGGTGGTCGGAGGATCGGCATCGATCTCGACCGATATCAGCTCCTCGACTGCGATCAGTGCATCCAGGGCGGGGATGCACTTGTCAGACTCCACCTCCAGGAGCTCGGCAGCCTTCGCGATGAGCTCCTCGCGGACGCCGTAACAGTGTCCGTCGTCGGTGAAGGTGCCCAGGACGTAGTTCAGACCGGCCTGGATACGTTCGGTGGCGTCCACCGGCATCCCGAGCTGTCGAGCGATCTTGTCTGCCGTCTTGAACCCAATGCCGCGGATATCTTTGGCCAACTGGTAGGGCGTGTGTTGGACGACCCAGGCTGCAGCATCGCCATAGTGCTTGTAGATCTTGACCGCCAGCCCGGTACTCACGCCGTGGCTCTGCAGGAAGAGCATGATCTCCTTGATCTGCTTCTGCTCCTCCCAGGCCTCTGCAACCCTCGCCGCGCGCTTCGGGCCGATCCCAGGCACCTCACGCAGACGCTGTACGTCCTGCTCGATCACGTCCAGCGTCCGTAGACCGAAGTAGTCGACGATACGGGCGGCATTGACGGGGCCGACTCCTTTGACGAGGCCGCTGCCGAGGTACTTGCGGATGCCCTCGATCGTGGCGGGCAGCTTCACCGCATACGACTCGATTTCGAATTGGCGCCCATATCGCGGGTGTGTCGTCCACGTGCCCCGAAGGCGGAGGGACTCACCGACGTTGACACCGGCAAGCGCTCCGACGACGGTCACCTCGTAGGACTTCCCCGCCGGGATCAGCCGAGCGACGGTGTAGCCGTTCTCCTCGTTCTGATAGGTAAGACGCTCGAGGGTGCCCTCGAGCGTTCCAAGACCGATCTGCGTCTGCATGGATACATTGTACCAAGGCTGATATCGTGGAGCAACCACCGCCGTACGTTGCTTGACGGTTCGACCGTTTTGTGTATAATGCCATCCGCGATGCGGGGTGGAGCAGTGGCAGCTCGTCGGGCCCATAACCCGAAGGTCGGTGGTTCGAATCCATCCCCCGCTACTGGCTTGGCGAGGTAGCTCAATGGCAGAGCAGGGGACTCATAAGCCCTTGGTTGGCAGTTCAAATCTGCCTCTCGCCACAGCGCAAACGGCCCGACTGATGTCGGGCCGTTTTGCATTCCCCGTTATGCTACGTCCGGCTTAGTGTCGTCGCTGGCAGTGACTGGACCAGGTGTCTCGAGTGGGGATGTAGACGGTCACCGCGACAATCTCGTCGTAGTCGCTGTAGTCGCAGACCACGTGGACGTGGAGATCGGTGCCGCGGTATTTCCCTGAGACAAGGGCGCGTCGACGATCGGGATAGCGCTCCACGACCTCGCCGGTCAAGATAGCGTAGATGATATCCTTGCCGCGGATTCCCTCTTTGTGGGCTTCGCGCAGCGCGTGTTCGGACACACGTAGCGCGGTCCTACCGGCAAAGAGGTCCTCCCGATAGGGGAGGCCCGGCGCAGACTCGTACATTTGGGATGCCATGGCTCGATGGAGCGCCGCCGGGTGGAGACGTAACGTATCCGCTGACCCGGCCGGGCTTGCCCGCTACTCGTACCTCAGCGCGTCAATCGGATTGAGCGCCGCCGCCCGTTGGGCGGGGTAAATGCCAAAGAACAGCCCGACCGACGCCGAGAACAGCGTCGCCAATGCCACGGCTCCGGCGGTGATGACAGCCTGGAAGCCGTCCTGCCGCAGGAAGTAGCTGATGGCCGTCGCGCCGGTAGCCCCGATCAGGATCCCAATACCGCCCCCAAAGGTGGAAAGCATGATGGCCTCGCTCAGGAATTGCCACAGGATGTCTCTTCTCCGAGCCCCGACGGCTTTTCGCAGACCGATCTCTCGCGTCCTTTCGGTGACAGATACGAGCATGATGTTCATAATGCCGATGCCCCCGACAAGCAGGCTGATGCCGGCGATTGCGCCGAGGAAGGTCGTCAAGACACCGGTTATCTGCTGAAACGTCCCAACGAGATCGGCCTGACTGATGGCCGTGAAATCATCGGGCTGGCCCGGTCCGATGCGGTGACGCTGGCGCAGGATGATCGAGACTTCTGCGATGGCCGCGTTCATCCGGCCTTCGGACGTGGCCTGCACATAGATCAGCGAGAGACGCGGCTCGCCCGTGTTGGTGCGTCGAGGGAAGATGCGGCTGAGTGCTGTGCTCAACGGGATGAGGATAACGTCGTCCTCGTTCTGGAAGCTGCTACCCCCGCGCTTCTCCAGAACGCCGATGACGCGGAAGGGAGATCCGTTGATCCGGATGATCTCACCCGTGGGATCGGGGGTCTCGGGGAAGAAGTAGGCGGCGGTGCTTGAGCCGAGGACGGCAACCCGTCCCCTGGCCTGCTCGTCGGCTGAGGAGATGAACTGCCCGGTCGTGGTGGGCCAGTTCCGCACCAGCTCGTATTCGGGCGTGACGCCGTCAACGGTGACACTTCGATCGTAGCCCGGGGTCGTCACCGTCGCTGTGCCCTGTACCAGCGGGGCGACCCTGAGCACATCAGGGGCGGCCACAGGGTCGGCAATGGCGTCCGCGTCCTTGAGTGTGAGATATGCCGGGCGCTGTAATTGCTGTTGGAAGGAGCCAGGGATGACAAAGAAGAGGTTCGTCCCGATGGCCTCGAACTGGTTGGTGATGTAGGCCTGAACGCCCTCGCCGACCGACATCAGTGTGATCACGGCGCCGACACCGATGATGATGCCGAGCATTGTGAGCGCGGACCGTAGTTTGTTCGTCGTCAGCGCTCGCAGCGCGAGGCGCACGCCCTCGAGTAGCTTCATCCTGCCGGCTCCTCAGCAGGTAGTTGGGTCTCGGTCTCGGCGTTGATGGGCGTTTCGACCGCTTCTTCCCTCAGGATCTTGCCGTCGAACAGATGGATGACGCGGCGCGCATAATGGCTGATTCGCGGGTCATGGGTCACGAGTAGGACCGTGATACCGAGCTCGCGGTTCAATCGCTGCAGAACAGCCATGATCTCCTGGCCCGATCTGCTGTCGAGGTTGCCGGTGGGCTCGTCGGCCAGGATGATCGACGGCTGGTTGACCAGGGCTCGCGCAATGGCAACCCGCTGCTGCTGGCCACCGGAGAGTTCGTTCGGCGTGTGCTCCATCCGATCGGCTAGCCCGACGGCGGCGAGGACCTCCTCCGCCCGATGGCGGCGCTCCTTGGCCGGTCGCGCCCGCATAGACGAGCGGCAGCACGACGTTGTCGCGAGCCGACGTTCGCGGCAGCAGGTTGAAGTTCTGGAAGACGAAGCCCACCTGCTTGTTTCTCACTTCCGCCAATTCGTCGTCGTCCATCTTGCTGACGTCCTTGCCACCCAGGACGTACAAACCCCACGTCGGTTGGTCCAGACAGCCCAGAATGTTCATCAGGGTGGATTTGCCGGAACCGGACGGGCCCATGATCGCGACGATCTCACCTCGCTGGATCCCGAGCGAGACGCCGCGGAGGGCGTGCACCTCATTCTCACCCAGTTTGTAGACCTTGTGAAGGTCCTGGGTCCAGATGACCGCGTTGCGGCTGTTCATCGTTATTGCCCGCTCATGCGCAGGCTGGCCCTTGGATGCTGAGAAGATTCGTGGGCTCTGCCACTAACGCGACAGTTGCCCCTTGGTCGAGCCCTGAAGTGACCTGGGTCAAGGTATCGTTCCGTACCCCGATCGTGATGGGAACGCGCTCAGGTGTCCCGTTGCTGACAACATAGGTGTAGATCTGGTCCGAGGTCTGGTCCGTCTGCACGGCCCAGTTCGGGACGATCAGGACATCCTGGACGACACCGGTCGTAATCGTCGCACTGGCGGTCATCCCTTCCCGGACCTGCGCTCCCTGTGTATCGCCAGTTGGACCCGGACAGGATAGGTGACGGTGCCGGTGCCGGTCTGCGCCAGCATCTCAATGCGCTCCACAGTGCCCGCGAAGATCGTGTCGGGATAGGCATCAAGAACCAACTGGACGTCCTGTCCCTGGTGCACGTTGCCGATGTCAATCTCGTCCACCAGCAGATCCACGTAGAGCGTCGAGTCATCGAGGATCGTGACAGCCGGCAGGCCTGCCACGGCGGGGGTATCGGCCTGTACGTTGACGGCAGAGACGATGCCCGACACCGGGGCCGTGAGATTCACGGAGTCGAGGTTGGCCTTCGCCTGCTCCAACCTCACCTGTACCTGCGCGAGCGCAAGCTCCAGGTTACGCACCTGCTTTGCATCCGCGCCATCCTTCAGTTGCGTCAGGCTTTGTGACGCGCGCCGGTAGCGCTCGTAGGCAGAAAGATACTGGCTCTGTGCCTGCTGGATCGCGTAGTCACTCTTGAGCTGGGTAACTCCTACATTACCTTCCGCCTGCATATAGGAGGCAGTGACCCCGGCGCCGTAGGCTTCGGGGATCCCATATCGATCGAGCGTGCTGATCACAGAGTTATAGGCATCCTCGGCGTTCTTCGCCGCCTGCTGCGCGCGCGTCTCATCAATCTGAGCCTGTGTGAGTGCAACTTGCTCATTCGCATCTGCCACTTGCATAGCCTGCACGCTCTCCTGGATGGACAACTCGGCCTGCGCGATCTGGCTCTCGGTGGCGGGTTTCTGAAGTTGGCGGAGGTTGATCTCCGCCTGCGTCAGGTCCAACTCGACCTGGCGCATCGCATCCACAAGCGACGTGTCATCCAGTTGCGCCAGCACCTGCCCCTGCTCGACGCGATCCCCCGCCTCGACGTCGACCATCCTGACGGTTCCCTGCGAGGTGAACGTCAGGTCGTACTGGCCAGCCACGACCACGTTTCCGCTGGCGGCGACGGTGATCTCGACATTGCCGAGGGTCACCTCCGCTGTCCGCAGGATCTCAGCCCTCAGTTGCGCCTGGGCCAGCTGGTGGTTGCGATACCAGAGCCCGCCCGCGATCGCCACCGATCACCACTACCACCACGATCCAGATTAACACGCGCTTCATCAAAGCTCCTCGAACCATCGCTGCCGAGCGTCTGTGTAATAGTCCATTTCTGCTCTCGTCCTCAGGGCGCCCTGAGTCAGGGCCCGAAGGGGCCGCCCTGCCGTACGCCGCCCTGCGGACGCTGGAAGAGCAGGCTGCGTTGTTGCTGTGTGACGAGCACGACCTCATCGCCTTCCGCCAGTCCGGATAGCACTTCTGTGTCGGTCTCGTTCTGGCGTCCCAACGTCACGATCGCCCGTTCGGGCGTTCCATTGACCAGCCTCAGGCAGTAGGTCTCTGCGGTAGTCTGGTCCAACTGGATCGCCCAGTTGGGCACCAGCAGAACGTTCTTGACCACTTCTGTACTGATCTTCACACTCCCCGTCATCCCATCGAAAACCGTTGTGGCACCCACATTCTGTACCCTGAGACGCACCTGGTACGCGACGAGGCCGCCGAGATCGGTGGCTGCGGGGGCGATGCTGTAGACAGTGCAGGGGAGCGTGACGTCCGGGTACGCGTCGAGGGTCAGCTCAGCAGTTTGCCCGACGGTCACGGTGCCGATATCTATCTCGTCGATGGTTACGTCGACGTAGTATTCGCTATCATCAATCAGCGTGAGCGCCGTGCCACCCGCCCGATAGAGGGCGCTCTCCTGGACGGCGACGTCTGCGACGATGCCTGCGTAGGGCGCCGTGATGGTCGCCGCGTCAAGGGAACGTTGCGCCTGCTCGAGCTGGATCTTGGCCTGATCGACCTGCACCTGTTTCTGCTGGACGACGTCCGGATCCGGTGGCTTATTGAGGTCGTCAAGATTGGACTGAGCCTGCAGGTAAGTGGCGTAAGCTGACTTGTACTGAGACTCAGCCTGCTTCTGGGTGATGTCGGCGTTCAGATGGGCTATCTGCTCCTGGGCCTCCGCTTCGTGCAGCGCCGTCAGGGCGCGGTCTTTGGCGCCCCAATCTTCGGTGTCACGCCATGTGATGAAGGCCTGCTCGCGCTGCCGTTGGGCCTGTACGATCGTAGCGTCGGCATTGACTCGAGCTGTCTCCTTGCCCAGGCGAGCAACCTCCAGAGCCTTCGCCGCGTTGTTCAGGGCCACTTGCGCTACCTCGACGTCCGTCGGGTCGGCGGGTGCCAGCTCAGTGTCAAGGGCAAGCTGCGCCTGCTCGACCGAGATCTGGGCCTGTCGCACCGCGCGGGTCAGGTCGGTGGTGTCGAGTTCAGCCAGCGTCTGTCCCTGCTGCACCCTATCGTTGGGTGCGACGAGCACCCGGGCGACCGTGCCGGTCACGTCGCCGGCTATATTGGTCTGCTGCTTGACGGCAATATTGCCGCTTGCAGAGACGCTTATTTGCAGGTCTCCGCGGGTCACGCTGCCAGTTCGCAGGATCTGCTGACTGGTTTGGGCCGCACTCCGTTGGCGGAGCCAGAGCACTCCACCGACGGCCCCGCCTACCAAGATGATGACGAGGCCCCATATGACCAGCTTGCGCATGATTTATCTCCGTTATAATTGACTCGGGTCATAATTGACCGGAGTCATTATAGCAGCGCTGCGCTCTGAGGCAATCGGTAATGCGAAGAGACACAGAAAGGGAGTAGACGCGGGTGTCTGCTCCCGCAAGCAGGGGAGTGCCCCGTGGCGGGCACTGTAGCGCCCGACAGTTACCTAGATCTCGCGCAGCGTTCTCCGTAGATACGGCAGCAGCGCGTGACTCTTCCCGGCACCCACCGCGACACACGCCATCGGAGCATCGGCCACGTAGACCGGGACACCTGTCTCCTGCGTAAGGAGCTGGTCGAGATTGCGCAGCAGAGATCCGCCGCCGATCATGGTCATCCCGCGGTCGATGATGTCGGAAGCCAACTCAGGCGGCGTGCGTTCGAGAACCGACTTCACCATGTTGATGATGAGAGCGATCGGTTCTTCCAGCGCCTCTACGACGTCGTCGCTAGAAATCTCGACGCTGCGAGGAAGCCCGGTAACCTGGTCCCGGCCCTGGACTTCCATACGCAGCGGTTCCTCCAGGGCGAGCGCTGCACCGATACGGATCTTTGCCTCTTCCGCGCTGGGCTGACCCAGCATAAGGTTGTACTTGCGGCGGACGTAGCTGGCGATAGCCTCGTCCATCCGGACGCCGCCCTCACGGATGGCCGACGACGTGACCACACCGTAGACCGAGAGTACGGCCGCCTGACTTGTGCCGCCGCCGAGGTCGACCACCATATGCCCCCCGGGCGTGTGGATCGGCAGGCCTGCCCCAATGGCACCCGCAATCGGCTCCGGAATGCGGTAGGCGCGACTCGCCCCCGCTTCCAGCGCTGCCTCTTGGACGGCGCGCCGCTCAACTTGCGTGGCGCCAAACGGAACCGTCACGCAGACACGCGGTTTGAAGAGCCGTACCTTGCCGATGGCCCGGTTGATGAAGTAGAAAAGCATCTTCTGTGTGACACGGTAGTCGGCAATAACGCCGGCCCGCAGCGGGCGCCGAACGACAATGGTCTCGGGTGCTCGTCCCATCATGGCCCGAGCTTCTTCGCCGACCGCGACGACCTCGCCGGTCTCCAGCTCTTGGGCGACGACCGACGGTTCCTGCAGGACAATACCCCGCCCTCGTACGTAGACGAGGACGTTGACCGTCCCAAGGTCAATCCCTAGCTCTTCAACAAATGGCATAACGGCTTGAGTTCTCCGGGCTGTGCGCTGGCGTCCACCAGCGGTTTATGCAATGTGGTGTCAACAACATCCGGATGATACCCGATATTCGACCAATGTCCAACCTATGACTTGCGCTCTCGTCTCCGCTTGGTATACTCTAGTGCTGGCCAGGACTATCAGACGGGCGGACGTACGAACGCTCCGACGTGCATACGTCTCCTTGTACCTCGATCGGAGCTTTCCGGGAGTAGTGAATTGGCGAATCAGGGTAGTGTTGCGCGTGTGGTGGGTGTGGTGATTGACGCCGCATTCGCCTCAGGCGATCTTCCGAGCATTCACAACGCATTGTTGGTCCACCGCGATGAAGGCCGTGACCTCGTCGTTGAAGTGCAGGAACACATTGATCCGCACACTGTCAGGGCGATCGCGATGGCGGGAACCGCGGGTCTGCGCCGCGGCTTGCACGTGACGGACACCGGCCAACCGATCTCCGTTCCCGTTGGGCCGCTGACGCTGGGCCGGATGTTCAACGTTCTCGGCGAGACGATCGATGGCCGAGAGGACGTCGATGCAGCCCGACGCCCCATCCACGCGAAATCCCCACCGATGCGTGACCAGCAGGTCGCGAGCGAGGTCTTTCTCACCGGGATCAAGGCAATGGATCTATTGACCCCCTATCCGCGAGGGGGCAAGATCGGCCTCTTTGGTGGTGCGGGTGTGGGCAAAACCATCCTGATGATCGAGCTGATGGGCAACACCATCCGCCAGCATTCGGGCATCGCGGTTTTCGCCGGGGTGGGGGAGCGCAGTCGCGAGGGCAACGATATGTGGCTGGAGCTCCAGCGCACGGGCGTGATTGATGACACCGTGCTGGTCTACGGCCAGATGAACGAACCCCCAGGAGCTCGTCTGCGCGTCCCATTCACGGCACTGACGATGGCCGAGTACTTTCGGGACACCGAGCGACGTCAGGTACTGCTCTTCATCGACAACGTGTTTCGGTATATCCAGGCCGGCTCGGAAGTCTCTGCGCTGCTGGGCCGCCTTCCGAGTGAGGTGGGCTATCAGCCTACCCTGCAGAGCGAGATGGGCGAGCTGCAGGAGCGCATCACGACGACGAGCCGCGGCAGCGTGACGTCGATCCAGGCCGTCTATATCCCGGCGGATGACTTGACGGATCCCGCCGTCGTGGCAACATTCGCCTACCTGGATGCCACCACGGTCCTGTCGCGCGAGCAAGTCAGCCGTGGACTTTACCCTGCGATCGATCCTCTGGCCTCGCGAAGCTCGCTACTGACGCCTGAGGGCGTCGGGCCGGAGCACTACGCAGTGGCTATGGCGGTTCGCGAGCTGCTGGCGCGATACGAGGAACTGCAGGACATCATCGCGATCCTGGGCATGGAGGAACTGAGCGAGGCTGATCGCACGGCTGTCCACCGGGCGCGACGGCTACAGCGATTCCTGACTCAGCCGTTCACCGTGGCAGAGTCCTTCACGGGAATGCGCGGCGCCCACGTTCCGCTGAATGAGACACTGCGTGGCTTCCGCGAGATCCTCGACGGAAAGCACGATGACCTTCCGGAGCAGGCCTTCTACATGGTGGGTACGATCGACGAGGCCGTGCAGAAGGCCCACACGCTGACGGGAGCTGGCTGAACATGGCGGTGCCCGGAACGCTCCATCTGACGGTCCTGACGCCCGAACAGCTGGTGCTTCACGTCGACGCAGCACAGAAGGTACGGCTCAAGCTGGTGGATCAGGCGTGGCTCAGTATCTATCCGTACCACGAGTCACTGGTTGCCGAGATCCTGCCCGGTCCGCTGCAGTACGATACAGAGATTGAGACCGGCGAGATCATGGTAGGCTCGGGCATTCTCCAGGTGGATGGCGACGAAGTCGTCGTCCTCACCAGCGGGCTGCAGCATGATGGACCGCCCTTCTGCGACGGGCGACCTGGAGGGTGAGCGATCTCCGGTTCGACCGGTTGGCAGAGCAACTGACGGCTGACCTCAACGCTCGCGCCGACCGTCCGCCAAATCGGAGCAGTGAGGAGAGGCACCGAGCCCAGATGATCATCACTGCGGGCGTCGTTCCTTGGTTCGTCTTTGGTGTTGTTCTCAGCATTGTCCATGGGTTCCGGATCGCTCGGGCCGTAGGGCGAATTTCGCCAGATAGGTCGTCTGGTGTCCGGATGGGGGTTTTTGCCGGGTATCTGATGCGGTATCTGACTGTCGTGGTGGCTATGACGCTGGCTGTACAGCAGAGCGCCGCAGCCTGCGTTTCGGTCTCGTTGGGTATGGTGGTGGGGCGCTGGTTTACGGTCTATCGGAGAGTATCGGGCACGGCCGGCTGAGCTCGACCCCGGCAGTGCGGAGAGGAGTGCGGCGATGGACAATGTCTTTCCCAGAGTAGTCTTCAGCATCTTCGGGGTGCCGGTCAGAAACACCGTCGTGTCCTCCTGGATCACGATCGTCCTTATTCTTGCGGTCGTGTGGATTCTGCGGAAGACGGTGCCTGTGGCCCTGGAGATGGTGATGGACTTCCTTCGCAGCACCGTTTCTGATGTGATGGGTGATATCCCCGCCGATCCCTACATTCCCTTCGTAGGCACGTTGATGCTCTACCTATTGGTAGCCAACAACGTTGGCGTCGTGCCACTGATCGAGACGCCGACGAAGGATATCAACACTCCGATAGCACTGGCTGTCATCGTCTTTGTGGCCGTTCACGTTTTCGCCGTGCAACGCAAGGGCGCTCTGGGATATCTCAAAGAGTTCGCCTCCCCGTTGATTGTGCTGGACCTTATCGGGCAGGTGAGCCGCACGATGTCGCTGTCGATAAGGCTCTTCGGCAACATCCTCGCGGGCGATATCATTGTCGCCGTGATCTTTATGCTCGTGAAGCCCATCGCGCCGCTGCCGATGATTGTATTGGGTCTAGTGACCGGGGTCCTCCAGGCCTACATTTTCGTAAGCATAGCACTGAGCGCGATTTCATCGGCTGTCCAACCTCGCAATCCCAGTTAGTTGCCTGGGGCGAACGCACAGACTCAAGACAAAGGAGCAGAACTATGGCACAGTTGGATCCGGGTACATTGATCACCATCGTGACGATTCTGACCGCGGGTGTCGGCATGGTCCTTGGCGCGATCCTGCCCGCCGTGGTCGAGGGGCGGGCCGTGCTCAGGGCCCTGGATGGGATGGTGCGTCAACCTGAGGTGGCAAATGATCTCCGAAACACATTGATCGTGTCGATGGCCCTCCTGGAGACCACCGCCATCTATGTGCTGCTGGTGGTCCTCATCCTACTCTTCGCGAATCCTCTTCTCGACCGCTTCTTTCCGACGGGGTGAGCCTATGCAGAGCAAGGAATAGATGATGCTTCAGTTGGATCTTGCGACTATTCTGTGGCAGGTAGTCAATTTCCTCATTCTCTTTGTGGCATTGTACTTCCTCCTGTTCAAGCCCGTGATGGCAGCGATCAGGAAGCGCGAGGATCTGCGACAACAACAGGCGCGCAAGCTGGAGGAGGACCGCACTGCGGCTGCTGCGCTGCGTTCCGAGTTGGAGTCACGGCTGTCATCGGCAGAGGAAGAGGCTGAAGTGATCATCAGCCGTGCCAAGGATCAGGCTGAGGTGGAGCGGGGAACCCTGGTTGAGGAGGCGCGGGCTGAGGTTGAGCGCATCCTGACGGAGGCTCACGCGGACGCCTACCGCCTGAAGCGGCAGTCGGTTGATGAGTTTCACGATGAGCTGCTGTCCGCCGTGCTGGACGTCAGCGGTCTGGTGATCGGCAAGGTAGCGCCCGATGGCCTCCATACCTCGCTGGTCGACCAGCTCTGCAACAGTGTGTGGGAGATGGGTCAGAGCGATATGCGGCGCGTTGAGGCCCTGCGTCAGTCACTTGGCGATCGGTCGCCCACGTTAGTCGCTCGGACCGCCAGGACGCTGTCGCCCGAGCAGCAGGGGCTCATCGTGCGGACGTTCTCCGCGCTGGCCGATCGAAGCGTGAATATCGATCTGAGGGTGGAGCCCTCCCTGGGGCTGGGATTGCAGGTGCGCCTGGGCGATCTGGTCATGGATAATACCATCGCCGGGCGCCTGGACGAGCTGCGTGAAAGTGTCGTGGATGCCCTAGCAGAGCGCATCTCGAATGAGTGAGAAGCAGCAGGTCGGCCCTGACGTTCCCGGTCTTCTGCGGCGCCTGCGCGAGGGCGCGCAGCAGGGCACGGGCCCCGGGCCGATCTCCATCCACCGGGAAGGCAGCGTCGGGATCGTCCACCAGATCAGTTCGGAAGTGTCGGCCCTGACGGGGGGTCGGAGCCTGCAGCCGAGGGTGGGTGACCTGTTCGCCGAGCTTACCCAACGTGTCGGGACGATCACGCCGGATGTGCGGTTCCGTGAGGTGGGTACCGTCCAGCATGTGGGGAGTGGCGTGGTCACGCTGTCGGGTCTGCCACAGTCGAAGACCAATGAGCTCGTTACCTTCACGACCGGTGTTCAGGGGCTGGTGCTGAACCTGGAGCGTACATCCGTGGACGTGATTCTCCTGGGACCCGGTGAGGGGATCCAGGGAGGGGACCTCGTCACCGCAACCGGTGCGCGCCTGCGCATCCCGGTGGGTCACAGCGTGCTTGGCCGGGTGATTGATCCACTCGCCAACCCTCTTGACGACCGCGGTTCCATCGAAATGACAGAGGCTCGGCCAATGGAGCGGGAGGCGCCACGTATCGTCGATCGCGTTCCGGTCAATGATCCGCTTCTGACAGGGTGGAAAATGGTGGATGCCCTGGTGCCGATCGGCCGGGGACAGCGGGAACTCATCCTTGGCGATCGCCAGACGGGCAAGACCACCCTGGTCGTCGATACCATCCTCAACCAGTTGGGCCAGGTGCTCCAGAAGGGAAGCAGCGCCCAGAGAGGCGGCGTTATCTGCTTCTACGTCGCCATCGGTCAGAAGAAGTCCTCCACACTGGCTGTCATCGAAACGCTCCGCGCGCACGATGCGATGTCATACACGACCGTCGTGGTCGCCAGTGCTGACGATCCCCCGGCTCTGCGGTATCTGGCGCCCTATGCGGCCTGCACGATGGCGGAGTTCTTTATGTTGGAGGGGCGTGACGTCCTCATCATCTTCGACGATCTGACAAAGCATGCCGAGGCCTATCGTGAGCTTAGCCTGCTGTTGCGGCGACCGCCGGGCCGCGAGGCGTACCCAGGTGATGTCTTTTACCTGCACTCGCGGCTGCTGGAGCGAGCAGCCAGACTTAGCCCGGATCTGGGCGGCGGCTCGTTGACTGCCCTGCCTATCGCCGAGACGCAACAGGGCAACCTGGCGTCGTACATACCGACCAACCTGATCTCGATCACCGATGGGCAGATCATCCTGGATACCGATCTCTTCAATCAGGGCGTCAAGCCGGCGATCGATGCGGGACGTTCGGTGTCGCGAGTGGGGAGTGCAGCACAGGCCACCGGCGATGCGCACGTTCGCCTCAAACCTGCGCCTGGAACTGGCCCAGTACGAGGACGTGAGGCGATTTGCCCGCTTCGGCACGGACGTGGACGAAGCCACGCGCCAACAGATTCGGCGGGGCGAGCGGTGGCAACGCTTACTTACCCAGCCACCCCGCCAGCCGTTGTCGTTGGGCGAGGAGCTGCTGATGCTGAAGGCGGCGAGTGAGGGCTATCTCGACGACATACCCACGCAGGATATCCACGCCTTCGAGCGGGCCTTCCTCGGCCACTTCCGTGCGGTCCATCCGACATCGATCTCCCAGCTTGATCGGACGGGTCTTGAGGACGACGAGTTCACTACAACTTTTACGGAAGCCATCAGGGCGTTCCGGGCGACGTGGATCAGGGGGGAGGAACAATGACCAGTAAGATGGTGATGGCCGTGGTGGCGCGTGACCAGGCGGATCGCGTGCTGGACAAGTTGATCTCGGCTGGCTATGGGGCGACCTTCACGGAGAGCCGCGGCGGCATGCTACGACAGGCTCAGAAGATGCTGTTTATCGCTGTCGACGCCGATAAGGTCGACGATGTCCTGGACATCATCCGCAGGATGTGCCGGACAAGAGTCGAGGTGAGCGAACAGCGAGGGCCTGCCGAGCATCTTCGGTCCGCTGGCACCTGCAACTTCGACGACCGAGGTCGGCTACGCCGTCGCCTTTGTCTGGGATCTGGACCGGTTTGAGGCATATTGATGGGTAGGCAGGTCGAGGCTGCTTAGGGGCTCCGACGGGGAGACCGAGATGAGCTACGAGCTGGAGAAGGCCACGAGTCGTCTCGACAACATCCGCAGGGTCAAGCCGATCCTCGCGGCTCTTCGCACCATTTCGTTGGGGAGTTGGCAGATGGCGCGCAACCGGCGCGCCGGGCTTGGGCCCTACACGGAGCGACTCTTACGTCTGCTGGCGATTGTTGTCCCTCACGTCGGTCAGCGGCAGGTCGGCTATCGGTTGGGCGGGGCGGCGACACGCCGACAGCACGCTGGGGGCCGCCAGAATCCACAGGAGGGCCAGACTGTCGTCGTGGTCATTGGCAGCGAGCGCGGCCTGTGTGGTCGATACAATAAGGTCCTGCTCGAGCGCCTGGAGACTTACCTTGCCGACATGCGCGCAGAGATGCCCGCGGGCAGGCCTACTGAGCTGATGGCGATGGGAACGCGGATGGCCCGCGAGATGGACCTGGGCGGCTACGACGTGGCGCGAACGAAGGCGCTTTCGGTCACCGCGCTACCTTCGTTTGACCTGGCGTTCGGGCTTGTCGCCGAATGGCTGCAGCGCTATGAGGCATACGAATTGGATGCAGTGGACGTGCTCTATAACGCTGACCAGGGGGCCGGTAGCTACGGCGCGACCGTCACGCGACTGATACCGCCTGAGCTTCCCGTGGTCTCCCCCCGGGAAACGCCGACCGACCAGCTCGGGTTCCCGCGTCGCCCTGTGCCTGACGCGGAGATTCCCGTGGCGACCGATCCCGTCCGGCTGTACGTTCGCATCGTGGAACAATGGACGGCGACGGCAGCATATCGCTTGCTCCTCGAGAGCGCGGTGACCGAGCATTCGACCCGGTACCAGTTGATGGAGGCCGCGACGCAGAATGCGGACGACCTTGTTAACGACTTGATGTTGGCAGTCCAGTCTGCACGGCGCCAGGCGATCACGCGTGAGATGCAGGAACTGGCTGTGGGTGCAGGTCTGCTCAGGCACGATTAGCACAAGATCGGAGAGTACGCTGTGAGACAGCTTTGGGCGCCTTGGCGAATGCCCTATCTACGTGGCAGTGATGGCGACAGCGAGGGGTGCATATTCTGCAACAAGGTCACCTCTAATGACGCGGCTGAGCACGTGCTCTATCGCGGGCGAACGTGTTTTGTGGTCCTGAACCGCTATCCGTACAGTAATGGGCATATGATGATCGTGCCCTATGCGCACGTGAGCTCGTTGACCCAACTCGATGACGCTGTCCTGCTTGAGATGTTGCAGTTGGCGAGAGAGGCCCAGCGTGTGCTCCTGGAGTCCGCCGGCCCGCAAGGGTTCAACGTGGGCATCAACGAGGGGAGTGCTGCCGGGGCTGGCATCGAGGAACATCATCCACATGCACATCGTGCCTCGATGGGAGGGCGATGCGAACTATATGACCGTGATCGGCGGAACGCGCGTCATCCCCCAGATGCTTGACGAAACGTATGCTGAGCTGCGACCGCTCTTCGATCGGCTGCCCAAGGAGGCCTGAAGTCAGTCGCTGAAGCGCCTCATATAGGCGATGGCACGACTGATTCCGAAGACTGCCAGCAGGCCAAGCACAATCACGACCGCGACCCCGTAGCTGATCCGGACGTAGAGCGCGACGAGACTCAGCGCGACGCCGGACAGGGCGGTGAGTGAAGAGACGCCGGAGGTGGCCGCGTATGAGCCGAGGCGGCGCTGCGACTCTTTCGATGGCCGCCAGCCGCCGGCGGAAGTCGTGTAGGTCCCAGCCGATGAGGCTCGCCGTAATCGCGCCGAGTGCCCACTCTGGAGCGTCGCCCTGCCAGATGGATATGGCGGCAAGCAGAGCGAACCCGCCGAAGACCACGCCGGACAGCCAGGCCGCTTTGGGTACGCCCCTCGGCCAGGATGGCCAGTCCGACGAACACCAAGGCTTGCCGCGCCGCCGACCCACGACTGCCGGACGGCAAAGCTCGGCGGCGAGCGCCCCACCGGCGACGGCCGCCAGCGCACACGAGATGAGCGTGAATCTGCGCAGCCAAGTGGCAACGCGCTCGGGCTCTTGATCGTCATCCAACGGCTCCTCCTCGGTCAGGGCGGTCTGTCGTAGCTCCTGAGTGCTCACGTTATCTCCGCAGGGCCTGGGGCGCGTATCTCTGAAGGCCGGCGCGCATCGTGGAGTCGAGCGACTGCCCGACTTGCCACTCGATCACGCTGATCCCTACACGCTGCAGTCGGTGGATCACCAACTGGCGCTCCGCCCTCGCGATCCTCACCGCGATATCCAGCGCCTTCCCCGGGGACTCGCCGCGTGCCTCGAACTCCACCGGATCGGGGCTGACGATAAGAATCTGATAGCCGCGCGCCCGTAGACGCGTCAACACCGGCGGGTCATCGTCGCACAGCGGGCTGACAAGCACGATCTGAGACTTCGCCGGAAAGAAGCGCGTCGGCAGGTAATCCAGGCTGTCGAAGACCAGGCTGTCACCGACTCGCGCCTGCGCGAGTGCTTGCAGGATCCGGCGTCTCTGTATCTTGCCGTAGTCTGGGAGTGTGCGTTCCAGGCCGCGTCCGTAGACGAGGAGTCCGACACGATTACCGTCACTCAGGAAGCTGTCGGCCAGTGACGCAGCGACCTCCACGGTGTACTCGAAAAGCGACTCGCCGTTGGCCGTCACGTTGCTCCGCTCGCGAGCGTCCAGGATCACGCCGACATCGGCAATCCGTTCCCGCTCGAACTCGTTGGTGAAGATCTCGCGGGGATGGCGCGCACTGAGGCGCCAGTTGATCCAATGCGGCGGGTCCCCCGGCTGGTAGGCGCGGATTCCATAGAAATCGGTGCCCGATCCTCCTTGCCGGGAGGGTATCGGGCCGGCATATCCGCGCGTCCGCAAGGGCCGTATCTTGATGCTTCGGATCTTCGGGCTCTGCGGGTACCACATAGAGGTTGCTCGTGACACTATAGTGCCGGTGGCGCTGGTAGAGTCCGAAGTGCTCGCGCGCCGTGACCCGTGTCTCGCCGAACTTGTAGCTGCCCCGCATACCCTCCACACGGTAGATCAGCTTGTAGGATTCGCCTTTACCGAGTGTGAGGAGCACGCTTGGGTCGCGGTCGGTGATGAGGCCCTTGGGTACCTCGTCTGCAACCATGACCTCGTCAAGCGGCGGCCCTTCATTGGTTATCGTCAGCTCGACCCTTACCTCTGTGGAGGCAGGAACGTAGTCGCGACTCAGGGCCCGTGAGACGTGCAGGCGTATGTCGGACGGTCTGAAAACGAGTACCGCGCCGACATACAGCACCAGCGGGAAAGCTGCGGCGATAAACGCGCCGTTGACCGAGCCCAGCCCGCCCAGAACGAAGAGATAGACGAGGACACTGGCAAGCAGATTCCTGCGAAGGCTCAACCTGCACTCGCCTTCGTTACGGGGACCGCGACCATGCGCACCAACTCTGCGACTACATCGTCGGCGGCCGCCTTGTCGGTCCACATGTCGGGCTCGAGAATGAGCCGGTGGGTGAGCGAAGCGTGTGCGAACAGCTTGACGTCATCGGGTAGGACGAAGTCGCGCCCACTCATAGCCGCCCACGACCTAGCAAGCTTCAGCAACGCGAGCCCGCCTCGCGGGCTCGCCCCAACCGCCACGTGGCGGTGCCGCCGCGTGGCTCTCGCCAGCTCGACCATGTAGCGCTCGACGTCTGTATCCACGTGAACCCGCTCGGCAACCCGTCGCATCGCCAGCACGCCCTGCCGCATCGGTCACCGCGCTGAGCTGGAACTCGTCCTGACGACGTTCGCGCCGGCGGCGAAGAATCTCCTGTTCCTCGTCTGCTGACGGATAGCCGATCGAGAGCTTCATCATAAAGCGATCGAGCTGTGCCTCGGGCAGTGGAAACGTACCTTCGTACTCGATGGGGTTCTGTGTAGCGATCACGATAAAGGGGTCGGGCAGTGGCTGTGTCTCGCCCTCCAGCGTCACCTGGTACTCCTGCATTGCCTCCAGGAGCGCGGATTGCGTCTTCGGGCGAAGCCCGGTTGATCTCGTCCGCCAGGATGATGTTGGCGAAGAGCGGCCCACGGCGAAGCTCGAAGTTGCCTCCCAGCCGGTCGTAGACATAGCCACCGGTGATATCACCCGGCAGTAGGTCGGGCGTGAATTGGATCCGCTTGAAGCTCAGCCCCAGGACCTCGGCAAAGCTGTTGGCGATCAGCGTCTTGGCGAGGCCCGGGTAGTCCTCCAACAGGACGTGGCCACCCGAGGAGAGACACGCCGCCAGGATCATTCGGAGTACGTCCGTCTTGCCTACGATCGCACGTTCCACCTCGTCAACGATCTGTTGGGTGATGATGGCGACATCGTTGACCGAGAGTTCGTTGTAGTCCGAGGGTGCATTACTGCTCACTATCCGCCTCCGCTGGTTGGATTCTGAGTTGCCGTTCGATATAGGACAGGGCTATATCCGTCTCAGCCCACAATTCGTCAGGTGTGACACGCCGGGTGCGCCGCCGCTGGACCAGCCCCAGGAGCCGCTGCTTGACCCGCTGAAACCAGGTTCGCCTGCCGGGCGATGCCGGTTGCTGGGTGAGGTCGAGATATCCCCGGACGCTCTCCGGTAGGTCGATTCCTCCTGAGTCGAAGTGGTGCCTGACCTCCCGCGCCGACAGGCGTTCCTCGTAGGCAATCGCCCGCAGGAGGAACTGACCTATATAGTGGCCGAACCGATCCCGCGAGTACGTACCCGCCGAAACGCGGTCGACGCGCTCCAGCCAGATTCTCACGCTACCGTCAGATCTGTGGGTCCTCGCCTGCACGCTCTGAACCGTCGTCCTGCTTCGGCGCAGGCTTCGACCGGCGATGAGGATGCCGATGAGAACGGCAGCACCCAGGAATAGTCCCTGTGGCAGCGCATCCACTACGATGCCAACGATCCAGGCCTGGTACGCGAACGGCAGTACGATGGCCTCGCGCACAAAGTCCTTCAGCATGAACATCAGCGGCAGGGCCAGTGCGATGAGGATGCCAACGAGGATCAGCACCCTGCGCAGCTTGGCGGCCGTTATCGTCACGACATACTCCTGCACGCATTGACGATAGCCTGGAGGCTGGACAGCGCAGCACGCTCATCCTCGGGCATCGTCTCCCCGGTGCCGTACCGTGCGCTCTCGAAGAGCTCGGTTAGCCGCTCCACCGGTCGGGCGGGCAGCCCGGCCCTGAGCAGATAGGTAATGAACTCCCTCGCCGTCACCGTGTTCCCGCTTCGCACCCCGCGCGCCTTGCCCACGACCTGGTTCATCTCAACGTAGCAGCGTATGATCGTGTTCCTCAGGTTGGCCCCGAGCTCGATCTCGCCGATAGCCGCCTCGGCCTGTTTGGCAATCTCCTCTAGGGGTTCCGCCGCCGCCCGGTTTTTCCGGACCTGGTTGACCACGCTGACAACGGCGACGGCCGCGATCAGACCGGCGGTAAGGCTGAGAGCCCAGACAATCCAGGGCGCGACTTTGTCCGCGCTGAACTCCTCGTCGGTCAGCGGTGGGACCTCCATCTGCTGCTGTCCCTGTCCTTCAAGGTTGCCGGCCGGATCGAGGGACAGGTCCTTGAGCTGGTCTCGATTGGCCAGGAAAAGGCCGATCAGCGCGAAGATGATCATCAGCCGCAGCATACTGCGAAGTACGGTTCGGCGGAAATCCGGATCGAGCACCACGAGGGCTACAGCAATGGGGAACGCCATCAAGGCCACGAAGAATATCGTCCGCATCACACGCGCGAGGCTCTCTCCGTTGCCTGCCGGCGGAAGGTAAGCCGCGCCGCCCATGCCCATGCCGCCGAATTGGCCGACAAGAAACTGCCATATCTGCTCGAAGGGCACGCCAGGGTCGAGCTGAAGTCGCGGTAGGCCCATCGCAAGGACGAGCATCGCGACAATCGCGATGCCCAGCAACACAAGCCTGGCCTTCTGGCTCTGCAGTATTTTCATTCAGCAAAACCGCGGAATTGTTCCAGTGAATAGATGCCGGCACGCTCCAAAGCTCCCCGAAAGTATAGGAGTCTTGGTGAGCTTGTCAATGAAAAGACCCGGGCAATCACAGCATCCTTCGCGTAGTCATAGCGGTCGACCGGCAAGAATCGCTCTTATCCTTTCCCACTGTGGCCCAATCAGGCTATGCGAATACTGGAGGGATCCGCGCCGCTCCAGAACGTTTGTTCTATCCGGCCTGTGTAGCTGACCAATCGCTTGGCCATGGATGCCAGTTGGGGCAGGGGGCCGGTAGTGCAGAACAGGTGGCTGGCGACACGGTCGGGTGGCTGACATAGACCCTCCTCGGCAAGAACCTTTCCGACCTGGCGCGCGACCGCGGGTGCCGGATCGATGAGTGCGACGCCGGGGCCGACGATGTCGGTTATGACGCCGGCGAGAAACGGATAGTGCGTGCACCCGAGCACAAGCTGATCGATACCCGCCTCCATGAGAGGGTGCATACACGCCTCCAGGAGACTGCGTGTCGCCGGTGCCTGGACTTGCCCGGCCTCGACAGCCTCGACGAGACCGGGGCAGATTTGGGTGTGGATGGCGACACCCCTGCCAAAGCGGTCGACGAGCCGGCGGAACAACTCTCCCTGGAATGTGGTCGGTGTCGCGAGCACTCCGACTACGCCCGTCGTGGTTCGTTCGACTGCGGGCTTGACCGCAGGCTCCATGCCGACAAATCGAAGGGTGGGGAACTCCGCCCGAAGCGGGTGCAGGGCGGCCCCGGACGCTGTGTTGCAGGCGATCACGATCAGCTTGGCGCCTCGGTCGATCAAGAACCTGGTAATTGCGATGGAAAGCGATCGGATCTCATCCAGCGAGCGCGGACCGTACGGTACATGTGCCTGGTCGGCAAGATAGAGGGTGTCTTCGTTGGGCAAGAGCGACACGATCTCACGCCAGACCGAGAGCCCGCCGAGCCCGGAATCGAAAACGCCGATAGGGCCCAGGCTCCTATCGTCTCTTTTCTGCTCGCTCCAACCGGCGATCAGGGCGCAGCGGTGAGGGTGTACTCATAGGCTGCCGTCTCGGTTGTCACGGGCGCCATCGCTGAGACCGCAACGACCGCCTTGTCAACGCCGGATCCCAACGGGATCGTCCAGGAGCCACTGGTCGCATCTGCATCAATCAGCCGCTCGACCTGGATTTGGTTCCCAGGTCCGTAGGTGACCAACTGGACCATCCACTCCTGCGGGAGCACGTTTGCGTGTCTGACAAAACCTTCGGCAATCCAGTTTCCCGGGCCTTGCTCTACGTCATCGTCGACGAGCGTCTGCCCATCGACCGTGATCTGCACATCGTCGACGGCGAATCCGGCTTGGTTGACGGCGGCATCGGTGATGTACTCGAACCGGAGCGCGATTTGCTGGCCGGCGAATTGCGAGAGGTCGGCGCTAAGATGCTCCCATCCCTGGCTCTGGCCGGTGAACCCACAGCCGAGGTTGCCGCTGTTAGGATTTGTCGTTGTGCAACCCAGACCCGGATCGTCGAGGATGTGCCACGAGATGTCAGGGCTGCTGAGGTCGTTCGGGATCGTGCCGTCCGCGGTTGTACCGACCACCACGTAAGCGTAATCCCAGTCCTCCTCGATGTGATACCAGCTCCAGAACGCGAGATCGGCCGTTTGGGCGTCGGTCAGATCCACGATCTGTGTCAGCCTGGGATCGGACTCGTCGCCGCGGTTGGACCACCACAGGTACTTGCCGCTGTGGGCCTCGGTGTCCATCAGACGCGTCTGGGTGCTTCCGACGAAATCCAGTGTCAGCGGCTTGTTCCCGTTGATCTCAATGTAGTCGACGCCGTACTGATCGACGGTAGTGCGCTGGGTCTGGGGATACCGCGTGTTCGACGAGTAAGTCTGGTCGATCGCGGGGGCGTAGATATCGATACTTTGGTAACCGTATTGGCCCTGGGCAATGCTGGGGTCGTCAACGAGGTTGGCAACGACCCAATCGGCGAAGACGTCCTTGTGGGTTAGGCTCAAGCCCAGGTCATCGCTCAGCACGAGGTCGACGCTCTCAAGCCCGTTCTCCTCGCGCGCCGACGAGCGACTTGGTCGCATCCTCGCCGAAACGGTCGAGGAAGTAGCTCAAGAAGAGATAAGAGGCGCCGTAGTGGGGAGCGGCGGAGCCCGTGAGGTCTACCTCGGGCCACGTGTTGAGCTGGGTGTCCGGCTCGTCCAGGTATGCGTACTCGCTTCCACCCACGTCGTATCTGCCAGGATCCTGGGTGTACGTTCGGCTGTTGAGCTCCATCGCAAGTTCGGAGCATCCCTCGTTCATCCACGTCGTCTCGTTGCGATCATTGTTCCAGTGGATCATGTGCTGGAACTCGTGGGCGAGCACTCCGTTGTAAAATGGATCTCCGACGGCGGTGCCCTTGTCGATGTGGATGTAGAACATCTCCATCTCGTTGGAGTCGGTACGCACGGCATTGACGTATTCGTCCGCGCTAGAGAAATAGCCCGCCACGGTCTGCCCCAGATCGCTTGCGTGCAGGATGCTCAGATGGGGATCGCCATCCACACCCGGCGTCCACTCCGAGCCGAAGAACTCGCGGTCGGTGGGGTAGGTGTGAGATTCGAAGAGATCGGCGGCCTCCTGGATGTCCTTCATGTTGACCGAGAGCCCTTCCTCGACCCACATATAGACGTGAGGTGTCTTGTAGACGAGGTCGGCGTCGATCTGGTAGTTCTGGTCTGCGTCGAGGTTCGAGACGTTGAACGTGCGAACGGTGCCCACCGGGTAATCTGGGCTGGTCGTGCTGGCGACTCGCGGCGTGTCACTGGGTACACCGAGGAAGCGAATGCCCAGCTCGTGGAGATCCGCCTCCGGGACGTCTGCTGACTCCAGCGCCAGCAGCGTTTCCTCGGCCTCGCCGGGAACCGGCTCCGTAGCCGGCGTCGGCACGGGCAATGGTGTCGCCTGGATGGCCCGCGGCACCACCGTGGCCACCGGGTTAATGGCGGGCATAGTTCGCCTGTCGGACTATCAGGAAAGCGGCTGCACCGAGAAGGCAGCAGCCGAGGATGACGCCGAGAGCCAGCACAACCACCAGAGCGACGCCACCCACGGTAATCGACAGACGACGAGGATTCATCTCTAATCTCCTGCAGCTCGGCAGCGGCGATGGGTGATGTGTGACCCGGGTCCTATGCCGGCTGAAATGACGGCGCCTTCACACGACAAGTTGCGGTGATTATAGCGTATGCACAGGGTGAAAGCAAGAGTATGCTATAATGTGGCCGCAATGAGTTCTTCGAGCAAGGTGATAGTCGGCAGGGCACGTGACCCGGGAACCCGACGGCAGCGAAGTGTTCTGGCCATAGTGGTTTTGGTCGCGGCCGCCGCTCTATATGCCGCAACGGCAGCGCCCGGGACTATCTTTGGCGATCCCTCGGAATACCAGTTCATCCCCGCGATCTGGGGTATCGCGCATCCTCCGGGATATGCCTTCTACACGCTCTTGGCAGGCCTGTGGCAGCGGGTCGTCGGAGTTGGTTCGTTGGCCTTCAGGACCAATCTGCTTGCTGCGGCCGCGGGCGCGTGGGCCGTGACGTGTGTCGCACTGAGCGTGTTCGAAATCGTGCGGTGCACCGGCGAAGCCGAGTCCGGCGGCGGTCCTCCGTTAGGGATTGGCTGGCCGCTGTTTGCCTCCGCCATAGGCGGGTTCGCAGTCGCAGTTGCACCCGACCTCTGGCAACATAGTATCCATGCCAACGCTCACATCATAAGTGCCGCCATCACGGCGACCCAGCTCTGGTTGCTGGTTCGCTGGCAGAGGAGCGGAGCCTCGGGTTGGCTTTTCGCCCTGGCGTTCCTGGTGGGTATTGGCGTCACGCACCATCCCATCACGGTCTGGGGCATCCCCGCCTATCTGCTTTTCATCATTGTCCAGCGTCCCCAGATCCTTCGAGACATCCGCACGATCGCCGGTGGGATCATGTCGACAGCTGCGGGTCTCCTGCCGTGGCTCTATCTCATCCTCCGCAGCCCGGACGTGCCCTTCGGCCCCACCGATATGAACACGGTGGATGGCTTCCTGCGGCACGCGACTGCGCAGGGCCTACGCGTCAATCTCTTCCACTTCGGTCTGGCGGATCAAGCCGACCGGCTGCAGGTTTTCCTGACGCTGCTCCATCTGCAGTACGGGTGGCTCTTGATCGGCGTGATCGTACTTGGCTTTGTCGCGCTCACGGTCATACGGCCACGGCTGGCGGTTCTTTGGGGTGCCTTTCTCGTGGGCCACCTCGCCTTCACGATGAACACCGTCCAGGACGTGATGGCTTACCTACTTCATGTCTTTGTCGCGCTCGGCGTGCCCCTCGGGGTGGGCGTCTATGTATTGTTGCGCGCGGTCCGGCGGGTGGGGCCGTGGGGTCGCAACGCGATCATGGCGGCGCTCGTTGTCGTTGTCGCCGGTAGGGGGGCCGTCCTGCTGCCGCGTGTGTCTCTGCACGACTGGCGTGATGCCGACCGTTTCGTGCAGGAGCTGCGGGAGCGCTTCGAGGGACGAGGCGAAGGAGCCGTCCTCATCTCGGACTGGGAGCACCTGACCCCGTACTTCTACGAGACGCTCGCCGAAGGTTCCCCGTTCGATGCGGCCGACCTCCGAACGGTCTACGTGACGGGCGCGCAGCCGTGGGTGGAGAGCGTCATGGCCAACCTCGGGTCGGGGCCGGTGTATTTGACCAACTACCGGAGGGATGTGCGTGATCTTGGCTTCAGGCTCCGCCCGGAGGGGTCGCTGTGGCGAGTGGTTGAGCCTTCGTCGACCGAGCCCGTTGCGCCGCAGTATCCGCTGGGGACAGAGTTCGGAGGTGGTCGGTTGGAGGTCTTGGGGTATGATCTCCCGAGCCGTGTGGTCCCGCAGGGCGGCATCCTTCCCGTCACGCTCTACGCTCGCGTGCCGGTAACGGAGTCGGCAATCCTCATGCCCAGCGCGACCTTGGGGTCTGTGGAGCAGGACTGGACCACGGATAGCCGGCGCCTCACGCCCGACTGGGAAGCGCGGCGAGATCATCGCCGAGCAGTACCAGGTATACGTGCCCTTTGGTATGCCGCCGGGATCCTACCCGCTCAGCCTTCACTATACCCAGGTAGCTCCTGACCGGGAGGAGCTCGCACTGGCCGATGGCCGACAGGATCTCTCATTGGGCCGCGTCGAGGTCACCGAGTCCGCCGGTGCAGTGCGCGACGCCCGGCTACTCGACCATTCGCTCTCCAACCTTGGCAATCAAGTCGCCCTGGTTTCTGCGACAACGCGGGCGGGCGTTACCCTGCGGCAGGGCACGTGGGAGCGACCGTTAGTCCTCCGCGCGGGGCAGACACTTCACCTGAAGTTGGTCTGGCAAGTGTTGACACAGCCAAAAGCGAGCTACACTGTCTTTATCCATCTGATCGACGCACAGGGCAGCCTCAGGTATGGGTATGACTACACCCCTCTGGGTGGGGCATTCCCCTCCTATCTGTGGTTTCCAAAGTGGTTGGTCGGACAACGGATGGTCGACCCCTACCGGTTGGTTCTCCCGGCCGATCTGCCTCCCGGACCCTACTGGGTGGAGGTGGGCATGTACGAGATGGGGAGTATTCGCCGTGTCCCGCAGATGAGCGCGGATGGCGTGATGTTCGGTGACCGGATTGTCCTTGGCCAGGTAGAGATAGCGCCTTGAGACGGCGACGGAGGTGTATGTGAACAGTGTCCTGATTCCGTGGGTCATAGCGACGACCATCCTGATGTTCGTGGCCGCGTATTGGATCTACACCCTCGAGAAGCGCGTGGCCGAGTTCCAGGAGCGGTACGAGGGCTTGATCAAGATCTCTGAGGCTCTGTCCGATACGCCGGACCAGGCCGTGCTCCTGCCTCTCACACGGCGGCTCGACGCGCACGATGGGCGCCTAGGCACGATCGAGAGCACGCAGCGGACCAGTCTGGCGACGCTCGCGCATTCCATTCAGGGATTGGGCATCGTGAGGTACAATGCTTTTGACGGGGTCGGCGGGGATCAGAGCTTCTCGGTCGCTATGGTCGACGGTCAGGGCTTCGGAGCGATCATAACCGGCTTGCACAGTGGCGAGGACGTTCGTGTTTATGCAAAACCGCTGCAGAACTGGCGATCCTCTTACAGCCTGAGCGCAGATGAGCAACGAGCGCTCTCCGATGCGCGGAACAGAATGGAGAATGGGACATAGGAGAATGGAAGGATCACGATAGCCTCATGCATTCTCGGCCTGTTGACAGAGGGGCGAGCTCTCGTATCATCGTGATAGATCACATCGGACCTCGTCACCAGCGGATGGAAGTTCCCGGTAGCATCGCAGATCACATGAATCCAACACAAGGAGGAAGTCCATGTCGTTTCTAGGGGGAAAAGGGAAAACGCAACCCACGATGGATCCCGCTCCAAGACCCGCAGCTTTCAATCGAGCGCCCGCCTCATCACCCATCGAGTCAACGATCGGCCCTAACACGCACATCAAGGGAGACGTCCAGGGAGATGGTGGCCTGCGCGTTGACGGTATCGTCGAGGGCGCCATCGAGATTACCGGCAATCTGGTCGTCACAGAGAGCGCGAAGATCCGCGCAGAGATCAAGGCCAACAACATCTCGGTCGCCGGAGCCGTGCAGGGCAACGTTACCGCAACACGGATTGAGATTCTCGACACAGGCCGTGTCTGGGGTGATCTGACGGTCAAGTCCCTACTTGTCAATGAGGGCGCCTACTTCCGCGGCCAGACCATCATGCCGCAGGACCTCAAGCCTCCGCAGCTGCAGGCACCCGCTCTTGTGCGGGACGATGACGGCGAGGGGGCAGAACCCGGCACCGTCGTCGACGTAGAAGCACAGGGCTAGCCTCATCACCGGAGAAACCCGTGCAACGTGTGAGCGAATTCGCGAGACACCCACCATTGGGGTGAGGCCTCGCGAATTCGCTTGCATGAACAATGTGGCAGACATGATCTCTGCGAATATCCCGCAAATGCCTTTCCGGGAGAGTGAAGATAGGGTATAATAAGGCTGCCGTGATTCAGACTGTGCTCGAACCCTAACGCCCCGTAGAATATTAGTGTGGGAGGCTTTATGGAAGTGACGGTAGAGTTCGCTGGCCTGGCACGCGTATTAACGCGTCAACCCCGGGTTTTGATGAGGCTAGACGAAGGTACATCTTTCCGCGATATCTTGGAGCAACTTGGGAAGTTGCATCCGGAGCTCGTGGGAGATGTGATTCATCCTGGCTTCACATCCCTGAAGTCCTCAAACATGCTCAACCTCAACGGCAAACGTATGATTCAGCCTGCCCAAATGAACGAGTGTCCTGAGCATGGTGACCGCCTGATACTCATGTCGATATTGGCCGGTGGCTGATTCCCTGCTTATCACCACTGGAACCCTGCTCCACCATGACAGTTCGTGCTTGATGGCTGGCTCATCAATCGGCATCGTGTACTCGCGCGTCCTCCGGTAGATCAGTAGCTGCTGGGTCTGCGCCATTGCTGAAGGGAGGCATCTCTATGTACGGTTACCACGGAAAGATACTTCATATTAACCTTACAAATCGAAAGACCTGGACAGAGGAGAAGCCCGAGTCCTGGTACAAGACGTATATCGGTGGTGTATCGATGGCCTCGCGGCTGCTGTGGGAGAACATCGAGCCAGGCTGCGATCCCCTCTCGCCTGGCAATCCTATCTGTGTGGCCAACGGAATCTTCTCCGGCACGCCGGTGCCGGTCGGAGGGAAGTATGGTCTGGCATCAAAGTCGCCATTGACGGGGTGGGTGGGTGATAGCTTGTCAGGAAGCTGGTTCTCAGTGGCCCTGAAGCGCACGGGCTGGGATGGCATCGTGATCCATGGAGCCAGCGACAGCTGGGTGAACGTGCTGGTGGACGATGGACGTGTGCTGTTCAGGCGCGCGGACAAATACCTCGGAATGGGCACATTCGAGACGGAGGAGGCCATCCGCGACGACCTCACCGATGACCAGGTCAGGTCGGCAACCATCGGGCCCGCGGGGGAGAACGGCGTGCTCTTTGCTAACGTCACCAACGACGGGCGGCAGGCAGGGCGCACCGGGCACGGGGCGGTGTGGGGCAGCAAGAAGCTAAAGGCCCTGTCGGTACGGGGAACGCAAGGCGTGCGGGTTGCCGATCCGGACACGTTGATGAAGCTGTCGTTTGAGATCATCGAGGCTTCCCAGGGGCCCCATACCGCAAAGTACCGGATCCTGGGTACCTCAACCAACGTCCTCAACATGAACACCCTCGGCCTGCTTCCAACCCGCAACTACCAGGAAGGCGTCTTTGAGGGCGCCGAGAGCGTGAGCGGTGAGTACCTTGAGGAACACCACAAGGTGAAGAAGATTGCGTGTGCGCAGTGCCCCATCGCCTGCGAGCAGGTGTCGGCGGCTAAGCCCGGGCTCTTTGCAGGTGCGATGACCGGCATCGAGTACGAATGCCTCTTTGCCAACGGTCCCAACTGCGGCATCAGCGATATGAACGCTATCATCAAGATGATCGATACCTGCGATCGTGCCGGTATGGATGCGATGAGCAGCGGCGTGACGGTCTCGTGGACCATGGAGTCGTATGAGCGAGGCGTGCTGAAAAAAGAGGATTTCGTATGCGAGCGATTCCCCGAAGGCTTCGAACCGACCTTCGGGAACGGTGAGGCGGCCGTGGCTGTGACCGAGATGATCCGCGACCGGGAGGGCATCGGTGCACTGCTGTCGCTGGGCGTGATGCGCGCCAGCGCTCAGATCGACAACGAGCGTGGTTCGGAATCGTACAAGTGGGCCATGCACGTGAAGGGCCTCGAGAACCCCGGCTATGATGCGCGAGGCCTCAAGACTTTTGCGCTTGGGCTGGCGGTCGGGACTCGCGGCGGTTGTCACAATCGGACGGCAGCCTACGATCCCGACATCAAGGGGCAGGTCGATCGCTTCTCCGTGGATGAGACACGTGGCGCGTTGGCCAAGGACACGGAGGAGTACGCAGCCGTGTACGATACGCTGCCGCTATGCAAGTTCATCCGCCGCTGCTTCACCGGGAAGGCCGACCGCGCGGGGGCCTGGCCAACAATTGCGGCACTGATCAACGCCACGACCGGCTGGGATTTCGAGTATGCGGACGTGGACCTGATCGGCGAGCGCGCCTTCACGATCAAGAAAGCGTTCAACATCCGGGAGGGCTGGAGGCGAGAGGACGACGTCCTCAACTACCGCTGGCATCATGACCCGATGACCAAAGGGCCATCGGCCGGGCACATTGTGTCCGAGGAAGACCTCGAATATATGAAGGACCTCTACTACGAGGCCAAGGGCTGGACGCAGGACGGCCTGATACCGAAATCTAAGCTGGTCGCCCTGGGGATGGCGGACGTGGCCGAAGAGATCGGCGTCTAGGGTCCAGCAATGAGAGAAGGAGGCAAGAGCTATGGTTAGCTCAACTTCGAGATACAAGTACATCACCTGTGACCCGGAGAAGTGCATCGGATGCCAGCTCTGTGAATACGTCTGCTCCTACACCAAGACGGGCGAGTACAATACCTATCGCAGCCGCATTCGCACAGTGCGCGTGGATGAGATCCTGATTACGGCCATTGCCTGCAGGACCTGCGAGAACGCTCCCTGTGTCACGGTCTGTACTCGTGATGCACTGGAGCAGGATGACGTCACCGGATTGATCAGCATCGACGCGGACCTCTGTGATGGATGCGCTTGGTGTATCGAGGCGTGCGACTTCGGCGCCATCTCCATCAATCCCCTGACGAAGCTCGCCGAGATCTGCGACCAGTGTGTGGATGAGGAAGAGGGGCCGCAGTGTGTGCTGTGGTGCCCGAAGGACGCCCTGGAGCTGACGACGCCCGACCAGCGGGCCCAGCGCGCGAGGCGCAGACTGATAACTGACGAAGCATTGCGGTGATTGTATTGCGCCGCCGACTCGATGCCAGCTCTGTAATAATGCGTGAGGAGCTTTGTTGTGCCAGATAAGCTACCCCCCCCAGCGGACAGCCATGCTGCCGTGAACAGCCGGCCGGATGAAGATCTCAGAATCGGTGTCTACGTATGCCACTGCGGCTCGAACATTGCCAGTGTGGTTACGCCCTCGGAGGTTGTCGACTACGCTCACACATTGCCGGGCGTCGTCATCGCCAAGGAGCATCGCTATATGTGTTCGGACCCTGGACAGGGCCTGATCCAGGGCGATATCGAGGAGTACGGTCTCAATCGGGTGGTGGTCGCCGCCTGCAGCGTCGCGATGCATGAACCGACTTTTCGTTCCTGCATCGCGGACGCCGGTCTCAACCCCTTCTTGTTCGAGATGGCCAACATCCGCGAGCACGATTCGTGGGTTCACTCTCACGAGAAAGAGGCTGCCCTCGGCAAGGCCAAAGAGATTGTCTCTTCTGCAGTGGCCAAGGTAAGCCATGTCCAGCCGCTCGAGATGTTTGACGTGCCGGTGACCCGACGCGCGATGGTGATCGGCGGCGGGATCGCAGGGATCAGCGCGGCTCTGGATTTGGCAGATATGCAGATCGAGACGTACCTGGTGGAGAAGTCGCCGACCATCGGTGGCAGGATGGCCCAGTTGGACAAGACATTCCCGACAATGGATTGCTCGATCTGCATCGAGGCGCCGAAGATGGTCGACGTCGGGAAGAACCAGTTTATACACCTCCTGACCTACTCAGAGGTCAAGGAAGTGAACGGCTACATCGGCAATTTCAACGTCAAGGTGGAGCGCAGGCCGCGATACGTCCTACTGGACCGCTGCACCGGCTGTGGCCTGTGTGCCGAGGTGTGCCCGGTCGACGTCCCCAACGATTTCGAGGAGGGATTGGGATCGCGCAAGGCCATCTACGTACCGATGGCTCAGGCGGTACCCTCTATCTACACCATCGATCGCGATGCTTGCATCGAATGCTACAAGTGTGTAGACGCCTGCGGCTCACTGGAGGCCATCAACTTCGCGGAGGAACCGGAGATCATCGATCTCGACATCGGAACGATCATTGTCGCCACGGGGTACGATACCTGGGATCCCACGCCTATCGAGGAATATGGCTTCGGGCTCTACGACAACGTGACGACGATGATGGAGATCGAGCGCCTGCACTGCGCAGGTGGGCCCACGGTTGGGGATTTCATCCGGCCCTCGGATGGAATGCAGCCGAAGCGGTTGGGGCTCATCCAGTGCGTCGGATCGCGTGACAAGCGCTACAACGAGTACTGCAGCGGCTTCTGCTGCATGTATACGATCAAGAATGCGATGCTCCTCAAGTGGCTGTATCCCGAGATGGATATCACGATCTTCAGAATCGACATTCGCACGCCGGGCAAGACCTACGAGGAGTTCTACGAGCGGGCGCGGGGCGCGGGGATTCATTTTGTCCAGGGGCGACCTGCCGAGATCCGCGAGGTGCCTGGCACCGGGAACCTGATTGTGAGAGCGGACAACGCAAGCCTGGGGCGACCGGTGGAATACGAGTTCGACATGGTGGGTCTATCGACGGCTGCGATTGCCTCTGATGGCTCCGTGGATCTGGCCCGCGTGTTGACGGTGCCGACGGACAGCCACGGCTTCTTCATGGAGTCCCACCCAAAACTCAAGCCGATCGACACGCCAACGGAGGGCATCTTCCTTGCCGGTGCGGCGCAGGGGCCCAAGGATATCCCATTGAGCGTCGGTCAGGGAAGCGGTGCTGCGGGTCGCGCTGCGCGCGTGCTCTCACACGACACCTGGGAAATCGACCCCATCGTAGCCTACGTCTATCCGGAGCGGTGCATCAACGCACGCGGGGGAAAGTGTACGATCTGCTATGACGCTTGCCCTTACGGCGCGATTGACAACCGTCCCGGCTCCGGAGAGGCCACGCGCATCGTTCCGGCAAAGTGTCACGGCTGCGGGACTTGCGTGGCCGAATGCCCACAGAACGCGATTACCCAGCATCACTTTACCGACGGACAGATCTTGGCGCAGATCCACGCGCTTCTCGCCGATCGGCCCGAGGAGAAGGTGCTGGCATTCACCTGCCGGTGGTGTAGTGGAATGGGAGCGGACAATGCCGGCGTGAGCCACTTCGAATATCCGGCGAACACGCGCAATATCATGGTGATGTGCGCGGGGCGAGTGGATCGCGACTTCGTGATGGAGGCGTTCCGCCTCGGCGCGGGAGCCGTCCTGGTCTCCGGATGTCACCCTCAGGACTGCCACTACATCGACGGACGCCAGCATGCAGAGGATCGCATGAGCAAGCTGGCAGTACAGCTTGACAAGCTGGGCATTTCCGAAGGGCGCTTCCGGTTGGAGTCAGTTTCGGCGACGGAGGGCGCAAAGTGGTCGCGCATTATGCGTGAGATGAGTGACCGGGTGCACGAGTTGGGCGTCGGGCAGATAGCCGCCGAGACCGATGCAGCCCGCCCACAGCTCACGCGTTTCCTGCGGCGAATGGGAGAGGTCCCCGGCGTCGCCGAGGTGCTTCGCCTCAGCGAGGCGGAAAGGTTGCACGGTATCGGCGCCCCCAGTGCGGCGAACCCGGTGACGCATGACATCAAGCAGCCCAGCCCCGTGGCAGGAGGTGAGTAGTGGCAGCCCATAGTCAGGACGTGCTGAACCCCTTCCTAGCCGAGGTGCTTGAGACTCAAGGGGGACGTCTGGTGCAGCAGTGCTATCAATGTGGTACCTGCTCCGGCTCCTGTCCCGTTATCGACGATATGGCATATGGCCCGCGACGCATCATGCATATGATCCAGGCAGGGATGGAGGCTGAGGTTCTCAGCAGCAAAGACATGTGGCGTTGTGTCTCGTGCTACTCCTGCGCAAATCGCTGTCCTCGCGAGATCGAGATCACGGATCTGATGGCCGACCTCCGGCGTATGTCCGTAGCGAAAGGTTACGCCCACGACAAGGAGGCGGAGTTCGGTGAGGCTTTCGCCCAGACGGTCCAGGTTCACGGGAGGCTCTTCGAGCCGGAGCTTCTGACGCGGTACTATGCGCGCGTGCTCGACGTGGCGAGCCTCGCCGGGATGGTGCCCCTGGGTCTCAAGATGCTGCTCAAGGGCAAGCTGCCCTTTGTGCCTGAGCGTGTGGAGGATCCGGGTGAGATCGCGGCTATCGGCGTCGTGGCCTCGACGCAGCCGAAGTTCGCGTCGGGCCTCCGGGGTGGGCGTCCTTCCTCCCCCGCGCGGCATAGCAGTTACTATGCTTCCGAGGCGGGTGGGGAGAAGTCAGGAGAATCTTGGCGCCTTCTTGGTGGCGTGCTTGGCGGGGCGCTGGTCACGCTGCTTGCCGGGCTGCTGCTAGGAGCTGGCGGCCGGGTACGCCCTGAGCGAAGCCTCAGGACACGCCCTGAGCGAAGCCGAAGTAGAGGGAGAACCTGATGACCACCGTGGCACCCTACGCATATTACCCGGGATGCAGTCTGCTCTCCGGAGCAAAGGAATACGATCATTCGATCCGGGTCGTATTCGCACATCTGGGCATCGAACTGGTGGATCTGGAAGACTGGTCGTGCTGTGGCGCCGTCCACGCGGACGTGCATAACCCGGATGGGGCGGTTCTCCTGCCGGCGCGAAACCTTGCGTTGGCAGAATCACAGGGCATGGACCGCATACTGGCGCCGTGCAGCGGCTGCTACCGCAATCTGCGTCGCGCCAGCAAGCGGGTGGCCTCAGACAAGGCGATGCGGCTTAAGGTCAATGACCACCTGAAGGAAGGCCTGGCACTGACCACGGATGTCGAGGTCATGCACCCGCTCTATGTGCTCCTCAACGAATATGGCCTCGATGGGGTGAAGGCCCTGGTGACCCGTCCCCTCGAGGGGCTGCGGGTCGCATCCTACTATGGCTGCATGCTGACGCGGCCAAAGGACCGGTTTGATAGCCCCGAACGGCCCATCGGCCTGGATCATCTCGTCCACGTGCTGGGCGCTGAGATCGTCGACTATCCGATGAAGGCGAAGTGCTGCGGTGGGGCGATGGCACTCTCTCACAGTGAGGTGACCGCCCGCCTGACCGGCAACGTCCTGTTGTCGGCGAAGGAATCTCAGGCGGACATCGTGACCCTGGCATGCCCCATGTGTCATACGGCGCTGGACGCCTACCAATCCAAGGCCGAGCGGGCGCTACACCGCTCCCTGGATCTTCCGGTCGTCTACTTCACACAATTGATGGGGTTGGCGTTCGGGCTCGATCCCACGTCGCTGGGTTTCGAACGGCATATGGTGTCGCCTCAGCCCCAATTGGCACGCCTAGGCTTCTGAGGAGTTGGGATGAAACGTGGAACAACGCTGAAACGTCGAACCGAACAGACGTTGACCCTGGAACGCAAGATGGTGACCCATCACGACGTGCTCCAATGGGATCTGGATCGATGTGTGGGGTGCCAGCTCGGGCCCAAGGTCTGTCCCAAGGATGCGCTATCACACGTCGGCGGAGCCGTTGTCGAGGGTCGTCTCGCGACCAAGCTTTTGGTAGACGTCGACACCGAGAAGTGCGTCTTCTGCGGCATGTGCGTGGCGATGTGCCCCGTCAACGCGATCTCGATGACGCTGGACGGCGAGTCACACGTACCCGTTCAGGCCTATGAGGCCTTCCCGCTCCTGATCGAATCGCAGACGTTCGATCCTGACGCATTCGACTGGAGCCTCAAGGACTTTGTGATCGATAACTGTCCGACCAAACGTGATCAGCTACGATGAGAGCCTGCATACTCTGGCAGTCGATGATGTGCATTGCATCCACTGTCGCCAGTGCGAGGTCGCGAGTGATGGCGCGTTTCACGTCGAGCAGGCGTGGGAGGGCACGGTCATGCTCAGGCGAGAGGAATGTGTCGAGGGATGCCTGGCCTGCGCCGATATATGCCCCACGCGGGCGCTCTACGTCGACGATGCGGGCGAGCTCGTGCTTGCCGACTACTACTGTATCAAGTGCGGGGCATGCGTGCAGGTCTGTCCGGTGGAGCCCGTTCTGGAGACCTATGAGGTTATGCTTCACTCACAGGGCGTCACGCACGTGAAACAGCTAGAGCGCATCGCCAATACTGAGGAGCTCCCCATATGGGTGGAGCGGTGGCGTGTGCGGCACACCGACGTGCAGAGCGGCGCGTGGGTTGAGGCGCTGGTCAAACTGGCCGATGACAAGGCGATGATGGTCGAGATTGAGCGCAAGCGTGCGATCAAGCGGCGCGATCTGATTATCGCGCTCAAGGGTGGGAAGAAGCGCCAGGAGCACGAGGAGCGCGAGGCTGCCCGGCACGACGAGCTTCTGCGGGCACTGAAGGGTAGTCCGACCTGATCGACAGGTTGTAGACAGAGCAGCTTCGGCGGTTCTGCCATGCGAACTCCAATGAAGGGGCGGGCTCAGCCCACCCCTTTTTCGTTCCTCGGCAAGCTCATCTATGCTGGATTTGTTCGGGCCAACAAGCGTGCTATAATTCCGCCTTGGGATTAGGAGGCGAGGAGCTTGATCGATCCATACGCGCTTGTAGGTATATTTCTGGTCGTCGCCGTCATCTTTGGCGCGGCACCCATCATCCTGGCTTGGCTGGTCAGCCCCAAGAAGCTGAACTCTCGCAAGATGCAGGTCTATGAGAGCGGTAACCCCACTTTCGGCGAGACCTGGATCGAGTTCAAGCCGCAGTACTATCTGTTCGGGCTGGCGTTTGTTGCGTTTGATGTTGAGGCCGCGTTCCTGTTTCCCTGGGCTCTGGCATACAATCGAGCTCTCACTCTTTGCCGTCTTCGAGGCAATGGTCTTCCTGGCGCTGCTTGGCGTAGGCTTGATCTACGTCTGGCGCAAGGGGTGGCTGGAGTGGGTGTAGGAGCGGTTGGCCAGATCCTACTGCGGATTGGCGGCGCCTTCGCGATGGCGCTCGTCCCCCTGGTTTCGGTGCTCTTCCTCATTTGGGAGGCTCGCAAAGTAATCGCCAGGATGCAGGACCGCCTGGGACCCACGAATGCAGGCACGTATGCAGGTCCCTACGCGCTCCTTCAGACCTTCGCCGATGGCATCAAGATCCTGACCAAGGAATTGATCATCCCCGAGGGAGCGGACAGAGTCGTCTTCATCGCTGCGCCGATCGTCGTTGTTGCGGTAGCTATCGCAGTGTGGGCCGTCGTTCCCCTGGGCCCGAGCGGTCTACAGGTCGTGGACCTGAACGTCGGCGCCTTCTACGTCGTGGCCATCTCATCGCTGGCCCCTTTCTCGATGATCATGGCCGGATGGAGCTCCCGAAACAAGTACGCCGAGGTCGGCGCGTTCCGGGCGGTGTCGCAGATCGTCGGATACGAGATTCCCCAGATTCTGGCCCTCTTGATCCCCGTGCTCCTGACCGGATCGCTCTCATTGCAGGACATCGTGCGGGCCCAGACCGTTCCCTTCGGCCTGGCGGTGCCTCTGGCGGCTCTGATCTACTTCCTCGCGACCGTTGCGGAGGTGGGAGACTGCCCTTCGAGTTGGCCGAGGCCGACTCGGAGATTGTTGCCGGCTATTTCACCGAGTACAGCGGCATGATGTTTGGCGCGTTCTATCTGGCCGAGTTCATCAACAACTTCACCGCGTCGATCATCTTCACCGTGCTGTTCCTTGGCGGTTGGCGGGGGCCTTGGGTGGCGCAAGTCCCACTTCTTGGCCCGGTCTGGCTGTTGCTCAAGTCCTTCGTGGTGTTCAATGTGCTGATCCTCTTCTGGGCCGCGATGCCGCGGCTCCGGATAGACCAGGTGCTTTCCTTCAACTGGAAGTTCCTGGTGCCCCTGGGTCTGGTCGTGCTGTTGGCGGTTGCCTTTGTGGACAAGCTGATGGTGGAGGTCGGCATCACGGGGGAGTGGGCGAAATCCGCAGGGCTCCTGGGCACGAATCTGCTGCTCGGAGCCGTCGTCGTGGGGATTCTGAGTCTCACCGGCCGCCGGATCAAAGAGCGCAAGACTATGCGTGAGCCCGAGGCGGCTCGCTAAGGTGTAGGGGGCAGCGTGTCTATTTCGTTGAGCGAGATTGTCTTTATCTTCTTTGCTGTGCTCTCCCTTGGCGCCGGCGTGCGCGTTGTGACGAGTCACCGCATATTCCACGCAGCGCTATGGTTGATCGGGATGTTCTTCAGTGTAGCTGCTGTCTACATGCTCCTGCAGTCGCCCTTCATGGCCGGCATTCAGTTGTTCATCTACATCGGGGGCGTCGCCGTGTTGACGGTCATCGCCATTATGGTGACCAAGGGCAACATGCGCCGCGACAAGAAGACATTGGCGAATGGCTGGTCGTCTGCTATCGTGTCCGGCGCACTGTTCTTCGTGATGGTCTGGTTTATCGTGCAGTTGCCTCTGCCGGAGGCCCCGACATTCCCCATACTGGATGACGGCATCTCGCTTCTCGGGGCTGCCCTCGTGGATCCGGGCGGCTATCTGCTTCCGTTCGAGGTGGTGTCTGTTATGCTGCTCGTCGTCCTCATCGGCTCTCTATATCTCGGAAGGGAGCGGTAGCCCTATGGCCGGTGTGCCCCTGTCCTGGTATCTGATTCTGGGTGCGGCGCTCTTCTGCGTGGGCGTCTATGGCATATTGGCCAATCGCAATCTGATCGTCATCATGATGTCGATCGAGATGATGTTGAACGCTGTCGTGCTCAATCTTGTGGCGTTCGCCCGATTCATCGAGCCGGCCCGTATCGTGGGCAAGACCTTTGCGATCATTGTCTATGCCGCTGCCGCTGCAGAGGCTGCTTTGGGGCTTGCCCTCACGATTGCCATCTGGCGTACCGAAAACACGGTCGCTGTTGAAGAGATCGATCTGCTGCAGGGCTAGCTTCCGGATGATGCTGGCCAGACACTGAGTACTTGGACTGAAACCTATGCCTTCTAGCCTGTCGATTTCCTGGTTGATCCCGGTGGGCCCCTTCCTGGCCTTTGCAGTGATCTCACTGTGGGCGCATCGATATCGCGTCCTGAGCCAGGTCCTTTCCATCGCGGGGATTCTCGCATCCGTGGTCTTCTCCCAGTTGGCCTTCTGGAGCACCGTTCGCACGCCGGACGTGTTCCACTCGGTGCTGCTGCAGTGGCTCGAACTCGGGACGGAGCACGTGGGGTTGGGCGTGTATCTGGATCCGACGGCCGCAGTATTGGCGGCGATGGTCAGCTTCGTCTGCCTGATGATCTTTCTTTACAGCATCGGCTACATGCGGGGCGACGAGAAGATCAGCCGGTTCTTTGCGTATATCTCGCTCTTTGCCGGGGCGATGCTGGGTGCTGCCATATGTGACAATCTCCTGGCACTCTTCCTCTTCTGGGAGATCATGGGTACCTGTTCCTACCTGCTCATCGGCTTCTGGTGGGAGAGGAAATCGGCGGTGAAGGCTGCGCTCAAGGCCTTCATTGTCACAAAGATCGGCGATCTCTTCCTGTTGCTCGGGCTGGTCCTCCTCTACGCGCAGGTGGGCAGCCTGGCCTATGCCGATGTCTTCAACGCGACAACTGTGGCGCGCCTGGCGCAGACCCCGTACATCGGTCAGCTCACGGTCGCGACGGTGGCCGGACTGCTTCTCTTTGGGGGGACGGTCGGCAAGAGTGCGCAGTTGCCCCTGCACGTGTGGCTTCCCGACGCGATGGAAGGCCCGACTCCAGTCTCGGCACTCATCCATGCGGCAACGATGGTCTCCGCGGGTATCTATTTGCTGGTCCGCGCTTTTCCGCTACTGGTCGCGTCACAGGCCTTGCCCGCCGTCGCGCTCGTCGGTACGCTGACGGCGGTGTATGCGTCGGTGGTGGCGATTGCCCAGAACGATATCAAGCGGGTGCTGGCCTTCTCTACCATCAGCCAGTTGGGGTATATGGTGGCCGCCATCGGCATCGGTGCCTATACGGCCAGCTTTTTTCACCTCATTACCCATGCCTTCTTCAAGTCATTGCTCTTCCTCGCCGCAGGGTCGGTGATCCACGGGATCGAGCACGGTCATCATCACACGCGCGGCCACGCCGCGCCTGTCAAGACCCCCGAGCTCGACTTCAGTCCGAACGACATGCGGCGGATGGGAGGGCTAGCTTTCCGGATGCCGGCGACGGCGCTCACCTTCTTGGCCGGGGGCTTGGCGCTTTCAGGCTTCCCCTTGATCTCGGCGGGCTTTTGGTCGAAGGATGCCATCCTCGCTCAGGCCTGGGGCCAGAGCGGTTATGTCTTCTGGGGCTTGCTTTTCGCCGCCGGACTGACTGCCTTCTACACGGCGCGGCAAGTGTGCATGACCTTCCTGGGGAAGCCGCGCTCGCGGGCGGCGGTGTACGCGCGTGAGAGCGCGCTGGTGATGACGGTACCTCTGGGGTTCCTGGCCATCTTCGCGGTAAGCCTTGGTTGGTTGGGCATACCGAGTGAGTTCCCGGTGCTGGGCAAGTTGCTGCCGGATGTATTTGGCCCCTTTGTCGAGACCTCGCTTGCCCGCATCGGTGCGGAGTTCGCCGGGTCCGCTCCCGGCGAGCCGTTGGCGTGGCAGCCGATGATCCTGGCTGTAAGCTTCGCGCTTGGGGGGCTCTTCTTGGGGTGGTGGGTCTACGGACGGCGGGCCGGGGCCGCCAATGCTTCCGAGGAGGAGTACGTCGACCCCCTGCAGCGCGTCATGGAGAGGGTGCGACTGGGATGGTTCTACCGCGCAATGGAGCGCCGTTTCTATATCGACGGTCTCTACGAGAAGGTCTTCTCAGCGCCTGCTATCTGGCTGGCAGATACCTTACACCTTGTTGACCGAGACGCGATCGATGCACCGATCGTGGCGTTCGGCCAAGGGTTCGGCAAAACCGGGCGCGTCGCACCCACCGCCGGTCGCCAGGAACGCGGGCTCTTTGATCAGTTCGCCGACGCCATCAGCCTCTTCAGTCGACTGCTATCAAGTATGGCGGTGACCCTGGATGAGCGGCTGATTGACGGTCTTGTCAACGCCGTCGGACGCCTCGGTCGCGGCTTCTCGAACCTCTTTGGGCTGCTCGATAGTGACTTTATTGACGGTGCCGTACGGGCGATTTCCGATGCAACCGGTGCGCTGGGGCGATGGATGCGCCGGATGCAGAGCGGCCTGCTGCCGGACTACTTGTGGAATGCTTTTATGATTATCCTGTTGCTGGTCGCAGCCCTGGTGCTGTTCCAGCGTATCTGATCTTGGAGGGCAACCTGTGATGACCTTTCCATTGTTGAGCGTGACCCTGTTCACGCCACTTCTGGGTGCCTTGGTCGTGCTGCTGATGCCCAAGCAGCACAAGAACGTGATCCGCTGGGTCGGCGTCCTGTTTGGTCTGGTCTCACTGGTGCAAACCGCCTATGTGTGGTGGGCAGTGGGCGTTGCGGGTCCGGGGCAGATGCAGTTTGTGGAGCAGCGTCCGTGGATTCCCGATTTGGATCTTGTGTACACACTGGGCGTCGATGGCCTGAGTGCGCCGATGCTCTTCCTCTCGGGCCTCCTGACGGTACTCGTCCTGATCTACAGCAGTTTCACGATCGAGACGCGGGTCAAGGAGTATTTCCTGCTCTTCTTGCTGCTCGAGACGGGTCTGTTGGGCGTCTTCCTGTCGCTGGACATGATCCTGTTCTACGTCTTCTGGGAAATCGGCCTGGTGCCGATGTTCCTTATCGTCGGTGTATGGGGTGGGGCGCGTCGAGAGTACGCGGCCATCAAGTTCTTCATCTACACTCTGGCCGGCAGCGTCTTCGGTCTGTTGAGCATGCTGGCCGTCTACCACGATACCGGCACATTCAACATCCTGGACGCGGCGGCGGCCCGGCCCTTTGCCGACAATCCGACTTGGGCCACCATCGTCTTCTGGGGCCTGTTTCTGGCTTTCGCGATCAAGATACCCGTCTTCCCGTTCCACACCTGGCTGCCGGATGCCCACACCGAGGCGCCCACGGGAGGCAGCGTCATGCTGGCCGGCGTCCTGCTGAAGCTCGGCGGGTACGGGATGATGCGAATTGCCCTCCCGCTCTTCCCTGAGCGTTTCAGCTTCTTCTCTTTGCACGTCCCGATCATCACCGTGATGGCGCTGATGAGCATCGTCTACGGCGCGCTCGTCTGTATGGCGCAGTGGGATTTCAAGCGGCTGGTGGCTTACTCATCCGTAGCGCACATGGGATACGTTACGCTGGGTCTGGCCGCTGCTGCTGCCGCCTATGGCCTGGGCAGCGGGGACAGCTTGCTCAATTCGGCGGCTGCAGGAATTGACGGCGCAGCCATGCAGCAGTTCTCGCACGGCATTGTCACAGGCGCGATGTTCTTCCTCGTGGGCATGATCTATGAACGCGCCCACACACGCGATCTGAAGGCGTTTGGCGGGCTGGCGACGATCATGCCGGTCTACTACGGCCTGATGCTGGTCACAGCTTTCGCCTCCCTTGGCTTGCCCGGGCTGATCGGCTTCTGGAGCGAACTCTTCGTCTTCCGGGGCGCGATCAAACTAATACCCGTCGCTGCCTTCATCGGCGTGATCGGGATGGTCTTTACCGCCGGCTATACGCTGTGGAAGATCATCCAGTACCTTTTCCTGGGCACGCTCGATCGAGAGAAGTGGTCCATGCTCAAGGATCTGAATTGGTGGGAGAAGCTTACGCTCTCGTCGCTCGTACTCTTAATGGTGGTGCTTGGCGTCTACCCATCGCCGCTAATCAACACCTTTAACGCTGCTGCCGTCACGCTTCTGCGCAGCTTTGTCGTGCGCTGATCGTGGCATAGGAGTTGGCACCTGTGGCTTCGTTCTGGTATCTGCTTCCGGCATTATGTCTTCTCACCGGCGCGGTCGTGATCATGCTGGTGGACCTGATTTTGCTGCGTCCGGCACGCATGGTCAAGTCGGTGTGGTGGCTTGCATTGATCACCACGCTGGTCAGCCTCGGCGCCTCCTCGCTTCTGGGGAAGAACGACGTCGCTCGCGTGCTTGCGGTGCTCACGTATGATGCCTTCACGGTCTTTGTCTGGCGCCTGCTCTTGGTCGCCTTGGCCCTGATCGTTCTCTTGAGTGAGTCCTATATCCGCAATCAGGATGATGTGGAACCGGGCCTCTTCTATGCGTGCCTGATGCTTTTTGGGTTCGGGGCTCTACTATTGGCGGCGAGCGATAACACGATCATGCTCTCTATTGGCCGTCGACTTCCTGAGTATCGTTGGATACGTGTTGACCGGTTTCCTGCATCACGACAAGCGGTCGACCGAGGGCGCGATCAAGTACCTGATCTACGGGGCAGCAGTCTCGGCGGTCATGGCGTTTGGCCTCTCGTGGCTATACGGGCTGTCGGGGACGGCCGACTATGCCTTGACGGCCAAGGCACTCGCGGGCCAGTGGTCGTGGGCTTCGGACGCGGTGGTGCCGGCCGTGGCGCTTATCCCGGTGCTCATTTTCGTCTTGGCCGGCTTCGCTTTTAAGATCGGGGCGGCCCCATTTCACCAGTGGTTACCTGATGCGTTCGAGGGGGCTCCGACACCGGTCACTGTGTCCCTGGCGATCATTCCGAAGGTGTCGGGTTTCGCCGCGCTCGTGCGGCTGACGATGATCATGCTTCCCCCCGATCTACAGGTCGGTCTCTGGTGGCGATGGCCGATGCTCGCGCTCCTGGCTGTTGCGGCGATGACAATCGGCAACCTGATCGGCCTCTGGCAGTCGAACATCAAGCGGCTTATGGGATATTCGGGAATTGCTCAGGTCGGCTATGCGCTTATCGGCGTGGCCATTGCGACTGAACGCAGTCTGACTGCCCTGCTCCTCTTCCTGACCGTCTATGCACTGGCCGAGCTGGCAGCGTTCGCCGCGATCACCGTGATGTCGGAGCGCATCAAGCTCGACACGATTGCCGACTATCGGGGGCTCTATCGTCGTGCCCCGGCGCTTACGATCGTGCTTCTCATTAGCGTGATGTCGCTGTTTGGCATGCCCGGCACCGGCGGGTTCATGGGGAAGCTCTGGCTCTTCATCTCGGCCTTGGAGGCGCGGCGGATCTGGCTGCTTGTCCTGGCCGCGCTCAATAGTGTGGTCTCTGTTGCCTACTACTGGCGGATCATCCAGTCTACGTTCATGCACTCCGACGAGGGATTGCGCCTGTTGCTGTCCCGGCGGCTTCGTGGGTCGTCCTCGTCGTGGCGACACTGGGTGTTCTCGGACTGGGCCTCTTCCCGAACATCGTGCTGCATTGGGCACAGGCTGCAGTAAGCGGTTTCTTCCTCTCAGGGTAGGTGGATGGGTGAGGGCGCCGTCAAAGGTATGAGGGTCGCCCTGGTCCATGACTGGCTGAACCAGTACGGGGGGGCCGAGCGCGTCCTGGAGCATCTGGTGGACACGTTCCCCGGTGCGCCGATCTACACCAGTATGTACTGGCGTGAGGGGATGCCACCACAGTACAGGGGATGGGACATCCGGACGACGTGGATGGATCGTCTGCCGGGCATCTACCGATCACACCAAGCCTATCTTCCCCTCTATGCGCTGGCATTCGATCGACTGCGCCTGGGTGGCGGGCAGTACGATCTCGTGATCAGCAACAAGAGTGGCTTCTGCCACGGCGTCAGCACTGGCGATACGCCGCATCTCTGCTACTGCCTCTCTCCCACCCGCTATGTCTGGCAGTTCGACCACTACGCTGCACGCGAGCAATTGCCCTCCATCGTTCGTTTGCTCCTGAGACCCGTGGTTGCCGGTCTTCGTCGCTGGGATTACCGCGCCGCACAGCAGCCGAATCTCCGATTTGTGGCGATTTCGCGCGAGATCCAGCAGCGGATCCAGACTTTCTATGGGCAGCCCTCCACCGTGATCTACCCGCCCGTGGACATCAGCCGCTTTTCGCCAGGGGCCGCCCCGGCCGATGCCGATCTGCCTGGCGGCTACTATCTGGTCGTCTCCAGGCTCATTCCCTACAAGCGGATTGATCTCGCCGTTCGGGCTTTCACAGAACTTGGCCTTCCCCTGGTCGTCGTGGGCGGCGGGCGCGATCGGCAAGCCCTGGAGTCCATCGCGGGCCCCACAGTTCGCTTCCTGGGACACGTGCCCGACGCTGAACTGCCGGCGCTCTTCGCAGGGTGTAAGGCGTTCGTATTCCCGGGCTACGAGGACTTCGGCATTGCTCCCGTGGAGGCCCAGGCCGCAGGGCGCCCTGTGATTGCCTATCGGGGAGGGGGCGCGCTGGATACTGTGATTGAGGGGGGGACCGGCGCCTTCTTCTCGGAGCCCACCGCAGCGTCGCTCGCCGAAGCGGTCCGTGGTTTTGACGCCGGCGCTGTCGATATCGACGTCATCCGGAAGAACGCGGCCCGGTTCTCCGTCGAACGATTCCGCGAGGAGTTCGCCGTCGAGGTGGCGCACCTGTTGCGTTAGCCTTGAGGGATTCTGAAGCTTTCGCGAGGCTAACGCAACGGGCGTGGCCCAGCCGCTACGGCATGCTTTGCACTTCCCACTCGGGGCGGTGGGTCCACCAAGGTAGTACGCCGTACGAGGCCAGGATCTCGTCTTCACTGTAGAGTTCGGTCATGCAGTCGTACCAGCTCATCCCCTCGGTCTTCTGAAAGTGCCACCATTCGATGTCGTAATAGGAACTGCGCCAGTTGGACAGCGCATTCCGTCGTTCCCACCCGAAATCGAGGGCGATGGTGGTGAAATCGACGTAATAGCCCGCGGGGATCGTCGACTTGATCTCGCCGCCTTGTGCCGTAGCAAGCCCGCCCTTTGCCCGTGCGTTGAGATCCCATGGTGCCACGCGCAGGGGTTCGCCGAGGCTCCCGTCCTGGTCGCGAGCCTTGATGTAGATCCGCCAGTAGGTCACCCCACCGACGTCCTCTCTGACGAGCTCGATATCGCCCTTCCGTAGGAAGCCCTGATCGATGTCGACTGCGCGACCGCAGACGTGCCACGAGATGCGCCCCTGCCCGGGCCGCGGCGTGTGGTTCATGGGCCGCCAGGAATCGCCAAGAATGGCGAGGTAGTCCCAACCGGATTCCTCCTCGACCCGGCCTCGCAGTGCGTTATAGCTGTCGTTGACCCGATCGCTGAGCTTCTCCGCCTGGTCACTGTTGTTGACGTTGGGCAGGTTGACCAACTGGTAGGTATCGGAGACGTCCGACAATAGCAGCTCTGTGTAAAGCGGTGATTCTTCCATAGCCCCGGCCTGGCGCTCCAGCTCTGCCTCGAATTCGGGGCTCAAGGCATCCGCCCGCCACTGAGGTCGCCCGATCGTGTCGGATGAGCTGTATCCTTCCTGTGCCAGCCCCCAGCCACGTGTGTCGGCGGCTACGAGATAGGATGTCGCCTCCTGCCTGGAAACGAAAGCCAGCGCCTGCCCATCGGGCGACCATGCCGGCTTGCCGCCCACGCCGAAAAGTACCGGCCTGAGCTCGCCACGCGCCGCGGCCTCGGCATCAAACGGGATTCGCCACAGCGTTTCGCCGCCCGCAACACCTGCGGAGAAAGCCAGGTACTCGCCTCCGGGCGACCATGCCGGGTAATCCTCGTTCTGGTCCGGGGTGTTGGTGAGATCGATGACGCTGCCATCGTCCAGCGACAGGACGTAGAGATCCTTGTTACCATTCCGGTATGACGTGAACGCGATGTGGCGCCCGTCGGGTGACCATGCCGGGGAGTAATCCGGAGCCGAATCGTAGGTCACCTGCTGCGTTTCACCCGTGTCGATATTCAGGACCTGGATGTTGAGGTTGCCATCGTTGTAGCTTTCATAGGCAAGCCAGCGGCCATCCGGAGACCAGGTAGGCCCCGCCTCGAATGCCGGCGACCGTGTGATGCGGAGGATGGTCCCCGATGACATCTCCATCGTGTAAAGATCCCAGTTTCCGGACCTATGTGAGGCGAACGCCAGATAGCGTCCGTCGGGCGACCATGCTGGATCGCGGTCGTCATCGGGGGCATAGGTGAGCCGTAGCAGGCGTCCGGTGTTTTGAGAGAGCAAGTAGATGTCACCATTGCCGTTGTGCCGCATCGTGAAAGCCAGCGTACCTCCACTCCCGACGGGGGTGGGGGAGGGCGCCGGCACGGATCTCGTTGCCGCGGGTCCCGGCGTCGCGGTGACGACCACCAGGCGTTCGAACTCGCGGATGCCCGGTCCCTCGCCGGGCTGGGGCCAGAGAGAGCTTCGCCAGCGCAATGAAAGCGAGGATCCAGATCGCGGGCGGGATCTCGCGCGGCACCCGGGACGACGAGCCACCGGGTCACAGGCCTTCGCCGCAACAGCAGAAGGCGCAATCTCGCCGCCGACATGAGTCGGCCAGGGTCTGGTGCCCCTCAGAACGGGAGTCAGCCCCCGGTTGGCCATCATCGTCCCAACTCATCGTCAGGATGGCCTAGGTTTCGTCAGGTTCCGACTTCGGGCGCTGCTTGGCTGCAAAGCGCGCCAGGAGGATGCCCAGTTCGTAGAGGAGGATGAAGGGGCCTGTCACGAGCAGCAGGGTTACCGGATCCGTCGTAGGAGTGACCACAGCCGCGAAAATCGCAGCGACAAACCAGACGATCTTGCGTGCACCGGTGAGCTGCTTGGGCGTGACCAACCCAAGCCGGGCCACGACGAAGACGACCAGCGGCGTCTGAAAGAGGATGCCCATCCACGTGATCAGGGTCGTCACGAAAGACAGGTAGTTCTCAAGTGAATACGTGGGCTTGACGACGTCGCCGAGGAACCCCATGAGGACCGGCAGACTGGTCGGAATGAGGACCTGAAGCGTGAAGACGCTGCCGAGGGCGAAGAAGACGACAACGGCTGGGATGCCCAGAAGCACCACCGACCGCTCATTGGGATAGAGGCCCGGCGCCACAAAGCCATAGACCTGGTAGAGGATGAAGGGGAGCGACAGGGCAAAGCCCGCGGCAAGGGCGATCTTGAAGTAGATGATCGGGGCCTCGGTCGGACTGAGCACGATGACGCTGCTGCCCTGGAGAGGTCTCACCAGCCACGCCACGATGGGATCGGTCACCATCGACGCTACGATGGTAGCCAGAATCCAGGCAATCACGGCCCGGAATAGCCGTTGGCGCAGCTCCTTGATGTGGTCAAAGAGACCCATCGATCGTTCGGTAGTAGCTTCATTGGTGGCCATGTCAGGCTTCCTCGCGGACGGGGTCATCCTGGACGTCGGATGTTGCGGGCTCTGTCAATTGAACGCTTTCGAGATCAGGCGTCGAAGCCGCAGCCTCGCCGCCATCCTCCGGCGCAGGAGGCCCATCGGCTGCGTCCACGTGCTGCGCCGGGACACTCGTCTCAGAGACGCTCGCCGCCGTCGGAGCGGGCGGCGCCGCATCTTGAGTTCCGGTGGTGTCCTCGATCACAGCGCCGTCGGGCTGGTGCCCATTATGGGCTGCCGGGTCGAGGTCCGGTTTCACAGGCACGCTTGCGAGTGGGGCGGGCTTGAGCTGTTCCTGAAGTGCCGCCGCCGTGTCACTGGCCTGTTTCTTGACGGAACGCTGAGCCGCTGCCACATCGTTCCCCGCGGCCGCAGTGACCTCACCGACCGACGACTTGATCGCCTTGAGTGCATCCTGCGCTTCTGCGATACTGCTCTTCGTATCCTCCAGAACGCCGCTCAATTCGTCTGAGGCCAGATACTCCTGCTGCATCGTGCCGGTGAACTGGTTCCACATTTCGCGAGCAGACCTGGCGTACTTCCCCAGCGTGCGCATCATTTTCATGATGTCCTCTGGCCCGAACAGAATCAGCGCCAGGAGCACGATGACGAGAAGTTCGCCACCTCCGATGTTCAGAAACTCCATATCTGTCTCCGGTACCCGGCGTGGGGGATGTCCAGCACCGGCTCGTTAGCTAGACTGACTTCGGATCCTCAGCACCATCGGTGGCGGTCTCGTCGGGTTTCATCGCATCCCTGAACCCGCGGATGCTCTTGCCCAGTTCCCCACCGAGCTTGCCGATGCGACCAGGGCCGAAGATCAGGACGGCCAACACGAGCACGAGAATCAGCTCCGGAATGCCGAAATTGCGGAATAGCATAGTTGTCCTCCAGGTGAACGTCTTGAGCGGCAATCGAGTCCGACTGCCACATCAGCGGGTATAATATACTACGAAACAACCGGCGGGCAATGAATTGGCGCGCGAATCTGTCACCAATAACGCGGACAGCGGCCTGCCCCAGGCCGCTGTCCGCACTACTGAGTCCCCGGTGAGACTCGAACTCACAACCCCCTGGTTCGAAGCCAGGAGCTCTGTCCATTGAGCTACGG
>CAVVUS010000039.1:0-28814 GCA_963751345.1 uncultured Chloroflexia bacterium
CATGTTCGCCGGCCCTGAAAGTGGTGGCGACTGCGGCCACGATGAGCCCGATCCGTGAAATCCACGCCTTCCTCTAAGGGCGTGATTCAAGCCGCCCGGATAGTTGACGCATCCCCGCGCTGCGTGTATCCTTCCCGGATATCGCATCTGCCGCACATTCAATAGGAGAGACCAATGATGGGATCACCGTCCAAACCTGGCCAGGTGCCGCACTGGGACCTAACCACCATCTACGCCGGCCTCGACGCCGACGACTTCCGGAATGCCTTCGACGCCTGGTGCACGGCCGTCGCCGATCTGGCAGCCCTATTCGACGAGCGCGGCATCGGCGCCGCGCCGGCGACCCAACCTGCCGACGAGGAGACCGTCAGAAACGTGGAGGACGCCATCCGTGCCCTGAACACCGCCCTGCACGCGGAGCACCTGCTCCACGCCTATCTCCATGGCTACGTGGCGACAGACTCGCGAAATGCCGCGGCGCAGGCCTGGATGAGCCGCCTGCAGATCCAGTCGGCAGCGCTCGATAAGCTGCTCCCGCGGTTCACGGCCTGGGTCAGCAGGCTGGACCTCGAGGCCGTCGAAGCCATGTCGGATACCGCGGCCGCTCACGCCTACCCGTTGGCCAGAGCCAAGACCCAGGCGCGCCACCTTATGTCGCCCGCCGAGGAGAACCTCGCGGCGGACATGAACGTCACCGGTGGGCAGGCTTCGGCCAAGCTCTACAGCGACTTCAGCTCTCAGATCACGGCTCCGGTCGAGGTCGCAGGTGAGGTCAGGACGCTCCCGATCACGGCGATTCGTAACTTGGCCTTTGACGCCGACCGTGCGACGCGCCAACGCGCGTATGCTGCCGAGATCGGCGCGTGGGACGCCAACGCGCTGCCCATCGCGTCGGCGCTCAACAGCATCAAGGGACAGGCCAACACCCTCAACCGTCGCCGGGGGCGGACCCCACCGCTGGACGCAGCACTGTTCGATAACGCCATCGATCGCGACACGCTAGAAGCCATGCTGGAGACCGCCCGGAGTTCTTCCCGGACTTCCGACGCTATCTGCATGCCAAGGCCGCCGCTCGGGCTCGATGCGTGCGCCTGGTACGATCTGTTCGCTCCCGTGTCGACATCGAGGCGGGAACACATGGACATTCGATGCGGCAAGGGCGTTCATTCTCGACCAGTTCGGATCGTTCTCGACGGGGCTCCAGACTTGGCCAAGCGTGCCTTCGATGAGAGCTGGATCGATGCTGAGCCGCGCGACGGCAAACGCGGCGGAGCCTTCTGCATGTGGACCGGCGGCGACACCTCGCGCATCCTCGGCAACTACCAGCCCGCCTACGGGGGCGTGAGCACCCTCGCCCACGAGCTGGGCCACGCCTACCACAATCGCTGTCTGGCCGCACGCACCGACCTGCAGCGCCGCACACCGAAGACCCTGGCCGAAACGGCCAGCACCTTCAACCAGCTCATCGTCCGCAACGCCGCGCTGCGCGCGGCCGATCCTGCGGAGCAGTTGGCGATTCTCGAGGCCGATCTTCAGGATTCTACCCAGGTCGTCGTCGACATCACGAGTCGCGTGCTCTTCGAAACCGAGGTCTTCGAGCGTCGCCGGGAGAGGGAGCTGTCGGCCGCCGAATCTGCGCCATCATGGTCGAGGCCCAGGACGCGACCTACGGCGACGGGCTTGGAGGGGATGACGCCCGCCATCCCTACATGTGGGCGGTCAAGCCACACTACTACAGCAGCGCCTTCTACAACTTCCCCTATATGTTTGGGCTGCTCTTCAGCCTTGGCCTCTACGCCCGGTATCGCGAGGAACCCGACGGCTTCGTCGAGCGCTACGAACCCTACTCTCAGCTACAGGCATGAGCGACGCCGCGGGCCTCGCCGTCGCTTCGGCATCGACATCACCCGCCCCGCCTTCTGGGAGAGTAGCTTGCAGCTCATCGTGGAGGACGTGGATCAGTTTGTGGAGCTATCAGCTATCAGCAAGAAGCCGGAGTCATGGGGGGAGTCACTGTGCTGCGATCTACTCCTCTCCCAAAGCTATGGCTGCTAGCTCCGCCGCCATTTGACCTATGCCTTTTCGGGTATACACTGTAATCAAAGTTTGAGGAGAGTTAAAAGTCATGGAACTTGGCATCATTGGCCTGCCGACCAGCGGCAAGACGACGGTCTTCAATGCGCTCACCCGATCCGAGCACCCACGGCTGCCGCATCTACCGGCAAGTTGGAGCTTGTGAGCGGCGTCGTGGACGTCCCCGACGAACGCGTCGATCGCCTCAGCGAAATGTACCATCCGCGCAAGACCACCTACGCCCGCGTCACCTACACCGACATCGCCGGCCTCGACCAAGATCTCGGCAAGACCGGGCTCAGCGGCGAGCTGCGCAACAAGATCGCGCCAATGGATGCCTTCGTCCACGTGGTCCGCGCCTTTGAAAGTGACCACGTACCTCACGTCCTGGGCTCCGTCAATGCCCAGCGCGACCTGGAAACCCTTGACGGTGAGTTCATCCTGGCCGATATGCTCAGCGTCGAAGCGCGCCTCGAGCGCATTGATGAGCGCCTCCGCAAGGGCGCCAAGCCGGAGGAACGCCAGGGACTTGAGGAAGACCGGGTCCTCTTCGAGCGGCTCCAGGCGACCCTCGGGGAGGGGCTGCCGCTGCGTGACATGAGCCTCACCGAAGAAGAGCTCACCGGCCTCGGTGCCTACAGCCTGTTGAGCCTTAAGCCCACGCTCGTCCTCGTCAACACGGGCGACGATCCGATTGAAGCCGGCGAACTCGTCACCTACGACCACCACGAGACCGCCGTCATGGCGCTTCAGGGGCAGCTGGAGATGGAGCTCAGCCGGCTGACACAGGACGAGGTCGAGATCTTCATGGAGGAGTATGGCATCCAGGAACTGGCGCTGGACCGCGTCATTCGGGCGTCCTACAAGCTCATCGGCCTCCAGTCCTTCCTGACCGTCGGCGAGGACGAGGTACGCGCGTGGAACCTCCGCGCCGGCGGGACCGCCGTGGAGGCAGCCGGCGTCATCCACACCGATCTGGCTCGTGGCTTCATCCGCGCCGAGGTCGTGGGTTTTGACGACCTGATGGCAGCCGGCGATATGGCTGCAGCACGCAAGGCAGGAAAAGTACATCTTGAGGGCAAGGACTACGTGATCCAGAATGGAGACATCCTCCACATCCGCTTCTCCGTCTAGCGAGAGGAGGCGAGGTGAATAACGCCGAGCAGAGGATCGAATGGCTGTTCATCAACCTGCGCTGGTTCCTTCTGCTGGCCGTCGCAAGCATCATGGGCATGGATGTCTCCTTCAGGGGCGCCACATTCCCCAGGACCTCCTTCATCCTGCTCATCGTGGGTGCAATCGCCAATCTCACCGCCCTGATGGCCGTGCTTCAGGACAACATGAGCAAGGGCATCCAGAACACCATGCTCCTCTACGACGTCCTCCTGACCATCGGGTTCATCACCTCGACCACCCAGCTCCAGAGCCAGCTCCTCTTCATCTCCCTGGTCCCCATCACCACAGCGGCGCTCAGGATCAACTGGGGATCGAGCGTTATTGTCACCGTCGGCATCGTTATGGCCTATTGGCTGATCACCTGGCTGCAAGGCGCCCCTGCACCGACCGCGTCGCTCGGTGACCTCATCGGCTGGATGGCCCCGCACATCGTCAACGGCGTCGTCCTGATCGTTGCGGGCCTGGCGGTCGGCCAGATCGGCTTTCGTATGAAGCAATCGCTGATCAAGGATCGCGAGGAGCGTGAGACCAAGAGCTCGCACGCGCTCCGCGTGGCGCACCAGCGCGCCAGCATCATCTTCGATCTGGCCAGCACGCTGAGCGCCACCCTCAACTATGAGCGCGTCCTTGAAGCGGCGCTGGACATCAGCCGCACCGGCCTGCAGGAGTTCTTCAACGATCCGAAAGAGCAATCGCTGATCGGTATGATCCTGCTCTTTGGCATGGACCAGACCCTCTACGTGGCAAAAGCCCGTGGGCTCTCGCCGCGCGAGGAACAGATCCGCTTCCCCGCGGCAGAGGGCATCCTCGCCGCGGCCATCAAGGGCGTCGTACCGGTCGTCTCCAACGTGCCCGCCGACGACCCCGAACTCGGGACCATTGCCAAGCTGCGAGAGTGTCATCAAGCCATCGCCGTCCAGCTCCGCGCGGGCTTTGAGAGCTACGGTCTTCTCGTTCTCGGGAGCACGGAGCCCGATCTCTACACGCGCGACTTCCGCGACCTGCTGATTGCGATCTGCAACCAGGCGGTGCTCGCGCTCCAGAACGCCAGCCTCTATCAGAACCTGATGGAGGAGAAGGACAGGCTCGTCACCGTCGAGGAAGATGCCCGCAAGAAGCTCGCCCGCGACCTCCACGATGGCCCGACCCAGACGATCGCAGCGATCGCGATGCGACTCAACTATATTCGGCTGCTGATCAACGATAACCCCGAGGACGCCACGAAGGAAATCGTGCAACTGGAGGATCTTGCCCGCCGGACCACCAAGGACATCCGCCAGATGCTCTTTATCCTCCGTCCTCTGATCCTCGAATCCCAGGGATTGGTCGCGGCGCTTGAACAACTCCGCCTGAAGGTGCAGGAGACCAGCAGGGTCCCCATCCACCTGGAGGCAGACCGCGCTGCCGACCGCGAGTTGACCAAGGATGCCAAGGGCGCCATCTTCTACATCGTGGAGGAAGCCTTTGCCAATGCCCGCAAGCACGCCCAAGCCCAGAATATCTGGATCCGACTCTTCCAGCGTGGGATGAGCATCGTCGCAGAGGTCGAGGATGACGGCGTCGGGTTCGATGTCGCGGCGATGGAGGTGGACTATGCCGCGCGTGGGAGCCTTGGTATGATCAACCTCCGCGAGCGAGCGATGCTCGTGAAGGGCAAGACCGCTATCGTGTCAGCGCCGGGCCGAGGGACCACCGTTACGGTCACCGTTCCGGTCGCGCCCCCTCCTGCGCGTGAGGAGCCCGAGGATGGCGCGCATAACGTAGTGGACCTGCGGGCGGCCTGACCTTGGCACCCGTCACCGTGGGCCGTTGGGACTGGCTGCTTATCTCGATCATCGTGGGTACCTTCGCGTCGCTCATACGCTGGTTCGTTGCTCACCAGGCGGAGACCGCCACAACACACGGAGCCTGGCGACAAGGGGAGGCCATCTTGGCCTCTCCCTGGGTTGCCGGCCCACTGCGATTGGCGTATGCCGTCGGGCTGCCTGCCATCGCGCTCTTCTGGCAAAGTGCGCTCAGCGCCCGTGGCCTCGGGCTGCTTCCACTACCCGTGACTAGGTCCGGCCCGGCACTCGATGGCCTGTTCTTCCCGACCTGGGACGTCTGGATCAAGGGTCTGGGATGGATGGTGGGCATCAGCGCTGCCTTCTGGCTCATCGTCGTGTTGGGCGATGTCGCCGCCCGTGAGCGGCGGGGGAACGCCCCGGCCTCCGGACGCCGCCTGATTCACCTCTCGCCGGGAGCACTTCCGCGGATCGTCGAGGATGCCGTGGTCTACCAGATCCACTGGGCCTTCTACCGGGAGCCCTTCATCTTCCTATGGGGCACCCCGCTGGGCATCTGGCTCGGCGCGATCCCGGTCGTGTTCGAGGTTGCGATCAACCCGCGATTGTGGGAGCAACTGCACGCCGAAGGGCCGCCTGCGGTGCGAGCCGTTCTCGTCAGGGGCGGGATCTTCGTTGCCTCAGCCCTCGTGATGATTTACACCCAGAACCTGTGGATGGCTCTGGGGCTGGATCTCCTCGTCGGCGCGCTGGCCCTGTCGCGGCAGGTGCCGGACCGTATTTCAGCCGTTGCCCGCCACTCGCTGCTCGTTCCCCCTACCCCACCAGCGACGCAATAACCACGATCCGGTGCGTGTCCACGCCATAGGGATAGCACGAGTAGAGTGTCAACACGGGCGTGCTCGTCGCGTCCAGCACGCTCACCTCCGTCTCCTCCACGATGCGCGTCTGCGTCACTTCGTACGTATAGGTCGCAGAGCGTGTCTCGACCTGAATCTGGTCCCCCACCTTGAGGTCGGGGAGATCGCGGAACACCTCGCCGAATATATCGTTGTGACCTGAGATCACGCAATTGCCGCGCTCGCCGGGGTTTGCCGTGCCTACGTGCCAGCCGGGACCTCTCTTCAGTGACTCCCAGTCGTCACCCAGGACGACTGCCGCATCCACACCGATCGCGGGAATGATGATCCGCTGGACGTGTTCGGGGCCGCGCGTTGGAACGGGGAGCGGCGTGATCTGCGCCACAAGGTCGCGCAGGTGTGCCGGGATCGGGGCCGGCTGCGACTGACGGTTCGCATCCGGCGGCGTGTGACCTCCGGGGAGCACCACCACGTCGACCATCGGCGCCGGCGTCGGCGTCGGCAGCAACTGGATGGCCCGGCTGGACCCGTTGATCCTGTTCACCGTGGACACCATCGTGACGATCACCCAGACAAGCCCGATCACCGCCAGGACCTCGACGATCATCAACGCCTGATCGCGGAGCCACCGCCAGTGGATGGGACGTCGCAGGCGCATTTGCCGCGAGGGCTCGACTGCCGCACTGTATCTCGGTCCCATGTCCCGCCTGGTAGGCTCCGCCGGCTCCCGAGAGGAGGACTCCGTACGGCCGCCCCGCCCCGAGTCGTGCGACAGCGGATCGACCGGCGCGGGATGCCCGCCGAGGCGACTCAGGCGCTCATCCCGCCGCCTCAGTCTCAGCGCTGCTTCCAGCTCCTCGATCGTGAGCTCATCAACGTAGCGATGGTCTCTCATTTCTCTCCGACGGCGAACACCTCGCGCTCAAAAAACCAACGAAACGGCGGCACGCGGAACAGCAGCCATCTGGCCAACCCGAACAACAGATTCTCGCGTCGGTGCTGGGGCGGCGTGCTCAGCCAGGCGCGCACGCCGTGAAACGCATGGCGCCGGAGCTGGCGCCGCAGGCTGAGCGCCGATTGCTCGTTCACGTGGACGTGCAGGTTCTCAGGGATGATCGCCCTGGGGTCCCGCGGATAGGCGGCGCCCTGCCCCATCATCACGCGCACCAGGCGCACCAGCGGATAGGCGTATCGATCGTACCAGACGTTGGGCGCGGTGTGGATCACGATCCGCCCCCCGGGCTTGAGTACACGCCGCGCCTCACGGAAGGCGGCTGCGAGCTCGTTGGGGTAGAGATGCTCCACGATGTCGAGCATCAGCAGCCTGTCGAACGAATCATCCGAGAAGGGCAGATAGAGCGCCGACGCCTGATAGACGCCCGGCGGCACGTCAGATCCATCCTGGGCCGTGATACGTCGAGAGAGGCTCACGGCAACCCGTGCGTAGTCAATGCCATAGGCACGTGCGCCCAGGGCGGCGGTTCTACGCAGGATCTCGCCTCGCCCGCAGCCCACGTCCAGCACGCGCATCCCGGCCGCAATGCCTGCGACCGCCAGGGCCTCGGCCAGCCGGAGCGACAGGTAGTCGCCCTCGCTGGACTTGAACTCCTCGTGGCCCTCGCAGACGTGCAGAAAATACTGCTCATCGTACAGGACCGACGGAACCGTGACCGGCGGAGGCGGACCCGCTGGCTTGGCCAGCGGCATGTTCAGGCAAATCGCTCGTCCTTGTGGGTGAGGTGCGTCGGCGGTCGTCCGGGTGAGCGTTCAATACGCGTTAGGGGAGCGGAAGAACTGCAGCAAGGTTCGCGCGATGATCTTCAGGTCGAGCAGCAGCGACCAGTTCTCAATGTACCATAGGTCGTACTTCGTCCGCTCAGTGATCGACGTGTCCCCGCGGTACCCGTTCACCTGCGCCCATCCCGTCAGCCCGGCTTTCTCGCGATGGCGCTCCATATACCGCGGGATGCTGCGGCGGAACTGCTCGACGTAGATCGGACGCTCCGGCCGCGGCCCGACAAGGCTCATGTCCCCCAACAACACGTTGATGAACTGCGGCAGCTCGTCGATGTTTGTACTGCGCAGGAACGATCCGAGCTTCGTGCGGCGCGGGTCGTCCTCCGTGGTCCATCCCGGGCCCTCCTTCTCGGCATTCGCCCGCATCGAGCGGAACTTGATCACCGGGAAGGGGCGCGCGTCCAGCCCCATCCGCTCCTGCACGTAGAGCACCGGACCCGGCGACTCCAGCTTGATCAACAGCGAGATCAACATCATGAATGGCGAGAGCAGGACCAGCCCGACGCCTGCACCGACCACATCCATGGCCCGTTTTGCGGTGCGCCGCCACCCGGTCAGGGCAATGTCGCGCACCGTGAGGATCGGTAGCCCGCCCAGCTCGCTGATGGTCACGGCCCCGGCCATGATCTGGAAGAGGTCCGGGTAGACCCGAATCGTGACCCGGCCGCGCTCGCACTGCGATATGAGCCACAGCACGTCGCGGTGCGCGGTCTCCTCAGGCAGGGCGATGATCACCTCGTCCACCTGGTGCTCGTCGATGATCTGTGCCAGCTCCGACGCCCGTCCCACCACCTGCACGCCCAGCAGCTCGCGCGGGTCGTCCTCCCGCATCGTCACGACGCCGACGAGATCGTAGCCCAACTCGGCCGACCAGAGGATCTTCTGGACGATCATGCGGGCGATATCCCCAACCCCGACCACCAGTACCCTGCGGTGCCCCCACCCCCTTCGCGTAAGGTAACGACGATACCAGTCGTTGACCAGGCGTCCCAGAGCAATGAAGATGATCGAGAGAAACCACGCGTAGAAAATCATCACGCGTGAGTAGTCGCGCCCCACGACGAAGTCACGCAGGAGCAGAGAGTCGACCGCCACCCCAAGGAGCGTTCCAACCGTACAGCCGACGAGGATTCCGCTGAACTCGTCGACGCGTGAGACGGAGGTCAGCCCGTAGAGACCCGCGAAGAAGAGGACGCTCACGACGGAGACAACGTGGACGACAAGCATCGGCCCGTGGTCCAGGAACGGGCCTATCCCCTCGGCTACGTCCGGCACCGGAATCCAGCGCCGGAGCACGTAAGCCATGACAAAGGCCATGCCCGCCATGACCACGTCCGTAAGGACGAGAAACAGCACGAACAGGCGCGTGGCCTGCTCGGCCTTCAGGCTGCGTGTGTGATGCGCCATTGCGTCAGGTTGGTCATGAGCCGAACGATGGCCCTGATCATCGCGTCGGGGAGACGCGGCGTCTGGGCTGAGTAATGCTTCCGGTAGAAGATCCCCATCGAACGCCAGAAATCCACCTGCGACCGGGGATTCTGTCGGCTGGATGCCCGTTTGACGTGCAGGACGGTGACCTCAGGATAGTAGTAGACGCGCCATCCGGCCTCTTTGATGCGAAGGGCCCAATCGAGATCCTCCCCGTACATGAAAAAGGACTCATCCAGAACCCCCACGTCGCGAATGGCCTCACGCCGGACGAGCATGAAGGCGCCGACCACCGAATCGACCTCCGCGGTCTCATCCGGATCCAGGTACGTCAGGTTATACTGCCCGAAGCGCCGGCTGCGTGGGAAGATCCGCGCCAACCCCAGCATATGATAGGCCGACACGATGGGCGTCGGAAACGAACGGCGGCACGCCAGATCCAGGCTGCCGTCGAGGCGGACCAGCTTCGGTCCCACGATCCCCGCACGCTGCTCGGCGTCGGCAAAGGCCACGACCCGTGCGAACGCGTCGGGTGGCACCTCCGTGTCCGAGTTCAGCAGCAGCGCGTAGCGCGGCGCATCGGCCAATCCCCTCAGGCGTGAACCCCAGCAGCGCCAACCCCTGGTTGTTGGCGGCAGGATACCCCACATTCGTGTCGTTAGCAATAAGGCTGACGCTGGGGAAGTCCGATGCCACCATCTCGATGCTGCCGTCGTGGGAGTCATTGTCGACCACGCACACCTTGAGGTCAATGGACGCACTCGACAACACGCTTTCGAGACATCGCCGCAATAGCTCGCGAGTATTGTAGCTGACGATGACGATCCCGATATCCACGCGGTCCATGGCGTCCATTCTAGCATAGTGCCCACCCCCGGCAAGCGCGCCGTTCCGGTTGACATCACCGCGCCCCGCCGTACAATGGCCGTTACCCGAATCACACTCCATATCACAGGAAGGCGACACACAGCTATGACCGAACACGCAGGCGAGTCCGAGAGACAGGTGAACTGGCAGCGCTTCTTGGCGCAGCGAGCCAAGGGCATGAAGAGCTCCGCAATCCGCGAGCTACTCAAGATCACCCAGCTTCCCGACGTGATCTCCTTTGCCGGTGGCCTTCCGGCGCCTGAACTCTTTCCGGTGCGCGAGATTGAGGAAGCCTGCAGTTATCTGCTCAGGCACGACCCGAAACTGGCCCTCCAGTACAGCACCACCGAGGGGCATCCCCCACTCCGGGAGTACCTCGCCGAGTCCATGGCCGCCTACGGGATCCACCACGGACCCGATAATGTACTCATCACGACCGGTTCGCAGCAGGCCCTTGACCTCATCGGGAAGATGTTCGTCGATCCGGGCTCGTACGTCCTGACGGGACGCCCTACCTACCTCGGCGCGATCCAGGCGTGGCAGGCCTACCAGGGGAACTTCGTGACCGTGCCGCTCGATGACGAGGGCATGCGGGTCGACCTCATTGAGGAGACGATCGCCAAGACCCCCGTGCGCTTTATCTACGTCTTGCCCAACTTCCACAACCCTGCCGGAACCACACTACCCGAGGCACGACGGCGCCATCTCGTCGAGATCGCCCGCAAGCACGATCTGATCATCGTCGAGGACGACCCCTACGGCGCGCTGCGCTATCGTGGCGAGGACCTGCCGCCCATCGCCGCCCTCGCGCCCGAGCGTACCATCTACCTGGGCACCTTCTCCAAGACCCTGACCCCGGGACTCCGCATCGGCTGGGTCGTCGCGCCGGCGGAGATCCGGCAGCGCCTGGTCCAAGCCAAACAGGGCGCCGACCTTCACACCAGCACCTTCGACCAGATGATTGCCAACGACATCGCGCAGCGCGGCATCCTGAAGGTTCACGTGAGAGAGCTGCGCAGAGTCTACGGTGAGCGGATGACGACGATGCTCGACGCCCTGGAGGAGTTCTGGCCCGAGGGCTGCAGTTGGACAGAACCCGAGGGGGGTCTCTTCCTCTGGGCGCGCGTGCCCGAGAGCGTCGACAGCGTCGACATGCTCAAGAGTCGCGCTGGAGCGCAAGGTCGCCTTCGTCCCCGGGGTCAACTTCTACCCGGACGGCGACGGCGGTCACGACGCCATGCGCCTCAACTTCTCGAACGCCAAGCCCGAGATGATCGTCGAAGGCATCCGCCGCCTCGGCCTCGCGATCAAGCAGGTGCTGTAGCCCGGCAGCCTTCACCGCGTTGCTGACGCAGAGACACTCCGCAGCAAACGCCATACCTGCAGTTCCGCCGGTTCTGTGATCCGGCGCGGAACACGCTGCACGCAGCGCACGTTCGCCGGCAGACCTGTGGTCCGCCCGACGCCTACCCCTTGATCACCGCAATGGGTGCACGCGCGCCACCTTGCGTGCCAGCCCCGCTCCCGCCACCGAGTCCACCACCTGGCTCACATCCTTGTACGCCAGCGGGGCCTCTTCGGCCAGCCCGCGCATGCTCCCCGACCGCACGTGAATGCCCTGCTCCCGTAGCTCGGAGCGCACGTCCTCACCGCGCACCCGGCGCGTCGCCTCGTGCCGGCTCATCGTGCGCCCGGCGCCGTGGCAGCTCGATCCGAACGCCAGCCCCATCCCCGCGGCGTTGCCCACCAGCACGTAGGAGGCGGTGCCCATCGATCCGGGAACCAGCACGGGTTGCCCGACAGCACGATAGACCGAGGTCACTTCGGGGTGGCCCGCCGGGAACGAGCGCGTCGCCCCCTTACGGTGGACGATCAGTTTCCGCCGCTCTCCATCGACGACGTGCTCCTCGACCTTGGCCATGTTGTGCGTCACGTCGTAGACCTGGGTCAGGTCCCAGCCGCGCACCTTGCCCGCCAGGACCTGCTCGAACGACCTGCGCACAAAGTGGGCCAGCACCTGGCGGTTGGCGAAGGCGTAGTTTGCCGCCGCCGACATCGCCGCCATATAGTCCCGCCCCTCGGCTGACTCGACCGGTGCCGAGATCAACTCGCGGTCGGGCAGAGGGATCCTGTACCGCTCGGGGACGCCCTGCAGCCGCTTCAGGTACTGCGAGCAGACCTCGTGGCCCAGCCCGCGCGACCCGCAGTGGATCTGCACGACCACCTGGCCCTCCCGCAGCCCAAATGCATGCGCCGTTGCGGCATCGAAGATGTCATCGACGACGTCGATCTCCAGGAAGTGATTGCCCGAGCCGAGAGAGCCCAACTGCGGTATCCCTCGTTCCTTCGCCCGGTCGGGCACCGCGTCGGCCCTTGCCTCCGGCATCCGCCCGCCGCTCTCGGTGCGTTCCAGGTCGTCCTGGGTCGCGTAACCCATCTTCTTGGCCCACTCGGCTCCCTGAACGAGCACCCGATCCAGCTCCGCATACGAGAGCCGCACGGCCCCTTTCCCACCCACGCCGCTGGGACAATTGTGGAAGAGCGCCGTGGCGAGATCGTCGAGATGTGGCGAAAGCTCCTCAACGTCTAGCGTGGATGCCAACATCCGCACGCCGCAGTTGATGTCATACCCCACCCCGCCCGGGGAGACGATGCCGCCATCGTAGTCGAACGCGGCAACACCGCCGATGGGGAACCCGTAGCCTTGATGCATGTCCGGCATAGCCATCGCATACTTCACGATGCCGGGCAGCATCGCGACGTTCACAAGCTGCTCGATCGAGCGATCGCCAAAGGCTGCTTCGAAGACCTCGCGGTTCCCGAAGATGCGCGCCGGAACCTCCATCCGTGAGTCGAAGTCAGGCGAAAGCTCCCACGTGTAGGCATCGATCTGCTCGAAGTCGTCTTGCACTATCATGATCATCTCCCATCGAACGGCAGGTCGCCTTCGGTCAGACGTCGAATACGATCTCTGTCTCCAACCCTCGCTCAGACTCGATAATCTTGAGATTGTGATACGTCGCCGCTTTGATATAGCCCCGCGTCACGGCGATCGGGTAACCCCGCGCCTCGGCGTGCAGTTGGGTCGGCACACACTGCTCAAACTCGAACTCCGTAAACACCGCCGACCACGTCTCTGAAAGGTAGAGCAACTCGTTGAGCCAGTCCACGAGCAGTAGGTCCGCATCCAAAGCCGTCAACGCGATGCTCACGGTCACCGGCTCGCCCTCCAGGTCAGCTACCGCCACCATCGAGAACATGCCGCGCGCCGCCGTCGCGAAGAGATCCTCCAGGCTGTCGCCCCAGATATGCAGGGCGATATCCGCGGTGTGATCGACTTCCTCCCAATGTCCCATCTCTCACCCCTACTCCCTCGCCAGCCATCGCGCCACAAAGCCGGCGATGGCCACATAATCCCGCAGACCGAACACCGGACACGCGAGATCTAGATCCGCCACGTCTGTCACACAGGCGATGCGCCGGTCGAGTCCCGCGATCGGGCCCGGGTCGCAGGCCGCACGGATCACCTCAATCTTGTCCACATCGACACGCTTATAGCCTTCCAGCAGGACCAGATCCACGCCGTAGACTCCCGCCAGCACCGTCTCCAGGTCGGGTTCGGCCTCATATCGATGCGTCTGGACCACCCGATCCCGTGCCGCCAGGCTCACGTGGCGCGCCCCCGCCGTCCAGTAGCGATGCGTATCGCTTCCTGCCACATCGCTCTCTACGTCGTGGACGGGCGAGTGCTTGACCACGGCCACGCTGATGCCCCGCCGCCCGAGCACCGGGATCAACTGCGTCAGCAGCGTCGTCTTGCCGCATCCCGATCGCCCAACGAACCCCAGCACCCGCAACGCCGCGCTCCCAGCCCCAGATCCTCCGGGCGAGGCATCTCCGGCCTCTTCCCCCGTTGGGGGGAGATCGAGAGGAGGGAGCTGCTCGCGCACCTGATCGTAGACGTCTTCCGGCGTCAGCGGTGTCGTGTCCACGTAGAAATCACAATTCGCCCTGGCGTGCGCCAACCTCACATCCCGCTCCGCCGGCCACCACGACGAAGGGCGCGGCAAGCCCTCGCGCCGGGCAGCCACCTCCATCGACACGTCGAGATAGACCAACACATCCGGGTTCGTCATCCGCTGCCACATATCCGGCACAGCGGAATGCTCTTGGGCGATCTCCGACACCCGATAGCCATCCCTGCGCAGCCGTGCGCCCAGCGTCGACTTGCCCGCGGAGCAGGGACCAACAATCCCCACCAGGAGCGTCTCGGTTCGCCGTCGCTTTCCATCCATCGCGCATCGTCCTAGTTCGGATCATCAATCCGGCACCGGCATCTCCACGTCTACACGCCGGGCCCCGGTCACCGGCCCGGACTGCACGTGAAGCACGATGATGCTCGTATCATCCGTAGGGCGTCCATCGTCGAGATCAATCGCCCGCTCCAGGAGGCCATCGGCGACCGCCCGGGCCTCTGCCGACTCCTCCCAGATCTCCTCAATCGCCTCCGGGACGTAGAGTTCGGACCCTGAGCGACTCCCCGCATGGATCAGCCCATCGGTGCACGCGACCGCCAACAGGCCGGGCTCCAGTTGGATGTGCTCGACCGTGGGACGCATGTTGCGATAGAAGCCCAGCGGCGCGGCATCGATGTCCATGGCCATGATATCGTCACCGGGCCGCCGGATGAAGACCGACGTATTGCCGCACCGCGTCACGATCAGTGTACGGCTGTCCAGCTCTACGGAGAGGATCACCAACGTCGCCGAGACCTTACCGTGGCGCTGGGCATAGAGCATATCGTTGGCCGCTCGGGCGGCAGCGCCATCGCGGACGCCTTCGGCAAGGTCGGAGATGATCTTCCGCACCACCTGAGCCGCGACGGCCTTGGCCGCCGGCCCCGAGCTTTGCCCATCCACGAGTACCAGTGAGAGGCCACCACGTGGCCTCTCGACCATCTCGAGCGTATCGCCACTCTCGCGGACGGCCCATTTGCTTATCTTGCTTGCCGCGACAGACAGATGCATGACTGCACTCCGGCTAGATGTGCGGTGAGGTCGTTGCCCTAGCCTTCATCCGATGACACGGTCTCGACGCTTTCCTGACCCGCCGTCTCCACGTGTTTGCCCCTGATGGCCCCGGCGAAGGATCCGCAGTTCAATGCCCTCCGCAAGTTCGATCTTGGCGAGATTGTGCTCCATATCGAACAAGGTGAGCTTGCCGATGAAGCCGCCAATCGTCACGACGGTATCGCCAACCGCAAGATCCGCCTCGCGCTGCTTCTGCCGTCGCCGCGCCATCCACTGGGGCAACACGAGGAAGACAAGTAAAGCCACGATCATAATCAGCCAAAACGACCAGTCAGCGAGCTGTCCTGCCATATCATCTCTCCTCGAATCATGAGAATAGTGTCTACGTTATCGAGATTATACCGCCCCAGGCGCCAGAGAACAACCGCCATTCGGCTGCCACACACGCGTGCCCGCGTGCTGAGTGCAGCTCATTCCGGGGGCGATGTATACAGCGACAGTGGAAAGCGGGCGAGACGCCCATGGGCATCAAGCTAAGGACCTCATCCTGAATCCACCCCCGCGTACGGGCGCAGTTGCCCGCGTACGCAAGAAGTGTAAAATCAGACTCCCGATGCATCAACAAGATCCGGCAGGCAGGAAAGCGATTGCACCGCAGTCGGAAGGGCACACGAGCGGATGACGCGTTTGCAGGAAGTCGACCCACTTGATGGTCTGTTGTCACTGGCGCCCGGGCTTGCGCCGGTGGCCGTCCTGCACCGGGCCGCCCTCGCCTTCAACGCCACGCTGGAACTCTCCGACGTGCTCCAGGCCGTGCTGGACGAGGTACAGGCCGCCTTGCGGGCAGAGACCTGCAGTGTGTGGCTGACCGAACCTGACACCGGCGACGTAGTCTGTCAGGGAGCGCAAGGGACCCGTCATGGTCGTCCCCCCGTGCTGGGACGTCGGGTGCCTGTCGGCCGGGGCGTCGTTGGGCGGACGGTTTCGCTCGGATCGACAGCCTGCGCGACAGACGTCCCCCCGGGCTCAGCATATGACGAGGTCCCACAGCATCTTGAGCCTGACGGCCGCATGTCCCTGCTCTGCGTCCCGCTGAGGCTCCGCACGTCTATCCCACCCAGGCAGAATGACGAGGGAGAGACGACCACGCTGGGTGCCATCCTCGTGACGGGCAAGGCCGCGGAAGCCTTTGCCGACGATGCCGTCACGCTACTGGAAGCGCTGGCTGCATCGGCCGCAGTAGCGATTGAGAACGCCCGGCTGTACAGACAGGCAGAACGAGAGATTGCGGATCGCCGCCGCGCTGAACACGCGCTGCGTTACAGCGAGAGCCAGTACCGCACTTTGGTCGAGACCTCGCCCGACGCGATCGTCGTGACGGGTCCCAAGGGTACCATCACCATGTGCAATCGACGGGCGGCCGAAATGCACGGCTACGAGCGCACCACCGAGCTACTCGGCAAGAGCCTCCTGATCCTCTTCGCCCCATCTTCGCGGGCCCCTATCCTGGCACTTCACCGTCGCGCGCTTGAGGGCCATCTCATCAGCGAGCAGGAACTCACCCTGATGCGCAAGGACGGCAGCTATTTCGAGGCGGAATACGCCGCATCGCTGATCGCCGGCGGCGATGGAGAGTCGGTCAGCGTCGTTGGATTTGCCCGCGACATCACCGATCGTCGGGAGGCCGAGAACACCATTCGCAGGCACAACCAAGAACTGCGCACCCTCAACGCCATCGCCTCCGGGACGAGCCAGGCCCACGACGTGCAGCAGATACTGGATGTGGCGATCAGCCACGCATTGCGGGCGTTTCACGTTGACACTGGCTGGGGCGTGATCTTCGATCACGAGTATGGGGAGCCGGCGCACGTTCAGGCGCTGCGCGGCGGAGCCCCTACCCCGGGCATCACACCGGATGAGATACCGCTCTACCGTTGGCTCAGTGATAGAGTCTGCAGCTCGGGCAAACCACTCCTGGTTAGCACGTCGGATCCTCCGCCGGGCTGGATTGCCGAGGGGGCGCTCTGTCAGGTAGCCGCGGCGCCTCTGCTCTCCCAGGGCGGCGTCATGGGGATCCTGGCCGTGCTTGGCATCAGCGGCGGACAGCCCCATACGGTTCGGTTTCAGCAAGTCCAGCTCCTTTCCGCGATAGGCCACCAGGTCGGGATCGCCGTAGAAAACGCTCGGCTCTCCGAAAAAGTCAGTGAGATCGCCATGCTCCGCGAGCTGGATACCATGCGATCCCAACTCATCGCCAGCTTCTCCCACGACCTCAGAAGCCCTCTCGGCCTGATCAAGATGGCCTGTTCGACGCTGCAGCGAGATGACGTGACGCTCGGCGCCGGCATCGTTGAGGACATGCTCCAGGAAATCCAGATCCAGACGGATCGGCTCACCCGCCTCGTCGACGACATCCTCGATCTCGGCCGGTTGGAGAGCGGCCATCTGGCCCTGCGGCGGACACAGCTCGATCTCGGCGACCTGCTGTGTGACCTGGCCGCCGAGATCCGGAGACTCCACCATGGATATCATCTGGCTCTGGACGTGACCACGGAGGGAACGACCGCATGGGCGGATCCCAACCGGATAGAGCAGGTCCTTCGGAATCTCCTGGACAACGCCCTGAAGTATACACCGCAGCCATCAGAGCTCGTCGCCCAGGTCAGGCGGCATCAGCACAGGTTGTACGTCAGCATCTCCGATCAGGGCATCGGCATCCCTCCCGACCAGCGCGAACTCGTCTTCGAACGTTTCTATCGCGTCGACAACGAGGCGACCCACCATATAGCCGGTGCCGGGCTCGGACTTGCGATGTGCCGCGGGATCGTCGAGGCCCACGGGGGCCGGATATGGATCGAGGACAACTCCGAGCGTGCCCTGAAAGACGGGCACGGGACAACGGTCGTCTTCACACTCCCGGCGGCGCCGGGTTCGCTCCCCGAGTCCCGATCTACCGTGAAGGCCGGCCGCGAGGCATCCTCGTGATTACGCGAAAGGCCGGTCCTCCCGAGGTCATTCGACCGCCAAGCGCCGACCGCCGGCGTAGATCCATCGCGGAGAAGCTTAGCCTGCACCGGCGTGAGCTGGCCCGAGCATGGGCAGCCGTGCTCACGCCGGCCGCTACGGCGCCTATCGACGCGCAGGCGACGGCGGAGACGTCGATTCGCCTCGCGACCGACCTGATCGCAGTCCTGTTGGGCGAGCCGCCGGCGGGCGCGGCCGAGATCGGGGCAGCGATTGCCGACCTGCGCCTGCTGGAGCCATCCACGCTCTCGGACATGCTGACACTCGTGCCCAACTGCCTCGCAAGTATGCTGGATGACGACGAGTGGATCGCCCTCGGCCCCAGCGTCCGGCGCACGATGGCTCACGTAGCCTCAGGCTACTACGCACGGGCGCACACGATGATGCTGGATGAGCAGGCCAACATCCGCACGACCGAGGCTCTGGCCGCAGAGGACAGGCGCCGGCAAAGTGAGGCGCGGTACCGGAGGCTCATTGAGGCCTCCCCCGACACGATCCTGGCTCACGTGGACGGCAAGATCGTGCTCGCCAACCATGCGGCTGCAAAGGTCCTCGGCGTAGAGTCGCCCGACGACCTGATCGGCCAGGACGTCTACGCCTACGTCGATCCCCACTACATCGCGATTCACCAGGCGAGGCGGGCCCAACTCCGCGCGGGCTCGTCCCTGGAGCCGGTGGAAACGCAGATCCGTCGTACTGACGGCACGACGGTCGCCCTGGAACTGCATACGGTCCTGACCGACCACGACGGACGGCGGACGACGTTGGTGATTGGACGCGACATCACGCGCCACACCGAGGCAAAGGCTGCGGTCCGCCAGGCCCAGGAGGAATTGGAGCGCCGTGTACGGAACAGGACCGCCGAGCTGGCACAGGCGAATGCCGCCCTGGAGCGCAGCAACGCCGAACTGCGGGCGCTCTATGCGATTGGCGTCGCAGCGGGCAAATCGCGCGGACTCGATGGACTGGTAGGCACCGCGCTTGACGAAACCCTCGCGCTCACAGGCGTGCGTGAGACCTGGGTGACCATCGACGACGCGGGCGAGGGGAACGGCTCCACGGGCATTCGAGCGGCTGGGGAAGGCAGCGAGGAGACACCTGACAGCCTGCGCCTGCGCTTGCGGATCACAGACGCGGTCTGCGCACGAGGGCTACCCCTTGGCAGCCCTCTCCGCGGATGGCACCGACACCGTGCAGCTCAAAGCAGCGCAGCACAGCGCGGTCGCTGCCGCCGGATTCCCGATCACGGCCCGCCAGCGTACCGTAGGTGTGCTCGGGCTCATCGCCGGTGATGCATCGGGCGGTCTCGTTGAGGGCGATCTGAGATTCGCCGAAACGGTCGCCCGCGACATTAGCACAGCCGCCGAGAGAGCACACCTGGCCCGGATTGCCGCGGAGGTCGATCTACTCCGTGAGATTGACCGCCTTCGGTCGAACATGCTCGCGAACTTCACCCACGATCTCAAATCGCCACTGGGCGTCATCAAGTTCTCCTCTACGACGTTACTGCGCGAGGATGTGGCCTTTGATCATGAGACCACCAGGGAGCTTCTTGCGGACATTGATGCACAGACCGACCGCCTGACCGGCATCGTCGAGCGGGTCCTGGATCTGGAACGGCTGGAAAGCCCGGGAGTGCAGCTGCACCGCGAGCGTATCAGCGTCACCCGGATTGCCGAAGGCGTGGCGGCCTCTATGCAGAGGAGCCTGGAGAGACACCGCATCTACCTGGACGTTCATCCACCGAATCTGGCGACGTACGCAGATGCAGGACGTATCGAGGAGGTCGTCGCGAATCTCTTGGATAATGCGGTGAAGTACTCGCCCCGCGGCGGCGACATCCGGGTGACCGGACGTCGAAGCGGTGGGGAGGTGTTGGTGACCGTCACCGACCAGGGCATTGGGATCCCGGAGGAGGACCTTGAGCGGATCTTCGAGCGTTTCTACCGGGTTAGTCGCGATCTGGCGCCCGACGTCCACGGCGTCGGCCTGGGCCTGCCCGTATGCCGCGGCATTGTCGAGGCTCACGGAGGCCGGATCTGGGCTGAGAGCCCGGCCGGCGGGGGAGCATCATCAGATTCACGCTGCCCGCTGCCTGAGATGCTGGGCGGGTCGGCACCGCCGGTCGGTCCGCAGGGCCGGCGGTGTGCAAGGAGGAAGATGATCGACAGTAAGGGCAGAATACTGGTTGTCGACGACGATGATCGCTACATCAGGCTCATCCAGGTGAACCTGGAGGCCAGCGGTTACGAGGTGATCTCTGCCGGCTCGGGCCAGGAGGCCATCGACCTGACCGCGAGTGAGCATCTCGACCTTGTCTTGCTCGACGTCATGCTCCCCGGCAAGAACGGATACCACACGTGCGAGGAGATCCGCGAGTTTTCCCAGGTCCCCGTCATCATGCTCACGGCGCTTGGGCGCACCGAGGACGTCGTCAAGGGCCTGGATGCCGGGGCCGACGACTACATCCCCAAGCCCTTCAGTGCTCAGGAGTTGCTCGCGCGCATCCGGGCACTATTGCGCCGCGCCGAGCTACGGGACGGGGGACCACAATCCCGTCTCCAGATCCGCCAGGTCACGCTCGATCTGGCCAGCCGCCGTGTCCACGTCAGGGGAAACGAAGTCCATCTGACCAACACGGAGTACAAGCTGCTTGCCGAGTTGATGACCCACGCCGGCAAGGTGCTCGTCCAGAGCCATCTTCTGGAACGTGTCTGGGATGCGGATGAGGATGAGTCCCATCTGCTATGGCAGACGATCCATCGTCTCAGGCAGAAGATCGAGCTCGACCCCTCCGATCCGCAGTACATCCAGACCCGCCCCGGCATCGGCTATATCTTTCTGGTGGAGTGAGGAGCGTTTCCCGCTGGAACGTTTCGCCAACGCAGGAGGTACCATGGACACAGAACCTGTGCTTTCGGCCGAGAGCCTGATCGACGTCAGCTTCGACCAGGCCCGCGCCTGGTTCCTGTCACTATCCAACCATCCGGAGCGCTACGCCTTCGAGAGCCACAAGGGGTTCACCTTCACGGAGGGCAGGTTCGGGGAGCCTGGCGCGCGCTTCGAGACTGAGGAGATCTTCCTCGGGCTGAAGGTGACACTGAAATTCGAGCTCACCGACGTCTCCGACGATCAGTTCAGCTTCAGCGTGCTCAGCCCAACCCGCGGCGCCTGGGGATACTTCCGCCTCGAATCCCAAGGCAACGATACCACGCGCTTGATCCTTGCTGTAGGCAGCGATCAGGCACCCACGCGGCTTGTTCTGCGGGCGCCTGTGGTCCACGGGGCGATCCAGCACCAGATCGGAAGTGAGGTCGACCACATCAAGCGGTCGATGGAGTCGCTCTACCAGGAGGAAACATGGGCTTCTTGAAGAAGATCAAGGATGCGCTGTCTCCGGCTCCGGCGCGCCGGGCGGGAGGCGAGCTCCGTGACCCCGCAGGCATCTACCTATACGTGAAGTGCCAACGGTGCGGTGCGCCGGTCCGCGTGCGCGTTGACCGTAGTCACGATCTGCAGAGCGACTACGACACCGGTGGGTACGTCCTCCACAAGGAGATTATGGACGGGACGTGCTTCGCCCTGATGCAGACCACCGTCCACTTCGATGGGGGGTACAACATCACCGACCAGGAGATCGAGGGCGGCGAGTTCATCACGTGGGACGAGTACGCCGCACTCACCCGGCCAAAGCCGTCAGAACCGGACGCCTGACGCCCGTCGGCAGATCGTTCCCAGCGGATCTGTGATCCGCGATCCCCGGCACCGCGGACCCACACGCCCGACGTCGGCCGTTCCCCGCGGATCTGTGATCCGCGATCCCCGGCGCAGCGGACGCACACGCCCAACGTCGGACCGTTCCCCGCGGATCTGTGATCCGCGATCCCCGGCACCGCGGACGCGCACGCCCAACGTCAGATTGTTCCCCGCGGATCTGTGATCCGCGGGCCCGCCGGCCCCCCGGCGTTACTGCTGCACGTCGAGCGTATACCAGAACGCCGTAGCCCCGGAGTCCGTGTACTTCCCGATCATCTCCCGCAGTGCATCCAACGTTACGTCGCCGCCGACCAGGTAATCGTTGCCGACGATCACCGCCGGCGTGTCGAGCCGCTGATCCTGGGGGATCCCGAGCTGCTCTCCGATCGCCTGCGCCAACGCCTCGTTATCGGCGATGTTTCGCTCGTCGAACGCTAGTTGCGGATAGACCCCCTGCAGATAGCGCAGATCGTATCGCGTGCGATCACACGTGTCGGTGCAACTGGCATCGGTGAAATAGAGAGCGAAGATCGGCTCGGGAGAAGCGCAGACCGCGCTGGCCTCATCGGTCAGACACGATGCGGCTCCGCCTCCCGAACTGGCGAATGGCGTGTTCGCAGCGACGGTCGGCACCGGCGTCACCGTGGCGATCTTGTCCAACGCAGGTACGTCGGGCCACGCGTTACCGCCTGCACCGAACACGCACTCAAGGTGCGGCACGAGCTGCTGGCGAATCGCGGTCTCACCGATCAGGTAGGTCTGCTCGACAACGACCGCAGGCACCTCAAATCGCCCTGTGTCGCCGATCAGGGCCTGCTCTGTGGCCAGCATCGCCTCGTAGCCCTGCTGCGTGCCGATGTCGACGACCTTCACCTCCAGGCTCGGACCACACCGCTCCTTCAGGGGCTCGATGACGTCCTGGTAGATCTGATCGCAGTGGTCGCAGTCCGCCGCCGTGAAGTAGACCACGCGACCTACCGTGTTCGCCGGCACGTTGAGGTCGCCCGGTGCAACGGATCCCTGTCCGCCACAGCCCGCCAACAGCAACGCGACGCCCAAGAGGCACATCGCCGCCAAATACCCGCCCAACCTTACCCGGAGACCTCTCACATTATCGATCATTGTTCGTCCTGCCTCGATTTGCTGACCACTGCCCAGAAATTGGGTGGCTCTTCGTAGATCATCACTCGCGTCGCCACCGTAGTGAAAAGAGCCTCATACGCATCGGGCCGCAGAAAGCGGCTCCTCATCAGTACAAGTCGTTCCGCGAGCGCTATGAGCTTCACGGCAAACCGCCGGACGTCCGGCTCCTCGATGACGAGGATGCCGCCCGGTGCCAGCACCCGGATGAGCTCCTTCGCTGCGCCGGCCTGTTCTCCGAAATGGTGAAACGTGTCGACAGCCACGATCTTGTCGAATGTGCCGTCGGCGAAGGGCATCGCCTCCGCAACGCCCTGGCACGGCGCCAGTCCGGGCTTATCGGCGACCTGTTGCAGCATGCCCGCCGAGAGATCCAGGACACACGTGTCGCGCACGAGAGAACTCAATACCGCCGACACGCGCCCGGTGCCCCCGCCCGCATCCAGGAGCCGGTCTCCGGCGTCCAGCTGCGCCAGCGATCTCAGGCGATCTACCGCCGGTGGGTGGTGCACCAGACGGTCGTAGATCGGCGCAAGCAGGCCGAAGTGATCGAAGGGGATCACGCGGCGGTGCGACATCGTCCACCCTCCCACCACTTCACCCTCGACCTTTGACCCTGCTCACTGTTCACGTGCGCTCCGGACGACAATCGATTCACACTTTGCACCATTGTACCGGCGTCACATCATCCGTCAATGGGCCCTTCCTCACAGGGCCATACCGCAGGCCCCGCTGACGGCTTGCCATCCATCCGGACGACTGTAGAATGGTCGCCGAGGTGATCATGGAGTTGACGCGGATCCTGAAGACGGCGGCACGTTGGTGGTGGCTGGGCGCGATCCCCGTGGTGGTCGTCGTCGCCTACGTGGCCCTCACCTATCGCGCCCCGGCGACGTCCTACAAGGTGGTCCTCCGGTTCACCACCGGAGGTGAGCCCGCGACGCCGCTATCGGCCGACTACGACCGCTATTACGCCTGGCTGGCCTCCGAGTACATCGCCAACGGCCTCGCTGATTTGGCGCGTACGTCCGTCTTTGCCCGTGATGTCTCTGATCGGCTGGCCGCCGAGGGGCTGGACGTGCCACCCCAGGCCATCCAGGGCAGTCTCGTCACAGATAACGCCCAGTCCATCCTCGTCGTCGATCTGACATGGTCCGACGCTGACCAGGCGGTAGCCATAGCGACGGCCGTCGGCGACGAGCTCCTCGCAGCCGGGCCGAGCTTCTACCCGCAGATGGATGGAATCGGCGAGGTCGCGAAGCTCGCCGATCCCCCCGCCCCGGTGCCGCAGGCGCCGTCCCTGCGGACGCAACTCCTGGGTCCCGCGATTCGGGTGTTGCTGGCGGCTTTCATTGGGGCCGGGCTCATCCTCGCGGCGCACGTCCTTGACCCGGCAATCCGCGAATCGCGCGATCTGCAGATCTTGGAAGTGCCCGTGGTGGGCGTGGTTCCCAGGACTCGCGTCCATCGGGAATAAAACAAAGACGGAGCCGCAAGCGGCTCCGTCTCTCAATAGCGGCACACGGGGCGCTAGTGCAGCCCCAGCAATTGATCCAGCTTACCCCGGTCAAAGCCCACCACAGGACGCCCGTTGACCGTGATCACGGGCACGCCCTGCTGTCCGCTGATCCGAACCATATCCCGGGCTGCCCGCTCGTCTCGCGAGACGTCGACATCCGTGAAGCGGACTCCCTTCTGCTTCAGATAGCTCTTGGCAGTTCGACAATGAGGACACGTTGGCGTTGAAAACACCACCACTCTGGCCTTGCGCTGCTTCGATTCGGTTGCGGTCATCAGTCATTACCTCCCACGATATTATATACATTCACCGGACTTATTATAGACTTTTTGCGACTTCTGTCAATCAGATTTACGTAAGAACCGGAACGCGAAAGACGAATCCTCTCTACGCCAGTTTCCCGGACCCATGCTATAATGGCAGAACCCCACGGCGCCCGGTCGGTGCGCACCCGGCAACGTCCCGTTGGGGCACCAGTCCAAGGGAGGCGACATGAAGTGCCCATTCTGTGGCTCCGACAACACGAAAGTCGTGGACACGCGCCACGATGCGCAGGGAAATGTACGCCGGCGCCGCGAGTGCGCCGATTGCGATCAGCGCTTCAGCACCGTCGAGCGCGCAGTGCTCACCAATCCTCTCGTCGTCAAGCGGGATGGACGGCGGGAGGAGTTCGAGCCGGACAAACTGATGTCGGGACTGCGCATTGCGTGTGCCCGCCGGCCCATCTCTGCCACAGCCCTCGACCGCGTGGTCGAGCGCGTGGAGTATGCCATCCGTCAGACCGGACGCACGGAAGTACCCAGCCAGACCATCGGCGACATCGTGATCGAGGAGCTTCGCCAGCTCGACGAGGTGGCGTACATCCGCTACGCAATCGTTTATATGGGACTGAAGGACCTCGAGTCGATCCGGGCGGAAATCGACCGGCTGCGCACTCAGCGCTACTGAACGGCCCGTCGCCGTTACACTTTGGCCCACCCAAACCTCTCAGTGGGTGGGCCTTACTATGCGTGTCGAGGTCTTTGTACAACCAATTGGAATTATAGAGTGAGGAGGGTAGAAATGGATGTGACACCCGGATCCGGGCACGGCGACAACTCGGCGGACGAGCGACTGGCGGCCCGCTTCTCAGCGAATGCCCTGGAAGTCTTGACACGTCGCTATCTGCGCAAGGACAAGGACGGCAACCCGGTCGAGACGATTGCCGGCATGTTCTCGCGGATCGCTCACCACATCGCCGAGGTCGAGGCAGGCTGGGACGGCGACGCGGAGCAGGCCGAGCAGCTCTTCTACGATCTGCTCACGGACCTGCGCTTCGTGCCGAACTCGCCAACCTTCACCGGCGCGGGCACCCCCTTGGGCCAGCTCGCGGCCTGCTTCGTATTGCCGATCGAGGACGACATGGGCCGGGACCCGGGTGGCATCTTCCAATCGCTACGCGACGCGGCCCTGATCCAGCAGACCGGCGGCGGCAACGGATTCAGCTTCTCCCGCCTACGCCCGAAGAACAGCCTGGTCGTCTCCAGTATGGGCAGGGCGACCGGCCCGATCGGGTTTCTCCGCGTCTATGACAAGGCATTCGGCGAGATCGCCCAGGGAGGCACCCGGCGCGGCGCGAATATGGCCGTCCTGCGGGTCGACCATCCCGATATCGAGGCGTTCATCACCTGCAAGACGTCCGAGGACGCCATCACCAACTTCAACATCTCCGTTGGCATGCTGGACGCCTTCCTGGAGGCCGTCGAAGCCGACGAACCCTGGGAGCTCCGCTTCCCCGATATCAACGCCCCCGCCTATCGCGACTTCCGCGGCGGTCTTGAGGCCGCCGTCGAGGCAGGCATCCCCCTCAAGAGCTACGGCAAGGTCTCCGCCCGTGAACTCTTCCGGAGCATCGCCCGCCAGGCCTGGGCCAATGGTGAGCCCGGTATGCTCTTCCTCGATACAGCGCAAGAGGATCATCCGCTACCGGCGCTGGGACGCTACGAGAGCACGAATCCCTGTGGAGAGCAGTTCCTGATGCCGTATGAGAACTGCTGTCTCGGCTCCATCAACTTGGTGGAGCACCTCACGACGCTTGGGGACGGCACGCCGGCCATCGATTGGGACCGTATGGCGGAGACGGCCCGGCTTGCCGTGCGCTTCCTGGATGACGTGGTCACCGCGAATGCCTACGTGCCCGCGGTCCCGCAGCTCGAGGAAGCCGCGCACCGCGCACGGCGCATCGGTCTGGGGCTGATGGGGCTGGCGGACCTGCTCTACCACCTCCGCATCCGCTACGGCAGCCTCCAGGCCCAAAAGATCTCGGCCCAGATCATGGAATACATCCGCTACCACGCGATGCTGGCCAGCATCGAGCTGGCCCAGGAACGCGGCCCTTTCCTCGCCATCACGGGTAGCGCCTATGATCCTGAGGCGTTGACGTGGCGACCCCGCCCGTGGCCCGAGTGGCTTGGCGGCGCCCCTACCCAGGAGTGGAATCGGCCCGCCCTGGACTGGGACCGTGTGCTGACCGGCATTGCAGAACACGGCATCCGCAACTCCACACAACTGACGATCGCCCCCACGGGCACCATCGCGACCGTGGCCGGCATCGAGGGATATGGCTGCGAGCCCGCTTTTGCCCTGGCCTATACGCGCTACGTCCACGAGGCGGACGCGGACATACCTCTGCGCTACGTCAGCCCCAGTTTCGAGGCCGCCCTACGCGAGACCGGTATGAGTGAGGGCACCCTCGATGAGGTGCTCGAACGCGTGCAGCTCACCGGAAGCTGTCGGGGCATCGCCGAGGTGCCTGAGGCCATCCGCGACGTCTTCGTCGTCTCGAGCGACATCGAGGTCGAGGGTCATATCCGGATGCAGGCGGCGCTCCAGCTCTTTGTCGACGCCAGCATCAGCAAGACGGTGAACTTCCCCGCCGACGCCACACCCGAGGATGTGGCCGACGCTTTCATGCTGGCCTGGCATCTCGGCTGCAAGGGACTCACCGTCTACGTCGCGGGCTCGCGAGAGAAGGAGGTCCTGGAGACCGAAGCCACGCGCCGGCAGAAGACCGGCGACGCCGTGGAGGCCGAAGAGGTCGAGATCGCATCGCTGGCCAACGCCATACAGCTCGCCGCGCCCGAACCCGTCCTGGCCGAGGCCCACGCCTACGCGCCCATCCGCCCGCGGCCGAAGTCGCTCATCGGCGTGACGTACCAGGCACAGACGCCTCTGGGCACCGCCTACGTCACCATCAACACCAACGGCGAAGACCAGCCCTTTGAGGTCTTCCTCAACGTCGGGAAAGCCGGCTCCGACACCGCAGCCGTGGCGGAGGCCATCGGACGCCTGATCTCGTTGGCCCTGAGACTGCCCTCGCCCATGGCACCCCGCGACCGGCTGGCGCAGATTGTCGAACAGCTCAGCGGCATCGGCGGACGCCGGCCGATGGGCTTCGGGCACAACCGCGTGCTCAGCCTGCCTGACGGCGTCGCCAACGTCCTCGAAGAGTACATCAAAGAGACCGAGGAGACGGAGGATGAGCGCGCTCAGAGGCAGGCGCACCACGAACTCACCCAGCCCAGCCTCGCCCTCTTCCAGGTCGGTGACCTCTGCCCCGCCTGCGGCCAGGCCGCCCTGGTCAACACGGAGGGCTGTCGCCGGTGCTACGCTTGCGGCCACAGCGAGTGCTGACGCACCGTTCGCCGACGCCGTGTGCTATCTCGGTCCGTGCCATGTCCGGCCACCCGTGCCCCGCGCGAGGTTCGCGCCGGATCGGTGACAACGTAGAAGCGGGGAGCCGACTATCGGCTCCCCGCTTCGCTGTCCTGCAAGCCCCGGACGCGCCGATTCAGGATACGTCAACGATCTCGAAATGGATTGTCCCGCCGGTGCACGCACCGCCACCCGTCGCCGACTTTCCGGCCTAGCAGTGCCTTGCCCAACGGCGATTCGTTCGAAATCCGCCCCTTCGCAGGGTCTGCCTCCGTGGCACCGACGAGGTAGTACGTCTCCTCGTCGTATCCCTCCTCGAGCACCGTCACCTCACTCCCCAGCCGCACGCGCCCATCGTCACTCGTGCTCTTCTCGATCAGGACCGCGTTGCGCAGGAGTTGCTGAACCTCGAGAATACGCCCTTCCATGAAGGCCTGCTCCTCTTTGGCCGCCTGGTAATCCGCGTTCTCCGAAAGGTCGCCCTGTTTGATAGCAAAATGCAGGCGCTCAGCCAGCGCCGGGCGCCTCACCTTCACCAGGTCGTCCAACTCCCGTTCCAGCTCGGCCTTACCCTCAGGTGTGAGATACGAAATGTCGTTATCCATGGCCTCTCCTTAGACTGACCTGAGATTCTACCACAGCGCGGCCCACCGACAACAGCCGCCCG
>CAVVUS010000040.1:0-110609 GCA_963751345.1 uncultured Chloroflexia bacterium
CGTGACCTTCCACGCTCTGCATCGGCCTTGGCAACTTGCCGGCCCTCTCGGACCTCAGTCTTGCCCGCAGTCGGATTACCTTCAGGTATCCTTCATCTTACCACGCCCCGCGGTTCCTGTCAAGCGCTCCCGCGCTCTCCCTCCCCCCGTGGCTTGTAAGGTCCGCTGTGCTCCCGCGCCTCCGCGTCAGCACCTCAGCAGTCTACCACAGCCCGTCGCGCTGTCAAGCCCTCCGCCCCTCGGCTTCCGGCTCCCGCTCCTCGCGCTGTCTCCCCTGCTGTTAAGCTCCCGTGTCTGGCTTCGTCCCCCAGCCACAGCGCTGCATCATACCACGCCCCCCGGTACTGTCAACCCCTATGCGCACTATTCGCCGAACTCGATGCATCTGCCTGCGACAACAATCCGCTCAGCAGGCGATCCTTGTCGGCGCGCACAAAGAAGCGCCGGTACGATGATGTCTCGGATAGGACGCGCTGAAGCTCAGCGGCACTCCGCGCCACCATCTCGGTATCCGTATCACCTCCTACCGCGAGCCGAAGCGCAAGATCGCCACCGCTTATCACGCGGATCATCCCCTTGGCCTCCAACCAGGCGAGTCCTGCCCGTACCGCTGCCTCACGATGCCCCATCGCGGCGGCAAGCTCAGGCACGCCAGTCCACCCGTCCTTCTTGTTCAGCGCGTGCTTCGCCAGACCGGCAAGATATGTGAGAAATGTGCCGGGCTCATCCAACCCGCCGGGCTGCCCCACAAGCACAACCTCCCTGGGTGCCACACGCTTGAGAGCCAGTATGAGAGGCTCCAACCCGGGCGGGCTGCTCCAAATCACCAGCGTCTCTGCGGGCGTCAACTCGAGCCGACTCAATGCCGGCACGGCCTCGTCTACCCTCCCCTCAGCCCAGACCACGACCCCCGTCGAACGCGCCTCAAGCAGCGCGGCAAGCCGGATCCCAGCATCGACCGCGCCACGCCAGTCCCGGATCACCAACTCCTGTGGTATGGCGACGGGCTGGGTGGCGATCACCTCGTCGTGAGCACGAGCTTCCTGCCACACAAGCTGCACGCTCGTGACACCCCGATACGTGTTCACCCGTAGACTGAATGCCAGATCGAAGCGTCCCTCAGGCAGTGCCGCCTCATCCCCACCCCACCACACGACCTCCCGCTTGTTCTCGTGCCGGTCCGTCACGGTGACGCGCAGATGCCGCCCGGCCCGGCCTAACTTGCGCTTGGCTACAATCTCCAGATCCCGTGTCGCCAACACCAGCGGCGGATTCCCCGCACCAAAAGGGGCCAGGCGCGCCAGATCGGTCACCAACGGCAGCGTCAACTCGTCGAGTAGAAGGTAGCCGTGGATCTGCAGCCGCGGCACCTCAGCACGCTTGGCCAGTTGGGCAGACACTGCGCGATCGAGACCCTTCCTGAATTCGGCAATGCGTTCGGGATCGATCGTGACACCTGCGGCCATCGCGTGTCCCCCAAATCCCTCCAGCAACGCCTGCTGCGAGGCGATCGCATCGGTGATATGGCAACCCTCGACGGAGCGGGCCGACCCGTGCGCCATCTCCCCAGGGGGAGAGGAGAGCAGAACGACCGGCCGCTGGTATCGCTCCACCAGCCGGTTGGCCACAATGCCGATGACACCCGCGGGCCATAGAGGATCAGAGAGGACCAGCACCGACCCCTTCAGGAGCTCCGGCTCCCGCTCCAACCTGGCCTCCGCCGCTGCATCCACCTGATCGCAGAGCAGCCTTCGCCGCGCGTTGAGGCTCTCCAACTCCGATGCCACGATCCGAGCCCGCGTCAGGTCCTCCGTCGTGAGGAATTCAACAATCGGGTTCGCATCGGCCAGGCGGCCCAATGCATTCAGCCGGGGCCCGATGGCGAAGCCGATATCCTCCTCATCCACGTTCGCAGGATCGACGCCGGCGGACTTGAGAAGCTCCTGGATTCCGAGCCGACGCGTTCGCCGCAGCTCCCGAAGACCCAGTTGCAGGAGATACCGTGTATCGCCGGTCTGTTCTGCTACATCTGCGACGATGCCCAGGGCGACGAGGTCCAACAATCCCTCTGCGTCACCTACACGTCCCGCAGCACCGTAGGCTGCCTGCGCCACCTTGTATGCAACGCCAACCCCAGGCAGCGCACCGAGAGGATGCCCCTCGGGGAGCAGATGCGGGTTGACCACCGCGAAGGCGTCGGGCAACTGCTCCGGGAGTTCGTGGTGGTCGGTGATCAGCACATCGACACCCTCTGCCCGGGCATAGGCCACCGCCTCGTGGGCGTCAATTCCCGTGTCGCACGTGATCACGACCCGCACACCCTTTGATAGCTCCTGTGCCAGCCACGGCACCTTGATACCGTGCGACTCCGTCGCGCGGACAGGTATATGGTGGATGACGTCGGCACCGAGATCCTTGAGCATCGACACCAACACAGTCGTTGCCGTCTGGCCATCGACGTCGAAGTCTCCCCACACACAGATAAGCTCGTGTTGCGCGATCGCCTGCCTAAGGCGTGCGACGGTGGCCGTCACGCCAGGTAAAGCCTCCGGTGGCGCCGGCACATAGGCCGCCGGATCCAGGAACGCCTTGGCGTCCTCGACCGTACGAAACCCGCGCCGCACCAACGTCTCGGTCACCAGCGGATGGCCGCCGACGGCTTCGCGCAGCGCGCGAGGCACGACAACCGGCTCCGGATCAAGCCAGTGTTGGGTCATCGGGTGTCCACCGAACAGCCGGCTAACCTTCGCAAGGTTTCAGCGCACCCCGAAACCAACAGCCGCCAGCGGCTGCTGGCGGCTGTTTTCGTCCTCATCGTGAACTGGTGAATCGTGCTAGGCGCCGAACTTGGTGAGCCGTTCGGCGTTAGCCATCATCAGGGGGAGTAGATCGGTGTGGCGGATATGCCCCATACCACCCGCCATACACGGGCGCTCGCCAAAGGCATCTACGTTGTCAGGGCGGATATGCTTCGACCACAGAAGCACCGGGAGCTCGTGCCAGGAATGCGACTTGAGGGCCGCGGGCGTGCTGTGGTCGCCGGTGACCAAGACCACGTCCGGGTTGAGCGCCAGAATGTCGGCGAGGGCCGCATCGGCCTCCTCAATAACGTGCACTTTGGCATCGAAGTTCCCGTCCTCGCCATAGCTGTCGGTTTTCTTCACATGGAAGAAGAAGAAGTCGTGGTCTGCCCAGTGTTGCCGCAGCGTCTCGACCTCGCTCGCGATGGTGTCGCCCGTCGGCAACACGGTCATGCCGACCAATCGCCCGATGCCACGGTACATCGGATAGGTCGCAATTGCAGCCAGTTTCATCTTGTACGTGTTGGGCATCTTGGGGATCGGTGGAACCTTGGCGATGCCGCGCAGGTTCATGCTGTTCGCCCGGGGTTCATTCGCCAGAAGCTTCCGGGCCTCCGACAACCAATGGTTGAGCAGAGACGCTGCCTTCTCGGCTCCGGGTTGCGTCGCTTCCACCGGCAGCGGCGGCACGCCCGTCATCTGTGGATCGGTCTCCGTCAGACCACCCTCCAACCCCTCTCCACGCAGAACCAGAACGAACCGATACTCCTTCACCACCTCGACGAAGGTCTCAACGCCGGGCAGCTGGATACGCCGAAGCTCCTCCACCAGCCTCGCGCCCTCCTCAGTGGGGATGCGACCAGCACGCCGATCCGTGATATTGCCTTCAGCATCGACTGTGGCGAAGTTGCCGCGAGCCGCAAGATCCTTGTGACCCAGATCGAAGTCGATCCCCAACGCTTCAAGGACGCCGCGGCCGATCTCCCACTCGATGGGATCATAGCCGAACAGCGCCACATGACCCGGTCCGCTACCAGGTGTAACGCCGGGGCGCGCCGATGTGCTCAGCCCTGTGATGCCTCTCTTTGCCAACGAATCCAGGTTGGGCGTGTGCGCCGCCTCCAACTCCGTCAAGCCCTGCGGGCCCGGCAGTCCACCGAGACCATCCATCACCAGCAAGACCATCTTGGTCGTGCCGGGAATGCTCAATTCGCTCATCAACTCTAGCTGATCCATCCTAACTAGCCTCCTGTCGCCTTTCACATCGCATCTATAGCGCTATTGTACCCGCCAAGACCCGGTCCACAAACGCCCGCTTACCCATGCTAGAACTCGATCTCGCTTATCTGCTCGAAGTCAAAGGTGACGTCGTCGACTCCCTCCTGCAGCTCCCACTCGGCAGGCATGCTCTCGAGATCTCCGGCCTCCTCGCCACGCCCACAGTACGAACGGAAGACGCAATATCTGCACTTCTGCACATCGTCTGTCAGGCGGAAGTCATCATCGCCCATTCCTGAGATCTGCTCGATCAGTCGCGTGAGATAGTTGTGGTCCGACCGGTACTGGTCATCGCCGTACACGAACCTCGCCGGTGATTGGGGGGCCTCGGGAAACCAGTAGATCATCTCAACGCTCGCAGGATGGATGGCCCCGCCACCGCTGAGTGCCTGGCCCGCCTCGACCAGCACAAAGGGATAGACCCGCGACTGCAGTCGCCCGCGTAACCGGTCATCGGGCGTCCGCTTTGTCGAAGTCTTCCAGTCCAGAATCGTGGCCTTGTTCGAAGGCAGCAAGACCAAGACGTCATATTTCGCCATAAGGCGATAGCCTGCCACTCGCCCGGACAATGTGTACTCGGTGCGGATCAACGCCTGCTCGGATGCCCCGCCGAAACTCTCCACCGGACGATAGACCAGCGTGTTCTGCCACCACCGTTGGAGCTCCGGGTCGTCCGTATGGCGCGCGATCAGGTCCTCGGGGACACCCAGCAGCCACTGCTGCACCATCCTGTGGTACGCCTGCCCGAGGATCATCCGTTGCTCCTGGGCCTCAATGGGCTCCGCCTCCGCAGCAGGCCACCGGAGCTCCATCAAGTAGCGAAGCTGGAAACGCCTATGGCATTCCACGAAGTCCTGGAGGCTTGCCTGACTGAACTGGAAATCGTCGGATAGGCCCATCACGCTTCTCCCCTCATCGATTCTGCTGCTCCCACCATGTCTGGAGAGCGATTACGGGCACCGCGGGCTGCGCGTTGCCACGTCTCCCCGTGTTCCACGTCACGCTCAGGGCCCGCCTGGCTCTCGTCACACCTACGAAGAGGAGCCGCAGCCTCTCGGCAGCGTAGTCCCGCCGAGCCGCCAACGTCGGCGAACCCTCGTCATAGTCAAACAGATCCGGATTCTCCTCAAGCGCGGCCAACTGTGCCAACGCTTCCGCCTCGAGGTTGAGATGATCCCGTATATACCAGGGCTCGGAGATGAAGGTATCCTGGGGCAGCGCTGAGGGAAAGTTGTAGTCATTGACCGAGACAAGATAGACCTTGTCCCATTCCAGACCCTTGGCCTTGTGCATCGTCGTCACGACTACCTGACCTCTGTATACATCCGGATCGAAGCCTGTGTCGGCATCGGCAAACCCGATGAAGCGCCGCTCATTACGCGCGATCACGGCCAACTCCTCCGTCAGCTCCGGAAGCCGCCACTCAGGGTTGCTGTCGCCCGCCTGGCGCAGAGCAAGCGCCAGTTTGTGAGCGATCGCCAGGTCGGACGGCTCACGAAAGAGATCCTGCGACAGGGTCAGGACAAGCTGATCGATCGGCAGCGCTGTCGCGCCCTGCCAGCGACGGACGAGATCCCGGAAAGCGGTCAGATGATCGTGAAGCTCCGGGGTCCAGCCGGTCTCGCTTGTCAGCCCGTCCAACCAGTCGCGCCCGGCCCGCGGCCAGATGTAGTCTTCGACGCGAAGACACTGCCCAATCAGCTTCGTAATCGCCTGAATCTCCTCCATCTGGGCGGCATCACCCCGCTCATCGCGGCGCCAAACCCTGTAGACCGTGGACAGCTTGCGCGCAGAGGTGGGGTCGGCCAGGTAGTGGACGACGTTGCCAAGGGCGCCGGCAGCCTCGCGGGTTGACGGCGTGCTTCGCAGTAGCTCGACGTGGGGTATCTGGGCGCGTTTCAGCGCGTCGGAGATCTCAAAGCCACGAAAGTTCCGGGGCACCAGGATGGCCACCGTCTGATCCGGGTGCTCCTCCACCCACCCTCCCGCGGACTTGACGACGGCATCTATTTCCGCCTGCGGTGCAAAACCCCGCGCGACAAAGCGCACTTCGCCCGGATTATCGTCCGGGTTAGGCTGTGGGTCGCCGCGCGGCGTGGGGGCGATGTAGGGCGTCCCCAGGGCGTTGCGCAGCCCTGCCACCGGATGCTCATCCCTCGTCCAGTCAATCAGGGCATTGGCCAGATCGATGATGCTCTGCATGGATCGACCGGAGTTTGGCAGGTCGCGCTTCAGAACATCAGCCTCTTCGAGGAAAGCGCGCAGATACTTGGGATTCGCCGTGGTAAAGGTCTCATAGATGGCCTGATTGGGATCTCCTACACGCACCCAGTTGCCTTCAGGCCCGACAAGCTCTCTGAGGATCACCTCCTGGAGACGGCTGCTGTCCTGCGCCTCGTCCTCCAGCACGTAGGGCCAACGATGGCGGAGCCGTGCCAGGAAGGCCGGATCCAGGCGCAGGGCCTGCAGGGCCAGCCGGATGAGATCATCAAAGTCAACAGCGCCCCGATACGCAAGTGCGCGTTGGTAATCCGCATAGACCGAGCAACCCATCTCAAGCAGCGGGAGCTCATCAGGAAAGTTGTCGAGCATATAGCGCAGCATCGCCGGCGTGATCTGCAGATCCTTCGCCTGCTTGATCAAGGCGGTCGCGATCCCTACAACCTGATCGGGCCAACGACTGTTCCGCACCCTCTCCGCCTGCCATGCTTCCAGGTCGGGAGCAAAGTGGTCGTCCGCCATTTCAGGATGGGACTGCAGCCAGGCCACAGCGGCATCCTTCAGCATGCCCGCTGAGGCACGCTCGTCGATGATGCTGAAGTCGTCCGATAGGCCCACCAGTCCGGGGCGCTCCCGGACAATGGTATGGGCCAGTCCGTGGAGTGTCCGGACCCGGTATCCGACACCCGGCAGCAGCCCACTGTCCTGGATGAAACTCCCCACACGCATGGCGAAGTTGGTGACAGCAGAGTTCACCAGAGTGACGATCAACACCTCCTGATCGTCGCCAAGGTCTCCCTCCGCCACCAGCTTCGCGGCCAGAGCGGAGAGTGTCCACGTCTTGCCACTCCCCGGGACGGCAGACACCCCCATCTTCCCGCCCGTGTAGGCGAGGACCGCCGCCTGCTTTGGACGCGGCTTGAACCCAAGACGCACTGCGTCGCTCAGAGCTGTACCTCCGCCCGGACCGTTCCGGCCCGTTCGTGACGCGCGATCAGCTTCACGGTTCCCCCATCGGGGGCACGGACCACCCATTCGACTTTGATCCGGTCCTCCGTCTCATCCTCCGCACTCATGAAGGCATCCTTGTAAGCGCGGCCCTCCAGTTGTCCAAGCTCCTCGCGCGGCTTTCCGGTCTCAAGCGTAGCCCCCTCCGGGAGCTCGATCTCACAGACAAGCCCGCGTATGACCTTCTTTTCGAGGGCCTTCTTCGTCACGTACGAGGGGAGCCAGCCCGTGTTGTGCACCACAAGACGGACACGATAAGCGCCATCCCCCAAAGACTTCGCTGACACCTCAAAGAGCTCGAGCCGCGGCGAAATCAGCAGCGCCCAAACCAGCCACCTCGGGAAGAGAGCCACTTCCTTCTTCACAAATTGCTTTGGAGGGTTGCGGAATGCATACACGTGGTCCCACCCACCTAGCTCAATCGCCCCAAGTTGTGGATGATCGTACGGATACCAGTCGACGTAGCCCTTGCCGTCCAACACCTCATCGCTCCAAGCGAGCATCTTTAGGTCATCCTCCAACGGATGCTCGCGGTACCAATCGATGAACTTGTAGTCCTCGATCCCGGCCTGTCGCTGCGGACTCCAGATCTCGATCGTCCAGCCAAACGTGCCCATCTGCTCGTAGAGCCAGGTGTCGAAGCCACCGGTGATGATTTCCTTGGGATGGTACCGGAAGTCGTGAAAGACCGACACGTTCGGATAGCCGGTGATCTCCGTGCCCTTCTTGCCGATCTTCTCATAGGTCCACAGGTCCTGAACCGGGAACTCCTTGTCATCCCGATCGTCGTAGGGCCGCAGCATCACACCGGCGTAGGTATGGAACGCCACGCCACCTGTGATGTTGTGATGATCCGCCACAAAGTGAACCAAGGCGCGCGCCTCGGGCTCCGATACCGGGTACGGGCCCGCGCCGCGTTGCTCGTTCTCCTGCCGCCAGTGCTCGGGGAAGTTGCGGTTGAGGTCCAGGCGTTCCTTTTTGGGTTGAAGCGTGATCGTCACGCCATCGTAGTTGTCGACCTTGCCCTCCGGCAGGAGACGGTAGTATGTCCCACCTGTTTCGATCGGGTCGCGTCGCACCATCAGCCTGGAATCTTCCGTGCAGACCTTCCATGGCCCGTTCGGATCGGCGATCCGCATGGTCAGCATCCGCCCATCACCGTCCATATCCTCCACCACCAGGCCGCCGATGGGCTCCTCGTCGTAGGGGTAAGGACGCGTGCTCGACCGAACGTACTTGGGCTTGTCTGCCAACGCCCACTCGGCACCATCGGGGTTCACCCGCGGCACGATGTAGTAAGCACGCGTATCCAGCACACGCGTCACGTCGGGATCGTCACCGTAGCCTGACACCAGGTAGTCGATGAAATAGAGGCATGCCGTCGAGGGTGAGACCTCAGTCGCGTGGATGTTACCGTCAACCCAGAAGGCCGGCTTCTCGCGGTCGGATCCGGTCTCGACGTTGGTCACCACAGCGATCCAGATATCGCGCCCCTCGTAACTCTTGCCGAGGCTATCGAGGCGCACGAGACCCGGATACTCCTCGGCGTAGGCCCGCAGGTGTCGGGTCAGATCATCGTAGCGGTAGAAAGTGTCGAACGAAACATCGGGCATTGTCAGTCTCCTTATTTCGTGCCAAATGGTAAGCAGGGCCGAGCGGCCTCAGGCCTGGCGCAACACCCGCTGGAAAGCACGTAAGAGCACGCCTTCCTGCTCGTACCCCTGCTCTGATAGCTCGCTTAGGCCAAGGTAAAGCGCGTGACGACAGCGGCGCAGCAGGCCCAGAACAAGCCTTAGTAGTGTCTCCTGGCGCAACGCAAACTCGTCCGCATCGGTCCACACCCGGCCCTGGACCCATCGCCTGCTCAGGACATAGGGGTGTGTCAACGGTTGGTACAGACGCTCCCACCACCCCTGCCCGCCGACGTTGAGCCAGAATTGAATGTCCACCGGGCGATTCGCGAGCAAAAAAGTATAGGCTGGCGCGAGCAGCACGGCGTCTTCCGGCTCTGACTGCCAGAGCTCAAGGTACTGAGCTGCGATCACGCCCTGCTGCACCATCTCAAGGTATTCCTGGCCGAGAGACTTCCCCTCGGGCAAGTCCGAGAGGCCGGGCCCCCGGCCATCGTGCCCTGCGGAGATCCACCGGAACTTCTGAATCGACTCGATCAGCATCGCTGCGGCCCGCCCGGCGTCAGAGTCCTGGTAGAAACCAAACCCAGGCTGAGAGAGCACCTCACCGAACAGCCTGGCCAGGACGTGGTCAAGGGGCGCCACGGACCGCTGTGGGGCCGGCCCATCGGGACCTCTTGCCCGGTCACCTTCGACGTCCGCGTCACGCGTTTCGTCCTCAGCGGGCGCCCTGTAGCTCTCAATCCACCGGCGCAGCTTCTCATACCGTTCGCCAAAGGCGAAGGTAATGCGCTGCTGCATGTCAGGGTTGATCTCGTCAAAGGCGCCCAACTCGAGCTGTCCCTCTCGCGGCCGGTAGACGATACTGGAGAGAAGTTGTGCCCTCACAAGATCCAGGTCCGCAATGGCGTGACGAAGCGCATAGGTCACGTCGAACTTGGATGGCACGATCTGCCACTGCGGGTGGGCTAGCGCCGCCAGCGTCAGCAGCGTCTGGGTCGCCGGTTCGTCGCGCAGCGCCCTCGATGGACGATGTGACCGCGTGGGCACATCGTATTGGGCGAGGCGGTTCGCAAGAGAGAAACGTAGAGCATCGGTGAGAAAGGGAGCCAGTACCACGATGTTGCCCGGCCGGATCCCTTCGTCGTGCACCAGGTTGCGAATCTCGGAAGCCACCCAGTCGAGCATCTCAGGATGGAACCGATGGTGCCCAAAGTGCAATTCGCGCCGAGCCTCAGCAGCGACCGTCAGGCCGGTGTCGACGTCGTCGTCCGCGCCGTTGCAGGGGCTTCAGGGCCGCATCCAGGTCCTCGCGGTAGGCAATGCTGCTCCCCTCATTCCCCGCCACGGGCTTCAATGTCTCCGACAGCACGTGGCTGAGACTTGCCATCGCGGGCGACACGACGAACGACTGCGTTAGCTCTACCGTCTCATCACACAGATCTCGAAGCATCCACGCCACTTTTGGGATCCGCACCCAGGAAGCTGCGGTACCCCGCGCCCCGATCAAAGACGACGAGGGCTGACCTCACCGAACCCAGCCAGGTGTAGAGGATGTCGTGCGCGACCGGGGTATCCTCCTCGACATTGTCGACGATGAGATGCCGGTAGGTCTGGGTGAGGTAATCCCTGCATAGCGGCTCCTCCCAGAGGTGCTCAACGAAGAGCGCCATCTGGAGGGAGAAATCGAGCAGGTTGTGTTCCAGGCAGTAGGTGCGGAACTGCATCGCGCAGATCTGCGCCTGATCGTAGATCCTTGCCTGCGACAACTCCCCCATCCACGCACCCTTCAGGCGCTCGGCGATCTCCGTGGGCGGAAACCCCACCACCGCCGACTTGTTGAGGTTGTCCAGGATCTGACTGTAGAGGCGGCTGCGGTCGATGGTGATCGATTCGAAAAAGCCCTCCCGTTCGATCAAAGGGCCGACCACGCGCGCTACGTAATATTGTGCCGTCTCCAACGTAAGAAAAGCGGGGCGTGACTCAGGATCGGCGAAACCGGCGTCCTCGGCAACCAGGGGCCAGAAGAGATCGATCATGCGGCGCGCGAGTCCGCCGATCGTGGCCACGGTCACGAGTCCGCCCGCGGCCAGGTCGGGCTGCCGCAGCGCCTCGTCATAGGGTCGCGCCAGGGTCCGCTGGGGTGTGATGACGAGTACCTCATCTGCCCGAACGCCGGTGTCCAGAAGACGCCGCAACCTCGCCACGGCGGCCGTTGTCTTACCGGTTCCCGCGGCACCTTCGAGGAAGCTCCGTCGCGAGGGAGGTGCCTCGACCACGGTACGCTGCTCGGGTGTAAGTGCGAACTCCGTCATCCTTTGTCTCCCCGTCGCTGCGAACAGAACGACTGTTCCATATTGTACCTGCGCAACGTCGCCTGGCAACCAACAAGCAACCTTCCGGGTTGCTTAGTGGTCAGCTTCACAAGCGGGTACTGCATTCAGCAACCCGGAAGGACAAGGAAGAAGGGAACGGGCAGAATTCGTAATTCAGATAGAATAGGGGGCAGCACACCGGAACCGCACAAGAGAGGACAGTGAGATGCCGACTGAGACAATGACCCCGAAGGAGCGCTGGCTTGCAGTGCTGCAGCGCGAGACGCCCGACAGGCTACCGATGGACTACTGGGCGACGCCCGAGGCAACGAGCAAGCTGATGGCCCATCTCGGCGTGGCCACCGAGGCCGAGATGTATGACCGGCTGCATATCGACTATCTGGTCAACGTGGGCCCACGCTACGTCGGGCCGGCTCTGGCGCCGGATGTCGACATCCATGGCATCCACTACAGGGACGTCGACTACGGAACCGGCGTCTACCGCGAGAGCATCGATCATCCCCTGGCGCGCTTCGAGTCTGTCGAGGAGATCGAGGCCGCATACACCTGGCCATCGGCGGATTGGTTCGACTATTCGGTCATCCCGGGCCAGATTGCAGGACGGGAGGATCACGCCGTTCGCGGCGGTGGCTCGGAGCCCTTCCTCACCTACTGCAGCCTTCGCGGCCTGGAGCAGGCCTACATGGATCTGGTCATCAACCCGGAGATGGTCCACTATTGCCTCGATCGGCTCTTTGACTTCGCGTATGAGAACACGACCCGGATCTACGAGGCCATTCCGGGGCGCGTCAACGTCTCGTATGTCGCCGAGGACATGGGATCACAGGAATCGCTGCTCTTCTCGCCTAAACAGATCCGCACCTTCCTGATTCCGCGAATGAAGCGGATGATCGATCTGGCGCACAGCGCCGGCGCGTTTGTCTTCTTCCACAGCGATGGCTCTGTCCGCAAGATCATCCCGGATATGATTGAGGCCGGGATCAACGTGCTGAATCCGATACAATGGCGCTGCACAGGCATGGGGCGCAAGGGGCTGAAGCGGGATTTCGGAGCTCAGTTGGTCTTCCACGGGGGTGTGGACAACCAGCAGACCCTCCCCTTCGGCACCGTGGACGACGTCCGCGAGGAAGTGCTGGCCAACATCGAGATTCTTGGGAAGGGCGGTGGTTACATCCTCGCGCCCTGTCACAACATCCAGGCCAACACCCCGCCCGAGAACATCGTGACGATGTACGAGACGGGGTATCAGAGCGGATGGGCGTGACCTTACCTTCCGGGTTGCTGCGCAGAATCACGGCGAGCAGCCCGCCTGCGGGTAGCAACCCGGAAGGTAGTCCCTAGTCGGAATCTCTTACTCCCCGTTGTGCCAATAGAGATCCCACCCCAGGTACGTCGTGATGGCCTCGTTCAGAACGCTCGCTACGTGACCGCGCGCGACAGCCGTGTGGTGCTCAAAACCGTTCCTGCACATAGTCTTCAGCAGCCCCTGGAGATGGGGTATTCGTAGCACCGCGGCGCCTCCCTGAAAATCACCCACGGGATCATCCGTGATATCACCCTCGCCGAGGTACGCCTTCATCACACCCAGGGGATCGTCCGTGGAGACGCGGAAGAAGGTCATCGGGCCGGGTGCAGCCTGCCCTTTCACCGCGCCAAAGCAGCTATCGGGGCCCAGTGTGGCGCCGAGCACGTCGAGGTTCGAGATCTCGACCTCACCGCCCATGAAACTCTTGGGGAAGTTGCTGCAGTGGGTATTGATGCACACGTCACGATCATCGCCGTAGTTGTTGTTCCAGTCCTGGAATGCCGGCGGATTCCCCGAGGCCAGCAACAGAGCGTACATCGAGACCGCCCCCATCACGTCCACCTCGCAGGCACTGGGCATCAGGCGATCACCCATCATCGCCATCGACACGCAGGTGGCGCATCCGTAGTTCTTCTGGATGGAATCCCAGCACTCCACCGCACTGGCGTCACATTCGTTCTCATCCATCCACCGATCCATCTTCACAGAGAGCTTGGCCTGTTTGAGAATATTGGCACCGAGAATGGTGTCAGGGATACGGCCATAATCGCGGATTGCTGCCAGCTTCGTCCGGACGGCGGGATCATCATCGTCGAGGGATTGCGCCCCGAAGATGATCTCCGAGAGATCGACGGGCACGACAGTGATGCCCGCAGTCTGCAGCAGCTTCTCGCTATACCGCACCGTTTGGAACGCAGCGGGTCGAGCACCAATGGCGCCGACACGTGCGTGGCGCAGACCATTGACCACGCGGCAGACAGCGGCAAAGAAGTCCAGATCACGGGCGAACACCTCGCTCGCCAGCGCCTCGGTATGGTAGGTCGTATCGGTGAACGGGATGCCGTACTGGTAGAGGTTATTGCATACGGAGAGCTTTCCACAGAAGGCGTCCCTGCGCTCCGACACGGAGAGCTTGTCGACCTCGTCGTCGCACGCCTGAACGAGTACCGGGACATCGAGTCCAGACAACTCCAGCGTCTGCACAACTCCGAGTTCGTCGCCGAAGTTGGGCAGCACGACGATCACACCATCGATGCGCCCGGCGTTGTCGCGGAAGAGCTGAGCCGCAAGCTTGGCGTGCTCACGCGTCTCGATCGCCCCGCAGGGCGTCGCCTCCTCAGGCGTGATGACGTAGTCATAGCCTTTGCCGTCGAGAATGCGCAACAATTCGTGCCGCGCGTCGCGGGCCAGCTCGGCGTTGAAGAAACCGCGCGTGCCAACGATCAATCCGAAACAGGTCCGCTTATCCATGATACGCATCGGTCTGACCTCCTCTGTCCGTTCTATAGCAGGGCTTCGATCTCAGGAGCGATCTCTTCAGGCGTGACGTTCGAGGCAAAGCGCTTCAGCACCTTACCCTTTCGATCCACGAGAAACTTGGTGAAGTTCCACTTGATGGCCTTCGTCCCCATGATTCCGGGCGCTTCTTCTTTCAGGAATACGAAGAGCGGATGGGCATCAGCCCCGTTGACGTCGATCTTGTCGAACATCGGGAAGGTGACACCGTAGTTCACCTGACAAAACTGTTGGATGTCCTCAGCCGTGCCGGGTTCCTGGTTCCCGAACTGGTTGCACGGAAACCCCAACACCTCGAAACCGCGCTCGCGGTAGGTCTCAAAGAGCTGCTGCAAGCCCTCATACTGCGGGGTGAAGCCGCACTTGCTCGCCGTGTTCACGATCAAGAGTACCTCGCCCTCATAGTCCGCCAGAGACTTGGGCAATCCCATGAGTGTCGTCGCACTGAAATCATAGACTGTGTCTGCCATTTGGCCTCCTGACTGGGTAACGTGACCGCCATCCTATACTTGATGCAACAGATCTTTCAAGGTCGGGTAGAGTTGACTATACAGCGCGTAGCGCTCATCGTAGCGTACCGAGCGCTCTGGGTCCGGTTCGAACCGGCGCACCAATTTCACACTTGCGGATGCCGCCTCCGCGATGTTGCCGAAGCATCCTACGCCGGCACCGGCCAGCAGGGCCGCTCCCCAGCACGCCGCGTCGGTGACAGACGGGGCAACGACCGGAATCCCGATCACATCGGCCTTGAGCTGCAACCACAGATCCGAGCGTGCCCCTCCGCCAATGGCGCGGAGTTCGTCAATCGCAACCCCACCGGCGCGCAGCAAGTCGAGGTTGGTCCGCAGTTCGAACGTGAGGCCCTCCAAGATCGCCTTTGCCACCTCTGTCTTGGTCGTGTTGAAGGTCAACCCCAGGATCGCGCCTTTCGAGGCGGTGTCGAGAGTCGGCGTGCCGCTGCCGGCGAAGTGCGGCAGAAGCAGCAGCGATGTCGGGTCGGGCGAGGCATTCTCAAGCAGAAGGTCGTAGGCATCGCGGGCCGTCGCGACCCGCGCCAGCTTGGCGACCCGCAATAGCAGCTGCAGACGCGAGCTCCTCGCGTCCATAGGTGTCACGATACCAGCGCAGGAGCAGCCCCCCGCTATGGTTGAGCGTCATTGCGAGAAACAACCCTGGCACCGCGTGCGCGTAAACGGAGATGTTGCCCGCGTAGAGGGTCTCATTCACCACCGGTGCTGCCAGCGCAACCTCAACGACCTCCGCCGTGCCGGTAGAGACCACGGCGAGACCGGGCTGGACCAGCCCCACGCCCAGCGCGCCGCAGGCCTGATCATGACCCCCTGTGACGACCATCGGCGGCTTGGCAAAGCCGAGATCTGCCGCCAAGTCCGCCCGTATTGGCCCTACAAGTGTACCGGAAGGAGCCACCCTCGCCAACCGCGATCGGTCGAGCTCCAGCACACCCAGAACATCGCCGGACCACGCATCGTCGCGCAGAGCGTACATCTGTGTCCGCGAGGCCAGGCACCGGCTAACCACCGCCTCGCCCGTCATCTTTCGCACGATGAAATCCTCGTAGAGCAGGAAATGCGCTGCTCGGGTCCAGAGATCTGGCTCATGCTCACGCAACCACATCAGCTTGGGCAGTGTGTTAATCGTGTGGATGGGCATGCCCGTAAGTGTGAATAGGGTTCGGGCGCCGAGCTGCGCCTCAAGCTGCTCATTCTGAGGTGACGTCCGCGTATCCATCCCCAGGATGGCAGGGCGCAGCGCACGTCCATCGGCGTCCACGGGAATCACTGCCTCGCCCTGGACTGAGAGCGCAATCGCCTCAATCTCCTCGCCGCAGGCCCATTCCATCGTCACAGTCGCGATGACCTCGCGCATCGCATCCTGTGCCAGGCGCCAAACCTCCTCGGCGTCCTGCTCCGCCCAGGTGGGCCGGGGCATCTGAACGCCGTACTCGCGGCGCGCGCTCGCGATTGCCGTGCCGTCCTGCTCAAAGACCATGGCTTTGCAGCCTGTCGTACCAATATCGAGACCAAGTAGACGCATGATCCCTCCAGTCTCGCCTACAGCCTATCTACCGCCGCCAATAGCTCCAACTCCCCGATCTCCCCCGCCATCCACCGATCCTGCAACCGCCGCAGCGTGAGGAGCATCGACGGCTCGGCTAACGCGACGTCGTCGAGTGTCACCGGTGTATCCATCGGCACATCCCTCACCAGCCGCGCGCCCTTAGCCAGACCGATGGGCAGCAGCCGTTCCTCCCTGGCCACCTCGTAGCGGTCGATCAGGCCATAGTATGTCGTGCCCCCGATGCCGTCGAGGACATCTCCGGGCCTCAGATCCTGTTTCGCCACGGCAAAGACTTCGGAGACCAGCCGATCGAGCGGCACCATATTCGACATCCCGCGGATGACGAGCATCGCGCAGGTCAGTGGCACCTCAATCGAGCACAGGTGATAGGGGCGAAAGAGGGTGTAGTAGGGACCGTCCCCCATGTCACGCAAGACCATCGCATCACGAAGCCGAGGGTGGTCGGTCCGCACGACGAGGAAGACGCCGGGTGCCACCTTACCCACGCCGAAGTCGACGACACCCATTCGGTTGAGGATCCCGCCGTCTTCCCTCAAGCGATATACTTTCTCCAGGATCTCCCGGTGCGTCACGGGACCGTGCATCCCACGAACATCGGGGACGAGCCCCGTCGCATTGGAAACGGCAGCCATCTCCACCATCGTCTTGCTGCCGTCGACGAACTCGATCAGCATAGTGGGGGTGAGGCCACGGCGGGCAGCCTCCTTGGCCCACGCCGCGTCCGTCGGCTTCGCGTGGCGGTCCAACGGGTTGTTCTTGCCCTTCCCCACGGCCACAATCGTGAAGCCCAGCGCGTCCGCGAAGTCGTAGAGTTCTTTGCAGGCTGCCGGTTCGTCCCCGGCGGCGAGGGCATAGTGAACGCCCTTGCGCTCCGCATACCATCGAAGCACAGGGCCGACCGTGATGTCAGTCTCGACGTTCATCATCGCGATCTGTTTGCCGGCCCGCGCCGCAAGGAGGACGGCCCGCGACCCGATCTCCGGCACGCCGGTCGCCTCCAGGAGAACATCGATCTCCGACATCTCTGCCACGACGCGGTAGTCGGTCGTGTAGACACGCTTCCCCGCCCGCGCTGCAGCGTCGGCCTCGTCTGCCGTCTTCGCCTCGACCACCTGGGCATTGACCTGGGCGATGGCGTAAGCCGACCGAGCTCGGTCCGAGTCGATGTCCGCCGTCACGACAACCTCGACCCCCTTCATCATCCGCGTCTCGGCGACCACGTCCGTGCCCATCTGCCCCGCGCCAACGAGCCCTATCCGCACCGGACGTCCTTCGGCCTCCCGGGCCTCCAATTCGGCATTCAGACCTATCATCTCTTCGTGCTCCTCATTCCGGTGTGATAACGACTTTGAGACCCTTGCCGGTCGACGCGGCCTCAAAGGCCCTGGAGACGTCGGCAAGAGGGAAGGTGTGCGTGATCAGAGCATCGGCCGGAATCAGGCCGCGACGCAGCACGTCTAGCGCCAGTGCGTGCATCGTGGGATGGTAGGAGAAGGCACCCACGACCTCGATCTCGCCGTAGTGAATGAGGTTGCCATCCAGTGTTGTCATTGAGTTGGCCTTTGGCAGTCCCCCAAAAAGGACCACCCGTCCGCCCTTGCGGACCGCGCGCACCGCCTGCGCCTGCGTCGCCGCGACAGGGTTGGCACAGATGATGGTATCCGCCCCGCGGCCCTCCGTGTGCTCTCGCACCCAGGCCACAAAAGCGTTCCCCACCATGTCTGTCATAGCATCGGGCCCGAAATCCCGTGCAAACGCCAATCGGGTCGCACTAGGTTCCGAGATGATGACCCGCGCTCCCCGCGCCTTAGCGATGGCAACGTGCAGACATCCGATTGGGCCTGCCCCCATGACAGCGACGGTGTGATCGACATCGGTCCCTGCCTTGTCGTGACACGCCAGCACCGAGCTCATGGGCTCCGCCAGGGCCGCGTGGAGACTCGAAAGGCCCGATGGAATGCGATGGACGATGCCGAGGTCCAGCACCTCACGCGTCAGGGCCATCCTCTCCGCGAATCCCCCGGGGTAACCGGGGCTGATGCCGAGGAAGTGCAAGCTATCGCAGAGGTTGTAGAGCCCGCGGCGGCAGTAGAAACACGTACCGCAGTGGATATCGGGCGCCACGGCCAGCCGGTCGCCAACGGCGTAATCCTGAGCCCCCGGCCCCGCGGCGATGACAGTACCGGCCACCTCGTGGCCGGCGATGATCCCCTGCAGTCCCTCGATGCTTCGCTCGCCCGCAGTTGGGCCCTCACGCCAGCGTCTCAGATCAGATCCACATACGCCGCACGCCTCGACGGAGAGCACCACCCCATCCTGCGGCACCTCTGGCTCGGGCGCCTCCTGCACAATGTACGTCTGCTTGCCGACCAGGAACGCTGCCTTCATCCATCTGCCTCCATTACTTGAGCATCTGTCCGACTGCCCCACTCGGGTGGGTCGCGCCGAACGCTTCCTTGGTGTACCCGCGCAGCTGCAGCAGGAGAACGCAGAGGGCGTCACCGGCCGCGCCACCCACCAACGAGCTGCCTGTGGCTATCAGGCCGTAGGGGTCCACGTCGCCCACAGTCCGCACGCAGTAGACAGCATCGCTCATCTCGGCAAGGGGCGAGGTGGGGCTCTCGGTCTGGGCTATGACGCGTGCCCCCCTGCGCTTGGCGATGTCAACGAACTGGTTGACCTCGGCGCTCTGACCGCCCTTGGAGATCACGTAGAGCACGTCGCCCTCCTTGATGGCGCCCGCCCCTCCGTGGAGTGCATCTGCCGCACTGATACACAGCGCCGGGGTGCCGACGCACGACAGGAGATGTGCGAATCGCTCGGCCATCGCGTGGGACGTTCCCGCACCCGTCACCAGGACGTGGCCAGGGCAATCCAGCAGCAGTGCCACCACCGGGACTATCCGCTCATCCATCTGTTCCACCAGCGCGGCGATCGCAGCCGCCTCACGGGAAATCACGTTCTTGGCTCTCCCAATCAGATCATCGCTTTCCACTTGCATATCCTTTCTGGTTTCCCTCCGTGGTATCACGGGTCGAGGGAGTGTCAAGGAAACAGAACTCGACGACGTTGCGCCCGCCTCCGAATCGCAGTACACTGGGCGGGACCGGGTCACCAAGGGAGCGAGTGCGGAGGCGACGGAAGGATGGAACCGATCAGCTTTGACAAGACTTGCTACTGGGTAGACGGCAGACCCACCTATCTCAACTCGGGCGAGTTTCATTACTTTCGCGTGCCGAAGCCAGACTGGCGCCGTCGCATGGAGCTCTTCAAGAAGGCGGGAGGAAACTGCCTGGCGACGTACATTCCGTGGCTGATCCACGAGCCCGGCGAGGGCACCTTCGTCTTCGACGCGGGGGATGGCATCACAGACCTGGAGGCTTTTCTCCGTGTGGCTGCCGACGTCGGACTGTACGTCACCGCCCGACCCGGACCGTATCAGTACTCAGAGCTGATCTACGGCGGCCTACCTGAGTGGCTCTTCAAACGCTATCCCGAGGTGCTGGCGCGGACGCCAGAAGGCGATCCCTTCGGCCTCCCCTCCGTCTCCTACCTCCATCCGGTCTTCCTCGAGAAGGTCGTCGCGTGGTTCGATGCAGTCTGCCCGATCCTGGCCCGGCATACGCTGAGCAAGGGTGGCCCCATCGCTTTCACCCAACTCGACAACGAACTGATGGGTATCCACATCTGGTTCGGCGGACTGGACTACAACCATGAATCGATGGGGATCGGGGTGCCCGGCGGGCGATACCCACGCTTCCTGAAGGCGCGCTATGAGGGCATCGCCAAGCTCAACACCGCCTACGGCACGCACTACGCCGCGTTCGACGAAGTGCGGCCCATTCCGACCGACGATGTGCTGACAGGCAGCCGTTCTGCCATCCTCTGGCGGCGCGACTACTTCGACTTCTACCGCGACGCCACGACGGCGTACGCACTGACACTCCGGGATCTGCTTCGCGAGCGCGGCATCGACACGCCGTTTATCCACAACTCCGCTAACCCCTCCATGAACGCCTACTTCGTGGAGATGGCGGGCGCGCTTAGCGACAATTTCCTCCTCGGCTCCGATCACTACTACAACCTCAGCCAGAGCTGGCCGCAGAACAACCCCACCCCACAATACGCGCGAAACGTCTTTCTCTCCAACGAGGAACTACGCCTGCTCGGCTATCCCCCAACAGTCCTGGAGCTTCCCAGCGGCAGCGCATCCGACTGGCCTCCCATCACGGCCCACGACGCCAAGGCCTGCTATATGACGAACCTCGCGTATGGGATGAAGGGGCACAACTACTACGTCTTCACCGGCGGGCCGAACCCGCCCGGTGTGGGTGAGACAACCGACCTCTACGACTACGGTGCGCCCATCGGCCCCAGCGGACAGGTGCGCCCGCTGTATACGGCGCAGGCCGAGTTCGCCCGGTTCATCGCGGACCACGCCTGGCTGACGCAGGCCGGGCGCGCGCACGACTGCCGGATCGGCATAAGCTTTGGGTACGCCCGCGCCGAGCGATACTGGCGAGAGCGCGGCGACTTCCTTTTCTCGGCCAGCGATGCATGGCACTTCCTCGATGAGGGACTACTGACCACGGCGTTTTGCGCCGGTCTCAGCCCGAACTGCGTCAATCTTGACGCCGACGAGTGGGTGGCGGATGTGGAGACACCCCTTCTGGTCGCAGCCTCAGACTGTATGGCGCGCGCCCAACAGGAGCGCATCGTGCACTTTCTCGAGAACGGCGGGCGGGCACTGATCACGCCGCTGCTTCCAAGGTTCGACGACGATCTGGCGCCGTGCACCGTGCTTGCCGATTTCATCGGTGCGCCGACCTGGCGTCGCAGCGCCCAGACCGTTATCCGCGTCCTCGTTGAGGGCCCGCATCAGACCGTGTCGAACGTCCTCAAGAACGAGGTCTTCTTCGCCGACACACTTCCCGATGAGGCCGAGGTCTGCGGCATCGACGAGCGTACCGGTTCGCCGCTGGCGTGGCAGGTGTCCACGCCCGGAGGGGGCACCGTGATCGTGTTGGGGCTGGCGTGGGATCACCGGAAAAACGAGCAGGCCGAAATGCTGTTGGCCATCGCCGACCGCTTGGGGCTGCAGCGCAGGGTGATCTGCTCCAACCCAAACATCTGGACCTCGCTGCGCTTCTACGGCAGCCAGGGCGTGCTCTTCCTGATTAACCTATTCTCAACGCCTATGGAGGCTGAGATCAGCTATCGCACGATGGCCGGCGGGCACGTTGACCTGGGGGAGCACCACGTGGGGGCGATATCGGTTCTAGCGCTGGAGGTAACAGCATGAAGTTTCAGTTTCGCCCCACCGTGGTCGACACAGACCTGGAGATTACGAACTACGCGCAGACCTGCCTTGTCGACCTGGACAATGACGGACACCTCGAATACATCGTAGGGCAGCAATACGGCGACGTGTACTGGTACAAGACGACGGACCAGGGTCGATGGGTGCGCCATCTGCTCGGCACGGATTCGCCGTCAGACGTCGGAGCAGTGGCTATTGACGTCGACGGCGATGGTTGGATAGATTTCGTCGCCGGTGGCGCCTGGTACCGGAACAGCCGTGATCCAGACGTCCCATTCACGCGCATCGTCTTCGATCCGGGGCTCGCGGGCGTCCACGATGTGGTCGCCGCCGATATCGACGGCGACGGTCGGATCGAGGTGCTCACAATGTCCGACCAGAACGACCTGAGGTGGTACAAGATCCCTGACAACCCCGTCCAGCCTTGGCCCGTGCATCGCATCGGGAAAGGGGTGCACGCAGGACTCTCCACCGGCGATCTCAACGGCAACGGCTATCTCGATGTCGTCCGGACCGATGTCTGGTTCGAGAACGTGGACGGAACCGGCACCCGCTGGCTCGAACACGCCATCGGCCCCAACACACCGCCGCCCCCCGACTTCCAGCCCTACTTCGCCTTTGACGCCACCTATAGTCACGTGTGCGATATGAACGGCAGCGGCGCCAACGACGTTGTCTTCACCGACGCGGAAATCCCCGGTGGAAAGATATGGTGGATGGAGAACGTCAATGGCACAGGTTTTGCTTGGAAGCGGCACGACGTCTACGTCTGGAACCCGAGCCGTGAGCCGCGCCGCGGCGCCTATCACAGCCTCTACGTGGGCGACCTCGATGGCGACGGCGACCTGGACATCTTCAGTTGCGAGATGGAAGCCGTCGGTGGCGCGGCACCACCCCGTTGGTACATCTGGGAGAATCTGGATGGGCGCGGAATCACGTGGCAGGAGCACGTGATCCTCGACGCCAACCTGGGAGGCCACGCCGCCGTTCTAGGTGACCTGACAGGCAACGGGCTGCTCGACATCGTCTCGAAGCCATGGCTGCCGCGAGCCGAGAACGCCGTTGGTGGCAAGATGTACGTGGTCTTTCTGGCCAATGTTAGTGAATCCTGAGGAGGATCGATGACCCACGACACATCCCCACTGCAGTGGGGGCTACTATCTACGGCGCGCATCAACAGCGCCCTGATCGAACCGATACGCAGAGCGGAGCGAAGCGCCCTGACCGGCGTGGCGAGTCGCAGTTTATCACGCGCCAAAGCCTACGCCGACGAGTGGGGCATCCCCAAGGCCTACGGCTCCTACGAGGCGATGCTTGCCGACCCTGCGATCGACGTCGTCTACATCTCGCTCCCTAACTCGATGCATATCGAGTGGGCGGTCAAGGCCGCCGACGCCGGGAAACACGTCCTGTGCGAGAAGCCGATGGTTCAGACAATCGCGGAGTTCGACGAGCTCGAGGCTGCAGCGGAACGCAACGAGGTCACGATCTTCGAGGCCTTTATGTATCTGCACCACCCGCAGACACTCAAGGCCCAGGAGATGATCGCTGCAGGCAAGATCGGCCGCCTCCAGCTTATACGGAGCTGGTTCAGCTTCTATCTGCCGCCGGAGGAGTCGTCGAATATCAGACTCAATCCCGACCTCGCCGGTGGCTCCATCTGGGACGTCGGCGTCTACCCGAACAGCATGGCAATCACGATGGCCGACGCCCGGCCTGTCGATGTGTGGGCACAGCAGACGGTTGGCGAGACCGGGGTCGACGTCACGATGATCGGCCAGCTGCGGTTCTCGAGCGCCGTCAGCGCCCAGATTGCGTGTGGCTTCCGAATGCCCTTTACGGAAGGGACCGTGATCGTTGGCGACGAGGGCATCCTTACAATTCCCCATCCCTGGAAGCCGAGTCTCGACGGCACGACAGCCGAGCTGCGCTATGCTCCACGGGCAGGCATAGAAAGGGTCATCGACGTCGACGACTTTGATCCCTACCTCGGCGAGGTGCACGCGATGGAGGCGTGCGTCCTGGACGGCGCCGACCCCGTGGTGCCACTGACGCGCAGCCGCGACTTCCTGCGCAGCGTGCTCGCGCTCTACGAATCCGCGCGCACGGGGAAGGTCGTCGCGGTGTGAGCAGCTCTCACTTTACGGAGAATCGAGCACGAGTCCCCGGCGTTGTCTGCCAGGGTTCCGCAAGAGTTCGTCATTCTTGCATTTTGGATATTAGCATTCTGGAGTGTCTATGACCCTTCCACTCGATTACGAAGAACGCGTCTACGCCGGTGTGCTCGGCAAGATCATCGGTGTCTATCTGGGCCGCCCGTTCGAGGGTTGGCCCTATGGCCGCATCACGCACGAGCTCGGCGACATCAACTACTACGTCCACGAGCAACTCGGCAAGCCGCTGATCGTCACCGATGACGATATCTCCGGCACCTTCACCTTCGTCCGCGCCCTTGAGGACTACGGCAATGACCGGGGAATCACGCCTGCCCAGATCGGGCAGACTTGGCTGAACTATCTCATCGAGGAGCGCACGGTGCTCTGGTGGGGTGGGATGGGCAACTCCACGGAGCATACCGCCTACCTGCGGCTGAAGTCGGGCATCCCGGCGCCCCGCAGTGGCTCGATCGCACTCAACGGCCAAGTCGTGGCCGAACAGATCGGGGCGCAGATCTTCATCGACGGCTGGGCGATGGTGGCGCCCGGGGACCCCGCGTTTGCCGCAGACCTCGCGCGCCGGGCCGCCAGTGTCAGCCACGACGGGGAGGCCATCTACGGGGCGCAGGTCCTCGCGGCTATGGAGGCGCAGGCCTTTGTCGAGCCCAATCTCGATGCCCTGATCGATACCGGCCTCCGCTTTATCCCGAAGGACGCTGTCATCCACCGGATGATCGGCGAGTTGCGCGAGCTCCGGGTCCGCGAGGACGACTGGCGGGAGGCGCGGAGCTGGCTCGATGCTCACTACGGCTACGCCATCTACGGCGGCAACGTCCACATGGTGCCCAACCACGGCTTGATGATTCTGAGCCTGCTCTACGGCGACGACGACTTCCAGAAGACGCTGATGATCGTCAACACCTCGGGCTGGGATACTGACTGCAACAGCGGCAACGTCGGCTGCCTCATGGGCATCAAGAACGGGCTCGCGGGGCTCGCACAGGGCCCAGACTACCGCGGCCCGGTGGCCGACCGCCTCTACCTGCCCACTGCCGACGGCGGGCGCGCCGTCACCGACGCCGCAAGTGAAACTTACCGCCTCGTCAACAGCGGGCGCGGCCTGCAGGGACTCGCCCCGCTGCTGCCGAAAGGCGGGCCACGCTTCCACTTCGATCTACCAGGGGCGGTTCAGGGGTTCGTGCCCGACAACGCAACGGACGCCCGCGGAACGCTGCGACTGGAAAACGTCGAAGGGCATAGCGCAGCCGGGCACCGGTCGCTGGCGCTGCACTTCGAGGGCGTGGCCACGGGCCGGGTCGCCCGCGCCGGCACGGCGACCTTCCTCACGCCCGAGGCAGCACAGATGCCCGGATATGGCCTGATCTGCTCCCCCACCCTCTACGCAGGACAGACCGTGCGAGCGCGGGTCGAGGCCGGCGCAGCCAACGCCAAGCCGGTCACCTGCAATCTCTACCTGCGGATGTACGGCTCGGACGACGTCCCCATTACCCGGCGCGGGCCGCAGGCCGTATTAGGGCCGGAGGCCGCGCACGATTTCGTCTGGCCGATCGACGATACCCAGGGCGCCCCGATCGCGGAGGTAGGGCTGGAGGTGCACTCGGCTTCTCGAGCTGACGGCACCGTCTACCTGGACACGCTGACCTGGGATGGCACCCCGGACGTCACGCTGACACTGCCGCCGCACGGCGGCACGATGTGGACGCGGGCGTGGGTGGACGCCGTTGATCACGTGTGGTTTGGACCGTCGATCCGCATCAGCCAGGACCGCGGCACGGGCCTGCTCATCCAGGGCACGCGTGAATGGACCGACTACGAGGTCGAGGCCACCATCAGGCCGCACCTGGCGCGCCGCACGGGTATCGCAGCACGGGTCCAGGGCTTGTCGCGGTACTACGCGCTCCTGCTGTGCGACGATCGGAAACTCCGGCTCGTCCGGGCGCTCGACGGCGAGAGCGTCCTGGCCGAAGTAGACTATGAGTGGCAGCTCGACGAGCAGTACGATCTGCGTCTCTCCGTTCGCGGGACATCGTTGGAGGCCCGGGTCAATGACGAACTCATCGCGACGGCCGAGGTCCCTCTCGAACCGCTCGACTGCGGGGCCATTGCCCTCGTCTGCGATGTGGGACGTATCGACGTTGGTCAGGTCCGCGTTCACGCAAACGGGGGTTGACTTTTCGCCCAGGTTATGCTAGAGTCTTACCATTATCAGCAACACGATGAGCAACGTTATGATCCTACTTCTGGCTAGCCGACAGCCTAATAAGCCTCAGCCTATGCCACCCTCCACGCGGGGCGGTTGATGCTTTACAACTAGCCACCACCTGAGCCAAATCAACCAGCCTACCGCAAGTAGGCTGGTTTTCGTTTACGTGAGAGTAGGCGAGGGGTCAGGGCTTGATGTGACGGGAGGAGAGAGATGTCGATGGGACTACGCGCAGATTCTATGGAGACAGCCACAACCCGCGCTTGCGGGGCTTCCAGAGCCCTCGAGGACACCTCAGAGGACGCGCAGGATGCAGCAGCCGATGCCGATACGCATGACGGTCACGCCCGCCATCCACGAGGGGCTCGCAGGCGTCGTGATCGGCCACAGCAAAATCTGCGCCGTCAACGGTGAGCAGGGGACACTCAGCTATCGCGGCTATGATATCGGTGAGATGGCATGTCATGCCAGCTTCGAGGAGACCGTCTACCTTCTCTGGTACGGCGACCTGCCCACGCAGGACCAACTCACAGACTTCACCGGGAGATTGGTCGCCGAGCGTGAGATCGAGGATGCGGTGTGGCGCATTCTCACCTTGCTCCCGACAAACGTCGAGCCGATGGACGCCCTGCGTACCGCCGTGTCGGCCCTCTCGTGTGCTGAGGAGAACAGCAGCACATCGAGCGCCGCCGCAAATGAGGAACAGGCCACGCGCCTCGTCGCCAGAGTGCCCACGATCGTAGCGAATTACTATCGCCACCAACATGGCCTGGAGCGCATCCATCCGGATCCCACGCTGGGTCACGCCGCGAATTTCCTCTATATGATCCACGGGGAGACGCCGACCGGGATGACGGTGAGTTCCATGGATCTGGCGATGCTCTTGATGGCAGAACACGGCTACAACGCGTCAACCTTCGCCGCGCGCGTCACCGCAGCGACGCTGGCCGACATGTATTCGGCGGTGACGACGGCAGTTGGTACACTCAAAGGTCCCTTGCACGGCGGCGCAAACCGGCGGGCTATGCAGATGATGCTGGAGATTGGGGACGCGGCCAACGCGGAGAGCTACATATCGGACGCACTGGCGCGAAAAGAGCGCATCATGGGCTTTGGGCACCGCGTGTACCGCGGCGCACCCGATCCTCGTTCGGCCTATCTGCGCGGTCGCCTCTACGAGCTGTGCGCTGAGATGGGTGACTTTCACTTCTATGAGCTCGCCACGGCCATCGCGGAGACCGTAGAGGCGAAGAAAGGCCTCTACCCCAACGTCGATTTCTACGCAGCGCCTGTCCTTTATCTTCTCGGGATCCCGCTGTCACTCTTCGTGCCTGTCTTTGCCGCCAGCCGAATACCGGGCTGGACGGCTCACGTGATGGAGCAGCAGACGAACAACCGCATCATCCGGCCGCTCTCTGCCTATGTCGGGCCGGAGAACCGGACTTATCTCCCAATTGAACAAAGGTAGGCCCAGGAGGGCAACGATGGGACAAACACTCGCCGAGAAGATCATCGCAGCCCATCTTGTCGAGGGGGACCCAGCCATGGTTCCCGGACACGAGATCGGCATCAGAATCGACCACACGCTAACGCAGGACGCTACAGGGACGATGGCCTGGCTGGAGTTTGAAGCGATGGGCATTGCAGCGGTGCGCACGGAGCGTTCGGTAAGCTACGTCGATCACAATATGATCCAGGCCGACTTCCGCAACGCCGACGACCACCGCTATCTTCAGACGGTGGCCGCTCGCTATGGGGCATACTTCTCCCGACCGGGAAACGGCATCTGTCACCAGGTGCAGTCAGAGCGCTTCAGCGTGCCCGGCAAGACGCTGTTGGGCTCGGATAGCCACACGCCCAACTCGGGCGGGCTGGGTACGCTGGCCATCGGTGCCGGCGGTCTGGACGTGGCCGTGGCGATGGGTGGCGGGCTATTCTACACACCGATGCCTACCGTGGTCGGCGTCAAGTTGACCGGCGCGCTCCAGCCCTGGGTCACGGCAAAGGAAGTGATTCTGGAACTGCTGCGCCGCTTGACGGTCAAGGGCGGGGTCGGCAAGGTCATCGAGTATTTCGGCCCCGGCGTCGCGGGGCTGACCGTCGACCAACGCACAACCATCTGCAATATGGGCGCCGAGCTTGGCGCGACATCGTCGATCTTTCCCAGCGACGAGCAGACGCGCCGCTATCTCGTCGGCCAAGGCCGCGAGGATGATTGGCAGCCCCTCAGTGCCGATCCCGATGCAATCTACGCAGAGACTATCGAGCTCGACCTCGGCGACCTGGAGCCGCTCATCGCGCTGCCCTCGATGCCCGACAAAGTTGTGCCGGTCAGGGACGTCGCCGGACTCCCCGTCGCCCAGGTCTGCGTGGGGTCGTGTGAGAACTCGTCGTACGAGGACCTTATGACTGTGGCCGCTATCCTCAAGGGCCGGCAGGTACATCCCTCGCTCAGTATGACCGTCACGCCAGGCAGCAAACAGGTTTACGCGATGGTCGCCAAGAACGGCGCCCTCGCAGATATGATCTCCGCCGGGGTGCGGGTGCTGGAATCCGCCTGCGGCCCGTGCCTCGGGATGGGCCAGGCCCCTGCCAGCGGGGTCGCCTCACTACGCTCGTTCAACCGCAACTTCAAAGGGCGCAGCGGCACGGCCGATGACTCCGTCTATCTCGCCAGCCCCGAGACGTGCGCCGTGACCGCGCTGACCGGCATCATCACCGATCCACGCCACTGGGGTACGCCTCCTCAGGTCTCACCGCCCGCTGCCTACCTCGCCGACGACAACATGATCGTCCCGCCGGTATCACCGGAGGCGGCTGCGCAGGTCGAGGTGATCCGCGGTCCGAACATCAAGCCCGTGCCGATCGGCAAGCCATTGCCCGATAGCCTTGAGGGCAAGGTCCTGATCAAGGTCGGCGACGACGTGACCACAGATCACATTATGCCCGCGGGGGCCGAGATCCTGCCGCTGCGATCGAACATCCCGGCCATAGCCGAGTATGTCTTCTACCGCGTGGACCGCCAGTTCGTGAAGCGCGCGAAGGATTGGGGGGGTGGCATCATCGTGGCCGGGGACAACTATGGCCAGGGATCCAGCCGGGAGCACGCAGCGCTGGCGCCGATGTACCTTGGCGTCACCACCGTCATCGCCCGGTCCTTCTCGCGCATCCATTATGCTAACCTGATCAACGCTGGGATCGTGCCGCTGATACTGGATGATCCCAGCGACTATGACACGCTGGAGATGGGCGACGAGCTGGTGATCCCAGGGCTGCGCGAGGCCCTCGAGAACGGCAAGCCGGTCACCGTCGAGAATCGCACCAAGGGCGTGACCTACACCGTCACCCCCGACTATTCGGACAGGGAGCTGGCCAATCTGCTGGCTGGCGGCCTGCTTGCCCACATCCGGGCGACGGAGGCATAGATAGATGGCACAGACTATCTATCCGGTCACGCTCATACCCGGTGACGGCATCGGCCCGGAGGTCACAGGCGCCGCACGACGCGTCCTCGAGGCCACAGGGGTGGCCTTCGCATGGGACGTTCAGGTTGCCGGCGCTGAGGTCGTCGAGACGGAGGGCACCCCTCTACCCGAGAGAGTCTTGGATTCGATCCGGACCAACGCCGTGGCCCTCAAGGGCCCTATCACCACGCCGGTGGGCTCAGGATTCCGCAGCGTCAACGTAGCGATACGGAAGGCGCTTGACCTCTACGCCAACATTCGTCCTGCCGTGACGATGCGCGGGCTACCAAGATCGCGACCAGACGTGGACCTGGTCGTCGTCCGTGAGAACACTGAGGGGCTTTACGTCGGCATCGAACACGAGGTCATCCCCAACGAGGCCGCCGAGGCCATTCGCATCATCACCCGTAGGGCAACTGAGCGCGTCGTCCGGTTCGCCTTCGAATATGCTCGCAGGAACCGGCGCCGCCAGGTCACGGCAGTGCATAAGGCGAACATCCTGAAGATCACGGACGGGCTTTTCCTGCGGGTCGCGCGCGAGGTGGCAGCGGATTACCCGGACATCGCCTTCAAGGATATGATCGTAGATGCTATGTGCATGCAGTTGGCACTCCAGCCGGAGGCCTACGATGTGCTCGTGCTTCCCAATCTCTTCGGCGACATCGTGAGTGATCTGGCTGCAGGGCTGGTGGGCGGACTCGGCGTCGTCCCCGGCGCCAACATCGGCGAGGACCTCGCGGTCTTCGAGCCGGTTCATGGGTCTGCCCCCGACATCGCCGGGCAGGACCTTGCCAATCCAACGGCAGCCATCCTCACCGGCGCCCTGATGCTGCGCCACCTGGGCGAACTGGAGGCGGCGGTGAGGGTTGAGGCCGCCATCGCTGCGGTCATCGCTGCCGGCGAGGTCGTCACGCCGGATCTCAAACCCGGGCGGCCCGAGGCCGTGGTCGTCGGCACCCAGGCATTCGCCAACGCGGTCATCCAGCAGTTGGAGAGATGAACTTATGAACAATGAAGAGCTGTTCGACCAGGCCGAGGCCCTGACCTTCGATGACGTCCTTATCGTACCCGGTTACACGGAAGTGCTGCCCAATGAGACCGACGTAGCCACCCAGTTGACGGACAAGATCCGGCTGGCCATCCCCATCATCTCCGCAGCGATGGATACTGTGACCGAGGCGCCGATGGGTATCGCCCTCGCCCGCGAGGGCGGCCTGGGCATCATCCACCGCAACCTCTCCCCCGAGGATCAGGCCGCCGAGGTGGCCAAGGTGAAGCGCTCGCAGTCGGGCATGATCGTGGACCCGATCACGCTCCCGCCGACGGCAACGCTGCGCGACGCAGAGGAGATCATGTCCACCTACCACATCAGCGGCGTGCCGATTGCCGCGGACGACAACAGGCTGGTGGGCATCCTGACCAACCGCGACTTCCGCTTCGTCGACCCCGAGGACTACGACAAGCCGGTTACGGAGTTCATGACGTCGGAGAACATCATCTCTGCACCGGTGAACATCAGCATCGAGGACGCCAAGCGGCTCCTCCATCAGCATCGGATCGAGAAGCTGGTGCTCGTCGACGAGAAGAACATCCTCAAGGGGCTGATCACGGTCAAGGACATCCAGAAGGCCCGCGACTTCCCGAATGCGACATCCGACGGCCAGGGGCGCCTGGTCGATCGGGGCGGCTGTGGGTGTCGGGGCGCGACCTGGAGCAGCGCATCGAGTTGATGATGGCGGCCGGAGCTCGACATCGTCGACATCGACACGGCGCACGGTCACTCGGCCGGCGTCCTGCGAGCGATCCGGCGCATCCGCGAGGTGGCGCCCGACCTGGCCATCATGGCCGGGAACGTGGTGACCGAGGAGGGCACCGCCGATCTGATCAAGGCGGGCGCCGACATCGTCAAGGTCGGCGTTGGCGCGGGGTCGATCTGCACGACGACGGATCGTCTCAGGTGCCGGGATGCCGCAGATGACGGCGATCCACAACTGCGCCAAGGCGGCCGCTCGATACAACGTTCCTATCATTGCCGATGGAGGGATCAAGTACAGCGGCGACATCGTCAAGGCCATTGCCGGCGGGGCAGAGGTCGTGATGTTGGGCAGCATGCTGGCCGGCCTGGACGAGGCGCCTGGCGACGTCGTTTTCTATGATGGGCGGCGCTTCAAGGAATATCGCGGGATGGGCAGCCTCGGGGCGATGCGCGGCTACGGGCGCGATCGCTACGGCACGGGACAGGACAGGAGCGGCAAGACGGTTCCCGAGGGCGTCGAAGCCCGCGTGCCCTACAAGGGCCCGCTCCACGACTACATCTTCCAACTCGTCGGGGGCATTCGCTCGGGACTGGGCTATGCCGGTGCGGCGGATCTGGCTGAGCTGCGTGCCAAGGTACGCTTCACCCGGATCACCAACGCCGGCCTCATCGAGAGCCACCCGCACAGCGTCACCATTACCCAGGAGTCGCCGAACTACCAGGTGAACTAGGGAGCGGTTAGCACAGCCAGGCGTCAGGAGAGAGCATCCGCTTGTTTCCGACGCCTGGTCTTTTGATCCAAGCTGCTTACGATGGCACGGCGGGTTAGGGAGTATAGGGCGTTGTCATCAACACGACGGGCAAATACACCTGCAGCGGGTTGACCAACGCCACCGCCTCCACCGTACGCGGAACACTCACGCGATCATCCAGCAGCGCTGTATTTCGGACCGCCAGCGGCCCCGTTACTTGGTCCGACACCCGCAGTTGGTACGTCAGCGTTACCGGCTCGCTCTTCATCACCGTCCCGGTCCACGTGATCACGTTCCCGCTGTGACTTGGCGTGCCGGACGAAGCCCACAACGAGCCATCCACGTAGTCGGTCATCGCCGGCAGCGTGTCCGCCACCAAGACGCCGGGTAACGCCGCAGTACCGGAGGTCACCAACGTGAGCTGGTAGCTCAATGGATCACCAGGCAGTGCGAGTGAGGGAGTCACCCACTTCGATGACCCGGTGAGCCCCAACCACAACTCGTCCGCACCGATGTCGAAGCGCGAGATGCCGTCTCCATTACCGTCGACGGGCCGAGGTTCGCCCTCGAAGTCGTGATCCGGCACGAAGGTGTCATCACCGGCGTCGATCAGGGCCGAATCCGGTCTGAGATGGAAGTCACCTGTGCTGGCATCGACGAACCCGGGATTGATGGACAGGTCATGCACACCAGGCGCGATCCCCGCGTAGTCGGTCTCGTTGTCCCATAGATCGTTGTAGTCGAAGGCGACACCACTTGTGTCCCTCACATGGATCCCCACGCCATGCTCAACTAGGGCATTGTTCCCTGCCCACACAATCGCGCTGTTTCGGATCGCCATCCCTGCAGCGACTCCGACCCTGCCGCCATTGGCGCCCTCAACGCCCGCAACCGTCCGGTAGAAGGTGTTGTTGAGCGCCCGAACATGGCCTCCTAGAACCTCCAAAGCTATGGCGTTTCCCCCGTCAGAGGTCTGAAATCCGCCGCCACCCGCTAACGACCAAACCACGTTGTTGGACACTGTGCCCAGCGTGACAGAGGTGAGTCTGATGCCGTCGACGCTCCCTCCCCTAATGTCCTTCCACCAGCCGCCGTGGGAGAGTTGCCGGTAGCCATCGCCGCCTCGCAGGTTCGTGACGACGCTGGCATCGATATCCAAAACATCGACGGAAGTAGCATCAATGCCAACCACTTCCGTCCAACCACTAAGATCGCGAACGGCGTTGCCGGTTATGCTGACATCACTGCTCGACGTCACAGAGATGCCCTGAAGCGTGCCACTCGAGGTGCGACGAACCGAGTGCAGACCTTCCAACACGGTGTCCACGATCCTGACGACGGCATCCCCTTCAGACGCGATACCAACGATATGACCGGCGTTACTCAATGACAGTGAAGTGATGACATTCCGCTCCAGATAGGTGTCGGCGGTCCCAGACGTATGAATGCCATACACCGGTCCTATGTCCGCAGAGACGGCAGCGACCTGGTTGTCCAACGCAGTGACTGTGCCGCCCGCTGCTTCGACTCCTGTCACACCACCAGAACCCCACGAACCAACACAATCTGGGGATAGTCGCTCCACAAGATCGGTGATTTCCGAGAATCTGACAACCAGGTCCGTGTCACCCTCCGCGCGAATGCCGACCGCAGCACCAGCTCCCTCGCATATGTTCGAGAGGCCAGGCCCCACCTCTGGTGTATAACCCGAGTAGCCGCCGGTGATCCGCGAGATCGTCGTCCGACTGATCACAACCGAACCGGTACCATCTACGTAAACGCCGAAGCCAGCGCCTCCCTTTCCCACTGGCGAGTCCAAGATGCCGCCAGCCCCATCCCCTCCCTTGATGTTGTGGATCTGAACCTCCGTCAGTTCGAGGACACCTTCGCCCGTGAATCGCACTCCTATAGCCGCACGACCACTTGCCTCGACTTCATTGCCATCAGCCCCCACAATGTCACCGACGATGCAATCGTTGATCGCGAGGTCACTGTCGAGCAGGTCGATCCCGACCGTCGCGCTCGTCGGCGACGTAGCGCTGTTCACGGTGAACCCTACGAGCGTCGCAGAGGTCACGCCGATGGCCGTGATAGCTGGGCTTGCGGGTGACCGTATTGCTGTCAGATCCGGACCTTCGACCGATGTCAGGTTCACGTCGCTTTTCAGGGTCACCTGCTCTGAATAAGTGCCCGAGGAGACCAGCACGGTGTCGCCCGAAGCCGCGGCATCGATACCGTCCTGGATGGTAGCATAGTCACAGGTCGGTGGCCCTTCCGGGCACACCACGATCGTGCCCTCCGGCGCAGCTGCCGCCACCCACACCAGGAGGAACGCCAACAGCCCCGCTGAGATCACACCCGTCAGCGCGATTCGGTGGAGGGCATATCGGCGTACAGCTATTAACACTTCGCCGGAACTTCGAGGAATTCGCACGATCATCTCCTTTAGACGCTACGTATCCGAATATGGCTCTGGAGGACCCGCAGCTGCCCACCCACATCGCAGCTACTATCCCGCAGGCATCATGATATGATCCAGACGCAGAAGTGTCAAATACGTCTAGCATCACAGCGGATTCCCCGTATGAACCCAGTTGGAGGCTCTGAGGCACTCGACGCTATGTATCGCGTCGGTGAACCGATGAAGGAATCGGTGGAAAGTTACTACGGGCCCTTATCTCCCAGCAACCCGTGCCGTACCAACGCCGCTTCTGAGACGCCGGCTCCACGGCCGCGCGAATCGCGGGGTTGGCGTATCCCACCCACCCAACGTCCGGCGCCACGTCCAGCAGCGCGTCGAGCGCGCCCCCCGTCCGGCGCGGTGATCACAACGCCCAGCTCCTCCGCAATCAGCGCGGTGCAGATGTCGTAGGGATGGCAGCAGAGGCCCAGCGCCAAGCCCTTGGCGGCGAGCAGGGGCTCGGTCAGGGGCCGGAGGTCGGCCACGAAACGATCGTGGCCCGCCATCAACTCGTAGAGCTGCCCGCCCGTCGAGATGTATTGGTCCTCGAAGCAGAGCGCCTTGCCACGCTGGACAGGTCCCAGGACCTGGGCGACCACCTCATCGTCCACCGCGGCAAGCACCTCCCTCGCGCCCGGGAAGAAGCGAGCAACCGTAGCGAAGCCGTGGGCGATCGACGTCGCGCGCGAGGGCTGTAGCGTGAGAGCCAACCGTTCCCCGGTCAGTCTGTTCAGTCGCTCGGCCTGAACACCCTCACCCCGCACGGCCCACACCTGGTCCGTCAGATGCTGCTTGACCAGCGGCACCTCGGTCTGGACGGCAAAGGCGATGTCCTGCAACGATGTCGCCGCGCCTCGATTGAGCGCGACGCCGGTCAGGATCCAGGCGCTGCGCTTCTGATACATGAGGCCGCGGGTACCGTCGATAGGGTCGACGATCACGCGCCAGACGGCATCGGCCTCGTCGGTGCCGCGGGGCAGGACGACCTTTCCGCCGTCCGGCAGCCCTTCGGCAATCAGCACCAACGGCGCCAGCGGTGCGACGTCGGCCTCGAACGCCCGAATCAGTTCCTCTTCGCTGATGCGGTCAATCGCATAGATCGTGTCGCCTTCTTCGTCGTGCGCGATCTCCGAGAGCTCGTGGACCGCCGACGCCTCGGTCGCGGCGACCACGGCGTCGCGCATCCGGTCGTGGATGCGTCCAGGATCGGCCGGATCAGGGTGTGTACGTCGGGCATTGTGTATCCTCCACCATCGATATAGTTGCCGGGGACTGCGGAAAGTCCCCGGCAACTTGAAGACAAAGCTTCCGCGGCCGCGAGTTCTACGCCTCAGGTGCCAGGCACTCGCGCCTCGGAAGGCGTCGAAAGTGCCAGGCACCTATATCGCCTTTTCTTGACATGACCCTAGCAGGATATAAGATGGGTCTGCCGCTGTCAAACCACCTAGCACACACAAGGAGTGAGCTATGAAGAAAGTAGTCACCTTCGGTGAGATTATGCTGCGACTTGCGCCACCCAACTTCCTCCGGTTTGTCCAGGCCCGGAGCTTTGACGTCATCTATGGGGGGGGCGAGGCCAACGTCGCCGTGTCGGCGGCCAACTTCGGCCTGCCCGTCGAGTATGTCACACGCCTGCCCAAGAACGACATCGGCGATGCCTGCCTCAACTACATCCGCCAGTTTGGTGTCGACACGCACTACATCGTTCGTGGCGGCGATCGCCTGGGCATCTACTTTCTCGAGACCGGCGCAGTGCAGCGTGGCAGCAAGGTCATCTACGACCGCGCGGGCTCGTCATTGGCGACGATTGAGCCCGGGATGGTCGACTGGGACGCGGCCTTCGAGGGCGCCGGATGGTTCCACTGGACCGGGATCACGCCCGCGATCTCCGAGGGCGCTGCAGCCGTCTGCCTGGAGGCCGTCAAGGCCGCCAAGAAGGCAGGGCTCACGGTCTCGTGTGACCTCAACTACCGCAGCAAGCTGTGGAAGTGGGGAAAGAAGCCGGGCGAGGTGATGGAGGAGCTTGTCGCCCACAGTGACGTCGCTATCGGCAACGAGGAGGACGCGGACAAGGTCTTCGGCATCCGCGCGTCCGAGGTCGACGTGACCAAGGGCAACGTCGAGGCCGAGGCTTACGTTTACGTCTGCAACAAGCTCAAGGAGCGCTTCCCGAACCTCCAGACCATTGCCATCACGCTGCGCGGGTCTCTCTCCGCGAGCCACAACACTTGGAGCGCAATCCTCTGGGACAACGGCGAGGTCTTCACGGCGCCCACTTACGACATCACCCACATCGTCGACCGGGTCGGCGGCGGGGACAGCTTCATGGGTGGCCTGATCTACGGGCTGCTCACCTATGAGAGCAAGCAGAGCGCCATCGACTTCGCAGTAGCGGCTTCCGCGCTCAAACACACCATCGTGGGCGACTTCAACCTGGTGAGCGTGGCCGAGGTGGAGAAGCTGATGGGCGGCGACGCGTCGGGACGCGTCAGTAGATAAGGATTAGCACACCTGATGAGTGAGGCCCGCAAGGGTCCAAGGAGGTACAGCATGGCTCGTTTCGACCGCTTGACCGTATTGACGACGATGATCGACGTGGGGCTGGTCCCACTCTTCTACCACGACGACGTCGAGATCTGCAAGAAGGTGATTCACGCGCTCGCCGAGGGCGGCGCCCGCGTCGTCGAGTTCACCAACCGGGGCGACCTCGCGATGGAGGTCTTCAAGGAATTGGTGCCCTACTTCGCCAAGGCGGCGCCCCAGGTGATCATGGGAGTCGGCTCGATCGTCGACGCGCCCACCGCGGGGATCGCGATGTCCTACGGCGCCAACTTCGTCGTGGGGCCGATGCTCCACGCCGACGTCGCCAAGGTCTGCAACCGCCGCAAGGTGCCCTACATGCCCGGCTGCGGCACCGTCAGTGAGATCTCTGCCGCTGAGGAGCTGGGCTGCGAGATCTGCAAGGTCTTCCCCGGCACCCAGGTCGGCGGGCCGGGCTTCATCAAGGCCGTCGCCGCGCCGATGCCGTGGAGCAAGCTGATGCCCACGGGCGGCGTCTCTCTGGAGGAGGATAACATCAAGGGCTGGATCTCCAACGGCGCCGTCTGCGTCGGCATGGGCAGCAAGCTGGTCCGCAAGGACTGGATCGCGGCGGGTGACTATGCCAAGATGACCGAAGGCGTTCGCCAGGCCCTCCAGTGGATCCGCGAGGCGCGCGGAAAGTAACAGATTTCCGGGCGAGGTGACGGGACTATCTATGGACACTATGACAAGCCACGAGCGCTTTGCGCGTATGTACGCGCACCGGGAGGCCGACCGCGTGCCTGTGATCGATTCACCGTGGGGTGCGACGATCGAGCGATGGCACCGCGAGGGCATGCCCGAGGACACGAACTTCGTCGATTTCTTCGACCTCGACAAGATGGCGCACATCGGCGTCGACAACAGCCCCCGCTACCCCGCCAAGGTGGTCGAGGAGACCGACGAATACGTGATCACCACGACGGGCTGGGGCGCGACGCTCAAGAACTGGAAACACATCGCCTCGACCCCCGAGTTCCTCGATTTCAAGATCGACGGACCGGATGCCTGGCAGGAAGCCAAAGCGCGCATGACCCCCACCCCGGATCGCATACCGTGGGACCACCTCAAGGCGAATTACCCCACCTGGAAAAGGGAGGGGCACTGGATCGTCGGGGGGCTCTGGTTCGGCTTTGACGTCACGCACTCGTGGACCGTCGGCACCGAGCGGCTGCTGATGGCCTTGCTGGACAATCCCGAGTGGTGCGTCGATATGTTCAACCACTTCCTCGACGTCAACATCGCGCTGCTCGACCAGGTATGGGACGCCGGTTACACCTTTGACGAGGTCAACTGGCCGGACGATATGGGCTACAAACAGAACCAGTTCTTCTCGCTGCGAACCTACCGCAAGCTGCTCAAGCCCGTGCACAAGCGGGCCGTCGACTGGGCACACGCCAAGGGTGTGAAGGTCCGCCTCCACTCGTGCGGCGACGTCCGCCCGTTCATTCCCGAGCTCGTGGAGATCGGCGTCGACGCGCTGAATCCGCTGGAGGTCAAGGCCGGGATGGATCCCGTCGCGATCAAACGGGAGTTCGGCGACCGGCTCGTCCTCCACGGAGGGATCAATGCCGTGCTGTGGGACGACAGGAGGCGATCGAGGCCGAGATGCGCCGGGTCATCCCAGTGGTCAAGGAGCAAGGGGGCTACATCTTCTCATCCGACCACTCGGTACCATCGGACGTGAGCCTGGAGAACTTCCGCACCATCGTGGAGCTCGCCAAGGAGCTGGGAAGCTACGACTAGACGGTGACACAAGTCAAGTGCCCGGCACCTTTCAAGCGTGCCGGGCACTCTGGGAGAAAAAGCCTCTGAGACGCTACGCCTGCGGTGCCAGCGACCTCGGCAGCCACCGCGGCACCGACGATCCCGGCCTCGTTCAGGAGCTGCGCCGGAACCACCTCGGCCTCGACGGTGAGGATCTCAGCGAACTTCGACATCTTCTGACTGGCCCCACCACCCAAAATAAAGAGATCCGGCCAGAACAGCGCCTCAATGCGCTGCAGATAGCGGTTGAAACGTTTCGCCCAGTCGCGCCACTTGAGCGAGTCACGCTTGCGTGCCGCATCAGACGCCTGCCATTCCGCCTCCAGGCCGTCCATCTCGATGTGTCCTAACTCCGTATTGGGGACGAGCACACCGTCGGTAAAGAGCGCCGTGCCGAGGCCCGTGCCGATGGTAATGATGAACACGACACCGTCGCGCCCGCGCCCGGCGCCGAAGCGCATTTCAGCAATCCCGGCAACGTCGGCATCGTTGAGCACGCGCACAGGACAACCCGTGGCCTCTGCAAAGATCCCGGCAGCATCTGTGCCGATCCAGGACCGATCAACGTTGGCCGCGGTCCGTGCCACACCGTGCTGGATGACCGCAGGGAATCCTGCGCCAACGAGACCGTTCCAGTCGAAGTGCTTCGCGACCTCGCCGACGACCCCGGCAACATCCGCCGGTTTTGCGCCGTCAGGGGTCACTATGCGATATCGCTCGCCGATCATCTCGCCCTTCTCAGTGTCGACAGGCGCACCCTTGATGCCGGAGCCGCCTATATCTATTCCCAGGATCTCCACGCACTTGCCTCCTTCTGGGTCCATGATGGCTCGACGTCCGCCGATTGGCGTCGACATCAGCATGTAACCCGTGTCGAGCCCAGTATATTCAACGAGACCACCAAGTCAAAAAAGACCCCCCGAGTCAGCGACCCGGGGGGTTTGTGCACACCTGAGAAAGGACGTGAGACTACCAGTCCCGGCGACCGCCGCCGCCACCACCACCGCCACCGCCGCTACCGCGACGCTGGCCACGGCCACCACCACCGCCGCCACCGCCACCCCCACGGCCGCCCTGCTGTCGTGGCTGAGCTTCGTTGACTCGCAGGTTACGACCGTCGTGCTCCTTCTGATCCAGAGCCTCTATCGCGGCCGCACCTTCTTGCGCGTTGGGCATCTCTACAAAGGCGAACCCGCGGGAACGCCCCGTATCCCGATCCGTGATGACGTTCACTTCAGCGACTTCGCCATAGGCCTCAAATAGCTCGCGCAGTTCGTCCTCGTTTGCCTGATACGACAGATTACCGACATAGATCCTCATCTCTCACCGCGTCCTTTCAGACTTCAGAAATACTGTAGCCGCGACCGTCACAACTTACGGCTCACCTTCTATTGTACACGTAGATTCAGTTTCTGCAACTCGGAATAACCAACGGGCCCAATGCTCACTCTACCGACGCTTGACTGGGTGGCAAGCCGAAGGCCAGAGGCCGGCCGACAGTCGACAGTCGAGGCGCCTTGGCTTCTGCCCATCATGAGGTAGAATCATAACCCCGTGAGGAGGTGATCCGTGACAACCAAATACATATTCGTCACCGGCGGCGTGGTCAGTTCTCTCGGGAAAGGCATCACTGCTGCATCATTGGGACACGTCTTGAAAGCTCGTGGCCTGAACGTCTCAATTCAGAAGCTCGACCCCTATCTGAACGTCGACCCCGGCACGATGGCGCCTTACCAGCACGGTGAGGTCTTCGTGACCGAAGATGGAGCTGAGACCGATCTCGATCTGGGACACTACGAGCGGTTCATAGATGAAAACCTGGGCAAGCTGAATAACGTAACCACCGGCCAGGTTTACAACGAGGTGATCACGCGCGAGCGCAGAGGCGACTTCCTGGGCGGCACAATCCAGGTCGTCCCCCACGTCACAAACGAGATCAAGCGCCGCATCATCCGCGCGGCGCAGGAGCTGAAGGCGACGGTTGCCATCACCGAGATCGGCGGGACCGTCGGCGATATCGAGGGACAGCCCTTCCTGGAGTCGATCCGGCAGATGCGCAACGATGTGGGACGCGAGAACGTGCTCTACATCCACATCACGCTCGTGCCCTATCTCAGCGCAAGCGGCGAGTTGAAGACCAAGCCAACGCAGCATAGCGTGCGCGAGCTTCGCGGCATGGGCATCCAGCCGGACGTCATTGGCCTTCGATCGGACCTCCCGATCGACCGGGAGACACGGGAGAAAGTCGCGCTCTTCTGCGACGTTGACAGCGAGGCCGTCATTCCACTCCTCACGGCGCGCAGTATCTATGAAGTCCCACTGATGCTCGAAGAACGAGGGTATGGGCGATCTCGTCGTCCGACGGCTCGGCCTTACGCAGATGATACAACCGCCACTTCTCGACGAATGGTCAGCAGCCATAGCCAAACTCAAGGCCGAGCAGCCCAAAGTACGGATCGCGCTAGTGGGTAAGTACGTTGAGCTCCACGACGCCTACATGAGCGTGCGCGAGGCCCTGATTCACGCCGGTCTGTATCACGACTACGAGATCGATATCGACTGGGTGCACAGCGAGGATCTGGAGCGAGGCAAGAGCCAGGATCGCTTGCTCCAGGCTGACGGCATTGTGGTGCCCGGCGGGTTCGGCTACCGGGGCATTGAGGGCAAAATCGTGGCCGCCAGGATTGCGCGGGAGAACCGGATCCCTTACCTGGGGCTCTGCCTCGGCATGCAGGTTATGTGCATCGAGCTGGCTCGCCATACCCTCAACAGCGACGTGCCGAACAGCACCGAATTCGAGCCAAAGACCGCCCATCCCATCATCTCCCTGATGCCGGACCAACACGCCATCGCCGACATGGGCGGCACAATGCGCCTGGGCAGCTACCCTTGCCAACTCACACCCGGCACGAAAGCACGGGCAGCCTACGGCACGGATGAGGTCTTGGAGCGCCACAGACATCGCTTCGAGTTCAATAACGCTTACCGCGACCTACTCCACGAGGCAGGGCTAGACTACAGCGGCCTATCGCCGGACGGCAGGTTGGTCGAGATCTCAGAGATGAGGGATCACCCGTGGATGGTCGGTAGCCAGTTTCATCCCGAGTTCAAGTCGCGGCTGCAACGCCCCCATCCGCTCTTCAGGGATTTCGTGGAGGCGGCGATCGAGCGAAAGAAGGAGAAAGAGGGGGCCTAGCGGCCGTCGTTCGCTTCCCAGCCTCCCTCCCCCGGCGGGGGAGGGAGGCTGCATCCCGAGCTATTCCGCTAAGCGTACCTCGTACTTCTTCGCCATGAAGTCCGGGTAATAGGACTCCTTCGCGCGACGAAGGCCGGGCTCCCCGAGGTCCTGCTCCATGCCGATGTGGGTGGCCTCGCCCTGCCATCGCTCGGCGTAGGACTTGGTCATCATCGGGTAGATCCCCTTGAACTCAGGGTTAGCCTTTTCCACATGCATCACGGCCGTGCTCTCGTTCAGGAGCTCGCCCAGCGCGATGGCCTGGACCTGGCCCTGGACGAGGAGTGCGCCGCCATCCATCCCGAGGGCGTCGTAGTTGTTCATGACATCCAAGATGCCCGCGAACTCGTGCTGGAGGCTCAGGTCGTCCTCGCACAGCCGCTGCTCGCACCAGACCTCGGCCAGGGCGATGCACTGCGGGACGAGGTCGGCCGTGATAGGCTGGTATTCAAACCGGTAGTAGCGCATGAACTGGTTGATGTGATTACGCTTAGCGCTGTACTTCCGGCCAGGGAACTCCGCAAGGTCCTCGGTCCGGTAGACGTAATCGAAGTGGTCGCGCGTCTCGGTCGTCGTGAACCGCTCGTCGCCATCCACCTCGTCGGCCAGCCGCTGTCCGGCCCGGGCAATCACCGGCGCCTCGACACCCCGCTCGTTCCTCATCCACCGGAGAAAGCGCTCTGCCACATCAGCTCGCGGCGCAGACCCGATAGGCGGGTATCCGAAGACACTGCCTTCCCGCTCATTGGCCACCAGGAGCACAAGATCGTCGCAGATCGACCATTCGTACCGGTAATGGGATCGCCAGAGATAGAAATTATTGAACGTCAACTCCGAGGTCACGGTCTGGAACTGCCAGATCCTCGGATGCAGCACCTCGCGGTCCTCAAGACCGAGGCGCTTGAACTCGGGAAAGATTGGAACGTCGCCCATCTATAGGCCTCCTCGCGACTAGACACGGCGCTGCGCGTGGGCTTGCAGCCACGCCAGCAGCCGCTCGTAACTCGTAATCTCCAGGTCGGCAGGCGTCTCGTGTGAGTCGGTGCCGTAGAAACAGGTCATGACGCCGGCGCGCACACCGGCAGCGATATCCAAGTCTCGATCCCCGATTGCCAGGCACTGCAACGGCGTCAGCCCGTGACGGTCCAGGAGCGCCAGGATTGAGGCGGGGTCGGGCTTCCGCGGGAACGGGTCGTCCTCGGTGATGCAATCCGCGAAGAGCTCCGTGAGCTCGTGGGCCACCAGGAGGCCCTCCAACGACGCCCGCGCCCGGTGTGTCACCACGTAGTTGGCCCCGCCCACCGCTACGACGTAGGCGCACACCTGCCGGACGAAGGGAAACGGCGGCTGGAGCTCAGGTTCAGTCTCCTCGTACGCTTTCTCGAATCTCGACGTTACCTCGCCGGCGTCAAGCCCGTAGGTCGCGGCCACGGTCCGCAGCGCGTAGGCCGTCGTCTGCCGGAAGAGCCCCATCAGCCAGTCCGAGGGCGCGGGATGGCCGAGCGAGGCCAGCGCACGTCCACACGCCGCCACAACCGCCGGATACGTATCGAAGAGCGTCCCACCTGCATCCCAGATCAGGTGGGTGATCAAGGCACGTCCGAGACCAGCAAACCCGGCTCGCCGAGCGGCTTCTGGGCCACCACGGTGCCATCGGCCCGGACGACGAAGGCGCCGCCAAACGACCCATCATCCGGCAGATCCCGGCCATCAGCCAGGTAATTGACCATCAACGCCGGTGCTTCGACCGCCCTGACCCGCGCCGCGTAGGCGGGCATTTCCTCGGCATCCCACCGCGCCTGGCTCACCCCTCCACCCGCGAAAGAGCGTGCGAAAGGGAAGATCAGCCAGTCCGGCGCCAGCGCCCGTACTTGCACGAGCACGGCGTCGTCAAAGAGATCACCGCAGATCAGGAGGGCCACCGTACCCCATGGCGTGGCAACAGCGTCGACCCTCTCGCCCTGGCGATAGACATCGGGCAACGCGGCTGGGCCGTGCCATTGCGGGTTGATCCGTCGGTAAGTGAGCCGTAGCTCGCCGTCGGCGTCGATCAAGACCGCCGAGTCGTAGAGGCCACCTCCGGCGCGCTCCAGCAGCCCAAAAGCGCGTCCACACACCAAGCGCCTTCGAGAGCGCGCCGACCACGTCGGTCGCGGCACCGGGAATCGCCCGGCCCAGCGAGAGGTCGTGCACGGGATCGTCGGTGTTGCTCAATCCCGTAAGCACAGCCTCCGGAAACACGACCAGCTCTGCGCCCCGATCCGCAGCCTCTCGCAGCAGACCGACCATGGAGGCCAGGTTCGCCAGCCGGGTCCGCGCCGACGCGAACCACGCCAAGCGCGACCCTCACGCCTAGAACCCCTCCAATTTGCTCAGGTCGACGATGCCATCCGCCAGCGCGGCGATCCGCTCCAGCAGCGCCAGACGCGCACACCGTAGCTTCTGCTTCCTCGGCCATTACGAGCACTTTGTCGAAGAAGTGCTGAATCGCGGGCACCAGTGGCACAAAGGCGTTGAGAAAGCCATCCACGTCACTTTCCGGGCTCACGTGCGCCTCCGCGGTCAGCAGCGCGTCGTAGAGCTGCCGTTCCTCGTCCTCGACAAGCACCTCAGGGTCCAGATCGAAACGCGGCTGATTGCGCGTGATTCTCACACAGCGAGCGTAGTTGTCCAGCAGCAGACGCCAGTCATCTCGCGCGATCCAGCCTGACAACTGCTCGGCAGCGCCAAACGCCAGCGTCGGATTCGCCCCGCGTTCGGCAAGGACGGCAGCGACCACGTCATAGGCGTACCCCGCATCGCGCAGGGCGCCGTCGAGCCGCCCCGCGACGAAGCCGAGCACGTCCTCCAGCGTGCCCGCGGCGGCCTCCACGCGGCAGCCCTGCAATCGCCTGGCCCACCAGGTCCGCAATCGACAACGCAATGCCGCGCTCCGTCAGGATCTGCACGATGCCTGCAGCCGCCCGGCGCAGACCATAGGGATCAGCCGAACCTGTGGGCTCCATCCCGACGGCAAAGAGACCCGCGAGCGTGTCGACGCGGTCCGCCAGGGCCAGCGCAATGCCGAGATCACTCGCGGGCAGCCGGTCGCCCGCCGACCTCGGCAGGTAGTGTTCATAGATCGCCTGGGCCACAGTCGGATCCTCGCCCGACAGCAAGGCGTATTCGCGACCCATGATCCCCTGCAGGCTCGTCATCTCCACCACCATATGGGTGGCGAGATCGGCCTTGGCGAGCGCAGCGGCTCGGCTCAGGAGGTCCACGTCGCGCCCTGTGACGCCAAGTCGTTCCCCGATCCAGGGCGCGAGTCGCTCCAGGCGCTCCGACTTGTCGAGCATCGAGCCCAAGTCAGTCTGGAAGGTCAGTTTCGCCAGACCGGCACGGTAGGTCTCCAGCGGTTGCCGGCGATCCTGGTTGAAGAAGAACTCCGCGTCTGCGTAGCGGGCGCGGATGACGTCCTCATTGCCCTGTCGCACCAGATCCAGGTGCTCGCGCCCACCATTGCGAATCGTCACAAAGTGGGCCATCAGCTTCCCATTGGCATCAAGAACAGGGAAGTAACGCTGGTGCTTCTTCATCACAGCAATCAGCACGTCCTGCGGCAACTCAAGGTAGCGGGCTTCGAAGCTACCCAGCACCGCCGTGGGTACCTCGACCAGATGCCCGACCTCAACCAGCAACTCGGGATCATCCGGTATCTGCCCGTTGGCCTGCGCGGCGGCAGTTCGAGCCTGTCGCGCAATCTCCGCCCGGCGCTTCTCGGGATCCAGGATCACGCCGTAGGAGGCCAAGGTCGAGTGATAGTCGTCCGCCGCCGCGAGGGCTACAGGAGGAGAGCCCGCGGGTCTCGGGCCGCGCGTGATGCGCCCGCTCTCCAACGCCGCGTAGGTAAACGGAATGACACGCTCTCCCAGCAGCGCCGTCAGCCATCGTATAGGACGGCTGAAAGCTACACCCGTCTCGTTCCATCGCATGGATCTCGGGAAGTGGAGCTGCGCCACCCAATCGGGCAAGGCTTCCGCCAGAACATCCACGGCAGAACGCCCCTCCACGCGTTGGTGGGCGACGACATAGCTTCCGCCCTCGATCTCGCGCACTTCCAGATCGCGGACATCCACGCCGCGGGATCGAGCGAACCCTTCCGCGGCCTTGGTCGGCTTCCCGTCCTTGTCAAACGCTGCTCGGGAGGGCGGTCCCTTAACCACATTTTCCTCGTCCGGCTGGGTCAGTGCCAGCTCCTCGACGAAGATCGCCAACCTCCGGGGGGTCCCCCAGATCTGTACATCGCCGTGGTCCAGACGCAATGCATCCAACGCATCGGAGGCGAAGCTCCGCAGTTGCGTCAGCGCATCGCTGAGATGCGTGGTTGGGAGTTCCTCGATGCCGATCTCGAAAAGGAAGGGGGCCCGATCATCCGCGCGGGGCGTCATAGCGACCCGTGCGTCACGCAGCGGGAGGTGCAACATGGTGCCCAACTGAGTTGGACTGGCTGTCAGTGTGTTCCGGTCGCGCCACGGCAACCCCGCACGGTCACGCTGAGCCAGATAGACTTCGGCGACCCGACGCGTCAGGTCGCGCATCCGCTTGAATAGCGTGGCGCGTTCGGTAACGCCGACGGTACCCCGCGCATCCAGCAGGTTGAACGTGTGTGAGCACCGCAGAATGTAGTCGAGGGCCGGCACCGCAAGCCCGTGGTCGAGTGCCAACAACGCTTCGGCCTCAAAGAGATCATACATCTGCTGCAGCCGATCGACGTCAGCAAAGTCGAAGTTATAGCGACAATAGTCGATCTCCTGATCTCGCAGGATCTCGCCATAGGTGTGTGACTCGTCCCAGAGGATGTCCCAAACCGAGCGCTTGTTCTGCAGGTACATGACGATGCGCTCGAGACCGTACGTGATCTCCACCGAGGGCACGTCGAGCACGATCCCGCCCGCTTGCTGGAAGTAGGTGAACTGCGTGATCTCCTGACCGTCGAGCCATACTTCCCAGCCCAATCCCCACGCCCCGATGAGCGGGCTCTCCCAGTTGTCCTCGACAAAGCGAATGTCGTGCTCATCCCGCCGGATGCCTAGTGCCTCCAGGCTCTGTAGATAGCGCTCCTGGGGATCGCCGGGGTCCGGTTTGAGGATAACCTGCATCTGCATATGCATCTGCATACGGTTAGGGTTGTCCGCATAGCGACCGTCATCGGCGCGGAAAGAGGGCTCCACGTAGGCAACGTTCCAGGGCTCCGGACCCAACACCCGTAACACGGTTGCCGGGTTCATCGTACCTGCCCCGACTTTCTCGCTATACGGCTGCCAAATAAGCGCGCCCTGATCTGCCCAGTATGTTTGGAGCCGAAGTATCGCTTGTTGGAATGTCAGCATTTACCAGTCCTCTGTCGTTACGATTGTGACCTTTGCACCAGCATCCGTAGGCTCCCGGGACGGTACTCCAGATGATGCGTAATGTAGTGTTGCATCACGCTGGCCAACTCTGCAGCAGCGCCTTCGGGAAACGGGAACTGCTTGACCTCTTCATAGGTTCGCCGCTGCAGGGCTTGCAGCCACGATAGCGCGCTCGGCGAAAGCTGCCTAACGCCGGGCTCCTGACGGCTCGCCTTGAAACAAGACGCGCAGAGAGCTCCACCCCGCTCGGGATCGATGCCGTAAGGATTCCGGTCCGTGGGACGGGGTCGCAGCTCCTGAGCGCACAGTTCAGCGTCTCCGTCGCCAACGCAAACGTGCCACTCAGGCCGAAACCCCGCCAGCGTCAACACTCGCTGCTCATACCACCGCACCAGCAGTTCCGGTGTCTCGTCTCGCTCCAGCGCCGACAGCGTCCAATCGAGCAGCTCGTAGAGCCGCTCGTCAGCCTCACGCTCGAAGAAACGCACGACCAACTCCCCCACGTAACGAGCAAGTGTGCCGCGCTCGAAGTCATCCTGTAGGGCCGGGCGTAGGACTTCCGCCTCGGCCTGGCTGATGATGTCCCAGGAGTTCTGCACGCGCGAGACAAGCATCTTTGTCCGCGCGAAAAGCTCCAGATGACCGGCTTTGCGCGACCGCGGCTTGCGCGTCCCCTTGGCGAGGAGATCGACACGCCCCTCAGGCGTCAGGCAGACGATCACGCGGTCGGCCTCTCCGTAATCTCGCCGACCGAGCACAATCCCCACAACCTGGTAGAGTCTCGAACGCACCGTTTCCCCAATCTGTGTTGACGCCACGCTTGCTCGTCCACACAATGTCCTCGATTATACCACGGCGAGCCAGCTCAGGCCCTGGCTATGCTGAGAGGCGGGGGCAGGCTCGTCGATCCAGGTACAGGTTTGCCGCCCCAGGTGTCCGGCAGCCAGAGGTCTCAACGTTCAGACGTCTCTCATCTCCCGACGCCCAACCCTTGACAATGCCTTCCTCAGGGCGTTGACCGACTCAGGCTCCGCCCAATCGGTCAGGCTTAGGCGATGACCCTCGGAATCGGTAGCCCACAGGCGGGCGAGCGGATAGACGTCGGGCGGCGTGTCCTCAAATCCCTCCGTCTCGACATCAAACGCGGCGACATCATCCAGAGCCAGGGTCCAGGCACTTCGTTCGCCGACCAACAGCCACGCCCTGGACCGCTGCACCTCGCCGCCGTCCGGAAGCCGTTCCAGCGATCCCCGATCGACCAGCGGTATCGTCACGGCCAGTATGCTCGCGATGACAACTCCTAGCACCACCAGTCCCACGGTGACCGGCCACCGCGCCGGGCTCGGTGAAGGCAGGACCAGCCCAACCAGACATAGGATGCCGATGAGCACGCCAATCAGGATCTTTACAAGCGGGTTCCTCCTCTGCCAGGTGACCCGACTATGGCTCTCCTCGGTAATATCGATGTGCATTCACAACTCCAATGGTGCTCAAACTCAGCAGTGTAGTATACCGCACCTCACTTGATCAGCAACGCAGTCAGCATATAATAGAGGTGTGGCCATCAATAACATGGAACGACCCAATATCGCTCAGTGGGGATGCCTGGCTATGCTGCTGGGAGCCATCGCCCTCACCATCGTGGGTGCGCTTTGGCTGTTCACAAAGCCAGCCGCAGCGCCGGATGGGCCGGTGCCCACGGCCGAGATCCAGACGACCACGCCGACGCCCATCTCGACCAGGCAGCCAACCCCGACACCGCTGCCGGCCGCGCCGGGAGCGATTGGGATCGGCGTCCGTATCACGGTCACGGGGACGGGTGACGTGGGGCTCAGCATTCGGTCGGAAGCCGGCACCACGGCGGAACGCGTCACGGTCGCACAGGAAGGTGAGCAGCTTCTGGTCGTCGGTGGGCCCAAGCAAGCGGATGATTACACGTGGTGGTTCGTCCGGGATGAACTGAATCCCGATCGAGAGGGGTGGGCGGTCGAGGACTTCATGCGCCCGTCGGAGTAGGCGCCGCCATGGCCCTGGAGATCGAGGCAATCAACACCCGGATCCAGCACCTGCGTGAGGAGATCCGCTTTCACAGCCACCGGTACTACGTGCTCAACCGTCCCTTGATCGGCGATGGGCAGTTCGACGCGCTTGTGGACGAGCTCCGCGCATTGGAACAGGCACACCCAGAGCTGATCACGCCGGACTCGCCGACGCAACGTGTCGGCGAGCAACCCGCGGAGGGATTCCAAAAGGTCGAGCATCCGGCGCCGATCATGAGCCTGGATAAAGCGACCAGCCGCGAGGAGCTGAACGCGTGGCATGCCCGTGTCAGTAAGCTCCTGCCGGAAGCTACGCCTTCCCTGTCCTACGTAGTCGAGCCCAAGCTGGATGGGCTGACGGTCGTGCTCCACTATCGCGACGGTCGGTTTGTATTGGGTGCGACGCGTGGAGATGGGCAGGTGGGTGAGAACATCACGGCAAATCTGCGCACGCTTCCCACGCTCCCACTGCGGATCCCTGTGAACCCAGAAGGTCCGGAACCGCCGACCTACCTCGTCGTGCGAGGAGAAGTCCTGATCTACCTGGAGGACTTCGAGGCGCTCAACGCCGCGCTGGCCGAAGCCGAGGGAGCGCAATTCGCGAATCCCCGTAACGCCGCCGCGGGTTCGCTGCGCCAACTCGATCCGAAAATCACGGCCCAGCGTCCGCTGCGCCTGCTCACCTACAGCATCGTCATCAGCGAGCCACCGCCGCCAGCCACCCAGACCGAGACGCTCGCCACACTCAAGTCGTTCGGCTTCCCGATCCCAGACGAAGTCGAAACCTTCTCGGACCTGGACGAGGTCGCCACATACTGTGAGTCGATGATCGATCGCCGGGATGCCCTGAGCTACGAAGCCGACGGCCTGGTTGTCAAGATAAACGACCTCCAGGTGCAGGAGGCCCTCGGCGCGGTCGGGGGACGTCCGCGCGGGCAAATTGCCTTCAAGTTTCCCGCCCAGGAGGCCATCACCAAGCTAGAACGGGTCGAGTTTTCGGTGGGTCGGACGGGTGTCATCACGCCGACCGCGGTTCTGACGCCGGTGCCCATCGCGGGGGTCATGGTGAGCCGTGCCTCGCTCCACAACTTCGATGCCATCGCAGAGCGCGATATCCGCATAGGGGACCACGTGGTCGTCAAGCGCGCCGGCGACGTCATCCCCTACGTCTCGGGGCCCATCGTCGACGCACGGGACGGCGACGAGACACCCATTGCGCCGCCCACAGTCTGCCCGTCGTGCGGGGAGCCCGTCGTCCACCCCGAGGGGGAGATCGCCTACTACTGCATCAACACCACCTGCCCTACGCAACTGGTCCAGAAATTGACCTACTTCGCGGCCCTGATGGACATCGAGGGCATCGGCGAGCGCACCGCGATCCAGTTGGTCGACCGCGGTTTGGTCCACGATCCCGCCGACCTCTACGGCATCACGAAGGAACAGCTCCTCGAACTCGAGGGATTCGCGGACAAGAAGGCCGACAATCTCCTGGCCGCGATCGCTTCCTCAAGGGCGCAGCCCTTTGAGCGTGTTCTGGCCGCGCTGGGGATTCGAGGCGTAGGCGGTACGGTGGCCACGCTCCTGACGGGCCGGTTCCCCTCGCTGAGCGCCCTGGAATCAGCGTCTGCTGAGGACATTGCCGGCGTCGAGGGGCTCGGGCCGATTACGGCCGAGTACATCACGGACTGGTTCGCCCGGCCTCGCCACCAGGAAATGGTCTCGAAGCTTCGGGCGGCCGGCCTCACGCTGCAGGCGCGCGAGCCCACCCCACAATCAGCAGGCGACCAACCGTTGGACGGACTGACCTTCGTCATCACCGGGACGCTTTCCATGCCCAGGGGCGAGGTCCAGACGTGGATAGAATCGCTGGGGGGCAAAGTATCCGGCTCTGTCAGCAGCAGGACCGACTACCTCGTCATCGGCGAAGACCCGGGCGGCACGAAGTACACTCGCGCCCAGGCGTTGGGAACGCCGATGCTGACCGAAGATCAACTGGCGGGCCTCGCCGGCGTTCCGCTTAGCTGAATCACCGGCCCTACGGATCCTTCTGAGGCCCGGGTGTCGGGATCCCACCGGCCTGGCTGGGTTCGCCATCCCTCGCCCTCTCTGGGTCTGTGATGACCGATTCATCAGGTCTGGACACCCGCTACCCTAACGCGTGGATCACGCTATCATATGCCCTGGGTCTGGCGGGCCAAGATCGTGGACACGAATGCGAGGAAGTGACATGAGCCTTTTCACAGGTACAGTAGGTAGGGGACCCCTTATTCAGCGCCATCGCGGGTATGTCGCCAATGATCTACAGTGGATCGAGGGCAGTCTGGAGACGCTGGGGAATCCCCACGACTACATCAATCAGGACGGACTGGACGTGTTCACACTGGATGATGCACGGATCTCGCCCTGGTCCTTCACCGGTCTACCGAACAGCCGTTCGGCGCAGATCATCGTGCGGCGGGAGAGCACCCAGTTTCTCATCTTCACCGATGAAGAGACGGTGACGCAGTTTCGCGAGCCTCCTCGCACGGAGACCCTGATCTTGAACTCGCCGCTCGCCATCCTGCGGGGTCGCTTGCCGTTCCTCAGCGACGCCGGAGTCGCGAACTTCATGGATTTCTGGAAGGGCGACTTCGTACCGGTCATGGAGGTCCAGATTCACTACCTGGCACCCAGCGCAGCCGATATGCCGCCGCGCGCCCGTCTGCTCTACATCAACAGAAGAGCGATCCAGAGCTACGTCGCTGTCTAGGCCATAGTGAGAACGGCAGATGGGCGCGAGTGCCCCTACTACTACGCGGATGCGCACCGCATGGCCAGGCTCCGTGAGGTCTGTCACCTCCTTGACGGGACCACGGACAGCGCGCAATGGACCTCGCGGCTCTGCGCGTCGTGCCCCACCCCGGACATAGCGAAGGCAAACCGGTGCGAGACAATGGTGCTGCACGCCCGAATCGGCAGGCCCCAATGGCGGTTCTGGGCTCGGCAGCGGATGATGGTTACGGCCACCTGCACCAGGAGCGGCGGGCCGGTCCGGGACCCTATGGTCGGATGCGGCCTCTGTCACCCGCCCCTGGAGTTCGTCGTCCCTCCCGATTCCGATACCCCAGAAGCAAAGGAGAGAGAAGCATGATGGAGAAAGTCGCGGTTGGCGTCATCGGTGGCTCCGGGCTCTACCAGATGGACGGGCTGGAGAACATCCGAACCGTCGAGATCGATACCCCCTACGGCAATCCCAGCGATGCCATCGTGATCGGTGAGATCGAGGGTGTCGCGGCGGCATTTCTGCCGCGGCACGGGCGCGGCCACATCCTTACGCCGACAGAGGTACCGTACCAGGCAAACATCCACGCTCTCAAGCAGCTAGGGGCGAGCCGAATCGTCAGTGTGTCCGCATGTGGTTCTCTTCGCGAGCACCTGGCGCCCGGCGACATCGTGATACCTGACCAGATATTCGACTTCACTAAGCTGCGCAAGAGCACCTTCTTTGGTGACGGGCTCGTCGCCCATGTCTCGGTCGCTGACCCCTTCTGCTCGCAGCTCTCCGAGGCACTCGCGGTGGCAGTTGAGGCTTCTGGCGGTCCGGTACACCGGGGCGGGACCTACATCACCATCGAGGGGCCACGCTTCAGCACCAAGGCCGAGAGCCGTGTGTTCCGTGCGTGGGGGATGGATGTCATTGGTATGACGGCCAGTCCCGAGATCTTCCTCGCCAGGGAGGCCGGGATGTGCTACACGACGATGGCGCATGTGACCGACTACGACGTCTGGCACGAGTCCGAAGATCCTGTTACCGTCGAGATGGTCATCCGCCAACTCAACGCCAACGTGCATCTCGCGCAGGACGCTATCCGCAGGCTCATCCCGCAACTGGCAGGCACGACCTTCACCTGTGAGTGCGGAGGTGCGCTGGCTACGGCTCTGATCACCGACCGAAGCCGGATTCCCGATGCGACCAGGCGCAAGGTCTCCCTCCTGACCGGCTCCTCTCTGAGCGAGGCCTGACCGACCTCCAAAGCATGGGCACGCGACCGATCTCTCGCCGGAGCGTCTGGCACATCATGTCAGACACGACGGTGAGCACACTCCTCTTCGCCGCGGCGGCGCTCTTCATGGCGGTAGGGCTCGTCACGCTGCACTTCGCGCCCAGCCCCCAGGGGCTTGACGTCTGGCATCTCCTGGCGGTTGGACTGGGCTGGGCGATCGCCTGGGGCGGTAGTGCGCGGCTTCTGAGCTCGCGCCGGGCAGAGTTCGATCGTATCCTCCTGCCGCTCGTCGCGCTGCTCACCGGATGGGGACTTCTGATGCAGGCGCGTTTGGCGCCCGCGATGCTCTACCGGCAAGTGCTGTGGCTGCTGATCGGGTGCGGTGTGATGTGCGCAGCCGCGCTGACTCCCGGGCTCGCCCGACTGCTCCGCCGCTACCGCTATACGCTCCTGACAGTGGGAATCCTCCTGCTTGGGGCGACCCTCGTCTTCGGCGTCAACCCCTCCGGCTACGGTCAGGAGTTGTGGCTGGGCGCATTTGGTGTCTACGTGCAGCCATCGGAACCGCTCAAGCTCCTGCTGGTCATCTACCTGGCGGCTTACCTCTCCGATAAGCGAGACCTGCCAAAGACTAAGGCCGCAAACCGCCCTATATGGATGGCCGTGCTGGGGCCGATGGCGGCCATGGTCGGCCTGGCGCTTCTTCTGCTGGGTTGGCAGCAGGACTTGGGCGCGGCGCTGCTCTTCTACCTCACGTTCGTGATGATGGTCTTCCTCGCGTGGGGGAACGGTTGGTACGTTCTGCTGAGCTTGGTCTTCTTCCTGCCGGTTGGTCTGGCGGGCTACCTGCTCTCTGCCAGGGTCGCCCTTCGCGTCAGCATCTGGCTAAATCCCTGGGCGCCCGCACAGGCCGATCGCGCTTTCCAGATCCTTCAATCGCTCTTCGCCTTTGGCGCGGGGGGACTTATCGGCCAGGGGCTGGGACAGGGCGCCCCCGGCTTGATCCCGGCGGTGCACACGGACTTTGTCTATGCGGCCCTCGCCGAGGAATTCGGGGCGTTTGGCACCATCGCAGTTCTCCTGTTGATGGCAGCCGTCGTCTACAGGGGAATCCGACTGGCGCAGCGGTCCGAATCCACGTTCGAATCATTGGTTGCAGGAGGGATCGCGGCCCTGATAGGCATTCAGACCTGGGTCATCGCGGGCGGCAACACCAAGCTAATCCCCATCACCGGCGTCACGTTCCCTTTCTTGAGCTACGGAGGCTCCTCACTTCTCACGATGCTGACCGCGGTAGGCCTCCTCCTGAATCTGTCGGCCCCCCACGCGCTGCCGCTCAGTCTGACGCTCGAGCCGAGTGCGAATCGGCCGCTGAGAGACACCGCCGGTCGCCTCGGCCAGGGCATGCTTATTCTGTTCGGGAGTCTCTCTCTGATCACCGGCCTGTGGTCATTGGTCCGCTCGCGAGAGCTACAGCAGTACCCCAGCAACCCACGGATCGTCCTCTCCGAAAGTCGCATACAACGGGGGAGAATCCTCGACCGTAACGGCAACAGCCTCGCAGACATCGTCCTGGATGACCAGGGCTACGTCACCCGGAGCTACCCGCTGCCCGAGGCCGCGCCGGTCATCGGGTTCTCGACGCTGGCTTACGGCACCGACGGCATCGAGGCGGCCTGCGATGCCCGGCTGCGTGGCGACGTCGGCTTGTCGGCGTGGGAGGGGTTGCGCCGGAGTCTGCTCCATATCGACCCGATCGGCCGTGACGTGCGGCTTACCATTGACGCCCGTCTTCAGGCGTACGCAGAGGATCGACTCCATGATCTTACCGGCGCCGTGGTCCTGGTAGATGCCCGTACCGGTGAGATCCTGGCGCTCGGGTCGTCGCCGGCCTACAACTCGGCAACGGTGGCAGAGGTGTGGCCGGAGCTGAGCGCCGCCGCGAATTCGCCCTTCCTCAATCGTGCGACACAGGGCCTCGCTCAGCCCGGCACGAGTCTCCAGCCTTTTATCCTGGCCTCGGCACTTCAGCAGGAGCCAACCCTTCAGCCGGCGGAACCGATCACGCAGTCTGTGACCTTCAATGGCATCACGGTCGCGTGCAGCGGTGTGCCCGCCGACGGCAGTTGGGGCGCTGCACTCAGCTCGGCCTGCCCCGCTCCCTTCAAGCAGGCAGCGCGCGGGATGGGCAGCGCCGCATTCACCGAAAGCCTCGCCCGCTGGGGATTCCTGGACGCGCCAACCCTCACCCTACCCACCGTGGCCTCAGACCTCCAGGAGCGGCCGCTTGAGCCTGCTGAGGAGGCCCTCGGGCAAGGGAACCTCCTGGTTACTCCCTTGCAGATGGCGCAGGCGATGGCCGCACTGGGTAACGATGGGGTCCGTCCCGACTTGAGCGTACTGGACGCCCCACTGGACGGGTGTACGCCAACCGCGCCATCGTCCGGCGCGGGCGTCCGCGTAATAGACGCGGAGACGGCGGAGCAGGTACGGCAGATGCTGGATACGTACCCTGGCGCCGTGGGGCACCTCGGCACATCTTTCGCCGGACCCGATCGCCAGCAAGCATGGTTCGTCGGCCTGAACTCAGCAAGCGTGCCACGCTATGCCGTCGCCGTCCTGATCGACCACATGGAGGATCCACAGCTCGCCGCAGAAATCGGCACGGATCTTCTCAGGCTGCTGCCCGAGCTCCAACGCACTGAGGCCACCGGCCCCGACTAGTCCCCAGATATCATAGTCAGTTTCTAACTCTGCGCTAGTTTTTGGTTTGACAAGCCTTCATTTTCTAATATCATAGAGTTAGAGTGTAGACGGACTCTGTCTGAACCCTGAACTCATCTGTACGTCTTGCCTGGCCGGGTTGAGGGACTGCCTTTGCCTGGCCGGTGATCGCCACCTAGCAGAGCTGTCGAGGAGCACGATATGAGCGAAACGATCCTTCTGATTGAAGACGATGAGGCACTGGCGCAGCTTGTGCAACTCCTGTTGGAACGCGCCGGGTACACCGTTCAGGCAGCGAACAGCGGCGAAGCTGGACTCAAGCTCGCTCGTGAGAGCCCACTGAATCTGGTCCTACTCGACATCCTGATGCCCGATATGGATGGATGGCACGTCTACGAGGCGCTCCGACGAATCACGGATGCGCCGGTGCTCTTCCTGACGGCCCTGGGCGATGAGCACAACATTACGTACGGCCTGGGACTTGGGGCGGATGACTACATCGTGAAGCCCTTCGGCTACAAGGAGCTCGTAACCCGCGTCAAAGCCGCGCTTTCGCGCGCCCGGCGCGCACGTGGCGAGCAGACGGTTTTTGAAACGGGCACGCTCCAGGTCAACCTTGACACCCATGAGGTCAAGATCGACAGTCGCGAAGTCAGCCTTACGCCTACAGAATTCCAATTGCTCTCCGCGCTCGTCCAGGATGCCGGCCGTACCGTCACCCACGACACACTGCTCCGGCGGGTTTGGGGACCCGAGTACTCAAATCGGCGTGATTACCTGAAACTCTACATCTGGTACCTGCGCCAGAAGATCGAGAAAGACCCACGTGACCCCGAGCGGATCATCAGCGAGCGCGGCCAGGGATACCGCCTGGTCGTCGAGCCGCAGGAGGTCGAGGCATAGACCGTGCTCCTCATGGAAGTGCTCCAATCGAGGGAGACCTGGCACTTCGACATCCGCTCGGCCATCATCGGGGCCATCCTCGCCTGGATCGTGGTCGGCGCTCTCTACAGCCAGCGTGTGGTCGTGCGCCGGGTTGCTCGCAACGTCTGGGAGCCGATCGCAGCTTGGCGCCGTAGGCTCAGGGCCAGCCAGGGAGAGAAATACGCAAGAGCCTTAGAGGAGACGCTCAGGCGTCTCCTGTTGCTTGAACCCACGTCACCAGACCTCGTTCTCAGGTCACCTACGTACCAGGCGCTCGCCCCGCTGCCGACAAGTGTGGCAGAGGCTGCAACGGCCCCCCGTACCATGAGCGTGCCGCAGGCCGCGCTGCTGGCCGGGCATAACAGACTCGTTCTCACGGGAAGGCAGGGAACCGGTCGCACGTCAGCACTCATCATCACCGCGCGAGAGCTGATGAGCGCGGGGCGCGGCGAGGCCGATCGCCAGGCGCAGCGTCTGCCGGTGTGGATTGACCTGGCATGCCTCCCGCAGGCCAAGGTAAAGCGGAAGACGACGCCGGTGGACCAGCTTGTGGAGCTGGCGACAGCGTTTCTTCCGGAGGTGCTCCCATCGTGGCTCTCCCAGCGTCTGCGGCGGGAGCCGTGCGCCATACTCATGGACAACTGGGAAGCATTGACCCAGGATCAGCGCATGCAAGTCGCCGGATGGATCCGTGACGCCAACGAGAGCTTCGACGACGTCGTCTGGATTGTAGCGAGCGCACCGGAGGGCTACGGCCTGCTCGTAGAGGCAGGCTTCGTGCCCATCGAGCTTCGGACGGGCCTGGACAGGGCCAAGGTGTCTGGCCTATATCAAGCCTGGCGCGAACTACTTGCCAAGGACGGTGCCCAGAGTGATGACGAGATCCCGGACGCCATCCTTGAGGCTGCGGATGCCGGGGCGCCCCTCTGGGAGCTTCACCTGCGATCGCTCGTGCATCTTGAGACCGGCGAGCTGCCGGAGCGACCGGTCGAAGTCATCGATCGCGCACTGCAGCTCAAAATGGAAGCCGTTGACCTCGGCCGCATGCCCGAGGATGCTGCCGTCCAGGCAAGGGAGATCGCTCTATTGGCCATGGTGAAGCTCGCCGTGGCGGAGCGGCTGGAGGGCCATGTCCTCTCGGAACAGGTGCTGCGCAGCACTATCGTGGCAAGTATGCCACCGAAGCCTGATCACGCGCGGCGATTGGAGGCCACGGTTCACAAGCTCTTGACCACGAGTGGTCTGCTGCGCGCAGAGGGCAAGGATTGGCGGATCGCGCATGGGATATGGGCGGACTACCTGGCGGCAATCCATATGGCCGAGAGCGAGGAGGGGAATGCCGAGGTCGAGGAGCACCTGGATGACCCGACCTGGGACATGCTTACTGAACTCTACGCAGGGATGGCAGATGTTGGGGCTATGGTCCAGACGCTGGCCAACCAAGCCGCAGTAGAGGCTGATGAGTGGCCCTTGCTGCGGGCGGCGCGCTGGGGAGTCTCGGCCGACCCGGGACAGCCCTGGCGCAAAGCTCTCAACAAAGTGCTCGCCCAGGCTTTCATGCGTGAGACGCTGGATACGAGAGAGCCGGCTGGAGCTCACCCACGCACTGGCATCGGTCGCCGGCGATGGGGCACGGGCGTTCTTCGTTCGAATGCTGCGACAGTCGGCCCCAGGTCTTCGCGCCGCATCACTGCGTGGATTGGGCTGGTGCGGCGAGACCCACGATATGGCCGTTCTCGCTGCGGCGCTGCGCGATCAGGACCAGGGCATTCGCGAGAGCGCCGTCAAGGCGCTGCGGGATCTGGGCACCCCTGGCGCCGTCGCTTATTTGGTCGAGAGCCTGCCCCAGGTGGACGAGACGCTGATGCCCGTCATCGCCGAGGCCCTTGCAGCGTCACCGGAGGGCGAACGAGCTCTCGACGAAGCCGTCAGACACCCAGATCTTCTCGTGCGACGGGCGGCAGCCCTCGGTCTCGGTCACGTCAGTGACGCTTGGGCGAGAGAACGGCTGTTGGAGATTGCGCGCGAGGACGCGGAATGGCTCGTGCGCTCAGCGGCAGAGACGGCCCTGCAGAGGCTCGACGAACACGCACAACGCCAGGTCAGGATACCGCCGCAGCCGCAGCCCGACCAACTCGACTGGCTCATGGGATGGGCAGCCCGCCAGGGCAGCGGGTTGGGCGTCGGAGACGCGGCCATGCAGATGTTGGTGCGCGCTGCACGTGAAGGCAATGTCGACGCCAAGGTTCTGAGCGCTCTTACGCTGGCCCAAATCGGCAGAGAGGATGATCTGCGGGCATTGGAGCCCCTTCTGGGAGATCCGGATCTCGCTGTGAGCCAGACAGCAGCTTGGGCCACTCGGAGGATTAGGAAGCGCTATCGGCTCGCCGAGACGCTGATGACATCGGGCGACTGATATGCGCGGCGTATTGGGCGGACGAGCCGGTTCGCCCGCGCGCGAACGTTACGCCGTCTCAGGCTGCCAGGTGACTACGTGTCCATCCCCGGATAGGATCTCGCGGGCCAGTGCCATATAGGCCACGGCGCCCTGCGAACGTGGTGCATAGCAGACGCCGGGCTCCCCGTAGCTCGGTGCTTCGCTCAGGCGCACACTTCGGGGAATGACCGAAGCGAAGACGCGCTTTGGGAAGTACCGTCGGACCTCCTCCACAACTTCGTGCGCCAGCGATGTGCGTCGATCGTACATCGTCATCACGACCCCACGAAGCGCCAGGTTCTTATTGAGGGCACGCTGCACCAATGTGATCGTGTGCGTGAGCTGGGTCAAGCCCTCAAGCGCGAGATACTCGCACTGGACCGGGACGATCACGCCCTGAGCTGCCACCAAGGCGTTCACGGTGAGCACACCCAGGCTGGGGGGGGAGTCAATCAAGAGATAGTCATAGCCCTCGACCGACGCCAGAGCTGTCGCAAGTCGTGCCACCCGCAGATGCGCAGGCTCGGAGTTCAGCTCAACCGAGGCCCCGGCCAGACCGGGCGTGCTGGGCACCAGCGACAGGCCGTCCCACCGCGTGGCCCGCTCGATCTCGGCAATCGAGGTATCCCCGACGAGCGCATCATAGATCGAGGAGTCCAGCGAGCGCGCGTCCAGGCCCAGACTCGTCGTGGCATTGCACTGAGGATCGATATCGACGACCAGCACACGAAAGCCCCAGCCCGCCATCGCAGCAGCCACGTTAACGACGGTCGTGGTCTTGCCCACACCGCCCTTCTGGTTCGCGAACGCATAGCGTAGCGTCATCTCTTGGCTACAGGTCCCCGCGCAGATGGAGACCCCGGCAGATCTCCACGTCAGCCGAACCGGGTACCCCTTCGGGCCCAACCCGCGCGACGGATCTGGACGCCAGGCATGCAGCGAAGTGGGCCGCCTGCACGGGGGGGACTCCTGACGAAACGGTGTCAAACAGCGCCGCCGCAAAGATGTCGCCGGCACCGGTGGGATCGACCTCCGCTACCTGCAGCGCCGGAAAAGGATTCGGAACGCCATCGAGGAAGACGATGCCGCCCCTGGCCCCCATCGTGACGACAAGCAGGTGGGTCAATCCGGCTATCCGCTTGGCTTTCTGCCAGTTCCCCTGGACGTCATCCAGGCTGAATACTACCGCTGATGCCCTGTGCAGTGCGGCTTCCTCGACACACCACGCATGGGGATGCACTCGACCCTCGCCGTTCTGGGACCGCATCCATCCCTGAGGCGTGATACCGACAAAGGTGCGATCCGAGAAGGATGTGATCAGATCCGGACTGCACTCGCCAATGACCGGACCGATGTGCGCGACGCGTGGGCTTCGCCAGCTCGCGGGCACTGACGCCCCGGAGAGGGGACTGGCCAGTCCGTGGACGCGCTGAGAGCGACTGCCATTCACGTAGGTGTTCGTAAAGGTCGTCGTCATGGCGGCTCGCTCGCAGGACACGGAGATCGAACCGTTGAATATGGAGAAATCAAAGTCTGTGCCGGCGCTCGTCAGAATCCCGACGGAACGACGAAGCGCAGCCACCGTCAACGCAGCATACGATACCGTTCCCCCGATGGCATACGTATCATCGGACAGCACGTCGTGTGTGACGTGACCGATGGCCAGGTAGTCGAGGGGCGCTACCACCCCATCACAGTCCGTGGGGATATGCCATACGTCAACTGGCACCGAGGCGAGCAATTGCAGACATGATGCTGGCCATCGCGGCCATCATCCTACCGCTTATCGGTTTCCGACTTGGATACGGGGATAATCGTCACAGCACGATCCCGCCCGTTGCCGACACTCTCAGTGGAAACCCGATCGTCGTCACGCAGAACGATATGGATGATACGTCGTTCGTGAGCGGGCATCGGACGAAGGCGTACCGTCTGCCCTTCCTCCACCGCCTGATCAGCCTTCGCCTGCGCCATCGACTCTATGCTCCGGCGACGGCGTCTACGATAGCCATCAGCGTCGACCACGACATTGTAGTCACCATCGAGACGATGGTATATCAGTGCACGGAAGAGGTACTGAACGGAGTGCAGATTTCGCGCACGCGGTCCGACCAGCGCATCCGCATCCTTGCCGGAAAGAGAAACCCAGAGCGTCGGGCGATCCTCATCGATCCATTCCACAGTTGCCGTGACATCCATACCCGGAAGCATATGGGCCATGATGTCCTCAGCGATGGTCTGTCAGCCGGTCACGGTCCAGGCCATCAGACACAGGTGTGCTCTGTGGGGGCACCGCCTGACGCGGTCTAGGCTCGCGAACCGTCTCGGCACCCCGATCAGAACGGCTTGGGGCTTCCGTTTCGCCACCGACGGGCGCCGTCTTCGGAGCGACAGGTGCTGATCTCTCAACGGCAACCGCAGCAGCTGGGGTTTCACCGGCGGCGACCGGCGACACAACCGGAGCGGCTTCCTGAACTGGCTCCGGCATCTCCGGCGCCTGTGGCTCCGTCGCGGTTGTCTGCACGGCGGCTGCAGGACCGGATGCCGGTCGGGCCGCGGGTGCCTCCATCGTCACCGGTCGCTGCGGAGCACGCACAAGGCGCACCTTTGCCTCACGTGACCCGATGCCGAGGAACCCGTGACTGCCTTCATCCAGGACCTCGATCTCTACCTCATCACGCGTCGCCATAAGCCGGGTCAGCCCGACAATGATCGCTTCCTCTACTGAGGGGGCCGACACCTCAACTGAATCATCTGATCCCATCTATACATCCTCCTGCACACGTAATGGCACCCAAGTGCCAATCCGGAGTACGATTCATAGCCTGGCCATAACCGTGACGGACTAGCTGACACTACCGCCGCCTGAGGGCCCGTCCACCTACCGTCTTAGCCCTTCGAAGCCGCTGCTCGCTTCGGCGACCTCTGGGGAGCTTTCTGGCTCCCCGAATCATTCGTAGGTGCAGCCGTCGCGTAGTGCCGCCGGAAGAGGAAATACTGCAGAACGCCGACCAGGTTCGAGATCAAGAAGTAAATGGCCAGCCCCGATGCATACGTGGCCGAGAAGAACCCGGTCATCAGTGGCATCATAATCATCATCTGCTTGCTCATCGCTGCCGCCTGTGGATCTGCAGAAGGCGGCGTCAGCAGCTTCTGATAATACCACGAGGTGATCACCACGAGCACGGGCAGCACGTAGAACGGATCCGGCAACGCCAGGTCCAGCCACAGGAATTGGCTCCGCAGGGGGAGCAGCGTGCTGAGGCTTGGGATCCACCGGTAAATGTCACTGGGCAGCGCCAGCAGTTGCAGCGGCGTGGCAGCCAGGACGCGGATGATCGCCTGATACAGACCGATCATCAGAGGAAGCTGGATGACCAGCGTCAAACACCCGCCGAGGGGGTTGATGCCGGCCTCACGGTACAGCTTCATCTGCTCCTGGGACAGCTTCTCCCGATCGTCTTTGTATTTCTTCTGAAGCTCATCCAGCTTCGGCTTCAGCTCCTGCTGCTGCTTAGCGCCCTGCTGCTGTTTCAGCTGTAGCGGCGTGAGGGCCAACCGCAGAAGCAGGGTCACCATAGCCACGGCAACGATCGTCTGCTGACCGAGAAACTTGTAGAGCAGCAGCATTAGGTTGATAACGGGTTGTATCAGGACAGCATTAAACACGATGCAATCTCCTAGTCAGTTCATCAAGTCCGGTGCACTCAGTTCGCGGCCGCTGGTTCTGGTGCCGACCATAGCAGATTACCAGTGGCGAAATCGAAGGCCTGAATACGTTCCTGGACCAAGATGGGCATGGTGTACAGCCGTTGTTCGTCTGCCACAAGGTCACCTGGTAGACGCCCCGGATTGTCGGGATGCGTTCCCCAGTTCTGATCCAGTGTGCCCGTCGCCGTATCTGATCGCGTAAACGAGACCTTTTTCATAGCCCGCGACGTATAACAAGGTGCCGTCGGGGTTCAACGCGGCGCGACCATGAACGACGTCTCCCACTGCAACCGGTGCATTCCAGACCATCGTCTGCGTCGCGACATCGACTGCATAGACGTTACCGCTCACATCAGCAAAATAGAGCACGCCGTTGTCCAGCACCGGCGTCGCCCAGAGCCAATCACTGGCATCGAAGGTCCACGCGATCTCGTGCTTGGCAATGTCGACGCGATAGAGATGGGAGGCAAAGTCGCCCAGCCAGAGATCACCGTCGGCGTAGACCGGCGTCATGGCGATGGCGCCATCGAACTCCAAGCGCCAAAGCTCAGCCCCGGTCGCCATGTCGAGAGCATAGAGACGGTGGTCCAGGGAGGCGACATAGGCAACACCGTCGATGACAACGGGGGTCGCCCACACACGGTCGTGTGTTGCGAATTGCCAGACCTCGGTCCCGTCCTCCAGGTTGAGTGCGTAGACTTTCCCATCACCGTTGCCGATGACAAAAAGCCCGTTGGCCACCGCGCCGGAGCCCACATACTGGCCGCCCGCCCCTGGGAAACTCCACAGCTCATCGGGGACCTCGGTTGCCGAGGTTCCAAGCTTGAGCGCATAGACAGTGTGGTCTGAAAACCCGGCGACCAACAGTAATCCGTTGTCACCGAAGTCGGGAGCCAGCACCGGCGTGGAATAGAACGGTCCCACGCCCTTTTCCACAGCCGTGGGGAAGCTCCAATAGAGTTTGCCGGTTTCGGCATTCAGCGCCTCAATTTGCTCCAAGTCGGCCGCGTACAGCGTACCATCCACTGAGATTAGGCCGGGCCAACTCGTTTGACGGAGTCCGCCGGAACATCCCGTCAGTACAACCGCCAGCAGAACGACTGCCAGCAGCACATGCAATCCCCGCCGCGACTTGCCGGCGAAACGGGACATAAAACGGCGGTCAGAATGACTCCGCCAACTTGCCATACTTCCTCCTACCAATGATAACGGGTAAGGCTCCCGGTTGGCTAGCAACTCGGGACCGACCCGGCGTGGACATCGCCCGTCTGCGCCCCAACTTCGGGCACAGGATCGTACCCACCGGGGTTGAAGGGGTTGCACCGAACAATTCTCTTGGCCCCCATCCATCCCCCTTTGAGAATACCAAACCGATCGATCGCGACATACGTATACTGTGAACAAGTGGGTGTGAATCGGCAGGATGGTGGCAGGAACGGGGAGATGAAACGCTGATAGATACGCAGCATACCCAGAACCAGACTCTTCACGCTAGACTCCAACATCACACTCAGATCCGGAGAAGGATGCCAGCGCCGCGCGTTCCAGCAACGAACGTAAGGCAACCTCCGCCTGATGCTCATTCGCGCCCGTCAGTTCGGTGCGCGCGACAAACACGATATCCCATCCTGACGCTATGCAACCATACAAGCGCCGAGCGGCTTCCCGTAGTAACCTTCGAGCACGATTACGGGCCACAGCATTGCCGACTTTCCGGCTCGCCGTGATACCTACCCGTGTATGATCCAGCAGATTGGGTGCACGCCACATCACAAACAGCGGATGCGCCCACGATCGCCCTTCAGACCGAACTCTGCGAAAGTCATCTGGACGCCGAAGGCGCATCTGCTTCTTCCAGTGGGAATCACCGACAAGGCTTCCCACCCGTTCTACTTGCGGCGGCGCGGTCTCTGAGAAGATTCCTTCCAGTTGACACGCTTGGCACCACCGAGCTTGACGGGAATCAAGTCGTGGCGCCCCTTCTGTCGACGGCGCTTCAGCACCGTGCGACCATTCTTCGTCTCCATCCGCGCTCGGAAGCCGTGCGTGCGCATTCGCTTTCGTTTCTTCGGCTGATAAGTTCGCTTCGTCATTATGCGTCTCCTTACCCGAATTCACTCTCTTATCTTCACCACGCAGCGCCGCACGGGCCCCTTACACGAAAATCGCGCGGTCACCCGCGGCGGTTTGCATTGTGAAGTGTGACATCGTAACCTTGATACGACCCAGCGTATTATACCGTATGCGTTGCTTTAGTCAATCATCAGGGCCGACAGCGGCGGACCGGCAAACCTTCACAAGATCGACATGCCGCTTACGCCTGGCACCCACGGCAGGGCCAGGCACCTATCATAACGCATATCCTCCACAGCAGACCGGGCCTCACCGAGTTTTGTACTATACTATAGACAATTATCAATTCAAGTGATTGCCGGGCGGGCCATCCGCCACTGGGTGGACCGGCAGTCAAGCGTAAGGAGGTGAACGATGAAGGCGATGGTACTGGACAAGCTCGTCAAGATGGGCGAGGTCGACGAGCCGCTCTCCCTGGTCGACCTGCCGGATCCGGAGCCGGCCGAGGGCGAGATTCTGATTCGCGTTTCGGTGTGCGGTGTCTGCCATACCGAGTTGGATGAGATCGAGGGGCGCACAGCTCCGCCCAGGTTTCCGGTCGTACCGGGCCACCAGGTTGTAGGCTACGTCGAGGAAAGAGGCAAGCAGGTAAACCGCTTCGAGGTAGGAGACCGTGTCGGTGTCGGCTGGATCTACTCGGCGTGCGGCCACTGCCACTACTGCCGGAACGGCCAGGAGAACCTCTGCGCGGACTTCAGGGCCACCGGTCGCGATGCGAATGGCGGCTATGCGGAGTATATGACGGTGGCGCAGCGTTTCGCCTATCCCATCCCGGACGTGTTCTCAGATGCAGAGGCAGCGCCCCTCCTGTGCGCGGGAGCCGTTGGATTCCGATCTCTCCGCCTCGCCCACCTCCAGGACGGGCAGCCCTTGGGCCTGACGGGGTTTGGCGCCTCGGGACATCTGGTGCTTCCCACAGCCCGCCACAAGTACCCGCACTCAGATGTGTATGCCTTCGCGCGTAACCCGGACGAACGCCAGTTTGCCGACGAGCTGGGCGCGGTCTGGTCAGGAGAGACCGAGGCTCGAGCACCGGTTAGCCTCGCTGCCATCATCGACACGACACCCGCCTGGAAGCCGGTGGTGGAGGCGCTCAAGAACCTAGCACCCGGCGGTCGCCTGGTCATCAACGCGATCCGCAAAGGAGCCGGCGACCGGGACGAGTTGCTGCGTCTCAACTATGCTGACGACCTCTGGATGGAACGAGAGATCAAAAGCGTCGCGAACGTCACGCGCGCCGATCTTGAGGAGTTCCTACCCTTGGCCGCCGAGATCCCCCTCAAGCCCACCATCCAGGAGTTCGACCTGGAGGATGCCAACAGAGCGCTGATGGAGCTTCGCGAGGGAAGGATACGTGGCGCGAAGGTTCTCCGAGTCAGTTCATAGGGCTACCAGGGGACGTCCGGCCGATGCAGTCTGCCGACCCGAATGAGTTCACCGAGTTGCTCGCGCCGCTCGAGGTAGGCGATGAGTTCGCGCGCTTTGCCCGCTTTCCCGACTGCGTCCAGGACCTCGAAGTCCACGCCGAGATCGTAGCTCAGCGTGCGCAGTTCGTCTGCGTCAAAGCGCTCCACCAGGATCTGCCGCAGCCTCACCGCCTCCCGCTGCCTCCTGGTAAGGTCGACGCCGTCGAGTAGCGCCCTGACGTCGGTGCGCTGACGCAGTCCGGGCGGCACGAAGCTCTTCTCACCCATCGCCTCCAGATCGAGCAGATACTGGTAATCCACGACAATCTCGGGGTGCTGCGGAAGCGGGACCTTTTCCTCGACGTGGATCCCGGAGATCGTGCTGTGAATCGTGTCAAAGTGGGATCGGACGATGCTTAGCAGCGCTCGCCGGGTGCGCTCGGGCCCCCTTACCCAGATACTGACGCACTTCTCCTCACGATCCGCCGCGATCAGCGCAACGTTGCCCTGATCGGCGACCATCACGCCGTTTCGCCAGTAGACATCCTCGGTAAGGTAGGGGTGCATACGGACGATGAACCGCGAGATCACGCTACCCGGGAGTACATTGTACTGATACTGGAAGGCCAACGCATCGTCCCACCCGCCGACGACGGGCGCCTCCTTGCTGAGAAGATCGGGCACCAGGTAACGGTCGTCGTCGTAGGCATCGAACGCGAAACAGAGTTCGAACTTCCGCATCATATCCAGGATGAACTGATGTCGATGTCGCGGATAGGTCCGACGGTCCAGGATGTGGGACAGGTCCGAGCGCAGAAGACAGCCGTTCCGCCGCCGCACAGCCTCATCATTGAGAATGTGGTAGACGCCGTTCGTAACCCACTCGGGGTTCAGGATATTGGTGTCCTCCAGCCTGGGATCATCCTGGAAATTCAACACGATGCCGAGATCGTGGAGAAACCCGAGAAGGGTGCGCTGGCTGCGCTCGTCTGTGACGCCGTGCTTCTGGCAGATGTCGAGGTAGTCTTCATATGGGATGTAGTCCTTATCCACGGCCTCGACGTCGCGCTTTACCTCGAACCAGGACTCGATGAGCGCGTCACGCAGGTGCGGCATGCGCGTGACCTCGCGCACGATGCGTGCCTTCAGCTTGTCGATGCCGGTGCCGGTCGCGCACGACGTCGACACAATCGCCCGGATCTGGGGGTACTTCGCCTTTAGCCCACGCGAGTCCAGGTCCATAGCGTGCAGGTCGCTCTTGTTGGCGACGACGATCACCGGCGAGTCTCCGCCGAAGCTCTGGATGATCTTGAGCCAATATTCGAGCCGGTTCTCCTCCTCATTGAGGCGCCCATCGAGCACCAGGAGGTAGAGCGTCCGTTTCGTAAGGAAGAACTGATGGGTGGCGTGCATGATCTCCTGCCCGCCGAAGTCCCAGACGTTCAGCTGAATCCCCGTGTCATTCACCTGGATCGGCCACGACCGAATTGCGATTCCGTCTGTCTTTGGCTCCCACGGATCGTAAGTATCCGAAGTCAGCCGGTTGACGAGCGATGTCTTTCCCACGCTCCCCTGCCCCACCAGGACCATCTTGGCCTCGTTGAGCGGGCGTTTCTCGCCCCCTACGTGCTTGAGATAGTAGGTGAGGATGGCAGCCGGATCGTCCGTCTTGGCCAGGATCTCCGGAGGCACCGCCAGCGGGTTTTCGGAGAGGTCGAGCTTATCGAGGCTATCCAGCTTACCGATCTCGACAGGCAGAGAAACAAGTTGGTTGTGGCGCACGTCCAGATGCCTCAGCCGGCGAAGCGCACTGATCTCGGATGGCAGAAACGTAATCGCGTTGTGATGCAGGATCAGAGCCATCAGCCGGTCGAGCTCGCCGATCTCGACCGGCAGGCTGCTCAAACGGTTGTTGTGGAGCTCGACGTACTCAAGGTTACGCAGGTACTTGATGTCCGGGGGAATGGCGAGGACACGGGTATGATCGATCACCAGCCTTTCCAGACCGCTCAGACGCCAGACGCCCGGTGGAATCTCTACCATCTCGTTGCGCCCCAGGTTGAGGAAGCTCAGCCGCACCAGGCGCGCGATTTCAAGGGGGATGGCCACAAGAGGGTTGCCCCAGAGCTGAAGATCCTCCAGCGCCAACAGCCGCAAGATGACCTGGGGGAAGATGTGGATGTGGTTCTGTCGCAGATCCAGGCTCGTCAGGCCTGTGAGCATCTCCATCTCGGGGGGCAACGCCGTAAGCTGATTGCCGCGGAGATCCAATGATGTCAGCATCTTGAGCAGACCGATCTCAGGGGGAAGCGAGACCAATTGGTTGTTGCGCAGGTCCAGCTGGGTGAGCTGCCGCAACTGCCCCAGCTGTGGGGGCAGGGCGATCAGATCGTTCCCGCAGAGATCGAGGGACACAAGGTGGTCTAGCTTGCCGATCTCAGGCGGCAGGACCGTTAGCTCATTGTAGCTCAGATCAAGTACCTGAGCACCGGCTTGTGCTGCTTCGTCGATACGTCGCAGAATCTGCTCGTTAGTCAAGGATGTCCCCCATGATGGTCTTCACTGGTCCCGGTATCGCTCAAGCTCGTCCCACTTGCCGTCCGCCAACAACCGAGCTTGCTCCGGCCAAGTTGCAGCGTATTGTGCGCAGAGACCCGTCTCGCCGATGATATCGAGCAACCGGTCCGCCGTCAACCGGGCCAACTGGTCGAAGATACGCAGCCCTGCACTGTGCAGTGCTGCCTCGGCCCTCTCCCCCACCCCGTGAATCTGTCTGAAGTCATCCGGATGCACGAGGGTCCGCTCCTCCAACTCCCCCGTCCGGGAGTCTGCAGCGTATGGCAAGGGCGTTTCGTGCGCGCTAGCCTCGGGCGCGGTGGCGACTCGCCACCGATAGTCGCTGGCGAGGGACTGTCTGAAATCGGTAAGGACCCCGTCTCGCTTGTCTATGGCCCACGCATCACCAGTCCACCTGTACACCAACCCACAGCGAATCTGCTGGGCATAGGGCTGCTGGTTCCATCGATCGATCTCCGCATAGGCAGCGCGAATCCAGCCAATGTTCTGGTCGACCCAGCCCAGGTCATATTCGCCTGACGGTCGATGGATATGGTCCATCTCAGTAATGTAGACGGGCACGTCCCGCCAGCGCGAGGGAATCCGCTCCATGAAGACCCGGTAGGACTGGAAGTTGTAGTAGTGATCCCCAAGTGGTCCCGTGCCGTCGCCAAAGCGCTTCAGATCCGTAATCCCGTCGAGGTTGGGACCGTGCGTGTAGGTGTGCAGGATCACACCATCGAGAACGTCGATATTCTCCATCATCGTCTCAAAGTAGTCCAGTGGCCGCCAGCGTACGTTGCCCAGCTTGGGCATAGGCGCGTAGTTGTAGGGGTCCAGTGCACCGGGACACACCGTCGCGTTGGGGAGCACTGCCTTGATCCTTGCATAGGTCCGATTGAACGCATCCGCGTACATCTCGGCTGTGATATGCTCCAGGGGATGCTCGAGCCCACCGGGGTGCTCGCGTGGGTTGTTTTGCTCGTTGCCGATCTGAATCGTCCACGTATAGTCGGCCGGCGATCGGCTGCTGTCGCCTAGATAGAGCTCCACCCAGCGAGCAGCGGCTGCGGCAAAGTCGTCATAGAAACGCGACACGGGCAGAGTGCCACCGGGCTCGTAGCCGTGGTTGAGGCGTACGACTACGCCAAATCCCGCGTCCGCCCAGTTCCATACCCGCCTCCGGATTTCCGGAATGAAGTTGATCGCGTCGACGTAACGCCCACAGATCTCGGTGAAAAGCGTCCAACCGGCCTTGCCGGACTCTATATAGAGCCCGCGAATGCGGTCGCGCATCAACTGGTCGTCGGACAGGGCGAGCGCGTGGATGCCGAAAATGTGCGGCGAGACGCCGGACCGTACGTCCTCGACGGTAGCTCGCACGCGGTCATCCTCACGAGCCGGGTAGCGGAGGTACCAGGCGGCAGTATAGCCCTCGTGAAGGGAGGGGGTGCGCACGTGGATCCAGGCGTCGTGCTGTCCCACCTTTCCCCCCGTGATCGCGGGATCCTCCAGGGACGTCAGGACGGTCCGGTGGGGTATCGACCAGACCACCTCGTGGTCCGTCCCGGGTCCGGCGCGCAGTCTCAGTCCCAGTCCGGGGCTCTCGACGACAACTTCGGACGCGGGTGTGCCCTCCGGCGGTTGAGGAATCACCGGCTTGGCACCAAAGGGCTTGAGCTTCAGATACCGGGCCGCACAATACCCCACCTGGCCGGGGGGCGCCTGAACGTGAAGCCAAGCTTCCTGCTGACCCACACGCTCCTCGACGATCTCCAGGGCATCGAGCGCCTTCATCACGGTGCCATCGGAGAATCTGGCGACCTCATCGTATTCGGTGCCGGGGCCGAAGCGCATCAGGAGGTTCTCACCGGAGGCGTCGACGATGAGAAAGACCACGACGTCGGGATCGATGGGCGGGCGCGGATCGGCGTCGCCGAGAGAGAGGTACTGGGCCAGCGCCCACCCCACCAGCCCGGTCTCAGTCCTGACCCATAGCCAATGTCCGTCCCGGCCCACCTTCGCACGCGCGACAGCAGCCTCCTCCAGCGCGTCAAGCGTTGTGCCGTGCTCGACCTCGGTGACCAACTTGGCACCGGTGAACGGCAGGGCCCATAGGTTCAGCGAGCCTGCTGACGGGCTGTTCACCGTAACGACTAATGACGGATCCGGTGTCTCGAAGGCCAGGTCCGCATTGCTGCCAAACTCGACCAGATAGGGCGCGGGGTCCACGAGATCATAGGGAAAGGGAGTTTCGCCACCTATCGTCGCCCCCGCTTTCTTGAGTCCCAGGTGCAGGTGCGCGCCTTTCGAGTAACCCGTGTTGCCCGAGAGGCCTATCAGTTGTTTGGCCTTGACAGCCTGCCCGCGGAGAACCACGACCTGCGAGAGATGTGCGTAGATCGTCTCATAGCCATCGGCGTGCTGCAGGCGGATCTGGTTGCCGTATGGCTTTAGCAACGGATCGGCGAGCGCATTTAGGCGAATGTCACCCACCAGCCCGTCGCTGACTGCGTAGACCGGACTGTGCTGAGGAGACATAATGTCGATCCCCTCATGCCCCGGCAGCCCGAACTTACCATAGAGCGCTGGATTCTCACCGAACTTCTGGGTGATCTTGCCGTACCGCGTAGGCCAGCGCATCTGGAAAGACATTCAGAGCCTCCTCGCCTCGCGGACACCCGCAAGCGCGCCAGGGGGACCGTAGGGTTACAGTTAGGTTACGATTGCGTGAACAAGACAGCGCGCCTTCAGTATAAGAGCGGTTATGGACTATGTCAACAAAAAGTCGCTACCCCCAGGGGGTTGCGAAGTTCGGCGCAGCAGGTAGAATCCGGTTGGTGTCTGAGAGGCATTCGCGCGACGCGTTTCGTCTCATAACCGCATGCGCGGAACGTGCTCAAACCAACCCATAGGAGAGAGGGATTCCCTGAACGAAGGACTGATTGTCAAGTCACAGAGCGGCTTCTACGCGATCCTGACCGATGACGGCGAGGAGATCGTCGCCAGCGTCCGTGGAAGGCTAAAGAAGGAACGCAACGAGGCGACGTTGGTCGCTGTAGGCGACCGCGTCGTGTGGCAACCCCTGGTCGATGGCGGCTACGTCATCGAGGACGTTCTTGAGCGCCGGCGCACCCTCTCCCGGCTCAAGCCCTTAGCGTCGGGGCGGGGAACGCGCCGGTGGGATCGGCAGGGCTATCTCAGGGAGCAAGAACAGGTCATCATTGCCAACCCCGATCAGGTCGTCTTTGTGGTGGCCTGTGCCAACCCAGAGCCCCGTCTGAAGATGCTCGACCGGCTCCTGGTCGGCGCCGAGCGACAGGAAATCCCCTCGGTGATCTGCGCCAACAAGACCGATCTGATAGGTCTTGAGGCGGCGCGCGCGCTATTCGGGGTCTACGAGAAGATCGGCTATCCCGTCGTCTACACCAGTGCACGGACGCACGCGGGGATCGACGAGTTGCGTGCGCATCTGGTCGGCGCCACGTCCGCCCTGATCGGACCCTCCGGCGTGGGCAAATCGAGCTTGCTCAACGCGCTTGAGCCGGGGCTAGGACAGCGTGTGATGGACGTAAGTTCCGCCACGGGCAAAGGGCGTCATACAACCACGGTCGCAGAACTTGTGCCGCTCGCGGCAGGAGGATGGGTCGCCGACACGCCCGGGATTCGGGCATTGGCGCTCTTCGATCTCGACCCTGAAGAGATCGATGCCTACTTTCCGGACATCGCCCCGTATGTCCCCCAGTGCGCTTTCTCCGATTGCACCCATACCGTCGAACCAGGCTGTGCCGTGATCCAAGCCCTCGAGCGGGGAGAGATCGACCGGCACCGCTACGAGAGCTACGTCCGTCTCCACCTGGAACATAGCAAACTCGCCGACATGTATTGGTGGGGCATCGACGAAGGATAGGAGCCGGAGATTGTTGCCTAAGCCCGGCCTCCCGGTACAATGTAAATTAGTAGACGTTGGTCTGACTTAGCGCCGACCGCTTCCGGGCAGGTATGTGGCGGGAGGCCGCGTCACGCAGGACTGAGGATTCGCCGGACATTCCGGCACGGAGGATTACTGATGCACAAGAGCAGAAGTCCCATCCTGATCGTCGTCACCTTGCTGCTGTTTGTCGCGGTTGCACCCGCACAGGCCGCACCGGTGTTGCCGGCGTCCCTCACTCAGCCATCGCTGGCCACGGCGCTGCCACCGCTCCCACAGTGGCCGATCATAGGACCCATCCTCAAGATGCTGGGGGTCGTCCCGGCACAGCCGCCCGCGGAGATCTTGCCGGTGCCGGATCCCACCTTGCCTGAGTATAGGGTCAGCACGCTGGACGACCTGAACCAGCTTCAGGACATCGAGCCGGGGCAGCACGTCCGCGTCGTCGCCTCCGACGCGGACCTCAACCAAATCGCCAAGCAGGTGCTGGACGAGAAGGTAGGAAGCGGTGCCAGCGCAAGCGTTAGCTTCGACACCAATCTCATCGCCGTCCAGGCGACAGGCAGCGCCGATCTGATCAAGCAGATCGGCTTCGACGTGCCTTCGCTGGTCAGGGGGACCCTCACCTTGAGCACCACGATGACCGTCTCGGCGGCCAACTGCCGCCCCGTGGTCCAGATCCAGACGCTGGGCGTCAACGGCTGGAGCGTAGGCTTGCGAGGCATCGTGCAGCGCGGCCTCAACGCGCAGTTGCCCGGCATGTGGCCCACCGACGTCTGCGTGGAGAAGGTGATCGTCACGCCCGGCGAGATTGCCGTCGAGGGCTATAGAGTCCCGTAAGGAGGGCAAATCGTGAAGTATCGTCTGATGGGCAACTCCGGCCTGCGTGTCTCAGTCGTGGGCCTGGGTACAAACCGGTTCGGTAGCAAGGTCGATCAGCAGGGCGTCCACGCCATCATCGACGCTGCGCTCGACCTCGGCGTCACCCTGATCGACACCGCGGACACCTACGCCGGAGGGCGCTCGGAGGAGACCCTCGGCGTGGCGCTCAGAGGGCGATGGGATCACGTCGTCCTGGCCACCAAGGTCGAGAGCCCGACGGGCAAGGGGCCCAACGACCGCGGCGCCTCACGCTACCACATCATATCGGGCGTCGAGGCCAGCCTGCGGCGGCTCGACACGGACCACATCGATCTCTACCAGATGCACCACTGGGACGACGATACACCCATCGAGGAGACGCTTCGCGCGCTCGACGACCTCGTCACCTCCGGCAAGGTGCGCTACATCGGTGCGTCCAACTATGCATCGTGGCAGCTCGCCTACGCCAACCTCCTGGCCGAGATGCGAGGATGGACACCCTTCGTGACAGTCCAGAACCACTATCATATGCTTGAGCGCCAGATCGAGCAGGAAGTTCTGCCCTATTGCCACGCCTACCAGGTCGGCGTCCTGCCCTTCTTCCCGCTGGCTGGCGGCTTCCTGACGGGCAAGTACCATCGCGGCGAGCCCGCGCCGGCGGGATCGCGTGGGGAGTCGAATCGTTACGTCCAGCAGTACATGACTGACGAGAATTTCACGCGTGTCGCGCGGATGAGCGCCTGGGCCGAGGCCCGCGGTCACTCGATGGTCGAGCTGGCCCACGCCTGGCTACTCGGGCACCCGGAGGTCTGCTCCGTCATCTCGGGCGCGACCAAGGTCTCCCAGATACAGCAGAACGCCGCGTCGGCCGAGTGGGACCTGGATGCCGGCGACATGGCGGAGGTGAATGCGATCCTTGAAGGGACAGCGTAGCCGGTCGCCACGCTTCCCGGACGAGATCTCGCTCCACCATGAAAGTCACCAAGCTCATCCTGCGGCGCGCCCTGAACGCGCTTGCACGTTTCCTCACGGGTGTACTGCTGAAGGTCGACGCGGACCAGTTGGCACGCATCCCGCTCAAGGGACCGATCATCATCATCGTCAACCACGTCAATTTGCTGGAGCTGCCGACGATCTACACGCGGATCAGGAGCGACCTGGGCACGGGGTTCTCGAAAGCCGAAAACTGGGACAACTGGATCTACCGCGTGCTCTTCAATAACTGGGACGTGATCCCGATCGAGCGCGACGCGCTCGACGTGTCGGCGATGCGCAAGGGGTTTGAGGCACTGGACAATGGTAGGATCCTCTTCATCACACCGGAGGGGACGCGCAGCCACGATGGGCGTCTCCAGGAGGGCAAACCCGGCGTCGTCCTGATGGCGCTGCGAAGCGGCGCACCGGTCTGGCCGGTCGCGTGCTACGGCGGGGAGGCCTTCTTCGACAACCTTAAGCACTTCCGCAGGACAGAATACCACATCGCAGTGGGGAATCCCTTTAGCGTCCAGGCGACCAGGGGCCACGTCACCGGCGCCGTGCGGCGGCAGATCGTCGATGAGATGATGTACCAGATCGCGGCGTTGCTTCCCCCGCGCTACCGGGGAGCCTATAGCGATATGGAGGCCGCGACCAAAGAATTCCTCGTCTTCATCTCACCGGGGCAGAACAATCTTTCTCGCACGGAACCGTCTAGTGCTCAGCCAACCTAGAGGTCGCGATCATCATCCTTCGCCTGCGGCTCAGGGTCTCAGTCCTGCAAGGCCCAGGATGCCACTTCGCACGAATCGAGCCAACTAACCACCCAGCCATTAGCCAAAGGAGGCACGATGAACTACAAAGTATTGGGCTCCACAGGCGTCAAGGTCTCGTCGCTCTGTTTCGGGACGATGTCCTTCGGCGACGACGCCGACGAAGCAACATCCGCGGCGATGTTCCACCGCTGTCGCGATGCGGGGATCAACTTCTTCGACTGTGCCAACGTCTACGCGCACGGGCATTCCGAGGAAATCCTCGGTGCCCTGATCGCCGGCGCGCGCGACGAAATCGTCATCACCAGCAAGGCTTATTTCCCCACGAGCGGCGACGTCAACGCGCGCGGCGCACACCGCCGCCACTTGATGCAGGCTGTCGAGGGTAGCCTGCGCCGCCTGGGTACCGACACCATCGACGTCTACTTCATCCATCGCTTCGACGAGACGACGCCGCTGGAGGAGACGCTGCGGGCGCTCGACGACCTCGTGAGCCAGGGCAAGATCCTCTATCCTGCGGCGAGCAACTTCGCGGCGTGGCAGGTGGAGAAGGCTCTGGGCCTCTCGGCGCGCCACAGTTGGGCGCGCTTCGAAGTACTCCAGCCGATGTACAACCTGGTCAAGCGCCAGGCCGAGGTGGAGCTCCTGCCGATGGCTCAGGCCGAGGGACTGGGCGTGACCCCCTATAGCCCGCTGGGCGGGGGCCTGCTGACCGGCAAGTACGGCGTGGACAAGCGGCCCGAGCACGGGCGGCTCGTCTCGAACGCGATGTACATGGAGCGCTACGCCGACGACTGGCTCTACCGCACGGCCGAGGACTTCACGACCTTCGCTAAGCAGAACGGCTACAACCCCGTCAGCCTGGCGGTCGCCTGGGTCGGTGGTCACCCTGCCGTAACAGCGCCCATCATCGGCGCTCGCAACGTCGACCAACTGGAGGGCTCGCTCGGCGCGCTGGATATAGATATGACACCCGACCTGCGGGATGCGATCTCCGCGCTCTCGCTAGAACCGCCTCCCGCGACCGACCGCAGCGAGGAGAAGACCGGCGACAAGTTCAGCGCGAAGCTGACCAAGAACTAGAACCGCTCCGAGATCAGCCATTCCTTCGCGGCTTCGTAGTCGTCGAAGAATTTGCTGTTCCGGGGCCAGGAGACGCCTTTGACCCATGTGTCGTAGATGCGCTCGATCCGCGAGACGTACAGGATCGCCATCTTTCGGATAGAGTTCTTGGGTTGAGTTGCCCACCGACCAAAGAAAGAGGCGAGCTCCGGCTGAACGGTGGCACGATGAAGTGCCACCGCTACAAGAAGCGAATTCTCCGGGCTGCGCGAGATCACGGCCTCCGAGGCTGCGATCTCGGCGATCAGTCCGGCGCGGTCTGACCCAAACTCAGAGAAATCGAGACACCAGAGCGGCACCTCGCGATACGTGACCCACGTGGCACGCGCCCGCTGATTCACCGATCTCTGTGACCCCGCCACCGATCGAGCGCTATCGACAAGCCCCCGGTCAGGATGCCGATCCCCAAGCCCAGCCCGATATTGCCCAGAGCAGCGCCGAGGGCGACGCCCAAGGCTATTCCAACGCCCATGCCGGTTCCGGCCCGCTTGACCCGGTCATCCCTGGGATGCTTGTCGCTCGAACCATCCATTGCTCCTTCTCCTTCGGAGACCCCGTGCCCATTCTCTCGCCCGAGAGGGGGCCCGAGTCCCAAAAACTGTCAGCCCTTGCCAGTCACTGCCTGACGCAGTATAGCGCGTTCCATCCCGGAAGGTACGCGTTCACCTACGCAGGGTCGCTGGTACCGCGACACCTACCTTCCGGGTTGCTGAGGAGCAACCCGGAAGGTCCCACAACGCAGGTGCGTGCCGCTTTACCGGCGCAGACGGCGGTGCCCCGCTGGCACTTCGCCCTGTCTCCTACTCCCCGCCCACCACCGTCAGCGTCAATGGTGCTGACCTCCGCCGCGGTGCCCGGGTTATAGTAGTCGTATGCCGTGCTCGCCGGCGTCTGCGCCACCAGCGGGAAGGACGCTCGCAGACGATAGCTGAAACTGAGCGGCTGCTCTGCTGTCAGGTTCGTGACGTAGAGGATGATCTGGCGTCCCGTCAGTTCGTACCGCTTGACCTGCGCGTAGGGATAGTCCTCGGGCACGTCCTGGAAGCGGGCGACCAGCCGGTCCAGATCCTCGGTCTCCACAGTGAAGCCCGGCGGCAACCCCAGGTCGATGATGGTCTGCTCGGCCGAGCTGCCCGGCTCGTTGAGGCTCACGCTCACGTCCACGCCCACCGTGTCGTCGACCGCGAGCTCGGTCCGGTCGTAGCTTACGTCGATCGTCACGAGGTCCTTGGCCGGAACCAGGTCGGGGTAGTCGCTCAGCCGGTCCCAGGGCAGGTAGTAGTCGGTCGCGACCTGGTACATCAGGTTGCCCTCGCCCTCGATCGCGATGCCCACCTCCACGTCGCGGCCCACCGGCACGTCGTCGTAGACGACCGACTGCACGACGTCGAAGGTCTCGGGCGTGACCCGAACGGTGCGCGTCTGCCCGCCGTCGAGCGTGATCGTGACGGTTGCGTCGACGTTCTCCGCGCCGGAACGCACGCTCTCGACGAAGGCCTTGAGCGCCATCACGGTCGCCGACGTCGTCTCCCACGTGCCGAAGCTGTCCTTGCTGCGGACGAGGTAGGTGAGCGCAGCGCTCGCCAGATCGGGCTGGCGGCCCGCGCGCAAGAAGGCCAAGCGCCGCGGAGGCCGTCGTCTCCAACCGCCCGCTGGTGCCATAGCCGCCCATATAGGTCTCGCGTCCGGCATCCCAGAAGGCCGACTCGCCCTCGCGCTGCGCCATCCCGGCGAGGCGGGCGAGCACGCCCTCGGTGGCACCGGTGATGCCGCCGGTCTTGACGTCGACCGCGACGAGCGCGTTGGCCACCATCGCCAGGTCGTAGGCCGTCTCGGCCTCTGAGGCGTTCTCGCGCAGGAAGCTCGCCCCGCGCTGGGTCGCGGCATCATCCGCGTAGCCCGCGTCGGCCAGCCCCCAGACGATCCACGCCGTCACCGGCACCCGGCCCGTCAGGCCGGTGATGCTCGTCTCGTGGAAGCCCTCGACACCCTCCCAGGAGCCGTCGCCGTTCTGGTGGGCGATGAGCCAGTGGGCGACCCGTTGGATGAGCGCAGGATCGACGTTCGCCACGCGACTCATGTCGCCGAACTCCTGCAGGCCATAGGCGGTGAGCATCGGGTCGGCCGGCGCCTCGCCGAAGAGGCTGAAGCCGCCGGGGTCGCCGTCGACCTCGAACGTGGTCAGCCGCTGGTAGCCGAGGTTGATGTACTCCTCCGCCTTCATCTGCACCTCGGGCGAGGCCTGCTCCGTGGTCTTGAGGTAGTCGAGCACAAGTATGTTGGGATAGGTGGTCGACGAGGTCTGCTCGAAGCAGCCGAAGGGCATCCGCAGCAGCGCGTCGAGCCCCTCCACCACCTGGCTGACCACGCCGGGGTAGATCTTGACCGTCAGCCGCTGGGTGCCGGCGATCGCGTCGCCGGGGACCTGCACCGGCACCGCCGCGGGCACCGTCGGGCTCAGCTTGTCGGAGACGGCGAAGCGAAGCTCCTTGCCGTCGGGGTAGACCCGCACGTCCTTCTGGATCGCGTCGGACATCTGGCTCCCGTACGCCGTCACCTTGAAGGGCTGCTGCCCGAAGGCCAGCGCCTTGATGCGGAAGTAGACGACGGTGATGTCGTTCGACGCGATGGTGATCTCCTTCTGCGCGTCGTCGACGAGCTCGAACCACGACGCCTCGGTCACCTCGAGGCGGACCGTCTGGGACTCCGGCAGGTAGTTGTAGACCGCGACCGGGACAGCGATCTCGTCGCCGACGGTGAGCGAGCCGGGGAGATCGAGGTCGATGAAGAAGTCCTGGAAGACGCGCAGCGAGCCCGTGGCGCTGCCCAGCCGTCCATCCTGCGAGGAGGCCAGCGCTGCGATGCGCCAGGTGGTGATCGAGTCGGCCACCGGGACGTCGACGGTCAGGTGACCCTCGGCGTCGGTGATCTCGTCGGGCAGCCAGAGCATCGTCTCGGGGAAGAACTGGCGCAGCCGCGGCTCGGCGGTCTGTGCCACGCCGCTGCCGGCGGCCTCACCGGTTGTCGCGCCGTCGTTCAGGAGTCCGGCGGCCTTCTCCGCCACGGCCGTAGGCAGAGCCGCGCCAAACGCACGTTCCAGCATCGGCGGGGCCATGGCCTCTCTCCACGACAAGGCCCTGGTCAAAAGCGTCCGCGGCGCCCATCACGCCCATCCCACGCCCATAGAAGCCCAACCCGAAGACGGGCACCAGCCCCACCAGCAGCAGGATGGCTACCATCGTGGACGAGACGCCCGCAAGCGCGCGTTTCTCCCAGATCAGGCTCGTGCCGCGCAGGAGGAAGGCCAGCGGGAAGAGCAGAATCGCGATCAAGCCCACGATGAGCACAGGGTCCGCGGAAGAGACGTCGCCGTGGTCGACCGACCAGCCCATCACGCCGCCCACGACGATGGCGAGCGGCACTACCGCGAGCAGCAGGCCGATCGTGAGGTCCTTGCGCCGTATCGCCGTCACGATCAGCACGATAAGACCCGCGACCCCGAGCAGGCCAAGCGATAGGACCACGACCGTCGTAAGCACCTCCTGCGTCCGCCAGAAGACATTGTCCGCCAGCCAGACCAGGCCCAGGAGGCTCAGCCCGGCAAGGATCACGATCGCCACAGCGAGGCCGAGGCTTTTCCAGAACGCCCGCGCGCGGGCAGCAGCCACGCCGCTGAGCACCACCGCCGCGAGCGGCAGGAGGACGAAGGCGCCGAACGAGACCGTGGCGAGCGATCCGTAGAAGGCCTGCTGCCGCGCGTAGGCGCGGTCCATCGCCTGCTCGTGCGAGTTGGCCTCCAGCGAGAAAGGATCGGCCTGCGGGATCGCCGAGGCAAGCGCGGCCTTGCCCGCGCCCTCCTGGGCCGCCTGCAGCGGCGCAGGGCAGGTCGTACCGTCACCGGTCGAGCACGGCTGCGAGACCATCTCAGGGATACTAAACCCGTGCAACTCGTACTTGGGCTCCAGGAGCTCCTGTTCCAGCATGAAGTAGAGCTTGGCGAAGCCGGGGTCCTGCTCGGCAAGGGCGAAGACCGACTCGTCGACGATCGCCAGCCCGACGGCGGACTGCACGCCGCCGCCATCTGCGCCGCTGACCTGGACGTCAAGCGTGCCGTCGTCGCCGGGCCGGTAGACGTCGGCGCCCGCGATCAGGCCGACCGAGAGATCACTGGCCTCGTCCACGACGACCAGGCGCGTGTCGCGGACGATGGCGCCGCTGGACAGGATCTTGTACGCGTGCAGCTCCAGCGTGCCGTAGAGGTCGGGCGTGAGATCCACCGCGACCTCGGCGTGACCGTCGGCCACGTCCACCGCGCGGGTGCTCACCGTCTGCCCCTCGCGGATAATGTCGAGGTAGACGGTGCCGCGCTGCTGGGAGGTGAGGATCGTGAGCCCCATCGTGTCGCCCACGCGGTAGATGGCGCCGTCCGGGCGCAGGAGCACGCTCTCGCTCGCGCCGGTGCCCTCAAAGGCGACCTCGCGCTGCGCCGTCGTGCCCGCCGCGTCGCGGGCGGAGATACTCATCGAGGTATAGGAGCTGCTCGGCGTGAAGCGCAGCTCGGCCAGCCCGTAAGTGCCCGAGTGCGCCGTCAGCGTCTCGCCCGTGTCGTAGAGCGTGACGGTCACGTCCGCCTCGACGGGCGCGCCGTCGGGCGTGCTCGTCATCACGTAGAGGACGTTCTCGACGCCCTCGCGGAGCAGGCCGCCCTCGGGGATCGCGTCGATGACCAGCGCGTCGCTCGCCACGGGCAGCGAGAGCTGCCCCACCTCGGTGTGCTCTGCGAGATCGGTCACGCGCGCCTCGACGTAGAACCGCGCGCGCCCGTCCTCCAGATCGGAGCCGGCGATGTAGGTGGGCAGGTCAAAACCAAACGTGAAAGCGCCCTGGTCGTCGGTCACCCCGTCGATCGTGACGGCGACGACACGCTCAAAGTCGAAGGTATACCCTTCGATCGCGACCGTGCCGCCTGCCACGTCCTTGCCGAAGAAGTAGCGCGCGGAGAGCGTGCCCTCGACGTGGTCGCCGGGCCGGTAGAAGTCGCGGTCGGTCGTCAGCGTCACGTCGAACTTGGGCAGCGTGTAGTGCTCCACGGTCACCGTCTTCTCGGAGACCGTGTCGCCGAGCGTCGCCGTGATCTTGTAGGCGCCGCTGTTGACCTCGTCGGCGAGTTGGAAGTCGGCGGCGGCCACGCCGTACGCCGAGGTCGTCAGCGTCCGGCGGAAGACGGTATTGCCCTTGCCGTCGGCCACGGCGATCTCGACGGAGCTGGTTGCCCGCGGGGACGCGGTCGAGGCTGCCCAGCCCCAGCACGCGGATGTGGATGACCTGGCCGGGCTGGTAGAGCGGCTTATCGGTGGAGACCAAGAGGCGATAGCTGCGCACCAGCGTCACCGGCTTCTCCAGCCGGTCGGACCCGAGCGACGAGGTCGTCTCGACGACCAGCGTCTCCTCGGTGGCGGCACGTCCATGACGACGTCATCGGGCACAGTGAAGCTGACGGGCAGCGTGCCGTCCGCGTTCGTCTGGCCCTCGAAGAGCGGCGCGCCGGCCCCACCCTCGGTCGGGCGAAGCAGCACCTTCACGCCCGCGCCGGAGAGCGGCGAAGCATCGCGGCTGTCGCGCACGACGACGCGCATAGCCGCCGTGCTGCCGGGCACCAACTGCGATTGGCCCAGAACAATGGTCTCGTGCTGGCTCAGACGCTGGGGCAGCGTCTCATTGTAGACGACGAGACCCACGAGACTGAGGGCAACGAGAACGACGAGGGCGAGTCCTACGGCTATCCAACCTCTGCGGGACATAGGGCAGCTCCTTCTATGGTTGATGACGGAACGTCGAGTGCGACCGCGCGGTTGCCGTCGCACATACTATTGACGTCCGCCACCGCTGCAGGGTTCCCTTTGTCGAGCGGAAGCACGCACAGGCCCTGCGAAGGTCGGGCCCGCGCTTGCTGGCGGATATGGCTGAGGAAGCAACAGCGCCTTGCCTACGAAGCGCGATGCCAACCTTCACAAGGCCCTCGTGAGGCTAAACCCCGCGGAGTGCGACGTGGTCGATCCAGCGGCTGGCGCAGGCAGCCATATCCAGCAGCTCAGACGTCGGATAGGGGGCGGCACCTTCCAGGGCGGGATCGAGAGTGCGTATGCCACGGAACTGCTGCAGCACGTACGAGACTGACTTCCGATCCCCGCACTCAGCCAGCCACTGCGCGATGGCCTCGACATCGTCGCCGTCCAGGAGGCCCGGGACGACAGTCGTGCGGAACTCTACTGTGACGCCGCTCCGGCAGAGAAGGTCAACCGACGCCGCCACTTGGCCGACATCCACGGACTCGACGTCCGGAGAGACGCGAATACTTAGTCCGGGGCGCTTTCACGTCCATCGCCACGTAGTCTACGACGCCGGTGTTGAGGAGGTCTGCCAGGCGATCGGGATGCGTGCCGTTGGTATCGAGCTTGACCGCCACACCCCGGGCACGCGCCGCCGACAGGAACGCGGGGAGCCCCTGCTGCAACAGAGGCTCCCCGCCGGTCACGACGATGCCGGTCACCTTGCCTGCCCGCCGCGTGAGGAAAGCCAAGACCTCCTCCGGATCAACGGCGGGCAGCGAATGAGGCCTGCAACACCAGGTCGGCATTGTGGCACATAGGACATCGGAAGTCACACCCCCCTGTGAAGAGAACCGTGGCGATGTGATCGGGAAAATCGATCAGCGACGTCCGCGCCCAGCCTCGGAGGTCGATCTCCAAGGCTGGGACTCTTGAGGCTTCGAGCTCGACGTGACTTGTAGACCTGAGATCCTTCGCCTGCGGCTCAGGATGACAATTCAACATGCAGTCCTAACTGACAGGCAGCTTCTCGTCTACTTTGAAGGCCTTCCGCTCCACGAACTCCTGGCGCTTGCCCTGGTTCCACGCCTGGACGGGGCGCAGGTATCCCACCACTCGCGAGTAGACCTCGCAGGGTACCTTGAGTTCGACGTTCTCCCGCTCGGTTATCGGTTGCTTGTTCTCCGCCATTTGGATCCCCCCTGTTGTGTATCGAATTCAGAAACGCCTAATCGCTGGTCAACCTTCCGGCGCCGCCGGTCGACCATATTGCGCCAACTGCTCCTCGGTATGTTCGTAGGGGCAATACGTGTGCTCCCCCGCGATGTAGCCGTGGATCGGGCAGACGCTGAAGGTCGGCGTCAGCGTGTAATAGGGCAGCCGGTAATTCTCGGCCACGGTACGCACGAGACGCCTTGCCTGTTGCCAATCGTCGATCTGTTCACCGAGGAAGATGTGCAGCACGGTGCCCCCCGTGTAGAGCGTCTGGAGCTCGTCCTGATGGTCCAGCACCTCAAAGAGATCATCGCTGAAATCCACGGGCAGATGCGTCGAGTTCGTATAGTAGGGTGAGTCCGGGGTGCCCGCTGTGGCAATCTCGGGATAGCGGGCTTTGTCCGTGCGCGCCAACCGGAAGGTAGCGCCCTCGGCAGGCGTGGCCTCGAGGTTATATAGGTTCCCTGTCTGCTCCTGGAAGCGCGCCAACACCTCTTGCATGAACTGCAGCGTACGGATGGCGAAAGCTTGACCATCCGGATGGTCGATCCCAACGCCCAGGAAGTTCTGGCATGCCTCGTTCATGCCATTGAGCCCTACAGTCGAGAAGTGGTTGCTCCAATAATGGCCGGTGCTCGCCTTCACGTTGCGCAGGTAGTGCTGGCTGTAGGGATAAAGCCCACGTTCCGTCAAGGACTCCAGCATCTTGCGCTTGATCTCCAGGCTGGTCTTCGCGACATCCATCAGATGCTCCAGATGGTCGCGGAAATCGCGCTCGTTCCTGGCAGTGTACCCCAGCCGCGCCATATTGATCGTGACGACGCCCACCGAGCCGGTGAGCGGTGCAGCCGCGAAGAGGCCCCCGGTTCGCTTCCGCAGCTCACGGTTGTCCAGCCGTAGGCGGCAGCACATACTTCGCGCATCCTCGGCGCTCATATCGCTGTTGATAAAGTTCGCGAAGTAGGGAATCCCATATCGGGCGGTCATCGCCCAGATCGGCGCAAGCTCGGAGTTGTCCCAATCGAAATCAGGCGTGATGTTGTACGTGGGGATCGGGAATGTGAAGACACGCCCCTGTGCATCGCCATCCAGCATCACCTCGGCGAAAGCACGGTTGATCAGATCCATCTCCGGCTGGAAGTCCCCGTAGACCGCTTCCTTTGGCTCACCGCCCACGATCACCGGTTCGCTGGACAACGTGCTGGGCGGCGTCAGGTCCATGGTGATATTGGTGAACGGTGTCTGGAAGCCCACACGAGTGGGCACGTTGATGTTGAAGACAAACTCCTGAAGTGCCTGCTTCACCTGCGTGAAATTCAGGCTGTCATACCTGACAAAGGGCGCCAATAGTGTGTCGAAGTTGGAGACGGCCACGGCCCCCGCCGACTCCCCCTGTAGCGTGTAGAAGAAGTTGACCAGTTGCCCCAACGCCGTACGCAAGTGTCGCGGGGGCTTGCTCTGCACCTTAGCAGGTACACCGCCGAAGCCCTGTTCGAGGAGATCCAGCAGGTCCCATCCGCAGCAATAGACGGAGAGCATACCCAAGTCGTGAACGTGGAGGTCTGCACTGGTATGCGCAGCCTGTACTTCCGGGGGATAAATGCGATGCAGCCAATAACGTGCTGCGATGGATGAGGCCACATAGAAGTTGAGTCCCTGCAGCGAGTAGTTCATGTTGCTGTTCTCGTTGACCCGCCAATCCGACCGCTGCAGGTAGTCATCGACCAGCTTCTCAGAATCCAGCAGCATCCGGTGGGTCTCCCGCGCCTGCGCTCGCTGCTGACGGTAGAGAATATAAGCCTTGGCAATCCGTGGATTGCCCGATTTGACCAGCACCTCCTCAACGACATCCTGGATATCTTCGACGTGCGGCGGCAGACCGCTGCCGTTGATCCGCTCCTCCATTAAGCCGGTCACAGCCCACGAGAGCGTCTCAGCCCACGTGCGCCCTACCCCATTGCCCGAAGCGCGTGCCGCAGCGTAGATCGCCTCCTCGATCCGCTTTCGATCGAACGGCACAACCGCCCCGTCTCGCTTAACCACCCTTTCGACCGCCATGTCTGGGGCCACTCCTTTCGAAATAAGTCCAGAGACAGCAAGACGCCCACGCATGTCACGTGGGCGTCCGGCAACCCACCGCAGGAACTCCACAGAGGCTACTCATCGGAGGAGGGGAATCCTCAGAGTGTCTCAGAGCGAGGTGCTGCTTGTTGAGCCCAGTAGGAAGAAAAAAGCAATGTAAAATGCAAACACACTGCTTGTTTGTATGAACCGGCCGTATTTGGTTAGAAAGAGACCTAGAAACACTGGATATAGGGGGTGAAGATCGGCCAGTGCAACTAAAGTGTCACCGAGCTGTTCATACTATAGCACCGAAGCTGCCCTTTGTCAACGATAAGTTAGAACATCTGGGCGAGTTCGTAAGCCAATCGTCAGGTAGGGCAAAACCGGTTGCCGGTTGTCCGTTTCCAGTTGTCAGTACTGTCAACTACCTTGTCCCGTCTTGATCACCATCACCTGGTTCTTCTGCATGAAGAGCCGACCGCCGGTGACGGTACGCCCCGTGGTCAGATCAATTCCAGCCGGCACCGAGGGCACGCTGACAACGCGCTCGTTAGCGTTGGTGATGAACCAGAGCTGCTTCTGCTCGTCTTCCCGCAGGGTGACGTGGACGCCCGCAGGTATTTCCGGCCACAACGGGGCCAGATCCTCCCGCAGCCCTTGCAGGAACGGTATCAAGCCCTCGATGACCGGCTCAGTCAGATAGGTGCCGATGTAGACGGCGGCACCCTCACCGGTCTTGCGCCTCGTGGCGGCGCTCTTCAGTTGTAGATGGCGCTCCTCCCACCGGGCGATCGTGTTGGTCCCCGGCAGCGCATCGAGGCGCTCGTACCAATACTGCGAGTGCGCTCGGGCGTTGCCCGGGTAGAAACGCAGGGTCAGGGGACGCTGATCGCGCGCGTTCTGGCGTCCGTACTCAACCACGCGGAAGCCCGTCAGCTTACTCAGGATACCGGGAGGTGTCTCTGCCACAACGTTGTTCTGTAGGTCTTTGGTCGCCGTCCTCGCGCCGATCACGAGCACGCCCCCGCCCTGGACAAAGGACTCGAGGCCGGGCAGCCATGCCGGGTCGAAAAGGGCCCAATGAGGTATGATATAGACCTTCAGCCCCGACAGGTCGTCCGACGGATGGACGCAGCCCACGGCATAGCCCTGGTTGAAGAAGGTCGCATGGACCTCTGCGGCGATCTGGTCGGGAGACGGCAGGCCGAAGGATATGGCGGCGTGGGCGTCCTCAACGTCGACATCCGCAGCTGCGATGCCCACGTCGACCCGCACGTGCGTGTTCATCACCTCGGATCCGATCGCCTTCAGCTCCTCCCCGAACTGCTTCACCTCATCGTAGCACCCGCGAGGCACGTTGTCGTGGTCGAGGATACCGCGCCAGTACTCCTCGGCGCCAAAGCGGCACGTGCGCCAGCGGAAGAAGAGCAGGCTGTCCGCGCCGTGGGCGATCGAGGTATAGGCCATCCGCCGCATCTCACCGGGCTCGGGGGTATCGTGCAGGTAAGGCGCCTGCCCGCCCGAGCCCGACTGCTGCTCCGGGACCATCAAGTTACCGGTCCACGCGCGGGCGCGGTCGAGGTTGAAGGCCTGGGTGAGGGGGCGGGCGCAGGGATCCTTATCGAAGAAAGGGTAGACGTCGTAGCTCAGGAAGTCGAGATCGCGCCCAAACTCGCCCCTATAGTCGATGTGGGCGAAGGTGCCGTTGTGCGTGACGAACCAGCGCGGGTCGGCAGCGCGCAGGATCTCCACCTGTTCGTGCTGGAAGCGCGTCGTGGACCACGAGATAAAGCGGTCGTAGTCGAGCAGGTGGGCCGGGTTGGCGTATGCCGGCTTACCGTTCTTGGGCGTCTGGATCTGGTCGAAGTCGGTGTAGGTCTGGGACCAGAAGACGGTCCCCCAGGCCGCGTTGAGCGCCTCGATGTCATCGCCGTAGCGCTCGCGCAGAAACGTGCGGAAGGCGGCCTGGCAGGTGTCGCAATGGCACTCGGAGAAGTGGCAGTTCAGCTCGTTGTCGGTCTGCCATCCGACCACGTGCGGGCTGCCCGCATAGTGATCGGCCATCGCCTGCGTGATCGCGCGCGAGTAGGCGCGGAAGGTCTCGCCGGTGAGGCAGGCGTGCTGGCGGGAGCCGTGCTGCATCCGCACCCCGTCCGCGTTGACCCGCAGCACCTCCGGGTGCGCCTAGGTCAGCCAGCGCGGCGGCGTAGCCGTGGGCGTGCCGAGGATCGTATGGATCCCCTGTGCACCCAGCTCGGCGATGACCTCGTCAAAGAGGCTGAAGTCGTACCGCCCCTCCTCCGGCTCAATCACGCTCCAGGCGAACTCGGCCATGCGGACGCAGTTGAAGCCCGCCTCGGCCATGCGCTGTGCATCCTTCGCCCGATCCTCCGCAGACCAGTGCTCCGGGTAGTACGCCGCGCCATACCAGAAACGATCGAGCCCCGTCGGACGTAGATAGGAGTGCCTGGTACTGCCATCGCTCCCCCTCCCTTCTCGATGATCTTGCCAAAGAAGAACGCCTTGTCGTCACGGCGGGTGCCGTTCTCGTCAATGTACCACCAATCGTCCTCGTAGGCCCGCCGGCCCTCGCCGCTCACCCCGGCCAGATCCACCTGGCCCTTGCCCGTGACCGGCTCCTTGGCGCCGTCCAGGTCCGGGTCGACGTAGCGGACGAACCAGGCCTCCAACTGGCCCTTCATCTCTGTCACCCGCGCCCGCTGCGCCGGGTCGTCCACGAGGTTGTGCTCCTCGTCCGGGTCCGCCGCAAGGTCGTAGAGCTCGTTGGGTCCGTACGGATAGCGGTGGACGTATTTCCACTGCCGGGTGCGGATCATGCGCACCGGTCCATACTCGTCGAAGACGACGACGTGTTCCCGTTCGGGAAGAGCCTCGCCTCGCAGCAGCGGCGCGAAACTCCGCCCCGGCAGCGACACAGCGTCGGGGGATTCGACGCCCAGGTAGTCCAGCAGCGTCGGCATGAGGTCATAGTGGCTCAGCAGATGGTCGTCCACGCACCTCCGGCAGCCGCCGGGCATCGCCATCAGCGTCGGCACCTTGACCGAGGTATCGTACATGTTCTGCGGGAAGGTGCCGTTGCCCTTGCCCCAGATCCCGTGGTGCCCCATGTTCATCCCGTTGTCGCTGGTGAAGACGATCAACGTGTTCTCCAGCACGCCCATCGACGTCAGCCTGTCCAGAATCTGGCCGACACCGCGATCGACGCCCGTGATCGCGGCGTAGTAGCCGCTCAAGAGCTCGTGCCGCCGCGGCCCTCTTCCCCGCGGAGCGCTGTTGATCTGCCAGGGGTGCCCGCCAGGCACCTCAGGACACGTGTCGAAGGGACAGTCGGCGTAGAGGGAGACTAACTCCTCCGGATGCTCACCCCTATCCCACGGAGAGTGCGGCGCCGTGTAGTGGACGCTCAAGTAGAAAGGCGCATCCTCCTCGGCCTGTGCATCCAGGAACCTCAGCCCGCCCTCCGTGATCACATCCGTGAGGTAGCGAGTGTCACGCTCGATGCGTCCCTCGCGGATGAAGTAGCCGTTGTGGTAGCTGCCGCCACCATAGGGGAAGAGATGCCAGTAGGAGAACCCCTTCTGCGGGTTGAGGCTATCACCCAGATGCCATTTGCCGCTGATACCACAGGCGTAGCCGTTAGCCGCCAACACCTCCGTGTAGGCAGGCATCCCTTGCAGGTACTCGATCTCCCGGTCATCGCCTGACCCCAGCCCCGGTGTCCGCTCCCCGATCAGATTGCCCTTGCGGAGCCAATCGTGCACGCCGTGTTGGGAGGGAATCCGCCCGGTGAGAATCGACGCACGCGCAGGCGAGCAGACAGGGGAGGCGCAAAAGAAGCTTTCAAAGCGCATCCCCATTGCCGCGATACGATCCAGGTTCGGTGTCTGCACCTCGTTATTGCCGGCACTTCCCAACGCCCAATATCCCTGGTCGTCAGTGAGCACGAAAACGATATTCGGCCTCTCGGGATCTCGACTGCCACGCACACCTCCTTATACCGGCAGCAACCGGGGTCAATCCTCCACTAACAGCGTATTCGTCCAGGCGCGCCTACCCACGCCGTCCTCGATCTCAATGTAGGCATAGGGCCAGTCCTCCGGCAATGCAAAACTCGCCTGCTGCAGTGTGCTGCCGTCGAAGCTGCCCAGGCGCTGCCCCTGCGAGCGCGGGCCTACCAGCCGGACGAAGCTCACGGGCGATGTCTCGATGGACACCTGACCGTCGTCGACCCTGATCTCGTGAAAGGTAGGGCCCGTGGTGCTGTAGAAGCGGCCCGCACGCAGGCTTGCCATGATAGCCTCCGCGGTCACCGAGGGCGCCTGGACCATGACCCAGCCCCCGTTCCAACCGGGATGGGAGGTTGTGATGTGGGCATCGTCGGACGCGAACGCCAGCGTACGCGGTGCCTCCTTGAGCATCATCTCCCAATACGGGCGCCCGTCCCCCTTCCCGTTCAGCCATTGGCAGACGTAGTTGTAGATCTCCACGCCATCAAATCCCCATCTGACCGTTTCCGCACAGGAGTTCCCGGTCCAGTAAGGGTGTGCAAGGATGAGCAAACCGCCCTGGGCGCGCACAGCGGCGAGCGCGTCGGGGAATCCCATCTGCCTCTGTATACCGGTGAAGGCCCCCAGACAGACGACGTGATAATAGCCGCTGTGCTCGTCGAATCCGTCCAGCTCGATACCGTCGAGCCAGAGCAGGGGCTGTCTGCACCACCGCCGCCCAGCAGCACGGAAGACGAGGCCCAGTGATCCGTCCGAAACAGGAAGTCATAGCCGGCACCGCTATAGGCCCGCTCGAGCTCCGCGAAAGTCAGCCCCCCATCCGAGACCGTGCTGTGAATGTGCGTGTTCCCCTTGTACCAGTTGCCCTCTGACAGATAGCGCGGCGACGCCTGCCGTTCCCCGCTCACCGCGTCGCCTCGTTGCGCCAAGGGTCTGCCGCCAGGAACGCATGGAGCATCGCCCTCTTCTTCTCGACATCCACGCCGATCGCGTGTCCGGCACCGTAGTCGATCAAGATGAACCCTCCGTCTGGCGTCGCCCACCGATCCAGCAACAACTCGGCCTCCTCACGGATCTCGTCTGCGCCCTTGAACGGCAGCGTATGCTGGATGTCGCAGAGCGAGGCAAAGCAGATCCGTCCGCGGAACCGCTCGCCGATGTCCTCGATGCCCAATGCCCTTGGCTGTTGTAGTTCGATGATGTCCAGCCCGATGTCGATCAAGCTCTCGATGATGCCATTGACCTTGCCGCAGGAGTGCATCCACACGTGCCAGCCAAGGTCGTGGACTGCGTCGAAGATCCGTTTGTAGCGAGGCTTGAAAAAGGCATCCCACATCGTGGGCCGGACGAAGACATTCTGTTGCGTACCCCAGTCATCGGTGAAGGTGAAGCCGTGGATGCGATCGCCGAAGCGCGAAGCGATGTTCTCGATGATGCGCAGATCAACCTCGACGATGCGGTCAGCCAGCGCTGCGATACGTTCGGGCTCCAGATAGAGATCGGTGAGCGTGGCCTCGAACCCGTGCAGCGCGTGCATCCGCTCGAAAAGAAGCATGAAGATGCTCGTGGCCACGTACTGGCCCTCGCTGCCCTCGAAACGTGCCGCCATCCCCTCATAGAAAGCCGGATCGTCAGGATCGGGCCATGCGTAGTTCTCCCAGGACGCCCAGTCGGCTAGCGGATGTCCCTTCACCTGGCCCATGTTGTCCATCTCCGAGCGCGCCCAGGTGCACCCCCATTCGTCCACCGTCTCGCGGTAGCGATGGTCGCCGGTCCCGATCTGGTTCCAGCCGACAAAGTGCACGTCGTCGACGCCGAGCGCCTCGAGGTGCAGCGGCAGGCGATCCGGCCGTCGGAACTCGATGGCGCGGGTCATGACTTCGTAGGACGACATAGCCATAGGTTGCCTCCTTGGATCGTTGATAGGATGGAAGCGGTCAGCGTTCAGCGCTGAGACCTTTGGGGTTTCCTTCTCAAGCAACCACCTACTGGACAAGGAAACCCCAAAGGTCTTCCGCTACGCGGCGGCTCGCTCCGCCCAGTCGTTAAACGCGTCGAGCATCGCCAGGAAATTGTCGTACTTCGTACCGACGGCCACAGAGTGCGTCGTGCCGAAGATGTAGCCGCTGCCGGGCGCACCGGCGCGCATCGCCTCCGCCACGTCATGGCGCACATCCTCGGGCGTCCCGGAAACCAGGTTTTCAACACTAGCCCCACCCCAGAGCGCCAGCCTATTGCCATATCGCGCTTTGACCTGGGCCATGTCCATACTTGCCGAGGCCTGGATCGATTGGTACGCATCGTACCCCGCCTCGACGAACATGTCGAGCAGCGCCCAGTTGTTTCCACACGCATGCTTGAGCACGCGCAGCCCGTGCGACTTGACGCTCGCCACCCGCTCCTTGATCGACGGGAGGCAGACGCTGCGGAACATGCGCGGCGAAATGAACGGGCCCGCCGTCGCGGCAAAGTCCGTGCCCCAGAGGACGCCATCCGTGCCGGGCCTGATCATCCACGGGTCCTCAAGATTGCCGAGTCGCGTGGCCTGCGCAATGGCCGCGGACACGACCTCAGGCTGAAGCGCGTACATCATCAGGCCGTGCTCCATCCCACCCAGCAGGATCATTCCCGCCTCGCCACCGCTCGGGCCGAGGATAAAGTGGCTGTCGCCGAGCGCCTCGACGATCGGATCGACCGCCTCGAAGATCGAGGGGTCCGGCGGCACCGGGTCCACGTCGAGCGGGAAGTCTTCGCGGCAAGTGAGGCTCGGGCTGCGCCACGAGCGTCAGATCGGCGGTGACGTCCGAGTACTTCCACACCCGGCCGTGCGTCCGCCGCCCACGTGTTGGCGTCGATCCGGCGGACACTGTCGGGCACGTAATCCGCGGCGGGGCGACGCTGCTTGCCATCGCGCTCACGTTGACGACGTCGATGACGTCGAGCTTGCGATAGAGCTCGATCGTGTCCTCTTTCCAGCTCTGGACCACCTCGTCGCGCCGGCCCTCCCAGAACGCGATCTGGCACTTCGCCTTCGCGCGCAGGTAGGTCTCGTGGCCCAGGATCCGCTCGACCGTGTCGAAGTCGATGGCGAAGAACCCGATCGGCACGCGGTCGACCGGCTCGTGGGCCAGCGCCCGCTGTACGCGCTCCTTACCGTTCATAGGTCAACTCGCATCTCCCGAGCTAGATTGGTCCAATCTTCGGAAGATTGGACCAATCTTACTCTCTTGGCAATCCCCTAGATACCCCTGCATCAGCGGCCACAGATTCTGGTACGCGCCGTACCACTCCGCGTACGCCGCGTGGACCGCCATGTCAGGCTCGAACGTCCGCTCCAGCTTGACCATCGCCTCGACGGCCTCCGAATACGCGCCGAACTGACCGCTGCCGACGCCCGCGATGATCGCCGCGCCGAGCGCCCCGGCCTCGGTGACGACCGGCCGCGTCAACGGGCGCCCCAGGATGTCGGCCCAGAGCTGGACCCAGGCGTCCGACTTGCTGCCGCCGCCCACCGCGCGGAACTCGTCGATGGCGATGCCGGTCCGGGCAGCCGGTCGACCACCGACGCAGGTAGAAGGTGGCCCCCTCCACGATCCCCTTGAGGATCGCGCCGCGCGGCGTCTCCAGCCGCAGCCCGACGATCACACCCGACGAATCGGCGACGAAGTCGGGCGGCCCGGTGGTCGTGAAATGCGGCAGCACCACGAGCCCGCTGGGGCCGTCGGGCAGCTCGGCAAAGAGCGCGGGGTAGACGTCCTCCCCGCGCTCCTGGCCCGGCGGTGCTCCTCGGCGGCGAAGGTGTCCCGGTACCACTTGACCAGCGACCCGCCCTGGTTGTAGATAAAGGTGACGTAGGCCCCCGGCACCGCGTGGTGCTCGGTGTTGAGACCGCACGCGATCATCGCCCCGGCCGGGACGCCCCGCGGCGACGGGCGTGATGCATATGAAGGTGCCCATGCCGTAGGTCGCGCGGCCCTCCTCGATCACGCCGCAGCCAACGGCGTTGGCGCACTGGTCGTGCGCGCCCGCGACGATGACCACGCCCCCCGGCAGCCCCAGCTCCTCCGCCACGTGGGCCGAGACCGTGCCGATGGCGGTTCCCGAGGGACGACGCGTGGCAGCTTGTCGCGGTCGAGCCCCGCCCAGTCCAGGAGTGCCTCGGACCAGTCCACGGTTCGAGGTCGAGGAGCAGCGTCCGGTTCGCAAGCGAGCGTCGACCGCGGCGTCGGCGCCCAGCATGGCGGTCACGAAGCTGCCCCAGAGAGAAACTTGTGCGTCCGCTCGTAGACCTCGGGCCGGTGGTCCCGAATCCACATCAGCTTGGTCAGCCCGTAGTGGTTGCCGAGCGTGTTGCCGTTGATCCGGTAGAGCGCCACCGGCGCCATCGCGGGGGTGAGCTCGCCCAGGTAATCCTGCCCGCGCACGTCGAAGTTGAGGATCGAAGGGGCGAGGATCTCGTGTCCCTCCGACACGGCCACGACCGCCTCGCCCAGCGACGAGACGGAGACGGCGCGGATGGGTCGGCTCCGTCGCCGACGCCACCTGGCGGATCGCGGATTCGTCTTCGCCCAGACTCGACCGCGTCCAGCTCGGCCCATCCCGGCTGGGGATGGCGATGTCGTACTCGCGGTAGGCCGACGCCAGGAGCCGCCATCGACCGAGAAACAGGCGACCTTGCAGCCCGTGGTGCCGACGTCGATGCCCAGGATGCTCATACGATCACCCCAGGATCCGCCTGCCGACCCGGCGATGCCGTAGTAGTCGCGGATCAGCCACGTGGTGCGCTCGTAGACGGCCGTCTTGCCCGCCTCCAACCCGCCCGTGCGGAGCCCTTCCTCGAAGGCCTGGCGGATCTCCGTCGCCACGTTGACCTTGGCGATGCCTCCCTCGATCGCCGCAAGAACGTCCTCCCGCAGGACGCCCGAGCCGCCGTGCAAGACCAGCGGCACGCCGGTCGCCGCCTGAGCCGAGCCAGGTGATCCAGGTTGAGGTGCGCCTGGGTCTTTTTCCGATCCCTGAACGCCTTGGACACCGCGCCGTGAACGTTGCCCACCGCCACCGAGAGCCAATCGCAGCCGGTCTCCGCCACGAACCGCGCCGCCTCGTCCACGTCGGTGAAGCCCAGGCCCGAGGCGAAGAGCTCCTCATAGGGCGGCAGCGGGCCTGCACCAGAGTGCAGGCGCGCGCCCTCGCGCAGGATCGCGCCCAACTCTGCCTCGCACGGGATCCCCGCCGCGTGCGCCATCTCGGCGACCTCGCGCGTCGCCGCGATGTTCCCCTCCAGGTCGAGCCGCGACCCGTCGATCATCACCGAGTCGTAGCCCAGCGAGATCGCCCGGCGCACGATCGGCGCGTAGTCGACCGCCAGGTCGTCCTCGTCGACCACCGGCACGTGGTCCAGATGCAGCCGCACGTGGTCGGGGTCGCCGAAGCGCGCGAACGCCTCCTGCACCGCGGCGGGGCCGTAGCACTCGAACCGCTGCCACTCGATCCGCGCCGTCTCGATCAGGGCGAAGGCGTCCTGATCGACCACCGCGCGCACGATAGGCTCCAGCATCGGCAGGTGGGGCACGTTGAAGGCGGGCACCATCGTCCCCGCCTCCCACGCCGCCCGAACGATATCGTTGTCAACCATGGTCCATCCTTTCTGTTACTCCCCCTCCTGGCGGGGGATTGGTCCCCTCCTCGAAGATTGGACCAATCTTCCTCCTGCGGCGCGCTGACCTCGAAGCCCAGGTAGTGCCCCAGCGCCTCCCGCACCGGGGCCATCACGTGCCCCGGCGTGAGGCTGACGTGGTGACGGTATCCCTCATACCCGATGTGGAGCAGCACGTCCTGCAGCCGCGGGATCGCCGCGACACCCGCGCAGCCGAAGAACTCGTCAGGGATGGTGTCCTCGGTGAAGGCCCCTTCGCCCAGGTAAAAGCGCAGCCCCCCCCTCGGTCATCATGCTGGCAAAGGTGAAGTCGAACGGCGCGATCCGGCCCTGGTGGCACCCCAGCCGCATCCCTTGCCCACCGCGTTCGCCAGGATGGCGTGTTCGGCGATGTGACCGGGACCGGTCATCAGCGCCTTGGGCACAGGTCCGCAGTGGAAGAGGATGCACTTGTCGTCCTCCTCCTCGTAGTTGTTGTTCCAGTCGAGACAGGTCGCGGGCTCGTCCGTGGCCTGGTGGAGCGCGAACATCGCCACGGCGTTGCCGACGTCGACCTCGCACGCCGCGGGGATGCCGCGGTTGTTGAGCTCGCCCAGGAGGACACACGCCGAGATCCCCAACTGCTGCTGGAGCTCGATCCAGCAGCGCAGCGCCAGCGCGTCCAGCTGGTACTCGTCGATCACGTCGTCGAGCACGACGCCCAGCCGCGCGATCTTGGCGAAGGCGTCCTCCGGCACCCCGGCCCACGAGGTGTAGTCGCGCAGGACCTCGGCCTTGGCCTTGAACGGCGCGCCGGCGGTATCGACCGCGTCCATCCGCGCGAAGACGTCGGAGAGGTCGAGCGTCTCCATCGTGATGCCGTGGCGCTGGAGCGCGACCTCGTCGATGCGCACGGTCTTGAACGCCGTGGTGCGGGCGCCGATCGCGCCGACGACCATGTGGCGCATGCCGCCCACGACGCGGCAGACACGGTCGAAGTGGTCGACGTTGGCCTTGAAGCGGTCGCTCGTCGGGCTCACGACGTGGGGTTTGAGCGCCGTGAAGGCGAGGCCATACTGATGAAAGACGTCCATGATCCACAGCTTGCCGCAGAACGCGTCGCGCCGGACCTCGGGCGCCATCCGGTCCATGTCATCCGGATAGGCGTGGACCAGGATCGGGACGCCCGCGTCGCGGAGCGCGGCGATGGCGCCGGTCTCGTCGCCGAAATTGGGCAGCGAGAGGATGACGCCGTCGTACTCGCCGCGGTGCTCGCGCAGGAAATTGGCGTAGATCTCGCCCTCCCGCGGCGTCTCGACGGCCCCGTGGCGCGTCGCGCCGGCGTCGAGCACGATCACGTCGTGGCCGAGGCCCTTGAGCACGCGAGGCAGCTCCTCGCGCGCCTCGGCCAACAGTGAGGCCGGGAAGAATCCCCGATTGCCGAAGAACAGCGCAAATCTCGACTTTGCCATAAGCGGCCTCCTCTGGCGATGAGCATCAAATTAGGAGTTGGGGAATGACGATATTGCAGACCTGTGAATTCTGTCATCCTGAGCCGCAGGCGAAGGATCTAGCCTTGTAGAGCAAAGACCTTCGGGTTTCGGCCCGGGCGGACTCGCTTGGCCCCAAAGGTACTTTCACGATACTAGCCGATGTGGAGTTTGAGCGTCTTCACCTCGAACGGACGGAGCGAGACGGTGATCTCGTGCCCGGCGCCGGTCTTGACAACCGGCACGTCGGCGATCACGGTGTCCTCCAACATATTCGTCAGCGCGGCACCGCTCACCGGCAGCGTCGTCGAGAGCGTGGCCTGCACCGCCATCCGCTTGGACTCGTAGAGCCGCACGACGACGTCGCCGGAGCCGTCCTCGGCGGGCTTGACCGTCTCGATGACGACGTTCGGCGCGTCCACGTTGAAGAGCGAGGCCGTGCCGGCATCGCCCGGGGCCGTCAGCAGCGGCGCGTTGAGGTCGTAGCCCTCGCGGACGACGTCGCTCTCGGCGAAGGGCCCGGTCCAGGCGTAGAAGGCGTAGGTGAACTCCTGGATGCCCTGGTCGGCGTGGTAGTCGGGCGCGAGCGCCGACTTGAGCAGCGTCAGGTTGATGGTGTTGCCGAGGACGTTGACGCCGTACTTGCAGTCGTTGAGCACCGCGCAGCCGCGGTTCTCCTCGACCAACGCCGTCCACTTGTGGTTGGGCACCTCGAAGCGGTCGGCGTCGAAGGGGCGGCTGCGGTGGTTCGGGCGCCGGATGTGGCCGAACTGGATCTCGTGCAGCGCCTCGTCGCTGTGAATCCGGACGGGGAAGGCGACCTTGAGCAGCTTGTGCCGCTCGTGCCAGTCGATCGTCGTCTCGAAGTCGAGCCGCCGGCTGCCGCGCCGCAGGCTGATCTCCTGCGTCATCGTCGAGTCGTGCAGGGTGCGCGTGACCTTGAGCGTCGCGACCAGCGGCCCGGCGGCGACCACCTCGATCTCGGCCGGCTGGTCGAGCAGCGACCGGGCGTCTGCTCGTACATGCTGTCGATGTCCCACGCGTCGAAGCGCGAGGGGACGTCCTTGTACATCTGGAAGCTGTTGCACGCGCCCGTCGCCAGCTCGCCCAGCGGCCGGTCTTGTCGACGAGGCTCACGATCTCGCCGCGGTCGTTGAACTTGACCCGCAGCAGGTCGTTCTCCAGCAGGTCGGGCGCGGCCTTGAGCTCGGTTCGGCGGGCGTGGCGGCGCCGGCCGGGTGGAGCGTCGTCCACCCGCACGAGGGCACCGTCACCTCGGCCATCACGTCGTCGCCGACGGCCTGCACCGGCACCGGGGCGCCGGTAGCATCCGGCGCGCCCGCGTAGCCCTCGGGCAGCGGCACGAGCCCGTGCGCTCCCAGGAGAGACGTTGAAGACGGTCATCCCGTCGTCGCCCTTCGCCAGCGTCATCGCCGCGTCCGCCGTCACGCAGTCCGCCGCCTCGATCACCTGGTCGTAGAGCGCCTCGGCCTCCTCGTAGACACGCGCGATCGACGAGCCGGGGAGGATGTCGTGGAACTGGTTGAGCAGCACGCCCTTCCAGGCCTCGTCCAGCGTCGCGGACGAGAAGTCGAAGCCGCCCAGCAGGCGGGCCGCCACACCCCACAGCTCGGCTCGCCGGAGCGCGAACTCGCTCTTGCGGTTGCCGCGCTTGGTCTTGGCCTGCGAGGTGTACACGCCGCGGTGGCACTGGAAGTAGAGCTCGCCGACGTAGCGGTCCTCGGGCCAGCCCTTGGCTTCCTGGTCCTCGAAGAACTCCATCGGCGTCGCGAGACGCACCTTCGGCACGCCCTCGAGGTTCTGCAGCCGCCGCGCGAACTCGAGGTGGTCGCGGGTCGGCCCGCCGCCGCCGTCGCCGTAGCCGAAGGGATAGAGCCGGGTGGAGAAGCCGTCCTTCTGGACGCGCTCGTTCCAGCGCTCGATCACGCTCTCGGCGTCGATGCGGGCGTTGTAGTCGTTGTGCAGGTGGACGTAGACCTCGGAGCCGTCGATGCCCTCCCAGATGAAGGTGTTGTAGGGGAAGGGATCGCCGCCGTGGTAGGCCCAGAAGATCTTCTGCGTGGAGAAGTACTTGACGCCGCAGCCGCGCATGATCTGCGGCAGCGCGCCGGAGTAGCCGAAGACGTCGGGCAGCCACAGCAGCTCGCAGTCGACGCCGAACTCCTGCTCGAAGAAGCGCTTGCCGTGGATGAACTGGCGGATCAGGCTCTCGCCGCCGGTGATGTTGGTGTCGGGCTCGACCCACGTCGCCCCCTCAGGGACGAACTGGCCCGCCGCCGCGGCCTCCTTGACCCGCGCGTAGATGTCGGGGTAGCGCTGCTGCAGCATCCGGTAGAGGTGCGGCTGGCTCTGCAGGAACTTGAACTCGGGGTACTCGGCCATCAGCGCCAACTGGGTGGAGAGGGTCCGCCCGATCTTGCGCTCGGTCTCCTGCAGCGGCCAGAGCCACGCCACGTCGAGGTGGGCGTGGCCGAAGGCGAACATCTCGGGCGCGGTCGAGCCGTTGACGCAGGCCATCAGCGGCGCCAGCCGCTCGCGGCACGCGCGCACGGTCTCCAGCATCTCGTCGTTGGGCAGCTCGAAGTCGACGATCAACGTGAAATCGCGCAGCCCCGCGTCGATCTCCTGGAGCCGCAGGCTGTTCTCGTCGAGGTGCTCGCGCGTCTGGAAGAGCGTCTCGACGTCGAGCCAGAGCTGGTAGACATCCTCCTGCCAGATGCCGAACGTGGTCTCGCCGACCACCTCCTGGGTGGCGTCGGGACCGCGCATCGCACGCTGTCCGGGACGGAAACCCCACGGCGGGCCCACGACGCGCGACTGGGCGATGGCGTCGGACTCGGGAAGCGGCATCTCGCGGTCGGGCGGCGTCGGCCCGCCGTGGACGAGGCGCGGCCCGTGGCCCGCGTAGCTCTCGATCAACACCTCGTAGCGGGTGCCGGGCGTGCCCGATCGGGTCAGCGTGATCTCGGCGTGGCGCCGGTCGCGCGCGCCTGCGGCCTCGCCGTTCACCCAGACGATGCCCTCACCGCCGACCTCGACAACCAACACAATACGGGCGTCCTCGGCCTCGTCGGGAAGCGTGAACTCGCCCTTGAACCACCCGTACTCCCACATCTTGCCCCAGGCCGTGCCCGCGGGCATAGGTGTGAACGTCCTCGCCCAGCGCCTCGTCGGGCGTCAACTGCGCTTTGGTGGCGAACCCCGCCATCGCCACCGTGCCCAGCGGACGGTAGAGGTGGCGCGGCAATTCCTCGCGCCATGGTGCGAGTCTGTGCTGCCATTCCAGGTTCAGAACCATCGGGTAACCTCCGAGAGAGAAGGAACGTTTAAACGTTAGCACGTTTTCACGTTCACGCCCCAACGTTCTGACGTGCAAACGTTCGAACGTGCTAACGCGTAATGATCGTCTTCAGCGAGTCCTGCGTGTCCAGCGCCTCGGCCTCCTGTGCGAAAACGCCGGCGATGTCACCCAGCGGGTGGCGCACCGAGTTCTCCAGGATGATGTCGACGTTGAAGACGCCGCGCTGGACCGCGCGATAGGCCTCGCGCATGTTCTCGACCGACTGCAACTTGGTGTAGTGCACGCCGTTGAGGTTGCGGATCTCGAGGCCGTCCTCGTGGAACCGGTGGAAGCAGAAGTCATCCACCGGCGCGTAGTTGTCGCCGTAGAGCGCGACGATGCCGTTGTGGCGCACCATCGCGACCGCCTGCTTGATGCCGATGCCGGTGCCGCCCACGGCCTCCACCGCGACGTCGACGCCCTCGCCCTTGGTGATCTCGTCGACGGCGGCGATGGCGTCGTCCTCCGCGGCGTTGATCACGACGTCGGCGCCCAGCGCCTTCGCCACCTCCAGCTTCGACGGCACGACGTCGACCGCGATGACCAGCGACGCGCCGGACTTGATCGCGCCCTGCAGCATGATGTTGCCGGCAAAGCCCACGCCGTTGACGGCGACGGTGTCGCCCAGCTTCACGCCCATATGGATCGCGGCCCACGCCGCGCAGCCGAGAGGCTCGTACAGGCACCCCACCTCGAACGGGACCCCGTCGGGAATAGGCTGAACGTGGCGGATGTCGGTGACCCAGTAATCGGTGAAGGTCGGGTAGATCAGGCTCCCCACCCGGTCGCCGATCGCGACGCTGCCGCCCCCGACGTACGTCTCCACGCCGGCGCCCTTGGCGACGATCATGCCGCCGCCCTCGTGGCCCAGCGGCCCCATCGGGTAAGCGTGCTTGGGCTTGCCGTCCGGGCGGCCCGCGCCAAGCTGAACGTCGGGGCCGCCCTTGGCCTCATCCTGCGGGCGAACGCTGATGCCGCGGTAGTAATAGCGCTCGGAGCCACAGATCGAGGCCTGGTGCGCCTCGATCAAAACGTCATTCGGGCCGAGCTCCGGCAGGGTCAGCCGATCGAGCGTGATCTTCCCAGGCTCCAGGTAAACAGCGCGTGTCTCTACCATGCGAGGGTCGCGCCCACTGCAGGTCGAACCGAGGGTCTCATTGTGTGGCGCCTCCTGTCGTGGCGGCGGGATGGCCCGCCGCACCTCAACTCTGTGCGGGGATGATTGTACCATGGCTCCCCCAATACCCCACCGGGCGAAGACCTTCCGGCACCTTTCGGAACCTTCCGGGAAGCTACATTACGCCGCCAAATGCAAGGGCTTCCGCTCCAGCTTCCCGGAAGGTAGGTACAAACGTTAACCATTTGTTAAACTTGACATCTCGGATATAGTGTATACTATGAGTGTGGGTGGTTGGGAAGAAGAGACCACCAGTAACGTACCTGAACAAGCGAATGCGAGCGTCGCCGAATGCACCAGCAGCGGGGGAACCGATATAATGGGGCGAGCCGATGAGATCCGAGGGGGGTCTCGTCGTAGGGTCATCTTCTTTGATCCGAGCCCGACAGCTAACCTCGTAGGCGTGAAAGAAGGACACCACAGTTGACCGGGTGTCCTTTTTTGCTGGTTCGGATCCGCGCGTCAATTGAGCGGTCAAAGCCAAGTATAGTAGGAGGAAGATCATGGAGACCGATATCCAATCAATGATGATGGCGCCGATCGTGGCTGACGAGAAACTTCGGAACAAGCGTCGGGAGCCGGTGCAGTTGGAGCCAAACCTAAACGTGGCCCACCTGCTCCACAACCTAATCCGCCTGTTCCAGTAGTTGAAGCGAGCCGGATTTCGGCCCGAACGATATAAGGTCACAAGCACAAGCAGCCCCCCGAGACTTCGGGGGGCTGCTTGGCGTCTATGGACCGTGAAGACTCTTTGGGCAAGCCCGAGTCTGCTCGGGCCGGAAACCCCAAAGGTTTCAGCTCTTCTGCACCCTCGCGATCGCCGCGCGCACCGTGTCAGGTAATCCCTGCCCGTTCGAGGCAGCGACGTTCTCCTCCAACTGCGCCACCGTGCGCGCACCGGGTATGATCGCCGACATTGCCTTTGGCGTCAGGCTGAACTGAAGCGCCATCCGCGTCATCCCGCCCTCACGACCCTCTGCGATGGGGCGTAGTGCCTCGGCCCTGGTGATGTTCTCGACCATCTGATCGCCGTCGAGTTGTGCTCTGTTGTCCTCGCCCACAGGCGCGCCCGGTCTGAATTTACCCGTTAGCACACCACGGGCCAGCGGCATCCGGCAGAGCAGCCCGACGCCGGTCTCCTCGGCGACCGCAAAAAGATCCGTCTCCGGTGCCGTATAGAAAATGTTGTACGTGATCTGCAGCACGTCGACCAGGCTTGAGCGCATCAGCCAGATCGCGTCGTCCTCGGTGCGAACCGCGACGGCCGCGAAGCGGATCTTGCCCTGTACCTTGAGCTTCTGCATTCCCTCCGCCCAGTCGTAGGTCTCCAGTGCCTCGCGCGTCGGGCTGTGGAGCTGGTAGATGTCGACCACGTCACGCTGGAGACGCCGCAAGCTGCCCTCCAGCGTCTCCACCATGCGCGCCGCCGAGAAATCGTGCTCGCCCGTGCCCCGGACCCGGCACATCTTGGTCGCGACGAGGACGTCGTCGCGGTTTCCAAGCGCCTTGCCCAACATCTCCTCGCTGCGGCCCCAGCCGTAGGCCTCGGCCGAGTCAAAGACAGTGACGCCCAAGTCGACGGCGCGGCGCACCAGGTTCACCCAATGCTCGTCGGATGCATATGATTCGCCAAGGCGATTGCCGCCCAGGCCCACCTCGGATATCTCTACCCCGGTATTGCCCAATTCACGATAATGCATCTATCTTGATTCTCCTAAAGTATCTGTCCCCTCCCTCGCGAGTCCGATTCACTTAAGGGCCGACCCCGGGAGGGTGGCACCAGAGCTGGCGCCGGAAGGATGCGAGTGCGCCTAGCGCTACAAGGACGCCCGCGTCTCGCGAACGGCGGCGTCGAAGGCCGCCTCGAGCGCGGCGTTGGTGCCCCGGATCCCGTCCACGACCTGCTCCGCCCAGTCGACGTACTGCGGCGATCCGCGACGCGGGCCAGTGCGCAGGCGGGTCCGTGCTGAGTTCCCGCACGTTGTGAGATCTTGTCCGCCAGCTTGACCAGCTTGGCGGCGCGCGAGGCGTCGGCAGCGTGGACGATCTGCAGTTGCTTGCGGACATCTTTGGGAAGCGACTTGTCGTCCGTGACCTCGCGCACGATCGAGGCGACCTCGGGGCCGAAGCGCGCCTCGATCTCCTCCGGTGCCGTGCCCGTGTCCTCAACGGTATCGTGGAGCAGCGCGGCCACGAGCGTGGCCGTGTCGCGTACCCCACCCACGTCCCACAGGAGCTGCATCACGCCGATGACGTGGTTGACGTACGGGCGGTGATCCTCACCCTTGCGGCGTTGGTCCCGGTGGCGCTCGGCGGCGAAGGCCACCGCCGCGATCAGGTCGCCGACCTGGGAAGCCGTGAAGAGGTCGCGCCGCGCGGCCTCTCCGGTGGATGTCGGTCCGTCCATCAGGACGCGTGTTCCTGCTTTTTGAGCGCCGCCTCGACCCGTGCCCAGATCCTCTCGTCGCCCTGGTAGAGCCGAAGCGCCGCCAAAGCCTCGTCGGCCGGGCGTCCGCCCTCCTCCACGAGCGAGATCAGAAAGTCGAAGGCGCGCTCGTGGCGCAGGAGCGCGATCGCGACCAGGAACGCGCGCCGCAGCTCCCCATCGATGGCATCCTCCCACGCCGCCTCCAGAAAGGGGAAGGCCTGCACGAGGTGGGAGTCGCCCAGCGCGACCGCCGCCGCCTCCTGCTCCGCACGGTCCTCGCTACGCAGGAAGCCTGCCACGAAGGTCAGCGAGGCCTCTGCATCGAGCTGTATCAGCGCGGTGAAGCAATCGCTGATCACGTCTGGGCTGCTCGTCGCCGGTGAGTACCTTGAACCGCAGCAGCGGCACCCCAGCCTCCAGCCCTGCAGTACCCGATCGCACGGGCAGCCGAGATACGGGCATCGGCTTCGGAGTCGGCCAGCAACTGCGCGAGCTGCAGCATCACATTGGGATAGTTGATGCGGACCAGGCCAAGAGCCGAGAGACCCCTGAGCTTGGCCGCCGTATCCTCACGCCCACCCCACACCGGCTCCATCTGCACATGCCCAATCCCCTGGAGGTAGACGTCCGGCTGGTACGCCTCCATCCGATAGAGTGCGTCGACGATCGCCGTCTTGGCCGCGCAGCCCGGGTCGGTCTTCGTCGGGTTGTTCATGAAGCGGTCGAAGGCCTGCACCAGATCGGGCACCAGTTCGAATAACTGGAACTCGCCCGCGATCTCCGCGGCCCGCCCTGCGACGTGGTTCACCTTCGACCCAAGCGCACGGCGAAGCGCGGCCAGCGTCTGCTCGGACATCGGATCGGACCGCAGCGCACTGAGGTCCGCGAGCCGGTCGTCCAGGCTTCGCGATCTGCCCATGGCTAGAGGACGTCGAGCTTCTCGTCGTGCAGCTTGGCCAGCGTGAAGGTCGCCTTGCGGCCGACGTCGATGCCGTAGGGGCACGTGATTCCCTCGGCCTCACGCTGCAGCGCTGTCCTGGTCCCAGCCCGACGCCGCAAAGGTGCGCCGCGCCGTCTCGCCGAAGTCGAACCAGTGCGCAAGCCGTCGCCGGAGTGCGTAGTCCGCAGGATCGTGCGGCAGATAGTCGATCATCTGCCGGTCGATGTGCCCCTCGAGCCGGAATAGGCCCATCAGCTCGGGCGAGCAGACGCCGCACTGGCGGCAGACGTAGTCGCCGAGCTCCGGGGCATCGCGCAGGATCGCCTCGCGCTCCGCTGCGTCCGCGGCGCCCTTGGCGAGCGCTGCCGCCGCCTCGTAGACGTGCTCGACACGGTTCATCCCGCAGATCAGCACCTCGGACCCCGATCCGAACGCGTAGCGCAGCGCGGGCTCGGGCGACCGGTAGAGGAAGCCATCAGCCCAGCGGCTTCATCGCCGTGATGCCGACGCCCTTCTCGCGCGCCAGCGGATAGACCTGATCGTGGATCTCGGGGATCCACTGATCCTCCAGGTAGTTGTCCCAAATCAGGATCACCGACGAGGGGATGCGACGGATGGCCTCCATATAGAGCTGAGGCGGGCGATGGCTGCTGAAGCCCATCCCACTGACCAGACCCTCTTCCTTGGCGCGCAGCAGCGCCTCCATGGCTCCGTCCTTGCCCGTGATCGTGTCCAGATCCTCCATCGTATTGACGCCGTGGAAGAAGTAGAACTCGATGTGATCGGTGCGCAGCAGTTTGAGCGTGGTCTCCAGGTCGCGGCGGATGCCGTCGCCATCGCGCGCGCCGCTCTTGCTCGCGAGCACGATGCCGTCGCGGCGCCCCTCGAGTGCGCGGCCCAGCTTGTCCTCCGACGCGCCATTGCCATAGCCGCGGGCCGTCTCAATATAGGTTCCCCCTACCTCCAGGAACGCCGACACCACTTTCTCGACGATCTCCGACGAGATTTCGAGCTGGTGGAAGCCTCCCAATCCAAGCCGGCTCACCGTCAGTCCGGTGGCGCCCAGTGTCGTCTGCGGCAGCTTCTGCGTTGTAATCATGGCTCATCTCCTCCTATGTGAAGTCCTGGAAGATTGGACCAATCTTCTTGGATTGGTCCAATCTAGTACGACCGTCCGCATCAGCAAACTCGCTATCGCGGAGGCCCGGCGAGCACGCGGGCGCGCAGCGTCTCGGCGGTGCACTCGCCTTCCATCCCGTAGCACGCGATCATCTCCAGCCACCAGGTCGTCCCCGCCTCGGCGTACCGTGCGGTGGTCTCCCGCGCCGCGGACGGATCGCCCGCGGGCGTGGTGCCCACACTGACTACGTCAAAGGGCCCTCCGGCCTGGCGATGCGCCATCACGTAGCCGATGGCCTCCCGCAACTGGGCCAGCTCCTCGTCCAGACTCAGCCCGTAGTCGAAGAGCGGGAACATTCCATCCCACCGCGCCATGCGGCGGAACGGCGCCCTGTTGGGCCAGAACCCGCCGACCCAGATGGGGATGCGCGGCGCCTGCACCGGTGTGGGCAGAAAGTGGGCGTCGCGTACGCTGTAGTACGCGCCGTCATAACTGAAACGCTCTCCGGACCAGAGGCCCGCCAACACCTCGAGCCCCTCGTCCAGCATCGCGCCGCGGGTCGGTAGGTCCGTCTCCTCCCCGAGATTTCCCCACTCCTCGTCGCCTACCCCGATCCCCACCCCAAGGACGAGCCGGCCTCCTGAGAGTTGGTCGACCGAGACCGTCTCACGAGCCAGCTTCCACGGCCTACGCCGCGGCAGCGGCGTGACCGTCGTGCCCAAGCGGATCTGCGAGGTCGACATCGCGGCGGCGGTCAACGCCACCCAGGGATCGACGAAGGGCTGGTCCCCCATAGCGATGTGGTCCCAGATGAAGAAGCCATCCCAACCCGCGGCCTCGGCATCCTCCGCCAGCGCCGCCATGGCAGAGGCGCTGCCAAACGCACCGAAATTTGGCAGGTAGACACCATAGCGCATTGGGGAACCTCCTTTTGGATGAACGCCGCCAACAGCGAAGTCTACCACAGCAAGTGGCGTATGGAAAGCTGGGAACGAGACACCGCGACGCGGGACCGGCGGTGAGCGGCGCAGCTAGACGAGCGCCGGGCGGAGCGACCGCACGACGCCTAGCGACGCCTGCGCTTCCTCGATCTTGAGCTCGAAGATCACGGGTCCATCGAACCCCGCCGCCACGACGTGGTCGAGGAACGCCCCGACGTCCAGATCGCCGGTCCCCAGCGGCTGATGGTCCCGGCCGTAGACGAGCGCACCGGGGGTCTCCGGCCGAACCGCATCGTGCAGGTGGATCTCCGCCAGGCGATCCCCGCACAGATCCACCGCCTCGAGCAGCTCTACCGGGCCGGAGAATCCCGACAGCACGTGCCCAACGTCGAGACAGAGTGAAAGGTCAAGCGCATCCGCCATCTCCAAGGTGAGGTCCAGAGGAAACTCAACAGTCTCAATAGCCAGGCGGCGGCTCGGGATACCGGTCATCTCCAGGATCATCTGAAGACTCTGCATCGCGGCCTGCTGGAACTGGCGCAGGATCAGGCCCTTGCCCATCGCAGGGAGCGACATCGACGCAAACTCGGCCGCAAGGGCACCCGTCGCGTGGAGCACGTAGACCTCCGGCCCGAGCGGCAGAGTTGCCTCAATGATCTCCACCAGAGCCTTAACCGAACCCTCTCGGACAGGCCGCAGCGGCGTGGAGGGTTCCACCGACCACAACGGCAGATGCACGGTATACTGAAGCCCACGCTGATCGCCCAGATCGTGCAGGGCCTGGATCTGTGAGGGAGCGAAAGCCTGCGGCATGAACGTCGCAAGGTCGCCACCCAACTCAATCACGCCGTACCCCTGCCGATGGAGAGCCATGACCAGCTCAACCTGGCTAAACTCCGTCGCATAGTCCTGTAGTTGATCCGTGGACAGACCTGTTGGGACCAGTGCCGCAACCTGCATCGCCATGATGCCGAAGCGCATGTTATCTCCTCATTCTTCCGCTATCTTCGTCACCCGACGTATCGCCGGGTCCGTGAACACGTCCTGTACATCCACCGCCCGCGACGAGAAACTCCAGACGACCGCGCCGTCGGGTCCGGCCTGGAACCAGTGTAGGGTATGACGACCGCGCCGTCGGGTCCGGCCTGGAACCAGTGCAGGGTATCCGCGCGCGCGAAGCTCGGCTTCGAGCACTGGAAATGAACGCCTACGTCGCAGCAACCGACTACGACTGGTTCGCGTTCCTCGCAGGCCGGGAGGACATCGATGAGGTCAACTTCTGGCTCCCGAAACGCTGGGGGGGCCGATTCGGGGTTCTGAGCCCGGGCCAGCCGCTTCTCTTCAAGCTCAAGAGCCCCCACAACGCCATCGCCGGGGGAGGGTTCTTCACGCACTACACGGAGCTTCCGCTGTCCATCGCATGGGACGCCTTCGGGCCCAAGAACGGAGCGTCCAGCCATCTCGAGGTGTGGCGGAGGATCACTCGATTGCGCCGGGAGCAGCCTCGTCCAGGGGACGACCCGACGATTGGCTGCGTCCTCCTCGCCGAGCCGTTCTTCTGGTCGCAAGACCTCTGGATCCGCGATATCCCAGGATGGCATCCGAACATTCAGCGCGGGCGGACCTCGATCTGCGCCAGGGTGAGGGGCTCCAGATCTGGAAGAGGGTGATCCAGCGATTGGAAGTCACGACCTGGGGTAATGCGGCCGACACCTGGAATCAGGAAAAAGGCCGGGAACGGCTCCAGCACCTGCCAATCCCCGGCGGTTACGGCGATCCGCTGACAACCCGCCCTCGTCTCGGCCAGGGCACGTTCCGGGCCGTGGTCACCGACCTGTACGAGCGGAGGTGCGCCATCACCCAGGAGAAGGCCCTGCCCGCCTGGAGGCGGCTCAGATTCATCCCGTTCCATGACCTGCCGGAGCACGAAGTCACGAACGGCATCCTCCTGCGGTCCGACGTCCACCGCCTCTTCGATGCCGGCTACAGCCTGTCACACCCCAGTACGACGTTGTTGCCAGCCGACGGCTGAAGGAGGACTTCGACGACGGGGAGAACTACCGCAAGCTGCACGGAAGCCGGATATGGGTGCCGGAGCCAGCGGCGTCGAGGCCGGACGCGGAGGTGCTCCGCTGGCACAACGAGAATAGGTTCAGGGGATGAGTCCGCCTGGCCGACAAGCTGGGCGTCGACATGCTGGAGAACGCGGAGGCCAAGCTGAGGGAGAACGACGCCAAGCACCCGCCCAGCAGGGTCCGTAGCAGCGCGCGCCACTACTACGACTACGAGGAGGTCGATACTAGCCCTATGACCCTCCCCCACCACCTCGTCACCGTCTGGAACCCGTCCTACGCCTCCGGACGCCATGGACGAGCACCTGCGGGTCCTCATCGACTGGGCCGGCCGGGCCCAGGCCGGCGAGGCGGACAAGACGACGTCTACGTGTGGTGGGGAAAGATCCGATCCCCGAATCGAAAGGGGCTCCTTCCCCACGCCGACGCGATCGCGGCCCTGGACGAACAGGTCCGGGCCGGGACCGAGACCCATCTCTACCTGACCGACTACCGCTCACTCTATGTGGCCTGGGTGGGTGAGATCACCGCGGAGCACCTGCCGAAGGAGCAGCCCGAAGAGCTGGACCACATGCCCAGCCTACTACCGGGACCAGTTCGCCGACTTCTGGTTCCAGCTCTGGGACATCCGGCGGCTGGTGGCCGACGACACCCCGGCGGTCATCGAGGAGCTGAAGCGCCTGCAGAATACCCGGTACCACGACCGGCCCGTGTCCCTCTACGGGGGGATGGTGGAGCTCCCCCTCATCGTGACCCGGGAGGACGGGGTGAGCTGGTTCTCGGACCGGGACGTCCTGACGGACGGCCAGCTCTGGGCCCAGCGGGAATCGGAGCTCACGGGGCGAGACGGAGCGGATGGCCCGGGAGCTCCGGGACAACCTCCTGGGGCCCGACATCTGGAGCGTGCTGGAGCCCGCCACCCGGACCTTCCTGGCCTCGGCGGAAGCCGTGTTCCGGGCCCGGCAAGGACGACCCGGCGTTCGACTTCTCGGGGCCGGCCATGGAGTACGCCAAGGCGGTGGAGACGGAGCTGAACGCGCTCCTGTTCCCGGCCATGCGAAAGGTCTATGCCGGAAATCCCGAAGCGGACCGATCGTCCTCCTGGACGGCCGAACGATGGACCTGGGCTCCGGATCCCGCCCCAGTCCCTGGGACCCTGCTGGTGATGCTGGAGAAGAAGCCGGTGGTCGCAGAAGGCCGTGCGGATGGCGTTCCCCCACGATCACGCCTGGCTGCTGGGGGAGCTGCCCCACGGCCTGCGGCGGATCGTCGATCTCCGGAATCCCTCGGCCCATAACCGGGCTGTCGCGCGGGACGCCGTCCAGACCCACCGCCGGGAGATCCTCGGGAATCGGCGAAGAGGGTGTCATTGCGAGAATTGCACGAGTGAAGATGCGGGGGTGACAACACTGACGGTGCAATTGGAGCGGAG
>CAVVUS010000041.1:0-61654 GCA_963751345.1 uncultured Chloroflexia bacterium
CCGGGTCTACGTAACTCGACATTGTGTCGTTATGTGGTATACTACTGAGTGTAGGACGAAGTAAGTGTAGGTCGTGAACCCCAAGGCCACCCACTCTTGCTGAGCTGGGCGGCCTTTTTTGTTCGACCGAACTTCGCCCACTATAGATGTAAGGAGCGTAGTACTTTGTCACAGACAGAAAATGCAGGGCAGACCGGAGTGCAGACCGGAACCGTCAAGTGGTTTAACGCCGGAAAAGGCTTTGGCTTCATTTCGCGCGATAGTGGGGAGGATGTCTTCGTCCACTTCTCGGCGATTCAGGAGACCAGCGCAGGCGGTTACCGTGAGCTTCAGGAAGGTCAGCGCGTTGAGTTCACAGTGGAGCAGTCCGATCGGGGCCTCAAAGCGGCCAACGTGAAGGCGCTCTAGTCCACTCTCAATGAGAGTCACGGTGTAAGCCGTGAGTTCAAAGACCGCACAGCTTAACAGCTGTGCGGTCTTTGCGTATAGAGGATGCCTCCCCTTATGATCACGGATGTCGAGAGCTACTTTGAAGCCGCGTGTCTCTCCCCTTGGTGCCGGCGTGACGCTACGGCAGATACGCCGCCGCCCACCCAACATCGAGCTCGTTGAGCTTTGCCTCGGTCGGCACCCCCGTTTCGGGGTCCCAACCTGCCATCGCATAGTAGGTGTGCATCGCGGACCGCAGCGCATCGCGGTCGATGCCGCCGTCGGCCAGCGCGCCGCCCGTCGTGGGACCGTAGCTCCGCTCAGCCAGGCGATCGTCCTCCGGGCCAAAGCCCTCGCGCGCGTTGAAAACCCGCGCCAGCGCCAACGCCCGCTCCCCTGCCCTGAAGAGCTCGTAGGACGAGACATTCCAACCCGTCGCTGCCTGCACGATCTTGACCTGCTCCTCAGGAGTCCATGGCACGAAAAGACAGAGGCACAGGCAGTTGATCGTAATCTGGCGGATCGTGTGATAGAGCGAAGCCCGCACCTTGTCGGGACCCAGGCTCTCCAGCGGAACCGGTTCCAGGACACCCATCGCGCGCAGCCCGCCGTTCTGCGTGAAGCCCTCCTCGTCAGGGTTGACGAGACCTGTATCGTGGAGCGAGTGGCAGTGGTCGGCGCCCGTCGGCGAGACGGCGTAGCCGATCGCCATGCCGCGCTTGAGCCGCGGCTCGTGCATTGGGTACTCCTGCCCCTTGGCCTGCATGGCGAACTCCTCAGCACCGTGACCGATAGTCTGCGCAGCGCGGAGCGAGCCGTCGGCCAGGAGATTGCCGATGCCCTCCCGGCGACCGATCATCTCCACCATCTTGACGAGGGCCTCACCGTTACCAAAACGGAGCTCGACGCCGCCGGTATCTTCGACCGAGAGCAGCTCGTTCTCGAAGCACTCCATCGCGAAGGCGATCGTCACCCCGGTGCTGATCGTGTCCAGCGAGTAAGCATTACACCGCTCGGTGGCTTTGGAGACGGTCACGATGTCGTTGACACCGCAGGCCGACCCCAACGCTCCCACGGACTCGTACTCCGGACCGCCGTACGCCGGGTCGACCGCAAACGGTGCCTCTGCTTGCACGAGCTTCTTGCAGCGCACGGCGCAGGCGTAGCACCCTTCCATCCCGACACCGATCTTCGTCATGAAGTCGTCGGCGCTCAAGTTGGTAACCTCGTCAAACTCCCCGTCCCGGAAGTTGCGGACGGGCAGATTGCCGCTTGCCAGGCCCCCGTCGAGGCCCACACCCGTACCCCATTTGTGTAGGTTCTCAGCACGCTCTCCCGCGTTGACTGCCTGCGCCATCTCGCGGGCAAGCGACATCATCGCCTCTTGGTCGTGGGCCTCCAGCCCCTGCGCCCCGAGAACCGCAATGGCCTTGAGCTTCTTCGAGCCCATGACTGCACCCATTCCCGTCCGGCCGGCCGCATCCTTGGTGCCGTTCATTACACACGCGTAGAGGACCTGATTCTCGCCCCCCGGTCCGATCATCGTGACCTCGACGCGCCGGCTTCCCAACTCGTCGCGCAACTGGGCCTCGGTCTCCTTGGTTTCGAGCCCCCAAAGATGGCTGGCGTCGCGAATCTCAGCCTCGCCATCCTTGATCCACAGATAGACCGGCGTCTCCGAGATACCCTCGACAATGATCGCGTCGAAACCCGCCCGCTTGAGCTGCGCCCCCCAATGACCACCCACCTCCGCCGCACCGAATGCCCCGGTCAGCGGCGACTTGGCACCCACTGCGCTGCGCGAGGCACCCGAGATCGGCAGACCCGTTAACACGCCCGGAGCGAAGACCAGCTTGTTCTCCGAACCCAGCGGGTCGGCTCCCGCAGGCACTTCTTTCAGCAGCACATCGGCGATGATGTTCCATCCACCGAGGTATCGTCGGAAGTAGATCGGTCCCGGCGACTCGACACTCGTCGTCCCATCCGTCAGATTCACCCGCAGGATCTTGTCATGAAATGACTGAGCCACAGTATTCACCTCCCGTAGCAAGCTACAAACAGCCATGGATCAACAGTCAACATCCGGAGAGGGAGAGCCGCCTCTCTCATGCCTTCAGGCTTCGGAGACCAGATGCCGACCGCTTATTCACTGCAACCGACAACTGAAAACAGGAAACGGTCCTATCCTAACGTTGTCTCCTCGCCTTCACCTTCTTCTTGGGGCTTCTCCCAGTTGATCTTATCGAAATCCTCGATCGAGTGCGTCTGGCCCCACGCTTCGAAATCTGCCTCGATCGCCTCGGTCCACTTCGTGTCCATCTGGCTGGAGTTGTAGATCCCCTCACGGAGGCGTTGGTGGCTGAATGTCTCACGCAAGTGCGTGCGCTCCGAGTGCTCCACTACCTCTTCTGCCAGATGGGGCGGAATGAAAAGCAGGCCCGTCATCGTGCCGAGCACGACGTCGCCGGGCATACAGGTAGCGGCGCCGATGCGGCATGGCACGTTCATCCCCACCAGGGTCACATTGCGAATTGGCGTCGGATCAACGCCTTTGCAGAAGGTAGAGAAGTTAGGGATGTCGATGATCTGCTCGGCGTCGCGAATACCGCCGTAGATGACCTGCCCACGCTTTGTGCGGCTGGCGATGGCAGTGGATAGGTTGGCACCTGAGTAGGTTCCCTGGTAGACCTTGCCAAAGAGGTCGATGACGACCACGTCGTCCTCGCGCAGTGTCTCGATAACCCAGGAGTTCATCGCGCCGATGCGGCCCTCTTGCTCGTGACCGTAGTCCATCAGCCCGTCATGCAAGTCCGGGCGGTGTGGCACGAACACCCCGGTCACCGCACGCCCGACGAGCTTTCGATGCGGGTGCAGCCGATACCAATCACCCTCAAACTGGAAGTGGTATTCGTGGCGCCACAGCACGGACCACGCCTCTTCCATCGTCACCCGCTCCATCCGGCGGATGATGTCATCCGGCACCCTGGGGCGTCCATCCTCGAACCGCTCCCCCTCCCACAACGGCGTCAGTTGAATGATGTCCTCGCGATTATTGTAAATCATGAAGTCAGCTCCTTGAATTGGCAGATGATGACGTTCGATATGGACTGATCGACGTGACGAATAACGACCTACGATTGATCCGGATCACCCGTCACGCGTTACGACTTTCCCGTCGCCCCAAACAAGTCTGCGTAATAGCCTGCCTGTACTTCAAAAGCCTCCGTCGTAGCCTTGCTGAACGACCAGTAGGAGGTCTCGCCGGCTTGGGCTGCGTCGGCGACGGCCTGACCCGCTGCGCGGAATAGGTTCGTGGCGACGTTGATCTTGGAGATACCGTTCTCGATGGTGGCGCGGAACTGCGCATCCGAACAGCCCGAACCGCCGTGAAGCGCCAACGGGATATCCACTCGGGCACGGATGGCGCGCAGCAGATCGATATCGAGCTGCGGGTCGCCCTGGTAGAGTCCGTGGGCCGTACCGATGGCCACCGCGAGCATATCAACGCCCGTTTCTGCCACAAACCGCTCGACCGAGTCCGGATCCGTGAAACCCTTGCGCCGGGCGCCATAGGCCTGATACTCGCGTCCACTGCCCACGTGCTCCAAGCTCCCCCTCCACGCAGACACCGACGGCGTGCGCCGCCCGGACCACAGCCTTCGTCTGCTCGATGTTCTCCTCCAGCGACAGGCTGGAGCCATCATACATGACGTCGGTGAAACCGGCGGCGATGGCACGCATTGCCAACTCGAAGCTCGCCCCATGGTCGAGCATCAGCGAGATCGGAACGCTGACCTCAGAAGCTCGAACACAGACATAGGCCGCGAGAGCGCGTCCGTTGGGCCGATCGAAAACCCCGGAATAGAGTGCAACCATCGCCGGTGCTCCGCGAGCCTCCAGCGCCTGAAGCATCCCCTCCGTGCTCTGGACATCCGACGTATCATAAAGCGGTAGCGCGTAGCCCCCGGCTTGCGCGCGTTTGAGTTCCTCCCCGATAGAAACGAGTGGCATGGCGTATCTCCTCCAGTGGTGAACTAACGTAGAAACGTCTGAACGTTCAAACGTTTGACCATTCAGACGTAAGTTCGATACCCCGAGCGCGCAGAAACGCGATCACTTCATCATATCTCGGGATGCCGGCGCGACCGCCGAGACGGGTGCACTTCAACGCCGAAACGGCAGACGCGAACGTCGCGGTTCGACGCAGATCCCAGCCGTGCAGCAGACCCACGATGTAGGCGCCGTGGAAGACGTCGCCGGCGCCGGTCGTGTCGATGACCCGGCACGCGAAGGACGGGACGTGGAAGCGATCGACCACCCCATCCTGCCCCCTGGCACGGTATAGGCGCCGTCCTCCCCCTCTGTCTGCACGACAATCCTCGGACCGTAGTCGAGCGCAGCCAGGAGCGCATCGGCAAGATCCGCCTCACCGGTCAGGCCCTGCACGAAGCCCGAACCGCTGATCAGCACGTCCACGTGCTCGACAAGCGTGCGCAGATGGCCGCGTACCGGCCCGCTCGTCTTGCTGCCATCGAGGACGACCTGCTTCCCTGCCTCGTGCATCCACTGCGCCGCCTGCAGCGCAGCCGCACTGTGGTATCCATCCAGATGCAGGTAGTCCGCCGACGTGATGTAGGCCCGGTCAAGCTCCTCTGGCTGCAACTGTGTGTCAGAAGGGCGCGCGACGCCCGCAAAGACCCGCTCACCGGTGTCAGCGTGCACATACACGATCACGACCTGGTCCTCGGGCACGTTCCGCGCGACCAATCGACTCAAGTCGACGCCGACATCGTGGAACGAGCGCATCTTGAGCTCGGCGGCAGCGTCGTTCCCCACCGTCCCCACGAATCCGACCCGTGTGCCCAATTTGGCCGCAGCCACCATAGCGGTGCCGACCGGGCCGCCGCCATCGAATCCGAAGTCACTCAATCGCGTTCCGCGCTCCCAGGTGGGCATCTCCCGGAGCCGCATCAAGACATCAAGGGTGGCCATGCCCAGGCCGACGATTTGCAGGGATTTCGAGGTCATAGGTGATATCCGCGTTTGCTCCAAACTGAGGTAGATGACGGGGTTGCATCTAGGCCACCCCGCTGATGTCGCCGGCCTCCCGAGCGCCTCGCAGAGTATAGCGATGGATTCTGTAATGGTAAAGTGGACAAAGACACGGCAGGGACCCACGGACTACTGCGATTCCTCCAGCCTGGAAAGCAGAGACCGGATCGTTCCCGGCGTCAACGGTTTGGTGACACAGACGTCCGTACCCGCGAGCCTCGCACATCTGCTCCGCGGCGCGCCCTATCCGTGTCGTCATCCCTACCACCAGGGGCGTGGTCCGTCCTCTGCCCCCGATTCGCCGCACCCGCGCCATCAGTTCGAGTTGCCGGCTTCGATCGTGCTCCGCTGCGCTCTCCTCTCAAGCAGGGAATCCGACAAACCGCCCTGCCGGAAAGGCTTGGTCAGATAAACGCAGAATCCGGCACGCAGCACCTTCTCTTCGACACGTCCGGCTTCATGGGCCGTGACCGCGATCAACTTCGTCACCTGGATAGTAGTGGAATCAAGAGTGCCACGGCGACCTCAATCTATCACAGGTACTCCAGCAAGCAAGTCAGAATCAGGCTTGCCAATCCACCCCAGACGTGTAACCTGTGGCACATGCGCAAACAGACTACGGCCCTCTGGATCCTAGTCGCTGTCGTGCTGACAGCGTTGATCCTGACGGCGTGCGCCGTGCAGGACAGTTTGTCCGGGGAACCGGTTCACATCACGGTGCTCTACACCAATGATGAGCACGGATGGATGGCTGCCACGGGCAACTTCGGCGGCGCCACGGGCATGATGCACCGCTGGCGTGAGGACGAGGGATATTCGGAGGACGGGGCGTTCCTGATCCTCGGCGGTGGTGACACGTGGACCGGTCCGGCGCTTTCCACGTGGTTTGACGGCGAGTCGATGATCGACGTGATGAATGCGATGAACTACGACGCCATCGCCATAGGCAACCACGAGTTTGACTTCGGCCTTGATGGCCTCCGAGCACGCGCGGCACAGGCCGAATTCCCCTTTCTCGCGGCCAACGTCAGCGACACCGCCACAGGAGAGCCACCTGATGGCGTCCTGCCCTACATCCTGCAGGATGTCGCCGGCGTCCGCGTGGGCATCGTGGGGCTTGCCTCACAACGCACACCGCAGACGACTATGCCCACCCACGTCGCAGGGCTTGAATTCGGCAACTATCAGCAGGCGCTGGCCCGCGCCGTGCCGGAGGTCCGGGCGGAGGGCGCCCAGGTTGTCCTCGTCATCAGTCACCTCTGTGGCCCCGAGATCAATGCCCTCGCGCCCGTGGCAGCCGAGTTGGGCGTGGCCATGATCGGGGGCGGGCACTGCCACGAGCAGGTGGCCCGGATGGCGGAGGGAGTGGCGCTCGTCGAGGCAGGATGGCGCATGGAGGCCTACGGTCGCGTCGATCTGGACTACGACCCGCGCACGGGCAGTGTCGAGAACCTTGGGGTCGATGTGAAGCCTAACCGAGCCGGTGCAGGGAGTGACGACATCACGGATGTCGTCGCCCATTGGCAGTCGCAGCTTGACGACGCACTATTGGTCCCCATCGGCTATACAGCGGATGGCATCAAGCGGAATTCCGACGCCATGTACAATATGGTGACGGACGCTTGGCTGGCCGCCTACCCCGCCGATATCGCGATGAGCAATCCCGGCGGATTCCGGCAGGACATCGAACCCGGCGAGATCACGTTGGCGGATATCGTCGGCGTGCTCCCCTTCGACAACACGTTGGTAGATGCGCAACTGACCGGGCAGCAGGTCGTCGCCAGCTACCAGCATGGCGCGCAACGTCCTGCCGTCGGCGGCCTGACGCGGGCGGGCTCCCGCTTCCTGGTGAACGGCGAACCGCTGGAGATGCAAGGCACCTACCACGTCCTGGTCAATGACTTTATGTACGCAGGGGGAGACCGGTATGCCTTCGCGGACTACGACCCCGACGCCTACATGACCGGCATCGATTGGCGCCAACCGGTCATCGAGTGGATCTCGGCACTGCATACCTCGCCCGCGGACCCGCTGGAGAACTACCTGGATCAGAGCCGGCGGTAGCGCGATCCAAGAAGGGTGTTGTGTCGACGTGACATCTTGTGGGCTACGCCCTCAAAACGGCCATTCCTTTCCCAGGTAGTCTCGGAGCACGAGACGATCCTCATCGGCCCGCGGGTCTAGGAAGAAGGGCAGCGCGTAGGCGGCAGCCTCCTCGGGCTCCAGGTCCGCGCTCGTGTTCTTGGTGCCGCCCATGTAGGAGCGCACCCAGCCGGGATGGTAGAGCCGGAAGGTATACCCCTCGGGGTGTAGATGGTTGAACATCAGCTTGACGCCCATATTCAGCGCGGCCTTCGACATGCAGTAGCTGTACCAGGAGGTGCGCCGCGCCATGTTGATGCTGCCGGCCTCGGACGAGACAAAGCAGAGCCGCTTCATCTCGCTGGGCCGCGTGAGGGGCAGGAAAGCCTCCACCACGCGCAAGGGTCCCAGCGCGTTCACATCGAAGAGCCGGTGCATCTCGTCGTAGTCCTGTGGCTCGCTGATGTCGGCGCGCATCGCACGCGAGCTGACGCCGGCATCGTTGATGATGAGGTCCACGCAGTCGGTCTCCGCGGACACTGCCGCAGCAGCGGCCCGCGCGGACTCGACCGAGGTCACGTCCAGGGGCACCACGTGCAGCAGGTCGGGATAGTGCTGTACGAGCTGCGAGAGCTCGGGCCATTCCGGCATATACTGCCCGGCGAAGACCTGCCATCCCCGTGCCAGGAGTCCGGCAGTCAGCGCGTTGCCCAGTCCTCGATCGGCCCCGGTGACAAATGCAGTCTGTGTCATGTAGAACCTCCTGTGCGGGTGAGCGAATCGGAGAATACAAGAATGGAAGAATCAGAGAATGCGAGAATCGAGAGTCTTGCAGATGGTGGCGAATACCATCTTGTCATCCGTCATCCAGAAAACGTCCGTCACCAACTCTCCTGCCGCGCCGTGATGGCGAGACCCCCATTGGGCAGCACCTCCAGCAGCCACGCGATCTCCTCGTCGCTGAGCTTGCCTTCCAGCAGCAGCGGCTTGCGATCCAGGATCTTCCGGAAGATCGGGGCCATCTGCGCCAGCGTCGGCACATTGGGGCCCTCCTCCAGCGTCACCTGGATCGCCTGCGGACGCTCGACCTCTAGGAGGGCGTCCACGGTGTGGAGCGAGCACGAGTGCAGGTGGATGAAGGCGTAGTCGACACTCTCCGAGATCCGCACGTCATAGGGCAGGAACCAGTCGCGGTAGTGACGCGCCGAGAGGAAGGCCGAGGCGTCGCACTGGGTGCGCACCACGGTCCCCGGTGCCCAGATGCCAAACGGGCTGACGTAGCCGCCCGCCACCGGCTGGAACCGCGCCAACAGCGCGGTCAAGATCTCGATGAAGATGCCGGTGACGTCGTCGAGGAACTCGCGCAACCGGTCGGGGTGATCGTAGATCGAGAAGCTCATTAGCTCCGGCCCCAGCACCGCCTCCGCGAGATCGCTGGGCCCACGCATCGTGGGTGCCACGGTCGCGTAGCGTCCGCCGCTACGAGCCACAAGCAGGTCCGTCATCGCCAGGAGCAGCTCGAGCCAGGCATCGCTGCGATGCACGGCGCCAGCCTGCCAGTCGTCCCAACTTTCGACGAACTTGTGGGTGCGCATACTGCCGCCCTGGACCAACGCCTCGACGGCATTGCCAAGGATCGCCTCGACCCACGGCACACGCCCGAACGCCGTCGCCGTACGGAAGAGGTCGCCAAACGTCTCCAGCGGGCCGGGCTCGCGGGCGGGGCCCGACCAGCCGCTCCACATCCACCATCTCCGGGGTCAGGAGCGTGTCCTCGGTGGCCACCGTGCCGCCGACGAGCGGGAGCCAGAGCTCTCCGAGCGGCGCCCCGTGTACCCGCGTGATCAGCGTCTCCTCGCGCTGCCACCAGCGCCGGTGGCGGTCGATCGAGCGCTCGCCCGTCGCGATCCAGGGCCAGGTCTACGGGCGTCATCTCACAACGCCGTCGCGCCGCTGGGTATGAAGCGCACGGGAAGCCCCGGCAGCCGCTCCGCCAGCATCGCAGCCTGGCGCCGAATCGCGGGGCTCTCGCTGATGCTGTGCAGCGTCTCGATCACGGGCATCCCCATCTCCAGCGCGGCGATCACGATGAACTCACTCATCTCGCCGATGATCAGCGCCTCCGCCCCGAGGTCACGCGCCGCCTGCGGCATGTGGAACTGGTTCTCGCCAAAGCCGCCAATGAGGAAGGCGAAGCGGCGGATCGGCTTGTCGGCGTCGCCAAAGACCCGCACCGCATCGAAGCCCAGCCCCTCGACCGCGCGATCCCGCAGCGCGCCGACGGTGATCGGTGCCGGCAGCTCGCTCACGGAGAAGAAGCGCTGTCGTGCTACCTCGCGCAGACCCTCGATCCCCAGTGCCGCCACCGCCTGGTCGGCCACGCCGTCGTCGCGCAAGGCGTCCCAGTTCGAGTGACTGCGATAGACAACCATCTCGTGCTGATCCAACAACTCGCGCCGCAGCCGGTTCGAGAAGATCTCGCCCGCCGCAGGCCCGGCGTACCACGGGCTCTCCTGCGGCGCGAGCCAGATCGACTCGTGACAGATCAGCATGTCGAGCCCCTGCGCCGCGCTGGCGCGGATACTCCCCGCGTGCACGTTCCAGAGGCAGGCAACCCCGCGGATCGTCCGGTCGGGCTTACCGTAGAGAAACCCCAGTTGATCCCCCGGTATCCCCGAATCCAGCGGCGCGATCTGCTCGAAGATATCGGCAACTTCACGTGCAGTTGTCATGGTTCCACCTCCTACCTCAGTGTAGCCCCACTTCGGCGGCTAGCCAGTTGACCTTATCGCCATCCGGCATACGCTAGAGGCCCACACACAACAGGAGGTGAACCCAGATGTACACACTCAGGAACGACATGCTGGACGTCTCGATTCTCGACCCGGTCGCCGACCGGGAGCGGCTCGGGACGCGCTATTGCACCGGCGGTTACATCTTCAGCATCACCGACGCCAATCTCGGCGACCTGATGAGCGGCCCGACCTATCCCGACAGCTTCAACGTCTTCGACGGACAGGGCATCCCGGACAGCTTCAACCTCAGCCCACTGCTGGCCTGGCCCGGCCCAAAGCACCCTCACGCGCCCGTGCCCGAGGTGCCACACGATGCCCACGCCCTGGTGCTCGGCGTCGGCGTGTGCGACCTGGAAGAAAGCACCGTCTTGGAATGGTGTGAGTGGCAGGTCGAGGCGTCGGACACCATGGTCAGGATGTCAACCCATCACTCGTTCCGAGGCTTTGAGGTGGATCTGGTGCGCAGCGTCAGCCTGCTTGGGCGAACCCTGCGGTCGTGGACACAGGTGCGAAACGGACGACGCCCCGTGCCGATCCGCTGGTTCCCGCACCCCTTCTACCCGCACCCCGCGACCGACGAGCTGGTCAAGTTCAACATTCGGGTCACTTTCCCTGAGAACCCCGGCTACATGATGGCGCCGAGCGGCTTCATCAGCCGCAAGGACTGGCCGTGGCAGGGCGGCCCCTATCAGGCCCTCGACCACGCCGCGACCACCAACCTCGTCGTGATGCAGAAGCACCCCAAGCTGGGGCTCGTCGGGGCGACGTGCAGCTACATCCCGTCCTTCTTCCCGATCTGGGGCAACGCCAATACCTTCTCGTGGGAGCCCTTCCTCGAGCGCTCGCTCGCGCCGGGGCAGGAGACCAGTTGGTGGATTGACTACGAGTTCTAGCCACGGATGACACGGGGATTGTCTGAATCACGGATTGAGAGGATTACTCGGATTTCACGGATGGCCTGGGAATCGAAGGTGCCGGGCCTTCAGTGACGTGTCGTCCGTGAAATCAGTGTCATCCGTCGAATCCGTGATTCAGACAGGCTTGTACACTCGATCCACCTCGCGCCGCGCGATCTCGACGGCGCGGCGGGCATTGTTCAGATCGCCGTGGACCGTGTAGACGTCGCGGATGATGAACTCGACGAAGACGCCGCGGGTCGCCTCCAGCGTGGCGCGGATGTGCGCCGCCCAGGCCTCCTCGTCCAGTCGCTGATCGACGCTGAGGAAGTTGGGGTCGGGCTTGCGGGAGTAGACGATCTCGGTGCCCTGCAGCGCCTCGCCCATGAAGCGCTCGTCACACCAGCGCGAGATCGATACCTTCTTCAGGTTGGGCATCGCGCTGATATCGGCCCAGAAGGGATGCGCGGGCTCGCAGCAGCCGTAATAGACCAGGCCCACGGGCTCGCAGACGTCGCGGTAATAGGGGAAACAGAACTCGTGGAACATCCTCGGGGAGATGCCGACGGTCTCCTGGCTGTTTGCGTTTCCCCACATGTCGCGCAGTCGCGCGGGGCCGCCGTCGTAGCCCGGCGCGGGCAGCTTCGTGGTGAAGTCGTAGCTTGACCCGAAGCTCTCCTGGTTGCCGTTGTTGAGCCGCAGCAGTCCCTCAGCCTCGGCCCACCGCATCACGCGGAGCGCGTTGTCGCGCAGGTACCCCATCAGCCGGTGCACCTCGTCGGGGGCATCGACCATCGCCATGAAGTAGGCCTGCATCCCCATCAACTCGACGACGCGGTGGGTCAGCATCGAGCAGCCGAAGACCCCGGTGCGGATCTCCACGGGCAGCAGGTCGCCCAGCAGGTCCTGGAGAAAGGCCTGCCACGCCCACGTCCGCTCGCGGTCGACGCTGCAGGTGGCGGGCTTCAACAGGTGGAAGTCCTCGCGCAGGTCCTTGATCGGGTGCTTCCAGCGGTAGCCCGTCTCGATCCCGTCGGCGTCCTTGACCGTCTCCTGCTCGATGACCACGCCAAACTCATCGATGTCGACGGCCCAGCCGATGTCGTAGGTATCGGGGATCACTTTGTCATCGTCGATCAGCTCGTGATTGCGGACGTTGCGCAGGAGTTGGCGCTCGATCGACCGGCCCAGGTCCGACGTACAGCGGTAGATGCCGTCGGGCATGAAGTCGCGGTCGAAGGTCCACGTCTCGATGATCACCGGCGGTCGTGCACCGGCGCGCCCATCGTTCAGGTCGTACCACTGCTGCTTGCGCGCCGCCATCACCGGCAGCGCCGCGATCTCCGCCTGCCGCGCCGCCAACTCGCGCAGGATCGCGCGATCCCCGTCAGGGAGTGTCCACGCCGTCATATGTTTACTCAAGTTGTCCCTGCAATTCCCAATGCTTACTTAAGTGATTTACTCGTGCAGCGCATGAACAATCAACGGAACGATGGTCGGAACTTCCTCTACGACCGTCTTCCAGAGAACAGCCAGATCCACTCCGAAGTAACGATGGATCAGCACATCGCGCATTCCTGCAATCTTGCGCCACGGTATCTCAGGATGACGCTGCCGCCAGGAGGGTGGAATCTGTTTGGCAGCCTCTCCTGCGATCTCAAGTGCATCAAGAAGATCTTTCAAGTAGTCGAGGAACGTCCGCTCGACGCTCATACGGGAATGGCTTCTTCGAGGATGCGTTGGCCGATGTGCGGTTTCAACGCACTCTTCATCACCAGATCGACGTCCACACCGAGCAAATCGGCGAGACGGAGCTTGAGCCCGACAAACTCGAGCAACCCGGGGGTGGCACGGAACGTGACGAGAATATCGAGGTCGCTGTCTGGGCGTTGCTCACCGCGAACGTAAGAGCCGAAAAGGCTCAGCGAGTCGACAGCATACTCCGTTCGCAATTCGGGCAGGTGCTGCGCCAGGATAGCCCGTATCCGTTCAACGTCGCCAGTCAAAGACTCAGCCATAATCCACCAACCTCTCAACTGACTGGCTAAAGTATGGACACAATCGGGAACCAAGAAACTCAGCCAGTTCCACCGCACGTCTACTATCATTATAGCATGCGGCGGAGGGTGCGCTCAGTCTCAGCAGTTTCTTGGCGGAGATCAACCTGGATGAGGATTCGCCGCCGGAGGGCAACCGAAACACAACCTTTGAGCGCCGATATCGGCGCTCAAAGGTTGTCCGTCTCCCCTAACTCGGTGACCCGTCGCTGGCCAGCGTTGCGCCGCGACCGCCTCCGGCGCCTCACCCTGCGAGCGCGCGATCGAGGCCATCGCGGCGAGGTTGCCGCCCAACTGCATCGTCTCCAGCGCCGAGCTCGGCACGACGATCAGGGTGGCCTTGGTCTTGAGGCCTTCGTAGACCATGTTCATGGCCCGCAGGTGCAGCGCGGTGGGATCCTTGGCGTACATCCTGGACGCGGCCACGAAGCTGTCCGCAATCTGCCGCTCGGATTCACCCAGGATCACGCGCGCCTGCCGCTCGCGCTCGGCCTGTGCCTGCATCGACATCGCGTCCTGCAGGTTGGACGGGATCGTCACGTCACGGATCTCCACCGATTGCACCGTGATTCCCCACGGCTCGGTGCGCAGTTCGATCATCTGCTGCAAGGCTGCATCGATCTTCTCGCGCCCGGCCAGCATATCGGCCAGATCGGTCTTGCCGATCACATCCCGCAGTGCCGTCTGGGATGCCCAGGAAATCGCGCCGCGATAGTCGACCACCTCCAGGGCAGCTTTCTTGGAATCGACGACCTTCCAGAAGAGGACCGCGTCGACGTCCACGGGCACGGTATCCTTGGTCAGCGTCTTCTCCGCCGTGAAGCTGGTCAGGATAACCCGTACGTCGATCCAGTAGGTGATGACGTCGATGATCGGGATGATCATAAAGATCCCCGGCCCCTTGAGGCCCTGGAATTTCCCGAACCGCATCACCACGGCCCGATCCCACTGATTTGCCACCTTGATGGACGCCCCCAACAGCAGGGCCAGGAAGAACGTGACCACCCCGACGACGAGCCCGGCAGTCGGGTTGGTATTGAGCATCGCCGCGGCCACCGCCCACCCGATGGCCAGCACGATGACTCCGACAATACTGCCAATTGTGTTTCGCATACCTCCAGCTCCTTTCGGGGCACCAGTCTTATGGAGCAGAGCCAAGGTCCGCTCTTGCTGCCCCGCTCCATCATAGTAGCGCGCGCGCCGGCGTTTCTGGGATCGGTCGACGGTTGGCTAGTGGATGGAAATGGTTGGAAGTCGCGACAGAGCGGACGTTCGATAGTTGGCAGAGTGCACAGAGCCGCACACGCTGCTCCTGTGGCAAAATGGCCCATTTGGGTACTGGTCATGCACACCCTCCCCCATCTATAATGGATCATAGGTTGCCCCTCGTGCTTTCCCCCACGAGATTCGCAGACAGATAGGAGAATAGGACGATGGAAATCAATGCAGGAGATACAGCTTGGTTGTTGGTGTCGTCAGCACTCGTGTTGGTCATGACGCCGGCCTTGGCCTTCTTCTACGGAGGCATGGTAAGGAAGAAGAATATCCTCTCGACGCTCAATCTGAGCTTCATTATGGTTGCGCTCATCAGTATCCAATGGCTTCTCTATGGCTACAGCCTGGCTTTCGGCAAGGACATCGGCGGCCTGCTGGGCGGGTTGAACTTCGTGGGCTTTCGCGGCGTGGATGGCACGTCCATCCGCATACGCGCCCACGATCCCTCACATCCTCTTCGCCTCATTTCAGATGATGTTCGCGATCATCACCCCGGCGCTGATCACGGGTGCGTTCGTGGAGCGCGTGCGCTTCAAGACATTCCTCGTCTTCAGCCTGCTGTGGGCTACGCTGGTCTACGACCCCATCTGTCACTGGGTCTGGGGCGCGGGTGGGATCCTGGGCAGGCTTGGGGCGCTCGACTTCGCGGGCGGGACCGTCGTCCACATCACCGCGGGCTTCAGCGCGCTGGCCTTCGCGATGGCGATCGGTCCACGCAAGGGATTCGGCAGGGTCGCGATTGAGCCCAACAACATTCCCTACACCGTGCTGGGCGCAGGGTTGCTATGGATGGGGTGGTTCGGCTTCAACGGCGGCAGCGCGCTGGCGGCCAACGGCCTCGCCGCCCAGGCATTGTTCACGACCAACACCTCGGCGGCAGCCGCGGGTCTGGTCTGGATGATCCTGAGCTGGATCGACGACAAGCCCAGTGTGCTCGGCGTCGTCACCGGCGCGGTCGTAGGGTTGGTCGCGATCACACCCGGGGCGGGCTTCGTGACACCTATGGGCGCACTCATCATCGGCGCCGTGGCGGCACCCATCAGCTATTACGCTATCAAATACATCAAGGGCCGCCATCTGATCGACGAATCGCTGGATGTCTTCGCTTGCCACGGCCTGGGCGGCCTGTGGGGAGCACTGGCGACGGGGCTCTTCGCCACCACCGCCGTGAATCCCAATGGCGCGAACGGCCTGTTCTATGGAAATCCGGCGCAGTTCGGCATTCAGACTCGTCGCGGTGGTGTTGGCGATGGCCGTCTCCTTTGGCGTCACCTACGGGTTGGCCAAGGCTCTGCACGCGGTGATGGGGCTGCGCGTGTCGGAGAGCGAAGAGCTCGTCGGCCTGGACATCAGCGAGCACGCCGAGCGGGCCTACGCCTAGAGAGGGAGCGATGACCAAGAAGATCGAAGCGATTATCCGCGAAGAGAAGCTGAACGACGTCAAGGATGCCCTGCGCGAGATCGGGATCCTGGGGATGAACGTGGTGGAGATTCGAGGTCGGGGGCGCCAGGGCGGGATCACACTGTCCGGGCGCAGCGAGCACCTACCAGGTGGACCTCCTGCCCAAGATCCAGATCAACATCGTGCTGAGCGATCACAACGTCGAGAAGACCATTGAGACGATCCGCAAGGCCGCGACGACGGGCGCGGAGGGCGACGGGATCATCTTCGTCTACCCCGTCGAGGACGTGATCCGCGTCCGCACGGGCGAGCGCGACGGTGAAGCACTCCACTACGCGGGCGATATCGACAGTCGGTAGGAAACCGACAAGAACGGAGACGGACCGCGGGCGTCTCGCCCGCTCTGGCGACGGTAAACTGTGCGCAGATAGTTGTTTCCACGTCGTGGGAGCTCCCGCGCACTGGCGGGCGAGACGCCCGCAGTCCTCAGAGCCTTAGCCGACTAGAACGCTGTCTCCTGCAGCGACTTCGACGCAAATAGAAGACACGCCTGAATATCCTCGTGCGTCAGACCCTCGTATTCATTCAGAATCTCCGCTTCCGTCGCCCCGTGGGCAAGCAGGTTGAGAATGTGGTCGACGGTCAGCCGGGTGCCACGGATCACGGGCTTACCGACCATGACTCTGGAATCAAGGGTGATACGCTGCAAGAGCTGTCGATCACTCATCATCGCCTCCAGCCCTATTATATCTCGAAACCTCACCCGGTAGAGGCACAGCGCCGCGAGGTACGCAGGACAGGCATGCTGCGCCCCTACCCGTACACCTCTAGGAGCCTACAGTGTGATCCGCACGACGTCGGCGCCAGCCTCGGGAGCGATCAGCGTCCCCAGCGGCTCGACGGAGGCTATCCCCTCCTCCACCGACGCCACCGCATCGACCCCACGCAGCAGCACTGACCACGGCCCGGTTGCGCCCTCTGCCTCTACCGTGATCTCGCCATCCTCGCGGCGCGCGGTGACGCGCATCGCGGTGGCGCCGCCCAGCGTGGGCACGGTCGCCGTTGCCGTCGCGCCCTCCGCAAGCTCAAAGACGTGGAAGGTGACCCCGTCGGCGTAGTCGTAGTCGGGCCGCTGGTCGTTCGCGCCGACCGGGATGATGGACCCGGGCCGCGCCATCAGCGGCAACGATGTGAAGTCGTGGGTCTCGCGCACCCAGCGCCCACCCTCGACGACCTCGCCGGTCAGGAAGTGGGTCCACCGCCCCGCGGGCAGGTAGTAGTCGACGACGCCCTCGTGAGTGAAGACCGGCGCCACCAGCAGCGCGTCCCCGAGCATGTACTGGCGATCGAGCGTGTCGCAGCCTGGGTCGTCGGGGAACTCCAGGTGCATTGCCCGCAGCACCGGCGTGCCGTGATCGTGCGCTTCGACGCCCGCGCCGAAGAGGTAGGGCATCAGCCGGCACTTGAGGTTGGTGAAGAACCGCAGGACGTCCACCGCCTCGTCGTCGAATAGCCAGGGCACGCGGTACGAACTCGACCCGTGGAGCCGGCTGTGCGACGAGAGCAGCCCGAAGGCGCACCAGCGCTTGTAGACGTCGGCCGACGCGGTGCGCTCGAACCCACCCATGTCGTGGCTCCAGAAGCCGAAGCCCGAGAGTCCCAGCGAGAGCCCGCCGCGCAGACTCTCCGCCATCGACTCGAAGGTCGCGGTGGAGTCGCCGCCCCAGTGCACGGGGAACTGCTGTCCGCCCGCCGTCGCCGACCGCGCGAAGAGCACCGCCTGCCCCTCCCCCAGCTCCTCGGTCAGCACGTCGTGGACCGTCTTATTGTAGAGGAAGGTGTAGTAGTTGTGCATCTTGACGGGGTCGGAGCCGTCGAAGTAGACGACGTCGGTGGGGATCCGCTCGCCGAAGTCGGTCTTGAAGCAGTCGACGCCCATCCGAACCAACGCGCGCAGCTTCTCCTGGTACCACCTGCACGCATCGGGGTTGGTGAAGTCGACGATGCCCATCCCGGACTGCCACTCATCCCACTGCCAGACGCTGCCATCCTCACGCTTGAGCAGGTAGCCATTGGCCATTCCCTCGTCGAAGAGGGCCGAACGCTCGCCGATGTAGGGGTTGATCCAAACGCAGATCTTGAGCCCGCGCGCCCTGAGGCGGGCCAACATCGCCGCGGGGTCCGGGAAGAGATCCTCGTCCCACTCGAAGTCACACCAATGGTAGGCCTTCATCCAGAAGCAATCGAAGTGGAAGACGTGGAGCGGCAGGTCGCGGTCGGCCATGCCCTGGATGAAGCTCGTCACGGTCCCCTCGTCGTAGTCAGTGGTGAACGAGGTGGTGAGCCAGAGCCCGAAGGACCACGCCGGCGGCAGCGCCGGGCGCCCGGTCAGCGCCGTGTAGCGATCCAGCACCTCTTTAGGGGTTGGGCCGTAGATCACGTAGTAGGTCAAGGTCTCGCCGGGCACGCTGAACTGGACGCGCTCCACCTTCTCCGAGGCGACCTCAAACGCGACCTGCTCGGGGTGAGCGACGAAGACGCCGTAGCCCCGGTTGGTCAGGTAGAAAGGAATGTTCTTGTAGGCCTGCTCGCTGGCGGTGCCGCCGTCGGCGTTCCACATATCGACGGTCTGGCCGTTCTTGACGAAGGGCGTGAACCGCTCGCCCAGCCCGTAGACGCACTCGCCGACGCCAAGTGCGAGCTCATCCTTGATATATCGCTCGGACGCGTAGCCCTCGGGGACAGTCCAGATGGTCGGTGCCCGCTCAGGCTCGTGCATCCACGGGTCCACGTCGACGATGCCCAGGCCGCGCCAGCCGCTGCCGGTGAGGACCCGTTCGCCGTCACCCTCGCGGGCCACAAACTCGACGCCCCACGCCTCGCCCTTGGCCACGCGCACGGTGAGCGCGCCGCTCGTCAGCGTCGCGACCTCGGCGTCGTTCGTGATCGTCACGCCGGACGCGCCGCTCGGCCAGGATCTCGAACGCCGGGCCGCGAACGCGCCCGCCCTTGAGGTGACGCGCCTCGACCCGGATGACGTTCTCCATCGGCGAGGTGTAGCGCACCGTCATCACCGGCGCGCCAAGGGTATCGCCGCGCCCCGATATCTGGTTCGTCGGCGCATGCACCGTCAGCACACCATCCCCAACCTCGGCGTCGTAGACCTGCTGCGCCAGGTGGGGCGTAAGCCCCGGACGTACGTGCCAGTAGCCGTTTGTGAATTTCATAGGATGCTCCCTTCGTAACTAGAGATCACCAATCTCGGTCCGGACGCTTACAGCGCCTCCGCCTGCGCGATGATCGTCTCGCGTCGCGGGCGGACATCTACGCCAGCCTGCTCCATCGCGAGCATCACCGCCCCGGCGACGGGCGGCGCGGTGAGACGCGTGAGCCGTGCCCCGGGCGCGACGGCGCGGATCGTCTCCAGCATGACGTCGCTCAACACCGGGCTGCCCTTGTAGAGGCTGCCGATCTGCACCACCTCGAAAGCCACGTCCTCGATCCCTAACTGGCGGATGACGCCTACCGCCAGATCGCCCAGCTCTCGACCAGACCAAGCAACCAGGTCCTGCGCAGCGGCGTCGCCTTCCTCGGCTGCCCTGAAGATCAGGGGAGCAGCATCGGTGTCGATCCGGTAGCGGCCCATGAAGAGCCCCTCCAGCAGATCCTCGGCGCCTTTGGCCCCGGCGTAGGCGATGAACGCCTCGGTTAGCTTGGTCTCGGGGCCACGGCGTGTGAACGCGCGGGAAACGGCCCGGACGGCCTCCGGGACCAGGGTGTCGGCGCCGCCGTACTCGCCCAGCATCGCCGCGCCGCCCGTTGTATGGCCAAGCCGACCGTGTGCGTCGCGCCCCCAGCAGTTGGCACCCGTCCCCGCGACGAGACCCAACCCCCACCCCGTCGTCGCACCGGCGATCAGGCCGATGACACAGTCATTGACCAGTGCCGTGGGCGCGGCTAGGCCAAGCGTCGCGAGTGCATCGAGGTGCGGCTGCCGCTCGCCGGGCCAGTCGTAGCCCGCGATACCGAAGCCCGCCCCCGCGAGGTCAGCAATCGTGATGCCTGCGGAGGACAGAACGGCGCGGGCTACGTCGCGAAGCGCCGTTTCCAGCCCCTCCCAGCCGACGACCTCATAGTTTCCGGCACCCGCGAGGCCGGTTCCCACGACACGTCCACGCTCGTCGACAATCAGAGCGTAGGTCTTGGTGCCGCCAACGTCGACACCCAAGTAGTAGCTTGGCATAGGGTCCCCTCAGTTGGATAGTGGATGCTTGATGCTCGATGTTCGGTTTTGCATTGTCTGCCGAACAGATCCTGTTCGGGTCACAGAACAGATGCCACCGGCAAGGCCCGATATCGAGCGGTTTCGGCATCCAGAAAGGCCAGGATGTAGTCAATGAAGGCGCGATCAAGGGCGAGGCTCTGATAGAGGGCCTTTTCCTCAGACAATGCCGCAATCAGCTTGATAGCAGCCTGATAACTGAGGGCCAGGTCGAGCCGGGCGCTTCTCGGGCGAATCCGGTCCAGCCACGCCGCCTCTTCGGGGCTGAGTGCGTCGATCAGGACCTTGCTCTCGTAAGCACCCAGACGCCGCGAGAACGTCTCCGGCTGCCAGCCGAAGTGACGCTCGTAGAGCAGCACCAGCGCGAGGTCGGTGATGCTTTCCCAACGCCGGTACATATCCACGTCCCGCCTGAAGAGGCACTTCGTGAACCTGCCGACCGAGAAGAGAATATCCGTCAGGACGTAGGCAGCGTCGCGCCGAATCTCCACGGCTTCAAGACGCGAGGAGCTTTCTCCCCTCTTTGCCGGATCGTCGTACACGACCATGACCGGCCAGTCCTCCTTGCCACCGATCGAGAAGTCGACCTTCTGATAGGGGCTGTAGTCCTGGAGCATCACCATCTCGGCGTACCAACGATCCGTTCCACCCAGCGTAAACGTCGCCCGAATCGGCGAGATGGCGCCAAACACGTCGCGATACTCGGCCTTGGTCCTCGCCGGATCGCTGGAATAGACGATGATGTCGATATCGGAATACGCATCGTGCCGGCCCTCGACTTCGCGGCCGAACAGACAGATGCGCCAGATTTCGTCCCGCGCGGAGAAGCCGTCGATCAGTCGGTCTCGAAGCTCCTCACGCGTCCGAGCCATGAGCTTCCATCGAAGACACGACGACCTCGGCACCCGCCAAGCCCTTCCGACGCTGCCGTCACGCGGATCTCGCCCGCCTCGCCGGTCGACTGCACGATCGCGAGGCACATCCCGTTGAAGGCCTGACGCTCGTGCGCCTGGAAAGAGGCGTGGCTCGCCGGATCGCCGTTGTCCACGCCGATGAGCGTGCCCGGTCCCTCGACCTCGAAGGTGACCTGGTCATCCGCCGTGGGCACGAAGCGGCCTTCTGCGTCGAGGATACGCACGGTGACGTGTGCGACGTCCCGACCGTCGGCCCGTAGCTGGGTCCGGTCGATCGTCGCCTCGACCTTTGCAGCCGCGCCTGCGGTCGCGATCTCCTGGACACACACCACCTCGCCGTCGCGCATGCCGACCGCCTTCAGAACGCCTGGGGCGTAGGGCACGTCCCACGCCAGGTGCAAGTCGCCGGTCGTCGCCCAGACGCGGGGCTGACGGATGTTATCGAACCAGCTCATCCTGCGGTCCATATTGGTATGGGCGAACCGGTAGCTCTTGGTGCCCCAGGAGACGCCGTTGACAAAGAGCTCGACCGTGTCGCAGTTGGAATAGCACAGCACAGGGATGACCTGCCCCTCTTGCCCCTCCCAGTTCCAGTGCGGGAAGAGGTGGAGCATCGGCGCCTCGGTCCACTGACTCTGGTAGAAGTAGAAACCGTCCTTCTTGAAACCGCAGAGATCGATGGGGCCGCTGCTGGCGTTCTTATGGGGCCACCATGACTCACCCAGGTAGTCGATACCCGTCCACATAAAGTCGCCGGCGACGTAATCGGCCGCGCTCGTAGCCTTCCAGAGCTGCTCGGCCCGGATCATCGCCACGTTGTAAGGGCGGTGCCATGGCCCACCGCCCTCGCCGCCGAGGCTATAGGCGCCCCGCACGCCTCCCACCGAGACGTTCTCGCTGCCGATCATCCTCCGCTCGGGATAACGGAAGTGATCGATGGTGTAGTAGCGCGCCCCGCGCTCCTCCCACCGGTCGACGTAGTTGTAGCCGACGACGTCCAGCGCTGCCAGGAACTCCTCGTGGGTCGGCCCACCGAATGCCCTGGGCCCCTCAATGCGATCGCACGCCGAGGTGACAGGGCGGGTCGGGATCCTCGCGATGGCAGATGTCGATCAAGTCCTTCAGTCGCCGGACGCCTTCAGGCCGGTTCTGCTCGGGGATCTCGTTGCCGACACTCCAAAGGACGACGCTAGGATGGTTGCGGTCCCGATGGAGCATGCTGAGCAGATCCTTGGCGGCCCAGGCATCGTAGATATCGTGGTAGCCGTAGGTGTAGCGCGCCTGCTTCCACTCGTCAAAGGCCTCGTCCATGACCACAAAGCCCATCCGGTCGGCCATGTCGAGCAACTCCGGTGCGGGCGGGTTGTGGCTGCAGCGGATCCCGTTGCAGCCCATCTCCTTGAGGATCTCCAGCCGCCGCTCGAGGACGCGCTCGGGCACCGCGGCGCCCACCGCACCGGCATCGTGGTGCAGGCAGACTCCGTTGATCTTGACCTGCTTACCGTTGAGGACAAATCCTCGCTCGGCGTCGAAGAGCGCGACGCGCACTCCGAATGGGGTGTCACAAGCATCGACGATGCGGCCGTCTCCCTCGCGGATCTCGGAACGAATTCGGTAGAGATAGGGGTCCTCGATCGACCACAGATGAGGTTGGGCCAGGGCCAACATCTGATAGGCCTCGTGGCGTTCACCGGGTGCGATGGGCTGCGACACCTCCTCGGTCGCCACGATGGCGCCGGCTGCATCCACGATAGAGGTGACCAACGTGCAGCCCCGCTCCACTGCACTGTTATTCTTGATCCACGTCGTCACGGCAACCGTCGCCAGATCCTCCGCCACCGACGGCGTCGTCACGTACGTTCCCCAGTGGTCGATGTGAAGCGAATCGGTGACCACGAGCCACACGTGCCGGTAGATGCCGGAGCCCGTATACCATCGGGTATCGGGCTGCTGTGAGTTGTCCACCCGGACCGCCAGGACGTTCTCACCCTCCTCGAGGAAGAGGGTCAGATCGTAGCGGAAGCTCGTGTAACCGTAGGGATGGAAGCCGAGATGATGCCCATTGAGCCAGACGTCAGCGTTTTTGTAGACGCCGTCGAACTCGATCCACACTCGCCGGTCCATATCCTCCGGCGCCACATCGAAGTGCTTGCGATACCAGCCCACCCCGCCGGGCAGATATCCCCCGCTCTTTGCGGGCACATCCTGGCTGAAGGGCCCTTCGATGCTCCAATCGTGGGGAAGCGAGAGCGAGCGCCAGTCGCCATCGTCGTAAGCCACCTCGAAGGCAGCCTCTGCGTCTCCCCTCACGAATCGCCAACCGCCGTCAAACAGCGTCCGCCGTCTCGGGAAACCTTCCACTCCGGTCCTCCTTCGGTTCAGGCTGACTACCATGCTTTCAACCCAAAGTCTGATCGACCCGATCCTCGGCCGCCGATCGAACAATCGCTTCCACCACCTGCGTCTGCTTGAGCCCATCGATGCCCGTGGGCAGCGGACCATAGTCGGCCCACGATGCTGGCGTGAGCGTCGCCTCCAGCACAGCGTCGACGAAGCCGTGCACGACGCGCCACCCATCCTTGGGCGCGGCGAAGGCCTCCAGTCCCGTCCTTGGCATCCGAAACCGCTCCCGCGCCCGGGAGTGGCTCGGGGGCGTGCACCAGCGCGCGGACCGGGATGCCCAACGCGGCGAGCCGTTCGCGGTGACGGAGAAGTACCTCAGGCTCGATCTTCTCACTGAGATTCGCCCGCCATCCGTCGACCTCGCCGAAGCCCGGGATCTTGATGTAGCTCAGATACCCCTCATCCCCTGAGAAGGCCAGCGAGAACTCGACCAGGCCGTCGATGTGCTTGATCCACTCCGCCTTGATCCTGAACTTCGCGCCGTTGTCGAAGGTCAGGAACGCATCGTAGAGATCCGGCGTGTAGCCGAGCACCTTCTGCTGGGCGATGGCGTAGACCTCGCGGACCTCCGCAGGCGCCATCACCCACCGCAGGAAGTCGACCACGTGGCTGAGGAGGAAGTGGGCCGTGGAGGAGCCCGCGGCCCACTCGCGGGTTCGATCGCCCCAGAGCTGGGTCGGCACCACGATGTGGTCATCAAGGTGCGCCTCGCCGTAGACGACGTCGCCCAGGAGGCCCTGCTGGATCACGTAGTAGGTCGCGCGGTCCATCGCGGAGCCCCGATTGGCGTAGTTGATGAAGATGCGGGCACCGGCCTTCTCAGCAGCATCCAGCATCCGCCGCGCGTCGTCGACCGTGGTCGCCATCGGCTTCTCCTGGATGATCGTGGGCACGCCGGCCTCAATGGCCGCCAGCACAGGCGCTGCGTGGAACGGATCCGGCGTGGCCACGACGGCAATATCCGGCTTCTGTTCCCTCAGCATCTCCGTGGTGTCGGTATAGACCGCGGCACCCACGGGATCTCCTACCTCGTGCGCCCTCGCCGATCGGATGTCTGCGACACCCGCGACGGACACCTCCGGTCGCTCCTTGAGCAGGGCGACGTACTCACTGCCCAACAGGCCCAGCCCGATGACACACGCCTTGAGCTGCATAGAACCCTCCTAATCCCACCAGGGCTCGCCCTCGGCCCGGTTTGCCTTCAGATAGTCGAAATCGAGCTGCAGCCCAAGGCCGGGGCGCGAGGCGACCTTCATATGGCCATCCTCGATGACCAGCTTTTCCCCGGTCGCTTCCGGGGCCTCGTCGGCGTTGCGCGTGCACTCCATCAACGGGCAGTTGAAGATCGCCGCCGAGAACTGCTGCGACGCCATGTTCAGCACGTAGCCGCTAACGTTGTGGCACGAGATCGGAATACGATAGAGTGCCGCCAGCTCGGCGATGCGCTTGGCACCCGTGATACCACCGCAGTTGATCAGGTCCGGCTGGAGTTGGTCCACGACCTGGGTCTGCAGGAAGGGCAGCGCGCCCTCGGCCAGCGCGATGTTCTCCCCCGTCATCAGCGGGACGCGTGTGGTCCGCCGCAGCGCAACCCAGGCGTCGGAGAACTCGGGCGCGATGGGATCCTCGAGGAAGAGGGGGTTGATGGGCTCGACCGCCGCCGCGACCTGAATCGCGCTGGGTAGGTCAAGTTCATTGTGACAGTGGACGATGATATCGATGTCGTCGCCCAGCGCCTCGCGCGCAAGCTCATAGGCGCGGGCGACGTTGCGCACCTCGCGCGGACTGATGGTCGGGATGAACTGCTGCATGTGGGCACCCAGCACGTGATGGATGTCGATCTTGTAAGCCCCGAAGCCATGGGGATCGTCCTTGAGATCCCGTGCACGATCACGCCACTCCTCCTTGCTGAGGAAGTCACCCCCGCGGCAATGCGAGTAGAGCTTGATCCGGTCGCGGAACGGGCCGCCCAGCAGCACGTGTACCGGTTGGCCCAGGATCTTGCCCGCCAGATCCCAGAGCGCGATGTCAATCGCGCTGACCACGCCCATCACGCGCCCGCGCTGCGGGTAGGCGTAGAACATGTTGTGGAAGTGGACCTCGATCGCCAGCGGGTCCTTGCCGATCAAGCCCAGATGCGGCAGTCGCGGCCCCTCGAGCGCGGCAATGGCGGCCCGCACGAACGGCCCGCTGCCATGGCACGGCCCATAGCCGGCAATCCCGGCGTCGGTCTCGACTCGCACGAGTGTGGCCCCGCGCCGCTGCTGCACCGCCTTGATCGCCGTGATCTTCACCTGTCCCTTTACCGACTCGGCCCCGGTGACTAACCCTCCGTTCATTCGTTCCCTCGCTTTCTCGCCTGCTCGCTTTATCGCTCTATCGCTGATTCTTCATTCCCCGATTCTGATCCTCGGGCACCGCGCCACCAACTCCTCGTTCAGCGTGACGCCCAGACCAGGCCCCTCGGGCACCGGCATATGCCCGTCCCTGATTTGCGTGTCAAGCGGTTCGTTCACCAGTTCGTAGGCGATGGCGTCGCGGAAGGGCACCATCTCCTGGACCAGGAAATTGGTCGTGCACGCATCGATCTGGGCCGCGACGGCGGTGGCGATGGGGCCATGACAGTTGTGTGGCTGGATGTGAAGATCGTAGGTCTCGGCATAGGCCGCGATCTTCTTCACCTCGGTGATCCCGCCGGCGAGCCCGATGTCGGGCTGCAGGATGTCGATGACCTGCTGCTCGATGTACTCGCGGAACCCGTAGCGAGTGTAGAGCCGCTCGCCCGCCGCTATCTTCAAGGGCACGTTGTCGGCGACCTTCTTCATGCAAGCCACGTTCATCGCGTCGACAGGCTCCTCGTAGAAGTAGGGATCGAGATCGACCAGCCGGCGCCCCATCTCGATGGCCGACGTGGGGCCAAACCAGCCGTGGCACTCGACCATGATGTTGACGTCGGGGCCTACGGCATCGCGGACGGCCTTCACCCGCGCATAGGCCAGGTCGGCGCGCCAGGGCTCCAGGACCCGCTCGTGGTCCGCGCGCCCGGCCCCGCGGGGCGCGAAGAATGGGTTGAACTTGAGGCCGTCGTAGCCCAGCGCCGACGACCTCGGCTGCGATCTCGCCGAAGTCCTCCGGCGTTACCGGCACGCGGTTATTGCCCGGCGCCCATTCGCCGCTGTACCAGCCATTGGCGTAGACGTGGATGCTGTCACGGACCTTGCCGCCCAGCAGATCGTAGACCGGGCGACCGAGCGCCTTCCCCTTGATGTCCCAAAGCGCCTCGTCGATCGTACTCATCCCGCCATAGACCACGGGGCCGCCGCCCTGTCCCCAGAAGGTCCGGCGATAGAGCTTATGCCACATCGCCTCGATGAGCATCGGATCGGCACCGATCACGTACCGCCCCACCATCTCCCGCATCATCTCGATGGCGGCCTGCCTGCCCACGCCGTAGGCCAGCGGGAACTCCCCCAACCCGTAGATCCCCTCGTCGGTGATCAGGCGAAGGATGATCGGCGGCTTCCAGCGATGTAGATCAACGTCATAGATGTCGGCTGCAATGACTTTCACGAGCGTAGTCTCCCTTCCTTAGCCCTTCCCTGCACACCAACGCAGTACGTTTTCGAGCAAGACCTGGTAGGTGGGCGTCAGCCATACGTCGGTGTTGTGCCCAGGAGTGAGCACGCAGACACGGCCCGCACCCTCGGTGCGCGTCCAGCCACCTGGCTGCGTGCCGTGTTCCGAGGTCGTGGTGAGGAAGATATCTGTTGTGCCCTCTTCCATCGCCATATGATAGTGTTCGTCCATGGCCGTGAATGAGGTGACACCCGCCGTCAAGGGATGCCCCGCCTCAGGTGTGACAGTGACAAGGCACTGCGCCGGGTGCTGCACAAAGGTGCCACCGAGCAGCGGACGCAGAATCTCGGTATCCCGGTAGACGGTGCCGGAATGGGTCGCCAGCAGACCGCCGCCCGCGACCACATAACCGTGGAACGCCCGCTCCACCTCGGGCGTGGCCCAGGGCGACTCGTGGGCTTGGGTCACGTATTTCGACTTGCTCAACACGACGACCGGATACTGCGCCATCTTCTCGGCGGACCATTCCGCCGCGTCGTCAATCCAGTCGAACTCGAAGCCTTTGGCGGCCAAGGGCGCCAATCCCTCGTGTACAACGCTGCCGGGATGCCAGTAATCGTCGCTGATGACCAGAACGCGCATGTGATGATCTCCTATGTAAGTATGTTGGACGTTTGAAAGTTGGCAGGTTTGGACGCAATCGGCCCGTCGATAGACGGAGGATTCACAGAAGAACTCCGATGGCACGCACGAAGGCGCGCAGATCGTCGAGGTTCTCATGCAGGATCGTGTAGACGCGTACGACGCAATGCTCAAAGAAGGGCTCCGATGGCCCGCACGAAGGCGCGCAGATCGTCGAGGTCCTCCTGCAGGATCGCGTAGACGCGCTCGTAATCAACGGCCCAGTACACATGGACGAGCATATTGCGAAAGCGCGCCATCTGCTGGAGATTCCGCGCAAGCTCTCTAGGAGATGATGCCCGCATCCCCAAGGATGGCAAAGCACTCCGCGTACGCCTCAGGTGCACGGTGAACGACATGCGCACTCACGTGAAAGCAGAGTTGGATAGCAGCTTCGATGGCGACCAACAGACGATAGCTGGCGATGTCCAGCGCGTCCTGGTCGGCGAGGAACGTCTCACGGGGCAACGCAGCGAACTCATCGAGCCGCTCCAGCGACTCCCGGATATCGTCGAAGCGCGCCTGAACCAGATCGGCATTCAGTGCCACGAGGTCATCGCCTCCTTGAGCGCGGCTTCGTAGAGCGGCTTGATGTCGAGATAGCGGCTGATCGTTGTCGCGGTCCACTCCGTACGGAGAGCGTCGTCCTGGTTGGTGAGAAGCTACCCGGTGCGAAGCACCTGATAGCGAAACCCCAGCGGCGCAGCATTGAGCGCCCGCACGTCGATGGGAGGATGACGACGGATACGGAGGTCTGCAAAGACGACCTCTTCCAGCGAGGAAGCCAGGTCAAAGGTCCGCCGGCTCATCTCGAGGTCGCTCAGGCCCACGAAGTAGACGGCGACATCGATGTCGTGGAACGGGCCCTCCGTCACAAACGACCCGTGAACAAAGGAGAACGCGACGTCAGATTCGGCAGCCAACGCCTGACCAAGCGCCTCACGGACTTGGTCGCGTCGCACCGCCGCATAGTCGAAGAGCGGCTCTCCGAATGTAGACATATCTCTACAATACGCTTGACGTCCACGTTCGTCAACCGATGGATATCGCGGCAAGACACGGTCGCATCGACATGTCGACACGTCTCTGCGACCGCAGCCTTTCCTTATGAGACGCCGCCGAGACGACGCTAGTATGCCCCCAGCGAAAGAGGCGGAACATATGCGGCCCCACTTGGGTCGTGATGCGCGTCTCGCCCGTGGGCTGCTCGCGCCAGTCCAACACCGGCTCGCCTTCCAGCACCTCGCCGGTGAGCAGGTCCCGCACTTCGGTCACGCCCTCACTCGCCACGATCGTGACGTCCGTCACCTCGGGCAGGAACGACTCGACGATGAAGGTGTCGTTGTCGTAGGCGAAGAACGCCACCTGCGCCGGGGCATCGACGTGGACGGGTAGGTCCGCCACCACAACCGCGTGGATACGCGCCAGCACCGCCTCGGGCAGCTTGTACAGGTCGTCGAAGTTGTCCGGGATCGTGAGGACGTAGAGCACGCCCGATGCGTAGGCCGCCGAGTGGAGCACCGGATGGCCGGTGGTCTCCGTGAGCCCAGAGATCTCCTCCCACGAGTCATTCGTCATGTAGCGAATGTGGGGGATCAGGATCGGCGCATCGGCCTTCACCCTCGTGCGCCAGCCCATCAGATACTCCTGCACGATCGCCTTGGCCTCCGTCACCTCCAAGCTCGACGATGTCCTCGATCGTGTTGCCTGGCTCACCGCCCTGCAATGCGCGGTAGAGCCCCGAGGTCACGACGACGTTCTTGCCGTCGAGCAAGTGCTCGGAGATCTTGGCAACGATGTCGGGATCGGCCTTGGCTGCCTCGGTCAGCAGGACGGTCCCTGCCTCTGCCGGGAAGGTGGGCTGCAGCGCGATGGGGATCCCGAGCATCCCCAGGTAGTCGTGCAGGAAGTCCTCGCCCTCGGCGTGGAAGGGCCGATAGCTGGCAACGCCCACCGGCTCGCCCAGCTCGCCAACGACGGCGTCGACCCGCTCGAAAGCGTGGCCCGCGGCCAGCGCCAACGTGGCGCCCTCGGCCAGGGAGCCGTCGGCCTGGCGGTGCTCCTTCACCATCTCGTCGAAATCCACGCCGATACCCCAACTGCGCGGCGCGGTAGGCCGGTCGCCCTGCCACGCCGCACGCTGTCGAGGGCTGGACCGGCATCTGCAGCGAGCGGAAATCGAAGAGCATGATCTCCGGCGCCTTGCTGAAGGCGGTCAGCCAGAGCTGTTCGGCGTAGCGGTCAGCCGTGCTCGAGCCGAACGGGTCCACCCAGCCGCCGCCGTTGCGACCAGGGGCGATGGCCTCAAAATAGCGGACAATCTGGTAGCTCTCATAGGGCTGAAGGTGCTGGTTGCTCAGCACGGCATCGCGGGTCTCCGTGCCGGTGTAGATGCCATCGAAGATTGCGGGCTGGAGCTCCAGGTTGAAACCAAGAGCGTGGAAGTGCGGGTACCAGTTCGGATACTTGATCGTGACGTGCACGTCGGGATTGACGGCCTTTGCCGGGCCGACCACCAGGTCGCGGGCGGCCCCGGCCATCAGGTCCAGACGGTAGTCGGTCCAGGTGCGGTCCCCCTTGGCCTCGATGCAGGCCGGGCACTTGCAGTTGGTGAAGAAGAAATCGTCGAGGAGGAAATCATCGAAGAGGCTCGCCGTGTACTCGGCGATCTCCTTGACCTTGGCCCGCGACTCGGGCCGGGTATAGCAGTAGGTTTGAAAGCGATTGCGCTCCATGACGGTGAAAGTGATGCCTCCCGAGGTGCGCACGCCCCGGTCGGCGAAGAACTGTCGCGCAGCCCTGATGGTGGCTTCGTCGGCTATCAGTGTATCGCGATGCGTCTCCAGATAGACCCTGTCGACCTTGAGATAGCGCTGCATGACGTCAAAGCGTGCCGCCAGCCAGTCGAGATCGGCCATGTCCCGTACCTCGTACGCGCGGGCGTAGATGGCCACATTGAAGTTTCGGTAAGAGCCTGTAGCCTTGTTAAGTGACGAGACAGTCATTGACGAAGACCTCCATCCTGCGGATTAGTTGGCCTCCCATCCTCCAAGGACGGCCATTCGGGTGTTTCCACGTTCAAACGTGCTGACGTGGAAACGTGCAAACGTCTCCAGTTTACACCTCGGGGGCTCAGGGTACAATTGAGTGCAGGGGGACACTTGAGCATCAACACAATTACCGAACGTCTGATAACGCAGCCGAGGACACGATTTGTGGCCTTCGGTTCATCGAATACCGAGCGGCGCATCCACGGGCTGCACTGGTTTGATTGGCTGGAACTGGGCCTGGCCCAGACCTATGGCCGGAGGCACCACTTCATCAACGCAGGTGTCGGGGGCGACACCACGCGCGACCTCTTGGCGAGGTTCGATGAGGATGTGGCGCTCTATCAGCCCCACGTCGTCTTTGTCACCATCGGTGGCAATGACGCAAAGCCTGACTCGGGCATCGACGAAGAGGCCTTCCAGGCCAATCTTCGGGAACTCGAGAGACGAATCCGAGACCTGGACGCGATCCCCGTCTTCCAGACCTACTATGCTGCCGATGTCGAAGGGCTTGGCCCGGCGCACGGCACGCGTTTTCTAGCGTTCATGACGGTCGTTCGCCGGGCGGCACTGGGAACAAGCTCGATCCTCGTCGACCACCACCGGCGTTGGGAGCCGCTGCGCCAACAGCACGTCGATCTCTATCGGGAGCTAATGCAGGACCCGCTGCACGTGAATCCCCTGGGCAATATGCTCATGGGCCTCGACCTGATCCGGGCCTTTGGAGCCCAACTTGCCGAAGAGCAAGCCACCTTCTGTGCCCGCGGTCTACTCTTTCAGAGAATCCTTGACGCATTGACGTAGGCAGATCAGAAGTCCCTTACCGACCCATCGAGCGCATCCAACCTCGGCTGTAGCGTCGGCGTAAAGGTCTTCGATGCCGCCAGTGCTTCGTCGAACGTAATGCCCAGCCCGGGTCCCTCAAGCGGCAGCGCGTAGCCATCTACGACCTTGGGGTACGGCCCCACCACATCGGTCTCACCCGCTCCGTTGACCCATGGGGCCTCGATCAAGGCGACGTTGGGAATGGCCAGGGCAGCGTGCAGCGTTGCCGCGGTCCCCAGCGGACCTGCATTGTTGTGAAGAATGAGGCTCTGATAGTAGGTCTCGCCCATTGCCGCGATCTTGCGCATCTCGGTGATCCCGCCGCAGTGACAGACGTCGGGACGCAGGTAGTTCACGTACTGGTTGACGATCAGCTCGCGGAACTCCCACTTGTTGTGGTAGCGCTCGCCCGTCGCCAACGGCAGGGTCGTCGCTGCCCGCACCTGTGCCAACGCCTGCGGGTTCTCGTGGCGCACGGGATCTTCGATCACGAAGGGATGGTACGGCTCCACCCGCTTTGCCAGCTCCACGGCCCACACCGGGTCGTACCGTCCGTGACATTCCAGGATAATGTCCACCTCGTCGCCCACGGCCTCACGAATAGCGGCGATGTACTCGACCTGCTGCTCGACCGCGAGCCGGTGATCGTGGAGGTCCTGATCGTCGTAGGCGTGGAATCCGCGGAAGCGAATGGCCGTGATACCCCTGGCGACCCGCTCACGCGCCTGCTCGGCGATCTCCTCTGCCGACCGTCCCGTGACGTGGCCATAGACCCGCACCTTGGTCCGCGCGAGCCCGCCTAACAACTGGTAGACCGGCATGTCGTGGGCTTTTCCCTTGATGTCCCACAATGCCATGTCGATAGCGCTGATCGCTGCCCCCGTCGCGGGCCCACCGCGATAGAAGCGGCGGCGAAAGCAGGCCTGCCACAGGTACTCAATGCGCTCAGGGTCCTCGCCAATGAGGTAGGGCGTGAGGTCCTCGAGCATGCCATATGAGGCGTGCGGCAGAAAGTGATTGGTCGCCTCGCCGTACCCCGTGATCCCGGCATCGGTCTCTACCTTGAGAAAAACCGCATTGCTGCGCACATCCGAGGTAAGGTAATGCTCAACGTTGGTGATTTTCATCCATAGCTCCCGTTTGCGTATCGTGGGACAGATATGTCGCTACCGGATGAGCACTTTGAGCTCCGCAGGAGAGCCCAGAGCGCTGCACTACGCCGGCGAGGTACGCGGTCGTGTGACCCGCTCCAGCGCATCAAGGATCGCAGTCGCCTCCGCCGCGGACGAGCCACACATCTCGGGATCAGGGCGCAGGTGGACGCATACGGCGGGCCGTTCGGGGCATCCGAAAAGGCGACATTGATTGTCCGACGTCAACTGGACACAGCGCACGCCCGCCGGCTTCCCATCCGGCATACCGGGGATCGACGACGTGATCGACGGAGCGATGCAGCACGCTCCACAACCTACGCGGCACTGCAAGCGATGCGCTCCTGTACATAGTCTGTCACCGCCCGAATCGCCGCCTCACGTTCGCAATCGCGGAACATCTCGTGCTCGGTCTTTTCAAACCACACGATACGCTTCTCATCCCCAGGCGTCGCAGTAGCATTCAGCACGATCTCAGCGCTTTCCGGAGCGACGGTCGTGTCGCCGCGGCTCTGAAGGATCCGTGTTGGCACCGTCACCTCCGGGAGACGCTGCCGGGCCTGGCGTGAGAAGTCCAAGAACTGGATGACGGTCTCCATCGGCGCCCACTCATAGTTCGTGTCATACTGAGCCAGGGACGGATCCGCGTATACCGGCGGAAGGTTCCACCTCTTGAGCACGCGTTGCAGGACCGGCTTGAGGAAGCTCAGAGGGCGCCCGGGGGCAAGAGGCGAGGCCAGCTGCACGGCAGGTGCTGCCAGCACGATGCTGTCGACCACATTCGCGTGATCCGCAGCCAGGTTGATCGCAACGAGGGCGCCCATACTGTGACCGACAATGACGACACGCTCAGCCTCGGTCAGGAGATCGTGCAGGGTCGTCTCCCCATCGTCGACCCAGTCCTGCCAACGAACACCCCGCAGCGCGTCCGGGGTTGGGGCGCCGTGCCCTCGCAGCACAGGCATGCGGACTGGGTAGACCCAGCGGCTCGATCGCAGACCGCGATACCGCTGACGCAGTCGAGGCTCGATGTAAAGCCGTGTGCGATCAAGACACCGAGAGGATGATCTGCCATCTATGCCTCCTCACGCCAATATCGTGTCTACCGCTGTGATTGAAGAATGGGATCGGGTCTGGTCCATGCCACATTGTAACACGACAGAGTGTGATGCAAACGCACTCCGCACGATGTGGTAGAATAGGCACGGACAACCTAGACGTAGTCTTCGTAGGCGGCAATGTCTTCAGCCAATCACAAACGCACCAGAACACTCTTGTCTGCGGCGAAAATCGCACTGCGTATCGCTGCGGGAGGATTCGTACTGATTCTTGCCGTCTGGATTGGCTCAGAACTCTCGCGGACACTCGACGCGCCCGATGTGCAGGCCGTCGCCACAGCCTTGCCAAGCTTTCCCGCCGCGGGGCCACCTATTGCCCCTTCGCCTTCACCTTCCGCTCGGGCGACGGCGTCCGCGACCTCGCCGTCTGCAACCATCGGTGCCCCGCCCCAGCCGACGCTAGCCGCGCCGACGCCAGTCGCGACACCGATCCGTGCCGCGCCTCGTCGCGGGCACGGATGGTGTCAACGTACGACTGGGACCGGCGACAAGCTTCGACAAGATCGGCTTCCTGGAGCCGGGCCAGGAAGCGGCGGTGACGGGATGGGGCAACGGGTGGTGGCAGATTGAATACCGTGGCCAGGTCGCGTGGGTCTCCGGCGCATACGCTGACGCAACCGGGGCAGACCAGATCGTCGAGCCTACGCCGCCTACAGAGAACAGTGACCCAGGAGAACCGAGCCCGCACTTGGTCGCAGGCGACAACGGCGTCAATGTTCGCCTCGGGCCGAGAGTTGCCTTCGACAAGGTGGGACATCTGGAACCTTCTGCCGAGGCCCCGGTTATCGCGAGGAGTCAGGGCTGGTGGCAAATCGCCTATCTGGGCGGGACCGGATGGGTCTCGGGCCAGTTCGTCACGGCATTTGGCGCCGAAACCGTGGCAGAGGTCACGCCGCCTTCCACCCCGCAGCCCACACCGACCTTGCCACCTGCCCCTGTGTGGGCCATCGACGAAGCCCGCTGGATCGATGTCGACCTATCGGAGCAGCGTCTCACCGCATATCGCGGTATTATCCCTGTCCAGAGCTACCTCGTCTCAACGGGGCTTCCGCAGACGCCGACCCCACTCGGACAATACCGCATCTGGATCAAGCTACGCTACGATGACATGGCCGGGGAAGACTACTATATCAAGGACGTTCCCTGGGTGATGTACTTTTACGAGGGCTATGGGCTCCACGGTGTGACCTGGCACGCGAATTTCGGCCACCCGATGAGCCACGGCTGTGTCAACCAGCCCAACGATATGGCGGAATGGCTCTTCAACTTCGCCGACGTGGGCACGCTCGTGAACGTCCACGAGTGAGGGACAGCGCCGTGCACTTACCGATCCGGCCCACCCTCTAGTGCTTCAAGGGTCTGCATCAGGCGCCGAAACCGCAGATACATGGTGATGCCCAGTCCGAGGGGCACCGCACAGAAGATCGCGTAAGCGACGATGAGATAGATCGGCATCGCGTCCTCCTTAAAGCTCTCTCGCGCAAGCTGCAGCGCAGTCAGACGATCCCGCGCCAGTGCAAGCCGGATCCGCTGACGCAGCAAGGTAGCATAGATAAGAGTGAAGGCGCCCAACGAGACGAAGAGCGTCTGCACCATCTTAGGCGTCATAGCCATTCCCTCCGAGGAGATGACCTGGGGATGGATGGTTCGCCACCACCGAATCGCGAACCACGAGAGCGGTACCGTGACAAAGGCAACGATGCCGTACACGGCGGCGAATCGCGCCTCCTGACCAGGGCTGTTCACCGATCCACGCAGCATCACATAGGCGACGTAGACCAGCCACTGCACGGCTGAGATCGTCAACCGCGGCTCCCAGGTCCAGTAGACGCCCCAGACCGGACGCGCCCACAGCATCCCTGTGAGCAATGTCATCGAAATGAAAGCCAGCCCCACCTCTGCCGAGGAGAACGCGACGATGTCCCAACGCCGATCTCCGCGGATGAGATAGACGACGCTTGCCAAGAAAGTCACAAAGAACCCGAAGAATCCCACCCAGGCCGAAGACACGTGAAAATAGAAGATACGCTGCACATCGCCCATCGTCGCCTCGCGAGGCGCGTAGCCGAAGACCATCCACATCGCCCCAAGGAACGCAAAGACGCTCAGGATGGCGAGGCCGCCACCAACCCACCGCTTGCCCTCCAGGGCCATCGTACCGCTTGCCATCGATTCTAAGCCTCCAGAATGGTCTCGAACGTCAAAAGCGAGGCCGCCGCGATCAGCAGATCGTAGACGACCAACAGGCGGGTCCACCCGGCCAGATCCGCCCAGTGCAGTCCGTCCAGCAGGCCACCGGTCGCCTGTACTGCCGCGATCAGCAGCGGGACGACCAAGGGCAGCAGCAAGACGGGCAACATCACCTCACGCGCGCGGGTGTTCACCGCGATGCCGGCCAACAGCGTGCCCACGATTGCATAGCCGACGGTGCCCAGGAGCAGTATAGCGAGAACACCGGTGCTGAACAGGTTCACGTTGAAGAGAATCGTGGCCAGCGGCACCAGCACAACCTCCAGTGCCAGCATCATGGCGAGGTTACCCAGAGCCTTGCCCAGCAGGATGACGGTTCGATCGGCAGGTGTCAGCAGCAGACCGTCCATCCCACCCGTCTCGTGTTCGCGGGCCATCGACCGGCTCAGGCCGAGCGTCCCGGCAAACGCGATCGTCGTCCACAAAACTCCAGGCGCAGCCGCACGCGCGACCGGCCCCCGCAGATCGAGGGCAAAGCTAAAGATCAGCATCGCCAAGAAGGCAAAGACGAACATCGCGCTGAGGATCTCGCGGGTGTGCAGCTCGGCGGCGAGGTCCTTCGCGATGACGGCTGCCACCTGCCGCAGGTAGCCGGCATTCCCCTTCGGAGGGCCTGTCCTGAGCGAAGTCGGAGGAAGGGGGACGCCGGTCTGCTGGCGCCGGGAGGGGGAGGCGCGTGACGTCGGCCCGCGGTCGCTGCACCAACTCCCGGTACAGCGCCGGGAACCCAGCAGGATCCGTCACGGCATCATCATATACGACGCGTCCACGATTGAGGATCACGGTGCGGCGCCCGCCCACGGCCATATTCCCAAGGTCGTGTGACGTAAGCAGAAGCGTCCTGCCCTCCTCGGCCAGGTCCGCCAGGAGCGCCGTCAGCGCATCCGCAGCCACCGGGTCAAGCCCCGTATAGGGTTCGTCAAGCAGGAGCAGCCGAGGCCGATGGAGGACGCTGCGGGCCACGGCGAGACGCTGCTGCATCCCGCGCGAGAAGGTGCGGACGAGGTCGTTGCGCCGGTCTGCCAGATCGACACGCACCAAGAGCTCGTCGATGCGGGACTCCGCATCTGCCAGACCATAGACTCTAGCATAGAAGCGGAGGTTCTGCTCCGCCGTGAGATCGTCATAGAGAAGGGTGCGATGAGAAAGGTAACCGATCTGACGCCGCACGTCTGCGCCCGCCTTCGCGGGATCAAGGCCCGCGACGCGGACTGCGCCCTTGGTGAGCCCGGACAGCGTGGCCAGGATCCGCAACAGCGTGGTCTTGCCCGCACCATTGGGACCCGCAAGGACCACGAACTCACCATCCCCCACGTACAGGTTGACGCTCGACAGCGCGGTACGCGGGCCGAAGGACTTGCCTAGATCGGTGATTTCAAGCATGTTGGATCAACCGAACTGGATACCGCCACGCACGAGCAGCGCCGCTACTGCCCCGCCGCCTTACGGACCTCGCGTGACAGCCTGCGAGTGATGACGGCACGCTCCCGTCGGTAAGCCTCGGCATCGAGGTCGCCACGGTCGTAGCGGTCGTCCAATGCGACCACCTCAGCCACCATTGCCTCGGCGGACTCAGGCACGGGTGGCAGCGGCGACGCTGCGCTCCAAACCCTGTAGGCCGCGATTCCACCCACGGCGAGGGCGAGGGCCCCAAGACCGGCCTCCAGCCCTGCGTTGCGTTCGCGGGGCGTCGACGTGGCCAAGGATCCATCGCTGACCGTCTGTGCGACCGTCGCCTCCTGGGGTACCATCCGCAGCGTCAAGGGGACGCCGGCAGCCAGCGGCCCGGCGGTATAGGAGGCAGCCGTCCCCATCTGTGTGTCCATCAGCCCGTTGAATACGATGCCGTCGCCCTCGACCCCCACATCACTCCCGCTCACAATGATGACCACTGACTGTATCGGGACACCTAGCGACCGCGTGAGGACGAGCCCATCCTGATAGGGCAGATCATAGCTAAAGTCCGCCTCAACCGTTGCCGTACCCGGTGGAATCGGCAGCGTGTCGGAAAAATGGGTCACGTCGCCAACATACCGCGCACCCAGGCCGGGACCATTGAAACTCATCGACCCGGCGCCGGCAGGCGCGGTGAACGCGACCGTGGTCAGCACGCCGGTGCTCCCAACCGGCGTGCCCATATAGGTCCGTTCGCCGGTGTTGCCGATGAGATAGTATTCTGCGACCTCGATCCGATCTCCTTGTGGCACAAAAAACAGATGTGCTTGGTCCACCTGGACCGCAGATACGTCGCCGCCGGGCTCGTAGATATTGATGAGGGTCGGTGCATCCGACGCGCCTTCGAAGGTGCCGGGCTCAGAATAGTAGGCGACATCCTCGTGGACCACGCGGGCCAGGTAGTCCTTACCCACCTCGGCCCCCAGCCCTTCGAAACGAAAGGTGCCGTCAGCTGCCAGTGTGGTCGTGTAAACTGAGGTCCACGTGTCACCGCTGAAAAACTGCAGGGTCACCGCCGCCCCGACGGGCAGCGTCCCATCAGGGGTGCCGTTGACGACCTCGCCGAGGAGCGTCCCCCCATCCGGTGCCTGCGCCGCGACACCACCGACCCAGACGAGGCTCATCACGAACAACAGGCAGGTGAGCCATACCCACCTGTTCCACCGAGGCTTGCGGTCGCCCAACGTCTCCGAACTCATCCGAATCATGCCGCGCCCCCTTTGACGAGAGGTTTGCCGCATCTTGGACAGAACATATGATCCGGCTCCACACGTCGGCCACAATGAGGGCAGAACTGCGTAGGTTCGTCAACATCCGGCAATCCGGCATCGCCCGGCTCAGGCGTGGTCAGATCGACGAGAGGGGTCGCCGCTACCTCGAAGCCTGCGTCCGAGGCGGACGAACGCACCGCACGGGCCTGGCTGACCCACGCCTCGATAGTCGCTTCGACATTGATCGCAACGCGCCGAAAAGGCCGCGCGATGTAGGCCGCGACCACGGAGAGAATGGCCAGACTCACCAGAACAGTACCCAAACTCATATTGTCCACCTACCCTATTCGCTTTGGGAGCCGAGCAAGTCGGCCAGCTCCGCAGACAGCGTCTCGGCCGTCACCGGACCGATGTGCAGATACGCCAGGTATCCTTCGGAGTCCACGACAAAGGTCTCCGGTATACCTGTGATGCCATAGGCCTCGGCGATCTGGTCCCCTGTGTCCATCCCGATGGGGTACGTCGTACCATACTGCGCCAGCGCTTGCTCCACGGCCGCCAGGTCATCTTGATACGCGATCCCCACGTATGCGACGCCCTGATCGCCGAAGCGTCTCCCAGACCTGCTCCAGGTCGGGCATCTCCTCCTGGCACGATGGGCACCAGGACGCCCAGAAGTTGATCACCGTCACCTGCCCGCGAAGCTGCTCGAGCGAGACGGTTGTACCATCAAGCATAGTGAGCCGGAAATCCGGCACCGGCTGCCCAACCAGCGGCCGGCCCCCACCTTGGTTGGGATCCACGCCATGGGGGACGCCCCACATGGCCCACCCCGCACCCGTGAGCAACACCACGCCCGCTGCCAACACGAGTCCGTTCATCGTCCGACTCCGCAGTCGCGGCCAGAATGCCAACGCGCCACCTGCCATGAAAATCAGACCGCCCAACCAGAGGAAATTCACCAGTGGATTGACGACGATCTTGAACGTCGCATCGTTGCCGCTATCGGACCATCCCGAAAGGATGAGGTAAAGATCCTCTTTGACGCCGGGCGCCAATGCGGGGACGGTGACCGACTGATCGGAGTTGACGTAGTCGTTGAGTCTCGGCGCGAGACCGGCGACATAGCTGCCGTCTCGATAGACAGAAACGGATGCCCAAACGCTGCTGTAGTCACCGACGAACTCCTGCTGTAGATTGTCGTAGACGAGCGTGTAGTCACCAACCTCGGCAGGCTGAGCCAACGACAATGTCCGCTCTGCCTCGAGCGGGTACATACGGCTCCCGATGACGCCTACCGCCATAAGGATGACGCCCACGTGGACGAGATACCCACCGTATTTCCGGCGCTGCAGGCGAAAGAGCCGCCCCAGTGCATTGAGGGGCGCTTCGCCGGTACGCTTGCTGCGGTCTGCTGCCCCCTGGACCAGCTCTGCCAGCGTCGTCACGCCCGCGAGGCCAACGAAGGCGAATCCTACCAGGGAAGCCGGAAGTGTGAACCCGGCAAGCGCTGCACCCGCGGGTATGCCCACGGCCCCCAGCCCAACGAGCCAGGCGCGAGAACGTAGGCGGACCAGGGTCGTCGCAGCTCGCCCGAGCAGTGGACACAGCCCCAACAACAGCACCAACGCCCCAAACTGCGGCCCCGTGACACGGTCAAACCATGCAGGGCCGGCCTCGAACCGCTGGGAGGCCAGGGCTTCGGTCAGAGTCGGCAGCAAACTCCCCACCAGGACCGAGAGGGTCAGCATCGAGAACAGCACCAGCGTCAGGAAGAAGAGGCCATCGCGTGACAGCAGCCGGTCGAAAGTCTGCTGTCCACGCAGGAGCTTCCGGCGACTGTAGAGTAAGCCCAGCGATCCCACCAGAGTCACCCCGATGGCAGACAGGAAGTAGCTGCCCAGGTTAGATGCAGCATATGCGTGTACCGACTGGATCATGCCGCTGCGCGTGGCGAAAGTCCCGAAGAGCACCAGCGTAAACGAGGCGATGGCCAGTGCGAAGTTCCAGACCCGAAAGCCGCGTCTCTCGTCCTGCATCACGGCCCCGTGCAGCAGCGCTGTCGTCGTCAACCACGGCAACAGTCCGGCGTTTTCCACGGGGTCCCACCCCCAGTAGCCGCCCCACCCCAGCACGTCATACGCCCAGCGCATCCCGAGCAGTAGACCCAGCCCAAGCCCCAGCCAGGCTAGCAGGATCCAGCTCCGCAGGCCGCGCGTCCACCCCTCAATCCTCCGCGTGACAAGCGCCGCCAACGCAAAGGCGAAGGGCACCGCCAGTCCAACGTAACCGACGTAAAGTGCCGGGGGATGGAAGATCATACCGGGGTGGCGCAGCAACGGGTTGAGGCCCTGCCCATCTACAGGGACAGGCGACAGCGAGACAAAGGGATTCGAGAGCAAGAGCGTCACACCGACGAAGAAGATCGTGATGACGTTGAGGAAAACGGTCGCCCACGGCACCAACGGCCGGGCCTGGTCCGCGGGGCGGGCGGTGGCCAACGCAGCAAAGAGCGCCTGAAGCGCACACCACAACAGAAGCGAACCTTCTTGCCCCGCCCACACCGCCGAAACCTTGAGGTAGGCGGGGATGACGGTCGAGGAGTGCTCAGCAACATAGCGCACGGAGAAGTCATTGGTCAGAAAGGCGGCCAGCAGCAACAACAGCGCCCCCCCGAGCAGCCAGGCCAGGGCCAGCGTCCCATGGCGCGCGCTCTCCATCCACCGCGAATCGCGCCGGTAGATTCCCCAGAGCGCAGCGAACGCCGCGTACACGGCGACGATAACAGAGAGTATCAGTAGGTTCTGTCCGATCTCAGCGAGCATCTAGTCTCCCGTCTGCCCCGGAATCGCCTCTTCGTAGCGGGTTGGGCACTTGAGCAGCACCTCATCCGCCCGAAAGCGTCCGTCGTCCCCCAATTGTCCGCGCACGATCGCCTGAGCCTCATTCTGCAGCAGGTCCGGCTTCACGCTATCGTAGACGATCTCGATCGTCCCCAGACTCGCATCCAACGTGGCCTTATGGAGCACCTGTGCCAGCCCCCCTTGCGCTTCTACTACCTTCGGGTCGCCGGGAACTTGGACAATCGTAAATGTGACCTGTGGTCCCATCGGATCATACACAATGGTATCACCAAGTACGGCGCCGGAAATCGTGATATTACGCCCGAGCGCATCGTCGCCCATCGCACGGAGCTCATCAACTGTGAGGAAATACTGAGCCGTCGTCCCCGTACTTGAGACAATCAGGTAGCCGACGGCAGCGACGACCAACAGCCCCGCAACGATAAAGGTGGTCCGGTTCCGCATCGCATTCTCCCTAGCCTAACAAAGGTATCTCATAAGGTATCTTATGATGAGAGGAGCGCATAGTGCTCCAGTGTCTCACGAAGGGTCGGGCTAATCTTCCCGAGCACCTGATCGCGAAGCTCTTCGGCGGCCTCTTTCCCCACGAGCTCGCGAAGGACGCTATGCTGCGTCTGCAAGAAACGCCGGTAGATCGCCGCCAGCTCGTTAGCCGTAAGATGGCTTTCGGTCCGGTCGTCGATGCGGCTATCGCGAATACTGACGGGCAGATCTCGGCAGCGCCGGTTCACCTCATCCTCGCAAGCGTTCGCCTCCTCGGGCGAGGCCCGCAGCGGGATGGCGTTCCGGCACATCAGCTCGGCAAACTCGCGCAGGACCCGCCGTAACTGACTTTTGTCAGGATCCGCAGGCTGGACAAGGTCGACGAGATAGAGCCCGTAGAGGATCCGGCTGATCTCGAACTCCGTTAACCCGGCAAGACGAGCGACTGTGGTGATGTCCTTTGTCCCATCGATGATCGAAAGAATCCGCTGCTCTACATCCAGGAGCTGCAACTCCTCGTCGCGAGCATCCCACGTCCCGAGGTTCGAAAAGAGCATCGGACGCGGGGACAATCCCCTGGATGATCTGCCATGAGTCCAGTTGGCGTGCCCCTTCAAGAATGAGGGTGTCGGCGTCGCGATCCAACACCACGCATCCCTCGCGCGGACAGCCGCGCTGATCGAAGACGTACCCGCCCCGCTGCCAGCGAAAGAGCTGAAGAACGTCGTCAAGCACGCGGTCCCTATCCATCACAGGTCTGTCGGAGGCCTGCGACCCCACACAGTGCAGTCTACCTTGATCGAAGGTCATCGTCCGGCTGAGCGAGCCGTTCGTCACGACAAGGGTCCCACTGTGCTTGCCCGACGCAACCAACTTGATCAGATCAGGCAGATGGAACTCCTGCAAGTCCCCCTGCAGGGTCATCAGGTCGCCCGTGAAAGGTGCGCAGTCCTCCGCAGCATTGAGTTGGTCCGCAATGTCGGTCAGCCAGTCCATGTCCAGCCGGGCTGAAGCGATCGAATGCTCCAGAATAGCTTGCTGAAGGGAGTGAGCTTTGGCGCTCGCACAGTGGCCTTCCAGATCGGAAACCCACTCGCGTAGGAAGTCGATCCTCCGTCGCAGGAGCGGCTCAGCCTGATCGCGTGGTAACCGATTCAGCAGCGAGATGCCAAGGTCATATTCGGTCCGGATCGGCTCGACAGACGCCAGGAGATCGCGCATATCCTCCAGGAACTGCTCACGCCCGAGCTTGGTCACATGGTACACCGTCTTCTCTCCGCCGGTCCCTCGGGCGTGCGCTTCTGCAATCAGCCCTAGACGGTGAAGTTTGTTAAGGGAGTAGTAGATCGCGGCAGTGCTGATCTCAAACCACAACTCGACCCCCTCGCCCTTGAGTGCCTGGCCAATCTCATAACCGTGCATGGGACGCTCCACCAGGAAACCAAGCGCCAGAAGATCGTTCCTTGTCAGTTTCACCGTAGTTCCTCCTGGCAGCCTAAGAGGGTCACGCGATCCGACCGCCACTTCGGGCATTATACCATGCGTCGGGAGAACGGCGCGTAGTCAGTACTGAATATTCTCAATCTTCGTATTTGACTGAAATTAGTCACTATGATATACTCAAGTCTGAATCATTGTGCCGAGGAGGTGCCATCCAAGAGACGTACCCAGACTGCCTCTAGCCTTCGCTGATGCCTTGCGGAATCTGCTCTTATCTCGCCTGTCCTCACCCTAATGCCCTGGAGGTCCGTTATGCACATCAGACGTTCCTGCCTCCTCTCTATTGGAGGTCTTCTCGTAGGCTTGTTGCTCGCGGCCTGTGGCTCATCTGCCACACCGCCGCCGGCCGCTCCAACGCCGTCTGCAGTTCCTCCGACGACGCAGCCGTGTCCCGAGCTTCCGGCGTGTCCCGAGGTTCCGACCTCTCAGCCGTCAGTAGACGTCCCATACGAGGCAGATTGGATCACTTCGGGTCACGCAGATGCGAGTGCCGAACCTTTCGTTCATTGGAACGAGGATGATCCCGCCGTAGTACCCGAGGGGTGTGCCAGGTGCCACAGCTCCTACGGCTATCAGGACTTCCTGGGCGCTGACGGCAGCACGGCAGGCGTTGTGGATCAGCCCGCCGCGATCGGCTCGGTCATCAACTGTGTCGCCTGTCACAACACCGCCACACTGACCCTGACGAGCGTGACCTTCCCGTCGGGGCAGCAGCTGACCGGGCTGGGCGATGAGGCTCGCTGTATGCAGTGCCATCAGGGCCGGGCTTCGAAGGCGACCGTCGATGCATCCATCGAGAGCGCCGGATTGACGGATATGGATACCGTCAGCGATGACCTCGGCTTCACCAACATTCACTATTTTGCTGCGGCTGCGACCCGCTACGGTACCTGGGCGATGGGAGGCTACGAGTATGATGGCCAACCCTACGACGTCAAATTCGCCCACGTCGAGGGTATGGACACGTGCATCGACTGCCACGATCCGCACACGCTGGAGGTACAGGTCGAGCGTTGCGCGGACTGCCACGAGGGCGTGACCGCCGTCGAGGACCTCAAGGACGTGCGATGGATGGGTTCCAAGGTCGACTATGACGGTGACGGCAATCTCCAAGAGGGGATCTACTATGAGATTGAAGGGCTGCGAAGCATGCTCTACGAGGCGATGCGGACCTACAGCCAGGAGATCACCGGGACGCCCATCGCCTATAGCGCCGATACCTACCCCTACTTCCTGATCGATCTGAACGGCAACGGCGTCGTTGACGCCGACGAGGCCAGTCGAGACAACGGTTTCACCGCATGGACAGGGCGGCTGGCAAAGGCTGCCTACAATCTGCACACATCGGTGAAGGATCCCGGCGCTTTTGCGCACGGCGGCAAATACGTGATCGAGTTGCTGTACGACAGCATCCGCGATCTTAACGTAGCGCTTTCCAGTCCTGTGGATCTGACCTCCGCGCACCGCGTCGACGCCGGACACTTCGATAGCTCTGCAGAGCCCTTCCGCCACTGGGATGCCGACGGTGAAGTCCAGGCCAGATGCGCCAAGTGCCACAGCGCGACCGGGCTCCCGACCTATCTGAAGGAGGGCGTCAATGTGTCCGCAGAGATCAGCAGCGGGTTCGCCTGCACGACATGCCACGAGGTGACCCCTGAGGGTCTGGTGCCCCGCACAGTTTCTACTGTCCGGTTCCCCAGCGGCGTGTCACTCGACAGTGGGAGCTCAAGCGGCAACCTGTGCATGACTTGCCACCAAGGACGGGAATCCGCCGCTTCGGTCGAACGTGCCGTGACGGGCTTCGCCGACGACGAGGTGATGCCGGATCAGGGCTTCATCAACGTCCACTACCTCGCGGCGGGTGCAACGCTGCTCGGCGGCAACGCCCGTGGCATGTACCAATACCCGGACCAGGAGTATGCTGGCCAACTGGAACACGTCCAGGGCGCACAGACCTGCGTGGACTGCCACGATCCCCACGGCCTGGCTGCGGACACAGGCCTCTGCCGGACGTGTCACAAGACCGAGGATGTCAGTACCATCCGGATGTCGAGTGTGGATTACGACGGTGACGGCAACACGCAAGAGGGACTTGCGCAGGAAGTCTCCACGATGGAAGATCTCGTCTACGCCGGAATGTTGGACTATGCCGCAACCGTGCTCGAGGCGCCCATCGTCTACAGCGACGCGTACCCATATTTCTTCAACGATCTGAACGGCAACGGCGGCGCTCGATGATGATGAAGGCTCCAGCAGCAATGCCTACGCCGGTTGGACGCCTCGTCTGCTGAAGGCCGCCTACAACTACCACTACGTCCAGAAGGAGCCGGGGGCGTTCGCCCACAATGGTCGGTACGTCCTCCAAGTTCTGTACGATACGGTCGTCGACCTTGGCAACCAGGTCAGCATCGACACGACCGTAATGACGCGACCGTAACTCATAGACCCATCGGCAGGAGTGCATATGACACCACTACCACGGACGCGTTGGCGATACATCGCCGTAGGACTGGTCCTTCTCTGCGTGGCCATCTGGCTATCCCTGGGCAACCCGGCGGTTGCCCAGGAGCCGGGCCAGGACCATGGTGGCTTCTCGGCACTGGCCGGCCCGTTCGAGACGCCTCAGGAGGTCACCGCAGCCTGCCTCACCTGCCATTACCTCTCCGGTGGGGAAGTTATGGGCACATCCCACTGGACTATGACAGTGACGGACACCGTCACCGGTCAACAACTAGGCGAGCGCCACATCATCGACAACACCTGGATCGGTCTCCCATCAAACGAGCCACGGTGTACGTCATGCCACGCAGGCTATGGCTACACGGACAGCTCATTCTTCGAGACGGCAACTGAGACCGACGTCGACTGCCTCGTCTGCCACGCAAGCACAGACACGTACGAGAAGTTCCCAGCGGGGGCCGGCTATCCGGTCCTCGGAGAGGCTCAGGAGTTCCCTCCGGGATCCGGCACGATCTGGGAGCCCGTAGACCTGGCAGCCGCTGCCCAGAGCGTGGGGCCACCGGGGCGTGATAACTGTGGTTCGTGCCACTTCTATGGGGGCGGCGGGGATGGTGTAAAACATGGCGACCTGGACAGCACCCTGGTCGCGCCAAGCCGTGAGCTGGACGTGCACATGGGCACGGATGGCCTCGACTTTACCTGTGCGACGTGCCACGGCGGACAGGACCATGAGATAGCGGGCAGCTTGGTCAGTGGCCAAACTCCCGTCGAGTGTGAAGGCTGCCACTCGGGCGACAATGCCCCTCATCAGGACAGCGAAATGGGCGCGGCGCTGGCCCAGCACACAGATGCCGTGGCGTGCCAGACCTGCCACATCCCTACCTTTGCCCGCGAACAGGCGACGACGATGTCCTGGGATTGGTCGAAAGCTGGGTTGAAGGATGCAGACGGCCAGCCGGTCGTCTACACGGATGCTGCGGGCAACGTGGTCTATGATACCCAGAGGGGCACACTCACGACTGAGATGAGTGTGGTTCCCACCTATAGATGGTGGAATGGCGATATCGCCTATCTCACCCTGGCGGATACGATCGAACCTACTCAGACGGTGACCCTAGCTGCCGTACAGGGCGGTCCCGGGGATGGCAAGATCTCGCCCTTCAAACGCTTTACAGGCGTACAACCTTACGATGCGGGCGAGAACACCCTCGTCGTGCCCAATCTCTACCCCAATGATGCCGGCGACACTGACGCCTACTGGGCTGCCTGGGACTGGCAGCGAGCGGTCGCCTCCGGTATGGCTACCGCCGGCGCTGAGTTCAGTGGCGAGATCGGCTGGGTAGACACCGAGATGTACTGGTCCCAGAACCACATGGTCGCACCCAGCGAAGAAGCGCTGACGTGCGTCGACTGCCATACGAGCGGGGGAAGGCTCGACTTTCAGGCTCTGGGCTACGAGCCCAAGCGCGCGGCCTTCCTGAGTACGCTGGCAGAGCCGGGTGGTCCTCCGCCGCACCAGAATCTGACACGCTACACGGGGCCCGAGACCTGCTTGACCTGCCATCCCGACGCGGGACGACAGGTGGCGGAATCTGTACACTATGCGTGGGACGGCGTCGCCCGACCGACGGCGGCCAACGACGACCTCCTCAGCAGGATGGGATCTGAATACTGTGGCCTTCCGGAGTCGGCCGGCAGCATCAAATGGCTCAGTCTGCTGCAACCCCAGAATCCGGGCCAGTCCCCGGCGCCCGATGGCTGCGCCCAGTGCCACGTGGGGTTCGGCGCTAAGCCGAATCCGCCGGACGCCCTCACCGAGGCGGACGAGACCAACGTAGACTGTCTGATCTGCCACGGGCCCGGCTACACACGGACGGTCGCAGATGTCGATGGCACGCCGCGCCTCGTCGCGGCGCCCGAGGCGGATATCCTGGAGGTGGTGCGAAACGTCCAGAACCCAACGAACGAGATGTGCCAACGCTGCCACGCCGGCCCTGGCGGGGGGCTGAGTAACGAGCATAGTGGTTCGTTGGCATCGCCTACCACCGACGTACACCTGGCCAACGGGCTGCAGTGTATAGACTGTCACAAGGTCGAGGACCATCATTTCGTGGGCACCTCTGATCTGCAGGGCGGGGACGACCAGGGGCCGGCGCCAAGCTGCACCGACTGTCACGATGGCAAGCACCCCACGGGGTTCACCGCCATCGATATGCACCTGGACCGAGTGGCCTGTCAGACCTGCCACGTTCCTGCTATCGCGAGAGACCCGGAAATTCCTACACTCGTCGCCACAGACTGCACACAGACTGCGCTTCAGGATAACGGGCTCTACCAATCCGTGATCACGCTGGACACGGAGATCACGCCTTTGTACCGTTGGTCGAACGGCCAAACGACCGGTTACCCGCCGGGCCCGGTCGGGAGTATCGATGATCCCAGCGCCAAGCTCACGCCCTGGAAAGCCATTACGGCAATGGAGCCAGTCGACGCGGCGTCCGGGGACTATCTGCCCATCCAGAGCGACATCCTTGCGGTCACCGGGGACCTCGACCAGGCCATTAGCCAGGGAGCTGAAGCCGCAGGGACCGACTACTCCGGCTCCTGGGAGCCAACACACCGATCAGTTGCTCTTCCCGGTGAACCACCAGGTGGCACCGGCAGCCGAGGCGCTCAAGTGTGCTGATTGCCACACGCGCGATCAGGGCAGACTGGACTTCGTAGGCCTGGGATACTCGGAGGTCCGCGCCACAGACCTGGTGCGCAGTGCGCCCACCGGCACGACCTCGGAGCCGGCGAATATAGTCCAGGGAAGCCAGTACAGCAGTGATGCACGGGCGTATGTCGGCGGTCTGGAGGAAGCTCTCGGGCAACACAGACATGACCTCAACGTAGCGATGGGCATCATCGGAGGAGTAGCTGCCGGCGTCGTCGTGGCCCTGCTCCTTGTCATCCTGGTGCTGCGCAGCCGCGGAGTGACGGTGACGAGCGGCGAGGGGGTGGCTGCGACAGCACCGCGGTGGCGTGACCGCTATGGTGGTCCTGATCGTCGGCTCGGCGCTCGTCGGCTTTGTGAGCCTGCACTATCTGCTGGAGTTCACCGCTTCGACGGAGTTCTGCGGAGAGCTATGTCACGCGACGCGGGCCGAGTACGTCACATATCACACATCGCTCCACGCAAACGTGTCCTGTGCAGAATGTCACGTGGGTCCGGGTCTGGACCAGGAGCTCAAGGCCAAGCTGAACGGGCTTCGTGAGCTCTATCTCTACACCACGAATACGTATGAGCGGCCCATTCCGTCGCCCGTGGAGACCCTTCGACCCGCCCGCGAGGTCTGCGAGGCTTGCCACTGGCCCGAGGTTTTCTACACCGACCGCGCAGTGGAGATCCCACACTTCGCCAACGACGAGGCCAACTCACGCAGCAACACCTACATGCTCGTCAAGATCGGCGGCGGGACCGAGCGAGAGGGACAGGGTCAGGGCATCCACTGGCACATCCAGAACAAGGTCGAGTACATCGCCACCGATCCGCAGCGCCAGAACATCCCCTGGGTCCGAGCAGAGATCGACGGCCAGACGGTGACCTACGTCGACGTGACCAGCCCCACTCAGCGAGGAGGAGCTCTCGCAGTACGAGGTCCGCGAGATGGACTGCATCGACTGTCACAACCGCGCCTCTCACATCTTCCGATCGACCGACGAGGTGCTGGATGAGGCAATGGCGAACGGTGTCCTGCCGACAGATCTTCCCTACCTCCGGCGTGAGGCCTACAATGCACTGGAGACCCGGGATGACACCGCTGCTGCGACGGCGGCGATCGAGGCTATCCCCGCCTTCTATGAAGCCAACTACCCGGAGATCTATCAGGCGAAGCAGGATGTCTTGACGGATGTCGTGCAGGATCTGAAGGATATGTATGCCATCTCGCACTTCCCCGAGGAGAAGGTCTTCTCGGACACGTATCCGGACAACCTGGCGCACCTTGAAGATCCGGGGTGCTTCCGCTGCCACAATGGCAAGCACTACGCGCAGGACAGCAGCGCCCAGATCGCAGGAGACCAGTCCATCCGCCTGCAGTGCAACATCTGTCACACCATCCCGCAGACGGTGCCGGCCGGCCAACCGGTGCCGGAGATCCCATTCCAGGCCGCGCCCACAGCCGACCAGCCACCTCTCAAGCACGTGGATCGCCGACCATCGCTACACGTTCGATAACACCTGTACCGGTTGCCACGAGGAGGAGACCTTCTGCGCGAACCCCAACTGCCACGGTCGCAGTTGGCCCTACGTCAATCTATCTGTGTCCAATCCACCTTTTCCCTTGCCCTAGCGGTCGCGGCGGTCAATCGACGCCGCAACATCGAGGTTAGGCGAGCTCAGCAAGTGCCCGGCACCCCACCACGCATCCCAAGGTGCCGGGCACTTCTGTCGTGGCTTTGCCTTTCCGCGACCAATGCGCTACTCTAGTAGTCCGATACCGTTAGGACGTCGGCAGTTTCATATAGGAGTGACGAATGAAACAAGCCATCACCCCGGAGCAATCGCTTCGTCTCAGCCGGATGCCTGTCGAATACGAATTGTGCATGAGCCTCGGCTGGCTGAGCAACCTCAGGTGGCTCGCGGGCGCCGGTGTCATCGTTGCTACGTGGGTAGCCAGTGCCCTCGTAGGCGTGGAGATAGACACCGTTGCGCTCTACATCACCGGAGTGGCCATCCTGGCGTACAACCTCGTTTTCCAACGCTGGTTGACCCAGATCCAGTGCGATCTGACCGGCATCAGCACCCACACCCGCACGTTGGCGCGCGTACAGATCGCGATGGACTGGGTAGCCATGACGTCGCTCATCCACTTCTCGGGGGGCATCGAGAGCCCCGTGATCCTCTTCTTCTTCTTCCACATCACCCTGGCTGCTATCCTGCTCTCCGCCCAAGACACATTTCTGTTCGCAGGGCTGGCCTGCCTCCTTCTAACCGGCACGGCGTTGGCGGAATTCGCCGGGGTATTGCCGCACGAACACGTCACAAAGATGCTGCCTGCGGATCTCTATGCCAATCCACTCTACATCGCTGGCATCCTCGATCTTCTTTTCCAGTGCCGTCTTCGTCTCAGCCTATCTGGCAACGCGCACGACGCGGAGACTTCGGGCGCGCGAAAGCGAGATGGTCCAGTTGGGACAGGATCTTCAACTCGCCTACGGCAGATTGGAGGCGCTCTACCAGAGCGCTCAGGCCGTCAGCTCGACGCTGGAGCTCCAGGAGGTGCTCGACCGCCTGACTCAGAGCACTACCGAGGTAATGGCGGTCAAGGGATGCACCATCCGCTTGCTGCACGACACGAGCACCCAGCTTTGCCTGGCCAGCACCTATGGCCTCAGGGAGGAGTACCTGCAGAAAGGGTGCCTCCTCGTCGAACAGAATCCCCTGGTGCGCCAGGTGCTTGCAGGAGAGGTCGTGTCGGTGCCCGATATCACCGCGGACTCGCGCCTCCAGTATCCCGCGGAGGCCGCCGCGGAGGGCATCCGCTCAACGCTGACCGCCCCGTTGGTGGGCAAGTCGGGTCCCCTGGGCATTATCCGGATCTATTGCGACCAGGTGCACAGGTTCACCGAAGAGGACGCGCAGTTTCTGCGCACGGTGGCGAGTCACGGCAGCATCGCAATCGAGAATGCTATGGCGTATGAAGCGATCGAACACTTGGAGGAAGCCAAACGGAAGTTCGTGCTGCTGGTGACGCACGAAGTCCGCTCGCCACTAGGCGTCGTACGCAGCTTGCTCAACACACTTTCCGGCGGATATGCCGGTAAGCTCACGGACCTGCAGGCTGACATGGTCGACCGTGCCGTCCGTCGCACCGAGTTTCTCCAGACCCTGATCGACGACCTGCTGGATCTCGCTGCTGGGAAGACTGGCCTGCGGATGACGAACGCGACGGAACCGGTGGAGCTTCAGGCATTGGTCAGGGGCATTGCCGAGCGATACCACGTGCCCGCGGAGGAGAAGCAAATCGACCTCCAACTGCACATCGCCTCCGACGACCCTCTGATCGTCGTCGCCAACCAGGAGGAACTCGACCGGGCAGTCACCAACCTGGTATCGAATGCGGTGAAGTACACGCCCGCCGGCGGATCGGTCACCCTATCATTGTCACGGAGCGGAGGAGCCGCTACGCTGACGGTCACCGACACAGGAATCGGCATTCCCGAGGATGCTTTGCCCCATCTCTTCGAGGAATTCTATCGGGCACCCAACGCGAAGGCTCAGGTGAAACAGGGCACGGGCCTGGGCCTGGTGATTGCCAAGGATATTGTGAGCCGCTATGGTGGCACAATTGGGGTGAGCAGCACATTGAATCAGGGGACCACGTTCTCCGTGGTTCTGCCGGTAAGCGTTCAGAAATCCCAGCCGGCGCGAACTGGCATTCCGTCGATGTCTGTGCGATAATGGCGGTGGAATGCGAAGCAAGCACGAGATCATGACAGACCGGAGGAACACCTATGGAGCCTAAGAAGATTCTTATTGCCGATGACGATCCCGACCTCGTCCTCGCTACACGCCTCGTCTTGGAAAGCGCGGGGTACGTCGTTGACGAGGCTTCTAGCGGGGAAGCGGCGCTGGAGAAGATGCGTGCCGATACGCCTGACCTCGTCCTGATGGACGTGATGATGGCCAACCCCCTCGATGGCTACTACACTACGCAGCAGATAGCCGACGATCCGGCACTCAGCGAAGTACCCATCGTGATGGTCTCCTCCATCGCGACGTCGCAATACGCGGCGAGCTTCCCCACCAATCAGCTACTGTCGATTCGCGAGTTCATCTCGAAGCCCGTCGAACCTGAGCAGCTGCTGGCGAAGATCAAGCGCTACGTGAGGTAAGCCCTGCGGGCTTGCGCGGCACTGCGGGGGCCCGCCCCGCAGCATAGCCAGCAGCGCCCAAAGCCGTCGGCCCGAGGCTGCTCGGGCTTTCCCGAGGCTGCTCGGGCTTTGGGCTTTGGGCGCTTTCACGTGTATGCGTAAGCTACTCAACCGACGCAGCGGTCACATCCTCGGCAGCCGCGATCATCTCCGCGAAGCGCGTCCCGGTCTCGAAGGCCCGCTGGAGGAAAGCGGCCTCATCCGTGAAACCGCTCCTGCCGATGGAGAGCTCCATACTCACGCACTTCTCGTAGGAAGACCCAGCCAGGATGCGGGCCAGCCGCGGCCAGTCGACCGTTCCGGCGAAGAGCAGGTTGTGCTGATCGCCGGTGCCATCGTTGTCGTGAAGGTGGACCGAGATCAGCCGGTCCTTGACTTGCTCGAGACGATCGAGACCGTGCCCCTCGACGTTTCCGTGGCCCGCGTCGTAGCAGAGTCCCAGGAAGTCGGGGCCGTACTCCGAGAAGAGCTGCTCGATGACGTCGAAGTTGTCGACCGCCATATTCTCCAGCGCAATCCGAACCCCGCGATCCCGAGCGAATGGCATCATCGCATCCAGAGAACTCCGCACGAGAGCCAACCCATCGCCCGAACCACCGGCGTCAGGTGCAGTCAGGGGCGGCAGATGCAGGATGATGACGTCGCTCCCGAGACGCGATGCCATCGCAATCCGATTCTCGACCAGCTCCACCCCCGCCAGCCGCTCATACTCACGCGGCGATCCCCACGCCTTCTCCCGTCCGTGGCTGGCATGGATGTCGAGCATAGCCAGACCCAGCTCGTCCAACCAGGCCGCGATCTGCTCTATCTCGTATTCCGAGTAGAGGAAATCGGTGTTCCAGTGGTGGCACCAGTGAAGGTGTGAGAAACCTGCGGCAGCAATACCCCGGAGATAGGGCTCGGGGTTGCCGGTATCGTGTACATAGTCAGTCGTAATCGATAGCATTATCCCTCCAGAACTCCATCAAGATTTGGCGGTAACGCGGCCACGGAATGGCCTAAACGTCACCAGATAGAGAAGGGCTGCCATCAGCCGGATGGTGCCCGACACGAGGAAATCGCCGGAGTAGCCGAGGTTTGTGATGAGCCAACCACCTATCAATGGACCCAAGATGCTAAAGGCGCTCGAAAGCGTCATGTATCCCGCGGCGGCCTCGGTGTTGTCCTCGCCGTCGAGTAGTTCCAGCATCAGCGTGAAGGCAGCCAGATCATACCCCCCGAACAGAAAACCGGATGGCACCTCCACAAATGCGATGTGCCAGGGCCGGCTGACTACCGTGTAGATCCAGGGAAGGACGGGGATGCATAGCGAGGTCACGGTGATCACCCATCGCGCACCCCGCCTGTCCAACAGGTATCCCCAAAGGCGCAGCCCCAGCATACGGGTGAGGGATCTGGTCGTCACAAGGAGACCGATCACGCTTGCCGGCGATTTCAGTACCTCCACCTGGAACGTGGTGAAATAGGGCCCGCCAACCATCAGACCGACGTTGAACAAGATGCGAATCAGAACAAAGATCAGGAATGGACGGCTACGGGTCGTGGCTCGCCAGAGGCTGCGCACCTGCTCGACAAGACGCACCCCGCGGACCGCACTCTTCCGCTGCTCCGGGATCTGGCTGAATGCGTATGAGGCCGCGATGCCGGCGACGAATGCTATGCTGAACGCCACCTGGTATCCTCTCGGGGCACCGGCGCGCTGGATGAGCGCCCCCGCCAATGGGACCAGGAGCATCGTCGTGAGAGCTTGGAGTAGGTTGCGCGAGGAGAAGTAGCGCCCCCGTGTCTCCATCGGAGCGATATCTCGCGTTAGCGAGAGCCACGCCGGCATGAAGCAGTTCAGTAGCCCCGCACGCAGCACCAACGCCGCCATCACGGCCCACACCAGGTTGGTCCGGTGATGAAGAGTGGGGCCAGGGCCGCCAACAGGAACATAATGCGGAACAGGATCGAGAAGACGACGACCATCCGCTTCCGATGTCCCCACCGCCGACCCAAAGCAGCTCCCGGAATCGGCATCAGCATCCCCATAAAGCTGGAGGCCGAGGACATCCAGCCTACCTGCGTGCGCGAGCCCCCGACGGAGAGCACATAGAGGCTGGCGTAGTTCGCCCAGAAGGCATCGGAGATCGACGACAGAAGGCTGTCGAACCAGAATGCGCGCATGCCCTTGTGATACTCAGAAGGCGTGCCGCGAAGCGCAAAGAGATCGAATGCTCGCAGGCGTGAGAATACGGCGGCTGCAGTGAGGTTATTGGAGGCGGAGGCGCGACGAGCGTGCAGACGACGTAGCATGCCCTGCATTATACAGCACGTACGTTGCCGAGGAAATCAACCTCACACCTGCATCAGGGCAGTCAGAACTCGGCTCTTGCCCGCATGATCATCGCCAGCGTACCCACCAGCGGCAGCACAAGGAGGGCGGCCAGGTGCCAGCCCATAAGGGGGAAGCCGTCGAGGATGGCGACCTCGGCAGGAGGAAAGGCCATGACGCCCAGCAGCGCCATCCAGCTCGTCCGGACCAGCGTGGCTACCCACAGCACGCCCATCGCAGCAAAATAGGCCAGCCCGCCCCACCACGCCCAGCGACGGTGCGTCAAAGTGCCCCAGAGCAGCGACAACAGCACCACCATCGATGCATCGATCAGGGCGAGAGCAGGCAGCCCTCTCGCCCAGGTCGTGAGCAGCGGGAAGAGCCCACCGAAGAAGACAAGTACCTGGAGCGCCAGGACAAAGAAGGCCTCGAGTATCGCCACCGTGAGGATCGGCGTGCCGAGACGTTCAACCCAATGCGGGGAGGGCTGTTCACGCTCAAACCTCGTGCGCACGATAGGGCTACGATAGACCCGGGTCACCAAGCCCGGCAGAGCGACGTAAGAGAGCACCGCCAGAACCAAGGCGATGGCAGCCGCGGCGACGCCGAGATCCTTGGCCGAGAATAGCACGAAGAGGAAAATGAGCAGCAGGGGAATCCCCAGGACCCACCAGGCCCGCACCAACGCCAGCGCTACAGGCCGCGCCCATCGCCGCAGCCTGAGATGTCCCCACCCCACCGGTATGGCCACCAGCGCGATAGCGTAGTAGCCTAGGATCTGCATCGCTAGGTTACCGAACATGAACGAACCAAAGCCAAAGCCCTCGTAGCCGAAGCGCCCGCCCTCCGAGAACCACGAGAAGCAGATCATCTCCAGCGGCGCGAGCACCAACGATCCGACACCCACAACGAACATGAGCAGGCCGGCAGCTCGAACGACCCACACGACCTTCCAGCCATCGATTCGATTCCACCTGAGGCTCCCTCACCTCCGCGTCGACTGCCCTTCCACCCATGATAGGGGATGGAGACTCAGGTGTCACCTGTGATGATCACCAGGAATCGTGAGTCTCCTAGATGAATGAGGCCATCCCCGCCCGGAACGCCGCCTCGTCATCGTTCTCAATGCCGAACAGCGCCTCCTCCAGCGCGAAGGTCCGCTGATAGAACTCGACTCGCTCCATGAACTCCTCAATCTCCGGATAGGCTGCTGCGCAGCGGATCACAAAATCCTCGCCATAGCTGGCCAGCAAGCCGGCCACGTCATAAGCAGGGTCGCCCACCTCCGTGGAGCCGAAGTCGACAATCCCGGTCAGTTCATACGACCGCGGTTCGTAGAGGATGTTACTGGAGCCGAAGTCGCCATGGCGTAGAACCGGCCGGAAGTCGAAGTGGCTCTGGTCCGAAAGGTAGGCCGTGAAAAGTCCCTCGATACGGGTTCGCACCCGAGGCCGCATCCACTCAAATAGCTCCTGGCGGACACGGCGGTAGAACGTGCGGAAGGAGTGGAGCGTGTCGGCGTTCTCAAGCTTGCAGTCGATCGCATCGGCGTAGTCGATGCTGTGAAGCTCCCGCAGGAATCCGCCTAGCGTATGCGCTAAGCGTGTCACCGTGGCCTGATCCTCGATCTCCAGCAAGGTGTCGGGCCAGAGAGGCCGCCCCGGCAGCATCCTGTAACCCAAGAAAGCATCGCCCGGTGGCTGATCGGAGAGATGGACATAGCTGGGCTCCGGGATGGGCAGAGGGAGCCGTCCCACAAGACCACGCAGGACCGCTGCCTCCGTCTGGAGCCGGCTGACGCCATCTTCGTATCTCGGGAAGCGAAAGACCAACGCCTCGTTGACGACCAGGACATCGGCGTTCTGCCCCTCACGATTGAGAGACGCCGACCGCACCTCCAGCTCAGGGTATGCCGCCCGGATCGTCTCTACGTAATCGTCACGCGCGGCCATCCAGGACTCCCTACCATGGATTCGAGGCCGCCATCTGCCACGCGTCGACGACGTCAAAGACGGCCTCCCCGCCCCAACTACCCAACCGCACCCCGACACTATCGGCGCGGGTTGGGTAGATGCGGCGCATGACGGCCTGTCGATCATTGGCGAAGACCTCCACCACCGACCGGTCGACGAAAACACGCAATCGTAGAGGCTCCCCGGCGCGAAGCTCGAAGGGCGCCGCCTCCACAGATTTTGGGCCCTCGCCCAGGCTGCTGCGCGTGGTGTCGACCCGGATCTGCCTCTCGACCGCATCATAGACCACGAGGGTCTGCTCTTCGCCACCGGGCGAAGAGCAGACTTTGACACCCACCCGCGCCGCGTCACCCACCCTGACGGTCAGCGAGAGCTCCAAGCTGTTGCCGGTCACCGCCTCCAGCGTCACCGTCTCCCCGTCACCGACCACAAGTGCCTCGGCCCGATGGTGATCGAACCGCAGGACCTCCAGCTCCTCCGGCGGCGCCATGCGCAGCGTCCCGTCGTCGCCCAGCCAGAGCACACGCGGCAGGCTCATGGTCCCCGACCAGCCGCTGGCCTCCCGGGTGGCGGGCTCGCGCCCATCGAAGATCCACGCCCACATGATGCGCCGGCCCTTGTCGTCCACCAGGCTCTCCGGAGCGAAGAAAGCGTTGTCGACCCACGTCATTCGACCGTGGGTCTCCGGGTAAAAGTGGTCGTCTTCGTAGCGGCCGAGGTAGTACTGGCAACCGAGATTGTGGCTGATGAAGAGCAGCATGTGCCGGTCGCCAAGCGGGAAGAAGTCCGGGCACATGTCATCCTCGTCCTCACGGGTCCACTCCCGATTCGAAGTATAGAACGGGTGTAGATACGTCCAGTGGGCCAGATCATCGGAGACGAAGAGATAGGTCGTGTCGCCCTTGTATTCGTCGAGGTCACGCTCCAGCCCATAGGCGCGGAGCACCAGTAGGTTGCCCGTGAGCAAATAGTAGCGGCCCTCGTGGGTCCAGATTGCGGATGGATCCGCCGCACCGTAGACCTGGCCACCATCGCCCTCGAAGATGCCCGGCGAGGTCTGGCGAATCGCCGGGTTGTGGGGGCTCTTGGTCCACGTATCGAGATCGGGGTCGGTGCTGGTGGCGAGGCAGATTCCGGCGCCCTCTCCAAGTCCCCAATACGTGATCGTGGGCACACCCTCCTTGTCGATAAACGCGCCGCCACTGAAGATGCCCTCGTCGACCCCACCGGGTTCCAGCGAGAGCCGGTGATGGCGCCAGTGTACGAGATCGTGGCTGGAGATGTGCGCCCAGCAGTGACCTTTCTCGGTCTGTACGATGTAGTGAAGGTGGTAACGCCCGTTCCAGAAGAGCGCGCCGTTCGGGTCGAACGGCGCGCAGACACCCTCAGGGGTCACGATGTGATAGCCCGGGCGGTAAGGGTCGGCGACGAGCTTCTCCCTCAATGCACGGGCGTTGCGAATCCACGTTTCCATCAAGACGTCCCCTTACGTCAGTACTCGTACACCACCGCGCAGTGCATACGGAACTTCGGCACGACCACCTTGACAACCGCACCCTCCTGCACCAAGGGCAGCGCCGTGCCGTCCGGGATCAGCGTCACCTTCGTGATCGTCTCAGCCACACGCAGTTCGACCGGAATGTCGTGCAGCGTCACCAGATCCTCGATCAGCTCTAGACCGCCACGATAGTGCGGTGTCGCATACAGAAGATGAGCGACGTAACGTCGCTCGTCCGGCTGATGCAGGAGGCTGACGCGACCGGAACTGGGCAGGTCCACCCGCAGCATCGGATCCGTGTACACGCGCTTCAGCGCTCGCTCGAAGAGATCGCGATGCGGGCGGGCAGCGCGATGGTCGTACATCCTGTCCAGCGGGTTCGCTGAGAACACGACATTGCCCTTTTGCATAAGAGCCGGATGTGAGGCCCTCTCGATCCGATAGGGCGTGTTCCGATGTGAGCTGTAGTGGGCATAGGTGCGGCTGAAGTACGGCTCATGGAGATGCGCCAGGATCTGCGTGCCTTGGCGTGGACTGGTTCGCAGGGCCGGACTGTAATTGAGGACCGGCGACTCGATCAGACCAGTCCCCAAGCTTGGGTCGGCCACCGTGTAGTCGACGTCGTACAGTGGCTGGCCCTCGAAGTCGGCACCAACGTCGAAGAGGAAGCCCGTCATCTGCTCGTCCATCGCGCCTGTGGATAACACGAAGACAGAGCCGCCACCGTCAAGAAACTGCTGGATCGCATCGACCTGCGCGTCGTTCAGGCAAGGCTGGCTGGGGATGATAACCGTCTGGAGCTGCTGGAGGTTGCTTTCGTTGGCCACGACAAAATCCATCTGGCGCTCGAGCAGCATCTTACAGACCCCCATATCGGCCTCGAGATCGCCGGAGAACCACAGACCCAGGTTGGAGACAGGCGTGCCGCCGGGGCCGTATGCCTCGATCTGCTCCACATACTCAAACGCCTCACCGATGCCCTTGTAGGTCTCCATGTCCATCAACCCGGAGGGGTGCAGTTGATCGCCGAAGTTGCACGCCGAGCCGAAGGCGATCATTGACGCTGCCTCGTATCGCATAGCATCAGGATGCTTGAAGCCGCCGAACTCGCCCCAGGACGTGTGGAACTTGCCACTCATCGCGCAGATCTGGTATCCCTCACCCAGGTAGTACTTCGCTCGGAGGGGGAACTTGTCATAGCCTCCCCATCCCGTAGGCAGATCCTCAAGATCCTGGTGTGTGTTAAGCTCGTGCAGGGCGTACCTCTGGTTACCGCGGCCAAACGCCGTGGTCCCGTTGAAGAACACGGTGGCGCGCGGATGATAGGCAGCGATAGCCTCGCGCATATCCAGCATGTGCGCCTTGTAGATGCCGGCGAAGTGGGCGACTACGGCCTCGTTGTCATCCATATCAACGCCCTTCGCTGCCATGCTGGCACGACACCGCTCACACCAGCAGCCGTGTTGCACCTGGAAAATATCGAACCAGAAGCCGTCTACCGCGTACCGCTGACAGATCTCGGTAACCTGCGCCTTCATATGCTCGTGGTAGGGGCCACTCGGGCAAAGCAGCTTCCAGTTGCCGATGGGGTACGGGTCCGTCGGTGCAGCCGCCGGGTTGCCCCTCCAGATATACGATCCGTCCTTGTGACGCGCGCACCACTCAGGATGTGTCTCAGCGTCGTTGACCGACCAGCCCACGGTGTAGTAGATCGGGCACTCGACACCGATCTCGTGGGACGCTTCGATCTGCGCGCCCAACAGGTCGAAGTCCAGATGCGGATGGATGTGCCCGACCTCCGTCGGATAGTAGCTCCACCCGTGATGCCCCTTGGCGAAGATGTTGATGCTATTCAAGCGCCCAGCCTGCAGCGCCGCCTGCCACTGGGCTTTGGAGAACTGCTTGCCGATCTCGGGGATGTACTCGGAAGTGTGAAAATCCAGATGCACTTGGCGTGTGGGCAACGGGCGCGACGCTCGGGGCATCAGTCCATACGGGTCGGATGCCGCAGAAAACGAGTCAGGAACAATGGATTCCGTCATGCGCTTTACTCCTTCGTAGGCTTCAGGTGGACATCTCCAGCCAGTATACGCACCTTCTACGTTGCCGCCAACGAGGCGCTGCAGCGATGAGAAATCAGCGCGCGAACAGAAGACAAGTCGGAGCCCGGTGGCCAACGACGACAGGATCCTGGTCGCCGGGGACTACGGTGATACCTATGCCGACTTCGCGCGGAACCGCCTGAAAGGCGCGAGCAGCACGCTTCTGCGAAACCTATCGCCAGGCGGACGCCGAGGCCCGAGACTCATCACGCCAGAAAGATCTCCGGTTCCTTGCGGACGCCGTAGTCGGCCGCCAGCCACCGCGCCGTGCGCAGGATGCCCTCGTCCTCCATCACCCGCGCTCCATTGGGGCAGTCCTTTACACACGCGCAGCAGAGGGTGCACGCTCGGCGATCTGTGACAACCGTGTCGCCCACCGTGATGGCGCCAACGGGACAGACATCGGTGCAGATGCCGCAGCGCGTACAGAGATCTGCCAGCGTCGTGGGAGCTACGTCGCTCTGCTGATGTCCAACGCGATAGGGGCGATGGCCGGGCACGGCAAGGGGTGGCAGCGACTCGTGGGACCCGAGACCACGGAGTTTTGAACCAATGGTCTGCCCGAAGGCAGTGGCTCGCGCCAGGTCTTTGGCATCGGGACGCCCCAGCGCAATCGGAATGGCGTCTGTGGCGTACGAATG
>CAVVUS010000042.1:0-19686 GCA_963751345.1 uncultured Chloroflexia bacterium
GGGCAACGGCTGGTACGGGGCGCCCAAGCTGCTGCTCCAGCTCAGGATCGACTACACCGACGACACGTCGGTCCTCGTCACCACCCCCGACGGATGGCGCGCGGCGACCGGCCCTATCCTGGAGAACTCGATCTACGACGGCGAGGTCTATGACGCGCGCCACGAGATCGACGGCTGGGACTTGCCGAACGTACAGCCGGGGGGCCAGTGGTCCACGGCGATGGCTACGGAGGGCCCCGGCGGGCAGCTCGTGGCCTGCCCGCTGCCCCCCATCCGGGTCACCCAGATCATCACCGCGGTCGGTCTGACCGAGCCAAAGCCCGGCATCTTCGTCTACGATATGGGCCAGAACTTCGCAGGCTGGGCTCGCCTCTACGTCCGCGGGCCTCGCGGGACCACGGTGACGCTGCGGTTCGCGGAGTCGCTCTATCCGGACGGACCGTCAACCAGGAGAACCTGCGCCACGCCGCCGCGAGGGACATCTACATCCTGAAAGGCGAGGGCCTGGAGGTGTGGGAGCCCCGTTTCACCTACCACGGCTTTCGCTACGTCCAGGTCGAGGGCTACCCGGGGATTCCCGACCTGGGATCGCTGCTCGGATGCGTGGTGCGGTCCGACACGGCGCCAACCGGCGACTTCTCCTGCAGCCGGCACCTGATCAACGATATCCAGCGGCTCGTGTGGTGGACCGAGGTCAGCAACGAGCCCGGCATCCCCACCGACTGCCCCCAGCGCGACGAACGAATGGGATGGCTCAACGATATGGCCGCGCGCTCCGAACAGATCGTCTACAATTTCGATGTCGCGCGCTTTCTCGCCAAGTGGGTCGGCGATATCCACGACGCACAGGACCCGGTCTCGGGCGCGATCACCGACACGGCGCCCTACCGGTGGGGCCACCGCCCCGCCGACCCTGTGAGCATCTGCTACCTGCTGATTCCCTGGCTGCTCTACGAGCACTACGGCGACACGTCCACGATGGCCGAGCACTTACGAGGGTATGCGCGCCTGGGTCGACTTCCTGACGACGCGAGCCGAGGACAACGTGGTCAGCTACAGCTACTGGGGGGACTGGGCGCCGCCGATTGACGAGGGGATCCAGACGCCCTTCGGGCCCGTCGCCCGTCTCCGCCCACACGCCCGGCGCGCTGATGTCCACCGGGATGTACCTCTACGCCGCGCGGCTCCTCTCGCAGATGGCCACGGTTCTGGGCAACGTGTCGGACGCGGCATCCTATGGCGCCCTGGTCGAGCGCGTCGCGACCGCCTACAACGCGCGTTTCTACGATCCTGCCACCGGCGGCTACGGCTCCAACAACCAGGCGTGCAATGCCTTCTCGCTCTACCTGGGCATCGTGCCCGAGGAGTGAAAGGCAAAGGTAGTCGAGAACCTGGTTCATGACGTGGTCGACCTGCACGATGGGCACCTGACCACGGGGAATCTCTGCACCAAGTATCTGCTGGAGGTCCTCACCGATGCAGGGCGCGCCGACGTCGCCTACGGGATCGTCACCCAGGAAAGCTACCCCAGCTGGGGCTATATGCTCGCAAACGGTGCGACGACGTTGTGGGAGCGCTGGGAGCTGGAGACCGGCGGTGGGATGAACTCGCACAACCACCCGATGCTCGGATCGGTCGGTGCGTGGTTCTACAGGGCGCTTGCAGGGATCACGGTGGACCCGGCGGGCCCCGGCTTTGCCCGGTTCAGCGTGCGGCCCCACGTGGTGGGTGACCTCATTCAGGCACGGGCATCGCTGCAGACCATCCGCGGTCTCGTGGCGTCGGAGTGGGAGCTCGATGGCGATCGCCTCACGATGCGTGTGGTCGTGCCCCCCGGAAGCCGGGCACGGTGAGCGTTCCCAAGCTCGGCGAAGCCGCACCCTGCCGGATCGCGGAGAGCGATAGCTTGATCTGGAATCGAGACAGACAGGTAGGGCAGAATGCCGGCATCCACGACGTGTGGGACGATGGAGATGTAGTGACGTTTGACGTCGGGTCGGGACACTACGCCTTTGTCCGCGAGCCTGCATGAGATATCGTCAAGCTCGTAGGAACGACCTCAGTCGTTCCGGTGCCCATGCGGACCCGATGAATCGGGTACCACGGACCGGGGCCGCACGAAGGAATGCTATCGCATGAATGCCGCTTCCCGGGCCGAGACCTGGCACGCATCGACGCTCAATCGCCTGACACATCACCTGGCGGGCGATCCCGACGTCGTAGCCGTGGCGGTCTACGGCTCCGTGCTTCGACCGCAGGACCTGGACGAGTGGAGTGACATCGACGTGCTGATCGTGCTGCGTGACGGCGAGACCGCGCGCTTCTTCCCCACGACCGACTGGCTTCAGCCCCTGGGTGAGGTTTTCGCGAAAGAGCGATTCGCCGGGGAGTATGCCAGTACCACCCGCGTATGCTTTGAGGATCTGCGCAAGCTGGATCTCACGTTCACGACCGAATCCGACCTCCGGATGATCGACCAATGGCCACACGTGGCATTTGCCCACGGGCTGCGGGTACTCTTCTCGCGATCGACCGATGTATCGGAGCGCTTGGCCGGCCGGTTTCCGTCGGCACCGTTCACGCCGCCCACCGACCGGGTCTTCGCGGAGATGGTCGACGGCTTCTGGTTCAGGGCGATGGTCGCCGTCGCCAAGGTGGCACGCAACGACCTCGTCATTGCCCTGCACCTGGCGTTGGGGCTGCTGCAGGACGGCTGTGTGCTGACGATGATGCTGCGGGACCGGGTGGAGGGGACCAACGTGCACCGGACCGGCGGCATGAGCAACGAGATCGTCGCCTCCTTCGCCGGCACGGCACAGCCACCCACCGCCGAGGGGATATTGGAACTGATACGTGCAAGCGGTACGATCTTCGACCGGCTGGCAGCACGTTGGTCTGACGACTATCGGGCGAAGATGGGTCCGCTGCAGGAGGCCGTCGAGCGGGCCTACGACGCCATCGACCATCATTAGCCTACAGGAGAGAGCCACGTGGATGATCTGAAGAACTGGGTGGAGGAGCAGATCGAGGATGCCGTCCGCTGCTTTGAGGCCGACGTTGATATCCGCACGTCGTGGCGCACGCCGCTGGTGGCCTACGCCAGTGCACACGACCCCATCTTCCGCGAACTGAAAACGGTCATCTCCCCAAGCCACCTGACGCCGCGCGAGCTGCTGCCGGGGGCCGAGACGGTCATCGTCTACTTTGTGCCCTTTGCCGAGCGCATCGCGCGCAGCAATCGCCCCGGAGCCGGGGCCGCTCACACGTGGGCGGTGGCCTACGTGGAGACCAACCGGCTCCTGGAGGCAATCAACCAGCGGGTGGCAAGGGCCTTGGAGCTGGTGGGCTATGGAGCTACCGTGCTCCCGCCAACCCACAACTTCGATGAGCAGCGGCTCATCAGCGACTGGAGCCATAAGCACGTGGCCTATGTCGCCGGGCTGGGCACCTTCGGGCTCCATCACATGCTCATCACCGAGCAAGGGTGCTGTGGGCGCCTCGGTAGCCTGGTGACGAATGCCCGCATCACATCGACCCCGCGCAAGTCCACCGAGGCGTGCCTGGCCAAGACGGACGGTTCCTGCAAGGTCTGCGTTGAGCGCTGTCCGGCAGGGGCCCTGAGCACCGAGGAGTTCGATCGCCGGGCGTGCTATGGCGTCTGTCTGGATAACGCGGCACGGTTCGAGGATGTGGGCCTTGCAGACGTCTGCGGAAAGTGCGTCAGCGTCGTTCCCTGTTCGTTCACGGACCCGGTTGCCAGGACAGCGGCGATGCTTTCGCCTACGCCGGCACGTACGCTGCCGGCGTCGCCAACTGAGGGAAAGCGGCGGATGCGTGGAATCTGGCGTAGGCCGGGCCGGTAACCCGGATGGAGGTTGAGAAACCGAAAGGGAGGGAGGGATGGCAGCAAGAGCGGATAGTACGTTTGATTCATTGGAGTTTTCCGTCGACGTAATGCCGGTGTTGTTCGTCGGCCATGGCTCGCCGATGAATGCCATCGAGGACAACAACTTCAGTCGGGCGTGGCAGGCGCTCGGCGAGCGTCTCCCCAAGCCACGCGCGATCCTGTCGGTCTCCGCGCACTGGCTGACCCGCGGTACGGGAATCACAGCAATGGACGCGCCACCCACAATTCACGACTTCTGGGGCTTCCCGCGCCGGCTCCACGAGTACCACTATCCCGCCCCGGGTGATCCGGCCCTCGCGCGGACCATTGCCGGTGCCATCACCACTGTGCCCGTGATCCCGGATGACCACTGGGGGCTGGACCACGGCACTTGGTTGGTGTTGGCGAATATGTACCCCGCGGCCGATATCCCCGTCCTCCAGTTGAGCATCGACCAGACGCGGCCCACCTCGTTTCACTACGCCCTGGGCAAGGAGCTTGCCGCGCTCCGAGACGATGGCGTGCTGGTCATGGGCAGCGGCAACATCGTCCACAACCTTGGACGGGCTGATCCGGCCGCAAGCGGCGCCGCACCGTGGGCGACGGCCTTCGACGCAAAAGTCGCCGAACTACTGGAGGCAGGTGACGACGAGCACCTGATCGAGTACGAAGGGCTTGGGGAGATCGCGCGGATGTCGGTGCCGACCAACGATCATTATCTACCCCTGATGTATGTGATCGGCGCACGCCTGCCCGAGGATCGCCTGACCTTCTTCTCCACCGACATCGTCTTCGGCACGGTGTCGATGCGCTGCGCGATCTTCCATTGACCACCATGAGCCGATCGATCGACAAAGCCGTTGTCTCGTTCCGCATCGGGACGCCGCTATGGATGCCCGAGGTGCGTTTCCTCGAGGTGCTGGACTTGTTGGGCCGGCATCCGGGTGTGACGGACGAACTCGCGTTCTTCACTTCCGAGACACACCCGCCCTTGCCCCTACCGTCATCCGGGAACGGACGGAAGTGGTGGGCAAACGGATGGGCGAGGCGCGGCGCAGGCTACCGCGCGGGGATCAACGTCCTGGCCACGATCGGCCATCACAACGAGAACCTGCCCCACTCGCTCGGCGGCGACTTCACGCGGATGACCGCACCCGACGGGCAGATCTGCCTGGGTTCGTATTGTCCGAACGACGAGCGCTTCAGGCAAGCGTACGTCGCTCCCCTCTACACGATGGTCGCGGAAGCTGAGCCGGACTTCATCTGGATCGACGACGACGTCAGGCTTCTGGGACACATGCCCATCCCCGCCGGCTGTTTCTGCGACCGGTGCCTGGCGCTGTTCGCCGAGGAAAGCGGCGGTACGTACTCGCGGGCGGCTCTGTGGCAGGCCCTGAACCGGTCGCCATTGGACGAGAAGCTGGCAGTGCGGCGCGCGTGGCTCGATCACAACCGCAGGACGCTGACCCGGCTCTTCGAGCTCATCGAGACGACGGTTCACGCCGTCCGACCCGACCTGCCCCTGGGCTTTATGACCGGCGACCGCTTCTACGAGGGCTACGACTTCGCCTCGTGGGCGGAGGCGCTGGCGGGGCCGCAGCACGTCGAGGTGATGTGGCGCCCCGGCGGTGGGTTCTACTCGGACGAGGAGCTCGACGGCCTGGTGGACAAGTCCCACGACATCGGGCGCCAGGTGTCGGGGCTGCCCACATGCCGTGGTCTCGATTCAGTCCGAGATCGAGAACTTCCCCTACCAGCGGCTGAAGAAGGCCGCGCACACGACGGCCCTTGAGGCGGCCTCGCACATCGCCGCCGGATGCACAGGCGCGGCGTTCAACGTGCTATCGATGTATGACGAGCCGCTGAATGAGTATGAGCCGCTCGTCGCCGTCCTCAAACAGGCCCGCCCATTCCTCGATCTGATGGCTCGCACCTTGGGTCGATCGAGCCCGACGGGGGTCTACACCGGCTGGACCGGGGACAGCTATATTGCTCACGGCGCGGGGTCCGACTGGTTTCGCGGCGGCATCACGAGCGCGCCCGGCCCACGAGATCCTCCAGTTGGGCTTACCCGCCGCCTACGGCCTCGAGCACGCCTCGGTCACGGTGCTCGCGGGCGATCTCCCGCTGGCCCTTTCCGACGCCGAGATCCGCCGGATCCTCTCCTCGGGCGTCTATCTGGATCCCCAGGCCCTGACCCGTCTGAATGAGATGGGGTACGGCGCGCTGACCGGCTTCCAGGTCCAGCGCTTCGTCCGAGAGGATGCGATCGAGCAGTTCTGCGACCATCCGCTCAACGGCACCTACGCGGGCCGGCTGCGAGACTGCCGCCAATCCTTTCTCGGCTGGCTGGTTCCCGCGGCGGTCCTCCAGGCGACGGATGGGGCCGCGCAGCCGCTCTCACGCATCGTCGACTACGCCGGGAAGGAGGTCGCGCCCTGCTGCAGCGGCACCTACAGCAACAGCCTCGGAGGGCGGGTCTGCGTCGCGGGCTACTACCCGTGGACCTATCTTCAGAGCCTCTCAAAGGCGCAGCAGATCAAGGCCATCTTCCGCTGGCTCTCGGGGGACACCCTCGACGCGTATGTGAGCTCCTTCCATAGGACCAACCTGTGGGTCCGGCGTCCCGGTACCGGACAGCTCGCGGTGGCACTTCTCAACGCCAGCCTCGACCCCGCAGAGGATGTCGAGTTGCTGCTGCGAACGGAGGCCGGCAGCGCCTCCGTCTACGATATGCTGTGCGGCGAATTCCACGTGCACAGCTCGGGGTCTCTCGCTGCAACCTACCGGCGGTTCATCCTCCCCCGCATCCCGCCGTGGCACATGCACCTCGTCGTCGCGGAGGTCCAGCCGAACGGCTAGCCGAGCGCCTGCAGCAGCGCCCGGAGATAGCCGATGTCGAACGCAGCGCCCTTGTGACGCCATTCAGTGTCGTCGGTCATCTCGGGCGCGGGGATCGGGCAGAGCGTGCCCTTGAACCCAACGCCGCGGTAGGCCTGCAGCGCCGCCACGAGAGCGGCCCTGTCCTCGTCCAGATAGTGCTCCTCAGCGCCGCCATCGACGTGACGCAGGTTGCGTATGCGAACGGCGAAGATCGCCTCCCGCCGCCCGAAGTGCTGAATCGGCTCCGTGCCCCCCGGGTCGGTCGGCGCCGCGAGCACCTGTGTCACAAAGCCATGGTCGAGGTCGAGTCCGTGGCTTGAGCTTCCCGCTGTCTCGAGAAGGCGATCCAGTTCGGCCACGCTGTCGAGGATGCGCGACGCTTCGGGCAGCGACGCAATGGCAAGATCCGTCCGGTAGACAAGACGCACGCCGCCATCCCGGGCCACGGGCATGACACGCGTGAGGAACCGAGTCAGGGCTTCCCACTGACGCTCGCGGGCCTCTCCGCTCCCGGTTGGGTTCCCGTCGCGCACCGAATGAACTGTCGCTCACAGATTGACCGCGTCCCGGATGCTTGGCCGCGGCCGACTCCAGGCCTGGCACTGGCCAGCGATAGCCCAAGGCCGCGATGCCCGCCTTTCCGGCGCCGGCGATGATTCCGCAGATCCGGTCCAGGGCCGCTTCGCCGGCGGATCTCCCCGACAGCGCCTCGGCGAGCAAGGGCGTCGGCAAACAGCCAAGGGAGGCCAGCGTCAGCCCCGCTCTCGACACCCGATTGCGCGCTGCGCCCAGAGTGTCAACATCCCAGGAGGGGACGTCGCCCACAATCCACGTGACGCCCAACTGCTGGGCATAGAGCAAGTCGGTGTCCTCAAAGGGGTTCAGCGTCAGTGCAAGATGCATGTCAGTTCACTCCTTGGGTAGCAAGGACATCGATGGCATCGACCAGGCCCTTGAAGTACCCCACCTGGTAGGCAAAGGTCCGTTCACTGTGGGTATCCCCGACGACCGCCGGGGCGTGGTCGACGCGAATGACGCCGTCGAACCCCACGTCCTGATAAGCCCGCACCGCGGCGAGCATGTCGGTGTCGCCCTCATCGGGGAAGACCTCCTCGAAGACGGGCACCTTGCCGCGCGGGTTTCGGAAGTGAGCGAAGAAGATCTTGCCCTGCCGCCCGAAGTGGCGTATCGCCTCAATCATGTCAACGCCCACCATCGTGGCAATCGTGCCCTGGCAGAAGCCCAGGCCATTGCACGGGCTCGGAACCGCATCGATGAGGCGCTGCAGTCCTTCCAGGCTCGTCAGAATGCGCGCGACGCCCATGAACGACGGAATCGGCGCGTCGTCCGGATGGGCGGCGACCTTCACCCCGGCCTCCTCCGCCGTAGGGATGATACCCTCCAGGAAGTAGGTCAGGTTATCCCACACCTGTTCTGCGCTCAGCTCGCGGTCGGGGGTATGGATCAGCCCCTCCGGCCCGGGGCGCCAGTCGAGGGCCGCGATCCGCGAGCGCTCGGCGACCTCCCAGTCGAAGCGTGAGACGCGCGCCCCGCCCCGGCCTACGGGACAATACTCGGTGCGCAGACCGCCCAGCAGCATCCATTGGTACTGCAGGACCGAGATGCCCGCCTTGCCCATATTGCGGATCGTCTCGCAGACGTGGGCAATCTGCTCGTCGCGTCCCGGCAACCCGAACATCGCCTTGTCATAGTGCGGCGTCGGCAGGTTCTCGATGACGTCGAACGAGAGCCCGGCAGCCGCGAACTCCTCGCGGGCTTGCCGCAGGTCATCGAACTCCAGGTACCCTTTGGGGTTGGCCGGAAGGGCACTCACCACATAGTCCAGACCAAGCTGCCGGGCAAATCGCAGGTCTCTCTCCGACCTGCCAAGGCTCAACGCAATCTTCATCCGATACCTCCCGTCATAGCGTTAGCGCTACATACTAGCGTCGATGTGCCGCGAAGAACTCCCACATGACGCGCGTGGCGTCAATATCCTGAGTGATGTGGCCGACGATGGCCCTTGGCATCGACCCACCGCCGGGCCAGGCGTGCCCGCCGCCGTCAATGGTGTAGAAGACGACGTCGGCGTCGCACCCGGCATACGCGACCCCGTGCACGTCGCCGCGCGCCGGCAGGCTCTGCGGTGCCGCATCGCACCCATTGCGCTGCGCCAGGGCCTCGACCCATTGCGGGATGGCCGGGAAGGGGATCTCGAAGGCGCGCGACGGCCCACCCTCGAAGGGCACGATCCGGTCTGCTGTGCCGTGGAATATGATCGCGGGCACTGGTCGCGACGGGGTGCATTCATCCCAGGGCAGCAAATAGGCACCGGAGACCGATCCGAAGGCAGCGATGCGTTCGGCGAGGTCACACGCTACTGTAAGGCTCATCCCCCCGCCGTTGGATAACCCGTTGGCATAGATTCGGTCCGGGTCAATACTGTAGCGCGCGGCCAACGTGTCGATCAGGTCAGAGATGAAAGTGACGTCGCGCTTGCCGTCGGCATCTGTGCCCGGCGCACCGCGGGTGCGCCAGCGAAGCGGAAACCGTGTGCCCATAGGGTAGACCACGATGAAGCCCTGCTCGTCAGCCAGGTCGTTCCAGCGGCTGATGTCGCGCTGGTGAGCAGGCCACTCCGCGAAGCCGTGGAAGCTGATAACCAGGGGGGTCGGTTCACCGGGTTTGTAGCTTTCGGGCACATACAGGAGATAGCGACGCCGCTCACCTGACGAGATGAGCATGCCATTGGTGCGGTTGACCAGCTTGAAGACGCCCACAACAAGGGCCGCCAATGCAAGTGGCAGACCCACTACCAGCAAGAGCACGTATAGCAGCGCCTTCTTTAGCGACGATCTCATAGGACCTCCATGGCAGACGGGCGTCAAGGTGTATTGTACTCCCACTTACCTGGATAATCAGTTGGCTTCACACGCCCGGCTCACCGCAGCCCAATGCGGTAACCTGTGCAAAACCTGATTCATGGTGTATTATACTCTTGTAGAATCCGAGGCCGGCCCGGCGGTAGCCGGTGCTGGTGAACGCCCTGAGGCGGTAAGCCGAAGGGACGCTTCGGCCAGGATGGCCATCGTGTGCGGGATGCCTGCCGATGGGCCGATCAGGCTCTCAAACCATAACTGAGGAGGCTATGAATATGGAGTTCGAAGGATACTGCGTCAAGTGTAGAGAGAAGCGGCAAGTCACCGACGGCGAGGTGAAGGAAACCGCCAACGGTCGTAAGATGGCTCAGGGCACATGCCCGGTATGCGGCACGAAGGTCACCCGTTTCCTGCCCAAAGAGGACAAGTAATCGGGGCCCACGGCTGATCTAGTTTGGTTGTGGACGCCCCCAGCACAGACTGCGAACCACGCGGCTCCCTGCTGGGGGCGAGTTTGTTGTGGTGATGGGCCGGGTGGGGAGTGAGGAGAGCGGACCTTCGATGCAACGCGAGAGTGGCTTGGGCGTAATGACACGCAGCGCCTTCAAACGGCGCCACTATAAACGCATAGGAGAGGTGGCGAACGATGTTCGCGCCATTCTGCGGCGGCGTGACCAGATGCGGGCGCTGATGCGCGGCGAGACGCTCTCATCACAGTTCCGCGAGCGTCTGATGCTGGTCGTTACAGAAGTGAACGCGTGTCGTTATTGCTCCTACTACCACGCACGCCAGGCGCTGGTCGAGGGCCTAACAGCCGACGAGGTCCGGTCCGTGACCCAGGGTGAGTTTGACGCAAGCCCGCCGGAAGAGCGGCATGCCATGCTCTATGCCCAGCACTGGGCTGAGGCCGACGGTGAGCCGGATCCAGAGGCACGGGCAAGGTTGGTTACGCTCTATGGCCCCGATACTGCCTCGGCCATCGACCTGGCCCTGCGGGTGATCCGGGTCGGGAACCTGGGCGGTAATACGCTCGACTATCTGCTCTACCGCATCTCGTTTGGTCACTGGGGAACCTAGCCGTACGTCAGAACCGGGGGAACACTACGCCCGATCTCGACGTCTCAAGTGTGATTCATAGTGCTAATGCACAGCTCATGTCCAAGGAGTAGATGATGCCACAACGCCAGCCGCAAGCGTCCGCGTATCATCGCCAGCTATGGGTTGTCGGGTCACTGGTCTTCGCCACGGCGCTTTGTGGTGTTCTACTCTTGCTGCGTATGGCCTACACGCGCGGCTTCGGGTATGCCGGCCTCCTATGGAATCTCTTCCTGGCCTGGCTCCCGGTCCTGAGTTCGCTTGCCGCCTATAACGCGTACCGGCGCCACTGGGGCTTGAGCACGGTGATCTTCGTGGCCTCGGCCTTCATCTGGCTGGTCTTCTTTCCCAACGCCCCCTACCTGCTGACCGACCTGATGCACCTCCGTGCTTCCAATGCCCCGGTCTGGTTCGACCTGATTCTGTTGATCTCGTTCGCGTGGACAGGGACCTTCTTGGGCCTTGCCTCGCTGTTCCTTATGCAGTCGGTCATCCGGCGGATGGCCGGACTCCTCGCCAGTTGGAGCTTCGCCTTAGGGACACTGGCAGTCGGCAGCTTCGGAATCTACCTTGGTCGCTTCCTGCGCCTGAACAGCTGGGATGTCTTTACCCAACCGGGCCGGCTCCTGATGGATATCCTCAGCCAACTGCGCCATCCGTTTGCCAATCCCGAGCCTTACGTCTTCACCGGCCTCTTCTTTCTGTTCCTGTTGGCCGCTTATTGGATGTTGGTGGCCCTGATGTACTTCAGCAGCGCAGACGCGCTGGTCAACAGTCCTACCGGGGATTGAGGAGATGAAGGAGCCGCTAACCGTGCTCGTGGTCGACGATGAACCAAGCATCAGGGAAGTGGTCACGCTCTACCTTCAGCGCGCCGGGTACCGCGTCATTGAGGTCTCAGATGGCGCCGCTGCTCTGCAGGCCATTGAGACGCAGATCCCCGCCCTGATCGTGCTGGACCTTATGCTGCCGAAGGTCGACGGGCTGGAGATCGTCCGGTCGGTTCGCGCGCAGGGGAATACGCCGATCATCGTGTTGACCGCTCGTGGTGAAGAGACTGACCGGGTGTTAGGATTGGAGATGGGCGCGGACGACTACGTGGTCAAGCCGTTTAGCCCCAGGGAACTCGTCAGCCGTGTAAAGGCCGTGCTGCGCCGCGTCCAGACGCTGCCTGAGGCTGATACCGTCCAAGGCGCTGGCGTCGAGCTTCCGCTCGAGTATGGCGAGTTGCGCATCGACCCCGTGACGCACCTGGTGACGGTCGAGGGAGAGGAGCGAGAGCTCACAGCCAAGGAGTTCGACCTCCTGTGGGCGTTGGCTAGCCATCCTCGCCAGGTCTTCAACCGGGATCAGCTCCTCGACCTGGTCTGGGGCGTGACGGAGTATATCGATCCAAGCAGCGTGACCGTCCACATCCACCGGCTCCGCGAGAAGGTCGAGCAAGACCCTGCCGACCCTCGCCACATTCACACCGTCTGGGGCGTCGGATACCGGTTCGAGCCATGACATCCTTCAATCCGAGCGAAAGAACGGCGCGACGCGACGGGCTGCAAAATGACCGGCAGCGACTGGCGCTGGGGGTTGCCGCGGGCGTCGTCATCATCTCCGTGATCACGCTGGCTGTCTTCTACCAACTGCTGCGACCACCCATCCGCGACCTGGTGGCCCTGGCCATCTTCCTCTCGATCACGGCCGTGGTCGCGTTCGCGGCAGGCTATGGCGCCTACCGGCTGGGCCTCATCTATCGATCGCCATCGCTCACCTGGGCTTTGCTCGGGGGCTACGTGCTCTCTAACGGCCTTGCCTTTATCGGCGTTTGGGTCACGGCACGCCTTATGTTCGTGAGCCAGCACGACCTGGTTCTCGCCTCCGTGCTCCTGATCTTCGCTGGAGGCATTGCGGCGTCGCTGGGCTACTTCCTGTCGGTCTCGATCACCGATCGCATCGTCTCGCTCAACCGGGCCGCCGAAGCCCTCGCCGCGGGAGAACTGGGGGCCAGGGTGGCGGCCCCCGGCAGGGATGAGGTCGGCGACCTTGCCCGCAACTTCAACTACATGGCCGACCAGCTCGACGCCGCGGCGCAACGGCAGCGCGAACTTGACCGGATGCGCCGCGACCTGGTGGCATGGATCGGGCACGACCTGCGCACGCCCCTCTCGTCCATGCGGGCCATCGTCGAGGCATTGGCCGATGGTCTCGTGGACGACCCAGCGACCGAGCGGCGGTATCTCGAGACGGTGCAGAACGACATCGCGTCGCTCTCGCAGTTGATCGACGACCTCTTCGATATGGCCCGCATCGACGCTGGCGGGTTGGTCCTCGACCTTGCCGCCAGCTCGCTGTCCGATCTGATCTCGGACACGCTGGAGGCCTTCTCGGTCCAGGCCACACGACAGAAGGTGACCCTCGAAGGGCGCGTGGCCCCGGGGCTCGACCCGCTCACGATGGACGCCCGGCAGATCGGCCGCGTCCTCTCCAACCTCGTCGACAACGCGCTGCGCCATACACCCGCGGGCGGCGTCGTGCGAATTGAGGCCCTGGCGTGCGACGGCGTCACGTGCGTCAAGGTGCAAGACACCGGCGAGGGGATCGCGACCGACGATCTACCTCACGTCTTCGAACAATTCTTCCGCGGCGAGAGATCGCGATCCAGGGCTACCGGCGGCGCGGGGCTGGGGCTGGCCATCGCCAGGGGTATCGTAGAGGCGCACGGCGGTGAGATCTCCGTGGAGAGTCGCCCCACGAACGGTACCACCTTCCGATTCACATTGCCGGGAGTGCGACGTTAAGGAATCTGTAAGAGTCTGTACAGACTTGCGCAACCTCTGCCTGTTATGCTCTATGTAGGTTGAGATACGAAAGGAGACAGACATGTTGCGCAAGATGATGGTGTTGGTGTCAGTGGTGGTTGCGGCATTGTTGGTGGTGGCTCCGGTGGCGGCGGCAGGGCCGAACTTTGGTGCTGGGATCTGGGCAGACGGTCGGCAGTGGGGAACCAAGCTGACCACGTATCTGCCCGCGCCGCACGGGCATAATCTCCAGTCCTTCGAAGGCTTGTTCGTCTTCGCCCTGAAGGACGGGGGAACAGTGATGTACCCTGACGGTTCCTCGCAGGCCCCGGTCGCAGAGGCCGGGCCGGGAAATCCCGCGTATAACGGCGGCCGGTGGATACTCACCCAGGTGACGGTGAGCGATCCCACGGCCATCGGCTCGGAGATCACTTCGTTCGCTGAACTCCAGGCCGCGGCGATGGCAGGATATCTCACGATCGGCGGGCCCACCGATGTTGGGCACCTGACGCCCTACTTCCAGTGCCCGCTGCTGCCCTCCAAGAGCTAGGCAGTGGTAGGACGGATAACCAACTGACGGGCCGGGCCCTGGTGGATTGCCAGGGCCCGGCCTTCTGTTTGAGCGACATACCGTGACTTGACGCGCCTCACACCAGACAATGGTAGAATGACCCCGCGGATAACGGGGAGGGCTCAATCCATATGGGATCTCATCTGCCGATCGAGACGGCGGAACTGCATGAGCTTCTGCGCCGGGCCTACGGCATCGATGCGCACAGCACGGACTACCGTGCGGCCGAATGGTCGGTCGGTGGCTACACCATCACCACGCCCGGCGGCGATCGATACTACCTCAAGGTCCAGGAGCAGACGCCCTGGACTTTCGCGGCGGGCTCACGCGATTTCTACTTGCCGCTGACACGCGAACTCCACCGGCTCGGCATCCTTCCGCACATCGCCTATCCCATCCCCACGCTTGAGGACAGGCTCTGGGTGGCCTTCGAGACCTACGCTTTGATCCTGACCAACTACATCGGCGGGGTGACGTTGGGAAACGAGGGGATGACCGGTGTCGTGCTCGCCGAGGTCGGCGGTCTGTTGGGCCGGCTTCACGCTAGCACCGTGTACAAGACGCTCGCCCATCCCTTCTACGAAAGGTTCGACGTCGCCTTCCGCGATGTACTGCTCGCCGCAGTCGTCTCTACCCCGTGCGGCTCACCCGGACACCGGTGGGTTCAAGTGGCGCTCCGCTCCCGCGCGGATGAGATCCTGGCTCATCTCGAACGGTTGGCGCAGTTGCAGAGCCGGATGCGCAGGAAGGCGACGCCACCCGTGATCTGTCACACCGACATCCACGGGTGGAACCTGATGCAGAATCGCGAGGGCAACCTCTACATTGTGGACTGGGACAACGCGATGCTCGCACCGCGCGAGCACGACCTGATGTTCGTCATCGACAACGAAGGGTTCGGCGATGCCTTCCTGCCGCCGTACGAAGCCGAGGTCGGGCCCCTTCAAATCGATGCGGAGGCCCTGGCGTTCTACAGAACTCGCCGGGTCCTGGAGGACGCAGCAGACTACGTCGTGCGTATCGCGCGGGGGGACGGCAGCCCCGAACGTGACAGCCAGGACCTGGCTGATATGCTGAGCGGTCTCGATAGCCTGAACGCTGACGGCTAGTCGCTGATCGCTTCTGTATCCAGCGTCGCGCGTCGCACCAGCAGGCAGTAATCCACACCGCCGGTCCGGTACTCCCCTGAGAAGGCGAGCCACATCGTGCGCCCGTCCTCACTCATCCAGCCGGTGGGGAACTTATGGTGGATCATCCAGCCGTCGGCCCACGCATCGTCGTAATAGACGGTGGTCCACGGCCCCCACGGCTCAAGTGCATCGAAGACGCCCAGGGCAGGGGTGTGTGTGGCGCCGGAGCCCACTGCGTGCGCCGTCACCAGGAAGTAGCGCCCCAGCCCGCGATTGTACGTGAGCGCGACTCGCTGGGTCCCCCGGGGATCGGTGAAAACCGGCTGTCTGCGCGCGATATCAGGGTTCCAGTTCGGCCCCGAGGCGCCATAACCGGCGAAAAACTCGTAGGCCTCGCGGCGAGCCACCTCAGCCTTGGGGACACGGGCCATCACGATGTCAGGGTTGAAATCGTAGGCGCTGCGTCCATCCTGCGAGACCACGTAGACGTAATCGTCGCGGGCCCCGGCATAGGCCGGGCCATACTGCACGAACTCGGGGCAGCCGAAGCTCTCGGCAAAGTGCCAGTCCGCCCAGGTCCAGGTTTCGCCCTGATCCAACGAGACCGCCAGGCGCGAATGTCGCCAGTCATCGCCGACCTCGTAGTTTCGGACAAAGAGATAGAGCGCGTCCTCGACCATCAAGAGCCCGCTGGCCTTGATTCCCTTCTTCCCCCATCCCACAGGCGTGTCGATGTCCGTCACCAGGTCGGCAACGTGGAGATCCGGCGGCTGACCTTGCACGGTGGCAAAGGCCAGGGTGTAGTTCTCGGGCCTCGGACCGAAGCCGTTACCGTCACCATACGAGGTGACAAAGCGATCGTCCGCGGGCGCCTGCCCGGTAGCGACCCAGGTGATGGCCCAGTTGTCACCCGCCCGCTCGCCACCATACCGGAGGATCTTGTCATCCCACCTGAGCGCCGTGACCGCCTCGCTGGGTGGGTAAGGTGCTGCGCCGTGATCGTTGCCCATCGGTTCTCCTTTGCCTTGTCTTGTCCTGACTCGTCGTGTCCCCATTATACATGCTGGGCGCCAACCTTGGGAAGACAGCCCGAGCCAAGGCGCAGTCTGCCGGCGAGTCGGGCCACCTTTGCAGGGCTCGCCCGCCGGCCCCGCATGCCCGCCAAATGGCGGGGATGCGCCCCCGCCGTTGCGCGCTCACTCCCGCGGTCTCGCCCACGTAGACTGGGATATTGAGGAAGGATAACCGGATCCATTAGCCAACAGCGAGGTGACTATGTCAGGTGGTGACGTAACAGATCGGCCGTACTCGAGCAAGCTGGCCTTTCCATCGGCGGATGCCCTGATCTTTGGCACAGCCACGCAGCCGGTAACCGCCGGCTATGGAGTCGTCATCGGCGGCGGCGACGTACTCCCCGAGGTGAAGTTCACGCTGCCGCCCATCCTGATCGAACCAGGCACGCTCCCTGAGATCCACCGGATCTACCGAGAGATCGCCACACAGATACTGCAGCGCGCCGTGCAACTATCACAGCCCGCGCTGGTGCTGGAGTTCGAGCAGCTCTACGAGATGACGCTCCATCCCGAGATCGGCGCAGCCATCACGGCGGATCTCAAGGAGATAATGGACGAGTTCCATACGCGCCACGGCCTGCGGACCGCCCTGCGCGTGACGGTCGCCGACATCAGGGAACAGACGCGACCGCCTCAGATGCGGCGGGGCGCGCTGCTCGACAGCATGCTGGAGTCCTTTGATCGCTGTGCGGAGGCCGGTGCGGATATCCTGGCTATCGAGAGCACCGGGGGCAAGGAGGTCTCGGACCAGGCCCTGCTGGAGGCGAATCTCGACGGGCTCGCTTACGCTCTGGGAGTCTTGGCGCCCCGCGACATGGGCTTTCTATGGGACCACATCACGGCCATCGCCCGCGACCACGGCATCGTCTCAGGGGGCGACACGGCCTGCGGCTTCGGGAACACCGCGATGCAGCTCGCCCACCAGGGCATGCTCCCCAAGGTGCTCGCCGCCATCGTGCGGCTGATGACCGCGCCGCGCTCGCTGGTGGCGGTGCTTCACGGTGCGACAGGACCGCTAAAGGACTGCGGCTACGAGAACCCGGTGATCAAGGCCATCACAGGCGTGCCGATCTCTATGGAGGGAAAATCCAGCGCCTGCGCTCACTCGTCGCCGTTGGGCAATATCGCCGCCGCGGCCTGTGATCTGTGGAGCAACGAGTCGGTCCAGCAGGTCCGCCTGCTGGGCGGATATGCCCCCGAGACGTTCGCCGAGATCCTGATCTACGATGCCCGCCAGATGAACACCGCTAGGGAGATGGGGCTTGCGCACCAACTGCGCGACATCTTCATACGGTCGGACCGCTACCTCGATCCCCAGGCCCTCGTCCTGGACCCGGCCGTGATGTATGCCGCGGGCGAGCACATCGTCGCCGCGGGCGAGGATTCCTACGCGCAGACGCTTGCGATGGCGCACTTTGCCGTAGAAACGATCCGGGGAGCAGTCGATGCGGGGAAGGTCACGCTCGACAAGCGCGAGACCCGCTGGTTTGAGCGGTTGAGCCGCGCGGTCGCCGAACTACCTGACGATCCGGAGATATTGAGCCGCAGGCTCCCGCCGGCCTATCACGACCTCTTCCTGCCGGAGGCGTACGGCCTGGGATGACCTGTGTGGCCAGACGCGGGTGAGGTGCTCGAGCACCTCACCCGCGTCTCATTCTCATCCCGTTCACGATCACCGCCAACGAGGCGCCGACGTCAGCGACGATGGCCATCCAAAGTGTGGCAACGCCCATGACCGCCAGCGTGAAGACCAAGGCCTTGATGCCAAGGGCAAAGGCCACGTTGGTGCGGATCGTGCGCTGCGTTCTACGGCTCAACTGCAGTAAAGAAGGTAACTGGCGCAGGTCGTCGCCCATCAGGACCACATCGGCGGTCTCCATCGCCTGATCGGAACCCGCACCGCCCATCGCGATCCCCACGGATGCCTGTGCGAGGGCCGGAGCGTCGTTGACGCCGTCCCCCACCATCGCAACGACCACGCCACCCTCGGATAGCTCGCGGATCGCGGCCACCTTGTCCTCGGGCAGCAGTTCAGCCCGCACCTCGTCGATGCCCACCTCGGCCGCAATCGCCCGGGCGACCGGGGAGCTATCACCGGTCAGCATCACGGTGCGCACGCCGCCGGCCCGAAGCGCGGAAACCATCTCTGCCGTCTCGGGCCGGGGCGTATCGGCGACGGCAAAGATCGAGCAGACATTCTCGTCGTGGCAGACCATCATCACGGTCTTGCCCTCAGAAGCCAGGCGGTCGGCGTCGAGACAGACGGCCTCGTCGTGTGGCATGCTCTGATCGAAAAACGTGTGGCTGGCAACGGTGACCTGGCGGCCGTTGACCCGACCGGTCACACCGCGGCCGCTCAGCACGCTCACCTCGGACGATGGAAGGACGGCCACGTGCTGTGCTGCGGCTTCCTCAACCAGCGCCCTGGCCAGCGGGTGAGACGACTGCGTCTCCACCGCCGCCGCATAGCCTAGCCCCGCGTGCTCGTGTGAGGTGTCGCTGCAGACTGTGAGGTTGTCGGTAATAGTGGGCCGGCCCATCGTGAGCGTTCCCGTCTTGTCAAGGGCGAAGACCTGGACGCGCCCCAGCGTCTCCAGTGTGTTTCCGCCCTTGATGAGCACACCGTGTGCCGCGGCGTTCGTCAACGCGCTGACCACCGTCACGGGGGTGCTGATGACCAACGCACAGGGGCACGCGATGACCAGCATCTGCAGCGCGCGCATCAGCCAGCCGTGGTCGCCCCAAAAGGGCTGGCCAAAGAACAACGGCGGCACAACAGCAACTAACAATGCGACCACCGCGACCACGGGCGTGTAGACCGTGGCGAAGCGATCGACAAAGCGCTGCACCGGTGCCTGGCGGGCCTGGGCCTCGCGGACCAACTCGACCATCCGGCTGAGGGTTGTGTCCTCCTGCCGCCGCGTGACCTCGACCTCCAGTGCTCCATAGGTGTTGATGGTACCGGCGAAGACGTCGCTGCCCGGTGCCTTATCCACCGGCATGCTCTCACCGGTGATCGCCGCCTGATCCACGGCACTGGCACCGCTCCGCACGACCCCATCGACGCTCACGCGATCGCCGGGCCTGACGCGGACGTGGTCGCCCAGCCGCAGCGCTTCCACGGGCACCTCTTCGACTGTGCCCCCCACCCCCATACGCAACGCCGTCGGCGGAGCGAGATCCAGCAGCGCTTCCAGCGCACCGCGCGACCGCTCGGCAGCAAAACCCTCAAGAGCCTCGCCCAGGGAGAAGAGCACGACGACGATCGAGGCTTCCCACCACTCTCCGATCAGCACGGCACCGGTCACCGCGATCACCATCAAGGTGTTAATCCCCAACCCGTGCGCGATCCAGACCTCCTGGAAGGCATGGAGCGCCAC
>CAVVUS010000043.1:0-142110 GCA_963751345.1 uncultured Chloroflexia bacterium
GCACCTTTGACAATGATCGCGCTACGGGTAGAATGCGCAGCGTGAAACACGTATACTGGGTCATTGACCACCTATTGGCAGGACGCCCTGGCCCCCAACTGGAGCCATGGGATCCGGCGGAACTCTACGCAGCAGGCATACGCACGATCATCTCGCTAGCCGCCGAGGAACCCGTCACAGACCTCGAACTCTATGGATTCACCCACTATCGCGCCGATTTTCCGCCTGTGATGCTCTTTTCGAAAGGGATGCAGAAGGCCTTCATCTACCAGGCGATACCGGTGTGGGCCTTCATCGAGGAACAATTGGCGCAGGGCATGCCGACGCTCGTTCACTGTCACGCCGGACAGGATCGGACCGGCACGGTCTTGGCAGGTTATCTGGTGACACATCGTGGACTCACGCCCGAGATTGCGTTACAGAAGCTGCGCGACGTCAAGCCCATGGCGATGTCGGCAGATGGCTATGCGGATGCACTTTCGCTGCTGACGCCCGGCGAAGTCCCGGATCGGCGCAAGTTACTGTAACCGCTCCGATAAACAAAGATCCTGCAGTCGAACTGCAGGATCTTTGCATAGGCTCGCCTGCATAACTTACGCCAGAGGGGGGCTGATACGACGCAGAGTTCTTTCCAGTGTCGCTACGCCCTCCGGCAGGGTCGCTCCCAGAAAGAGGCCCGCTACCTTTGCCCGCCATTCCGGCTTCTCGTTGAAGATCCTTCCGGCGTAGGAAAAGACCGGACGCCCGCTCGCAGCCGCGTCTGGAAATGCCGCCGGCCACTCCGCCAGCGCGACTGCTGACTCCTCGCTCATTGCCACGGTGACAATCGCCGGTGGTGAAATCTCACGCACAAACTCTGCCAGGTCGGCCAAAGGTATGGACTGCCCCAAATAGGCTACCGGCCAGCGCCTGCGCCGCAGCAGAGCGCCGAAGATCATCAGGCCCCCCTCGTGGTACTCCCCGGGGGCACATGCAAGGACCGTGGGCTGCACCTGAAATAGAGGCGGGCCATTGCGCAGCCAAACCAACAACCGCTGTCGAAGGTAGTTCGTCGCAAAGTGTTCTGTACCTACACTGACCTCTTCACGGGCCCAGCCCTCACCGATTTCCGATAAAGTCGGACGGATCATGGACAGCATCACATCCTCAGGCGCGTAGAGAGCCATAGCTTCACTGAAGACATCGTCTGCACGACGCGTATTGTGCTGCAGGAGCGCATCATAGAGTCTACGCTGGAGGAGGCGAACGTAGGAATCAACAGCCGGGGCTCCATCCGGTGTGTCCCGATCTGCCAAATGGACACCGGGGACAGAATTGACGCCGCCAAACTCCGCGGCAGATGCTGAGGATCCGCCCTCTGATATCAACGTCTCCAGCGCTCGCACGGCCTGGCGGGTCTGCATGCCGCCGTCAATTCTCGTCTTCACCCATCGTAGTTGCTGGATATCGCGCTCGCTGTATAGGCGATGTCCGCCCTCGGTTCGAGCTGCATCCGGGAACCCATAGCGTCGCTCCCAGACTCGTAAAGTCGCTGCAGGAATGTCGGTCATTCTCGCCACAACGCCGATATTGTAGATTGGTTCGTCTCGACTCATTGTCCCTCACCTTTGAGAAGCTTCCTTATGTCTGCATATGATACCACAATAGGGAAGTTGTGTCAAACGAAAATAGCCAATATATATTCAATATATTGACACACCTGGATACTTATGCTATACTTCTCCTATAATAGATAGCGTGACGTCTTATAGATAGGGAGCTGCGATATGGAAGTATTAATCATCGGCGGTACGGGCTTGATCGGACACGCCCTGATTGAAGAACTGACGAGGACCGGTCACCACGCCATCATCGTGAGCCGTCAGCCAAGAACGCACCTGAGTCTGCCGGACAATGTGGACGTTGTTCAGTGGGATGGACAGACGCTCGAACGTCAAGCTTCCGTGATAGATGCAGTGGATGCCATCGTGAATCTCGCCGGCGAAAACATTGGCTCAGGCCTGTGGACGCCCGCCAGGAAAAAGCGCATTCTCGAGAGCCGGCTGCAGGTCGGCCGGGCAGTCACCGAAGCGGTCGCACGCGCGGAGAGAAAACCTCGGGTGGTGGTGCAAGCCTCTGCCGTAGGCTATTATGGATTCACGACAGAATCAGCCATCGATGAGGATTCGCCGCCGGGCAGCGACTGGCTGGCCAATGTAGCCGTCCGATGGGAAACCTCGACGGCCGGCGTAGAACGCTATGGCACCCGGCAGGTGGTTATTCGTAGTGGCGTCGTGTTGAGTCGCCAAGGTGGAGCTCTGACACGGATGACGCTGCCATTTCGTCTATGGGTGGGTGGACCCCTGGGAAAAGGCGATCAGGTGGTCTCCTGGATTCACATCCGAGACGAGGCCGCTGCCATTCGGTTTCTGGTCGAGCATTCGGAGGCCCAGGGCCCCTTCAACCTGACCGCCCCCTATCCCGTAACCAATGCGGAGTTCGGCCGCACATTGGCTTCAGTCATCCGCAGACCCTACTGGCTTCGGGCACCGGCCTGGGCATTACGCCTGGTGTTGGGAGAAATGTCACAGGTAGTTCTCAAGGGACAGCGCGTCATTCCCCGGCACCTCAAGAATCTCGGCTTTGAGTTTCGTTATCCCGATCTGCCTTCGGCGCTCGGCGATGTGTTTTCCGGAAAGAAAGGCTAGCTTGCAGATGACTTCCACGACTATTGTAGACAAGTCCGGTGCCAAACCTCCGGCACTCACGCGGGAGGCCAAGCGTGGCCTATGGGGCGGCATCCTGTTCAGCCTGGGCTTCACGGCCCTGATCTGGCTCGGGGGCCAGGTCCTCAATCGCCCGGCCTTCCTCCCGGACCAGGGCGCATCCTGGTACTACTGGAAACTGCCGGTGCCGACGTTCTGGTCCAGAGCCACGGCCTGGGGCGGCTATCTGCTGCATCAGCTCGCCGTCTGGGGGCTGATCTTCTACGCCCAAACGCGGGTCAAGCGCTACACCAAAGGACTCCACCGGGTCAACCTGATCGCATTGGGCGCGAACGCCTTCTTCATCCTCCTGCACTTCGTACAGACACAGATCTGGTACGATGGCCTGGCCCAGGATGTCTCGATCTGGAGTTCGCAGGGCTCGGTGATCCTGATGTTAGTGATGATCCTGCTGATGGAGAACCGGCGCCGGGGTCTCTTCTGGGGTCACAAAGCCCCAATCTCCGACGAGGCAGGGGGCTTCGTCCGCCGGTACCACGGCTATGTTTTCGCGTGGGCCATCGTCTACACCTTCTGGTATCATCCTATGGAATCGACGCCCGGCCATCTCGTTGGCTTCCTGTATATGTTCCTGCTGATGCTGCAGGGAAGCCTCTTCTACACCCGCATTCACACCAACCGTTGGTGGATGCTGGTCCAGGAGGTCTCCGTGCTTTTCCACGGAACAATGGTAGCGTTAATGCAGGGTAACGGCATATGGCCGATGTTCTTCTTCGGTTTCGGCGGCCTCTTCATCTTGACGCAGATGCACGGCGTGCCGCTGCCTGCCTGGTCGCGGTGGACTGCTCTGGGACTCTACGTCACCGGCGCGCTTGTGACGTATGGCATCCGCGACCCTGGCATGATCCATCAAGTCACGTGGATCCCGGTGATCGAGTATCTGGGCGTCTTTGTCTTGGCGGGGTTGATTACCTTGGGTATCAAGGTCGTAGGCAGACTTCGACCGTTGGAGCGTAGTGGATCAGAGCCGGCGGGTGGGGCTGGCTAGAGGTTCTCTAGGATCCATAAAAGGCGAGTGAAGCGTTAGCGTTAAGGAGGTTGTAATCGTGGAATGGGTCAAGGTTCTCGAGGCAAGTGAACTCGGTCCGGGTGGACGAAAGGTCGTGGTGGTTCGGGATTGGAAAGTCTTCCTGCTTAACCATAACGGCACCATCTATGCAATGATCAATCGCTGTCCCCATATGGGCGGCAACTTGAGCAAGGGTACGGTTACGGATGACGGCGAGATCGTCTGCCCCGTACACCACAGCACCTTCAGTTTAGAGACAGGCGAGGTCAAAGCCTGGGCCCCGTGGCCCCCAGTGGTAGGCACCCTCCTGGGGATGGTCAAAACCGAGCAGCCACTGCAGATGTTCTCCACCAAGGTCGAGGAGGGAGCAATCTGGATCGGTGTCGACTAGAGGGCGGGGTAGATTCTCAGATGACCCGGTCAGACACCCGGCAGCCAGAAGCAGATCGTCAGCCCCCCACCCGGCGTAGTCTCAGCCCAAATGCGGCCATCGTGCGCCCTGATGATGCGGTCGGCAATCGCCAACCCCAGCCCGGAACCGCCCGTACTGCGGCTGCGAGACGGTTCACTGCGCCAGAACCGGTCGAACAATCGCCCAAGATCTTCTTCCGGAACACCGGGGCCCTTGTCGATGACACAGACTTGCACGCCACCGCCCTCCGGCGCCAGGGAGACGCGGACGGCGCCTCCCTCGGGAACATATCGAGCAGCATTCGAAAATACATTGTTGAGCACCTGGGTCAGGCGCGCGTAGTCATAGGCGACAGCCGGTAACGACCCCGCGGCCGCGTTGGCGGGAAATTCAAGTACGATGCCCTTCTCCGCCAACGTATCCCGGTGCGACTCGACAGATCGCGCGACCACGGGGACGATATCTTGGCGCTGCAAGTCAAGCTGCAATTTCCCCGCATCTGCCAGCGCCAGCGTCCTCAAATCCTCGACCAGCCGGTTGAGCGTTCGCACCTGGTCCAGCGCCGGCTCGATGTTCTCCGGCGTAGGGTCGTAGACCCGGTCCGACAGAGCCTCGAGCGAGCTCTGCAGGATCGCAAGAGGATTGCGCAGTTCGTGGGCGATGTCGGCGGTCTGCGCTCGCCTGGCCTCTTCCGCCTGCTCGAGACTTGCGGCCATCTGGTTGAAGGTCGCAGCCAGATGCCCGATCTCATCCCGGCTGTGCACGTTCACCCGCGCGTCAAAGTGCCCCTGCGCGACGATCTCGGCGGTACTACTCAGCGTGCGGACCGGCGCCACGACGCTTCGAGTAAGCAGGCCGGCCAGTATCAACGACACAATCGCAGCGCCTCCGGCGCCCAAAGCCAGAGCCCAGCGCAGTTGCGTGAGATAGGCCCGCGCCGGCTCATCGAGAGCGATTGTGGCGCCTGAGCTGACGTCCAACACCAGGTACCCAACCGTCGAGTCACCCGCCACCAGCGGCAATGCAGCGGCGGTCTGAGCTGCGGTGAGCTGCCCCGTCGGGGATCCGGTGGTGCTGGCCACGATCGTACCCGCCGCGTCAGCCACCAGGTAGGCCGCAGGCGATTCCGCCCGCGCCGCCGGAACCACGACCGCGGCCCCGGCCCGGCAGCGTGAGGTCGGGGAGGGTATCCTGCAGCCCCGCCCATCCATCGTGGGCAACGTAATACGCCACCAGATCCTCGGCCGTCATCTGGGTGCGACCGCTGTACAGCACAGCATATCGCCGAAATGCGGTCTCCGTGCTATATCCCGCCACGACCGCCACGATCACCACCGTGACCAAGATCACGGCACCGAAGGCCAGAAGACCCTTCTGAAACAGGTTCATAGGGATCAGTCGTTGAAGCGGTAACCGACGCCGCGCACCGTTCCGATAAGGCCTGGGTCAGAGGGGTCATCCTCGATTTTCTGCCGCAGGTTCTTAACATGAACGTCGACGGTCCGTTCGTAAGCTTCAAAGGCCACGCCCTGAATCGCCTCCAACAAGTCGGATCTCGAGAAGGCATACCCAGGTGTCCCCATCAGCACGGCCAGGAGGTCGAACTCGGTTGGGGTCAGGTCGATGAGCCGGCCGTTCTTGCGCACCTCACGGCGCCCACGGTCAAGCACCAACCCATTCACGGACAAGACCTCTGCAGCAGCGGCGGGCCCCTGCATCCGGCGCAGCACGGCACGGACTCTAGCCACAAGCTCTCGCGGGCTGAAGGGCTTGGTCATGTAGTCGTCGGCACCGAGCTCCAGGCCGATGATACGATCCACCTCCTCGACGCGAGCGGTGAGCATAATAATGGCCACCTCCGGTCGCTCCGCACGAATACGACGGGTGAACTCAAGCCCGTCCATCTCCGGCATCTGAAGGTCAAGCACGATCAGGTCGGGTTTGGACTCGCGCGCAGCGAAAAGCGCATCCCGTCCGTTACCTGCAATCGCGACCTGATACCCGGCTTTCTCGAGATAGCCGCGTACGACCCGCACGATCTGAGGCTCGTCATCCACTACGAGAATCTGCTGAACCATATGGCTCCACTTCGTCAGACGACGCTAGCCCAGTGCGACGTCCAGGACCATCATGACCGCGAAGCCGACCATGACCCCCATCGTCGCAAGGTCAACGTTCCCCTCGGCATGGGACTCCGGCACGAGATCCTCAACAACGACAAAGATCATTGCCCCGGCGGCAAACGCCATTGCGTAGGGAAGGATAGGCCGGAAAAGCAGCACGGCAGCGGCACCCAAGACGCTGGCGACGGGCTCAACAACCGCCGAAAGCTGACCATACCAGAAGCTCTTGAAGGCTGAGACCTTCATGCTGCGCAACGGCATCGCCACAGCAATACCCTCAGGGAAATTCTGAATGCCGATTCCCAGAGCCAGGGCCAGCGCGCCGGCGAGGGTAGCAGACGGGATGCCCGCTGCAGCACCGCCAAAGGCCACACCAACCGCCAACCCCTCCGGGAAATTATGCAGCGTAATCGCCAATACCAGCAACGTGACCCGGCGCCAGGTAGTCTGCAGGCCTTCCGGCTGGTCCTCGCCAAAATGCAGGTGTGGCAGGACGCGGTCTATCAGCCGGAGGAAAACGCCACCAAGCAAGAATCCTACTGCAGCCGGTACCCATCGCGGCCCCGGGCCGTCCCCTGATAGCTCGATCGCGGGCGCCAGCAGCGACCAGTAGCTTGCCGCAATCATCACACCACCTGCAAAGCCCAACATGATATCGAGCAGACGACGATCGATCTCTCGTCTCAAGAAGACCGTCGCAGCTCCCAGCGCCGTCACCCCCCACGTAAACACACACCCAAGAAACGCTTGGACAACGGGTGGGAACTGGCTCATGAACTCGATCATTGCCCCTCCTAAGGAGTCCTGGATTAGCCCTGCGTCCATTCTAACCCGACCCAGTCGATCGAGCAATACTCGGAGATCGGCTGCAGATGCTGGAGACCGAGCTCACCCGGAGAATGCCTCAAAAGGTTTGACTCACTCCAGGTGCAGGGCGCTTGTTTTGCTGCGCATTGGCCCTATAGTACGGATGGCTCGCACCGGCGGGGACGGGCCGCGGCTATGGCTGTGGCAAACGTAGCTATGGCCGTAGTCACACACGGCTATGGTCGTAGGTTAACCGTCGTCGACCTACCATACAATGGTCGATCGAAATTATTGTGGTGTGATTGAAAGGAGGTGGACACGATGCGCTTTACACGTGCTGCCGGCATCCTGATGCATCCCACGTCACTGCCCGGCGCCTATGGCATAGGCGAGCTCGGACAACAGGCCCACGCGTTTGTCGATCAGTTGGTCGAAGGTGGCCAATCACTCTGGCAGGTTCTGCCGCTTGGCCCAACGGGCTACGGCGACTCACCCTACGCTTGCTTCTCGGCTCTGGCGGGCAACCCTATGCTGATTGACCTCACCCAGTTGGTAGAGCAAGGAGACATCGCTGCCGCGGACCTGGCCCGGGTGCCGGATTTCCCCGCGGATCGGGTGGATTTTGGCCCCGTGATCACCTTCAAGTTCGAGATTCTGCGCCGTGCTGCCCGTACCTTTCACGACCACGCGACTTGGGAGCAGCACACAGCATTCGATCGCTTCTGTCATGAAAACGACGACTGGTTGGACGACTTCGCGCTCTTCATGGCGCTGAAGAATGCCCATGGCGGCGCCGTCTGGAACACATGGGAGCGCGGACTCGTGAGCCGGCAGCCCGCCACACTTGCAGCTTGGCGGGAACGGCTCAGCGAGGATGTCTTTGCCCAGCGCTACTTCCAGTTCCGGTTTTTCCAGCAATGGCAAGCGCTCAAGGCTTACGCCAACGGCCAGGGCATCCAGATCGTCGGCGACATCCCAATCTTTGTGGCGTTCGACAGCGTTGACGTCTGGGCACATCCGGAGCTCTTCTATCTCGATGAAGATCTGCTTCCCACAGACGTCGCGGGGGTGCCGCCCGACTATTTCAGCCCCACCGGGCAACTGTGGGGTAATCCGCTCTATCGTTGGGACCGGCTGGCACAGGACGGCTATCGCTGGTGGGTCCGCCGGTTCGAACAGACCTTCAGCACCGTCGACATCGTGCGCCTGGACCATTTCCGCGGGTTCGCGGCCTACTGGTCGGTCCCGTCCGACGAGTCGACGGCCGTGAACGGCCACTGGGAGAAGGGGCCCGGCGCCGGCTTCTTCACCGCAATCAAGGATGCCTTGGGAGAGCTTCCCATCATAGCGGAGGATCTCGGGCACATCACCGAGGACGTGCTCGAACTGCGGGAAAAGTTCAGCCTGCCGGGCATGAACGTCCTGCAATTCGCGTTTACATCCGATGCCGGGAATCCCTATCTCCCCCACAATGTCAGGAACAACTCCGTGATCTACACGGGCACGCACGACAACGATACGACCGTTGGATGGTATGAGAGCCGCGAGGATGAGGAGCTGGAAGCCTGCCGTCGCTATCTCGGCCCGACAGATGAGCCGATCAATTGGGCGCTGGCCCGACTGGCGTACCGTTCCGTCGCCGATCTGGCCATCATACCCCTGCAGGATGTCCTGGGATTGGGCGCCGAAGCCAGGATGAACACACCGGGAAAGCTCGGCAACAACTGGAGCTGGCGATTCCAGACGGGCGATATTCTTCCCGAGCACCTGGACAAGCTCAACGATATGGCGTTGACCTATGGCCGTAAGGAGCCCGAGGAAAAACAGGACCGCCCGGAATGGATGTAATCCCTTCAAGCAACACCGCCCCCACCGGTATACCCGGCGGGGGCGGTGTTCTGCTGTTGAGTTACGGGGCAGTCGGCGTAGGCGTGGCGGGCACGGAGAGGAAGTCTGTCCGTGTGTCCTCCACCATTGCCGAGACATTGGTTGCCGACACGCTCACGTAGTAGGGGGAATCGGAAGACTTAACCACGTAAGAGTTTCCATCTCCGAGCATCGCGCCCACCGTGAGCACGTGGGTAGCACCATCGTCGGTCTGCAGCGTGACCACCGCGTTGGGCGTGGCCATACCATAGGAAGGATCTTCCGTCTGGCCCAGAGGAGCCAACATGGCGAGCGTGCTCGCATTGCGCACGATGGCATCAGTCTTGCCCGTCGCAATGGTCTCGTCTGCCTGCAGGTCCGCCAGAGTCCAGTCCGTATCAGCCTTCGCAAACGTAAACGTGCCGTTAGCATTCTCGAGTGTCGCACTCGTGATCGTGGTCTGATCGATGCTTACGTAGGATGTGTCGATCCAACCCGACAACGCTGTGCTGAGTCCCCACGTTGTGAGTTCGGTAGTGAGATAGATCTCAGGACTGCCTGCGACACGGAAGTTTGTCGCCGTGTATCGAGGCGCCGACCCCAGATAGACGGTGTAGGTGTCGCCGGACTGCGTCTGGAAATCCAGGCGGCGCTGGAACGTATCCTCAGTGACCTGAAGCTGGGTCTGGCTGGCATCCGTGCGCGCGACCAACGTCGATGACTTGAGGTTGACTAGCTTATCGATAACCGACGTCACGGTGTCCGCCGTGGCCGGATAGTTGTCGGCCTCGGGCAGAACCCACGCGCCGTTTACCTTTGCTAGCGTCACGCGTTCGCCCAGGTTGTCCACAACGGTAAGCCCGACAACGTCATCTGCCGTCACGTTAGGGAAAAGCAATTCCCCACTACCCGAGGCCACCGGCCGGGGCCAGAAGACAAAGACACTCAGGATGACCTGGAGCACCAGGACTCCTACAAGGATTTGCTGATGCCTTTTCATCGCTCCACCTCCTCCTTTGCCGCCGGTCCCTGCTTGCGTGGTGCATAACCGACCTCCTCAGGCGGCAACAGATCCATTGGCGCTTCGCCCCGCCGGCGCACGGAGCTCACAACTCCAAGCGCTACCACAGACAGCAACGCGACGACGTAGTTAGCTGCTTCCCAGAATGACTGCTCATTGTCGGTCAATGGGATCAGCACACGCGCGGCCGTGCCTCGCGTTCGAATCGAAAGGAGGTCCGTGTCCTCTACCGTCCATGCCACCGAGTTCTGCACAAGCTGTAGGTTATTCAGATAGCGGTCGCCGCCAAGCGTTGTGGATAGGTGCAAGATGAGGTCATCGACGAACTCCGAGCTGCCGATGACGACCAGTCTCGCGTTATCGGAAGAGGACTCGATCGTCCCCACACTTGCGGACGGAGCCGGCGTGGGTGCAGCGGCATCGCCGGTTGTATCACTCGTTGCCGCGGACGCCTCCAACGGCGACGGCTTACCCTTGAAGTAAGACTGGAACACACCCCGTGCCGAGACTGCCAGCGTGTACGGTTGCGTGTTGGCCAACTCCGGGAACCCGGTCTGTGGATAGAGATCGAGGTTGGGCTGGATGTTGAAGTCCGACTGAAGCCAGGACTGAGGAGAAGACTTGAGCAGAACTTGTACGTCTCGCCCGGCGTTCTTCGTCGGGTCGACCGTTATCGGGGAGACCCAGTTCAGCGTCACAGCCGTTAGGCCGGAGACGATAGGGTCACCGCTGGCCATCCCGTCCGATCGGATATCAACAAACATCGGATAGTTCAACGCTTGGATCTCCTGGACCTGATAGCCTCCTACCTCACGTGTGACAGGAACGGGGAAGGGCTCGTTCTGGGAGTCAAGCACCAGGGAGTTCTCGACCGTGAATCCATAGTACGACAGCATATCCTGCAAACCATCCGAGATCTGCTGCGACCCCAGTCCCCCGGTCATTTGGTCGGGCGCGATGGACATATTGCCTGCCGCGACTACCACGGCCCCGCCGCGCATGAGGTACTGGTCGATGGCGTAACGAGCTACGTCATCGAGGCCCTGCGGGGCGATGAGTACCAGCACGTCGATATCGGACGGCACGGTACCTGTACTCAGATCGACCGTGCGAACATCATACTCCTGCTGCAGCGCGCCGGAGACCTGATCCCAGCTGGAAAGGGGTTGCTGCGTCTGGCCGTAAATGTCCTGGGTAGGCGTTGCAGGCGGTGTCCAGAGACCGACGACCTTCAGGAACCCCGAGGAGGAGCGCTTGAGGGCGGACTCCACGGCGGTCCGAACATCGGCCTCACTGAGGTTGCCTTGCGGGTAGATCACATGCGCCTGCCCGCCAATCTCGAGCACCATGTAGAGATAGTAGCTGTCCCCCGAGAGCGGAGAGATGGCCAGGGGCTGAATCCCATACTTGTCGTAGAGGTCCTGGCGAGTCACCGGACTGTCCGGCGCGTCAGGGATCGATAAACTGATAGCTAAACTTGCCATTGGATTTACTTGCGATGTCATCCAACACCGTCTTGATCGTTGTCGGAGCCTCGGCAAGCTGATCCGGCAGGCTATTCGTCGTCACATAGACGTCCATCTGCACCGGTTCGGAGAGTGACGCGAGAATGGCGTCCGTGTTCTGGAAGCCATAGACCACCTTCTTGATGGTGCTGGTGAGGTCGTACTCCAGGTTCTGGAGCTGGACATCCACCCCACCCTCCGGCGTGCTCTTTACCTCGATCAGGTCAGTGAAGGAGAGCACCTGACTTTGGTCACCATACTGGATCAGGATATCGAAATAGGAGTTGATGACCGAGGCCTCATAGCGCCCTGTAACCTGGAAAGGCGTAGGATTGATACCGTAGACTTGGTTCGCCTCGGCCTCCGCGTCCGGATTCGTCGCCGGATCGATGATCTCCAGTTGCACCGTACCGCCCGAGGCGACCTGATACTCCTGCAACATGTCGACCACGGTCGGTACGAGGGGGGCGAGCAGGGGGTGCGTCTTAGCACTGAAGTAGCCCCGGATGAGCAGAGGTTCTTGCAGACCCTGAAGGAGGGCCTTCGTCGTGGGCGACAGCGTAAACTCGTGATACTGCGTCAGGTCCGCGCGCAGCCCACGAAGTGGGTAGGCCCACACGTTTGCCACCAGCAGATTGACGACCACCAGTACCGAGGTGATGGCCACGCCACGACGCTTCGGCAGCGTCTGCTCTCCCGTGCTCCAGCCCTTGGCCTTCAGCGAAAGCACGTTCAGTGCCAGGAAGATGCCCGCAATCGTCACGTAGTAGGCGAGATCTCGTAGATCGATCACCCCACGCTCGATGGACGCGAACCGGCTGCCGGCGCCGATCGCCCTGAGAATGTCGGCGACCCGAGTGCCGAAGAAGTCCGTCACACCGGAGGATCCCACAAGATAGAGGACGCCACAGACCAGGACGGTCGAGATCAACGCGACGATCTGATTGTCGGTGCGCGACGAGACGAAAAGCCCGATGGCAGCATAGGCGCCTGCCAGCAGAATGGCCGCGAGATAGCCGCCGGCAACCGGCCCCCAGTCGAGATTGCCCAACAGGGTAACGGTCAACGGCAGGAAGAGTGTCAAAGCCAGTGCAACCGCCACCAGGGCGAGCACAGCCAGGAACTTGCCCAACACCAACTGGATGGTAGAAACGGGCAGCGTCAGCAGGACCTCCAACGTCCCTGAGCGCTGCTCCTCACTCCACTGCCGCATCGTCAATGCTGCCACCAGGAAGATCATCAATGCGGGCATCCATTGGAAGAGCGGACGAACGTCAGCGATGCCGCGAGAAAAGAAGGTGTTGACCCAGAAGAACGAGAAAAGCGTCGCCGCTAAGAACGTGCCGATGAAGATCAGGGCCATCGGCGAGCCGTAGTACCCCCGCAACTCCTTGCGGGAGATAGTAAGCGTCTGTCGTATCCACGTGCTCATGACATAACCTCCGCGACAGCCGTCGGCTCAGCCGAAAGGATCTCATCCGACGTGGCGCCTGTCGCAAGTGCCAACTCATTGAAGACCGTCTCCAGTGTGCGAACATCCCGGCGCAATTCACGTATCGGCCAGGCCTTAGTACGTGCCAGGTCGTAGATGGCCGGGGTCAGATGGTCGCCCGCGTCCCGGACGCCATAGACTCGGAATGCAGGATAGCCGTCAGAGCTTTCAAACGCCTCAACATCGCGCGCTTGATCCAAACGCCGCAACAGCGTGTTCGCCTCGGAGACCGGGCGCTCCAGCACGACCACTGCGTCAGACGTTGCGGCCAAATCGGCGAGGCGGGCATCGGCCTTTACCTTGCCGTTGATAAGGATGATCGCACGGTCGCAGAGCGCCTCAACCTCGGAGAGAATGTGTGTGGAGAATAGCACGGTGCTGTGCTTCGAAAGCCGTCGAATCAGGTTCCGGATCCCCACGATCTGTGTAGGATCCAGTCCCACCGTTGGCTCATCCAGGATAAGCAATTTGGGCTGGTGTAGGATTGCCTGTGCCAGCCCGACGCGTTGGCGGAATCCCTTGCTCAACTCGCCGATGGGGCGCGTCAGATGATCTTCGAGCCCGGTCGCATAGACGGCTTCAGAGATTCGCCGCAGCTGCTCCTCTTCCGGGATCATCCGAAGGTCGGCCATCATCTGAAGATAATCCTGAACCGAGAGTTCAGGATAGAGGGGCGCAGTCTCCGGCAAATACCCGATCTGCGCTTGAACCTCGCGTGTATGATCCTGCACATCCAAACCGTCGACAGTGACGGTGCCTTCGTCCGCCTGAAGATAACCTGTCAAGATCTTGATGAAGGTTGTCTTTCCCGCTCCGTTCGGTCCCAATAGCCCAACGATCTCGCCGCTTTCGACTTTGAATGCAACGTCTTCCAGCGCGCGGATTGGACCATAGGACTTGGTCAATCCGACGACGTCAATCATGATTCTCCTCCAAAATAAAGTTCACCCACGCAAAGAGAGCAAAGCCGTCCTCTAGGTACTCAGGCTTCGCTCTCTGGATGAGACAACTGGGTAGCCGACAGGCTAAGGAGGTATCATACCGACTTCGTTCTTATTGTCAACGATTTTGCGTTAGGAAATCTCCGTGATGATGTCGCCCATAGCATCCAGGGCCGACCGCACGGCCTTTTGGTTCGCCTGGGCGTAAGATGCACTGAGGCTCCCTGCGGCTGCAATCAACGCCTGGGGATCCAGCCAGCCGACAGAAACCAGTCCGGCAGCGACCGCTGCCAGAGTTCTGCTGGAATGGCTTACGCCCTTGAGCGCCTCTAGCCGAAGGGCGCGGATCCGGATCTGGGACGACCCGACCTGCGCAGCGACCCGGGGAATGAGGTCGGGCACGACAAACACCCACCCGTCTCCGGCCATCCGGGAGATGACGTCCGAGATCTTCTCATACCCTTCGTCGGAAAGGACAAAGAGCACGTCGGCGCGGTCAATCGCTGTATAGGAGATGGGATCCGACGAGACAAGGACCTCGCTGACGCTGTAGCCGGAACGCACGGTCACCGGGTAATCGTCTCGCTGGGCAGTCCAGAGGTCCGAGAGGGTGGCGGCTGCGGCGACCAGGCGCCCGGCCGTGCGGACGTGAGATCCTGCCGAGCCCGCGATGATTACACCCAGGCTGCGGGCGCCTCGGACGGCGGTCGCGCCTCGGACGGCCGAGAAAAGCTCCTCGCGATTGGGCAGGGACTGGACATCGAGGGCAGATGCCTGTTCCCGCTCCGCACCGGACCATGCGGCCCAGGCCTCATGGAGTGCGGCAGCACCTTCTTTACGCGATGTCTGCTGAATGACGCCTCTTGCGAACCCCAGGCGATCGATCAACGCGGTCAGTTCCTGGGGTGAGACCCTGTTCGCCACGGCGTAGTAAGCGACACACAACTCCCAGATATCGAGAAGAGCGAAACCGTCGTGTGTCAGCGCTGCCTCGATCTGGCGATCGAGGTCCGCGTCGAAGACGGTGCCGCGCCAGATGTAGCTGGCGCCATTCACAGCCACCGTCTGAGCGATGTTCAGGGGCTGTTCCGTGTTCCCCCATGGCGTCGTTGCCGTCATTTGATCCAGCGGGGTGGTGACGCTGTGCTCCCCGCCCGTCATACCGAAGTTGAGGTTGTTGAAGACCAACGTGGCTACGCCAATGTTGCGCCGGGCCGCGCTGACCAGGTGGGCGCACCCGATGCCACACCCTCCATCTCCGATGAGATTGATGACGTGAAGGTCAGGACGGGCCAGTTTGATGCCCGTAGCGTAAGTCAAACTCCGTCCGTGCAGGCCGTGGAATCCACTCGTGATGAAATACTGATCCGACAGCCCGACACACCCAATGTCACTGACGATGACAACGTTGGCGGGATCCCACTGCAGACGCACCAGGACGCGATCGAGAGCATCCAGGATAAGACGGTGACTGCAGCCGGGACAGAAGCCGTAGACACGCTCGTTGCGGTATGTCGTTAGAGCACTCATAGTTGACGCCACGTAAGCGATGATGGAGCTAGGGGACAGGCGAGCCGACGAGATGGGGTGCGGGCTCGCCTCCTCCCTCGCTCATGATCTCTCCTGCTGCTCCGCCCAGGTTGCGCAGCTTGCGCCGCGCCAGAAGCCGCTGCACGCGCGCATAGCGGCTTCGATTCAAGGGGTAGAACCAGGTGACCGCCAGCAGTGCAAGCAACAGCAGGCTGGCCACCGGGCCGATAAGAACCCGGATCCCCGTCAACACGGCAGCGGGCTGGCTGAAGAATACGGCGCTATCCGGGGGCTTCTGGTACCCCAACCACCCCAAGACCTGGAGGGTCAGGAAGATGGCGAACGCCGTTGTCAGCTTGCGGACGAAATTCTTCGTTCCGTAGTAGACACCCTCGTGGCGCTCCCCGGTGCGCAACTCGTCCCAGTCAATGACATCCGGGAAGATTGCATCCGGCAGCATATGGGCGGCCGAGTAGCTGAAACTCATCAACACCGCCACAATCATGGCCAACCCCAAGTGCATCGGGGGCACGAAAATCAACGACATCAGGATCAACGTCCACAGGATGACAGCCGCCATGTAAGCGTGACGCTTGCCGAACCGACGCGCGGCCCACGACCAGAAGGGCAAAGCCGGCACAGCCAGCACGGCCATAATGCCGAGAACGGTGGACTCGATCGGCATCCCCAGGCCCGGCATCTTCAGGACGAGATTCCCCTGGGCGATCCAATAGACGAGAAAGAAGGGCAGCACGGCAGCCACAAGGTCGAAGGTCACCCAATTCAGCATGTAGAGCGCCGTGGCGTAGCGGAACGGCACATTCTGCCAGGCCTGACGGAGCGTGGCGCGGAAGGATACTTCCTCAGGCAAATCCCAGGCTTGGCCTTCTCCCGAACGACGAAGAAGATGAGCAAAAAGGGAATCACCGACGTAGCCCCAAAGATCGCCGATGCCAGGAAATAGCCCTGCTGCTGAGTTCCGCCATTCGCCAGGGTCGCGTCCACGATCATCGGAGCAGCCACCCCAGCCGGCCAACGAGGCAAGGAAGTTGAAGAACATCCGGTAACTGGCCAGGGACGTGCGCTCATCGTAATCCGAGGTCATCTCGGGCGTCAACGCGTGAAACGGGACAATCACGAGCGTCTGGAAGGTGTCGCTCAACGCATAGGCCAGCATAACGTGGATCATCAAGAGGATCTGGCTCTTCCACGGTGGCGCCCACCACAGGATGAGAAAGGCCAGACCATAGGGAATCGCGAAGAACAGCAGGAACGGACGCCGTCTTCCCCAGCGCGTGCGCACCTTGTCGCTGAGCACGCCGACCAGGGGATCGTTGACTGCATCCCACAGGACTCCAATCAGGGCCGCGAATGAGGCCAAGCGAGGGTCAAGCCCGACCACGTCCGTCAGGAAGATCGCATAGAAGATCTGGCGCAGGGTATTGAAAGCGGCCATGCTCCAGTCGCCAGTTCCGTAGATGATCTTGGTAAAGAGCGGAATCCGGTCAGCCTGCTCTGTCATCAGAAACCTCCCACGCGTCCAGGATGCGCAATCCGGGCAGACCTTTGAGCTCTGGATAAAGCTCAGACATCGAGTCGAAAGACGCGATATCGCTTATGCCACTGAACCCCAAGCATATTCATATCGCCGAGGCTATTGATATTCGTCTCCATGACCTGGACAAACTCGCAGTACTCCGCATCACGTTGTCGAACAGTATCGTGGAGTTCCGCATAGAGCAGCGCACTCGCACCGAGGCCCTGGTACTTGGGCAGCAATCCAACACCGTTTCCGAGCAGCCGCTTGGTCCGCCGGAGTGCTGACCAGCAGCCTTGCCCAGCCGAATGGCCATAGCCGGCCACGAGTAGACTTTGAGCGTCTCGGCGACGTCAGGGAAGATGAAGGCGAACCCGCGATTGCGTCGCCCTGCATCACGACCTTCATCAAGTCGGGGATCCGACACGATCAGCAGTTGGTCTCCGATCATCTGCACTTCAGCCTCGTCGATCGGGTAGTACCCCCATACCTGCGTGAAGGCCTCGTTATTGACGCGCTGGATATCGGGGATCCAGGCCCGCAGCTCTCGCTTGCTCTTGAAGGACTTCACCCAGAATCCGCTGCGCTCCTTGATGCGCTCGACCATCCGGAAGAGCCGTTCGGGGAACTCATCCGCGGCCACCATATAGCCCTGAGAGATAGTCGATCTCCTTCTCCATGCCGACGCTTCCGAGGAGCGACGCGTAGTAGGGGTAGTTGTACGGCATGTTCATGCCGGCGAGGTGCTCGTATCCCTCGATCAGGACGCCATAGGGATCGGAGCGCAGCATACCCTTTGGGCCCATCAGGAGCGTCAAGCCGCGGGCTGCGGCCCATGCGCGGGCAGCCTCTATCAGGCCCCGAACCACCTCGACATCCTCCACGGTGTCGAAATAGTAGAAGAACGCGACCTTGGCCTGACGGTAGTCGTTATAGCGGCGATTCTCAAGGACAGCGATCCGGCCCACGGCGATCCGCCCACCGGCGGCCCCGTCCTGCTCGGCGACAAAGAAACCCGCATCCGAATGCCTGTAAAAGGGATGACGTTTGCGGTCTAGCACAAGCTTCATGCTGGACACAAGCGGCGGCACCCATTGCTCGCATCCCCGGTAGAGCTCGAACGGGAATCTCGACGAACTCGCGAACATGCCGCGGGTCCCGTGTGTCGATCTCGCGAATCTGCATCAAACCTACTCCGTGAAGAATCCAACGCCCAAGATGCCCGGGCCGCCATGGGTCACCACAGCCGGAGGCACTGAGTGAATTGGAATGGACTCAAGGTTCAGGGTATCCCGGAAGAAGGCAGCCAACTGCCCGGCTTCTTCCGCGGCAGCCGCATGCATCACGCTGAGATAGCCCCGCTCGCCCGGCGCAATCTGCTCGATCACCAACTGCTTGAGCCGTTCTACAGCGCGCTTGTGGGTTCGCACTTTCTCAAAGGTGTCGACCTGCCCCTCTGTAAACGTCAATACCGGCTTGACCTGCAGCATGCTGCCCAACAGGGCAGACGCGCCGCCGATGCGCCCCCCCATCGCCAGATACTTGAGCGTGTCGACGAGGAAGTAGATCTTGCATCGGGTGCCCATCTCGACGATACGGGCCTCAATCGTGTCGGCGCTCTCGCCCTCTTCGGCCCATTGGCACGAGAGTTGGAGCAGCGTGGCCACAGGACTGGCGATCAGCTTCGTGTCGATAATGCGCACGTCGACATCGCGAAGGCCGCGCTCACGCGCGAGTTGCAGACCTACCGCAGCGGAGCGCACCGTTCCGCTGACCAGGGCGGACGGCAGCACACAGACGATGGCATCATCCGTCGCAGCCAGACGCTCAAAAGCCTCCGCAAAGAGTTCCGCAGGTGGCGCTGCTGTCTTTGGGAGCTGCGTGGCACTCTGGAGTCGCTGCATAAAGGTGTCGTACGTGATCTCGACACCTTCGAGATACGAGACTTCGTCAAAGATAATGACCTGGGGAATGATCGGTAGATGATGGGCTTCTGCAAATGACTCGAACAAGCAGGACGTTGTATCGCCAATGATCTTAACCATGATGCCTTACTCCTTCTACGCGCCATAAGGCCCAAATAAGAGGAGGCCCAAAGTGCCCAGAGCGAACTCGTATGCCATCAGACGGAAGGGGCGGATCACCTGTCAATGTGCGGGGACAAGGTCCCAAGGGCCCTCTTGAAGGCCCCTGGGACCCGACGAACAGCGCTCAGGACGATTTGGTGGGCAGGTATCGGGCCAGCTTTGCCGCGAGATTGGAGAGCGGCAGGCTTTGCAGCCAGATCCGCCCGGGCCCTGTCATCGTCGCCAGGAACAGGCCCTCCCCGCTAAACAGAACATTAGCAAAGCCCTTGACCATCGAGATATCATAGTTGACCGACGGCTCGAAGAGCGCAATGTGGCCCGGATCGACTCGCATCGATTCCCCCGCTGCGAGGCTGTACTCACGAACCTCGCCCGGGATCTCGAGAAACGCGTAGCCGGGTCCTGTGATCTTCTCAAGGATGAACCCTTCACCGCCGAAGAGGCCGGTGCCCAGTCGCTTGCGGAAGTGCATACTCATGTCGACGGAGCTCTCAGCGCACATGAACGCATCCCGTTGGCAGATCATGCTCTGGTTTGGGCCCAATTTCACAGGAATGATCTTGCCGGGCGCTTCGGGGGCGAAGACCACCAGCACCTCGCCGGGGTCATGGCCAACGTAGGTCGTCATGAAGAGCGACTCTCCTGCGAGCTTGCGGCCCAATCCGGCCATCAGCCCGCCCTTGGTGTCGGTCTTCATCTCGACGTTTCCCTTCATCCAGGCCATGCCACCGGACTCGGTATACATCGACTCACCCTGTGACAGGTAGACGTCCAATGTCTGCATTACAGTACCGTGAATCTCATATCGCATGTGAAGTCCTCCTGGTGTTGCAGCTAAGCTGAAGGTAATGCTACTGCTCCGAGTCCGATTTGAGTGTTTCGGCTACAGCTCGAATGTGCTCTGCCGTACTCCCGCAGCAGCCACCGAAAATGGAAATGCCGGCCTCCTCGACGAATCGCCGGCCGTACTCTGCCATCACCTCCGGGGTTACGTCGTAGACCAGGTCTGTGCCCTCGGCGTGGGGCAGGCCGGCGTTGGGCTTGGCCATCAGCACTGCGTCCGGCGCGGCCTCGCGCATTTTCCGGATGGCCTCCAACGTCTCGGTCAGCGTCCGCCCGCAGTTAGCGCCCATCACGTCGACCCCCAGCGAGAGCAGCGTCTGGGCGGCGCGCTCGGGTTTCACCCCCATCATGGTCCGGCCTTTGGTGTCAAAGCTCATCGTGACCATCAGGGGGAGATCCGTCACCTGGCGCACCCCTTCGACGGCGGCCTTCACCTCGTCGAGATCGCTCATCGTCTCGATCAGAATCGCGTCCACACCGCCCTCGGCCAACGCTCCGGCCTGTTCGGCAAATGCCGCGACCGCATCTTCATACGTCAGCGTGCCCAGAGGGGCCAGCAGCTCGCCGGTCGGCCCGATATCCCCGATCACCAACACCTTATCTCCGGCCACCTCGCGGGCGAGGTGCGCCGCCATCAGGTTGATCTCGGCGGTCCGCTCGGATAGCCCCTCTCTCTTCAACCGGATCGAGGTGCCACCGAAGGTATTGGTAAGCACCATATCGGTGCCTGCTTCAATATAGCCCCGGTGCAAGGCTCGCACCGCGTCAGGATTCTCCAGGTTCCACCGCTCCGGGGCCGTGCCGGCCGGTAGACCGGCTTTCTGCAGCGTCGTGCCGGTGGCACCGTCAGCGATCAGGACTTTGTGGGACTTCAGGTAGGCTTGGAATTTCGACATCACTCGCCTCCAACAGCGTGGAATACGTCATACTTGACGGTGTCATCATACCACAGATACGGCAAGGACCGAAACCGACCTTTGACGACGTCCTACCGTCACCTATACTCGGGTGAGGAGCTTTCGAAGCCATATCTCAATAGAGGGGGGAGAACGATGAGCGAGATAGTGTCACAGACCATCTACTTCACCGATCCCAGCGCTGCCAATACGGACAGAACGCTTACCTTGGTTGCCGATCGTGCGAAGAGCACTGGGCATCGAGACCGTCCTCGTCGCCACCACCAGCGGCAGGACAGGCCTGCGAGCCACGGAGCTGCTGACAGGACTCGATGTCGTCGCCGTTACCCACTCGGCGGGCTTCCGCGAACCGCACGCCTTCACCTACGACCCGGCGTTGATCGAGCAGATCAAGGCATCCGGCGCCAAAGTCCTGACCACCACGCATGCCTTCGGCGGCGTCGGACGGGCCGTGCGCAAGAAGCTCAACACCTATCAGATCGATGAGATCATCGCATTCACGCTGCGCTGCTTCGGTCAAGGCATGAAGGTCGCTGCCGAGATCACGTTGATGGCTTCGGATGCGGGCCTGGTACCGGGAGGACGACCCATCATCGCCGTCGGCGGATCAGGCCACGGCGCCAACACCGCTGCGGTCCTGCAACCCGCCCACGCGCAGACCTTCTTCGACCTCCGCTTCCTGGAGATCATCTGCATGGTCGCACCGGAGCATCCGGGATTGCCTTGATCTTTGACGACCATAAGGGATGCACTATACTATGTGCATCCAGTTTCAGTTTCCCAAGGAGAACGCGATGGAGATTGTGACGTACTTGATCGCTGCCGTGGTGGCCTTCTTCGGCCTGATGTTCGTCGTCGGGTCGCAAGGGCAGATCATCCGCATCGTGGTGGGGATCATCCTTTTCGCAGCGGCCGGCGTGCTCATCTATCTGACGCGCGTCCGCCCCAAGCACGAAGAGATCACCAACGTGCAGAAGATCGATCTCACCGGTGACGTTCACCTGGAGCAGATGAAGTGCCAGTCGTGTGGGGGTGCGCTGAGCAAAGAGAATCTCGTGGTCAAGGCCGGGGCCATCTTCGTGGATTGCCCCTACTGCGGTGCCTCATACCAAATCGAAGAAGCTCCCAAGTGGTGATCTGCCTGGCCCGCTCGATACAGCCCCAGGCCTGATCGAGCGGGCGTTCTTGTCTTATGAACGTTCAATCACGATGGGCGCAGTTACTTCAGTCGGCCCGGCAAGCTCTCAACCCCAGTCTCCAACACCCCGCACCGGGCCTCTACACGTATCCGGTATCCCTGAACGGGGGGCGGCGGCGGGTTCACCTGCGTGTCGGCGACGACGGCACCGGGGTGCTCTTCATCGACGTCACAGAGGTCATCCACCTCAACGCCACCGCCGTGCAGATGGTGAGATTAGCCCTTGACCAGGTTCCCCTTCGGGAGGCCGAGGCGCAACTTGCCCGCCACTATCGGGGCGTCGCGCGGCATGAGCTGGAGCAGGCCACCGCCACGATGTACGGTCTGGTACAACAGTTGCGGTCGGAGGATGACGGCTGTCCGACGTGCAGTCTGGCCTCCCTATTGGCGTTTCAGCCGATCTTCAGCACCCCGGTGGCGGCCCCTTACAAGGCGGATGTCGCTCTGACCTACGCATGCAACAACGGGTGCTCCCACTGCTACAACGAGCCCGAGCGCTTCACGATGCAGACGCTCTCGGCCAAGAATTGGTTTTCCGTGCTGGACAAGCTCGCGGAGATCGGCATCCCGCATATCATCCTCACCGGAGGCGAGCCGACACTGCACCCACTCCTGCCCGACCTGATCCGCTATGCGGACGAGTTGGGCCTCGTGGTGGGCATGAACACCAACGGTCGCCGGCTTGCCGATGCCGGTCTGGTCGATGCCCTGGCAGCCGCGGGCCTGAACCATGTCCAGGTCACGCTGGAATCGTGCTTTCCGGAGGTCCACGACGCGATGGTGGGACAGCCAGGCGCCTTTGAGGAGACCGTGGCAGGGATAAGAAACGCCGTCGCAGGTGGCCTGCACACCATCACGAATACGACCGTGACCCGGGAAAACCGGGATCACGCGCTCAACGTCATCGGCTTCGTGCACGGCCTGGGCCTGAGGACCTTCGCGATGAACGGCATGATCTATGCCGGTGGCGGCGCCGAGACACCGGATGCGATTCCGTCCGAGGAGATGGCTGCATTGCTCGCCGCGGTCCGCGATGAGGCGGATGCACTGGGAATGCGCTTCCTCTGGTACACGGTGACCGACTACTGCAAACTCTCACCCCTCGCACTCGACCTTGATCCCAAGCGCTGCAACGCCGCCGAGTACTCCATTTGCATCGAGCCGAATGGCGACGTGCTGCCGTGCCAGTCGTACTACGTGGCAGCCGGCAACATCCTGACCGACCCGTGGGATGCGATCTGGAATAGCGATCTCTTTCTCAGCTTCCGTGACCGGGACAAAGCCCCTTCAGAAGCCGGGCTGCCCGCAGAGTGCTGGGACTGCCCGGACCTGGAGATATGTGGCGGCGGATGCCGCCTGGAGCGCGAAGCCCGTCTTGCCGCCAAGCCGGCGGCGGGAGGGGAGACTTCCTGGCAGCGCGCTGCCGAACACGGATGTGCTCGGGCCAAGCTGCGAGCGTCGGGTCGAAGTGTCACGATCCATCCTATCCTAGCTGAACAAAAGGTAGCCGAGTGAACAGCATATCCGCACCTTCTGAGACAACCTACGTCCTGGACGAAGTTCCTTTTGAACCCGCCCTCAAGCCTCTTGCCAAACGACTGAGAATCAAGGAGGGGAGTCGACACATCCCGGAGCTCACCCAGGTACTGGACACGGCCAGGGCCATCGCCAGGCCCAAGGCGATGTACCGGCTCGCTTACGTCGATGAGAAGACGCCGGACGCGGTGAGCATTGAGGGCGTTACCCTGACGAGCCGCGTTCTACGCGTGAATCTGGAAGCGGCGCACCGCGTCTTTGCCTACGTCGCGACGTGCGGGATGGAGCTACAAAGCTGGGGAGATAGCCTGGACGACATTCTGCACCGGTATTGGGCAGATGCCATCAAGGAACTGGCTCTGGCAGCCGCTATTCAGGCACTTACCCACCATCTCAGCACTTGCTACGAGCTGGGGCGCACGGCAACGATGGCGCCCGGATCCCTGGCGGACTGGCCTTTGCGCGAGCAGCGCCCCCTCTTCCGGATCCTTGGAGATCCCCACGCAGCGATTGGCGTGGAGTTGACTGACAGCTTCCTGATGATTCCGAACAAGACCGTTTCGGGCATCCGCTTCCCAACCGAAGAACGCTTTGAGAGCTGTCAGCTCTGCCCCCGTGAGAATTGCCCCGGCAGGCGCGCAGCCTTCGAACCGGACCTCTACGACAGGAAATATCGGACGAGCGCTTGAACGTACCATCGTTTGAACGTTGAAACGTTTCCCAGGAGGGTATCTATGTCCACGTGGAAAGACTGGCTCAAACGTCTGTTCACCTTCGAGCGAGCAAAGGCCGCTCCTCCCATCAAGCCTGGCCTCTATCACATTATGCAGGAGGCGGATGGGTCTTACGCGCGCTTTCACCTCCGTGTGGAGAATGATGGCAGCGGCATGCTCATTGCGAACGCCATGGCCGCGGCGCGGTTGACCACTTCGGGTGTGCTGATCGCAAAAGGGGTGCTCGAAGGACACTCCGAGGCTGAGATCCTGAAAGAGTTGCAGACTTCCTTCTCCGGTGGCAGCGTGGACGTCATGCGCGCGGATATCGCCAAGGTGGACGCCCTTATCGAGGAGATCATCGCCCCGGGTGACGCTTACCCTGTCTTCAACCTGGAGGACGCCGCGGTGTCACCCTACAGCTCCGAGCTCATCGCTCCGCTGCAGGCCTCCGTGCCACTGGCGGAGCCGGACGTCATCCTGCCGATCTTGGATCGCCTATGGGAGGTGGGCATCCCTCACGTCACCCTGCTGGCATCCGAAGGCTTGGTGCGCTCCCACCTGATCCGCGCCATAGAGAGGGCTGAGGATCTGGGTATGATCGCGGGTGTCCGCAGCCGTGCGACCGAGTTGAACGACAGCGACTTCTTGGCGGACCTCAGGCAGGCCGGCGTGGATCACATCACGTTTCTCTATGCAGCCAATGATCCCGCCATTCACGACGCGCTCTGCGGCGCAGGGGACCACGCCGCGGCCGAGGGCGTTCTGGCGTGGCTCGAGGAGAACCAGGTCAGCGCCGTGGCCGAGGTCCCCCTTCTGCAGACAACGTTGCATCAGATCCACGACACGGTGGACACGCTGATTGCCAAGGGTGCCGACAACCTATCCTTCGTCGCCTTCGCCACAACAGACGATGCCCTGGCACAGCAGGAGGGCGTCTTCACCGGCGATGGGATGGCGCAGGTCGCCACCACCATTGAGGAGGCCGCAAACATGGCCCAGGCACGCTTCATGTGGAACCCACCTGTCGAAGTACGTGCCGATATGTCGCTGGCCGCGCAGGTCATTGAAGGGCCGCGATGCTCGGGGGACGTGGCCGTCCGTGTCGAACCGAACGGAGACGTGATCCCTCCCCGCGGCCCCTATCACAGTGCGGGCAATCTGCTGAACGACACGTGGGCCACCATCTGGAACAATGATGTCTTCCGAATCTACCGGGAGCGGGTGGAAGCTCCCACGCGATGCGACGTCTGCCCCGGGCTGGCCATCTGCGCCGCCGATTGCCCCCGCGATCCCAAGGGATGGGCTCGCGCCCGCTGATTCGCTCATTTACTCATTTGCCATTGGAGAGACGGATGACTAGCAAGCGGTTGGGAACGATCCTGATTGCGGCGGCAATGCTCCTGACCCTGGTCCTCGGCGGGGCCGGGGCGGTTGTGGCGCAGCCCACGTCCAGTCACACGGCACAGACCTACAGTTTCAACGTGCCCACACTGTTGATGCAGGTCGCCATTCAGACCGATGGCTCCGTCAACATCGTCTATGACATCACGTTCGACAACTTTGGGAGCCCGATCGATATCGTCGACATCGGCACGCCTACGGATAACTATGACGTGAACGAGATGCAGGCCTCCATCGACGGGCAGGCACTGACGGACATCCGCCCATCGGAATACATCGACACCGGTGTCGAAGTACACCTTGACGGTTACGCCATCCCGACGGGCGCGACGGGAACGCTGCACTTGGCCTTCACCATACCGGATATGGTGTATGCCGACACGACCAACCAGGATAACGCTTCCCTCCAGATCACGCCCACCTGGTTCGACAGCAGCCTGGTCAGTGGCACCGGTAACATCGAGATCCGGATCGCCACACTGCCCGGGATTCAGCCCGATGAAGTCCTCTACCAGGACCAGCCGTTTACCGACAAGTACCAGGACGAGCAGGGCCGCGTCGTCGCCGTCTGGCAGTTCGAGAACGTCTCGCCGACGAAGGCCTACCGCGTTGGCATCTCATTCCCGCAGCGCGGCATCACCAACGTCATCAAGGTCACGTTCTGGGATCTCCTGGGGCGCTGGCTCGTCGGCGCGGTCTCGGTTGTAGGCGGCGCTATAGGGGCGTGTGTCCCGCTTGCTGCGCCGCTCATCGTCATCTTCGTGATTGTACGCGCCGTCATCCGCGGCTCCAAACCAAACTACCTGCCGCCCATCGCCCAGGTCGAGGGCGGGGGGATCAAGCGCGGCCTCACCGCACCCGAGGCAGCCGCCATCCTTGAGTTGCCGCTGACCAAGGTCCTGGGACTGGTGATCTTTGGCATGCTGGAGAAAGGCCTGATCCGCCAGACCAAGCCCGATCCTCTCACCGTTGAGGTCGTCGAGGACTTCCGCGTCGCGGACAAGAGCGACCTCAAGGACGAAGAAAGCCGGAACCGGTATCGACGGCAGGCGGCCCAGACCAAGGGTACGGTGATCCACCAATACGAGTACCCGTTCCTGGATATGATCGAAAAGCACCCCGACACCCCGATCAACAAGATGCCGGTGGTCGAAGCGATGCAGAGCCTCGTGGATGGCGCCGCCGCGAAGATGAAGGGGTTCGATCTCTCGGACACCCAGGACTACTATCGCCGCGTCATCGATCGCGCCGTGGAACAGGCGGCGGCCATCGGCGACGTCGAGCAGCGCCAGGCCTACCTCGACAAGTATCTGCCCTGGGTAATGATGCGAGCGCGACTACCGGCCCGCCCTCACGCTGGGTGGCTACCACTACTGGCCGGTGTGGGCGCGGCAAACCCGTGCCGCTTCCAGCGGCACGTCCGTCGCTGGAGCCGGTGGACGCGCCGCTTCGGCCGGCGCCGGCCGAGCATCCACGTCGACGACCACGTTTGGGGACGTCTCAGCCTCCTTCGCGGGATGGGCAGAGACGACGATGGGCGGTATGGCTGCCGCGATTCTGCCTACCGCGCTGAGCAAGCCCGTGGCGAGCAGTGGCTCATCGGGTGGCGGCGGGTCCAGCGGTTGCGCGTGTGCGTGCGCAGGCTGTGCGTGTGCGTGCGCGTGTGCGGGTGGTGGTCGCTGACCGGAGGTCCGTTATGCGTTCCTGGAGGTACCGATAGATATGCTTAGGCGTCTTTCTCTCATAGGGTTGCTGTGCCTTGTGGTCTTGATGGGAGCAACGGCCCTCCCGCAGCCGGCGCGCGCGCAGAGTTACAGCTTTCGCGTCCCGCAACTCGATATGCAGGTCTACGTCCAGACCGACGGGTCGATCCGTATCGTCTACGATATAACTTTCGACAACCTGGGCACCGCCATCGACGTCGTCGACATCGGGCTGCCCACCAGCAACTACAACATCAAGAACATGACCGCCTCCATCGGTGGGGTCAACCTCTCCGACATCCGCCCTTCGACGTACATTGATATCGGCGTCGAGGTCCACCTGGGGAGCCAGGCGATCCCCAGCGGCGGACAGGGCACCCTGCACTTCGAGGCGACGATGCCCGACATGATCTATCAGGACACCACAAACAAGGCCAATGCCTCGCTGCGCATCACGCCCACCTGGTTCGACAGTTCAGCCGTCTCCGGCACCAGCGACATCCGCCTTGCCATACATCTGCCCCCTGGCATCCAACCGGACCAGGTGGTCTACCAGCAAGTGCCCTTCACCAGCAAAGCGCTCTACCAGGACCACACCGTCGTGGTCTGGGAATGGCCCAATGGCACGGCGACCAAGGCCTATCTGGTGGGCGTCTCCTTCCCTCAAGCCGGAATCTCGAACGTCATCAAGCAGTCGATCATCGATCTCACCAAAGCGTGGCTGCAGGATCATCCTGAAACCGCCGTGCTGCTGGGCGTCATCGCAACGGCGTTGGCGGCATTTCTCTTTTTCAGGTTCTCCGGCGGGACCGGATGCACAGTCTTCGCGATCCTCGGCGGCGGTCTCATCCTCCTCTTCATCGTCAGCCCGATTATGATCTTGCCGGCCATCCCAATCCTGATTGCCCTCGTCGTGGTCAATGAGACCAAGCTGAAGAAGAAGCCCAAGGATTACCTTCCACCGATTGCCCAGGTGGAGGGAGGGGGGATCAAACGTGGGCTCACGGCCCCGGAAGCTGCGGTCCTGTTGGAGCTTCCACTGAACAAAGTCCTCACCCTGGTCTTCTTCGGCCTGCTGGAGAAAAAGGTGGTCGAACTCGTCACCCAGGATCCCCTGACGGTCAAAGTGACGGACCCGTTCAAGACCTGGGACAATCCGGACTACCGCCGGTCGAGCGACCTTCGGGACAAACAGCGCCGCTCCGCCGCACAGGCTGCGGGCACGGTGATCCATACGTACGAATTCGGCTTCCTGGACCAATTGGAGCGGGAACCCGGGAAACCGCTTGAGAAGATAGATTTCACCAAGGCCATGGAGTCGCTGCTGAAGCGAACCGCTGCCAAGATGAAGGGCTTCGACCTCTCCGACACCCAGGAATACTATAAACGCGTGATCACGCGGGCGATGGAGCAGGCAAAGACGATGGGTGAGGTGAACGAGCGGCAGAAGTACCTGGACAAGTATCTGCCATGGGTCATGATGGATGATACCTATCCCACGGTCCTGAACCGCCCCGGGTATAGCTACTGGCCTATATGGGCACGTCCTATGATCGGACCTGCCGTCACGGGCGGAAGATCGGGGCCGGCGGCTCCCCGTGGTGGGGGGCGATCCGCCACACCGGGCCAAACCTCAATTGGCGATGTTGCGGGCTCGTTTGCCGGATGGGCCCAGAACACAATGGGTGGGATGGCCTCAGCAATCCTGCCCGGCGCAATGAACATCCCGGGAACAAAGGGTGGTTTCATCAATCTGAGTGGCGTCGACAAGGTAACCGGCAACGTCTTCGAGGCGTTGTCCAAAGCCTCCAGCAGTGGCGGGAAAGGCGGCGGCGGTGGTGGCGGTGGTTGTGCCTGCGCCTGCGCGGGCTGTGCCTGTGCCTGCGCGTGCGCAGGGGGAGGTCGGTGAGCAGAGCCCAACCTTGCGATGGAGCCTCAGCAGGGTCCGCAGACTTACCCGGGCCCGAGCTGCTCGCCCGCCAGGCCGCCTGGTTGGCACCGGCTCGGGCCTATCTTTTGCGCCAGGTCCATATAGCGCGGCGCAGGTGCGTCCTCGATCTGGGCACGGGCTACGGCGCTATCGTCCCGGAGCTGGTGCGCAGGGCGGGGGGACGCATCGTGGCACTGGATCGCGAGATCAAGGCCCTGCTGAGTCCGAGGCCCATTTGAGGATGCCGGCAGAGTCGCTGCCAACAGCCGGAAGCTACCCTTCGCCGATGCCACCTTCGATCTTATCTTCACACAGTTGGCCTTGCTCTGGATGCCGCCCCTGTCGACCGTGATCGCCGAGATATGGCGCGCCCTGATGCCTGGCGGCATGGTGGTCGCATTGGAGCCTGACTACGGGGGGATGATCGAGCATCCCCCGGACATCGCCACCCGCGATCTCTGGCTGGCTGGACTCGAACGAGCCGGCGCTGATCCCTACACAGGACGCAAGCTACCGGACGTGCTCGCCCGACAGGGGTTCGACGTGGACATCGGCCTCTTCAACACGCTTGCCGAACCTGACCCGGCGCGGTTCACCTTCCTGCGCGGGCTGCCCCTCACAGACGAGGAAGAACAACAACTCAGCCTTGCAGAACGGCACGCGGAGGCGAGATCGGGTCCCTGGTCAGAGGTGGCCCATCTGCCCTTCTTTCTCATTCGTGCGGAAAAACCAGCGGGGAGACAGTCCTGGAAAAGCCGAGGCGCCGGCGCGCGGGGTACAATGTAAGCCTCGATCTGCGCGCCGGCGCCTCCCCAATCCGTTATTGCACAGAGGATAGCACATCGCGCCGCAGGTCTGGAGGGCCATTTGGCGGGGATCGGGGCCCATCGATTGGCCTACGACGTGCCGCGACCGGCCCTCAGGCTCGAGCGGCTTGTTCCTCCCCTGACAATACTGCCTGAAGCGCAGTGATCGCGACCTCAATCATAGCATCGTCCGGCTCTCGGGTCGTAAGATTCTGAAGCGCGAGATTGGGCGCAATCAGCCATTGGATGACTCGCAGGTTCTTATGCTGCCCCGTAAAACGCAGGATCTCGTAGGAGATCCCCGCGATCACCGGGAGGAGGGCGAGCCTCGAGATAATTCGCACCAGTAAAGACGGCTTGCCCAAAGGGGCGAAAATCAACACAGAGATCAGCACCACCGTCAAAAGAAACGCCGTACCACAGCGGGCGTGCTCCCGCGAGTAGGGTCGCACGGCATCGACCGTCAAGGGTTCGCCGGCCTCATAGGCGTTAATCGTCTTGTGCTCGGCACCGTGGTACGCGAAGACGCGGCGAATCTCTTCTGTCCGGCCGATCACGGCCATATAGGCGACGAGAAGCGCCAACCGGACGGCCCCCTCGACCAAGTTGAACACAAATGCATGCTGTTTGACGATCACTCCGGCCAAAAAAGAGGGCAGCAGCATGAACAGACCCACGCCCAGCAATAGAGAGAGCGCGCCGGTGGCGAGGCCCAGGCCTCCCGACATCTTGAAATCCGGGTCTTCTTCCTGACCGGCTACTTCCGCAGAGTAAAAGAGCGCCCGCATCCCTAACCCTAAGGAGTCCCAGAGCAGGGGGATCCCTCTGAGTAGCGGGATCTTGCTGATTGCTCCCCGGTACAGTCCACCAAGCGACTCCTGCTTGGTCACGATCTGGCCGTCCTGACGACGCACGGCAACCGCAGCGTTGTATTTGCCGCGCATCATAACACCTTCCATCACGGCTTGCCCACCGTACGTCTCTCCCAACGGTCTACGTTCAACCTGACTTTCCGACACAGGACCTCCCCATGAAAAAGCCGGCGATGATCAGGCTTCGAGCCTCTGATATCCGGTCCGGCGGGCCGCCTGCCAGGCAGCCATCACCGCACGACGGGCCAATACCGCGGCCATAGCGAGGCGATATTCAGCGCTCCCCCTGAAATCCGCCACCGGCACCAACTCGGCCAGGGACGGCTGCAATGCCTGCTCAAGCCTCTCACGGCTGAGCAACTGCCCGCGCAGCAAGTGCTCCGTCTTGTGCAGACGGGCCGGCTGCGAATGGGCGCCTCCCACGGCCACGCGCACCATCGAGGGCAGGCCCTCACTCATCTCCAGATAAGCGGCAGCGCACACAATCGGCTTGTCCTTGGGCGAGCGCCCCACAACCTCAAACGCTGCAGCGCTGCGGCCCACGGGTCGCCGAATGTGCAGCTCGGTAAGCAGCACACGTGTATTGATCAACCGGTCGCGATAGGCGACAAAGCTCATGAACGGTGCCTTATGCACGATGGGATCGGCGTAAAGAATCTCAGCATCGAGCACCAACAGCGCCGTCGTCAGTGGATCCGCCGGTCCCGCGGTAATCAGCGTCCCGCCGATAGTTCCCTGCTCGCGGAGGCCTCGGGATTGCACGTAGCCTGCGGCCCGCGCCAGCAGGCCATCGGCCATCTGGCCGGTGTCCGGATCATCAATCAACGTCTGAAGCGTCGTCATGGCCCCGATCCGGACCTCTTCCAGCGTCGCTTCGATCGCACCGATGCCCAGGTCCTGAAGGTCCACCACCATCTCCAGAGTCGGATCGCCCTGGGCGACCGTCCACGTCCCGCCGCCCAGGTAGACCGCGTTCGGATTGGATTGCACCAGGGCCACGGCGTCCCCAATCTCAGCCGGACGTCTGTAGTGCTTGACGTTGCGCAGCATGTCGCCCTCCTTTACTCCTCAACTCTCCAGAACTGCTGCTCCTGCTGCCAACCCTTGAGCGTGTCCTCGGGAGGGCAGATCACCAACCCGGTCGACTCGACGGTCACCGTCCCATCGGGGAGACGAATCTCGCCTGCGACCTCAGCCGACCGCCGTCGCTGCTTCACGACCCACCCGACCACCGTCAACGGCGTCTCCGTGGGCGTTGGCTTGCGGTATTTCACCTCGAGCTTGGCCGTTACCCAGAAGGGATTCCCCTCCGATGCCATCATCAGGGCACGCCCGGTCGCCTCATCCAGGATCGTTGCCAGAATGCCCCCATGGGCAATGCCGGGATATCCCTGGTACCGCTCCGGGATCACCAATGGAACAACAATCTGTTGGTTCTCGTGATCTTCATAGAACCGGATATGCAGCCCCACGGGATTTTCGCGGCCGCAGACGAAACACATACGCGATGTCGGCTGGGGCCGCCAATGGGCGGGAACTGCCTGCTGCCCTGCCGCTTCACCCTCTCGTATGCCCGCCGGCTCATTTCCCAGCTCCCTGGTTTTGTCGCTCACTCCCCTTCTCGCTTTCTCATCTCACTTTCCCTCCCGCATATAGGGCTCTCCCAGAGCGGCAGGCGCCCCTATATGATGGCTCAGCCTCTCCCACCACGTCATCGCCACCAGGACGACAATCGTCGCGATGTAGGGGAGCATGTTCAGGTAGGCAGATGGAATCGTCGTTCCCCCTGCCTGCAGGCGAAACTGCACCGCATTGATCCCCCCGAAGAGAACCGCACCCAGGACGGCACGGGCCGGATTCCACATAGCGAAGATGACCAACGCGATCACGATCCAGCCCCTCCCGCCGGTGATATTCGCGGACCACCCCGGCGCGTAGGCCAGCGATAGATGCGCACCGCCCAACCCAACGAGACTCCCACCGAGAATGGTGTAAGTATAGCGCGTCTTCAACACGTTGATGCCCATCGCGTCAGCAGTCTGCGGGCTCTCGCCGACGGCACGAAGGTTCAGCCCGTTGCGCGTGCGATAGAGGTAGAACCAGGCGAGCGGCACCAGCAGGAAAAGGAGATACGTGAGGAGGTCCTGTCTGAAGAATGCCCCCACAACCGGTATCTGGCTCAGTACGGGGATCTCGATGGGCGAGAATCGTGGGCCGACGAGGCCTACCAGGTTACGATTATTGGCGGCCGGACCCAATCGCTCCCCCAGAAAACTCGCCAGACCCGTACCGAACAGTGTGATACTCAGGCCACTGACAACCTGATTGGCCCGCATGGTCACGGTCAGAAAGGCGTGAATCGTGGCCAGCGCGGCGCCCGCCGCCATCGCAGCCAACACACCCAGCCAGACATTGCCGGTGTAGTAAGCCGTGGCGAACCCGGTCACCGCACCCGTTAGCATCATCCCCTCAACGCCGAGGTTGAGAATGCCCGATCGCTCCGTATAGATCTCCCCAACGGTCCCGTAAATCAGTGACGCACCTGCACGCAGCGTGATCGTGAGGATTGAGGTGATCAAGGTAAAGAGCCCGCTCACGCTGCCTCCTCCTACACCTGGGTCCTGCGATGGCTCAGGACCCTGCTCCCGACAGGGCGACCTCAGGGGAATCAAGCTCCACAGCACCGGTGGGCTCTCGTTTCAGGTCCAGGGCATACTCCCGGAAGAGAATGCCGGCCAGCATCGGGATCAACAGCATGCCCTGGAGCACCAGGCCTACCGAGGCGGGAAGATGCATACTTAGCTGAATCTGGTCGCCGCCGACCAGCAGCCCTGCCATAAGGATGGCTACAAAGACCACGCCGATGGGGTTCAGTTGGGCCATCCACGCAATAATGATCGCCGTGTATCCGTAGCCCACCGAAATGCCTTGTTGAAGCCGCCGCGACAACCCAAGCAGCTCGGCGGCACCCGCCAGGCCACTGATCGCGCCGGAGATCAACAACGTCACTACGATGTTCCGCGCGATGTTGATGCCCAGATAACGAGCAGCTGTGGGATTGGACCCAATGATCTTGAGCTCAAAGCCCCATTTTGTATAGCGAAAGACCGCCCACAGCAGGATCGCCAACCCTAGCCCGAAGAAAATGCCCACGTGGGCTCTTCCCGCGATCCTGGGAAGCCAGGTGAACTCCGGGATGGGCGCGGTACCGGAGTTGTATCCTGGGGCACGCCAGGCGATATAGTAGAGGTGCTGCGAATAGAGGATTGCGACGTAATTCAGCATCAGCGTCGTCAACGTCTCGTCGACGTTCAGCTTCGCCTTGAGGACTGCCGGTATTCCGGCCCACAACGCACCTGCGACGCAACCCGCCAGGATGGCCAGCGGAAGTATCGTCCAGGGCGGCAGGTGCTGTGACCAGAAGAGCGCCACCCCAGCCGCAGCCACCGCGCCGAGCGTCAGTTGACCCTCGGCGCCGATGTTCCAGAACCGCATACGGAAGGCTAACGCCACACCCAGCCCGGTCAATATCAGGGGGGTGCTCTTGACCAGAACTTCGCTCAAACCATAGCCGGAACCGAACGCTCCCATAAACATCGAGGCGTAGGTCACAAACGGGTTCGCCCCAGACACTGCCAATAGAATCGCGCCGAATCCTAGCGAGACTCCGAACGAAATCACAGGGACAAGGATGGAGGCACGACGGGAGATCGACTCTCGCTTTCTCAGGGCAATCTGCATCGCTAGGCTACCTCTTCGCCGGAGAGAGGCTCAATCGCCCCCGCCATCATCAGCCCCAACGTCTCAACACCAGCTTCGTCGGCGGGCAGGATGCCCATCAACTTGCCTTCGTAAAGCACGGCGATCCGGTCGGACACCGACCGCAGTTCGTCGAGATCTTCGGAGATGAGCAGTACCGCACGCTGCTCGTCCCGCTGCTCCACGAGACGCATACGCACCGCCTCGGTAGCACCGACATCGAGGCCCCGAGAGGGGTAGACTGCGACGAGCAATCCTGCACACGCGTCGATCTCACGCGCCAGGATCGTCTTCTGAATGTTCCCGCCCGAGAGGAATTTCACGTAGGTCTTCGGGCTCGGCGTCGAGATCTGAAAGATCTCGATCATCGAACGCGCGAAATCCCGGATACGCTGCTGGTTGAGCACGCCGTGTCGTCCCAACGGCGGGTTCCGGTACCCCTTCATGGCGATGTTGTCCGCCACCGCCATATCGCCCACCGATCCCATCCCCATCCGATCGGCCGGAATGTGACTGACGCCGGATCGAATCGCATCCAGAGGCGTGCAGTTCGTCAAGTCCAGTTCGTTGATCGAGACTTTCCCACGGGTGATCGGACGCAACCCGGTCACCACCTCCGCCAACTCCTGCTGGCCGTTTCCGGCCACACCGGCGATACCCAGGATCTCTCCCTGCCGCAGGGTAAAGGAGACCCCTCGCAACGCAGGAAGCCCTTTGTCATTCAGGCAATGGATATCCTCCAACACCAGGACCGGCGAGCCGGGCATCGCCGCCTTCTTCTCGAGGCGGAACAAGACTTCCCGCCCCACCATCAGTCGCGCTAACTCCCGGGGATTGGTCTCTGCCGTCTTCTTTGTCGCCACGACCTCCCCGTGTCGAAGCACACACACACGATCCGAGAAGGCAACGACCTCTCCCATCTTGTGGGTGATAAAAATGGTGGATTTGCCCTCTCCCCGCATCACGTCCAGGACCCTACCCAGATCTTCCGCCTCCTGGGGTGTCAGGACTGCCGTGGGCTCATCCAGAATCAGGATGTCGGCGCCACGGTAGATGAGCTTCAGGATCTCAACCCGCTGCTGCTCTCCCACGCTCAACTGCCAGACGTACGCCCGCGGATCGACCTTGAGGCTATATCGCTCCGAAAGCTCCAGGATACGCGACTCGATCTCGGGCAGATCGGGGATGAGCGGCAGGTCAGGCAGACCCAGGATGATATTCTGCGCCACGGTCATGGTGGGGATCAACTTGAAGTTCTGATGAACCATGCCGATACCGAGTTCGGCAGCATCGCGGGGCGAATGAACTTCGACGCGCTGATCGTGAACGATGATCTCGCCGGCATCGGGACGGTAGAGACCGACGAGGATATTCATCAGAGTGCTCTTGCCGGCACCATTCTCCCCCAAGAGGGCCAGGACCTCGGCAGGATAGAGATCGAGATCGACGTTGTGGTTCGCGAGGACACCGGGGAATCGCTTTGTGATGCCACGCAGTTGCAGCGCCGCACGCTCCGAGTCGACCTGCTCCTTGGAATGAATCATACTGGAATCGTTCTTTTTAGGGTGATCAATAGAAAGCGGGGCCGGGTCCCAGCGGAACCTGACCCCGCTTCCTAGAACCTAACCCGCCTATTGCGCGGGGATCGTTCCAACAACGCCGTCAACAAAGGTCATCATGCTGAGCAGCGATGCGTCATCCATACACTGCCCGGCTGCGACCATCGTGCTGCCGTCCTGTGCCGTGATCGGCCCACAGAAGACATCGTCACCACCGGTGATCTTGTCCTGTGCCGCTGCTACCAGATCACGCACATCCTGGGGTACCTTCGGGCTGAAATCGGCCAGCTTCACCACACCATCCGCGAGACCGCCCCAGTATTGGTGCGTCTGCCACTTGCCGTCGATCCCTGCCTGGATGGTATCGATGTAGTAGGGGCCCCAGTTCCAGATTGGGCTCGTGAGGACGGTGTCGCCAACGAACGAACGCATGTCCGAGTCATAGCCGATGCTCAGCGCCCCACGCTCCTGGGCAGCCTTCTGCGGCTCCGTGGTGTCCTGATGCTGCGCGATGATGTCAACACCGGAATCGAGCAAGGCGATCGCCGCCTCGCGCTCCAGCACAGGATCGTACCAGGTGTTGGTCCAGACAACGTGCACCGTGGCATCGGGATTGACCGAGCGCACACCAAGGGTGAACGCGTTGATACCGCGAATGACCTCGGGGATCGGGAAGGCTCCAACGTAACCGATGTCGTTAGCCTGGGTCATTTTGCCGGCAACGATGCCCGAAAGGAAACGCGCCTGATAGATCCGTCCGAAGTACGTGGACATATTCTCAAGCGTCTTTGAGCCCGAGCAGTGCTCGAACATGACGTCGGGGAATTCCTGGGCGACCTCATACATAGGATCCATATACCCGAATGAGGTGGCAAAAATCATGTTGTAGCCCTCTTGGGCATATTGACGGATAACGCGAGCCGCATCGGGGCCCTCCGGCACGTTCTCAACGTAGGTGGTCTCGACGGCGTCTCCGAGGGTCGCCTCGACCTGTTTGCGGCCTCGGTCGTGTTCGTAGGTCCAACCGAGATCTCCAGGGGGGCCAATGTAGACATACGCTACTTTGAAGGGCTTATCGGACGTTGCCTGCCCGGCGTTACACGCCTCGAGGGCCATCGCTAGCACCAGCATCAAGCCAATCACCACCAACATACGCCGTTTCATACGCACTCTCCTCCTCCATGAACGAGATGAACACACACGGCTCCATTCCCTATGGGGTCTAGGGAAAGCGGGGGGCCACGTCCATTGTAACAGACGTTATGGTGTTGTCCACCAAAGAACGTGCTGCCGGCCAAGGTTAAGACGTTGGCACGTCAGCACGTCACATGTTGGGTCTTTCGAGGTCATGGTATGACGTCATTCTCAGACAACTCCGAATCATCCTGCAACTGCTCGTTCGTGAAGGTGATCCTCTCACGCGTTACGGAGAACCTGTCGAAGTCGCGTGCGATGACGGTCGACTCGAATAGGGGCTGGGCTTCGGCAAGAATGTCACGAATGCGATACCGCTGCGACAGGTGGTTAAGCACCAACATCCGCACGCCGGCCTCCCGTGCCAGCCAGGCCGCCTGTCCTGCCGTGATATGGCCGAACCGGCGCGCCATATCGCTATCCTGGGAAAGATAAGTGGCTTCGCAGACCAGCAAATCTGCGCCCTGGACAGCTTCGACCAGATCCTCCACCTCGCCGATGTCTCCGGTCACCACAATAGAAGTACCTGATCGCGCGGGGCCCAGCACATCATCGGGCTCGATCCGTCGTCCGTCATTCAGCGTGATCGGTTGGCCGTTCACGAGATCCCGTCGCATGGGTCCTTGGGGCACACCTAACGCCTCGGCACGCTCGGGAAGAAACGGTCGCCGGGGCTTCTCAGAGAATCGATAGCCCAGACATCCCGGCCCACGGTGGCGGACGGCGAAGGCCCTCACTTCGAATTCCTCGCTCTCGAGGAGGACCCCCGGCTCGACATCCACCAGATCGATGTCGACGGGTGGACGTGCCCCGCGCAAGACCACGCCGAAGATCAGGTCCGACACACGATCGAGCGACCGCTGTCCTCCGTAGATCTCCATACGCTCAACGGCCTCCCAGCGCGCGAAGGTGGAGACCAACCCGCCGAGGCCGAGAATGTGATCCAGGTGCCCGTGTGTCAGCAGCACGCGATTGAGGCGGCGAAACCCTAACCCACTGCGCAGGATTTGGCGCTGCGTTCCCTCACCGCAATCGATGAGAAAGCGTTCGTCCCGATAGAGCAGAACCTGTGCCGGCAGCCCGCGCTGAATCGAGGGCGCCGAGGCAGCGGTTCCGATGAAGACCAACTCAAGCATAGAAACTCCCTAATACTGAATGGTGCGCTCACCAGGCTCGATAGCGGGTTCGATCGACGATACGCCGCCGGCCCTTAACAGACCGGGGTCCCCAATCTCTCCTTCGACACTCACCCCATCGAAGCCAAACTGATGTGCGACCGATACGTTCGTTAAAAGATGGCGGGTAATCCGCGATACGGTAGCCTGCGATGCCCCTTGAGCCAGGGCAAAAGGGATGACGAGCTGGTCCCCAAGATGCGGGTCCACCGCTGCCCCCGTTCGGTGATGCTCCAGGAGCGCACGGCACCCGATTTCGGCCACCTCTTCCGAGGGCAATCGGAGCCTCCCGAGTGAGAGAAACCCGGCCTGGGCGTACTCATAGCGGGCGCAGAGGAATAACCCGGTTCCCGTTCCCGGTGAGCGCACGTGCTCCGGGACAATTCGGGCCTCAAGTCCGGCATCTTTGAGGATCGACCGCGCGCGATTTGTCATTCGCTGGGGGATGTGAGAGGGCAGCTTGGACGCAAATGCAACCCCTTCTACCCTCAGCAGGGCGCCGCGCTCGGTGAAGTCGTGGCCACGCAGGCGGGCATCCCCACGAATCTCTGCGACCAGCTCGCCGCCTCCCTCAGGGTAGAATCCCCAAAGTTTGTGGTCCAGCCGCGCGCGGACGCCCATCTCGAAAAGCGAGGGCAAATAGACCTTCTCGAGGTAAAGTGCCGGGGGACTCATCGGCACCGTCGTGCCACCCAGCAGGCTGACCTCCGACGGCCCGCTTGCCAGGGCGAGTGGCAGCAGCAACGTCTGGAGGACGAGGGTCACGGCCCCGGCGGATCCTCCTTGCGTCGCATCGGCGACGTCAAAGAGATAATCACCGGGGATACATGCAGCCTGAGGTTCGAACTCCAGGGACTGACTGCCCAAGGTGTCCCCATCCAACCTGGCCCGACAGAGCGCAGCCGCGGATCGGACCGCCGTGACGTGCTGGGGCCGGAGTCCGGGCTTGGAGCGATTAGCGCGAATATTGGCCAGCCGAAAGCTCTGTCCCGTTACAATCGCCAGCGACAGAGCCGAACGCAAGATCTGCCCGCCGCCTTCGCCAAAAGAACCATCAATCTCAAGCATCCTATTCATTATAGAGAGTTCGTCGGTTTGACAACCACGACCTTTCTATAATGGGCTCTCGCCGTGGCCCTCTTGCGCCGATTACCTCACGGGAGGCTCCGTCCCAAGGCCGAGAGCGGCAGTAAAGTACCGGGCAATCAACGGCTGCAGGTCCTCGTCCGTATGGGTTTGGAGAACCGCGAAGAAATCAGCCGGCCCCACCAGGCGTCCCTCTCCAGCATCGCGATAGTCCCTGAGGAATGCGAAGAATGCCTCATCCCCTATCCGAGCCCTCAGATCCGCAAGGAAACGGGCGCCCTGGAGGTAGACCTGCTGGGTGTACTGTGATGTGGACTCAAAGTCATAGATGGTGCGATCGATAGGGCCGGTCGGGTCCTTGACATAGATGTGATTCTCCCACCACCACCGGCTGAGTTCAGGTGCATACCGCTCGTAGAATAGAAGTTCACTGTATTTCGCAAGTGCCTCATCCAACCACGGGTCGTGGACCTGATCGTTCCCCACCGCGCCGTACCACCACTGGTGCGCGGTCTCGTGCACAGTCAAACTCACCAGCAGGGCACGGGGACTGTCACTGTAGATTTGGAATGCCTGATTGCTCAGGCTTATCAAGCCCGAGTACTCCATCGAGCCGTTGTAGGCGTTCTGGGCCGCTACCAGACCCTGCGCGGGATAGGGGCCGAATCGATCGTCGAAGATACCGATCGCCCTGCCGGCGGTGTCCAGGACTGCCTGAGCAGCTTCCGCGTAGCCGGGAAGGTAGTACACGCGCAGAGGGACGCCGGAGGGAGTGTCCTGGATGAACTGGTAATCCGTACTGGCCAGGAAGGCGAAACACCGGGCGCGTTTGAGGCGATACTGTCGCACGTTCCCCTGCCGCGTCTCAACGCCGGGGGCGGCAATGACGACGCGGGGATCGGCCGTCAGCCGAACGTCATAGTCGGCCAGGGGATAGATTGTCGGGTCTCCGACGGGATAATAGGACCAGGTCTGCCATCCGACGCCTTCCAGATAGGGTACCAGGGTGGGATGCCAATCCCCCACCTGGATCACGCGTTCCCCTGCGCCGAGGTTCCCCTCCGGTAGCCAGGCGGTGGCGTCGATGACCGGGATCCTCATGCTGTAGACGAGCGTGAGCGAGACCGGCTCGCCCGATCGGACCGGCGCCGGCATCGTGACGTGAAGCATGATGCCATCGAGGGTCGTCGTCGCCGTAGCCTGGTCCCACCTGGTCGCGACGTCGACGTGGTCCAGCAAGAAGACACCGGGCGCATGCGCGGGGATGACAGAGAAGACGATTTCGGTCCACGCTTCTGCCGTCTCGTTGGCGAGCAGAACGTCCTGCGTCACCTGCAGACGACGATCCGGATGATTCAGAACGATGTCTAGGGTCACCTGCGGGGTTTCGAGACCCTCTACGGACTCCGGCAACTGGAGGAGGTGCTGTGGCGTCGGCGTCGGAGCGTCAGGGGCGGCGGTTGCAGTGAGGCGGCGTTGTGGCGATGGCGTCAGGGTCGCGATGGGCGCCCGTGGCGAGGGCACCGCCCGGCTGACCTCCGGAGTGGTGATGGGGGGAACCCGAGTTGGGCGACATCCTACGGCAAGCCCAAGAACCAGGGCGCCCCCCAGAAGCGACCACGCACATCGAGAGAGTTTGGTCAGCACATCAGTAGTGCGTCACCACCTTGGTCCCCACGGATGCAAAATTGTAGAACCACTCAGCGTCCGGAAGCGAGAGGTTGACACAGCCGTGGCTCATGGGATGCCCGAAGTTGTTGTGCCAGTAGGCACCGTGAATGGCATAACCGCGGTAGAAGTACATCGTGTGCGGTACATTGGGTAGGTAGTAACCCGGCCCACTCATCGGCGTGTAGCGGTACTTCACGTAGATGCTGAAGGTCCCCACGACCGTCGGCGTGCCCGGCAGTCCCGTCGACACGAGCGCAGAATAGACGGCCGTCTGCCCCTCATACGCCGTGATCCGCTGCTGGGAGAGGTTCACATCGATCCACCTCTCGCCGCCCGTTCCCGGGATTCGGGGTGGGCTGCGGGGTGGGCTGCGGTGCAGGAGGCTGGCTTGGCGTGTTGCTGCCGCCGGGGATCTTGAGCCGCTGTCCCACGTAGATCGTGTTCGACACCAGCCCGTTGACGGAGCTCAACGCACTTACAGTGGTGCCATAGGCGCGGGCGATGCTGAAGAGCGTGTTGCCCGGCTGGACTACGTAGACTTGGTCACCGGTAGAGGGAGGCGTTGGATTATCAGGCGCGGGAGAGGCCTGCCCGCCGGGGATGGCCAATCGTTGGCCCACGTACACCCACGAGTTCCAGTAAAGGCCATTGAGGGTTGCCAGTTCGCTGACACTCACCCCATACCGCGCCGCGATACTCACCAGCGTATCCCCGCGCTGGACGACGTAGGTCGTACCACTGGGAGCGGGAGCCGGATTCAGCGGCGCACTGGTGGGGATAATCAGGCGTTGGCCTGCATAGACCCAGGAGTTCCACCCCAGGCCGTTGGCCGCCGCTAACTGGCTGAGCGACAGCCCGTAACGCGCTGCGATGCGGGTCAACGTGTCCCCGGCTTGAACGATGTACGTCGTGTTCGCCACAGGCGCCGCCAGGACCGGCTGCCACGTGGTCAGAGTCAGTAATGCAACCAGCGCCCACAGGAGAGAAATGCGCCACCGCTTCATCGCACAGACTCCTTTCAAGAACCCGCGATATCTACCTCTATGGTATCAGCTTTTCGGGAGCCTGCACGCTACGTTGTGTTGCAGATGGGTTAAGAATGAGGATGCGCGGCGGTCAATGTCGCCTGAGGAAAGCGGCGATACCAAGAACGATGGCGGCGCCTTGCAGCAGGATAGCCATCACCAATGGCCAATCCGGTCCGCTCGATTCATCGACTGCAGGCACATCGGTGGGCAAAGGGGTCCAGGTGGGGAAAAAAACCGAGGTGTCTTCCCCAGACTCCGCCCCCGCATTCTGCGTCGATCGAGCCGGAGGCGTGGGAGACGAGACCGGCAATGTCGGCGGTCCCTCCTCGGACGCACCCAGCACGGTGGTGGGCAGCGGCGTTTCCCCGCCGGAAGGTGGCGTGGCCGCCGGGGCCTCCGGCGTGATCTCTAGCAGATCCAGGAATGGCGTGGCGGTCGGCGGCGACTCTCCCGGCGCAACCAGGCGAATGACGTCCTCTGCGACGGTCGTGCGATTCGCGCCATCCCTGAGCTCCGCGTAGACCGCATAATCACCGGGCACTTCGCCCGACAACGTCCACGGTAGAAGAGGTTCCCAGGGCTGCCATGGCACACCGTCGAAGTCCGGACTGTTGCTCAGCCGCACTTCAATAGCCTTACCGATCCACGTGCCATCACCAAGCGGCACGGCCTCTTCGTTTGTGAGCCGCAGGGCGATCATGGAGGACTCCGTCGTCTCGGCGCCGTCATTGATGAAAATCGGCAGCACCCCAGGGCGAGACCCGACATCGACGACGAAGTAGCGCACGCCGTTGTCGTCTGCATAGCCTATCCCGGCTTCACGATATCTCGGGTCAATCAGGATCGACCATTCCGGATTACTCCGAAACCAGCGTAACGCATCCTCCGCCGTGCCTAGACCTGCCCAAAGAGCTTCATCGACCAGAAGCCCATCGTTCCATGCGTTATACCGCGCCTCGCGAATGCGCTGTTGGTAGCCGGACCCGTCAGAGCCCTCATGCGTCACCTGCCCCAGCGTGACCAGATCCGTGGCATGACCCTGGGCGGCTTGGGTCAACAATACTGAGGAGCCGAACGGCGCAAGCCCTTCGCTCAATCGAACCTGGTTGATCAAGGCGAAGAGCAAACCGCCCGGGTCCACCTGGGCGAATGAGGGCGCAGGTGTCCCGAGAGGTATGACCAGACCCACGACCAAGCAGATCCATACCCCCAGAGCCACACTTCGGCTACGGCGTCTCATCCTCGGTTCCTCTCATAGCAGTCCGCATGGCGTCCAGCAGGGCCGGCGTAGCAGCGACAAATGGATCCGGCCGATAGGGAGTCCAAGGCTCTCCCGATACCGTGGAGACCACGCCGCCGGCCTCCATGATCAGCAGCGCACCGGCGGTCTGGTCCCACGGTTTCAGGTGGACGCTGAAGTACCCATCGACCCACCCCGATGCGACGTAAGCCATATTCAACGCAGCAGATCCCAGGGCACGCATCGTGCGTCCCTGCGCCAGGAATGCATTGACGTATCGCCACATCCTCCGGCGGAGTTCGGATTCCTTGGGGGTGTCGATCGCGAAGATCGCAGAAGTGAGGGCCGTCGTGGTCGAAGTGTGGATCGGGGTCCCATTGAGGGTTGCCCCGCCGCCGGCACAGGCTGCAAAAGCGTGATCGCGCAGCGAATCGTAGACTACGCCGACCACCGGTACGCCATCCTCCACCGCCGCGATGGCCGTGCTGAAGTTTGGATTGTTCCGGGAGAAGTTGGTCGTGCCGTCAATGGGATCGACCAACCAACGCACGCGGGCATCCTGGGCGTCGGCCCCCGCTTCCTCCGACGTGACCGCGTGATCCGGAAAGGCCTCGCGAAGACGATCGAGGATGATAGTCTCCGCCCCGATGTCAGCATCCGTGACAATATCACGGAAGCCCTTATCTGTAACATCGTGGTCGGTCCGCCAGACCATCCGCAGATAGGTGCCGACCTCACTGACAGCCTCCAGCGCAACATTGAGCCAGGTGCCGTAATCGCTCATGGGGCGGGCGTCGCTTGCGGTGTTGACACCACGGGCGTGGTCGTCTCGGACGGGGCGGATGTCGGCGGAAGCTGGAAGCCGACGCCGGTGTTACACGCTGTCACGGCCGTATCCACGTAAGCATTGGCGTCCGCCTCCTCATCCTGCAGCGCCAACAACCCACGAAGCAGCGAGGCGCGGCAGGTAATGCGATTGGTCGCCTGAGGCCACGCAACCCAGGCGCCGCTGTCGGCAGCATCGAGGGTCAACTGCCAGAGCCGGTCCTCGGTTGACACTGAAGTTGCCACACCAGCTTCGTCGAGCGCACTTTGGAGTACCGAGCGGCGCACCGGCACGAACTCGGTGGTCTCACCCCAATACCGCTGGGCCTCCGGCGCAAGAAACCACGACATCACCTTGAGAGCGGCATCCTGTCGCTCCGAATCGGGCGCCGAGACCATCAACCCCGGACCATACCAGAGCGTAGGGCCTGGGCCGTCAGGTCCGGGCAATGGATCAAGTGATAGCTGGAAATTCCTGCCGGAGAGGATCGCACGCTCAATCTCCGGCAGGTATTCACTTGACTCAAAGATCATAGCCATCGAGCTCTTGCCCAGCCGTGATACCCCTATCTCTCGGTCCTCGTACAATGCGCCACAGTTGACGCCCAACACCGACTGCAGGAGAGACGCCGTACCGTGCCCCGCCGCATCGGCGAATTGATAATATCCGTCCGCGCCGACAACCTGCGACCCACTCGCAGCCAGGAACCCGAGAAAAATGCTGGATCTTGCCGGGATACCCACCCCAACTTGACCTCGCAGCGGATCCGTGGCGGCGCAAGCCGTTCGCCGCAGGTCCTCCCAGGTTGCCCGACCGGGATCATAGCCCAAGTCGGCCAGCCAATCGGCGTTGGTGTACGCCAGGTAGGTGGCGAGGCCTATCGGCAACGCCTGGGGGACGCCATCAACCCGGTAAAGGGACTGCGCCATAGGCAAAAAATCTCCCCACGCCTGCCGCATCTCCGGTGATTCCGAGGGGACGGCGCCGACCATGCCCAGGGCGGCGTAAGCCTGGAGGTCCTTCGGCCACACGGTCAGGAGATCAGGACGCTGCTCCGGGTCGGCCAGCAGCTTGTCCAGGACATCGCTCTGGAATTCGGTGACGAGAACGATGTTCCAGGGATTGTCGGCGTTGAAGCGATCGGTCAGCGTGTCAAGGGCGTTGGCCTCAGGGCCCGTGAAGGAGTGCCAAAGCACAATGATCTGCCGCTGATCGGCGCCCCGGACGGCGGCAGCGCCCTGGGTAATCTGAGCGCCGGAGCCGCACCCCACCAGCAGAAACGATAGGCCCAGTATCAGGGCCGCGATGATGGACTGCGCCGGCCACAGGCGACCCAGCCGGCGGGAGGCTCGAGGAAACGCAACGTGCATGCCCTTTTCACGGGACGTCATATGTCTGTACCTACTGCCTACGAACCTGCACCAGTGAGTTTGGCGTCAAAGGCGCCTGGCGCCGAAGAGCCTGTCGTATCAGCGTCATCTCCTCGACACCCAGGATCCTTAACAAGACCAGATAGATCAAGGCGCCGCCGGCGGTGGCCGCGGCAATCCTCATCAGATAACCCAGAGATCCGGTCGGGACCAGCGGCTGCAGACCGTGCAGAATCCCTAACATTGGCAAGGCCATAGCCACAGACGCTCCAAGGGCCAACAGGGTCGTGCGGCCGACACGATAGGGGGAGAGACTGCCAACCTTGCGGGTGAAAAGAACGAGCATCAACAACGCGTGCGCCATCAGTTTCAGTGAGTTGGCAAGAATCAGCTCCCACAGGCGCGGCTCGTGGAACTGGATTGGCAAGAGCGCCATCGCAATATACAGGGCCACGGTACCCATCCCGACCAGGGCCGGGGTCCACGTATCCTTCCGGGCATAGAAGGCAAAGATCAGGGGCTGGTCCAGTGCAGCAAAAACCAGACCGAGGATCGAGAAACGGAGCACCTCCGCCGTGGCCACCGTGTCCGAAGGTTGGAACTGACCGCGCTGCAGCAGCACAGCCACCAGCGGCTCGGCCATCACCATGAGGCCCACGGCAGCCGGAAGCACAAGAATCAGTACCAATCGCAGTCCCTGGGCCAGAGTAGCCCGAAACGCCGGCTCGTCCGCACCGGCAGCATAGCGCGAGAGCGTCGGGAGAATCGCTACGGAGACGGCGGTGACGACCAGACCGAGAGGGAACTGGATCAACGTCGCGGCGTAGTTCATCCACGCGATGCCACTGGCACCGGTGCGCGAGGCGAGGTTGATGCTCAGCCCAACGGCGAACTGATCCACCAACAAGCCGACCCCGATGGGCAAGTAGAGCCGGCCGATCTGGATCAGGGCCGGATGCAGCGGGGAAGGCCACCGCTGATTCCGATCGGCGCGCCGTCCGAGGCGCGGAATCCGCAGGCGAATGCCGCGCAGGCCGGGAAGCTGGAAAGCTGCCTGGACGACTGTCGCAGCCAGCAATCCTATGGCGAGCGTCCGCACTCCCAGCGGCCCTCTGCCGAACAGGACGATCACCGCCACCATCGTCGCATTGTAGACAGCGCCGGTAAAGGCCGGAAGCCGGAAGCGCTGAAGCGAGTAGAGAACTGCCGACAGGAGACCGGCGACATTCAGGAAGAAGACCGCGGGGGCTGTGACCCGGACCATTGAGGATGCCATATCCAGATAATCCGGAGAAAGCCCCCTTCCCAGTAGCCTGGCGACCACTGGCGCAGCGATCTCCAGGACAAAGACCAGCCCGGCCAGGATCAAGGCGAGGATGGTGAACACGTAGCCGAACACCTGCCAGAGCTCCTCACGGTCCTCGGAATGGGCGTAATCGGAGAAGACCGGCACCAGCGAGGAGCTGAGCATGCCGCCGACCAACTGGTCGTTGAACATCGTCGGCACCTTCGAGGCGACGTCAAAAGCACTGACCGCGCCGCCTGCGCCGAAGAAGTAGGATTTTGCCATCTCGCGGACCAGTCCGAGCGCCCTGCTGGCAACATTGCCGACGGACATTATGACGGCAGCGCGGGTAACCCGCCGTGCTTCGGTAGAGAGCCCTCCCTGGTCAGTCATCGCAGTCTGGGATTCTACTGTCTTTCAGGTCTGTGACAAGGCAAAGCGAGCCCGCCGTGCAGGCGGGCTCGCTTTGCATCCCGAACCGCAGGGCTAAATGTTTGACCCCAGCCCAGCCCGGGCATCTTCCTCTTTGGCAACCCGAACACCTTCCCGAATGTCAACCTTTGACAGCAGGTAGATACCGAGGACGAAGAAGAGGATCAGACTCATAATCGCGGGGCGGCTGCTGCCGAACAGGGCGACGGCGCCCGCGAAGAGAAGCGGACCCAGGATCGCCGAGAACTTCTCCATGATGCCGAAGAGCCCAAAGAACTCGCCGCTCTTGGCCGCGGGCGACAGGCTTGCGTAGAGGCTGCGACTCAGCGCCTGGCTGCCGCCCTGGACGATCGCAACCATCCACGCCAGAAGCCAGAACTCGACGACTGAGTGCAGGAAGTAACCCCAAACTGCAATCACGGCATAGACGATCAGGGCCAGGATAATGCTGCGCCGCGTGTCGAAAGAGGCCGCCAGACGAGAGAAGAGGAGTCTGCCAAACGCCAGGGAGAAGAGTATGCCGACCACCTGCACGACACCGATGAGGGCCAGGATCATCCCGAGCCCGGTTGTGGGCAGCGTTCGGCCCCCGATTGCTCCGACCAGCGGGAGTGCCACCAGGTTGAAAACGACGAAGGCAAGGTAGGCGGGCCGCCGGGATTCCGACTTGCTCGGCAAGCGACCAAACAGAAGGCTGAAGGGTATCCCAACAAACTGGACCAGCAGCAGTGCCAGGACCAACTGAATGCTATCGAACCCTAACTCGACACCATAGATGCTGGCGACGCCAATGATGGTCCCAATGCCATCGTTGTAGATCAGAAACGCCAGAAGAAACCTGAAGAGCTCTCTATAGTGCCTGATGTCCTTGAGGACCTCGATGATCCGGCGGAAGCTGATTGCGACAACACTCTCCACGGACACACCCTCGACTGCCGCCGCCGGCGGCTCCGGCACACGTCGGAAAAGAGGGATAGAAAACACCGCCCACCAGACGGCAACGCTCAGAAAGGATAGCCTTGGCCCCCACGTCCCCGGCAACAGGGCGATCATCCCGGCATTGATGGCCAGCAGGATGCCGCCACCCAGATAACCCAGTGCATAGCCCTTGGTAGACACCCGGTCGCGCTCGCCTTCCGCGGCGACGTGGGGCAGCAGAGCGTCATAGAAGACGTTGGCACTGGTAAAGCCTATCCGTGCAAAGACAAAGAGGATCGACGCAAGAAGCCAGCCTCCCGTCTGAACCAGGACCAGCAGACCTGTGCCCACGATGCCTAAGGGTCGCGAAGAAGGCCAGAAAGCGCTTCTTACTACGCGCGACATCCGAGACCGTCCCCAGGATAGGCGCCAAAACCGCAACGATCAGGAGCGAGATACTGAGACCCAAGCTCCAATAGGCCGTCGCGACGGCCTGCGAGGGCAGGGTGGCTCCGGCAACGCTGCTGTAGTAGACGGGCAGCACCGCGGCAAGGATCGTCGTGGCAAACGCGGAGTTGGCCCAGTCGTACATGCACCAGGCATTTGCGATCTGATTCCTGCTGAATCGCACCGCCGTCTGAGGCGCTGTCTCTGTCGTCATTGCCGCTCCTTCGCGTGTTGGGTCGAGGGTGTGGATCACAGTATATCGACAGGGTCGATATCCACAATCCAGCCCGCGGGAATCCGGAGGGATCTGAGGAAGTCAGCAGGGGCAACGCTTCGCAGCAGGATCTGCCAGCGGTAGTGCCCGCGCACGCGGGCAAAGAACGCGGGCGCCGGGCCGATGAGGTCGGTGTGCGGCAGCCCCGCTTGAGTGAGCGCTTTACGTAGCTCGAAAGCCAGTTGTTCCGCGGCATGCCGGGCCTTGTCCGGGTCTCGATGGGCGATGACCAGGCGGGCCAGCCGAATCGCCGGAGGATAGCCGGCCCTGCGCCGAAACGCCAGTTCGTGTTGTGCGAACGATTCGTAGTCGTGGGCAGCGGCGAACTGAATTGCATAGTGGTCCGGATGATAGGTCTGCATGATCACCTGTCCGCCGAGAATGCCCCGTCCCGACCGGCCTGCCACCTGGGCCAGAAGCTGGAAGGTCCGTTCCGCTGCCCGGAAGTCAGGGAGATTGAGCGCAGTATCGGCGGAGATAACACCGACGACGGTGACCTTGGGAATGTCGAGCCCGCGTGCGACCATCTGCGTCCCAACGAGAATATCGGCATCTCCCTGGGCAAAATGCTGCATGATCGCGGCGTGGGCGCCTCTGACGCGGACGACGTCCCGATCCCAACGCTGAATGCGGGCATCGGGCCACCTGTCGGCCACGTGGCTCACCAGCCCCTCGGTGCCCAGACCGAATGCCCGCACACGTCGTGACCCGCAGTTAGGACACCGGTGAACGAGTTGCCGCTGATAGCCGCACCGGTGACAGACCAACGCCGACGCTTTGCGGTGTTGCGTCAGGGGTATGTCACAGCGCGGGCAGGTCGCGACCCAGCCGCAGTCTCGACAGAAGACGTACGTCGCAGACCCCCGTCGGTTGAGGAAAAGGATGACCTGCTCCCCACGCGCCAGGGCTTTATCGACCGCTTCTTGCAGCGCGCGGCTGAAAACGGCCCGGTTGCCGGACCTCAATTCGGCACGCATGTCGATGACGTCCACGGGGGGCAGTGGGATCGTGACGGCCTGCGTCGCTGCTTCCGACGTGGTCAGCCGCGCACCGGTGCCGGATACGTCGGCGAAGGGCCGGTACCGACTCTGCTGGAGATGCAGCACGCGCTGCCAGTCCGCGATTCGCTTGGCGTGGCTCAGCACGCGCGAGGGCAGTCGCAGCAGCCGATATCGACCTGTCTGCGCACGCCCATAGGCTTCCAGGGAGGGCGTCGCACTGCCCATAATGAGAAGGGCGCCGTTGAGCCGCGCCAAATGCTCCGCCGCTTCTCGCGTGTGGTAGTAGGGCATCTGACCGTTCTTGTAGCTGGTGTCCTCTTCCTCGTCCATCACAATGAGCCCCAGGTCGGCAAAGGGCGCAAACAGCGCTGACCGGGCGCCGACGACGATGGATAGCTCCCCGCTGCGGACGCGCCGCCAGGTATCGTATCGTTCGCCATCGCTCATACCGCTATGCCAAAGACCCACCTGACCCGGGAAACGCACCACGAATCGACGCACGGTCTGGGGGGTCAAGCTGATTTCGGGAACCAGAATCAGCGCCTGCCTCTTTCGACGGAGCATCTCCGCCGCCGCACGCATATAGAGCTCCGTCTTGCCCGACCCTGTCACACCCAGGAGCAGCACCGGAGGAGGCGCCTGCACTCCCTGATCGACCAATGCCTGTAGCTCCTGCCATACAGCGCGCTGTCCGGACGTGAGCTGGGGCGGGCGATCCGGTGTGAATACCATCTCACCCAGCGGGTCACGGATCACCTCCTGGCGACTCCCGGTCACCAGCCCGCGCTCCTCGAGCTTGCGGATATGGTAGGTCCTCGCCCCCGTTTCGGCGCGGACGACACTGATCTCGACCGGCTCTGTTTCCCGCTCAAGGAATTCCAGGACCGACTCATAGAGATCCGTCTGCTTGAGCCTCGCCAGCCCTTCGCCCCACGTTTCCCTTGACGCTGCCAGCTGCACCATCGGCACCTTCAAGGGACTGACGTGGGGCATGCGCAGCAGACGCTCGACGGTGACGAGCCCTTTCCTCTTGAGATAGTAACGCGCTCGGGGAAGGTCGATCCCTTTCAGCGCAGAGCTGATCTGCGGGCCCCTCAAGGGCCCGCGATCGATGAGCAGCTGGAGCAGGGTCGCGGCCGGTGTCGGAACGTCCGGGGGCACGTGATTCACCCTCGCCGTCAACTTCAGATAGGCTTGGGGGCGCAGGCCGGGCGGCAACATAAGCTGAACACAGCGGTGCAAGGGGGTCAGTGTCTCGCGCGACATCCAGCGAGCGAGCTGCAACAGTGACTCACTAAGCGCAGGCTCGGGCTCGAGCACACTGAGGATCTCACGGGTATTCGGCACCGATGGCGCGCGGGAAAGCTCCATCACCATGCCGGGCAGAACCTGCGTGCGGAGTGGGACGACGACCAGAACGCCGGGGGCCACGACCGGAGCCAATGCCTCAGGGATCTCATAGTCGAAAAACGGAGAATGGCGCAGCCGGATGGGCTGGAAGACGAGGACCTGTGCGTACACGTTACCTATTTCCCTTGCCCCAGAGACTCTGGTAGATCCGGAGCAACTGCCGGCCCGTGCGCTGCCAGGAGAAATGCCGGGCTGCCCGATCTCGCAACCGTACCCCCAGATCTTGCGCCGCAACGGGGTTCACGACCATGCTTTCAAGGGCACTTGCCAGGCCGTCCGCGTCACCCAGCGGAGAGGCATAGACCCCCAACGTCCCCAGATATTCCCGGCTCACCGGCGTATCGTAGGCCACCACGGGCAGCCCCATCGCCATATAATTCAGGATCTTTCCGCTGCCCTCCGTGGCGGAGAGCTTGGGCGCCACGGATACATCTCCAAGGGCCAGATACTCTGGGGCCTTCTCATAGGGTATCTTGCCCGTGAAGATCACGTCCTCGGGCGCCAGCCCAAGGTCGTGAGCGTAAGCGCTGTACCCTTCGACGTCGGGAAAACCCATGACGAGACACGAAACCGGGTGCTGCCGGGACCGTAGCCGGGCAAGCGCCTGAAGCAACTGTGGGATCCCCTGGTAATCCGCCAACAGTCCCAGGTAGACGATGACGGTACGGTCGCGGGGAATGCCCAGTCCGGCGCGCCGTTCGGCCCGCACGTCGGGAGCCAGGCAAGTGGGGCAGAAGAAATCTAGGTTCACACTGTCGGGGAGCGGGTAGACCGACTCCGTGCGCCCGAATCCCCGCGCCAGCAGGGCCGCGCTGTGGGTCGTACTCGTGACGACTGCATCGGGCATCTCGATGATCCACGCCTCCAGGCTCCGCCACCAATCGTAGGCCAGCGTGTCTCGCTTGACGAAACCGTGATCGAGCATTTCACCCGTCAGGCTGCCCTGCAGATCGAAGACGACCGGAGCGCCGACGAGCCGCCCGACGATGCTGCCGATCAGCGCGCCCTCGTGAAGATGACCGTGAATCAGGTCGGGCCGCCAGGCCAACGCCGCGCGCAGCACCCTTCCAAAGAGCAGCGCATCAAAGACGATCTTGTGTCGCGATGACCCCACTTCGTAGTCCGCGCGCCAGGGCGTGGGGCTGGAGCGGACGATGTCGAGGCCGGGCCAATCGCGTCCCAGGTAGTAGGTGGCGATCCGGACCTGCTCGCCGCGTGCCTGCAGCGCGCGGGCCTCCTCGAGAATGCGGACGTGACACCCGTAGTCCAGGAAGAAGGACGTAGGCGCCACCATCAGAATCCGATGGGGGACGTTCTGGCTCTCTCCCCCTCCGGGGGAGGAGCCGGGAGAGGGGTGGGAGGGGACGTTCCGTGGGGTGCGATCGCTCGTCGTCGCCATACTACCTGGAAGCTATTCTTCGGAGTCCCCGACAATGCCGCCGCCGAGCAGCGACTGAAGCGTCCGCGAGAATAGACCCCTCTGCGTCATCGACTGCGGCCCAAGCTGCCAGGAACGCGTCTGGCTCTGCAGCATCCAGGTCGCCCTGGCCTCACCGGCAGCGGCGAACTGAGCTTCCAATGTGGCAGCATCGCCACTCGCTACCGCCGCTCGAAGCTGGGCCAGTCGGGTCGCCACCTCGTCGATCCCTCGCAGCACCGTCTCCCGACCAAGCAACGCACACATCCGCTGCGACTCAATATCACCCGAAACCCCCGCCGTTGCCGTGGCAAACTCACGCCCCGCCGCCTTGCGGACCTCTTCCCATCCCGGGCGCTTCCGAGGTGGCCTGGACAAGCGAGATCGCCATCAATGCCGGAACGGTCCCGGCGATCAAACGCACCGCATCGTGCTCGGCTGGGTCCATAAACAGGGGTGTGGCGCCCAGGACCAATGCCAGGTTGGCAATCGTCCGAACCGCACTCGGATGATCCTGCGCCCGGGCCGCGATCGCGTAGACGGCCTCGTGGAAAAGCTTCTCGCTGGCGTCATCCAGCCCGCGTAGCGGCTCCCAGCCGCCCACTCCCGGCGCCAGAAAAGGGTCGCCGCCCACGTAGTGGACACTCGAAGGCAGCGCTGACTGCGCCCAGGTAATGGCAGGTCCCTTCAACGGCCCAACGTCGGTGACCACCACATCATGACCCGGCTCCAGGAGTCGCCCTACATCCTGCAAGACCTCCCGCAGCGCCGAAAGCGGCACGGCCAGGATGACCAATTGGGCACCTCTCAGGGCGACGTCGAGGTTGACCGGCGTCGCATCGAATGCCCCCATCTTCTGCGCCTGGCGCGCACGCCCCATATCCCGGTCATGCCCGACCACCTCCAGGTGGTCGGCATCCCGAGAGTGTCGCAGGGCCAACCCAATGGAGGTCCCGATACAGCCGGTCCCCACAATCGTGATTCGCTGGCGCCCGCCAGGCTGCTGGCGCCCGCCAGGCCCTGGCACGCGCCCGCGTGTTCGTGTCTCGGCCATGGTTCGGCTCGTTCCCTCAGACTATGTGTTCGTGGTCAGCCGACCACCACAATACTAAACTGCACTCTCGTCCGCCATCTGGAGCGCTTCTAACAGGGGATCGGCGCCAGTGCCCGCGGGGTCATGGTGCTGTCGAATCAGGGCCACGGTTTGGGCCGCAGGCGCCGGCTTCGAGCCGCCAATTCAGCCCCCCAAGCCATATGATACTGCCGTACGACAAAACCGCGGCGTATCCCCTTGACGTCGGCGGAGCTGGCCCCAAGGCTTCAGCCCACTTCGGAAAGAGGTGTTCCACAAGACCACCAGCACGCGCTCCCACAAGCGAGGCGGAGCGACGGTCTTGCCCACGTCGTGCAGCAACGCCGCGACGAGCAAGTTGGAATCGGCGTATCCCTGGCGCTCCAGGGCTTGGCATACACGTAAGCCGTGGCGTTGCTCGAACCGCGGCATCGTGCGAAAGAGCTGAAGCAAGGCTATCGGGTCTTCTGTCTGGCTGAGATGCGACGAAACGTAGGAGATGTCGACGGGCTCGAACCGTCGCTCGCACCGCGCCCGCGAACTGAGCCACACGATACCGGGCGCGCTCTATGGCCATCCCCTCACGACAGAATGATGCGATACAGGAACTGTTGAAGAGGGTACACCAACAGCCCGACCAGATTCACCCCTAACTGCGGCAGTATGAAGAGCACTGCGATCAGGATGTAGATCGCATAGGGCTCCATGCTTTCGATGAAAGTCCCCAACGCGCGGTGGCGCCACGCCGGCCAGCACCCGGGATCCATCGAGGGGCGGGATAGGCAGCAGATTGAAGGCGGCGAGGCCGATATTGACCTGAATAGCCGCGAACAGGACCTGCGCCAGCCGAAGGCCCTGGCTGGAGCCGAGCGCACCCAGCAAGCCAAGACGAATGGGAATCACCAGAACCATCGCCTGGACGATGTTCGAGACAGGGCCCGCCAGGGCCGAAAGCGCCATCCCCAGCCGCGGGTTCCGCACTCTGTGCATCCGGTAAGGGTTGACCCTCGCCGCGCGCCCCCACCCAAACCCGGTAAGCAGAATCGCAAGCGTGCCGATGGGATCGAGATGCACGAACGGATTCAGCGAAAGCCGGCCCTGCATCTCAGGCGTCTCATCGCCCAGCAGATGCGCGACCCATCCGTGCGCCCATTCGTGAATGGGAATACCGAGAAAGATGACCAGAAGACGACCAAGTAGAACATCCGCAGTGATCCCCAATAGCATGGCGCTGTATCTCCATTAAGTAGCTCCTACCTCGTCGTTGCTACGGCAACAGGCGCAGCGCAGGAGCCCGTATGTAACCTCATTGTGTCACATAATCAAGGTTTTTCAACATTCGTGCTATAATCCCGCCACAGCGTCCATTTCTATTGGATCAAGGACGCACAGCGTTAGGAGTTGAATCAATGAAACTCGTGATCCCAATGGCAGGATTGGGAACGCGGATGCGCCCACATACGTGGTCGCGTCCCAAGCCGCTACTACCCGTAGCCGGCCGCCCGATGCTTGCTCACATTCTGGAGCGCTTTCGAGATCAACCTATCGACCAGTACGTGTTCGTGGTCGGTTGGCTTGCCGATCAGGTCCGGGAGTACGTCAACACCCATTACGATGTGCCGGCAGCCTTCGTCAACCAGGACAAGATGCTGGGGCAGGCCCATGCCATCTGGTTAGCAAGGGAACACCTCGAAGGCCCTCTCTTCCTCATGTTTGTCGACACGCTTTTCGACGACGCCGACTTCTCAGGCCTGGATCAGGAAGGTCTGGACGGTATGATCTTCACCAAGGAGGTGGAGGACCCCAGGCGCTTTGGCGTGGTTGAGACGGACAGCGAGGGACGCGCAACAAAGCTTATCGAGAAGCCGGATACCGTGGAAAACAAGACGGTGTTGATGGGGCTCTACTACTTCCGCGATGGGGCTTGGTTGGCCCGAGCGTGCAAGGAGCTGATGGACCGCCAGATCAAGACAAAGGGCGAATACTATCTGGCAGACGCGGTCACCTTGATGATCCAGGAAGGCGCCAATTTCGGGACCCGACCGGTTGGCGTATGGAAGGACACCGGGAAGCCTGAGACGACCGTTCGACACGCACCGCTACCTGCTCGACCACGGGTGCGATAACAGCTACATGACGCCGCGCCCCGGCGTCGCCATTATCCCCCCCGTCTTCATCCACCCGCAGGCCATCGTCGAGCGATCGGTCATCGGCCCCTACGTGTCGGTAGAGAAGGACGCCAGTGATCCGTGACAGTGTGCTGCGGGACACCCTCATTGACGAGGGTGCGCTACTGGATGCAATGACACTGGAAATGTCCATCGTGGGGCGTTGGGTCAAGCTGGACGGGAGATTCCAGACGCTCAATGTGGGAGATTCTTCTACAATGGAAGCCATATCTGACGAGGAGCAAGACTGACCATGCCAACTACACCTTACGCATCGAAGAGAGCCCTGCAGATCCCGCCGTCCGGCATTCGCAAGTTCTTCGACATCGCGGCAACGATGAAGGACGTGATCAGCCTCGGAATCGGTGAGCCGGACTTCGACACACCCGAGCCTATCGTCCAGGCCGGCATCGAGGCGCTGCAGCGTGGGGAGACCCACTACACGTCAAACTCCGGATTGCTGGAACTACGTGAGGCCCTTGCAGCGCATCTCAACACCCTGTATGGCGTCACCTATGATCCGGGACAGGAGATCCTGGTGACCGTTGGCGTCTCCGAAGCGCTCTATCTCGCCATGGCTGCCGTATTGGACCCTGGCGACGAGATCATTATCGCGGAACCCTGCTTCGTCGCCTATGAACCAACGGCATTGATGGTGGATGCCACGCCGGTCATGATTCCCACGACGGCCGAGGACAATTTCCAACTTACGGCCGAAGCCATCGAAAAAGCCGTCACACCGCACACCAAGGCCCTGCTACTGGCCTCGCCGAACAATCCCACCGGCGCCGTCATTGAGCGCGAGCAACTCGAGCGCATCGCCGAGGTCGTAGCCAAGCATGACCTCATCGTCATCTCCGATGAGATTTACGATCGGCTGGTCTACGGGATCGAGCACGTCTGCTTCGCCAGCCTGCCCGGGATGTGGGAACGCACCATCGTGCTTCAGGGCTTCTCCAAGGACTATGCGATGACGGGCTGGCGGGTGGGGTATCTGGCAGCGCCCGCAGCGTTGGCGGCCGAGATTCGCAAGCTTCACCAGTATCTCATTATGTCCGCCCCCACGGCCTCCCAGTGGGCCGCTTTGAAGGCCCTGGAGATCGGCGAACCCTTCGTAGCCGCTATGCGCGCGGAGTACGATCGGCGACGGCAGTTGATCGTGGGCGGGCTCAACGACCTGGGGATGGGATGCACGGAGCCTCACGGGGCCTTCTATGCCTTCCCCTGCGTCGAAGCGGCCGGCATGGATGACGAGATGTTTGCCGAGCGCCTCTTGGCGGAAGAGCAGATCGCGGTCATCCCAGGAAGAGCTTTTGGTGCCTCGGGCAAGGGCTACGTCAGGATGTCGTACGCCACCGCCTACGAGAAGATCGAGATCGCCCTGGAGCGCATCGGTCGCTTCGTCCAACGACACGGCGGGTAGCATCTCCGGTCCCCAAAGGACGCAGGACGGCTTTCACTCATCGCGCCCAATCAGATAGTCGGAAAGCCTGAGGATAAGCCATATCGCGATGACCATCACAACGCCGGGGACCAAACAGATCAACGCCGTGATCAGCGACGACCATCCGTAGATCAGAGCCGATAAGGACGCCACCGCCGACCAGGAAGACGAGGACCATGCCAAAGATGAGATTTCGCTCGGCCCGCCGCCTCACTTTGCGCATATCGGTCGGTTGATTGTGCCAGCCGCCCATCAGGTCCTCTCTCCATCAGCATTCCTGAGATACCGATCCCCCCGGATATACTGGGGGGATCGGTTGCTGACTTAGTTCATCCGGAGGACGGTCAGTAGCGCAGGAGCGCGCCAATCCGGGCGTCCTCCATCTTCTCTTCGTCGACGACCTCGACATTACCACCCTTGTCCACAACCTGTGTGACCACAGCTTCGACGGCATCAGGGATCTCGGTAAACTCGCTGCCGCAGAAGAGACACTTATCCAACTGCTGCGTGGTCAGATAGCCACAGCCTGTGCATTGATAGCCGGGCTGATGGTAGTCACGCTCGACCAGCAAGACCTGCACCCGGCCCTCATTTGCCATACTGAGAGTCTCATCCAGCCCAACCACGCCGTTCATCCCTTTGGCTGCGGACGTCACCACAGTATCGACGACCTTCTGGTGGCGCTCGTCTTCCAGACCCTCTCAGAATACGATGGGCGTGCTCGCGAACCTCGGACTCCCCCGCGTCGATGTCAGACGGGAAAGTTCCCACCACGAGATCACGCAGGGAGCCCGGCAGTACGTCCATAAACTGGGCGACCGTGGATTCCGAGCCGGCCAGGATGATCTGTCGGGGCTGATGCTTCTGACAGTAGTCAGCCAGATCCGCAGCGATATCCTTCAGGTTGCGCTGAACCAGCTCGGCTTCGCGCCGACCTGAAGCCTGTGACCCGCCACGCATCCCGTGAACCGACGACCCCCGTCCCATTCGTGTCCTTCGAACGTCCTCTCCTTCAACCCCTTCGTGGTTGACCAACTCCCCCATCTGAAACGTGTAGAATGCCCCTGCGTGTCGATCCACTACAGCCACGACATAAGTGACCGTAGAGCCCGTCAAGCTCGACCAGCGGGGAAATGTAAGGCCGCCGTGCGACAGTGACCCCTGAACGTACCGAAAAAGCAAGCGGGTAGGCGTACCATGTGTCCTCTACCGCTCGCGAGAAAATCGCCAGGCCCCGACCTGACCAGTCGTAATCGTATTCAACGTACCGTTTGACCGCCTCGATATCCTCGGAGTCCACTTTCCCGCTCACTTGCTTGAGCAACTCGCGAAGCTTGAGCTTGTACTCCTCGGCCGTACGCTGTGTCGGGTCGACGTTCAGGTACACACTTAGTATTGGTCCTTCCGTTTGGACGGAAGCCAATTCCTTCAGCGCCCCTTCGTCAAACATAGTTACATCCTCCCATAGGTAGTTTTCCAACTCTGTAAGTCCACATTGTCGAGAGCCCGTTCTCCCGATAATACCTCCCTTGATGAACAGTTTTCGGTTTCCACTACCCGGTCAACGTTGCATTTCTGCGCCCTTTGGACGCTGTAAGGCCTATAAAACGCAGACTGCGGGTAAGCTTTTCAGCCGCCCCGCAGTCCCAGAATATTCGCCTGTGAGAAATGTGCCTGATGCTGTTCGCATACGCCACCCTCAATCCAGGGATTTGCCTACATTCTACGGACGTAGGGACCGGTTGTCAAGATGACTTATATCCCGCCGGGCGCTCAAAGCCCCTGCTCAGACCCTGCCGACGAAGCCGCAACCTGCTCCAGCAGCGACTGGATGCGCGGCACCATCTGCGCCGGGTTCGGATGGAGACCCTCCAGCAGCAGCAGATTCTCAAACAACTGCTCGATCGCCAGATCGACCAACGCGTCTGACGCCGGTTTCTCTACCAGCTTGCCCAGGTTGCGGATCAAAGGATGTCCCCGGTTGATCTCCAGGATCTTCGCCGGGACCTCGTAATTCTCCTCAAGCATGCGGCGCACCCGCTCCATGTCCCGTTCCACTCCCCCCTCCGCCGAGACGAGCCGGCAAGGGCTCCCCTTCAGCACCTTGGACTCCCTGACGTCCGCGACCCGGTCGCCCGAGGACGTTCTTGAACCGGACAATGAGCTTGCCGAACAGCTCAGGACCCAACTCCGGCGTCGAAGGTTCCTTCTCCTCCTCGCCAGCCTCCGGGAGATTCAAATCCGGATCGTCCACGTTGGAGAGCGGCTTGCCGTCAAACTCTCGCAGGCTCTGGACCATAAACGCGTCCATTGGATCGACCAGGTAGAGCACCTCCAGGTCGTTGGCTCGCAGGGCATCCAGGTGAGGACTGCTCTCCACGGACGCCATGCTGTCACCCAACAGGTAGTAAATGCCGGCCTGGTTCTCCTGCATACGCCCGACGTAGTCCGCGAGCGACACCAGCTCGCCGTCGGACTTTGACGTTGGGAATCTCAGCAGCGGGAGCAGATCGTCGCGGCCCGCAAAGTCGGTCGCCACTCCCTCCTTGATGAACGGGCCCCACGCCTCCCAGAAGATCTTGTAGTCCTCGGGATTCTCCTCACCGAGCTCCTGGATCGTCTTGAGCAGCCGGGTGCGCAGCGCGCGCTTGATGTGGCCGATCGCACGGCTGGTCTGAACCGTCTCGCGCGCGACGTTGAGCGGGATGTCTGCCGAATCGACCACGCCCTCTACAAATCGCAGATATTCGGGCAGCAGTTCCTTGTTATGCTCCTGGATGAGGATCTTGCGCGAATAGAGCTTCAATCCGTAATCCACCCGGGTGCGCAGAATTCCGTGGTCCCGGTCGCGGGGGACGTAGAGGATGCTCCGTATCTCAACCGGGGAATCGGACACGATGTGGACGTGAAGCAGCGGGTCCCCAAGGCCCATGGACAACTGCCGGTAGAAGTCGTTGTACGCCGCCTCGTCGACCTGGCTCGCCGGGAGACGCCAGATCGCCGTCTGCTGGTTGGCCACGGTCTCGCGCACGTAGATGGGGAAGGAGACGTAGTTAGAGTGTGTCTTGACGATCTGCTCCAGCCGCCACGACGACGTATACTCCTTGGCATCCTCCTTGAGCGTGATCTCGATGGTAGTGCCGCGTTCCGCCTTCTCGGCCGGGCTGAGACGATAGGTGCTGTCGCCTGTCGAGGTCCAGGTCCACGCCTCCGCATCCGGCAGGTAGGACCGCGAGGTCACACGTACCTCGTCGGCGACCATAAAGACCGCGTAGAATCCCACGCCGAACTGGCCGATAACGTCGTCGAGCTTCTGGCCCTCCTCAAGTGTCTTGAGAAACGCCATCGCGCCGGAATGTGCGATCGTGCCCAGGTTCTCAACCAACTCGTCGCGCGTCATCCCGATGCCGGTATCCGATATCGTCAGGGTGTTGGCCTCGTCGTCGCCGTCAACGTGGATGGCGAGCTCGACCTCAGGATCCAGCACGTCGTGGTTCGTCAACATAACGAACTGGACGCGATGCAGTGCATCCGACGCATTCGAGATCAGCTCGCGCAAGAAGATGTCTCGCTCCTTGTAGAGAGAATGAGACAGGATCCGCAACAACTGCTGGACCTCGGCCTTGAACTCCATCGATTCCGTTTTCTGCTCTTCAGCCATGCGTCGTCCTCCTGATCAAGCTATACAACCTATGCTCCATGATACGCGACGATGATTAGAACGGGATTAGAGTTTCGTTAGCGAGACGATGATCACAGCACTATCTCGCTCTAACACCGAACTTACGTGTTTCTTATGCGCCGCCTATCTGGCTCTAATCTCCATGCGCTACACTGGGGTCATCAGTTAAGTCAGAGAGTACATGGCTTATGGAAAAACAGTATGACAGAGAAGAGACCTTTACAAAGGAGGCCAGAACATGTTGAGCAATCCATTCGACACCAGGTCGAGTAACCGTGAGATGGAGCGGCTGCGCCGCGAGATGACCCAGCTCTTCGAGCAACTGGATCGCGGTCCCCGCCTGAACGTAGCGGCCACCTATCCGGCGATGAACGTCTGGACCAACGACGATGGCGCGGTCGTCACCGCGGAACTTCCGGGAATGGACGCCGACGATCTCGAGATCTCCGTTCAGGGCGACACACTATCGCTCCGGGGCAACCGTCCGGCGGAGGACGTGAATGAGGACGTGACCTTCCATCGACGCGAGCGAGGATCGGGCCGGTTCCAGCGAGCCTTCCAGTTGCCCTTCACCGTCGAGGCAAGCAAGGTCGAGGCCACCTACAAGAAAGGCGTGCTTTGGGTCTTCTTGCCGCGCGCCGAAGCTGACAAACCAAGGAAGATCGAGGTCAGGTCCGCCTGACACAACAGAAACGATTGAGCGCGCATAGCGCCCAGAGGAGGTAACACCATGGCAGACTCACAGGAAATTCAGGTCCAGGAAGCTGAGAAGCAAGAAGTGGTAGAAAGCGGAGTTGAGCGAACCCGCGCGCAGCGGGCCTTTGTGCCCCGCGTGGATATCTACGAGACCGAAGATGCAATTGCGGTCATGGCCGATATGCCGGGGGTGGACGCCGAATCGCTGGATATCTCGCTGGAGCAGAGCGTGCTGACGATCAACGGCTTGGTCGACCCCACGCCGCCCGAGGGCTATGCGCTGGCCTATGCCGAATACCGCACGGGCGATTACGTGCGCAGCTTCACGCTCTCCAACCAGATCGACCAGAGCGCCATTGAAGCTTCGATCAAGGACGGCGTGCTCCGGCTCCACCTACCCAAGGTGAGGCCCACGACCAAGAAGATCACCGTTTCGGCGGCGTAAGGAACTCAAGGGATTAGGGGCTGGCGATCGGGGATTAGGCCGGAAACATCTGGCCCAATCCCTGGTTCTTGTCCAACCCCTTGTCACCTTGCTTGACGCTTTTTTGGGTTGCGGGTATAATGCGACGCGTAGCAGGTAATCCTCGGTAGCTCAATTGGCAGAGCGACCGGCTGTTAACCGGTTGGTTGCTGGTTCGAGTCCAGCCCGAGGAGCCTGAAGCGAAGGGGGGCGCCACGTGACGACGTGGCGCCCCCCCTTTTTGTGTCGTAGGCAGGGTCCCCTTTGCGACCGCTAGTGGTTGAGAGGAACCAAGGCCGCGTCACAGCGTTTAGGGTTGCCGGATCAGAATTAAGAGGTATTATTGTCTATAAAATAGATAATAATACCGTCTGAGCATCGAGTAGAAGGCTGGTACTCCAGTGGCATCGAGACTGAAGTGGATCAACCTGGCTCTAAGAAGCCTTATGGAGACAGGCATCGTTGCCGCCTTCGCCTACTGGGGATTCCACACTGGCCAAGGACTCGGCACCAAGGTCCTGTTTGGCGTGGGCGCTCCCCTGGTCGGCTTTGGAGTCTGGGGCACCGTCGATTTCCACAGGTCAGGTAAGTTATCTGAACCCCTCCGCCTGATCGAAGAACTGATCATCTCCGGGCTAGCCGCCGTTGCCCTATACACATCCGGACAGTATGTTCTTGGCTGGACCCTCGGCGCGCTCTCAATCGTCTATCACGCCTTGGTGTACGCGTCAGGTGGATCGCTGCTCAAGTCGCAGGCTGTTTCACCGGCTCACCTAAGGTAGAAGAAAGGAAACGCACGATGCAGACACAATATCTCGATCATATGGAAGGAACACTTGCCTACACGGATTACGGCGGCGACGGTCAACCTGTGCTCATGTTGCCTGGATTGGGTGCTCTCCGCAGCGAGTATCGCTACCTCGCCCCGAAGCTGAGAGACGCAGGGTATCGCGCCGTCACGGCCGACCTGCGCGGACATGGCGAGTCCAGCGTCCCGTGGAAGACCTACGACGTGCCCTCTGTCGGGGGTGACATCCTGGCATTGATCGACCACCTCGGTGCCGGACCCGTACATCTAATTGGCACATCCTTCGGCGGCGCTGCGGTGGTATGGGCCGCAGCAGAAGCGCCGGCGTCCACACTTTCGGTGGTGCTCATCAATCCGTTTGCGCGGGCGGAGAAGATCAACCCGGTCATGAATGCCCTATTCTGGCTCGTGCTGCACAATCCCTGGCGTGTAGCCATGTGGACTGCCTATTACGGCCGCCTGTACCCGACGCACAAGCCTGACGACTTTCAGGACTACATCCGCTCGCTCAGGGAGAACATGAAACAGCCGGGCCGTATGGATGCAGCCTCCGGACTGACATTCTCCTCGCGCCAACCCTCGGACGAGCGGCTGGATCGCATAAAGGCGCCCACGCTGGTGATTATGGGCGGCAAAGATTCGGATTTCCCCGATCCTATCGCTGAAGGCAAGATCCTTGCGAAACGAACCCATGGCAGACTGGAAGTCATCGAAGGGGCCGGACACTATCCTCAGACAGAAATGCCCGAGAAGACGGCACCCATTCTCCTTACCTTTCTGAACCGATCTACTTCGCAGAAGATGGACGAAGTTGTGCAGCCACAGGGGATGAAAAAGCAAGGATCTGCGCGAGAGGGGGCGGAGCAGCGGTCACGGGATTTGCCCAGTCTCGTGCCCAAGAGTGCACCCGGAGATTGACGCCGTTGCGCCCATCACGCGGCACCATCGCCGCAGGCGCTGAGGTGCCACTCTGTGCGGGATCAAGTCAGGCCTTTCCACCTGGCGGCAAATGCCAATACGGCCGTGATCGTCCATGAAGCCTCGGCCAAACAGGGATTCAGGAAGGCAATACCTATCGACACCAGAAAGGCTCCGGCGGTCACCAAGCCGACCCATGTCTCGGCGCGAATTAGGCTGTCCGGCAGATCTTTGTCGACCAGTCGATGGTGGTGAGTCGCGTAGGCCCATAGGCCGGCCCGTACCAGGCCAATCGCAGCTACCATCGAAGCGTATAGGGCAACGCCCTGGAAGGTACCGTTGAAATCTGCCAGGACCGAAGTGGGGAATGGCATGGAGGTCACCAGGAAGAGGAAGAGCAAGTTGATCCAGATTAGGAGGCGGTCATAGTGCTTGATATAGAGGAAGACGCGGTGATGTGCTCCCCAAAACATGCCAACAACAAAGAAGCTGATGGCGAACGCCAGGAATTGAGGGCCAAGGTCGGCCAACAGCCGGGGTAGCTGCTCGCCTGCCGGAACCTGGACGTCCGGCAGGCGCAGATCGAGCGCCAGAAGTGTGATAGCAATTGCCATCACCGCATCGCTGAAGAAGACGAGCCTCTCCAGCCCGATATCTCTGTCAGACCCTGAAACAGGCTCCATTCTCCTCGCCTCCCGAAATGTACCCGGACGCAAGATGCTCTATGGCCGTACGACGAGGCAAAGAGCGTCTCAGGATGAGGCCGCCGATGTCAAGGTATCGCGCCTACGGCACCTCGGCGAACGCCGACAGTGGCGCATAGGCGACGCCGACCATGGTCGGCCCGGTGTGGGCGCCCAGCACCAGCGACATCGGGCCCATCGGCAGCCAGGTGCAGGCGAAGAACTGGTCGATGCGCTCGCGCAGCATCGCGGCCCCTTCCGGGTTGTTGGCGTAGAGCACCTGCACCCTCAGGGCACTGCCCTCCGGATGCTGGCGCTTGATCAGCCCTACGATCTTCTCAACCGCACCCTTGAAGGCGCGCGCCTGACCGAGCTGCACGTAGGTGCCGTTGACCTTTTCCACGCCGATCACGGGCTTGATGTTGAGCACCGCCGCGATCAAGCCTTTCATGTGGCTGATCCGCCCTCCGTGAATCAGGTACTTGAGTTCGTTGAGAGTATAGAGGCTCTCCGTGGCGGCCCCGACCTTGGCGACCAGGCCCAGGATCTGCTCGATCGGCCAGCCGGCTTTGTTGGCCAGGGCCGCGGCGATCACCTGCCAGCCCGCCCCGGCGGAGAGGGTCTTGGTGTCGATATGCGTGACGTTCGCCTCCGGCACCAGAGCTGCCCCGGCCAAAGCCGAGTTCAACGTGCCGCTCAGACCTGAGGACATATGGATCGAGAGGATGTCGGGATCGGTAGCAGCGAGCTGCCTGTAGAGCTCTGCGAAGTCGCCTGCGGATGGCTGGGACGTGGTGGGGAGGCTGTCCGTCGCCGACAGAAGGTCGTAGAGCGCATCCGATTCGATATCCACGTGCTCGCGATAGGACTTGCCGTCCAGGGTCACGACCAGAGGAACCTCGTGTATTCCCAACTCAGACGCCCGCTCGGGCGACAGACCCACATCCGTTCCGCTATCCGTCACGATTTGCATAGCACCTCACTCCTTTGTGGGCTACACCATCATCGGCATCACCAGTTGGTGATGGACCCATCCGGACGATGGTACATAGGGATCGGCGCGGAGCGCTCCGTGATCTCGGCAATCAGCTCGGCGCCGGTGGGATCGAACTCAACACCCAGGCCGGGTCGGGCCTCGGGCCACAGTTTGCCGTCGCGGAACGTGCATCCCTGGGTCAGATACGAGGGCTGTCTTGGCGCGGGGCCGCCGATCTCCATCAGCACGGGCACCGGCAGCGCGCCCAGGACGTGCACCAGGGCCGCCACTGAGATCGGCCCCGTAAAGTGGGGGATCATGCCGACGTAGTGGGTCTCACAAAGCGCGGCGATCTTCATCATCTCCGTGATCCCACCGACGTTGGGCAGCGTCACCCGCGTGTAGTCAATCAGGTGGTCTTCGATCAGCTCGTTGACGTCCCAGCGGTCGCCGAACTGCTCGCCCACCGCGATAGGAACCCGGACCAGGGGGCGGAGCGTGGCAAGCGCACCGGGGTTCTCCGAACGCAGCGGATCCTCCACGAAGAGCGGGGCCAGCGGCTCGATCAGCCCACACAGGCGCACCGTGTCCGCCAGGTCCAGCCGCGTGTGGACGTCGATCGACCACTCGCCGCGCGTGCCGATGGCCTCGCGGATCTCGCGGCACGCTGCCGCCGTCACCTCAACCTCGCGATGGGCGTCAAAGACGCCCTCGCGGGCCTGCCCCACGGAGGTGCGGAAGGCGCGGAAGCCTGCCTCGATGCACGCAACCGCCGTCTCGGCCAGTGTGCCCTGCCAGGGAAATCCCGTCGAGTAACAATCAATATAGTCACGGGTCAACCCTCCGAGGAGCTCGTAGACAGGCGCGTCAAGCTGCTTGCCCTTGAGATCCCAGAGCGCCAGGTCGAGCGCGCCCAGCGCGTGCAGCTTCTCCCGACCTGCGGGGTAGAACCAGCCACGGTACATCATCTGCCATAGATGCTGGATGCGACTCGGATCCTCCCCAATCAACATCGCGCCACACTGCGTCAAGGTGTCAGGGGTACCCCCCTCACCTATACCCAGGAGGCCGGCGTCGGTCTCGATGGTCACGACGTAGTTACTCTGGTTGAAGGTCGGGTTGAGCCGTTGCGGCCGATAGATGCGGATGCGCGTGATCTTCATCGAAGTACCTCCATAGGTTACAGGATCCTGAACCCCATCAATGCCCCCATGACGACGAAGGCCACCTGCGGAGATCCTCAGCAGCAGCCGCTCGGGAATCCACTCACACAATTTGGCCCCACCCAGCACGCCAATGGCGGTCACCGCAGTCAGGGCCACCGACCCGCCGGTGAAGGCGATCCACGGCGTGGGCTGCTTACTGGCCAATCCAAGCACGGCCAATTGGGTCTTGTCGCCAAGCTCGGCCAGGAAAAGCAGGCTGAACGTCGCACCGAAGGCGCGCCAGTCCCAGAGCCCCGCTTGGGTCTCGCATTCCGCCGCATCGATCGTCTCACAGGCTTCCTCGCGTCCAGCCTTCATCGCTTCCCGCCAGATGAGGATGCCCATGACGACAAAGGCCACCGCAGCCACGACACGGATCACATCCTGGGGGATAAAGGCCCCCAACAACCGGCCACCCACCGCGCCAAGCGCCGTCACGGCCACCAACGCGAGGCTGCCCCCGAGAAAAACAGGCCAGGGCCGGCGGTACTTGCACGTCTGCGAGACCACGGCGAGCTGCGTCTTGTCCCCCAGCTCGGCGACGAAGATCAGCCCAAACGCCGACAGCCACGAACCCCAATCCATTCACGCCTCCTGCGGGGAAGAGTTCAGAGAGTGAAGAATCGCCCAAACGGAGAGAAAACAGCGAATCTCGCTTCTGGGGCGCGAACAGACGCAAGATTTGCACACAAGGGAGGTGAACACGAGCGGAGGCTTACTCCTCATCCTCGTCAACAGCACCGGGCATCTCGAGCTCCACCACCTCACCGTGGACATCGATGACCACGCGAAAGCCCATCAGCCCCAGCCACTGCCGAGCTTCTTCCGGCAGTCCCACGTTTAGCAGCTGCGTCATCTGCTCACCCATCTGTCCTATCGAGCTCTCAACCGCGGCTTTCGTGAACAGGTCGTCTTTGCCAAGATAGTCCAACATACCCTGAACCACCGCTTCGCGGTTGGTGAGGACGCTTTCCTGAAGGGCCGCCAGGACGCGACGATCGACAATCTCGGAAGGAACGTGGCGCAGAAATCCCGCATCGTCCACGATGTAGGTCGCTTCCTGCCCAACGTGACCAACGGCGACGGGTCGGTCATTCTCATCGACGACAAGCCCGGCGAAGACGGCTGTGCGGGCCATAAACCACCCTCCTTTGAAACCAAGCGCAGGGTCAAGCCTGACGTCACACGCGACCATCCCACCTGGTCGCAAGCACCTCACAAACGGCCCGGATCAAGGCGGGCCAGCCGCGGGATCGCTTGTAAGCTAAGCCGAAACAGGTAAACTTTAGCTGCCGGACGCACCCTCGCAACTGAATGAGAGCACGCGCCGGCACCGAAACAGTGAGCAATATCGTACCAGAAGTCAGGGCAAATATCAACACGCTTATCGCTCGGCCTTTGGCCAAACCACGCCACGTCCTGGAGGGGTTTTGCAGCCAACCGTCGCTGTTGTCACCGATTCCGCCGCGGGCATTCCCACAGAGTTGGTCCGGCGCTACAACATCAGCGTGATCCCGTATTGGGTGCATCTCGGCAACGAATCATTCGTCTCAGGGGAGACGCTCGAACCCCCGGAGTTCTTCAGGCGATTGAGAGCAGCCCCCGAGATGGAGGTCCATACGGGTGTCCCCGCGGTGACCAGGTTCACCGAGACCTACCAAAGTCTGGCGACCTGGGCAAGGGGCATCGTCTCCATCCACGTGGCCGGTAAGCAAAGTGGCACGTGTAGCGCTGCAGAGGTTAGTGCGCAGGACAGCCCTGTTCCTGTGGTCGTTCTGGACACCGAGACCACGGCCATGGCCGAGGGCTTTGTGGTGCTGGAGGCTGCCCGCGAGGCTGCGAAGGGAAGCACACTGCACCAGGTCGTGGAGAAGGCCAGATCCGTCATCCCCAATGTGAGCCTGCTTGCGCTGTTGGAGAGCGTCACCTATGCCCTGAAGGGAGGCCGTCTATCCACTGCCGTGGGGAAGATAGGAACGCTGCTCAAGATCCAGCCGCTGGTGCGCGTGAGCGTCAACAAGGTCAGCTTGATGGGGCAAGCGCGCCGGCGAGACAAGGGCATCGAGACGCTGATCGAGCGAACAGTGGGTGAGGTGCATCAGCACCCGACGCACCTCACCGTACACTATGCTGAGGATGAGGAAGAGGGTCAGGGGTTGTTGGACGCATTGAAAAGCCGCATCAACTGCGTGGAGAGCTATCTCACGCGCGTCCCGGTTGAATTGGGGGTGCACGCTGGACCCGGCTCGATCGGTGTGGCATACTACGTTGAGCGCTAGACCATCAGAGGATTTCAATCGTGGCAATCAAAGAACGAAACCAGCAGCTCCGCGTCGTCGCTGAACTGCTGACGGCACATATCCCGGAGTTGATCGACAAGGAACCGGAGCTGGTCCGAGACCTGCTCTCGGTGGCGGGCACCGCCCTTCTCACAATCTATGAGGATGCCGAGAAATCGGCCAAGGCCTGGGACAAACGGGCCTATGACGTCCGCGCCGATGAGCTGCGACGCGAGTGGGATTGGGCGCTGGGGGCATCCAACTACGCGCTGGGACTGGCGCTGCGCCCCCAGCCCGTGAAACAGATAGACATCGACAAGTTGCGGCGCCTGATTCGCCCCGAGCTCCAGAAGCCGGCGCGCCGGCAGATCAGCGATCCGGCGCGTTTCCGCGGCGCAGCCAAGGCCATCAAGCAACAGCAGGCCGAGCGGCGCAAGCCCGTTCGCTGGTAAAAGGCGCCTCATAGATCTCCAATACCGGCGGGTGTCTGAGCGTCGTGCGGAGCTATGAATGGAGGGTGCCGGCATGAGCGAAAAACTCTGGCTGATCGGGATCGATCTTGGCGCGACCAAGACGGCGCTGGGGCTGATTGACCCGGACTTTCGAATCATCGCGCGCCATCGCATCGTGACGCACGCCGAGCTAGGGCCCCACGTGCTGGTCCGACGAATCGGCGAAGCCATCGGCGAGCTGCAGAGCCAACTACCCTATGGCCAAGCAATCGACGCCGTCGGGATCTGTTGTCCGGGACCCGTAGATCATGCCGCCGGCCTCCTCATCGATCCTCCCAACCTTCAGGGCCTCCACAACGCCCCGCTAAGGGAGATGCTGTCCCAGGCAACGGGTCTGCCGGTCGTCCTCGAACACGATGCCAAAGCCGCCGCGCTCGGGGAATTCCACTACGGCGCCGGTCGCGACGGGGACGATAGGGACATGGTCTACATCGTCGTGGGCACCGGGGTCGGTGCGGCCATCATTCTCGATGGAGAACTCTACCGCGGCCGGCGCAACGGCGCAGGGGAGATCGGCCACACGATGCTGAATCCCGACGGAGAGCTCTGCTCGTGCGGATCGCACGGCTGCGTGGAGACCTACCTTTCGGGGCCCTGGTTGGCCCACTGCTACCGGGGCCTTCTGGAGGACAAGGGTCAGAGAATGCCCGATCTCCCTATCACCGGCGAGATGGTCGCGGCAAGGGCCACTCACGGAGACGCGCTGGCACTGGAGGTCTTCAACCGGGCGGGCAAGGCGCTTGGGATCGCGATAGGGACGATGGCTATGACCCTGGACGTAGCACTCTTTGTGGTCGGCGGAAGTGTGGCCAACGCGGGCGATCTCTTACTCGAGCCGGCACGCGAAATGGTCCCCAGATGTTCCTACGCATCGGTGAGCTGTCACGTCCGCATCGTCTCGACCACCCTTGGGGAGGATGGTCCGATCCTCGGCTGCGGCTGGCTTGCCCGCAAGGCATGGGTCGCACAATGAGGCCGTCGCCGGGATTCGAGCAACTGGAGGAAGACCCATCGTCGGCTTACCCACGCGAGGTCTGGGCGGAATCCCGCCCGACGGAGCGCGCCGTCGCCATCAGGCAACGCCTGCTGGAGACGACGCGCGAGATCGATCTCGATCGTGCACGGTATACCACCGAGAGCTACCAACGTTCAGATGGGCAGCCGATGCCGATTCGGCGGGCGATGATGCTTCGAGACGTCGTCCGCCATATGAGCATCACCATCCAGCCCGATGAATTGATCGTCGGTAATCGCTCGTACCTGCCGCGGATGGGCGTGATTGCTCCCGAGGGCGCGGTCGACTGGGTCGATCGCGAGCTCGAGGACCTTCCGACACGGCCTCAAGACCGCTTCAGCATCAGGCCCGAGCAGATACGTGAGCTGCGGGAGGAGATCTTCCCGTATTGGCGCGGCAAGACGCTGGAGGATGCCATAGCGTCACGCCTGCCCCCCGACGTGAGAGCAGCCGTTCGCGGCAGGGCCTTCGGCCTCAACCAGACCGACCATGCTCAGGGTCACATCCTGCCGGACGTCGAGAGCTGGCTGCACTTGGGCCTCGGCGGGCTTCGGGAGCGCGTCATCGCGGCCTCGAACAGGCCCGAGGCGCAGACCGATCAGCACCGGATCTTCTACCGTGCGGGGCTCATCGCGATCGAGGCAGCTCGGGACCTCATCGAGCGCTATGCAGCGTTAGCCCGGACGAACGCTGCGGCGACAGAGAACCCGATCCGCCGGCAGGAGCTCTTGCGTATCGCCGGCGTCTGTGGTTGGATAGCAGAACACCCCCCGCGCGATACGTGGGAGGCCCTTCAGTCGCTCTGGTTCCTCTTTGTGCTCCTGCAGATCGAGTCGAACGCCAGCAGTTTCTCCCCAGGGCGCTTCGACCAATACATGCTGCGTTACTTCGAGCGCGATCTTGCCAGCCGGGTCCCTGTCCCTCCCGGAGGCGCAGGCGCTGCTGGAGCTGATGTGGCTCAAGTTCAACGAGATCGTGCTGCTGCGGAGTGGCGCCAGCGCCCGCTATTTCGCCGGCTTCCCCATCGGCTTCAACATTGTGCTCGGCGGACAGGTCTCCGATGGTATCTGCGCCCAGGGCCGCGGGAAGGATGCGACGAACTTTCTGAGCTATATGTGTCTGCGCGCACAGGCCGATCTGGGACTTCCGCAACCCAATCTATCTATCCGCATCCACAAGGATAGCCCGCAGCCATTTCTGACGACCGCCGCCTACGTGATCAGCCTCGGCAGTGGCATGCCGCAGGTCTTCAACGATGAGGTGATCATCCCCGGTCAGCTCAACCGGGGCATCACGCCGGCGGATGCGGTCGATTACGCCGTCGTAGGCTGCGTGGAGCTCTCGACACCCGGCAAGGCCCTGGGGTGGAGCGATGCTGCGATGCTCAACATGACGCGGATCCTGGAGCTTACCCTCTATGGCGGCAGGGACCCCGATACCGGCGAAGTAGTCGGACTGGAAACCCCAAGACTGGATCAGATGGGGGGCTTCGACGAGCTGGAAGCTGCGTACGATCAGCAGTTGGCGTACTTTGTACGGCTCATGGTCCGGGGATGCGATAGTGTCGATGCGACCCACGCACAGTTGCTTCCCTCCCCGTTCCTGTCCCTGGTGGTCGAGGACTGCGTTGCCAAGGGTGTCGATGTGACCGCGGGCGGCGCGCACTACAACTTCTCCGGTGTGCAGGGTGTCCAGATCGCCAATGTCGCCGATAGCCTGGCTGCGCTGAGATCGGCCCTCTTCGATGAGCGGTGGATAGAGGCCGGCGACCTGCTATTGGCCCTGCGCTCCGATTTCTCCGAGAAGGAGGACCTCCGTCAGCGGCTCCTGAACCGCGCGCCGAAGTACGGCAACGACGACGACCGCGTCGACGAGGTCGCGGCCCATTGGGCGGACCGGTACAGCGACCTTGTCGCGCAGTACGCCAACATCCGAGGGGGACGGTATCAGCCGGGCTTCTACACAGTCTCGGCGCACGTGCCGATGGGCGCCCACGTCGGGGCCACGCCTGACGGGCGCCGTGCGGGGCAACCGCTGGCGGATGGCGGGCTCTCTCCCTCGGCAGGACGTGATCGTCAAGGGCCAACCGCTGTGCTGCGATCGGTTAGCAAGCTGGACCTTGCGTTGGCCTCCAATGGCACGCTGCTCAATATGAAGTTCCTTCCGTCGCTCCTCAAGGGTGACGAGGCACTTCGAAGCTTCGTTTCACTGCTGAAAGCCTTCTGCAGGCTCAAGATCCCGCACGTGCAGTTCAACGTCGTCTCTCGGGAGACGCTGCTTGAGGCCCAAAGTCGTCCCGAGAAGTACCGGCACCTCGTCGTGCGGGTAGCCGGCTACAGCGCCTACTTCACGGAACTGGATCGTGACCTGCAGGAGGAGATCATCCGGCGCACAGAATTCGTGCGCCTCGCCTGAGTTCCGTACGTGCTTGTCAGGCGACGAGTCTCCGGTAAACTGGCGTCTGTCATTTAGGTCGAGGGAAGAGAGGCAGGCCCGCAGCAATGTCGTGTGAGGACTATTTTATCCAGCAGTTGCACGATCGCGGCTTCCGGCTCACCCCGCAGCGCGAAATGGTGCTCTCCGTCCTGCACGAGATGGAGGGACTGGTCACGGCTGAGGAGATCTACGAGCACGTTCGCGCACGCTCTGCGAGCACGGATGTCTCGACTGTCTATCGCACCCTGGACCTGCTGGAGGAATTGGAGTTGGTGGCAGTCCTGAGCACCGGGGACGATCAGCGCCGGTATGAGCTCCTGGGGATCCACGGCCTGCATCACCATCTCCGTTGTACGAATTGCGGGAAGATCGTGCCTGTGGACCCTGAGGAGCTGGCGCCATTGTTGGCTCATTTGCAGGAAGCCTACGGCTTCGCGGCCCACCTGGGATCGCTGACCCTGCCGGGTCTCTGCGCGACCTGCCGGGCGGCAGAAGCCCAGGGGACAGCCGAGGCCGGCTGAGAGCCCCTCGAAGGCCTCGTGCTTGGCCCAAACATCGAAAGATCATTGGTCTGAGATCGCAAGGGGCAGCCCCAGGGTTGCCCTTTTATTTTCCTGATGGGAGCAAGTGTGACAAATATAACGTGGGACAAGCTGACGACGTTGAAGTCTCTCCTGACAGACATGGAGAGCGTGCTGGTCGCCTACTCAGGCGGCGTGGACAGCTCCTTCCTGCTCAAAGTCGCCCGGGATGTCCTGGGAAGTCGAGCCCAAGGGGTGATAGCCGTATCGCCGCTGATGCCGGACTATGAGCTAAGCGAAGCCGAAGAGGTCGCCTGTGAGATCGATGTTCAGGTAGCCATCGTCGAAAAGGGAGAGCTCGAGGATCCCGAGTTCCTTGCCAACACTCCGGATCGATGCTACTTCTGCAAGGGCGCCATCTGCGAACGACTCAAGGGCTTCGCGCAGGAGCACGGCTATCGAGTCGTGGTCGATGGCACCAACGCGGATGACACCGGTGATTACCGGCCCGGACAACGTGCGGCGCGCGAGTGTGGCATGCGAAGCCCATTGCAGGAGGCCGGCTTCACCAAGGTCGAGATTCGGACGCTGGCTCGCGAGATGGGCCTCCCCAACTGGGACAAACCCTCCTCGGCCTGCTTGGCCTCACGTATCCCCTATGGTACCCCCATCACGCGGGCCGATCTGGCGAGGATCGGAGAGGCGGAGTTGGTACTGAGAGGCCTTGGCCTGCGCCAGCTCCGGGTCCGTCATCACGGGAACGTCGCGCGCATCGAAGTGCCGGTCGAGGCGTTTGACACGATTCTGGCCAACCGCCAAGAGATTGTGGACGCCCTAAAGGCGTTGGGCTATGCCTACGTCACCCTGGATCTCAAGGGGTTCCGCTCCGGCAGTATGAACGAGGTCATCTGATCTGATGGATACCGAGAAACTACGCGAGCTTCTTCTTGACGTCCAACAGGGGGGCCTGGATGTCGACGCAGCGTTGTCACGGCTTCGCACGCTGCCCTATGACGACGTGGGGAACTACGCTCGATTGGACATCCACCGGGCGTTGCGGAACGGCATGCCCGAGGTTGTCTTCTGTGAGAGCAAGACGCCGGCACAGGCCGTCGCGATCCTGGACCGGCTGTGGGCCCACCACGACCGCGTGCTGGGGACGCGAGTCTCGCCGGAGATGGCTCAGGTCATCCAGAGCCAGTTGCCCGACGTGCGATATGATCCGATCTCACGGCTCGTGACCCTGACGCGAACGGAGTTGCCGGCACCCGCGGCGGATGCCCCGTATGCGATGGTGATCTGCGGCGGCACGTCGGACCTCCCCGTCGCGGAAGAGGCCACCCAGGTCCTGAAGTTCCTCGGGCATCGCGTGGAGCACGCCTATGACGTCGGCGTCGCGGGGCTGCATCGCCTCCTGGGTGAGCTCGACCGCTTGATGGATGCCGCAGTCGTCATTGCCATCGCAGGCATGGAGGGCGCCCTCACCAGCGTGGTTGCCGGCCTGGTCTCGGCTCCCGTGATCGGCGTGCCCACGAGCGTCGGGTACGGCGCAAACTTCGGCGGCGTTGCTCCCCTACTGACGATGCTCAATTCCTGCGCCTCGGGCGTCTCCGTCGTCAACATCGACAACGGATATGGGGCCGCCGTCTTCGCCCACTTGATGCTGCGCCAGATCGAGGAGTAGGCGTCACATTCGTTCGCTCGCTGATTCACTGACTCGCTCATCCGCTCTTTGCATAGGAGACACTGACCCATGAGAATTGCCTACTTCGACTGCATCGCCGGTGCCAGTGGCGACATGATCCTTGGTGCACTGGTGGATGCCGGTCTATCATTGGCGGAATTGCAGGCACGCCTCGGCGCTCTGCACCTCCGCGATTTCGAGCTGCGCGAGCGCCGCGTCACCAAGAACGCGTTCACCGCGACGAAAGTCGACGTCATCGTTGCGGATGACGTGCCTGAGCGCCACATCAAGGACATCATCGCTGTCGTCGAGCAAAGCGACCTCTCGGCTGAGATCAAGGAGAAGGCGGTCGAGATCTTCCGCAAGATCGGGGCGGCGGAGGCCGGCATCCACGGGACCTCCCTGGACGAGGTTCACCTTCATGAACTCGGCGGTGTCGATACGATCGTGGACGTCGTCGGCGCGTTGGTCGGGCTGGAAGCGTTGGGCATAGAGCGCGTCGTCGTCTCACCCGTGCCGCTCGGACGGGGCTTTATCCAGGGCGCCCATGGGCGCATTCCCCTCCCGGCACCGGCGACGGTCGCATTGCTCAAGGGCGTCCCCATCGTCGGCAGTCCCCTTGAGGTGGAGACCGTCACCCCCACAGGAGCTGCACTGCTGTCGTCGCTTGGAGACGCATTTGGTCCCGTCCCACCGATGACGTTGGAGGTCGTGGGATATGGCGCGGGCAACCGTGACATGGTCATCCCAAACATCCTGCGCCTCCTGATCGGCACGTCTGACGACAAGCCTGCAGCGCATCACGATCACGGACATGCCCACAGCCATGAGCATCCGCACACCCACGGTGGCGAACATCATCACGAACACCCGCCCGCCGACGCAGACGAGCCGGGTCATAGTCATCAACACGAGGCCGATCACGAGCATCGTCACGATCACGCCGATGATCATGCATTGCCTCACGGCCATCACCACGATGACGAGATGTCACACAGACATCCGCACCCCCTCGCCGAACATACCCACGCAGAGCCCACTCATACGCACTCCTGTCTCGACGTCGACCGGCTGAAGGTCCTCGAGACGAACATTGACGACCTGAACCCCGAGACCTATGAGTACGTGATGGATGCTCTCTTTGCCGCGGGGGCGCTGGACGTTTTTCTTGCGCCCATTCAGATGAAGAAAAACCGGCCCGCCACGCTTCTGCGCGTCCTGTGCAAGCCCGGAGACGTCGAAGCGATGACATCCATCCTCTTTGCCGAGACGAGCACCCTCGGCATCCGGGAACAGACGGTGGAACGGCACGCGCTACCGCGCACGATCCGCCACGTCGACACGCCCTACGGGCCGGTCCACGTCAAGGTTGCCGACCTCGGTGGGGGTAAGGTAAAGAGCGCGCCGGAATACGAGGACTGCCGCAGGCTGGCTGCCTCACACGGCGTGCCGCTTCGCGAGGTCTATCAAGCCGCACAGGAAGCGGCGCATCGAGCGGAGGAGCCAGCGAGCGCAGGCGCCGAGGAGAGGGAAAGCGAAGCTTGTTAGGCCCCGGCCTTCCCCTCCGCACCCAGGCCCCGCAGCGCATCGTCGACCGTCAGCCAGCCGGCGCCCGGGAAGAGCTCGGCGACCTGGGGGGCAAATAGGTCCGACCCACCCAGCACCTCTTGTGGCGCTCCCCGGGCCACGATTCGCCCCGCCGCCATCAAGAGCACGCGATCGGCGACAAGGGCCGCCAATTCCACGTCGTGGGTCACCAGCAGGATCGCCAGACGATCGGCGCGCCAGCCGCGGATAAGATCGGCCAGACGCGCCTTGGCCTCATAATCCAGTCCTCTTGTCGGTTCGTCCAGCAAAATCGCGCCGGGGTGAGTGACGGTGATTGCGGCGAGTGCGACCCGCTGGCGTTCGCCCACGCTGAGATCTCGCGGATAGGCTGCGGCCTTGTCCCCGAGGCCGAGCTTGGCCAACAGACGATCGGGGGCCAGGGCCAGGTCGGATGCGGTGAGACCGTGGTTGCGCAACGTCACGTAGAGTTCTTCAAGCACAGTATCCGCGAAGAGTAAAGCGTTGGGGTCCTGGGGAAGATAGGCAACGTCCCGGCACACGTCGGCCACCGGCATGCCGGAGGTTTCACGCCCGGACACCCGTACCCGGCCCGACGTTGGGCGCACGAGACCGATCAGGCTCTTGAGCAGAGTGCTCTTCCCGCTGCCGTTCCGCCCCATCAGCACGGTGACAACGCCGGGACGCAGGGACAGGTCGACGTCAAACAACACCTGCTTCCCGTTGTAGCCCACCTGCAGCGACTCGGCTTCCACATATGCCTGCGCAGCGCCGGGCTCTGCCGTCTCCCTGCTCACCTGCCCTCCCGATCCGCCGCTCGCCATCACTGCCGGCTTCGTAGGCACGACCATCTCGCGGCTGAAGCGCCGCCCGGCCTCGACCGTCACCGGCAACGGAGACCATCCCAGGGCTTTGCCCAGCGCAGCAACCGGTGGCACCAGGTCGATCCGGTCGAGCACGGCCGCCGGCGTTCCCGCGATCACGGATTCCGCGCCTCCGGGCACGTAAACCATCCGGTCGGCGAACGCGAGCACCCGCTCCAGCCGGTGCTCTGCCAGCACGATGGTCAGCCCCCTGGCGGCGTTAAGGCGTGCGAGCGCCTGCAGCACATCTTCCGCCGATTGGGGGTCGAGTTGCGAGGTGGGCTCATCCAGGACGAGGATTTGCGGCTGCAGCGCCAATGCTGCAGCAATGGCCACACGCTGTTTCTCCCCTCCGGAGAGCGTCGCCAGAGGGCGCTCACGCAGAGGGAGCAGCCCCAGCAGGTTGAGAGCGTCGGAGACCCGCTCCCGCATCTCCTGCCGGTCCATCGCGGCGTTTTCGAGTGCAAAGGCGATCTCGTCCTCGACCCGGTCCATCACGAACTGTGCCTCGGGGTCCTGGAAGACAAACCCGACGTGGCGACACATAATCTGCGGCCCGTCCGTCACAGGATTCCGACCGGCCACCGAGAGATGTCCTGAGAAGGTTCCCCCCGTGAAGTGTGGGACCAGTCCGTTCAAGCAGCGCAGCAAGGTGGATTTCCCGGCACCTGAAGGGCCGGCCACGACCGTGACGTCGCCCTCCCCAAAGGACAGTGTCACGTCGCTGAGCGCCGGGATCCCGGCCTCAGGGTATCGGAACGAGACACGTTCAAACGAGATGATCGGCGGCGCCATTGGCTTGTGGTTGCACGAGCAGAGCAGGGACGAGTAGCCCGAGGAGGGCTATCCCCACGCGGATGTCAAACGCGGGCCAGGTGAGCAGGGGATAGGGTGTGTATTCGCGGGCATCCGGCCATAGCAGAAAGGAGCTTGCCGCCAACAGGCTCCCGGCTGCGACCAAGCTGTCGCGCCACGTCCAGGAGCGCTGGCGATAGCGAGTGTAGTGCACACCATGTCCGGATCGCCAGATGGCCAGAATCACCACGCCAACACCTGCCACGAGCATCAGAGATGACCATACAGCGCCGCCGGGCACAAGCCGGAGAACGCTGGCGGCGAGCACGCAGCTAAGGCCGACGGCCAACGCAATCTGGGCCTCATGATTCCGAAGAGCGACGAACACGGCCCGACCCCTGGAGCTCGTGGGCGATAGCGCTTCTTCCCCGGAACCTGCGGAAGGTTCAGGTCGAGGATAACGACGATCCCACCACCGCCGGCGAGGTCGTCGCAAAGCCTCGTGCCGTCATCGCCTCGGCCAACTGTAGCGCTCGTTCGAGGCCACCGATCAGGACCGGCATAAAGAGAGGCAGCCAGTCTCGCAATCCGCGCATCCGGTGTCCGCGAACCGCCTGCGCCTCGCGAACCTGTTGGAACTGCCGCAACGTATTGGGCACAAAGGTCACCGCGATGGCGGAGACCACGGCGGCAGGGTAAAACGCGCGGGGAAGATAACCGATGAGATCGCGCACCGGAACTGCGACACTCAGCACCGCAAAGGTAGCGTAGAGGGTGGCGAGCACCAGGCCATTGATCGCGCCATAGGCCAGCGCCTCGACCGTGATCGCCCCTCCCAGCAGCGGAATGGCTCCCGGCAGACGCAGCAACACGGTCTCGCCGAAGTGACTGGTGAGCCCATTGAGAAGCGCCCCGGCGGCTACGGCAAAGACCGCAAAACGTACAGGCGAGATCGGCAGGAATCCCACGCTCTGCAGTTCGGGAGATCGAGCCCCCTCCGCGACGACGTAAGCGATGACAAAGACCACCACGAGATAGAGAGGGTCACGCGTCAGTAGTGAGGCTACCGCCGAGGCCGCCAGCCATACAAACCAAGCGACGGGATGCATCAGGCCGTGACCTCTTGGGGCTCACATGCCTGCAGCGACGTCGCGACTCGACTCCTCGACACATCCGGCATCTCCCGAGTCGCTCCCCCTCACGTCGAAGGAGAATCGGTGGGCAAAGCGGTAGAGCGTTCTCAGCGTAGGCCTACCAAAGAGCAGGAGCATGCCTACGGTGCCAATGACCCGCGCCAGATCCCACAGCAGCGACGTGGCGACGTAGAACGCCAGAAAGCGCCTCACACCATCAGCTATGCTGATGCCCACCTGCCAGTGCTGGTCGACCGGCCCCGAGGCAAAGGGCCAGAACCAGAGATTCATCAACGCGCCGAAGCCCAGACTCCAGACCCCGCCGTAGAACGCGAGAGACAGGATCTCCCACCGTGTGCCCTGTGCATGGAAGGCTCGGTTGAGATACCGGACCATAGGCGCCCCGAGGCCGATCCACCCGGCGACCAGCATCCGGTAGGGCAGCCACGGCCCAACCCCACCCGTGACCAGAGCGGAGACGAAGAGCGTGAGCGCGCCGAGGAGGTATCCGAAGCGAGCGCCATAGACGTACCCACCGAGGATGATCAAAAAGAAGATGGGGCTGAATCCGCCGGGGCCCGGCACCGCCGTCTCGATAAAACTCAGGACGGCGTTCAGCCCGACCAACACGCCCAGGAGCGCGATCCGCTTGGCATCGCTCCCGGATCCGCCTGTGGAAGACGCATCGCCCTGCGCTTCCAGCGTGAGAGCCACCAACGCCATGCCCCCGAGCAGCGCCAGAAATAGAGGGGAGTCGGCGGCGTGAGCGAGGCCCCCCGCACTGTCGAGTCGCTGCGCCTGAGGGAAAAAGGGGTACAGAAACGCCGCAATCCCGATGAGGGAAGCGAGGCCGTAGATCAGCCACCGCAGCATGCGCCGCAGATCGGGCATCCTCTACTGCTCCTGGCGGCCTCCACGCCTCTGACGGCGCTGGAGGAGAAACGCCCCGCCGATCAGGGCGAGAATCGCCGCAAAGGCCGCGTAGGTTGAAGGACGTGTGCCTGTCGACGGTGATGCTCCTGCTGGCGTCGGGGTATTCGAGGCGGCAGGGGTCGGCGTAGCCGGGGGCTGTCCGGTAGCCGTTGGCCGGGGCGTAGCCGTGGCTGCCGGCGTAGAGGTAGCCGTCGGCGTTGACGATGGCTGGGCAGTCGCCTCCGCCACCTGCGGTGTGGTCGTCGCGGTCGCTGCCGGCTGTGTCGCCGTAGGCAGTGGCGTAGGCGTCGAAACCACGACCTCAGGCGTGATCGTAGCTGTCGGAGGTGGTGCAGGCTGCACTGTCGATGCCGGGGCGGCACTACAAATCGCCTCAAAGCTCATCACCGGCGGCAAAATAGAGCCGTCTCCCCACACCCACCCGTCGACGTCACCGTTACCGAGCTGCCTTATGGCAGCCCCTATACCGGCGTAGGCCCAGGATCCATCCGCATTGCGGGCATAGTAGTTCCAATAGGCACAGGGCAAGCCCTTACACTGACACCAACAGTCGGAGGTTGGGCAGCCATCCCCATTGATGGAGCAGATCCTCGCTCCTACCGGCCCGGCGTCCGATGAAAACGAAAGGCCCGAGCGCTCTAGTAGCGCCAACCCCGATATCTGGGGGTCGCTAAAGCTTACACATCGTGTGACGACACGACCGTCACTCTGAACAATGACCAACCCGGCCTGATTCTCCCCTCCCTGGGCCAGGACCGGGGACCCCGTCAACAGGACGAACAGGAGAAGGGGCAGGGCGAACCGTACCCCTCTCCATAGCTGTCGAGGCCAAGCTTTCCGCTCTATGGCCGCAAGCTCGCGACTCACCAATCGCCTGAACCTTCCTTCACTTGCGGCGGAGCAGCGCGCTTACGCCCACCATCACGAGGATCGCAGCCATTAACACCCCGGTGCCGAAACTCACGTGCGCTCCGGAAGAGGGTAGAAGGGGGGAGACGCTTGAGGCCGGCTGAGCGGCGGTGGCCTGAACAGAACCTGAAGCTCCGACAACCGGCAGATTGGCAAGGGTCATCCCTTCGGCGGCCTCAACGGCCTGCGCTGTCGCCAGCATGTTGGGAAAGGGCACCGAAGCCTGCCAGAAATAGCCCCCGCTGTTCTGATCCCAGAGGGCCAACAACGCGCCCAGGGGATCAGTACCGCCGGACAGCCAGTTGCCTAGCGGCTCATTCAGAGCCAGAAGCGCCTGGAGCACGACTGCCGTCGAATTAGCGTCGCTATCCGTGCCGTAAGGAGATGGGTTCTGGTACGGGAACCCACCATCGTCATTCTGCATCCGGTGAAGGTATGGCAGAGCACCTGCCGCGGCGTCGGCTCGTCCCACCGCGACGAGCGCCTGCATGACCAGCGCGGTCGTGTTGGTATCTGCCGTGCCGGGTGCGGTACCACCAAAGAGCGCCCACGCGCCGTCATCCGTAAACTGAGACGTCATAGCCGTGATGGCGTTCTGCGGCACGGTCGCTCCGGCATTGTGCAAACTGAGTACCGCGTACGCATGCTTGAAGAGCGTGTCGCCGAACCACCCCGTGGTGGCATCCTGCGAGGACAACACGAGATTGACCAGATCCCGTCCACCGAAGGCACGCGGATCTTGGCCGGTCGCAACGGCGACCAACAGGGTCTTGCTGAGATTCCCGACATCGGTGACCTGCCCCGTAGCGATCTGGGAAGCCAAGTAGTCCAGGGGGGATTGTCCCGTGCCGGTCACCCATGTCCCGACATCCTCACCACCCGCAACAGCAGCAAGCACGATCTCGGTGGTGGTACCAAAATCCGAACCGGCGGCAAAGCCCGACGAGAAACCCCCATCGGGCTCCTGGGCCTGCCGCAGCCAGGCCAGCGCGGCCTCGTTCTGCGCATACAGGGCAGCTCCAGGGGATACATTATCCGCTGCCATCACGGGGAACGTCAGGGACATCGCGAGCAGCGCCAAGAACGACAGAGTGAAAAGCTTCTTCATGTGTGAAGTCCTCCGAACTGAGATAGAACCCAGCCTACGCCAAGACAACAAAAAACCTTCCCCCCAGGAAGAGGGAAGGTCCACCGACAAAACCTCTGTCGTGTGCCACCTCCTTTCCGCGAAGGGCAGCCAGCACAGGTCGAGGCGGAGTATCGGGCTTCTCTTTTGTAAAGAGATCACCGTTGCGGGACAGCGCCGGATTCTCACCGGACTTCCTCACTTCAAGCATCTGCCCTGGACACGGAATCCGTGATCCCTGGGCAGACACACCCCAACCGTTACGCTATTTGCTTGTCAACTTGACGTTGTCAGTATAACACGTGAGCAATGGAAATCAAGCACGGGTGCATCGACACTGGACCCCACGCACGACACCATTAAGATGATGGGACAAATCCGAACACAGGAGGCTGCATGCGTGCGAAAGTAACGATGATTACCGGCGCGGCCGGTGAAGTGGGGCAGGCGCTGATCCAACGCCTGTCAGACCGGTATGCCGACGAGGAACGCCGGAATGGCCGGAGCGGTATCCAGAGCGACCAACGGCGAATCCTCTCCATGGATCTGAATCCGCTGCCGTCCGATCTGGCTTCAAAGGTCTACCACGTCCAGGGCAGCATTCTTGATACCGGCTTGCTGGACCGGCTCGTCAGTGAATACGAGATCGAGGAGATCTATCACCTGGCAGCTCTGTTGTCCACACGGGCCGAGTTCTCACCGGATGCGGCCCATCGCGTGAACGTAGGTGGCACATTAGGGCTGCTGCACCTTGCCGCACAGCAGTCTGAGTGGCGGGGAGAGCCGGTGCGGTTCCTCTTCCCGAGCTCCATTGCCGTCTTCGGATTGCCCGATCGCCAGACAAAGCAGACCTATGCTCGTGTTCGCGAGTGGGAATGGAATTACCCAACCACAATGTATGGGTGTAACAAGCTCTACTGTGAGATGTTGGGCATCTACTTCAGCCGCTACTACCGTCAGCTTGCAGCGGACCGGCCGACCAGTCTTGACTTCCGCTGCGTTCGATTCCCCGGACTGATCAGTGCTTTTACCATACCCAGTGGCGGCACCAGCGATTATGGCCCCGAGATGCTGCACGCTGCGGCGCAGCACAAACCTTATGCCTGTTTCGTACGTGAGGACGTGCGCATTCCGTTTATGGCAATGCCCGACGCCGTCAAGGCTCTGGTCGATCTCGCAAAAGCACCCCGGGAGGCGTTGAGCCGTCCGGTCTACAACGTCACCAGTTTCAGCCTCTCAGCGGGAGAGTTCCGTGACCGGGTCCTGGGCACCATGCCCGACGCGGATATCACGTACGAGCCCGACTTCAAACGGGAGCGGATCGTGGATAGCTGGCCTGCCGATCTGGATGACAGCGCGGCGCGACGTGATTGGGGCTGGCAGCCTGACTATGACGCGGACAGGGCCTTCTCTGAGTATCTTGTCCCCAATATCCGGCAGCAGTATCGCCGGGAATAGGCGCAAAACGGAAAGCCGAAGCTAGAAGAGGGAGAGTTGCTCGACATCCGGAGGCGGCGTGTACGTCTCCGGTTCGAGCTTCCCATCAAGCAGATCCCGCAACAGGGAGAAATCCGCCTCTACGACGCTGCGCAGGCTGGGCTGGTGGAGTGCCGCTGCCGGGTGATACATCGGGAAGTAGACTTGGTTCGTCGCACTCTCCGAGCCCGCCACAATGCGTGCCTGCCCATGCACCTGGGAGATTTTCTCATCGGGGAATGCGCGCGCCATAGAATGCCGCCCCAGCGTCACGATTACCTTTGGGCTGATGATCTCGATCTGCCGATCCAGATAGTGCTTGCAGGCCTCGACTTCCTCAACCTGAGGATCACGATTGCCCGGAGGCCGGCACTTGATCACGTTGGTGATGAATACCCGCTTCCGATCGATCTCGGACTTTTCCAGCAAATCGTTAAGGAATCGGCCGGCAGCACCTACGAACGGAATCCCCTGCTGGTCTTCGTGAAAGCCCGGGGCCTCCCCAATGAACATGATCAGCGCATCCACCGGGCCATCACCGGGTACGGCATGCGTCCGGCCAATATGCAGCGGGCACTGCGTGCAAGAACGTATCTGTGTATGAAGTGCCTGCAACTCTTTCTCTCGATCCATCCTACCTACTCCTTCCCACCCCGACCATCGCGATCTATCCACTGAATCCCCAGCTCGCTCAACAACAATGAGAGTTGCTCCTGCACGCGGCTCCTATAGCCGGCATCACCTGCGACTTCGACCTGCATGAGATACGCATCCTCACCATTGGCGTAATATCGTCGTAGATGGGAGTGCTGCAGAAACTGCCACTTTGTATAGAGTCTTTGCGCCACTTCGTTGGAGACGCGAACTTCCAGCCCGATGATATGAGCACCGTCACGAATTGCTTGATCCACGGCAACCAGCAGAAGGAGTTCCCCCAGTCTCTGGCCCCGCCATCCGGCATGCACCGCCAGCGTGCTAATGTGGCCCCGAGTTCCCTCGACCCTCATCCCCACAAACCCCACCAAGCGTGCGACGTGCCTTCGGCGATGCGTGGTCCACGTCTTGGCTTGCAGCGGGTCGGGCTGCTCCAAGACGAAATAATGAGCCGAGGGATTGAAGTAGATCTCCTGGACGTAAGCGGACTCAGGCCAAGAATCTTGAAAGACCTGGCGATCCAGCGACACGACTGAGGGGATGTCTCGCCCCTCCATAGACCGAATGCGGAGACCCTCCACTCGGGGCCGGCAAGTGTCTTCCACTTCGCTCATCGAGCATAAAGTGGCAGCAGCGCAGAGGGGGCATCGACCTGATTTGCTCGAAGGCGCCGCCAGGCGATATCGGCAAGGTAGCCCGCCCGGCGCAGATGAAGAGCCGGCGGAGGTATCTCAACCCGACCATACAGGGGGCGCAGCGCTTCGCGGCCCGTAGCCCCAATCTCGCCGACCACGGTGCACGGGAGTTCTAACCTGGCAGCGAATTGCTGCCAGGTGCCTACCTGCACACCGGTCTCGGGGCGCCAGGATTCATCCTGCCACCGGTAACGTGCGTAACCGACGCGTTTTCGACCCGCGGCAAACGTCGGGTAGAGTGGACGCTCGTCACCGGGCTGCGCGAGCGCCAGGATATCCAGCGTCGTGACACCCACAAGCGGCAACTTCCGCGCCGAGGCCAGCCCCTTTGCGACGGACACACCGATCCGGACACCGGTGAAAGATCCCGGCCCGATGCAGACACCCACCGCCGTAATGTCCGCCGGTGTGATGCCGGAGGACGCCAGAAGCTGGACGACGCGTGGAAGGAGCGTGACCGTATGGCGATTCGCTGATTCCCACGTGCATTCCGCGCGAAGGGCTGTACCATCGTGCAGCGCAATGCTCGCACGCTGGGTTGCAGTGTCAATAGCAAGTAGCATCACAGACCTAAGATCTCCTGTCGAAACTCTTCTAAGATCGCTTGATGATGCTCTCCCTGTGCCTGAAAGACCAAGGATCGGCGGTACTCATCAAGCATGCGAAGATGGATCCATAGCCGCTCGCCAGGAAAAAGCCCCGCATGGCGTTCGGGCCACTCGACGAGACAGACCGTATCTATGTTGCCGATGATCTCGTCGAGCCCCAGCATGTCGATCTCGGCCATTGAGTTCAGCCGGTAGAGGTCAATATGATAGAGGACAAGCGGATCCTGATGGCGGCGATGGCGGCGTATCAAGACGTAGGTTGGGCTCACCAGCCGGCTTGTGGACCCCCAGCCCATCCCCACCCCTTGGGCAAGGACCGTTTTCCCTGCCCCTAGGTCTCCCTCCAACGCCACGATATCACCGCCGTTAAGGTGCCGTCCAAGGCGAGCGCCAAGGCGCAGGGTCTGTTCGGGGCTGCGACTGATGAACTCAAGTGTATCTTTGGTCAGGATTGGCATGGGTTATCCGCGAGCGCTCTCGATGGCACACGTTGTCGCCATTATACACCAAGCAAGCAGACTTCCCACGCTACCCGCTCTCCACCGCTACTTAGTCACGTAACGAAGCAACCGGATCGCCGCATGCTTGGCGCCGGGCTCACTCTCCCCGGTCGGTCCCACGCACGAAGGACAGCCATCCGCACACGAACAGCCCTCGGCCCTTTCCAGCGCCACGTGGGCCAACTCAGGCCAAAGATCCACCAGCCGGGGCGCAAGCCCGACGCCACCCGGCACAGCATCGTAGACGATGATCGCCGGTTGGCCGCTCTCGGCGTCCCGAGCCTCGACCGAGGTACCCAGGTCGCCGGGATCACACATCAGGAAGACCGGGGCCAGATGGCGCAGGAGATGGGCCATCCCGCTCAAAGCAGTTCTGGCTCCCCGGGCTCTCTCCACGATCCGGTGGCAGACGGGACAGAGCGTGATTAGGTTCTCCGGGGCGTGGGCCAAACGCAACGCCATCGCCCGTGCATACTGCGACATAAACGTCCGCAACGGTGTCAGGTGATGGACCTCCAGGGGGCGTTCCGGCAGACCGGGCTGCCCACAGAGTCGGCAGCGATGGCCGTCCCGGGTCAGCATCCGGTTACGTATCTCCGGCCACTCCGGGCCATAGTCCAGGGGCGCGACCATCACTCCCTCGTCGGCCAGGGCCTCCACCACAGCAGCGTCCAGTGTCAATCGGAAAGCCTCGGTCTCCATCTGCTGCTCGGGCAGATGGATTTCCCCCCAACCAAGGGTTTCGTGCGATCCGAGGTGGACGCGGCGATAGGCAGTCGGTCGGGTATAGACCATCACCTCCTCGTCGGTCCGGGCGACACCTTCTTCGTAGCCATCACCTGCCGGGAGCCTGCGCCGCAGGAGGCGTCGCTCCACCTTGGTCGTCGCTGAAGCTACGGTGTAGTAATCCAGATCAACGGCCCGGCCATAGGCCACCCCTTGCTCCCAGTCCAGCGACTCAATTAGGTAGGGCGCCGCACCGTGGAAGTACACGGCGCCCTCGTGGACCAAACGTGGTGCGCTGGGACGATCCACAATGCCGATCACACCCTCATCGGTCACGCGGACCACAATGTTGTCGGGTGTCGCACTGCGCAGCGAGACCATCTGCGCCGGATACGTTTCGCCGACCCAAGTAAACTGATCCTGACTGCGGTGCAGCATGCCTTCTGCGGATAAGGCATCCAGGAGATTCTCGACGCTCATCTGACCGCCGAAGCGCTCGTCATGCTGGAAGGGCAGTTCGAATGCTGCGCACGTCACGTGGGAGGCCAGGAGGCTCAGCGTGTTGGGGTTCACCCGCGCCTCCTCCGGCGAGCGACCGAAGAAATACTCCGGATGCGCGACCACGTACTGATCCAACGGCGCCGGGGTAGCGACCATCACCGAGAGCGAGGCCCCGGCCCTTCGACCCGCTCGCCCCATCTGCTGCCGCGTGCCGGCAATAGTCCCCGGGTAGCCCACGAGCACAGAAGCGTCAAGGTCTCCAATGTCGATGCCAAGTTCTAGCGCATTCGTCGCAATCACCACACGCACCTGCCCCGTCCGCAGCCCGAGCTCGATGTCGCGACGCTCGTGAGGAAGATAACCACCACGATATCCCCGGACGACCTCGGGGTCGTATCCCAGATGTTCGGCCCGCGCCCGCATCTCTCTCAGGAGGAGTTCCACCGACAGCCGCGAACGCGCGAAGACGATCGTCTGTACGTCGGCCTGGAGCAAGCGCGTGGTAAGGTGACAGCGCCTCGTCGGTCGCGCTGGCGCGTAGCCCTAACGTGGGATTCAGAAGGGGCGGATTGTAGAAAATGACGTGACGTGTGCCATAGGGCGCCCCATCCTCCTCCACCGCGGCCACCGGGCTCTCCCATAGAGCTTCAGCCAACTCCCGGGCGTTGGAGATCGTAGCCGAGGCTGCCAGACACTGCGGGCCGGCACCGTAGAATCCGGCCACGCGTCGCAGTCGCCGCATCACGTTCGCTACGTGGCTGCCGAAGACGCCTCGATAGACGTGGAGTTCGTCAAGGACCACATAACGCAACCCCTGGAAGAAACGCATCCATTGGGTGTGGTGGGGCAGGATCCCCAGATGCACCATGTCGGGGTTCGAGATCAGGATCCGCGCTTCTTTCCGGATCGCCGAGCGCAGACGTTGGGGGGTATCCCCATCGTAGGGGCGCAGTGCAATTGGAGCGTTCAGCGCGCCAATCCATCGCTCGATCGCCGTCATCTGGTCGTGCGCCAGCGCCTTGGTGGGATAGAGCAAAAGGGCAGTTGCCTTGGGATCGCGAAGCAGCGCGTGCAAGACAGGCAGGACATATCCGAGCGTCTTGCCCGAAGCCGTTCCCGTGGCCAGGACCACATTCTCTCCGCGCAGTACCGCGTCAATCGCGGCCGCCTGATGCGTGTAGAGCGACCTTATACCCAGTGAGGAGGCCGCTGTCCGCAGCCGTGGATCTAGGGTTGCAGGCCACTGACTGGTAAGCGCGGGGCGCTTCGGGAGCGTCTGCCAGGCGGTCACATTGCGAATGAAACGCGGATCGGCTTGCTGGCGGGCCAGCAGGGATTCCAGGCGGTCTCGGGCCTCCATAGGATGCGGGCTACTCCCCTCCTGCAGGCGTCGCTGCGAATCTCCGCAACGCAAGCGGAATCCCGATAAGCGAGGAGAGCGAGACCAGGATCAGCGTCGACTCGAAGAGTACTCCAAAGCCGGCAGCCAATCCCCCGGCCGTCGCGTTCGTAGTCGACCACGCAAGTCCCCCTACACTCAAGATCACGTTGAGGTTCCACAGACCATGGAAGGTGACGGCGCCCAGGTAGGCAAGCGGCAGCACCCACCGGCGTCCCCGCCAGAAAGCACCCCACCCTAGCCCGAGCAAGCCACTGGCCGCACAGTGCATGCCGGTGGCGAAAAACCGAACCCCGGCGGCCCCCAACCACCCGGTGGTCCCACCGATACCAATCGCGCCATTGGAGACGCCCTCAAGCCACGCGAATCCGAGACCGCACGCAACACCCCAGACAAACGACGCGATGACCGATGGCCTGACCCAAATCCCGATGACGCCCATCACCAGCGTCTTCCCAAACTCCTCGATCAGCGGCGCAATCACGGAAAGAGACAGCACCAAGGTGATGATGACCATCGGCGAGGCAATAACCCCCACAAGCTCCGCGGGATCGGTGGGGGGATGGACGGACCATTGCTGGGCCAGAGCCCTCAGCCGGTCGAATCTGTGCAGAGCCGCCGGGAAGCAGCAACGTCACGACCGCTCCGATAGCGCCGCTGGCCACCAGACCGGCAATCTCCACAGGCACGGCTAGAAGAACCGTCGACGCACCACCGGCGAGCAACACAACCAGCCGGCGGAGGGATGGCGCACCCTTTGGGCCTGCAGCCAGCGTCACAAGCGAGAAAAGAAACAGCCCCGGAAAGAGGATCAAAGCGTAATGGAACGGCGCAAAGAGCGGCCGGCTTTGGAGATCCTGCGGCAGCAACGCACCGATCACGCCGGCGACGATGCTCAACAGAAGGAAGACGAACCACGCTCGCTTCGCAGAGAATCGCCGAGAAGGGCGGGCACGCCATCCTCTACGACCCGCGATGGAGAGACCTATGCCTAACGTCATCGAGATCAGGCCGTAACCTGCGATGACGACGGCAAAGGACTGCAGACTGGCGGTGAACACAACCGGCAGCACTGCCAACACGAGGCCCAACCCCGACAGGCCCACCCCAACCAGAAAAACCGCGATCCAAAGCCGAGCGGGGCGCAGTACCTGCAGGGGTCGGCACGAGATCCGATGGCAGCGGAGATATCGACGACCCGAGCCGGGGGATAGGATGTCAAGCGCGAGCTCCCTCTAAGAAGAGAGGGGGAACAGAGCTATGCCTTCCGGAATTGCGTCCTTCGACGCACAGAACCCGGACGCTCACCTCTGCTCCCCCTCACATTCGGTCCGACGCAATGACGCGAGAGTCAGCTTCCGGAGTGAGGTTGTTCAACTCACTCCGGTTCCAAGAACAAGACTACTGAACGGTAACTTCGATCGATTGCACAACGTCAGCCTGTGGGGCCGACGGGTCACCAACTGCTACTCGCACCAACTGGTCGAGAACGTCCAACCCATCCACAACCTGCCCGACCAAAGCAAACTGACCGTTCAGTTGCGCTGCATCCGAACCTAGCGTGAAGAAGAACTGCCCGTTCGGAAGCATCCCTAACAGACCAGGGCGATCGAAGGTGCCCTGAGTCTCGCCCTCGCAGTAGTAGCCGGGATAACCAACCGTCGAATTCGTGGGATCCCCTGTAACGGCGACGAAATTATCGCGCACGTAGAAGAACTCCGAGCCGTCGTACCAGCCCTGTTGGGCCAGGAAGACAAAGCTATTAACGTTGGCGGGAGCGGACTCTGGCAGAAGGTTGACGGTGAGATCGCCCTTGCTCGTCTTCACCACGGCCTCAATCGTGTTGTCACTCGTGATGGTCATAGCAGGAGCATCGGGGAAGAAGATCTGATCCTGACTCTGCACGATGGTCAAGAAGGACTCGAGCCCGCCCAGAGATAGGCCGATGTCAGACGGGAAGAGAATATTGTCAAAGATGAAACTGGGCGTGCCGGGCAGATTCAAGGCGATGGCCTCATCATACTGGCTCTTTACCTTGTCAGCGTAGGTGCCATCGTCCAGAGCGGCATTGAAAGCATCCACATCCAGACTCAGATCCTTGGCATAGGAGGTCAGTTCAGCACGAACCTCGTCCATGCTGGCAAGAGCACTCCATTGCGTGCTATACTCAAAGAGCATATCGTGCATCTGCCAGAACTTGCCCTGCGCACCGGCAGCCTCGGCGGCCTGAGCGGTGATATCCGCATACTGATGGAAATCCAGGGGGAAGCTACGATAGACCAGTGCGATGTCAGGATGTTGCTGAATGAACTGGGTCACGATCGGATACATCCCGGCACATCCGGGGCACTGGAAATCGGCGTATTCATAGAGTACGATCTTGGCATCCTGGAGGCTGGCACCCGTCACCCAATCCGTATCATCCACGGGGCGCACGGGTAACTCTGGCAGCGGCTGCACCGTACACGTCCCCGGTGCGTCCGGCGCGACGACCGACACCGGCTCGTTCGGGTCTCCGGTCGGCTGCGGCTGCGGCGTACTAAGGTCCGCAGTAGGATCGGCCGGGGCGGCCGTAGAGGCTGAGGTCGGCGGCGGAGCAGTCGTCGGCGACGGAGTTGTCGTTCCTGGGTTGCAGGCCGCTAGCAACAATATAAAGGCCAACCCAAGGGTCGGCAACTTTCGGGTAAGTGATCTCATCGTGTAGGCTCCTGTTCACCTAATGTGATGCGGATTGTACCAGGTAATATCGCGGGATCAACAATCTGATGCTATCACTCTCTGGCGAGAGGTGTTTCGTCACGCTTGTGTTTGCGTGCAGGGCTGGCTTGCGGAGCGTCCAGCACCGACCAGAAGGGAGCACGTTCTAGGCGCCACAGGGCGACAAGCCCGACTGCAGCAACAAATCCCCCTACAAGATAACCCTCGACGATGGATGCTTGTGTCACGAAGATCGCCAGTAACCCTGAACATGAAAGCGACGATGTAGAGGAGAAATACCGCCTCACGTCGTGTGAATCCGGCATACGTGAGCCGGTGGGAGGTGTGATCGGTCCCCGGGGTGGAAAGTGGGTTCAGCCCACGTCGCAATCGAGAGATGGTGACCAGGGTAGTGTCAAAGATCGGCACGCCCAGAACCAGTAGCGGGATCATCCAGGTCACAAAGGGAACGTTGTCCGGGAACCGTAGCTTGATACCAAGGGAGGCCAACGTGAAGCCAAGGAAAAGGCTGCCGGAATCGCCCATGAAAATGGTCGCTGGATTCCAATTGTAGATAAGAAACCCGATGCACGCTGCCATGACGGCGACGGCGAGCGCGCCTACCAAGTACTGACCGCTGAGCGCACACAAGATAGAGAAGTGCGCTGCGGCGATCGCTGCAATGCCTGCGGACAGCCCATCCATATTGTCCAACAGGTTCATAGCGTTGGTGATGCCAACCACCCACAGCACGGTAACTGCCAGGTTCAGGAGATGATAGGGGAACACCTGGACGGTAACACCCGTTAGTAGCGAGCAGGCCCGCCGCGAGCAGCTGTCCTGCAAGTTTGATACCTGCTCCCAGGTGATATCGATCGTCCCAAAAGCCCAGGAAGGAGACGAGGGTTGCCCCGACCAGGATGCCACTCAGTTCGTTGAAGATCCCCCGGAGAAGGATGGCTGCCGCCAGCGTGCTCAAGAATATGGCGATGCCCCCCATCCGGGGCGTGGGCACGGTATGAACCTTTCGCGTCGCATCCGGCTGATCCATGATCTGCCATCGTAAGCCGAGTTTCCGCGCCAGCGGGGTGCCAAGCACTGCCAGACACAGCACCCCGACAAAGACGACCAGGTAGGTCTCGATGTCCGGAATCATGGGGTCGTCCCGGGCGACGCATCCCCGGGAAGCAGGCTGGCGCCTGATAGCTGGTCGATCAGTTGCTGAATAGTGGCTTGCTGGCTCTCGGGTGCGATATTGAGGGCGGTCTGGGCAGCTTGGAGCGCCTCGGCGACCTGATCCAGATTCGCATAGCTGATGGCCAGCACCCGATACATCTCCCACAGCTCACCGGACGTGGGGCAAGCTTGGATGGCGTCTTGCAGCGCCAAGGACGCCTCCTCCCACTGAGCCTCTTGCGCGAGCAACGTGCCCACGACGCGGCGAACGGTACAGTTGTCAACGATCTCCAGCGATCGCTGGTAAGCTTCGATGGCACCGGCGATATCGCCCTGCGAACTGCGAAGGTCCCCTAACAGCATCCACGTCTGATCGAATTCGGGATCGATCTGCAGCGAGTGCGAGATAGTCTGCTGGAAGCCGACCAGATCTCCCAAATCGGCAGCATAGAGCTGGGCCAATTCATTCCACAAAATCGGGTTGTGCGGGCTGAGCGTCAGCGCAATCTCATAGTTCTGCAGCGACTTCTGCAACAGGTTCGCACGTTTGGTCTGCAAGCTCAACTGCTGCGTTGCGTCGAGACCCTCGGCCTGCAGATCGATGGAGACTCTTGCGGCCCACGATTTGTAGAAGCGTGCGAGGTTCGCGCTGTGGTCCGTATTTAGCGGGTTGATCTGGCGCGCCTCGTTGAGCACCTGCTCGGTGTTTTCGAAGGCCATCTCCCGCTGATCCGCGGGCGTCCCATCCGGGAGGCCCTGAGCCAGCTCGAGATAGGCCTTACCAAGGAAGAGATAATAGTAATCCTCTCTTGGCGCATACTTTATCGCACGTTCGAAGTGCTGGATACCCAGTTGCTTCTCATTGAGCACCTGGCTGTTGGCAAACACGGAGCCTTGTTTGTAGATGATGTCTGCACGAATCAGGTTGTAGCTACCATCACGTATCACGAAAAAGCCGGGCAGTAACAATACCAGTACTGAAAGTCCTGCGATTCCTCCGGAGGCACGTGGAAGACGCTCTTCCCGCATCAGTACCCAGCCGGCCATACCCAGCAGGACGAAGATCAGCCCATAATACCGGCCCAAGAGTCCGCTCAGGGTATCGGCAACGTCCACGACCTGGTCCATGGACGTGATCTGGATGCGCGTCAGCGCCGCTTGGTGACCGGCGACGATACTCCCAAAGATCAGCACGCCGACCAATGAGATCCCGGCATAGGCGGCGACAGCCACCGGCCATCGGGATGCCCGATCCTGTTCGAAGAGCCCCTCACGATCGAACTCGCTCAACCCTACCACGCCGAAGAGCACCCACGTAAAAACGAGGATCATCAAGGCGCCGTATGCCGTTGTGGGTTGAGGATAGTACTTCATCGTCAAAGACTTGATGAAGATCTGACCGGCACTCGTGAGACGATCGGGGTTGTTGATGAAATCGAAGGCCAGCGTCCCCAACAAGAACGTGGCAGCAAGAGCCAACGCCACGACAGCCGCCATCCACGGCGAAAAAAGAGCGTCACGTCGCAAATTCGATGCGGCCCTTCCTCGTGCCGGACGTCGGGACTTCGATGCGTTGGTAGCCGCGCCGGCCACCGCCGCTTCTGCCACAGGCTGGCTCTCGGGAACCCACATGAGACCCAGAACCACCAGCAGGCCGGCATAAGCCCAGAACGTTGTGCGCGTGGCGGCGATAGCGATTCCGAAGTTGATCTCCACAAAGTGAGCGATGACACCCGCAAGCAGCCCCATCAAGAGCAAACTGTGCGGATGCGCGCGCAAGGCATCGAGAGGATTGACCTCCGTTGATGCCGTCTCCCCGAGCGTGGGCCCTGACAGATGATGGAACCCTTGCCACGTGAGATAAGCCATCGTCCCCACCAGGATGCCCAGGGGAATAGCCACGGCAAAAAGATAGGCCCCTTCCAGACGCCACGCGATCAGGAAGAACAACACCGCAAAGAAGACATCCAAATCGATATACAGCAGCAGTTGCTTACGAGACGAGAGAAGACCCAACCAGTGGAATCCCCAAGCGAAGAAACTCCCGAAGGTGAAGAGATAGGCTGCGAGCCCCAGGATCCCGGTGATCACCAACGAGTCCAGGGTCTCATTGTGCGAGCGATCGGGCGAGGCAGTCCGCGACTCGTAATGGCCCAACTCGGGCGGGTAGAATGAGTTGTAGGCCACGTACATCGACTCGGGACCGTAGCCGATGAGCGGTCGAAGGGGGTTGAGATGGTCCGTTGATCCGTCCGGAAAGGTGATGGGCTTATGCACCGAGATAAGGTCGACCGCTCCTTGCCAAATCAGGCTTCGCACTTTGCCCGTACCCGACTCCAGCTCGGTGATCTCCGTCAACCGCTTGAGGGGGGACACCTGCCTGACCTTGTTCTGGAGGGGGCCGGGGACATTGACCAGCAGGAGGCCGAGCGCAATCGTCATGCCCACGCTACCCCAGCCAATCCAAAGCCACTGCCAGCCTTTTCGCTCGACGATGAAATACAGCCACAGACCGCCGAAGACCAGAAGCGCGAGCCCTCCCCCAACGTAGATCTCCAACGTCCCTTCAAGCGCCCACGCGGCGAGACCCGCCAGCGCGCCTGCCAGAGCAAGACTCCCCACCCCAAACCCGAATCCCTTTAGAATCGCCAGGAGTTGGCCATCTGCGGGTCCCCCTTCGGACCGCGACTGACGTTCCAGCACAATGAGCCCGAGATACGGAAAGACGAAGGCGGAGGCAACGATACCCAACCAAGGTCCGCGGCTCTGGGAATACCAGATGGCCAGGAGCTGCACGGCGAGGATGAAAATGTAGCCCGAAGCCCTCAATACATCGCTGACCCGCGACTCTTGCCTGCCCAGGATGTCGCCAAAGCTCTGAACGATCCGGGCAGCGGTCAGCGGGACGAGCATAATCAAGTAGGCGGCGACGAAGATCGCATTTCCCATATTCGCCGCGACCCGGCTCGTGACGTCGCCGGCCCAAGGCAGTGGGTCCAAGCCATTGTGTTGGATAATGCCATAGAGGGAGACGGGGAGACTGTTGAGAATCAGGACCGTGATCAGCCGGCTGAGTTGCGCCCGCGTGCGGAGACTGGTGAGAATAGCAAAGAAGATGACGAGATAGCTGAATAGTGTATAGGTGCCCTGTAGACGTTGGTACGAGCCGACCAGGCTCGTATAGGGAACCAGGGAAGTCGCGGTGCTCACCAAATAGACCAGCATCGTCAGCAGGGCGGGTAACACCAGCGGCGTCTGCACCGAGAAGCGGAGGGCACGCTCGCCATGAATCCGTTCTTCCACGAGGCGAACCAACCAAAGTATTGCCATGATGAGGGCAAGTGACCTCAGCGTGGTCAATTTGTCGGGCTCGAAGACACGGCTGGAATAGACATTGAAAAATATGGGGGTGATCGTAACCGCCAGCAGCCAGCCGACTTCCAGCGCGCTGTCACAAAACTGACTAAGCCGAGATGACTTCATTGCAATACTCCTTGAACCACCGAACCATCATCCGCGATCCCAATTCAGTTGGAAAGGTGGTCCGAACCCATAAAATCCGGCACCATGGCCCGACAGGATTATATGCTCTAATGATCAAACGGGGCAATTTTATCGTCAGGCGGCGCTGTAACCTTCATATTACCCAAGCAGCACAAGAATGCAATACTTGCCTGCGAAGGATCCGACCCTAGGCCACCAACAACACCATGAGATCGTTCACGTTCGTCCCTGTGGGCCCGATCCGCAGCAAATCCCCAATATCGTCAAGCAAAGGATAGGCATCGTTATTCCGCAGCGCCACGAGCGGGTCGAGGCCCCGAGCGCGAGCGCGCCTGGCTGTATCACCATCTATGATCGCTCCGGCGGCATCCGTAGGCCCATCCGTCCCATCGGTGGCCAGTGCCAGGAGTGCGACCCCTTCCACACCCTCCAGATGGATCGCAGCCGAGAGGGCTAGCTCTTGATTCCGGCCTCCTTTGCCCGTTCCGCGCACGGTGACAGTGGTCTCGCCACCCCAAACGATGCAGGCGGGCAACGATACAGGCTGAGATCGTGACCGGAGCTCCTTCGCGAGAGCGACGGCGACTTTGGCCACCTCGCGTGCTTCGCCCTCGACAAAGGTTGTAAGCATCAGGCTGTGATAGCCGAGGTTCCGTGCGTAGCCGGCCGCCGCCTCTGCAGCCAGCGCGTTGGAGCCCACGATGACATTGGTGACCCGATCAAAGATCACGTCGCCGGGTTTAGGCGTCTCAGGGAAAGCACCGCGCGTCCCCGCTGCGAGATAGGCAGCGACGGACGGAGGCACCTGATCTTCCAGACCATAGCGAGTGAGGACCGCCAGCGCACCATCATACGTCGTAGGATCCGGACACGTAGGTCCGGACGCGATGACGTCCAGAGGGTCACCGACGACGTCGGAGAGAATCAGCGCGATCACCGAAGCAGGAGAGGCGAGCCGCGCTAACTGCCCACCCTTGAGCAGCGATAGGTGCTTGCGCACAGTGTTGACCTCGACAATCGTGGCGCCGGCGCGGAGCAGGAGATTGGTCGTCTCCTGCAGGTCCTGCAGATCCAGACCCGGCACAGGCGAGGGGGAAAGCGCGGAGCCACCACCCGACAGCAGGAGCAGTACGAGATCCTCCGAGGTCGTCTGCTGCAGGAGATCGATCATCCTGCGGCTTGCGCGTAGGCCGGACTCATCCGGAATCGGGTGGCCCGCCTCGATCACCTCCAGCGTCGCAGGCAGAGATCGCCCCGTCACGTGCCCGTACTTGGTAACCACGATACCGCCGGAAAGGCGGTTGCCCAGCACGGCAGCCGCAGCCGCAGCCATGGGTTCAGCAGCCTTGCCCACAGCCACAATCCATACGTGGCCGTCAGGTGCGTCGATCTGTAGCTCCCGCTCATCGTCGACACACAGGACATTTCCATCACGACGAAAATGCCGCTCGACGGCATCGTAGGGATCGACGGCACCAAGCGCGGCGCGCTGGATAGCAGCCAGATCCGCGCGAAGATTCCTGGTCTGCGAATCTTGATGGGGAGACATGTCGGGGGTCACCGCCTTAGGTTGGTCAGGGCCTGACTTGCAGCCGCCTCGGGTGACACCACGTCTTGCAGAAGCAAGGCTGTGAGCCCTGCCTGCAGAGCGCGCCTCACCGTCTGATCCACGGCGGGAGAGAGCACCTGAACACTGTTAGCAAGCAGCTCGTTGAGAAAGTCAGTTGCCTCCGGGGAGAGAGAGTAGGCCTCGATGGCCTGGCGCCTTGTGGGCACCATCTCAGCCGCACGCGTGAGATCGGCCATATGCTGTGCGGAGACGAGCCAGCGTATCAGACCCAGGGCCACCTCGCGGCGAGCCGGATCGTCTGTCACAATCGCCAACCCCCACGTGTGCAAGATTGTCATAGGGGATCCTTGCGCAGTGGGCACCCAGGTGGGCGAAGACGGCCTGACGTCAGCATTCGCGCTGCCAGACGCGAGCCAATACGTCCCTGCCGGGACAGGTGTCAGTTGCCCTGCACCTTCCTGGAATCGAGCCCAGCAGGCGGCGGCATCTGGGAGTCCCAGGACCGTCTCAGTGTCCAACCACCCCGCGTCACGCATCTCCCAGAAAAAGCCGTAGACGTATTCGAGGCTGGTTCGATCCAACGTAGCCTGCCCGCCTTGATCCACGACACGACCTCCCGATCCGAGGTACATGGCGAGCAGGGCGTCGTCGGCTATGCCATCCGGAGGGGCACCGGGAAAGAGCATCTGGTAGCTCCCACTCAAGACGGCCGTCCAGGAAATAGGTGCCGTCTCGGAGAGAATGGGTGAATACGCCATTTGCTCAGCCTCTGCAACGTACGGAAAGGCCCATAGCCCTTGAGCCGTCGTGACGGCGCCCAACGCCGTTGCGAAGTAGCCCGAATCCGAGGGCAGGGCATCATCCATGGGTAGAATCAGACCCGCGTCGGCGGCGGCAACCAAATCATACTGGTTCAAAAGAATCACATCAGGGAGCACGGTAGGAGCGACTTCGGCGGCCGTGGTGATGAGATTGAGAATTCCGCCGGCACCCGTGTCCTTCTTTGCACTTATCTGCACGTCGACATTCGGCGAGGTATCGGCGAAATTCCGGACCTGGGCATTGAGAACCTCGGCAACAGCCGTGTCCGCGTCGGGATTCAGGAACTCGGGCACCCAGAACTGCAGTGTCAAGATCTGTGACGCAGGGGTAGCCGTCATCTCAGGCGTCGCAGTCGGCGCTGGAGTAGGCGTGGAAGCTGGTGTTGCCGTGGGCTGCCCGGTAGGTTGGCCAAGAAAGGGCAAAGGGAGGTTCGGCACCCACGAGCATCCGGTCAGCAGACTGAGACAGACCAGCAGACATCCGCTTATGCGCACGACTGACCACCTGTTAGAGCCCCTCATTACCTTACCTCGCTCAAGACCTCGCCTCAAGATCCGAACGCCTCAAGAAAGCCCAACTATGGCATGGGCGTGTTGCCCGTGTAGTTCTGGACCATAGTGTAAATCGGACGGACCTGAAATTCCGGCGTGACGAACGCATAGTAGTCTCGATAACTGTGCAGTGTCTGGGGGGTACGGAACATCCACATAGCTACCACCGGACACCAAGGCCACCGTTCGGCGGCCCATTCATACGCATCGAGCGTATACTGCACGCGTTGGGCGGGACGAACCGCCCAGGACCACCGCGGATGGTCATTCCAACCGGCCTCGGTCACGTAGATCGCTTTTTGGTCATCACCATTGAGATCCATGATCTCCCGCAGGAGCTCAACACGACGGAAGTTGAGTAAGTCTTCCGCAGGCGGCACCTCCGGTGCAAACGCCAGTCCATAGGCATGCGCCGCCAACGCATCGAAATAGGGAGCGGCCCCGGCATCATACATCCGGCGAAGATAATCGAGATCGTCGAGTCCTGCGGGGCTGCCCTCCGGTTCGAGCGTGGGGGCCAGAGCCCCTCCGAGGACGATCATTTCCGGATCGGCCCGGTGCACCTCCGGGGTGACGGCCCGTAGCAGGTCCGTGTACGCCACAGGATCCACCGGCTGGTATCCCCATTCAAAGCTCAGATTCGGCTCGTTCCAGATGATAATGTGATGGACGGTCGCGTGATACCGGTCGACGAAGGCGACCACGAAGCGTGCAAAGTCGTCGTAGTGTTCACGATCGAGGTAAGTCGAGGTCGTCTCCATCTCATCGGCGTCGGGTCGAGCCCAATCCGGCACCATTCCCAGGCGGGCAATGACCTGCAGGCCCTGGTTCGCAGCATTCTCGATGACCGTATCGCTGTGCTCCCAGTTGAACTCGCCGGGGCTTGACTCGATATAGGCCCACGGGAAGTACTCGACAATCCAGGGCGATCCCATCTCGCGGACCATGGCCAGGGAGCGCTGGATCTTCCACGTCTCGACCTCATCCGTGAGCCGCGTATGGACCGCCACCTTGGAATTCGTCGTATGAACTGCCTGGGGCGCCGGAAGAGGAACCACGACGTCCGCCGGCCTCAGGACCCAAGCCGTGAGCCCAAGTGCGACAATGGCAGGCCAGCGGTACAGAAGCCACGCAAAGATCTGCGCCGGGAAGGCTGAAAGAAGATCCCTTGTCCCCACATACCCCATGATTATAATCAAAGTGTGGAAAGTCCAGTCTCGCTACTCGACACGCCTGATGTCTTCATCCGTCATCTGAAACAGGCTCTGCAACAGCCTCTGCCCGGAGTGGATGCCCAGAATGAAATGGCCCCGGCCCTGCGGCAGTCGCAGCCTCGCCCTACAGATCATCCTCGACAGTCTGCCGTGCTGGAATTGCTCCACCTGACACCTGAAGGCATAAGCCTGATCTTCACAGCGCGCCCTGTCTACCTGAAGCATCACGGGGGACAAATCTCCTTCCCGGGCGGCGGGCTTGAGGAGATCGATGCTACCTATTCGGACACGGCGCTTCGTGAGACAGAGGAGGAACTCGGAATTGGGACTCGTGATGTAGAGATACTGGGCAAGCTAACGCCCTTGTTCATCGCCCCCAGCCAGAACCTCGTTCATCCTTACGTCGGCTGGCTTCCGCATCTTCCCCCTCTCCATCCTGACCCGGCGGAGGTGGCTTCCGTGGTCACGGTCTCACTCGTCCGGCTGCTGGATCCAAGCACACTGGGCGTCTATCATTGGCGGCGAGACGGACAGGAACTCGTCGCTCCCAGCTATCGCATCGGACAGTCCTCAATATGGGGTGCCACGGCTATGATGCTGAGTGAACTGCTGGCAGTGATTCGGCACCTGATCTCACGACACCGCCAACAGCGAAAGCCCCGAACACCCATCCTGAGAGGGGCTAGACGAGGCGCCCCACGAGATCGTACGGGAGCCCTTCGGTAATCTCCACCGTCACGATCCGGTGCGGCGCGACGACTTCAGGGACCAACACGAGCCCGTCAATCTCGGGAGCATCCCGATACGACCGGCCGACCGTCATATCATCCCCAGTACCCTCCAGTAACACGGAGAGCCGTCGCCCAACAAATGCCTGGTTCTTTGCGTACGAGATCTCCTGCTGCATTGTCATGACCCGATCGTAACGGGCCTCTTTCACTTCGGGAGGCACATCGTCCGCCATGTCCGCCGCTGCCGTTCCGGACTCGTGTGAATAGGCAAATACACCCAAGCGATCGAACTGCATCTCCTCCACGAAACCCAATAGGGCCTCAAACTCAGCATCGGTCTCCCCGGGGAAACCCACAATCATCGTCGTCCGGAGCGCAATATCCGGCATCGCTGTGCGCAACGCATCCAGCGTCCTTCGTACTTGACCGACGTCGGCAGGGCGACGCATACGCCGAAGCACATCCGGATGCGCGTGCTGAAGAGGAATATCTACGTAGGGTAGAACTTGGGGCGTGTCTCGGACGACGGCAATCAGCCGCGGCGTGATGAAGCCCGGAAATGTATAGAGCACACGGATCCACGGCACATCCGGCACGGCGCTCGCAAGTTCCTCGAGCAGGTGCGCCAGCCCATCCCGCATCCCCAGATCCGTTCCGTAGTAGGTGGAGTCCTGGGCGATGAGGTTGATCTCCAGGACGCCGTGATCCCGAAGCTGCCGGGCATCCGCCACGATAGCATTGAGATCGCGGCTGACGGCGCGCCCCTTGATCGCCGGAATAGCACAGAACGCACATTGCCGGCTGCAGCCCTCGGCGATCTTGAGAAACGCGCTCGGCCCCGATATCACATAGCCTGGCGCCCCGGCGTCCTCGGGCATGGCGGCGAGGCGCTCCTCGATCAGCTTCAGCGTGGAACCACGGGGCGACGATAGTAGCTCGGACGCCAGGGGCACGATCTCGGTCCACGAGCGAGTTCCCAGCAGTGCATCCACGCGAGGGACCGCCGTCCGGATGGTCTCAGGATCTCGCTGCGCCCAACATCCGGCCGCAATCAATCGCTGATGGGGTGTCAGGGCACCGGCTAGGTCCTCCAGAGTCTCCAACGATTCCGAACGCGCCAATTCAATGAAGCCACAGGTATTGACGATGACCAGATCAGCCTCGTCCGCGGTCAAGGTCGCCTCATATCCGGATCGCTGCAGGAGAACCGCCATCGCATTGGAGTCCACCGTATTCTTTGGGCACCCTAGCGATGCGATATAAAAACGAAGGGGGCGCTGAGCGCCCCCGGATCTGTTCGAAGGTCGATTCAAGAGCCCTCCAATGACGTTTCCCCTTGCGGTGTCCAGGCTCGGCGCACGATCTCTCCCTGTCCGCCCAACGTTCCCCAATCTGTTCCATTCACGTACAACTGAAACGCTCCCCCATTACCTGTGGAGACGATCACAATCTCACTTGCCGTCGCCTGGATGACCTGCTCAGGATCGGCCATCCCCTGAAAAACGACACTCTCGTCGGCAGAAACACTGACCCACGCGTGGCTTAAGGGCACCAACCTGATAGCTTACGGTTCCGTCTGCAGAGATCGGGAAACTGGGCGTGGACTGCGGGGTGGCAAGAGATGTGATTTGTGCGGTAGCTGTCGGCGTCAGCCGTGGTGTCGGAACCGGCGCCCCTGCCGCGAGGCCCTGACCAAACTGCAGCCAGGCCAAACTGGCCAAAGCTACCAGTCCGAAAAAGACGATAACCACCACCAAGAGTTTGATGAGTCCGTTCGAGGAATTTGCCAGCACAGCAGCCCGCTCTTCCTCGACGGAGGGGGCCGGAGGCGCCCAGGTGCGCGGGCCGGCCCGATTCGGCACCTCGATCTCCGGAATCCGCGGCTGCACTGGGAGGCCGCGAACCTCGGCGTCATAGCGAGCCAGAGCCTCCTCCGTCGGCAGTCCCAGGTAGCGGGCATAGTTTCGAAGAAAGCCGCGCGCCTGAATCGGTCCGGGGAGTGCCTCATAGTCACCCAGCTCGAGCGCCTGAAGGTAACGGCGTCGGATCCGTAAAGCGCGGACGACATCCTCCAGATCCACCTTCCGCGTCTCGCGCGAGCGACGGAGCCAGACACCCAAACTATCGGTCATTAAACCTCGATTGCTTCGACAGCCACTTTGATGTGGCCGCGCACGCCCCCCTCGAGCTTTAGCTCAACAGCATGATCACCCACATCACGAATCGGACGATCTAGCAATACCCATCGCTTGTCGAAATCCGCACCCAGTACGTGTGCGACTCTCTCTGCAATGTCGGCCGACGTAATCGAACCGTAGAGGCGTCCCGTCTCGCCGGCCTTCACCTTGAAAGCAAGCACCTGGTCCTCGAGCTGGGCGGCGATCGCTTGAGCGCGTTCGCGGGCGCGATCTTCTTGCCGGCTCTCACTTTGGGCGTGCTGCTTTGCCGCATTGATCCGCCCCTCTGTCGCACGAACGGCTAGCCCGCGTGGCAATAGGTAGTTGCGCGCATAGCCATCACTAACCGCTACGACTTGCTGCGCCTTGCCTACGCCCGGAACATCCTTTTTCAAGAACACTTTCATTGAGTCCCTCCGGTCCGGAAAGTAGGTGTTTCACGTGAAACACCCCTATCATATCGTATCAGGCCTCAAAGGCCAGAGGTCAGTCGGTCAACGTTCGAGCTCTGCAGATTATATCGTGTCTCACGTTGCGGCAAGAAGCAGCGCGGTTCCATGCATTGCTTCTGAGGTTGTTGCTCGGCTTGGCTGCTTATCAGCCGAAGATGCGGGTCTGTATGACCAGGAGGATTCGATAGATTCTCTGCAACAGTGTAGGGTGTTCAACCATGCCAATGCCGGCCTGATACGTCGCCAGCCCTTCTTGTCGCCGCCCGGACCTGAACATAGAAAGGCCAAGAGCTAGCAGCGTGTCCCCCTGCTTCTGACGATCACCTAATTCCTGGAAGATCGATGCGGCCACGCCCCACGAACGCTCGGCATCCTCACGTCGCTTCATCGAGGCATACACACTGGCGAGATTCCCCAAGGCCTGCGCTTGCCGCGCTTGATCGTCAATGCGCACAAACAATCGCTGGGCCTCCTCCAACGAATCAAGCGCTTCCTCCCAACGGCCTTGTTTCCGCCGAATGATGCCGATGTTATTCAGCATCTCCCCAACTTCCGCCTCTTGATCCTCTTCCGCGAAGGACTCCATCGCCTCACTGAATCGGCGCACCGCTTCATCGTAGAGACCTTCCTGGAAGAGACGCAGGCCCTCCTGTTGGAGCTCACTTGCCTTAGATTCGACCATATGACTCCTTATCGCGGTCACGCCTATCAGTACGTGATCTCGAGGATGCCCTCGGCAATCGCACGTAACTCGCCTGCCGGCATCTGCGACAATTTCATAGCCAGCTCAAGGTAGCTCTGGTTGATCGGCTTGAGGACGAACTCGCGAACTTCCGCCGGCAGTTGGCTGAACTGAGTGAACTGAGCGTGCTGCGTGTGCCACATCCCGACCTCGCTGTCGCGATCCATAAAGTAGTCCAGCGTCACCCCCATCCCGCGCCCGATGATTTCCAGATCAGCGACGGCGATCCCTCGTCGTCCGTATTCGTAGTCAGATATCGTCGATGCCGAACACCCCAGTAGTTCCGCGACATCCGCCTGGGTCCGCTCGGTCTCCTGGCGCAATTGGCGAAGTCGTGCTCCGACGATGCGATGACGCAGAGGCAAGAAGATCTCGGGATTGGGTAGCTGAGACTCCTTCGTGTCCTCATTGAGCGAATCTGTGCCCCGGAAGGTCGCCAACGGAGCTTCGAGATATCGAGCCAAGAGCTCAAGTTCGGGAAGTGAGACGGCCCGAGTTCCATCCTCGTAGCTCGCCAAGCGACTCACCGAGATCCCCAGCGCGGCCGCACATTCACGCCGCGAGGCATGCGCCTGATCACGAACGCTACGAATCATGATTCCTAGAATGCGGTTGCGTAACTCGCTGATCTCTTGATCCGCCATAGCTACTCCTTCTGCGCAGATTCAATAAGCACAAATACAAGATTACTGCAAGAATCAGTGCTACGGGGTGCGGCATAACAATCGCCCCAGACAGATTTCATTATAGCATAGTCCAACTGGGCCAACAAACCGGAGGCGTCGGGAACGCAATGGGGGACTTCTCACTTATCTGCAGACTTATCCACAGAGGGGCATGCCCCAAGGAATAGGGATGTTACCACCTCTCTCCCCCAGGACTGGGACCATGGCCTTTGAAAGGCGCCTCATGCGACGGTCTCGGTTGAGCAAAGCTGTGGAGAAACCCCCTGTTTTCCGTGGAAAACTGTTCAGAATCGGGGAGAACTAGGGTCATTCCCAACAGCTGACGTCACCCTCAAGGCGTCTCCGCTCACTCCTTCTGAGACCTCAATCTCAGTGGTTCGGCTGCTTCCACGCACACACTCTCCACATGAAATCGCGGGCAGCTTTCCGTGGATCTGGGCCATGGGGACTGGGGGTGTCCCCACATCTTGGGAAAATCACGAGTTTTCCACACAATCCCATGCCCTACTACGAAGACTATCTCTTATGTTTACCTTACTCCAAAATCCATGAATAGGGTCAAATCAGAAGAAACCTGCAGGCCAAAGACCGGTGGTTGGCGAGCGTACATTGCTGATGATCGGCTTCAATGTGAAGGGCGGGCAATAAAGAGAGCCTTTCTCCGATTAGAGAAAGGCTCTATGGCCCCAGGGGAAGTCGAATCCCCGTTTCCGGCTTGAGAGGCCAGCGTCCTAGACCACTAGACGATGGGGCCCCAACGGCAGTCATTGTAACCGATACGACTTTGCTGTCAAGTTGCTGCAGCGTGAGCCTCGCTGGATCAGTTTTGACATGTCATCTGCTCCTTCGTATAATCTCTTGCGTGAGTTATTACATCAAGTGTATGTCCGACGCGTGGTGCTATGGCCTCCGATACGGAACGCAGTAATGAGGAGTGGCTGCAAGCGTTGCAGGGATCTCCGCGCCCCCAGGCGTTGGACGATCTCCGGGATCGGTTGTTGCGTGGGTTGCGCTACGCCCTCAAACAGCGGTATCACATAACCGAGTCGGATCTGGAGGATTTCGTCCAGGAAGCGTTGGTCAAGATCCTCGACAATCTGGATACTTTTCGAGGCGAAAGCAAGTTCACGACGTGGGCTCAGAAGATTGCTGTGCGGGTGGCGTTCTCTGAATTACGTCGAAAGCGCTGGGAGAATATCGCGCTGCAGGATCTCGTCCCGGATGACACCTCGGATAGTGCGTCTTCGGAGTCGTCCCCCCTAAGTTGGATTCCCTCTTCGGAGCCTACACCCGAACGCCAGGTGACGCAGCAGGACCTCAGGGTCCTCTTGGCCGACCTGATCGAACACGAACTGACGGATCTCCAACGTCGTGCCGTCGTGGCCGTGATCTTGAACGAAATGCCGATAGAGGAGGTTGCGAGGCGAATGGGCAGCAATCGCAACGCTTTGTACAAGTTGCTCCACGATGCCCGGCAACGACTCAAGGTGCGTCTTGAGGCGCAAGGCATATCCGTTGAAGAGGTCTTTGCATCCTTCGCGTCAGAATAGCGCATCTGGGCGAAGAGTGTCGCCGATTCTCCCCGGTCTGGTACAGTCTTGGTAAGATCCGGTCTTTGGTTGGCGTCATAACTATGGACAAGGCATTGATAGTCAATGATGAGTTTAGAGTCTAAGAAGCTCCAGCACCTGGTGCGCGACATCCTCACCACACAGACCGACGAAATCGGGTGTGACACGTGTTTCGCCCAGTTGGATCTCTTTGTTGAGATGATCCTCACAGGTCAGGACGCAGCCTCTGCGATGCCGTTGGTGCAAGCACATCTGGATCGCTGCATTGCGTGTCGCGAGGAGTTTGAGGCATTGCTCTTCGCATTGAAATACCTCTCCCAACAGTCTTAGCCTCTGATTCCGTTCCTCTGATTCTGGCTTAGCGCTCTGGCTCCTATTGAGTGGATATCGCTATACCCGCGCTGCCTGGTGCAACTTAGGCCCAACCTTGTGCACCAAATGCAACGAGTACCAACGCAAGCCACACCTCTGACGCGTAAGTTCCATGATACGCTGGATGCGTTGTCAATACTCAGTGACCACCCAGACAGAGCGGTCCGCTCAAGACTGAACAAACCCAATACCGATGCCCCGGCGTTACCAATAGCGTGCCGCAGTCGGGGTGCCAGCCCGGCTATGGGGTGCATGAGCTCTAGTGTTGCTCAGTTTCTGTCGTCATGATGTCGATTCTGGGCGCGTCCACCCAGTCTTCTGGGCGCGCTGCACTTCTGGGCGCGTGCATTCGAGCCGAACGTCAGAGGGGCCGCCGTTCCCATCTCTACAAAAGCAGGCGCTGGACAGGGTTCAATCCCGAGTATATGATGGCAGTCACCAGATGGTAGTCTGCTTCATATCTACGTGGGAAGCCGCCGTGCGGGGCCCTGCTGCTTCTCTACAATGACGGGCGCGTCGGTGGGAGAATTGCCCAGTGCTTACGACGGTGGGCGCGACAGGAGGAGGCATGTCACTCACGCATCTCATATCGGGGCTGTTGCGCAAATCGAACGTGGGCTGGATGGGCGGGCTTCATCGTCCTGATCGGCGTATGTCTCGGTGTGACCTCGTGTACCCCTAGTGCACCACAACAGCCTATCCCATTCAATCACGAAGCCATGGTTCAGAAGGGAATGGCGTGTCTATTCTGCCACGTCGATGCTACGAGATCACCCGCTGCGGGGATGCCGAGTATGGAACGGTGTATGGGATGCCACGGCACTATCTATGCGGACCATCCGGCTATACAAGCCCTGGCTAGCTATTGGGAGCGAGGCGAACCGGTGCCCTGGACACGCGTTAATCAACTTCCACGCTTTGTGTATTTCAGCCATCAGGGTGCACGTGAATGCGGCGCTTTAACTGTGAGCGATGCCACGGGGATGTCGGACACATGCAGGAGGCGCGCCCGGTGGTGCGGATGAACATGGGCTGGTGCCTGAGCTGCCACGAAACGCAACCCAACGCGGCGCAGTTGAGAGACTGTGTCGTCTGCCATCAGTAGGGGGACTCGATGCCACACAGTGTGACACGTCGCGACTTTCTCAAGATCGGTGCGCTCGGGTTGGCCTCTGCGGTCCTGACAGGATGTCAGAAGTCCCGTCGGTGGGTCAGCCTGGAACCCTACGTGCGTCCACCGGAAGAGCAATTGGCAGGCGTGGCGACGTGGTATGCGAGCACGTGTCGGCAGTGTCCCGCCGGCTGTGGCATTATCGTGCGCACGATGAATGGACGCGCGCTGAAGATCGAGGGGAACCCTGAGCACCCTTTGAACGAGGGCCGGCTCTGTCCGCGGGGGCAAGCAGGGCTGCAGGTCCTCTATAATCCGGATCGGCTGTCCGGGCCGGTGCAGCAGGCCGAGCGCGGAGGACGGCAATTCAAGCCGATTTCGTGGGATGCGGCGCTCAACACGCTCTATTCGCAGGTCTCGCAGGCGGGCAGCAAGGTGGCGATTCTGGGCCGGACGACGATGTCAGGGCATCTGTACGATCTCTTCCAGCGGTTTGCGACCGCCGTGGGCGCGCCCTCTCCGGTACTCTTCGACCTCTACGGCGTGTTGAGTGGTCGGCGGCTGTCGGAGGATACGGACCAATCTCTCTTTGGGACGGCATCTATGCCGGTCTACGATCTGGCCCGCGCGGAGATGATCCTGTCGTTCGGTGCGGATCTCTTCGGTGCGGGTCTTTCTGCCGTCTACTACGGGAAGGGATACGGGGCTTTCCGCAGTCGAGCCGCTGGGCGAGCGAGGCTATCTCGTACAGCTTGAGCCGCGACTGTCGACGACGGGCGCGGTGGCCGATCTCTGGCATCCGATCCGACCTGCCTCCGAGGGGTTGGTGGCGCAGGCGCTGGTGCAGATCATTGCGGATCAGGCGCTTGGTCCTGCCGATTGGGTGGCGAGGGCACGCGCCTGGGCTGCGGGCGTTGATGTGGGCAGCGTGGCAGATGCGAGCGGCCTGTCTTCCGCTGCACTGGAGGCGCTTGCCCGCCGGTTTGTTAGTGTGTCGCAGCCGCTCGCGATCCCTGGCCCGGGGCTGTCGGGGCAGGATAGCGCAGTAGCTGCGGCAGAGGCTGTACAGGTTCTGAATATCGTGAGTGGCGTCGCTGGGAGTAATAGCGGCGGGGAACTCCTTGCCCTTTCGAACGATTCCCCGGTCTCCAGCCTGGTGAAGTCCCCCGAAGCCTCCTACGTGGAGATGCAGGCGCTCACAGATCGAATGCGCAGTGGCGATGTCCAGATGCTGTTGATCCACGAGGCCAATCCCGTTCAAAGTCTGCAGGGAATGGTCGGGTTTGTGGAAGCACTCGGCCACGTGCCCTACGTGGTCTCATTCAGCCCGATGGTGGATGAGACGAGCGTCTGGGCCGATATGATCCTTCCTGACCACACCTATCTGGAATCGTGGGGATACGAGGTGGTGTCGCCGGACGGCGGGTCGCCGATCGTCGGGAGCCAGCAGCCTGTGGTTACGCCGCTGTACGACACGCGGGCGACGGGTGACGTGCTCTTGACGGTCGCACAGGGAATTGCGGCGGCCAAGAGCGCGCTCTCGTGGAACGACGAGGTGACCTTCCTGCAGGAGATGGTCGGCGCGCTGCCGAGAGGGTGCCGCGGGTGGCCAGGATAAGGATGTGCGTTGGGCCCGCTTCCTACAGCATGGCGGGTGGTGGCCGGCTACACAGAGTGGCGCGTCGGCCTCTATCTCCCGGGGCGCCGAAGGCGATCAGTGTGTCGCTGCCATCGTTCCAGGGAGATGCTCAGGAGTTCCCTTACTATCTGCATCTCTATATGTCCAGCCTGCTCAGCGATGGACGCGGTGCCAGCCAAACCTGGCTGCAGGGGGTCCCCGATCCGATGACGACGATCGCGTGGCAGACGTGGGTGGAGCTCAATCCGAGCACGGCTGCGGACCTGGGGGTGCAGGATGGGGATCTTGTCGTGGTACGTCCCCTACGGGGAGATTGAGATACCTGTGTATGTCTATCCGGCGATTCGTCCCGGACACGGTCGTCGATCCCCGTGGGACAGGGGCACGCGGACTATGGAAGGTATGCGCGGGGTCGGGGGGCCGACGCGATGCGGCTGGTCGGATCCTCTCCCGGGGGGGAGAGGAAACCTGAGATGGGCCACGCTTCGCGTGAAGATCGAGCCGACGGGCAAAAATGTGAAGGTGGCGATGTTTGAAAACAAGATCGGGGTGACCGAAGGGTTTGTCAACGAGTCGTTCCCTGGAGAGTGAGATGGCGTTTCCCAACCGCAAATGGACGATGGTGATCGATCTCGACAAGTGCACGGGGTGCGGTGCGTGTGTGGTGGCCTGCCACGCCGAGAACAACGTACCTATCGTGTCCGAGAGGGAGGTCAATCGGGGCCGCGCGATGCATTGGATTCACATCGAGCGGTATTGGGAGGGGGAGTACCCCGATATCAGGGCGCGGTTTCTGCCGGTATTGTGTCAACAGTGTGGGAGAGCGCCCTGTGAGCCGGTCTGCCCGGTCTACGCTACGCAGCATAGCGAGCGGGAAAACATGAACCTGCAGGTCTACAATCGGTGCGTGGGGACCCGCTATTGTCAGAACAACGATCCGTACAAGGTGAGGTTCTTCAACTTCTTCGATCCGGTCTTCGATGCGCCATTGGAGCAACAACTCAACCCTGACGTGACGGTGCGGAGCGCCGGAGTGATGGAGAAGTGCACGTTCTGTGTGCAGCGTATCCGCCGGGCAGAGGAGCGGGCGCTCGTGGAGGATCGCAGTTTGAGGGATGGGGAGGCTGTGCCCGCTTGCGTACAGACGTGCCCGCCTGGCGCCCTGGTCTTTGGGGATCTCGATCGTCACCAGAAACAGCGCGGTCTCGATATTTCGCTTGATCATAACTCTATGAATTCAAGCTTCTAATCACCTGGGGTACACAGCCGTCGGTGGTGTACCTGAAGGGAGGGGACTCCTAATGGCAGAGTCTGACGTGCCTCGGAAGGAGTCCGGCGCCTGGGACGGCGTCTCTGCGCCGTGGGCGACGGGGTCTAGTTTTTTCCGCCCTTCCTCTGCGCAGGAGGCGGTGGCGCTAGACAGAGCCGCACCTCACGATGGATATAAGAGGAAGAGAGAGTCTTCGCCACGTGCATCTGCTTGCGGACCGTGTGCGGACGATGATCCTGATACGGGACTTGCTGGAAGCTCGATGTAACGGACCGGGCTCCGTCGTCCCGGGGACCCGGTGGTGATCCTCGGGGGCCGGGTGCTCACATGGGGATTTGTTGGTGTTTATCATATGTGGCGGGGTATTGTAGTATTACTGCCTGACGCTCGGTCGGTGACGCGGGCGCTGTGAAGATCGCGTCTTTTGCGTACTTCATCGGTATTGGCTCATCCAGGGACGTTCATCTCCTCGTGAGCTTTCCGGGCGCTGAATTGAAGCGGCGACGTTCGATTCAGCCGGGCTGCGGAGAGAATGCTGACGGTCTTTGTGCTGCGATTACAGCGGCGATGTTCCCCCGGTTCACCTCGGGCGCATGTGGAAGCGACTGGCTGTTCCCTCACCCGAACGTGCGACAGCTTTGGGCTGGGTTCCACTCTCCTCCTGATGTGGGACTTGTCAACAGCGCATCATGACTGATCGCCTTGAGCTGGATCATGGCTTTTCGTTTGGACCTGGCTGTCGCCCGATTCCGCCACAAATGCCCGCGGGATAAGCTGCTGCGCTACCAGATTAAAGGACAGCCGACAGATCGATGACAAAGCCAAGCGTGGGACCCTCGGCTGGTTGAGCAGTTCTGGCGACACACGTTGCAACGGCTGCTTGCGTCGGGGGCGGGCGCGACGGCGCAATGGTCTACACAGGGAACGGTGCTGTACACCTTCAGCTACGCTCGCATCCGCCTCAATGTTCTCGGTCAACACCATCGTCTCGCTGTGGGACTTTGCAACTGCCTCAGAGACCGGGAGCGGATACATAACGGTCTTTGGCCTCGATTCCGTGGTCGGGGCGCTTTTCTCCGGCGCGGGTGCCGTGATCATCGTTCTAGCGATCTTGCGGAAGATGATGCACCTGGAGTACTATCTGCGGCCGGAGCACTTCAATGGCATGGGCATATTCCTGCTGTTGCTTTCCTTGACTTGGGCCTATTTCTACTTCAATGATTACCTGGCCCCGTGGTATGGGCAGGGCCCGGTTGAAAAAGTGATACAGACCTTGCTGTCCAGTGGTTGGGCGGCACCGTTGTGGTTCTTGATGATCTTCTCCAACGTCGTGTTGCCGTGGGCGACACTCTGGTCGAAGAAGATTCGGCGCTCGATCGGCGCATTGTTTTTCGTTTCGGTGTTTGTCCAGGTTGGGATGTACCTGGAGCGCTACATCATCATCCCGGTGTCGCTAGGGCGTAACGAACTGCCCTTTAGCTGGGGCAAATACACCCCGTTCTTGCCTGAGATCCTGATCACACTGGGAGCGTTCTCACTGGTAGGTTTTCTCTACGTATTGTTTTCCAGAATCATCCCTATCATTCCCATTTGGGAAGTCCGGGAGGGGCAGTTGCTACACGGCTGGCGCCAGATTGGTGGTGAGCTGATACAGACGAGCGCCGAACCGGAGGATTAGGATGTCTCAAAGGGCTCTATTTGCGCTGTTTCGCGATGTCTCGACCGTCGCAGGCGTGGTGGGACGGTTGCATGACCTGGGCATTTCCGATGATGACATCGTCATAATGTCCAACATTCCCTACACACCCAAGATGCTGGGGCTATCATCCAAGCCCGGGAAAATAGGGGGTTTCGCGCTGATCGGCGCTGTCTTGGGGGTGGCAACGGCGATCTTCCTGACTGCGGGGATTTTCCTGCTGTATCCCCTCATCCAGGGCGGGCAGCCGCTGATCCCGATTCCGCCATCGATCATCGTGACCTTTGAGGTGACAATGCTGGGCACGATGTGGGCCACCTTTCTAGGGCTACTGGTTATCAATCGGTTCCCGGTCTTCGGTCGTCCTGCTTACGATGTGCGAGTCTCGGAAGGGGAAATCGGGGTTGTGGTTCAAGGAGAGTTCCATTCCGAGCGTGCTTCCGAGGTGGATCAGTCGAGAAAGTAGCGAATGTTTGCGGCCCACGGGGCTAACGAGTTTCGCGACCTGACGGACTACAGCGGCGTGAGCAGCGGCAGTTGGCGCAGGCTCATGGCCTTCTTGACGGTGGTGCTGATCGGCGGGGGGGGATTTCCCTGTTGTTCTTCTACGACGTGCGTGAGGATCCCATTCCCGACACAGATGGCGGATCAGGACTCCATCGCGTTACGTGCGAGGGCCCAGACTTGCGGCGCCGGCGGATGCGGTGCCCATCCAGGGGCCTGTACTTATTTCGGGGGCGCCCGCCAGTGAGCCTATCTCGCCGACCGTGGCGTCGTTTCAGCGCGGGCAGGTGCTGTTCAACGTGAACTGCGCTCTCTGTCATGGAGAGACGGGGGTCGGTGACGGGCCGCTCAGCCAGTACTTCGCGCCTCGCCCTGCCGACCTGACGGGCAGCGTGGTGCGGAGCGTGCCTGACTCGACGATCTTCCTGGTGATCACGCAAGGCTTCGGGAGCATGCCAAGCCTGGCCGAGAACTTGCTGCCCGTCGAACGCTGGGACGTCGTTGAACTACGTGAGGAGCCTGGAAACGAATGGGGGACAACCATGACAATACGAGCCCGGACGGAAAGCCCGAATGTGGGCGCTAGTCCTGGCGCTTGTCCTGCTGCTGGGGGCGTGTGGCAGCCCCAATCCACAGCTTGCGGGCCGACACCGATCCCGACGTTGGCCCCGGCGGAGCAGGTGACGCTTGTGCCGGCGCTGCAGACTTTCGCGGGAGCATCCGGCCCCAATGCAGCCGCGGGCGCAGGCTCTCTTTGAGATGCATTGCACGCTCTGTCACGGGGCGGAAGGGCAGGGCATCATTGGCCCTGCGCTCAGGAATAGCGCCATACATACAGCCGCGCTCAGAGCCAATCGATCTACTCCACGATCGCTTGAGGCGGTCCGGCGAGAAGGGATGCCTGCCTGGTTCGTAGCGAACGGTGGGCCCCTGACCCTGATACGGAGATTACGAGCATTATCGATTATCTCAGCACATTGCAGGGGGTATCGGCCGTGCCTACGTCGACCCCCATGCCTGTAGAACCCACGCCCACGCCGCTTCCAACCGGGGCCCCGACGCCTCAGCCCGCTCAGCCGTCTGAACCTGGAGCGGCCAGGGCCGGCGGCTTCGATGACCGGCGACATTGGCAGGGGGATGGTGCAGTTTGGCCGGAATTGTGCGGCTTGTCATGGTCCGGAGGGCGTCCTGGGGATCCCGAATCCGGGTTCCGACGATGGTAGTGTGCCGGTGTCTGAATCCGATTGATCCCACCTTGGTTAGCTCCAATCCCGGTATCTTCGCGGTCAACGTCGACCTGTTTATCGAGCATGGATCGGTGCCGGAGGGAGCCTCACCGAGAATGATGGTCATGCCGTCTTTCGGTGATGGAGGGATGCTCACTCATCAGACGATTGCCGATCTGATCGCCTATGTGATGCACCTGAATGGTGTTCAGGAGACGTCACAGTGAAGAAGCGACGAATCCGACGAGCCACGATCGTCGGGCTGACGCTCGTGGCCGCACAGGCCTGGCTGGGTGCACCCAGATCACCGTCCCCGTTCTGCTTCCCGAGACGTCGCCCACCTGGCCCCTGGTGCTCTATTTCGGACTTGTGTTGTTCGTGGTGGGTGGGATGTTGGGGCTCTCTTACGTCCTCGGGGAGCGGCATAGGGGCCGGGCGATGGAGCAGCCCTATGAGGCGGGGATGCTTCCCACGGGACCGGCACGCCTGCGTTTTGATGTAAGGTTCTATCTGATCGCGATCTTCTTCGTTATCTTCGATCTTGAGGTGGCGTTCCTCTTCGCCTGGGCCGTGGCTGCCCGTGAACTGGGATGGTCCGGCTACGTAGAGGTCGTTATCTTTACCATGATTCTCGTGGTAGGGCTGGTCTATCTGTGGCGAACGGGGTCGCTCGAGATGGGTGCATTTCGACAGCATAGCTCGGTGGCGGCATCCACGCATCGGACAGCGCACAAAGTGGGGAAAAGAAGTGACAATGAAGAAGCGAAGTAAGCAAGGCCCGAGATGCAACGCCCTCAGATGGACAACCCCGCGTGGGGGGAGCGATTTCCGCCCGGTGCGTTAGGTAAGGCTGTTGAGCGCTTTGCTGAACAGCAGGTGATCTTGACCAAGGTGTCGTCGATTCTGGCCTGGGGACGTAAGAATTCGCTATGGCCCTTTGGCTTTGGCCTTTCCTGTTGTTTTGTGGAGATGGCGACGAGCCTCACCAGTCGCTATGACATCGCGCGCTTCGGGTCGGAGATCATCCGGGGCTCACCTCGAGAAGCGGACATGATGATCATCGCTGGGACGGTGTTTATGAAGATGGCCCCCTTTATCCAGCGGCTCTACGACCAGATGATGGAGCCGAAATGGGTCATCTCGATGGGCTCCTGCGCGAACTCGGGCGGCATGTTTGACATCTACAGTGTCGTCCAGGGGGTGGACAAGTTCTTGCCGGTGGACGTCTACGTACCGGGGTGCCCACCCAGCCCGATGGCGCTGATGGAGGGGATCAACCTGCTTCAGGATGCGGTCGGACAGGAGCTCCGCCCTTTGAGTTGGGTCGTCGGGCCCCAGGGCGTGACCCGGAAAGAGCCGCTGCCGGACGTGCGGGCGTGGAAGCGGAAAGAGCGGCAGGCAGCGACCGAGTTGCGTTCGCCGGATGAGGTGTAGTAGGTGAGCGAGGATCGAGGGCCGACCGGAATCGGCCAAACGCCTATGAATGAACATGCTGACGTCGGCCCTCAGACGGGCATTTTGCACGAGCTGCAGGAGCGATTTGGTGAGGACGTCATCACGCCCCAGGCCGTGTCCGATGATACGCCCACCGCGTGGGTACCACCGGAGCACATTCACGAGGTCGTGGCCTATCTGAAGACGGGGGCGACGCGTCCCTACCAAACGCTCTTCGATCTCTTTGGGGTCGACGAGCGTGAGCACGCGCATCGTGCGGGCCAGCCGGAGAGTGACTTCACCGTCATCTACCGGCTCCTGTCCTTCGATCGCAATGCGGATATCTGTCTCAAAGTCCCGCTTCAGGGCGAGTATCCGCGCCTGGGCACGGTTACGGATGTCTGGCCATCGGCGAACTGGTATGAACGTGAGGCATGGGATATGTTCGGCATCACGTTCGAGGGACATCCTCATCTGACTCGCATCCTTATGCCTCCCACGTGGGAAGGTCATCCCCTGCGCAAGGAGCACCCGGCTCGCGCCACCGAGATGGGACCTTACGAGTTGACGGAGGAGAAACAGATCCGCGAGGAGCAGGCGGCACAGTTCCGTCCGGAGGAATGGGGGCTTGCAGGAAAGCGCGGAGGATACAGATGTCATGTTCCTTAATCTGGGCCCTCAACACATGGGGACTCACGGCGTCCTGCGCCTCATCTTGAAGTTGGATGGCGAGGAGATCGTCGATGTGGTCCCGGACATCGGCTATCACCATCGTGGCGCCGAGAAGATGGCTGAGCGTCAGACCTGGCACACGTACATTCCATATACGGATCGGGTGAACTACCTGGGTGGCGTGCTGAACAACCTGGCCTACCTGCTGCCCGTCGAGCGTCTCGCGGGGATCGAAGTTCCGGACCGTGTGAAGGTCATCCGCGTGATGATGAGCGAGTTCTTCCGGATCTCCAGTCACCTGGTCTGGTATGGCACCTTCGCCCAGGACGTTGGGATGATGTCGCCGGTCTTCTACACGTTCGCCGACCGCGAACGCGTCTTCGATATCGTGGAGGCGATCTGCGGTGCCCGGATGCATCCGAGCTGGTTTCGCATTGGCGGAGTAGCCCAGGACCTACCCCACGGATGGGAGAAGCTCGTGCGCGGCTTCCTGGCCTATTTTCCCAAGCGGTTGAGGGAGTTCGACAAGATCATCATGGGCAACCGCATCCTGAAAGGGCGCACCCAGGGCATCGGAGCTTACGACACGGCCAAGGCGATGGAGTGGGGGGTCACCGGGCCGGGGTTGCGAGCGACCGGATACGAATGGGACTTCCGCAAGCAACGCCCCTACTCGGGTTACGATCAGTTCGAATTCGATATCCCCACCGGCCAACACGGGGACTCCTACGATCGAGCGCTCGTACGCATAGAAGAGATGCGCCAGAGCCTGCGCATCATCCAGCAGTGTGTCGACAATATGCCGGCGGGTCCTTACAAGGCCCTGCATCCGCTGACAACCCCTCCGCTCAAAGAGCGAACGATGCACGATATCGAGACCCTGATCACGCACTTTCTGGGCGTGTCGTGGGGGCCCGTGATCCCGGCTGGGGAGTCCACAGCGCTCGTCGAAGGGCGCGCAGGGCGTCAACAGCTACTACCTGATAAGCGACGAGGATATCCACGCATATCGGGCGCGCATCCGCACGCCGACATTTGCTCACATCCAGATGTTGCCCGAGATCAGTCGAGGGCTGATGGTGCCCGACATTATCGCCGTGTTGGGCAGTATCGATTTCGTTCTGTCCGATGTAGACCGCTGACCCGGAGAGCCAGTTATGTTGAGTGACAAGGAACGCCGCGAGATCGAAGCCGAAGCGGATCAATACCTGGAGAAGCGTGGGGCGTGCGTGAAGGCCCTCCAGATCGTGCAGCAGGCGCACGGTTGGGTCTCGGATGAGCACCTACGGGAGGTAGCACAGCTTCTTGGTATGACCCCTGACGAGCTCGAAGGCGTCGCTACGTTCTACAGCCTTATTTATCGCGAGCCGGTGGGACATCACGTGATCCTGATCTGCGATAGTGTGACGTGTTGGATCATGGGCTATGACGCACTGCTGGAAGGCCTCAAGTCCCGGCTGGGCATCGATCTGGGTGGGACGTCCGCCGACCATCGCTTCACGCTACTTCCCGTGGCGTGTTTGGGGGCGTGTGATCACGCGCCGGCCATGATGATTGATGAAGAGTTGTACACGGATGTCACGGTGGAGAAACTGGACCAAATCCTGGCTCAGTACGAGTGACCGGATGAGACATGAGTGAGCGACCGCTAACCGAACACATCAAGCCTGGAGCCGGGCCGCTGAGCCTCACGGACTACGAAAACGTGGGGGGATATCAGGCGCTGCGCAAGGCGCTCGGCGAGATGACGCCTGCCGACGTTCATGGGGGAGGTCAAGCAGTCCAACTTACGCGGGAGAGGCGGGGCTGGCTTCCCGACCGGTCTTAAGTGGAGCTTTGTGCCTGCTGATGACGGGACGACGCCCAAGTATCTCGTCGTCAACGCGGACGAGATGGAACCGGGTACCTTCAAGGATCGGCTGCTCCTGGAGGGCAATCCTCATCAGTTGGTGGAGGGGGCCATCCTTGCGGCGTATGCCATTGGGGCCGGAGAGGCCTACGTGCTATTGCGCTGGGCCTATCGAAAGGCGGCGCAGGCCATCGAGCAGGCCATCGCGGAGGCCCTTGATAGAGGCTATTTGGGCCGCGGGATCCTGGGATCGGACTACAACCTGAATATGCGCCTACACGTCAGCGCCGGGCGCTACATGTGCGGCGAGGAGACCGGTTTGTTGAATGCGCTGGAGGGACGGCGTGCCGTCCCCCGCTCAAAGCCCCCCTACCCGCAGGTATCCGGCCTGTGGGGCAAGGACACCATCGTCAACAACGTGGAGACGCTCAGCAACATACCGCACATCGTGTCGAAGGGTGGCGCGTGGTTCAAGAGCCTGAGCCTCGGTGAGGATAGCGGAACAAAGTTGTACGGGGTCAGCGGCAAGGTGCGGCGCCCCGGTCTCTGGGAACTGCCGATGGGCACGCCGATGCGCGAGATCTTGGAGGAGCATGCGGGGGGTATGGCGTCTAGCCTGGCGATTCATGGGAGTGCTTCCTGGAGGTGCGTCGACGGACTTCGTGACGAGGAGCACCTCGACGTCAAGCATGGATTTTGATCCGTGGCCCAAGGTCGGAAGCCGTCTCGGAACGGGGACGATGATCGTCCTCGATGACCAAACCTGTCCGGTAGGGATGGTGCTCAACCTGGAGCGGTTCTTTGCCCGGGAGTCGTGCGGTTGGTGTACGCCATGCAGGGACGGGCTGCCATGGGTGGTCAAGATGCTCGACGCGATCGAGCGAGGCAAGGGGCGGATGGACGATCTGGATCGGCTGGAAGCCCACACCAGGTTGTTGGGGCCGGGGCGGACTTTCTGCGCGTTGGCGCCCGGTGCTATGGAGCCCTTGCAGAGCGCACTCAAGTACTTCCGAGAGGATTTTGAGCGACACATCCGTGAGCATCAGTGCCCCTGGCAAGCCAAGGGGGAGGCGACGTAGTGGAGCGCCCGCTTACCGAGCACATCAAGCCCGATCGCGAGCCCCTCAGCCTGCAAGAGTATGAGCAGGTGGGGGGGTACGGTGCGCTGCGGCAAGCCCTGAAGGCTATGACTCCTTCGGACGTGACACAGGTCGTAAGCGACTCCGGGTTGCGGGGGCGGGGAGGGGCTGGATTCCCGACGGGACGTAAGTGGGAGTTCATCCCAATTGGCGATGATGCGCCCCGTCCCAAATACATGATCGTCAATGCCGACGAGATGGAACCCGGAACGTTCAAGGATCGCCTACTTCTGGAGGGCAATCCGCATCAGTTACTCGAGGGGACGATCCTCGCTGCGTATGCGATTCGCGCCGATGTGGCGTATATCTTCTTGCGGTGGGCTTACCATCGAGCCGCACAGGGGCTGAAGCGCGCCATTGATGAGGCGTACCATGCCGGCTACCTGGGTACGAACATCCTCGGCTCCGGGTTCGATCTGCGGTTGGTGCTCCACATCAGCGCCGGGCGTTACATCTGTGGCGAAGCCACAGCGCTGCTCAATGCCCTGGAGGGGGAGCGCGGGATCCCCCGCTCCAAGCCGCCCCACGCAGCGACCGCCGGCCTATGGACGAAGCCCACCGTAGTAAACAACGTCGAGACTCTGTGCAACGTGCCTCACATCGTCAATAAGGGCGCAGATTGGTTCAAGGGGTTGGCATTGGGTGAGGATAGCGGAACCAAGCTCTTTCAGGTGAGCGGCAGGGTCAAGCACCCCGGTGTCTGGGAACTCCCGATGGGCACGACCCTCCGCGAGATTATGGAGGAATACGCCGGTGGGATGCAGGAAGGGGTAGCTCTGCGCGGGCTCCTACCCGGCGGTGCCTCTACCGAGTTCCTGTTGCCCGAACAACAGGATGTATCGATGGAGTTTCGCCGCGGTTGAGCAGGCCGGGAGCCGGTTTGGCACGGCTACGATCATCGTGCTCGATGACCATACCTGCCCTGTTGGCATGATCCGCAGTCTCATGCGCTTTTTCGCTCGCGAATCCTGTGGTTGGTGTACGCCCTGCCGGGATGGTTTGCCCTGGGTCCTCAAAGATCTTGACGCGATCGAGTCCGGTCAGGGGCGAACCGAGCACATCGATACGCTTGCGAGGCAGACGCGAGTGATCACGGACAAGAATACCTTCTGCGAGCTGGCGACCGGGGCGATGGAGCCGTTACGAAGCGCACTCGAGTTTTACGAAGCTGACTTCCGACAGCATGTCCGCGAAAAGCACTGTCCTTGGAGATGATGCATGGCGACGATTTATATAGACGGTGATCCCTATGAGGTCGAGGAAGGCTGGAATCTTCTCCACACCTGCCTTTCGCTGGGCTTCGACATACCCTATTTCTGTTGGCATCCGGCGATGGGATCCGTCGGAGCGTGCCGGCAGTGCGCGGTCCGTCTGTTCAAAGATGAGAAGGATACGAAGGGCACGATCGTGATGTCGTGCATGACGCCGATTCGTGACGGTATGCGCATCTCCATTGACGACCCCGAAGTCAAGGAGTTCCGGGCCAGCGTGATCGAGTGGTTGATGGTTAACCATCCCCATGACTGTCCTGTCTGCGATGAAGGGGGCGAGTGCCATCTGCAGGATATGACTGTCTTGACGGGGCATGCCTATCGTGAGTTCGATTTCCGGAAGCGTACCCACCGGAACCAGTACCTTGGTCCGTTCGTCACGCACGAGATGAACCGCTGCATCGCCTGTTACCGCTGCCTCCGGTTCTACCGCGAGCACGCCGGCGGGCGTGATTTCGATGTCTTTGGTGCGCATGACAGGGTCTACTTCGGGCGCTTTGAGGAAGGGGTTCTGGAGAGCGAGTTCAGCGGGAACTTGGTCGAGATTTGCCCCACGGGAGTCTTTACTGACAAGAGCCTGCACCGGCATTACACCCGGAAGTGGGATCTTCAGACTGCGCCATCCATCTGTGTTCACTGTGGGTTGGGATGCAATACCATTCCCGGGGAGCGTTACGGAGAGCTCCGTCGGATCCGCAACCGCTATCACCACGACGTCAACGGTTACTTCCTGTGCGACCGCGGGCGCTACGGCTATGAGTTTGTCAACAGTGACCAGCGTATCCGCACAGCGTTGCTTCGCGACGAAGAAGGCGAAACTGGCCTCGGTGCCAAAGACCGAAGCGGTGACACGCGCAGCTAGCATGCTGGGCTCCGACAAGCACGTCATCGGCATCGGCTCACCGCGGGCTTCGTTGGAGGCCAACTTCGCGCTGCGCGACCTGGTCGGGCCGAGCAACTTTTACCAGGGCGTCACCGACAACAACAACCTTCTCGTCGCGGCTGCCATCGAGATCATGCAGAAGGGACCTTCCAAGATCCCGTCACTGCACAGCGTCGAGCACAACGATGCGGTGCTGATCCTGGGCGAGGATGCGACCAGCGTTGCGCCGATGTTGGCCCTGGCTCTGCGACAGTCGGTTCGCCAGATCCCTCTGCGGATCGAAGAGCAGCTCCTCCATATTCCCAGTTGGCAGGATGCGGCGGTGGAGGAGGCGATCCAGAGCCAAGAGGGCCCTCTTATCATCGCTACCCCGGGAAGCACACGGCTGGACGACGTGGCGACGCGCATCATACACCTTCCGCCCGAGGATCTGGCCCGCTTCGGTTTTGCCGTCGCCCACGCTATCGACGAGAATGCCCCGGCCGTAGAAGGCCTGTCGGAAGAGGTTGCGGCCCTGGCGACGGAGACCGCCGAGCAATTGACCAAGGGCCAGAGACCGTTGGTGATATCCGGCATCAATGTGGGCACCGATGCAGTGATGCATGCTGCAGCCAACGTGGCGTCGGCGCTCCATAAGGTGGTAGGCACGTCTGAACTGCTCTTCACCGTTCCGGAATGCAACAGCATGGGGTTGGGCCTTATGGGGGGCAAGTGGACTTGCTGCGGCGCGGGAGGCGGTGGAAAGCGGGGACGTTGATACCATCGTCATCCTCGAGAACGATCTCTACCGCCGCGCCGGCGCTGCCGAGATCGACACGCTCCTGGACGCGGTTCCTCACGTGATCGCCATCGATCACCTGATGAACCGGACGACGGAGAGGGCCGAACTCGTGCTGCCTGCAGCCACCTTCGCCGAAACAGACGGCACGCTGGTCAATAACGAGGGGCGCGCTCAACGCTATCTATCAGGTCTTCGTCCCGGAGGGTGACGTTCAAGTCGAGTTGGCGGTGGATCAACGAGATCAGGACCGCCGCGCGTCACGCCGACGTGGCGAAAGTGGCAGATCGTGGACGACGTCATCGCCGACATGGCGGAGGCGTATGCCGGTCTTTGCTGAGGTGCCGGACATCGCCCCCCCGGCAGGGTTCCGGCTGTTGGGCCAGCGAATCCCTCGCGAGTCTCACCGCTACTCTGGTCGCACTGCCATAAACGCGGATGTTGCCGTCAGTGAGCCGAAGCCACCTCAAGATCCGGATACGCCGTTCTCTTTCACGATGGAGGGGTATCCAGGGCAGCCGCCGGCTGCGTTGATCCCACGCTATTGGGCGCCCCATTGGAACTCGGTGCAGGCGTTGAACAAGTTCCAGGAGGAGGTCAATGGCCCCCTGCGTGGGGGTGATCCGGGGCGCTTGCTGATCGCCCCCAAAGAGGACGCCCAGGTGTCCTACTTTGACCAGATCCCCAACGCATGCGAGCTGCGGTCCGATCAATGGCGTGTGATTCCCCAATATCACATCTTTGGCTCCGAACCCTTGAGCATGCTGTCGCCGGGGGTGGCCGAACTTGCCCCGGAGCCCTACGTCGCGGTGAGTGCAGCCGATGCGGAGAAGCTGGGCGTGGAGTCCGGTGATGACGTGACGGTCATGATTGGCGATCAGCCGTTGGTCGTCTGCGCGCGTATCGATGGGTCGATCCAGGATGGCATCGCGAGGTTACCGATGGGTCTGAAGAACGTTCCCACGGTAAAGCTACCGATGTGGACCGAGATACGGAAGGAGACCGAGAATGAGTGAAGTCGTGCGGCACCTGATTCTCGTCTTCGGCGTGCTGTTCGGCGCGCTGACCATCGCCGCCGGACTCATCTGGTTGGAACGCAGATTGCTTGCGGCCTGGCAAGATCGGTACGGTCCCAACCGCGTCGGTCCATTTGGCCTGATCCAGGTGTTGGCCGATATGGTCAAGATCTTCACCAAGGAAGATTGGGTACCGCCCTTTGCGGACAGGCCGGTGTTCATATTGGCACCTGCTATCATCATTGTCACGGTCCTGATGTCATTCGCCGTGATCCCGCTGGGGCCGGGAGCCAGCGTGGCAAATCTCAACATCGGGCTGCTCTTTTTCCTGGGGATGTCCTCCATGGGCGTCTATGCCGTGACGCTCGCCGGGTGGTCGTCGAACAGTAAGTACTCCCTGATCGGCGGCCTGCGGGCGGCAGCGCAGATGCTCAGTTACGAGGTGTTTATGGGCCTCTCTTTGATGGGCGTCGTGCTGATTGCCGGCTCGTTCAACCTCTCGGATATCGTTGAGGCTCAACGCAAGGTGTGGTTCTGCATACCCCAGTTTCTGGGGTTCGCGGTCTTCTTCATCGCCGGCGTGGCGGAGACGCGACGGATTCCTTTCGACATTCCGGAGGCGGACAACGAGCTGAACGCGGGATATCACACCGAGTACTCGGGGATGAAGTTTGGTATGTTCTACGTGGGAGAGTATATGGGCATCACATTGATCTCCGCGATGATCGTCACGCTGTTCTTCGGTGGCTGGCTGGGACCGTTTTTCCCGCCCTTGGTGTGGTTTCTGCTGAAAACCTTCGTCTTTGTCTGCAGTTTCATCCTGCTTCGGGCTGCGATGCCCCGCCCGCGTTACGACCAGTTGATGGCCCTCGGGTGGAAGCTGTTGCTTCCTCTGTCTTTGCTCAACGTGATGGTTACCGGCGGCGTCGTGTTGGCGCTGGGGATGTGAGGTCGACCTATGCTTGTACCCTTAAGGGCACTTGGTCTATTGAGAGGTGTCTGGCGCGTCTTTCTACATCTGTTCCATCCGCCGGAGACCGTACAGTACCCTGACGAGATGCCGTATCGGCCGCCGAGATTCCGGGGACGCATCATTCTCTCCCGTGACCCCGACGGTCAAGAGCGCTGCGTGGCCTGCTATCTATGTTCGGTCGCCTGTCCCGTGGATTGCATAGCACTGCAAGCCACGGAAGATGAACACGGACGTCGGTATCCTGCGTTCTTCCGTATCAACTTCTCCCGCTGTATCTTCTGTGGGTTCTGTGAGGAGGCCTGTCCGACCTACGCGATTCAGCTCACGCCCGACTTTGAGATGGGCGAATATGACCGGCAGCATCTGGTGTACGAGAAAGAGGATCTCCTCATCAGCGGCACCGGCAAGTATCCCGGCTACAATTTCTACCGGGTCGCTGGACTCGCGATTGGCGGCAAGGACAAGGGCGAGGCCGAGAGCGAGTCGCCACCTGTTGACGTGCGAGAGCTGATGCCGTAAGGGCGTTAGCACGTTGACACCTGGGGCATACCAGGGCAGGCGTCAGTACGTCTCAACGTTCAAACGTTTGAACGTGCCAACGTTCCAACGCAGAAAGGAGCCTGAATGAACGTAGCGTTCTATGTCGCGGCAGGGATCGCCATCCTGTCGACGGTCCTGACGATCACGCGGGACAACGCAGTTCACGCGTTGCTTTACCTGATCGTCTCGTTGCTCGCCGTGGCCGTGATCTTCTTCACTCTCGGTGCCCCGTTTGTCGCGGCATTGGAGGTGATCATTTATGCCGGCGCCATCATGGTGCTGTTCCTCTTTGCTGTCATGATGCTGAACCTTGGCTCCCAGTCTGTGGTCCAGGAGAGACGGTGGCTTGCGGCGGTGACGTGGTTTGGAGCAGCATTTCTCGCAACTGTTTTGCTCGCCGAGCTTGCCTTACTGATGATTGGCACCCAAGGTCACGCCATTATGACCCAGAGCGTGACCCCAAAGGACGTCGGGCTGGCGCTCTATGGACCCTATCTGTTAGGTGTGGAATTGGCATCAACACTGCTGTTAGCGGGGCTCATCGGGGCCAACATAATTGGACGGCGCCAGCGGACTGGTGAGCGACGTCCCGCCTCCACCGAGAGCGATCGTGTGCAGTTGTAGAGACGTGCCGGCTGGCACGTCTTCCGAGACGCTTCGTCTTCCGAGACGCTTCGTCTTCCGAGACGCTTCGTCTTCCGAGACGCAGGGCAGCAATATCTGAAGGATGGTGAGGGATGACGTCGATTCCAATGGAGTATGGACTGATATTGGCAGCGGTGCTCTTTGTTCTAGGCCTAACTGGCGTGCTTGTGCGTCGGAGCGTCTTCTTTCAGTTGATGTCTATCGAGGTGATGCTCAATGCCGCAGGACTGGCATTCGTCGTTGCGGGTGCTCATTGGGGGGCGGCGGATGGGCAGGTAATGTTCATCTTTATTCTCAGTATGGCTGCGGCTGAGGTCGCTGTTGGATTGGCCCTGGCTCGCCAGCTCTTCCACCATCTCAAGACATTGGATAGTGACGCTGCAAGCCACATGCGAGGGTGACGGATATGTTCAGTCTACTTTGGTTAGTGCCGGCGCTGCCGATCGCGGGTTTCCTTGGGCTTACGCTGCTTGGACAGTACTTCCCACGTAGAGTCACTGCCCTGGTGGGCGTAGGATCGGTGGCTCTATCGGCGATTGTAGCATGTCTGATCACCGTTGCCTTTGTGTTCGCGCCGCCACCGGACCACACCTACGTGGAGGCATTCTGGACGTGGATCCAGGTCGGCGGATTTGCCCCTAACGTGGCTTTCCATCTCGATCCCTTGTCGCTGGTGATGATGCTGGTCATCACCTTTGTCGGCTCGCTTATCCATCTGTATTCCTCGGAGTTCATGATCGAAGAAGAGGGATACGCGCGTTTCTTTGCTATCATGAATCTCTTCGTCGGCGCTATGCTCATTCTGGTGCTGGCCGACAACTTGCTGCTCCTCTACCTGGGGTGGGAAGGTGTTGGGCTGTGCAGCTATCTCCTGATTGGCTTTTGGTACAAGGATCCGGCAAACGGCAGGGCCGCCCGCAAGGCGTTTATCGTCACACGCATCGGCGATACGGCGATGATTATCGGCATCTTCCTGCTCTTTGACAACCTGGGCACCTTGCAGATCCAGTTGCTGATGCAGCGCGCAACACAGCAATGGGCCGTGGGATCGGGGTTGGCCATCGCGGCGGCGTTACTCCTACTCGGAGGGGCGGTAGGCAAATCGGCTCAACTACCGCTGCAAATCTGGTTGCCCGACGCGATGGCCGGCCCGACACCGGTGAGTGCCCTGATCCACGCGGCGACGATGGTGACGGCGGGCGTGTACCTGATTGCGCGCACCCATACCTTGTTCGCCCTTGCCCCTGCCGTACAATTGGCGGTCGCCATCATTGGGGCGCTGACCCTGCTATTGGCGGGCTTCAGCGCCCTCAACCAGCGCGACATCAAGCGGGTGTTGGCTTACTCGACGATGAGCCAGATCGGGTACATGTTTCTGGCTCTGGGCGTCGGTGCGTGGTCCGCTGCGATCTTCCACTTTATGACCCATGCGTTCTTCAAGGCGCTGCTCTTCCTGTCTGCAGGAGTGATAGTGCTACGGTTGCATCACGAGCACGATATCTTCAAGATGGGAGGGCTGCGTAAGCAGCTTCCCCTCACGTTCTGGGTATTTCTGATTGGGGCGAGCTCGCTATCCGCGCTCCCATTGGTAACGGCCGGCTTTTATAGCAAGGACCTGATACTCTGGTCGACTTGGTCGTCGTCGAGCGGGGGACCCTGGCTGTGGGCTGCGGGTTTGATTGGCGCGCTGCTCACGTCAATCTATGCGTTCCGGGTCGTCTTCATGACATTCTACGGCGAGCCCGGTTCGTTGGTGAAGGAGGCCTCACCCATCCGCCGTCCCGGTATCGCGATGAAGATCCCGTTGGTGGTTCTGGCGGTTCTGTCCGTCGTCGCCGGGCTCCTGGAGGTGTCGCCCTCGTTGGGCAACCTACCGCTGTTCACGACCTTTATGCACATGATACTTCCGCCTTACCCGGTCTCCCTGTCCCTCCAGGGAAAGGCCGGGGAGGGGGTTCGAGCCGTGCTGCAGATTGTAACAGCCTTGGTCTCTTTAGGGGGGATTGGTATCGCGTATGTGCTCTTCCTGCGTAACCGTAAGCTCACGCAGACGGTGGTACGGACGCCGATCGGGCAGGCTCTGCAGCGGTTCTGGTCCGTAGGTTGGGGCTTTGACTGGCTCGACAATGAGCTTATCGTGTTCCCCTTTGTCTGGTTGGCGACTATCGATAAAGACGACATTGTCGACCGGGTATATCGCGGGTATCGCGTGGTTGGCCAGGAAAGCGCATTGGCTACTGGGCCTGACACAGGTGGGTCGGATACGCCGGTATGCGGTGGGCATTGCCCTTGGCGCGGTGGTGATCACAGGAATGGTGGTGCTGCTATGATGCTGGTTTGGTCCATCGTATGGCCATTGGCTGCGGGACTGCTGGCCTGGCTTGCCGGTCGCTTGTACCCTTCAGGGCAGTCGAGCAAAACGCTGCCGCGTTGGATAGCACTCGTGGCGTTGTCGCTCCATCTGATCTTTCTTCTTATTCTGGGCTCGCAGGTCCTCCCCCTTTCCGGCGCCGCCGCGGCGGGACCCTGGGCCATCGATTTCTCCAGGCCGTGGATCCCACAGTTGGGGTTCGACTTCCACCTGGCGATGGATGGTCTTAGTTTCCTGTTGCTTCTCCTCGTCGACTTCCTGGGTATCATCGCCGTAGTGGCTTCGTGGGAGAGCGTCCAGGAGCACGTTGGCTTCTTCTTCTTTAACCTCCTGTGGGCGCTGGGGGCGCTCAACGGTATCTTCCTGGCCATGGATCTGATCCTTTTCTACGCGTTCTGGGAGCTCTCGCTTATTCCGCTCTATTTCTTGATCGGAATATGGGGACACGAGAATCGCACTTACGCTGCGATCAAGTTCTTCATCTTCACTCAGGCTAGCAGCCTGCTCATGCTTGTCTCGATTCTGGGCCTGTACTTTCTGCACGGGCAGAGCACCGGGACATACACCTTCAACTTTGTGGATCTGGTCGGCACGGTATTGTCTCCCAGCACGGCAATGTGGCTGATGCTTGGCTTCTTTGTGGCGTTTGCCGTCAAGCTGTCCATCGTGCCGCTGCACTCCTGGCTTCCCGATGCCCACACGGAGGCGCCTACAGCAGGAAGTGTGATCCTGGCCGGGCTGCTGTTGAAAGCGGGCGCTTACGGAATGCTGCGTTTCCTGTTTCCCTTGTTTCCCGAAGCTGCCCACACGTTTGCGCCGTTCGCTATGGCCCTGGGGAGCATTAGCATCATCTACGGGGCCGTACTGGCCTTTGCTCAGACGGATCTCAAGCGGCTCGTAGCCTATACGAGCGTCAGCCACATGGGGTTCATTCTCATCGGCATTTTCGCGTGGAACCAAACGGCGCTCCAGGGGGCGGTTATCGTGATGCTCGCGCATGGTGTGACGACCGGCGCGCTCTTCGTCCTGGTGGGCTTTCTCCAGGACCGTATGCACACGCGTGACCTGCGGCGTATGGGAGGGTTGTGGTCGGTGGCACCCGTGATGGGAGGTGTGGCGCTGTTCCTGGCCGCTGCCTCGCTTGGACTTCCGGGGATGGCGAATTTCGTCGGCGAGTTCCTGGTACTGCTGGGCTCTTACGTGGTGAATAGGACGCTGGTGGTCTTGGCGGCGATCGGCTTCATCCTTTCTGCTGTCTACGCGCTGTGGATGATTCAGCGAGCTTTCGAGGGGCCGAATCACGAGAAATGGGAGTTCGCCGATTTCACGCCGAGGGAGGGGGTGGTGATGGCGCTGCTGGCCGTGGCCATCGTCTGGCTGGGCCTCTATCCGCAGCCGGCGCTGCGCCTGTCGGGCCCGGCGCTGCAGCAGATGCGGCGATACGCGATAGGCGTGGCTCCGACGGCTTTCCACTCCGGCGTAGGCGATTCTAACGGGACCCCGCCCCGTCTCTACACTGGCGCGCCTTTGGCTGACGCTGAAGCTCACAATGTGATGGGAGGTGCTCCGTGACGTCAGTCGAGCTTGTCGCTCTGTCGCCACTCTTGGTGCTCGGACTCACGACGGTCATCGTGATGCTGGTGATCGCCATCTATCGAAACCATCTCCTGACGCTTGGGCTTACGCTGTTGGGACTGGCGCTGTCCGGTGTCGCTGTGATGATCGCGGTTCAGGGCGGAGACAGAAATGTGACACCTTTGCTGGCGATGGACAGGTACACTTACTTCTACATGGGGCTGCTGCTCATCCTGACCTTCGCCATAGCGCTGCTGGCACACGGCTACTTGGTGCGCCGCATCGACCCGCCGGAAGAGTTCTACGTCCTCTTGTTGCTGGCTACACTGGGCGCGATGACGCTGACGGCCAGCCGGCACTTTGCTTCCTTCTTCCTGGGGTTGGAGCTTCTGAGCGTATCGCTTTATGCGATGATCGCCTATCAGCGGCTGGAATTGAGTATTGAAGCCGGGCTGAAGTACCTGGTGCTGGCGGCGGTGTCGGCTTCATTTCTCTTGTTGGGTATGGCTTTCGTCTACGCAGACCGGGGGACGATGGTCTTCTCAGAGCTAACGCTGCAGCCCGTGGCGAATCCCCTTCCCACCTCGCCTGTGTCGGGGGGCTACAACAGGCTCTTGCTTATGGGCGGGGCCGGTCTGATGCTGATCGGAATTGGCTTCAAGCTGGCGTTGGTGCCCTTTCATATGTGGGTGCCTGATGTCTACGAGGGGGCATCGGCTCCGGTGACGGCTTTCGTGGCGACGGTTTCGAAGGCCTCGGTGGTGGCTGTTCTGTTGCGCCTCTTTGCGCCGCTGGACGTCCACCAGAGCACGTCGCTATTCGTCGTACTGTCCGGCATCTCTATTCTGTCGATGTTTGGCGGCAATCTGCTGGCGCTGATGCAGCACAACGTAAAGCGGATGCTGGCCTATTCGTCGATCGCACATCTGGGTTACCTGTTGGTAGCTTTCCTGTCATTTGCGCCCAATCAGACGGCGTTAGCGCCTCAGTCCGGCCCCGTCTCTACGATGGCGGGCGCACCCGACGGCGTGGCTGCGGCGACCTTCTACCTGGTTACTTACACTATCGCCATATTGGCTGCGTTCGGCGTCGTCAGCGTGATCTCGGGCGATACGGAAGAAGCGGGGGCCTACGAGGATTACCGCGCCATGTTCTGGCGCCGGCCGGGAATTGCGTTTGTACTGACGATGGTGCTGCTCTCGCTGGCCAGCATTCCGCTTACGGCAGGATTCGTGGGCAAGATCTACGTTCTTGTGGCGGGCATCGGGTCAGGGCTCTGGGTGTTGGCGATAAGCCTGGTCGTAAGCAGCGCGATCGGCCTCTATTATTACGCCCGCTTGATCGTGACGATGTTCCAACGCTCTCCCCGTGATTCGGAAGAATCGGCTGCCGGAGGGACAGAAATTGTCGAAGCGGTAGGAGCTGTCGGGTCGGCCGGGCCGGCAGGTACGCTGGCCTCGGTGCCCTGGTCGGGGGGTGCTGTGTTGGGGGTATTCGCCATCCTGCTGATTTGGTTGGGCACCTATCCTGCGCCGCTGCTGTCGCTTATCCAGGCACTGACGTCCGTTTTGGGTGGTACACGCTAATCTGATACTGCGAGGGAGTGCTATGAGTGTCATGCCGGAGGTCGCTGCCCTGTTCCTGGATATCGGTGGCGTCCTGTTGACCAATGGCTGGGATCATACGATGCGGAAGATGGCCGCGGACCGTTTTGAGCTGGATTATGAAGAGATGAATGAGCGTCACCACCTGACGTTCGATACGTACGAAGAGGGCAAGTTGAGCTTGGACACGTACCTGGATCGCGTGGTCTTCTATCAGGAACGTTCTTTCTCCAGGGAAGAGTTCAGGTCATACTTGTTCGCCCAGTCTCAGCCCCATGCGGACATGATTGAGTTGATCCGGGCTCTCAAGGCGCAATACCGTCTCAAGGTCGCCGCGGTGAGCAACGAAGGGCGAGAACTGACCATTCACCGGATTCGGACGTTCGAGCTTGGCGAGTTCATCGACTTTTTTGTGTCCTCGTGCTTCGTTCACTATCGCAAACCCGACCAGGATATCTATCGTATGGCCCTGGATATCGCTCAAGTTCCGCCGGAACAGGTCGTCTATATCGAGGATCGGCCCATGTTTGTGGATGTAGCGGGCGGTCTCGGGATTCGAGGGGTCGTTCACAAGGAATATGCATCCACACGCGAGGCTTTGGCTGCCTTTGGTCTGACGGTTGGCCGGAAGGGCAGCGACTGCGATACGTAGGCGCGTCGCTCCTGGACGTGCTCTTGTTTGTAGGAAAGGAAGTGGGTGATGGCGCACGCAACACAGGGTGAAGCTGCAATCATCGTCATCTTCGGTGCCAGCGGAGATCTTACCCAGCGCAAACTGATACCGGCGCTCTATGACTTGTATCTTGACAAGTGGCTCGTGGACCAGATCGCAATCATCGGTGTCTCGCGAACGGAGATGACCGATGAGCAGTTTCGCGAGCACCTGCGGGAGGGTGTGGATCAGTATTCGCGTCGCTGCAAGAGCAGCGATCCCGATTGGGCGGCGTTCGCACCCAAGATCACATACTTCGCCGCCGATCCCGCGGAGTCGGATACCTATGCAACGCTGGCCGAGCGTCTGAAAGGCCAGGAAGAGCAGTGGCACGTGCAGGCAGACCACATCTTCTATATGGCCACGCCTCCGACCGTGTTTGAGACGATCGCGCAGGGTCTCGGCAAAGCCCGGCTCTCTCACAATGCACGTGCGAGGCTGGTGGTCGAGAAGCCCTTCGGCCACGATCTTGCCTCGGCCCAGAACCTCAACCACAGCTTGACACAGGTCTTCAACGAGTCGCAGATCTATCGCATCGACCACTATTTGGGTAAAGAGACGGTACAGAACATTCTGGCTCTGCGCTTTGCCAACGCACTATTCGAACCGGTCTGGAATCGGCAGTTCCTGGATCACGTGCAGATCACGGTTGCTGAGCAGGTGGGAGTTGGCTCCCGGGGCAGCTACTACGAACATGCCGGCGCTTTGCGCGACATGATCCAGAATCATCTCCTGCAGCTCCTCTGCCTGATCGCGATGGAGCCTCCGGTCTCCTTTGATGCCGATGAGATACGCAACAAAAAGGTGGACGTGCTCAAAGCCATCCGTCCTATTCCGATCGACCAAGCGCATCGGTTCGTGGTACGCGGCCAATATGGTGCGGGCTGGATGGAAGGCGATCACGTACAGGCATACCGGGAGGCTCCCAAGGTCGCATCCGACTCCACAACCGAGACCTTCACTGCAATCAAGTTCTTTGTTGACAATTGGCGCTGGCAGGATGTGCCTTTCTACCTTCGCACGGGAAAACGTCTGCCGGTCCGGGCCTCGGAGATCAGTATCCAGTTCCGGCCCGTGCCTCACCAGTCTTTTCCCGCCAGCACAGTGGGTCAATGGGTGCCCAATCGCCTCATCATCAACATTCAGCCGAACGAGGGGATCTTGCTGCGCTTTTTGGCAAAACAGCCGGGACATCCCATGCGCCTGAGTCCGGTCGATATGAGATTCACCTATCACGAGGCATTTGAAGCTGTCCCACCTGAAGCTTACGAGACGTTGCTGTTCGACATCATCCAGGGAGACGCCACCCTGTTCATGCGTGCCGATCAGGTGGAAGCGGCCTGGCGCGTGGTTGCGCCGATCCAGGAGTACTGGCAGGCGTCAACAGCGACCGACTTTCCCAACTACAGGGCTGGGACTTGGGGGCCCGAAGCCGCAGCGGTCCTGATTGGTCAGGACGGGCGCAGTTGGCACCCGCCGCTCACCGCCCAGGATACCGCGTCTGGAGACGACCAAGAGTGTGAGACGTAACAGGCCGTACCGTCTGACGCGTGATTCAGTCCTGAGAGACGACTTCGATCCACAGGGGGCAGTCCTATGAAGACCGGAGCTGAAGGGGCCACTCGCGAGCTTTCCAGGAGGGAACAGTTACTGGAGGTCTCGGTTTTCCTGTTCCTGATCATTCCCTCCATAGCGTTATCGTATTTCGCTGTAAACCAGGGAAGTATCAGCTTCACACTTACTGCCGTCGCCACGATCATGCGTGATCTGGGCTTGGTCGGGTTGATCCTGTTCTTTCTGTGGCGCAATCGCGAGCACGTGACGGTCGTGGGATGGACGCTCAAGAACATCTGGGCGGACATTGCCTTGGGTGTGGTTTTCTTTCCGATAGTGTTCTACGGAGCTGCGTGGCTGGAGCGGATCCTGCAATCCATTGGGTTCACCGTCCCGTCCTCGCCACAGCCCAATCTCCAGCCCACCCCGGATCCCATCCATCTTGTGTTGGCGATCATCCTGGTGACGGTAGTGGCGGTTGCGGAGGAGACGATCTTCCGCGGCTACCTGATGCTGCGCTTCAGGGCGGTCACTGGAAGTTCCGCTTGGGCGGTGGTGATTTCCGCCGTGATCTTCTCCCTGGGACACGGCTACGAGGGTACCGCCGGGGTGGTCACCGTTGGTGTGCTGGGTGCGGTCTTCGCGCTGGCGTATCTGTGGCGAAAGAGCCTGGTGATGCCGATGACCCTGCATTTCCTGCAGGACTTGCTGAGTATCGTGATCCTTCCGCTGTTGATGGGAGGCGGTGGCTAGTCGCACAGTTATCAGCCGCGATCGGGGCTGTGGGCGATGTCGGGGCGCAAAGCTTACTGGGAAGTTGCGTTTCATCCTCTCAGGTAATTGACATTTCTCCTACGAAGTGCTACCTTACGGGTATTGCATGGTGAGAATGGGGCCACAATCGAAGAAGGAGAATTGCTGTGATGACGTGGCTTTTTGCACTAATTGGGGTGGTAGGCCTGTCGTTTGCTGCGATTGGGCGGTCCCTCGAGAGTGGGACGTGGGAAGGATTTTTCACGGCTGGGCGTGCTGGTCGCATCTTTCGTCCTTGCGGGACGCGAGCTTCCTGGTGGGTACAGAATCCGGCCTTTGAGAATACGGCCGATGATCTTGAGCGGCGTTACGAGGAGATTATATCCCGCCCTTATGAACAGATTTTCGTTCGGGTTCGCGGGGAGGCTAGTCGCAAGGGCCAATATGGTCCACTGGGTTCGTATCAGCGTGTAGTCTATATCCAGGAGATCCTGGAAGTACGCGAAAAGCAGGACAGTGATTGCGTTCGGTCGAAGGAACAGGAATAGGGTGGCGCGGGCGAGGAGGTAAGGGATGGAGTTCCTGATTGTACTGGGAAGTGGCGCCTTTCTCCTTGGGTTGGCCTTTGTCGTCTGGATCTCGGTGACGAAACACCGTGGGCAGGGCGAGGCGAACTGGCCTCGCGTCGAAGGGCAAGTCACGTCCGCCAAGGTCGTGCCGCTGGAACGCGAGACTCCCGAGGGCATGGTACGGGCGTATACGCCCGTTATACACTATGCCTATAGCATCCGGGGACGTTGCCTATGAATCCCAACAGCGCAACGTCTCTCCCGATAACACGGCAACTTTCCAGGCTCCCGAGAAGGCGCAAGCCGTCGTCGACAAGTATCCGTCGGGATCGAGTGTCAGGGTCTTCTATAACCCTGCGAATCCGAAGCAGGCCGTCCTGGAGGTGCCCAGGCCTGCTGCCCACAACGCCGTCATGTTTTACGGCGTGACGAATATGGTTGCCGGGGCCATCATCATTGCCCTGGGGATCTGGCTCCTACCCTAGAAACACAGGCGGGTCGAGGCGGAACAGAGAGTATGTTTCGGTAAGTGCTCGACCGCACCTTTAGTGTTGGACATTGAATGGAAATGACTGGCATCGTAACTTTAGAGGAGGCTATTTATGCCTGAGCAAAGAGGACATGTTGACGGTGAGCACAATACGCACAAGGTGCTTCTATATGCGTTGTCCACCTGTATCTGGTGTCGTAAGACCCGTCAACTGCTGGAAGATGAAGGGGTAACGTTTGATTTCGTCTACGTCGACCTCGTTGAGGCGGAAGAGCGTGAGCAGGCTCGCGAGCACATTCGTAAGTTCAGCGACCGCACCTCATTCCCCGCGACGATCGTCGACGAAGAGGACTGCATCATCGGATATAAGCCGGACATGATCAAGGAGCGACTGGGGCTATGAGCGCCAGACCGTCGGTCACGCCTGAGGCTATAGACAGGCTCTACCAGCGGCTGGACCGAGAGGCGAAGGCGGGCGGGTACAACCTCAACCCGGACGTGGATTTCACGAAAGGCCTCGTGGAGGGGCTGCTTGTCAATGAGGCCCGCTATGGTTACCGGGCGTGTCCATGTCGTCTGGCCGATGGGGAGCGCGGGAAAGACCTGGATATCATCTGCCCTTGTGACTATCGCGACGCGGACCTGATCGACTGGGGGGCCTGCTACTGTGCCCTCTATGTCTCCGATGCGGTGCGCGACGGGGAGCAGGAACTGCAGCCGATTCCCGAACGGCGTCCTCCCGAAGAGGAGCGCGAGCTGGAGCAGGCTCCGACCGGTCCCACTTCACCGGAAGAAGAGCACGAGACCGTGCTCGTGGGCTTCACCTGGCAGGGACTCCCGGTGTGGCGCTGCAAGGTATGTGGTTATCTCTGTTCTCGGCCGCGTCCTCCGCTCAAATGCCCGGTCTGCCGGGCCGATCAGGATCGATTCGAACGCTTCATGTAGGTCGGCACGTTGGCTCAAGTGGTTGCCGGCGGGACGAAGTTCACTCTTCGCCCCGCCGGTTGCGTTTCATCGTGCGGCCAATAGGTGCCTGGCACCCACGATGGCGAGACGGTCGGGCTGCAGCTCCGCCGCCTCAGAGCTTGCCCCGAGGTCTGCCCTTCGTATAATGGCAGGCGTGTCCATATACCTTGACGTCTCTGCTGCCGTACACCGCCGGGCGGGGCTGGGGCGGTATGCGGAAAGCCTGGCCCAGGGCATGGCGGCGGAGATCCCGGAGCAGCTAGCTCTTTTCTACAACCGGGAGCACGGGATCGAGCCACTGGCGGGGCTGGAGACCGTGCCGCACGCCACGGTAAACCTGGGCTACAAGCCATGGCGCATGGTCGTATGGGCAGGGCAACTTTCGAGGATGTCCTTGGGTCGCCTCGTCCCGGGGGCGAAGCTGTTTCACGCGACCGAGCACTTGTTGATGCCGCTCCGACACATCCCAACGGTGATGACCGTCCACGACCTGATTTTTCGTTCCCTGCCGGAGCATCACAAGCCGCTCAACCGCTGGTATCTAAACGCGACGATGCCTTTGTACTGCAAGCGCGCTGATCACATCATCGCGGTCTCGGAGGCAACGCGCCGCGATCTGGTGGCGGCCTATCATCTGCCGCCGGAGAAAATCACCGTGATCTACGAGGCCGCTGCCCCGCACTTCAAGCCGCAGCCTCAAGCCGCGCAAGATCGCGTTCGAGCTGTCTACGGCCTGCCAGAGCACTATCTACTCTATGTCGGCACGATCGAGCCACGCAAGAATCTCGAAAGGCTGCTCTCAGCTTGGGCACCCCTGTACCGGGCGGGCGAGTGCCCTCCTCTGGTCATCGTAGGCAAGCGTGGGTGGCTCTCCGATGGATTCTTTGCTGCTCTGCATGCATGTCCGGCTCAGGATGGTGTTATACTTACCGGTTATGTCCGGGACGCGGATTTGCCGGCGCTCTATACGGCGGCGACCGTCTTTGTCTTTCCCAGTCTCTACGAGGGATTCGGCCTCCCCATTCTTGAGGCTATGGCCTGCGGCACGCCCGTGATCTGCTCCAACAGCTCGTCGCTGCCGGAGGTTGCGGGAGAGGCGGCACTGTTGGCCGATCCGACGGACGTTGAAGCGATGCGAGAGGCCCTGCGTGCGCTCGTTTTGGACCAGGATCGGAGAGTAGAGCTGAGGGCACGCGGATTGCAGCAAGCGTCGAACTTCTCGTGGGCTCAAGCAGTGAAACAAACGCTGGATGTCTATGACAATGTACGAGGATAGCATTGGATAGCATTGGAAGGAAGAGATATGTTAGTCACCAACTATAGTGGGATGAACGATAATGCCTCATTACATTCTTGACGCGCGCACGGCGACGCCGCATTTTCCCGGCATCGGTCGCTACGTATCGAATTTGGCCGAGGCAATGGTCCCTCAGCTCGGCGGAGACGAGCGATTGACGGTGCTTGAGCGCCCGGGTTATCCCGTGGAACTGCCGGACCATCCGGCGACGCAGTCGGTTGTGGTGAATGCATCGCCGTTTTCACTGCGCCAACAATGGGTTGTGCCACGGGTGTTGCGAGAGGTGGGGGGCGACCTCTATCACAGCCCCTACTATCTGATGCCCTATCGGCTGGGCATTCCCAGCATACTCACGGTCCACGATCTCATCCCGCTTCTCTTTCCTGAGTACAGCTCGTGGCGAGCGAGGTGGCTCTTCCGTCGGATGACGGCGATGGCGTTGCGAGCCTCAACGCGCACCATTGCGGTCTCCCACGCGACAAGGCAGGATGTTCTGACCTACTTTGCGGCCCCGCCGGATCAGATAACGGCAATTCCGGAGGCCGCGGATCCCCACTTCTTCCTTCAACCGGAAAGCGCCGTCCACAACTTGCGTCAACGGTACGATCTGTGGGACCCGTTCGTGCTATATGTCGGCAGCAACAAGCCACACAAGAATCTGGTGCGCCTTGTGGAGGCGTGGGCGGAGGTCACACCATCCTTCCCCCATATCACGCTGGTGATCGCAGGGTCTTGGATCTCAACGTATCCCGAGGCCCGGACTCGGGCTGAGCAGCTCGATCTATCAAATAGAGCCGTTCGGTGGCTGGGGCCCCTTTCGGAGAAAGATCTCCCAGCACTATATGGCGCCGCGACGCTGTTCGTATTCCCCAGTCTTTACGAGGGCTTTGGATTGCCCGTCATTGAAGCGATGGCGTGCGGTGCGCCTGTCGCCTGCTCTCGTGTATCCTCACTGCCCGAGGTGGTGGGAGATAGTGCTTTGCTTTTCGATCCCGAGCACGCGTCGTCGATTGCCGAAGCCATAGCCCAGGCCTTGGGAGACGACGCCCTGCGTGCTGATCTGCGCGAGCGAGGGCTCCATCGCGTCTCCGAATTCTCGTGGGAACGCACGGCGCGCGAGACCCTTGAGTTGTACCGGCAAGTCTTGGGGACCGAACCATCCATCGCCACGTCATAGGTCAACCGGTCCGCGTCATGTCTGATCGCACCGGAGTTGCGCTCTAGAGTCGATGCACATCCTGCACCTCTACAAAGACTACTTCCCGGTCCTGGGTGGTATAGAGAACCACATCAGGATTCTCGCGGAGGCGCAGGCTGCTGCAGGACACAACGTGACCGTCCTTGTCTGCGATCCTGGCCATGCGTCACACGTGGCAGAGCTAAATGGCGTTACGGTTGTCAAGAAGGGCCGGTTGGCCACCGCTGCGAGTATGCCGCTCAGCCTGCGGCAGCCCTTGGCCCTCCTTGGTAGATCTCCCGACGTAGTTCACGTACAGTCCCCGTACCCATTGGGAGAGGTCAGCGCGGCCCTGCTCAAATGGCGCGTGCCCCTCGTGATCAGTTACCAATCCGACGTGGTTCGTCAGCAGGGCTGGCTGCGTCTCTATGCACCGTTGCTGCGCCGGGTTTTGCTGCATGCTTCACGTGTCCTCGTCAGCAGCCCCCGATACCTGGAAACCTCTCCCTGGCTCCAGGCAGTTCGGGACAAGTGCGTGGTGGTACCCCTCGGTGTGGATCACCGTCGCTTTGCTCCCCCCGTGAGTGCTTACGAAGGCCGCTCAACCCTGCTGTTCGTAGGACGGCTGCGCTATTACAAGGGCCTCGACACGCTCCTACGGGCCATGCCAAGACTGCCCGACGACGTGCGTCTGCGGATCATCGGAAGTGGAGAGATGCTCGGAAGCCTTCAAGCGCTTGCGTCAGAGCTTGGGGATCGACGCGCCGCGTCCAATTCGCCGGCGAGATCGCCGATGCGGAGCTTCCCGCCCAATACCATCAAGCCTCTCTCTTTGTCCTTCCTGCCAATGCCCGTGCCGAAGCCTTCGGCATGGTACTCCTGGAGGCGATGGCCTCCGGGCTGCCGTGTGTCACCACGGAGGTTGGGACCGGTACGTCGTGGGTGGTACAGGACGGCATAACCGGGAGGGTCGTGCCGCCCCAGGATCCCGTCGCGCTGGCTGAGGCCATCCGCGACGTGTTGGCAGACGAGGGACGCCGCCGGGCGATGGGCCGGGCGGCCCGCGCGCGCGTTGAGATGGAGTTTACACAGGAGAAGCTCGTGGACCGTGTGATGTCGGTCTACGAATCACTGCAGTAGGGGCGCAGCATGCTGCGCCCTGCGTATGCCGCGGCCCTGCGTATGCCGCGGGCCTGCGCTCCTATGGGTTGCCTTCGGCTGTGACCGCTAGCTGGTAGTCGCGGTCGAATTCCGCCACAAAGGCTGTCGCGATGGTCACTGTCGTGGATGATCACCACGTTTTCGTCGTTTTCGTTGGCTGCGTTGGCGCTGAAGTTGTACGAGCCGGTCACGACGATGTCCCCGTCCAGAATGATGACCTTGTGGTGGAGGATGTAAGGGTTTCCGTCCTCCAGCACGTCCACGCCCGCGGTCCGAAATGCGCCGAAGTCAGATCCGGCGTCCTCCGTGCTGCGCGCCTCGATGATGCCCGAGACCGGTATTCCCGCGCGGTGGCGGTCGATGATCGCCTGCGCGATGTCGTCATCGGTGAATGTGAACGCCATGAAGCGCACGCTCGTGTCTGCCTGCTGGATGAGTTCGATGATGCGGTCCCGAACATCGCCTTCCGACTCAAAGAAAGTCTCAATCCGCGTGCCACCCAGGGTGAGATCCGGATAGGGGACGACATCCGGTGACGTCGGCCCAAAACTCTTCTCCTCGAACATCTCGCCAAACTCGAGCGTGTAGTTTTCGGCCAGCTCCGCCGACTGAATGACGACGGCGTTGTTGTTGTTGCGATAGGTGCCGTTGTCCGTCAGATTCCAGGATCCCGTCCAGACGGCGTTGCCATCGATGATGACGAATTTGTCGTGCATAAAGGGCGACCTGTTGTCCGTAACGACGGGGATGCCTGCCTCCCTGAGGCGGGTAGGTCCGAGCTCATCCGCATAATCGCTGTCGGTCACCAGGCGCACCGGTACGCCCCTGTGATGTGCCCGGATCAGCGCATCTGTGACGCTTTTCAGGTCGAGATCAAAGGCCGCCACATCCACCCTGAGATGCGCCGCATCGATCGCCGCCACGAGCTGCTCATCCAGGCCCCCGCTGTGGAAAGAGGCGTCGTCCGGATAGCGAGGCGTCGTGAAAAAGGCTTGTATCGCGGCGGATGGCCCAACGTCGTTGGCGCCGGAGTCCGGGGCGGGACTGAAAAACTCCCTTGCCGCCCAGACGATGATCATCAACAAGAGGCTGAGCAGGAGCTCCTTGAAGCCGAGTCGTTTTGTCTGTTTGGTCATGATGGTTGGTCTGGGTAGGTGAGAGCGTCAAGGTACTCTCTCAGGGTCTCATTGGGATCGACGGAAGATGAACTCAGTCTGGCGGTACGCCGCAGATATTGCCTCAGGTGGTCCAGTCTTGGGTCCAGGTAATCCCAGGCCTCTGGCTCTTCAAGCCCCGCCGTTGCGGCGACCAGCCTGTGGACTTCCTCACGAGCACGCTCCAGGAGGACCTTCGCAACGTCGTCCGTCAGATCCCCGGTCAGAGCGGCATCCTCCGAGATGCGGCTATAGGCCAGG
>CAVVUS010000044.1:0-105273 GCA_963751345.1 uncultured Chloroflexia bacterium
GGGCAGTAGGGGCACGTCGGGGAGACCATCGCTTGCATATGCACGGGCCGGTCGACGCGCGCAAGCTGCGCGAGGATGCTCTCGGGCAATCCGTGCCGGCGCTTGCCGACGTCGACGATGGCCTCGATGAGGCTCATGAACTCGTAGCCTGCGGGCACGCCGTAGAAGCGGATGCCGTAGTCCTTCTCGCCAATCGGGATGATCGCCGGGATCTTGTCGATCTGGTAGGTCTGGACTTGTGCGGCGTCGCCGACGAAGTCGTAGACCTCGGCCGTGATCCTGTCGTTCAGCTCGGCGAGCTCCTCCACCAACTCCCGCGTCATGCGGCAGTAGTCGCACTCGAACGCCTGGGTGAACACCACCAGGCGTACCGGATGATCAATTGCGGCCAAAATCGAACGGACCTTCTCTCGATCCTCAGCCTTCAAGACTGCCATCTCATCCTCCTTGCGTCACGATCTCAATCCACACACTGCCCTGCAGGTCGCTGCAGTCGACGGTATAGACGCCGTCCGCTGCGTCCGCCTGCACGATCTCGCCGTTGACCCGCACCTCGGTTGGGGCGGCCTCCGCCGTCCAAGCGAAGCGTCCCCCGTCGAGCAGCACGATGGTCGTCGTCTCCCCCGCGGTGAGCCAATCCGCGATAGTCGCTGCGGCGACGTACTTGTCCACCAGGCCGATGGGCGTGATGGTGTCCCTTTCCGGGATGATGGCGTAGAGGGCCGACGCGTTCGGCGGGAGTGACACCGGCAGCTCGTCGTCTCGCCCAACGATCCGCGCGGCTCCGCTGAAGTGCTCGTAGATGACGAAGCGCTCGCCAAGCAGATCGGGAACATCACTCGGGCGGATGGCGCCGGACACGGTTTCGCCCTCCAGGCTGATGTTGACCGCCGCGACGATGCCAGTGTCCCCGACCTTCGACCACGTCTTGAGCGGGATGGGATCGTGGCTTGGATCCCGCAGCAGACAGTCCTCGGTGATCATCGCGGGGCGGTCGCAGCGCAGGAGCCGCCCATCCGACAGGATGAGTGGCCAAAGCTGCGCGGGATCGGTGGCACCGACGCGGTCGCTGACGTAGACCGGCCCACCGCTGATGGCCCGCAAGACGGCGTGGGTCGCTGCGTGGGCGTGCCGGGTCCACCACATATCCCAATCCAGCCACATGAAGGGCGCGTGGTAGTATGCGTTGTAGGCATTCTGCAGCGCGTGCTCGACGAAGCTGTCCTGCTCCTTGGGGAAGAAGTCGTCGCTATTGCGGTTCACAGCGGAGGCCGACCGGTGCCAGATGTTCTCGGTGGCCATCCCCATACAGTTGATCATTGTGTTTCCGAAGTTCTTGCCGACCGAGGCCTCGAGGGCATCGTGGGCGGCTACGGCGGCCGTGCCGATGGCCAACTCCTGCTGCCAGAATGCGGGCAGGCCGCTCTGGCAGTCGACTTTGACGAAGTCCACGCCGGCGTTTCTGAGTTGCGTGTGCCACGCGTCCCAGAAGGCGAAGGCCTTGGCCGGATCAGCGACCGGCACGATCTTGCCGGTGCGCGTGGTGTGGAGGGCGGTGGCCAAATCGCGCGCCAGGTCACTTCCGGGATGGATGCCCTGCCAATAGCCGCAGAGGGTGTGCCACACACCCAGCCACGCGACGCCGGTATCGTCGGGTGAGGCCGCTCCCTTGAGGGCATCGATAAACGGGGCGAACCCCTCCGGGAACTTATCCGCATCCGGTTCGAATGCCGTGAGCGCCGTGTCGACGTGCCGCATCCAGCCGTCATCGACGATCATCCAGCGCACGGGCACTTCTTGGTCGCGGAATTCCTGTGCCTTGGCGAGGATGCCCTCCGCCGAAACCTGGCGGTAGAACGCATCCCAACTGCACCAGCCGAGGTACTCGAAGGGCTCGGGGTAGCGCTTGTGCCAACGGAGTTGGTAGGGCGTGCCCAGGGCAAGCATCCCGGCGGTCGCATTGCGCTCGGGCAGATCGAAGGGCGATGCTCCGCTGGAGATGGCGAACATCACGGTCTCAAGGTTCCAGTAGCCGGGGGCATAGGCCGCGGTCAGGATGGCAATGCCCTCATCGGTGCCCGACATCTCCGTCTTGAGCACGTCGTCTGCCACAGCCAGCAAGTGATGGTAGAGCCCGGCGGTCCGCCATACGACCGATTGCGTGCGCGGCGGGAGTGCACGGATGTCGGCGCCGAAGTGGGGGCGGGTCCACCAGTCCTTGTGCAGGTAGTTGGCCATCAGCCCCGCGACGTCGCCCATGCCCTGAACGTCCAGCCGCAGACCGCCAAAGGCTGCCAGCCCCTTGGCTCGCGAGCCGATCCCGCCTCCCTTCAGCGACGAGAACCCGGCCGAAACGACCATCGTCTCGGCATAGGCCTTGAAGCTGAGCGTGAGCTCTAACGTCTCGCCGGCGTCGCGGTAGGTCAGCCGGTACAGGACGAAAGTGCCCAGTGGGTCGCTGCCTTCCTCGCTGCTGCGGTCCACCAGATCGGGCCGGATGACCGATCCGTCGTCGAGCGTCAAGACCGGGGCAAGGCCTGACAGCACCGTCTCGTCCTGGAACGTCACGTGCACTTTCTGTGATTCGATCTCAACATCGTACATGGCTACCTCCTCGGTGTGTGCTAATCAACGACAAGCGCCGAGATCCGGATGGTGCGATCCGGCACCTCTTCGCCGTTGCCTAATGTGATGGGCAGTCTCTGTTCTCCGGGCCAGGTATACATACCCGCCTGGATCGTGTAGGTGCCGGGACCGAGGCCGTCCGGGAGAAAGAGCTCCGTCGGCACCGTCACCCCGGGTTCCCACGCGCTCGTCGGCAGGATGCCGTCCAGCGGCGGGCCATCCAGCTGCGCGACGACCGTGCCACTCGCATCCAGCAGGTGGATGAAAAGGTGGTCGTCACCCTTTACCGGCGCCACAGCATCCCAGAAGAGCGTGATCTGGACCGGCCTGCCCTCGCCAACGGGTGGCGTGGGCAGGATCGTGTACCCGATCAGCCGGATCACATCGCCGAGCTGCGCCTCCAGTGGGGCATCCACGGGTGGCGGTGGCGTCAGGTGGTAGACCTCCAACTGCTCGTCGATAGGGAGATCGTCCCCGTGCATCTCAACCCAGTTGCCGAGGGGCTGAAGCCGAGAGAGCCGCCCGTAGGCCAATACCAGATGGCTTGGATTGTACTTCAGAATCGCGTTCACCACGTCCGCGGCCGTGAGGTAGCCCGTGGAGATGCGTTTGGCCGACGTGTCGACCATCGACGGGGGCACGGGCCGCCCCGCCATGAAAGCTACAAGTTGGTTGTCGACGATGACGAACCTTCCGGGATCTGCCGAGTGCTTCAGGAAATCCAGGAGCGTCAGGTCTGTCTGAGGCCACGCTTCCCACGTTATCGGTGCAACGATCGACCCAAGCGCGACGACCATCCCCGACCGCGACGACGCCACCCCTGTTGATGACAGTGCGCCACACCGGATAGCGGCGACCAGCGATGTCCGCAGCCGACGCAACGCCACCGCCGATCAGCAAGCTCAGCGGCGGGAGGAGCAGCAGGAGATAGTGGCCCCACAACGGCTCCAATCGCAGCATGTAGCCCAGGAGCAGCCCCAGCCATAGAAGGATGGCGACCAGGGCCGGCCTTTGCCGCCGGATGGACGCAAGCAGAAGCACGGCGACGCCGGCAGCCAGCGTCGCGAGTCCGTGTTGGGTCAGCAGGAACTCCCACAATCGCGCGCCGTTTGCCGCCGTCTTGGCTTGCAGTCCTGGCCCTAACGGGGCTACATTGTAGTGATAGACCCAGGTGACGAACGCGCCCGAGGCAACGGGGACGAGCCATGCGGCGGTCACCGCGGCTGCGCTAACGCTGAAGGCAAGCGCCGGACGGACGCCCTGCCTCAGGGCGGCTTGGACCGACGTCCTGGGCCATAGCAACAGTACCAGCGCCGGCACGATGCCGAAGATCATCAGCGGGTGAATACCTACGGCACAGCCGTAGGCGGCGCCGCTCGCGGCGGCGAATGCCGCCCGTCTGTGCCGGCGGTAACGTACTGCGGCCCAGAGCGATAGTGTCAGCAGCGCGAGTGCGGGCAGGTCCTGGGTCACGCACGCCATCCGCATCAGGAACGTGGGGAAGAACCAGAGGGCGGTCATCGTGGCGACACCGGCAAGACGGCCGAAGGCCGCCCTCGCGAAGGCCCCCAGGGCGGCATAGCCGAGCGTGGTGACCAGCAGCACGGCATAACGGGCTGCATACAGCGAAGTGCCGGCAAAGCGCAGGGCGGCCTGCAGCCACCAGATGAGGAGGGGTGGTTTGTTCAACACGATCTGGGAGTAGAGCGCATAACCCTGATTGGCCAGATAGCTTGCCTGGAGTGCGGGCCCCTCGTCGTACTCGGCCAAATACGCGGTGAGATGCGCAGCGACCACACCAAAGACCAGCACCAGCAGCGCCAGCTTGGTCAGGCGGAACCCCCATTGTGTTTTCGTCCTCACACCCCGAATCATATCGTAAACGCGACGAAGCGCACTCGGGGAACCTTGCGAAGGTTTCCGAAACCTTCGCAAGGTTGGGCGCGAACGCCCTCTGAGGCGCAACGCCCTCTGAGGCGCAACGCCTTTGACATCGTTGCGCCCTGTGCTACACTTGATCTGGTGCAGTTTCACTTGAACGATGACTGCCTTCCGATGGGCGCGATGGCGGATTGCGTGCGTGGGTGGTCGTCGAGAGCTGATATAGCAGCGTCAGTTAGGGAGGGATCCATGGACAAGAAGTTCAGAGTACTGCGGATTATCGGCACGATCTACAAGATCCTGGGCATCATCGCGGCAGTTCTTACGGTGATCGGTTCCCTGGGCATCTGCCTTACATCGGTCCTGGGCGGCACGATGATGAACCAGGTCCAGCGTCAGCTTGGGGGGGCATACGGAGCCTACGGCTTCATGAACGGCCCCGTCGCAGGTGTGATTGCTGCGGTTGTTATCCTTCTCTACGGGGCGATTATGACGTTCATGCTCTACGGGCTGGGGGAGGGCATCTACCTGCTGTTGGCGCTGGAGGAAAACACGCGCGCCACGGCGGCGTATCTTCAGCAGTATAGCACGGACGTGGCTCCACCCACCGACGGGGCGTAGCCCACAATATATCTCGCGGCGCCCGAGAATCGGGCGCCGCGAGTTCTTATCTGACAGCCCTGCTCACTCTCGGCGGATCACGTCGATGCCGCCCATATAGGGGCGCAGTGCCTCCGGCACGACTACGGAGCCGTCCGGCTGTTGATAGTGCTCCAGGATCGCGATCATAATCCGCGGCAGGGCCAGCCCGCTGCCGTTGAGCGTATGAACAAACTCGGGTTTCGCCCCAGGTTCAGGCCGGAAGCGCACGTTCGCCCGACGCGCCTGGAAGTCGGTGCAGTTGCTGCAGGAGCTGACTTCCAGCCAGGCATCCTGGCCGGGTGCCCAGACCTCGAGGTCGAAGCCCTTTGCAGCGGCGAAGGAGATATCGCCGGTGCAGAGCTCCAGCACGCGATAGGGCAGCTCGAGCCTGCGGAGCAGGTCCTCTCCGAGTGCCACCATCGAGGTCAGCTCGTCATCGCTCGTCTCGGGATGGACGAACTTGTACATTTCCACCTTGTCGAACTGGTGCCCCCGTTTGATGCCTCGCACGTCACGGCCCGCGCTCATCTTCTCACGGCGGAAGCAGGGCGTGTAGGCGACGTAGCGAAGGGGCAGTTGCTCTGCCTCGAGAATCTCGTCACGGTGCAGGTTGGTGATGGCGACCTCGGCGGTCGGCAGGAGCCATAGGTCATCTTCGACGTCGTGGTAGAGGTTGTCCTCGAACTTCGGCAACTGTCCCGCACCCACAAGCATCTCGCGTTTGACTACAAACGGCAGGTAGAACTCCGTGAAGCCGTTCTCCCTTGTGTGGACGTCAAGCATCCAGAAGATCAGCGCTCGCTGCAGCCGCGCCCCTGCGCCCTTGAGGACATAGAAGCGGCTGCCTGCCAGACGCACGCCGCGCTCGAAGTCGAGGATGTCCAGTTCGGGGCCGAGATCCCAGTGCGCTACCGGCTGAAAGCCTTCCCTCTGAAAGTCGCGATGGTCACCCCAGCGGCGCACCTCGATGTTGCTGCTTTCATCCGGGCCTACCGGCGTGCTCTCATCCGGGATATTGGGAATCCACGCCATGTCCGTCTGCAGGCGTTCCTCGACGTCGCGGAGTTCCTCCTCCATACTGGAGAGCCGGTCCCCGACGTTGCGCATCTCCAGGATACGCGCGTCGCGCTCCTGCTTGTCTCGCATCCGGCCAATCTCTTTCGAGACCCGATTGCGCTCGGCCCGAAGAGATTCCACCGACTGCAGCAGGTCTCGCCATTGGGTGTCCAGGGCGACAACGCGATCCACAATCGCAGGATCGTCATTGCGTTTGCGTAAGGCCTCACGGACGAGCTCCGGGTTGTCGCGAATGAGTTGAATATCGAGCATAGCTTTTCTCCCGAAATGTGAACACTGTGAACCGATCATCCCTTCGTTCTGAAAGGGTGAACGACGCTGATTATCCCACCAACCATGTCTTTGTCCAGATTGGGCCTCGCGCACGATTCCCGATGCATGGTAGAATCTGAACCGGCCGTCCAGGCCAGTTACCTGTGTCCGGTTGCCGGTTCCAGCAGACTGCTTTGAGCACATCCCATGCGCACGTCCAAGCGACAACTGACACCCGTGAACTGCCTTTGGATGGCACAGGAAAACATGAACAATGACAGGGAGGATTAGGATGAGACGATGGCTATGGCTTCTGGCAGGTGCAGCGCTGTTCGTCGCGCTTTCGTGTTCGCTCTTCGGCGGTGGCAATCAGGCTGATGATGAGCCGGGTGTTGTCGCGACGATGCCTGCCGATGAGCAGGAAGGTGGCGAATGCGCCGGTGGCGACGATGTGCAGACGATGGGTGAGCGAGCCGCCGGCAGCACCGGAGGATGACGGCACGCTGTCTGTGGATAGCGATGCGATGAGCCAGCTAGACAGCTATCGCGCCGTGATGACGTGGCGAGTGGAGAAAGCCGACGGCAGCGTCGAGGAGCTCACCATCGCGCAGGCCGCGACGCGCGACCCCGCTGCACAGCAGTTCAGTATGACCTCGGTCGACGGCGAGGGCATGGAAGTGATCCAGATCGGCGACCAGATGTGGATGCGGTACGGCGACGAGTGGATGCAAACCAGCTCTGACGAGGCCTCCGGCGTGGAGGACACCTTCGGCGATTTCCTGACTACCGGTGATAGTTGGGTCTCCGATCTGGGCTCCGGTGACTACCGGGACCTGGGTACAGAGACCGTCAATGGCGTGCAGACGCGCCATTACCAGGCGGACTACTCCAGCGCGTGGCTGGGACTGCTCGCGGGATCCGGCAGCGATGGCGAGATTACCGATGGCGTCGCCGACATATGGATTTCCGATCAGGCAGACTTGCCGAAGTTCGTCGTGAAGTACGTCGTGCAGATGGAGGGCACGATCGACGGGGATCAGGCGACCGCGACGCTCAACGAGGAAGTCACGGATGTCAACGGCTCGATCACGATCGAGGCCCCAGAGGGCGTGGCGCAGGGCGGGCTGCCGGAAGGCGTTGATCTCTATCCGGGAGCGACGAGCCTGACGACCTTCGGGACGATGACGACGTTCAGCACGGCCGATGATGTCTCGACCGTCAACGCGTTCTATCAGGATGCCCTGAGCGGCGCGGGATGGACGTCAAGTGAGGACGGGATGGAGATCGAGGGGATGGCCAGCAGCACATGGACCAAGGATAACCAGACCCTGACGCTGATGATCACGACCGGCGACGATGACACCGGCTCCGACGTGATGTTCTCCATCGAGGTAGCAGAGTAGCGTCGCGGCCGACCCTGGTGGTTGCGACCCTATTCGGGAGCGTGCGTCGTGCTGAGCTCTGAGCACCTTCAGCAACTGGCGTCAGAGGCGGGGCTGGATCTGGTCGGCGCAATGCCGGTCGGGCCCAGCCCCGCCTGGCATGCCTATCAGGCGTGGGTGGCGCAGGGCTATGCCGGGGAGATGGCGTACCTGACCCGCCCGGAGGCGTTGCACCGCCGCCAGGATCCGCGAAACCTGATGCCGGAGGCGCGGAGCGTGATGGTCGTGGGAGCCTCCTATGCCGGCGCTCCTGCGCCTCCGCTACCGGCGCTCACCGGGCGGGTCTCACGCTACGCCTGGCGCGGCGACTACCACGACTGGGTGCTCGCGCGGCTGAAGCTTCTGGTGGAGTCTGTGGGCCGAGCCCTGTCGCGGCCACTGGCATCGCGGTGCTACGTCGACACCGGGCCGATCCTCGAACGGGCGTGGGCGACCGCCGCCGGGTTGGGGTGGTTGGGGAAGAACACGAGCCTCATTTCCCCCCGAATGGGTTCCTTTCTCTTTCTCGGCGTGGCACTGCTCGACGTGGACTTACCCTGCGCGCCTGTGCCCGAGCGGGCGCTGCCGAGTTGTGGAAGTTGCACGCGCTGCCTCGACGCTTGCCCAACCGGAGCGCTCGTGCGACCGGGCGTTCTGGATGCGCGCCGCTGCCTTTCGTATCTGACGATCGAGCATCGGGGGGCCATCCCCGAGGCGCTGCGCGCCTCCCTAGGCGACAGGGTCTTCGGCTGCGACACGTGCCAGGACGTCTGCCCCTGGAATGGGCGTCCCCTGGCAGCGCATCAGGGCGAGGCTGCGCCGGCGGTCGCGTCGCTTGGATTGCCCGACCTGCTGACCCTCGATGCGACGGCCTTCCGGGCACGATTCCGCGCTCTGCCCATCTGGCGTGCGACGCCCGTGGGCCTCGCACGGAACGCCGCGGTGGTACTGGGCAACCTGGGCGATCCTGCAGCGCGTCCCTATCTCGTTGAGGCTGCCGCTCATCATCCTGACGGCATGGTGCGTGACCACGCCCGGTGGGCATTGGAGCGACTGCCGTAGGGTGGCGAACGAGCCGTCTGCCCCCGGAGCCGGCGCGAAGGGTCGGAGAGCTGCGAGTTCCGGGCGGATCTGTGATCCGCCCGCGACAAGGGGCCCCCACCGAAGGACAGCAGACACGTCGCACACCCACGCTCGTCGCGCCGCAAGCCACCATCACCCGTATCCGCCCGCGGATCGCAGATCCGCGGGGAACAAGCAGGTCCGCAGATGGCTGGGAAGGTCCATGTGGGCCTGTGATCCGCCCGGCGGGTGGCAGAGGCTGCGGATCACAGATCCGCGGGGAACAGGCAGGTCCGAAGATGGCGGGGAGGCCCTGGCGGGCCTACGTTCCTGTCCGCGTCCTACCGGATGCCGAGGACGTAGCGCAGGGCGAGGGAATTGGTGAGCCGCTCGACGGGTGCGAGGTCGTCGGTGAAGACGAGGTCGCTTGCTCCCGGAGCTCTCATGTTGTCCAGGGCCTGCTGCGCCAGATAGCTCAGCCGGGGATCCTCCAGCAGCGGCAGGTTGGCCGCGAGGTTGGCCGGGGTGCTCGGACGGACGGTGGCGACGACGATGGCGTTGAAGCTGCCCGGCACCTCGATGACGTGCACTGACGGGAAGACCTTCCCCATTGTGTTGGCCATCGCATCGACGAGGCGCCAGTCACCTCCGGACGCTCCCGTTCCGGGCGTATGTCCTACGTTGATGGCCACCACGCCGTCGTCTCGCAGGTGGTCCCTGACGGCCTGGAAGAACTCGATCGTCGTCAGGTGCCACGGGATGTAGGGCAGCCGGTAGGCGTCGACGGCGATGAGGCTATACCGGTGATCCGACTGAAGCAGATAGGTGCGCCCGTCCGCGATGTGCACGTCGAGGTTCGGCATGGTCATGCCGAAGTAGGTGCGACCGGTCCGGATGATCGCCGGGTCGATCTCCACGCCGTCGATAGGGAGCGGGCCATAGACCTCGGTGAACTGCGTCGCGGTTGTGCCGGCGGCAAGGCCGACGATGAGCAGATCCTCGATCCGCTCCGGCCCGTAGGGCGGTGGGTTGAAGTAGGGCGCGATCAGGTAGTCATCCCACGGCCCGCCGGTCAGGAGAGCCAAGGGATCGCCGTCTCCCTCGTAGAGGGCGGGCGGCGTGTAGATGGAGTGGATCCCCTGTCCCTCATTCAACAGCAAGAATCTCCGCCCGGACCCGTCTTCCACAACCTGGATCAGGTTGTAGGTGGATTCCTCCTCGTGAATCAGGTTCGTCTGGGGCTTGATCGTGGCAGGCTCCCACACGAAGAGGCCGCCCAGGATCAGGATGGTCCACGCGAGGGACCAGAAACGGCGGCGATGGGTGGACCAAAGCCCCCACAGGCCGGTCAGGAGTGCGATCAGCGCCAGCAGGAGAAACGTCCGCCGCGTCCCGATCGCGGGAATCAGCACCAAGTTCGGTAGGAAGGTGCCGATGAAGCTGCCCAACGTCGAGACGGCGGTGAAGCCGCCCACGGCGCCCCCGGTGCTGGCGACGTCCCTGACCGATAGCCGAATCGCGAAGGGCGAGACACACGCCAGAAGCGTGACCGGGGCCGCGAAGAGCACCAAGACCACCACGAACGGACCCGCAATCAGGCCCAGATTCCATACGCGCATTCCCCGCGCCGCGGCCAGGAGCAGGGGCCGGGACGCGATGGGGATGACGCTTATCGCCAGCCCCGCCAGAGCCAGGACGGTGTACAGCGTCGCCGCGCTCGGGCGGCGATCCGCCCATCGCCCACCGAGGGCGTAGCCCGCAGACAGGTAGAGTAGGATCAACCCGATGACGACGGACCAGACGAGGTCTGTGGTGCCAAACGCCGGGGCCAGTAGCCGCGCTGCGGCCAATTCAAGCGCCAGCGACACGAGGCCGCCGACGAAAACAGTGGCCAGCAGCCGGGGTCGCGAGACCGGTGCCTGGGATGCCGGCTCCTCCACGAGACCCGGCGGTGCACCCAGGGACAGACTATCCATCAGAGACCCAGTTCCTTCCAGAGGCTGTCGACGCGGGCCTTGACCTCCGGATCCATCCGGACGACCTCGGGCCACCCACGTGGGTGGCCCTCTTCGGGCAACTTCGCCGTCGCGTCGATCCCGATCTTCCCGCCGAACGCCGAGAGCGGGGCGGCGTGATCGAGTTGGTCGACGGGGCCGTCGGCGACCATGACGTCACGCGTCCAGTCGACGTTGCCCAGCGCTTGCCAGCCCGCCTGCACGGGATCATGGATGTCGACCCAGTCGTCGACGATCACGATAGCCTTGGCCAGGCTTAGCAGCGCCAACCCCCACAGCCCGTGGATGACTTTGCGTGCGTGGCCGGGGAAGCGTTTCCTGATGCTGACGAGCACCAGGTTGTGAAAGAGGCCGGGCACCGGCATCGCCAGGTCGACGACCTCGGGCAGGAAGAGTCGGATCAGAGGAAGGAAAAGCCTTTCCGTGGCCTTGCCCATCCAGTAGTCCTCCATCGGCGGGATGCCCACGACGGTCGCGGGATAGATCGCATCCTCGCGCCGGGTGATCGCCGTGACGTGGAAGACCGGGAAGGGCTCCACGGGCGTGTAGTAGCCGGTGTGGTCGCCAAACGGCCCCTCGGGCCGATGCTCGTTGGGATCGACGTAGCCCTCAATCACGATGTCGGCGTTGGCCGGCACCTCCAGGGGTTGGGTCACGCAGTCCACGAAGGGGACGGCACGCCCGCGCAGCCAGCCCGCCAGCCAGTACTCGTCGATGTCCGGTGGCAGGGGAGCTGAGGCTGACCAGATGCAGGCCGGATCGCCGCCCAGCACGATGGCGGCAGGGATCTTCGGCTTGGCCTCCTCCCGTGCCACCCTCTCGTGCTCGGCCCCGCCCTTGTGACGCTGCCAGTGTACCAACAACGTCGTATCGTCGACCTTCTGCAGCCGGTACATTCCGACGTTGCGCGTGCCCTTCACGGGATCGCGGGTGATGACCTGGGGCAGCGTGACGAACGGCCCGCCATCCTTTGGCCAGCACGTGAGGATGGGAATATCGGCGAGCGAGGGCGCTGCGGTCTCGACAATGGCCTGCACGGGGGCACGGTGTGCCCTCCGCGGCTTGATGCCGGCGTCCCGCAGGGCGCGCACGAGGTCGCCCCCGCGGCTCAGCGCGTCGCCGAGCCCGCCGGGCGGCCGCAGATCGATCAGCTCCTCCAGCCTGCGGCGCAGGTCATCGAGTTGGTCGACGCCGAGCGCCCACGCCATCCTCTCGGCGCTGCCGAACATATTGATCAGCACGGGCATCGTGCCCCGCGGCGGGGGATCCCCGGGCGTCCGAACGCCTTTGACGTTCTCGAAGAGCAGCGCCTTGTTCTGTGGCGCCGGACCCTTGCTGACGCGATCCACGATCTCGGTGATCTCAAGGTCCGGAGAGACGGCAGTGCTAATCCTGACCAACTGCCCGCGATCCTCCAGCAGACTGACGAAATCGGCCAGGCTACCATATGGCATGACGTACCTCCCAGGTGGACAGCAACCAGTGACGAGTGACAGGTGATGGGATATGGCGAGAACTCTGAGCCGATCACGTATGACTGACGACTCTCTATCAACTGCGCTGCCTCGCCCAGGGACAGAGACGGCGCTCCAGGACGTCGACGCCGGCCGTTAGCCCAAAACCGAGAAGGCTCATCGCCAAGATGCCCGCGTACATCCGCGGGTAGTCAAAGAGCGTGTTTCCTTCCAGATAGATATAGTATCCGAGGCCGTAGCGGGTGGCGAAGAGCTCGGCGACGTAGAGCACGGCCACCGCCGTGCCGATGGACTGCCGGACCGCCGTCAGCACGGCCGGCAGGCTGGCGGGAACGTAGACATAGCGGAAGAGCGCGCGGCGGCCCGCGCCCAGGCTGCGGACGCTTGTCAGGAGCTCGGGACGAATGGCGGCGGCCGCATCCCGAACCAGCACGAGGATCTGGAAGAAGAGGATCAGCGTGATGATCGCAATCTTGGGCAAGTTGCCCACGCCGAGCACCAGCAGGACGATGGGGACCAGCACGACCTTGGGGATGGGATAGAGCAGATAGACGAAGGGTGCAAGGATGCTACTCACGCGACGGCTCTGCCCGAGGATCAGCCCGGCCGGGGCCGCCGTGAAGATGGCGAGACTGATCCCTGCGACGACGCGCCACAGGCTGGCCAGGAAATGGCGGCCCAAAGTCCAGGGCAAGTCCGTCAGAAAGATCGCGAGCACCTTGGTTGGAGGGGGGAGGACCGGGACCGCAAGCAGGATGGCCGTGAGCTGCCAGAGCAAGAGCAGGGCGACCAGTGCGGCCAGCCTGGACGGCAGCAGCCACCGGTTCGCGGACCCGGATACTCCGGTCACTCGCGTGCGCCCTCAGCTGCCGGATGCGTGCATGGTGCTCACTCACCGGCGTCGAGAATCTCGCGGAGCCGCGCACAGGTGGTCTGGTAGGCGGTGGAACTCCGATAGGCATCGTCGGTCACGTGCTCATTGTCGATCACATTGGTGGCCCTGTTGGGTGGCGTCTTCAGCAACAGGACTCTCTGCCCAATGTAGGCTGCTTCCTCGATGCTGTGGGTCACCAAGACGACGGTGAGATGCGCCTCAGCGCATAAGCTGAGGGTGAGATGCTGGAGGCTTTCTCGCGTCGGGGCATCCAGCGCAGAGAAGGGCTCATCCATCAGTAATAGGTCCGGGTCCATGACCAAAGCACGGGCGATCGCAGCGCGCTGACGCTGACCGCCCGACACCTCGCCGGGGAACCGGTCTGCAACCTCGGCGATGGCCAGGCGGTTCAGCCAGTGGTCGACACGAGACCGCGCGTCGCCTGCGGCTAGGGCGGCCCCACGAGGGGCGTGACGCCCGTCGGGGCCATAGAAGCGTTGGATTCGCAGGCCAAGTTCGACGTTGCCGCGAATGGTAGCCCAGGGCAGGAGCCCGTACTCCTGAAGGATCAGGCTGGTGCCCGGACGTGGGCGGGCGAGGGGAGTGTCTCGAACGATGATCTCTCCCTGTTGCGGACAGAGCAGCCCCGCAAGGAGCAGCAGGAGCGTGCTCTTGCCGCAGCCTGATGGCCCCAGGATGGACCAGACCTCGCCTTGCGCGCCTTGCCAGGCAAACGACTCAAAGACCGGGAGGCCACCGTCGTAGGCAAAGGTCACCCGGTCTAGCGCAAACATCGCTGCCTCTGCCGGACGGCTGACGCCAAATCCGGCCCTGCCGCGGCCCGGGCACCTGCAACGCGCGACCTCGCCGAGTCTCGCCCGCTCTGCCTCGGGTCGATACGTGCGCAGGGGCTGCTGTCGCGCCGCAGTTGTATGCGTGCGCATGCAGGCGGGACGCCCGCGGTCCAACGTGTTGGCAGCCGGGTCAGTCGTGCAGATAGGCATCGGTGATGCTGTCTTCATAGGGCAGGGCGGTGTCCAACCGTCCTGTGTCCTGCAACCATGAGAGGACGTCGGCGAACTGGGCGGGCGTGGCGACCTCGGGTCCGGGATAGTCCGGCAGGACGTAGCTGCCGATCAACGGCGCGGGGACGATTTGTTTCTCGGAAAGGAGATCCGACCAGCGGCCCTTATCTGCGTTGATCGCTGCGCTAGCGTCATCGATGGCACGAATGAACCGCCTCACGGCGTCGCTGCGATCGCGGACGACGTCGGCCCGCATGGCGTAGAGGCTGCAGCTGTACTCGGGATGCGCCGAGTCGTCGATGATGAGTGTGGCGCCCTGCATCGCGGCAAGCGAACCGAGTGGTTCCGGCAGCGTCGCCGCCGCTAACTCCCCGGCACTGAGGAGCGACATCCGGTCCGGGATGCGGGGCACGGCAAGGGTCTCGATCTCGCTATAGGGCACGCCGGCTGCAGCGAGAAGCCGATCCGTCACGTACTCGATGACCGTCCCCTCGGAGACACCGACCGGAACGCCGGCCAGATCTGCCGGCGTCGTGTACCCAGAAGCTGCGGAGGCCAGGATGCGGAACTGGGGCGACTGCGCGGTCGGCACCATTGCGTAGCGCAGCCCGATCACCTGGGTCGCGTCATGGTTGTAGAGTGCAAGCGCGACCAGGTCGGTGATCATGCCGTCGATCTGACCTGCCTGCAGGAGCTGATCTCGCTCGGCGGCCGAACTGGCTGGGACTAGCTCAACTTCGATGCCCTCATCCGCAAAGTAGCCCTCTTGCTGCGCGACGTAGAGTGGCAGCGCGTCGACGATCGGCAGCACGGCAATGCGCAGCGGGGTGGGGACAGCCGTGCCGCCACATCCGCCCAAGAGAGCACCAAAGGAGACTGCAAGCGACACCAGCATCAGCTTCTTGAACTTGATCATGGTCCTGTCTTCACCACTCAGTCAGGCCGGTTCGTATTACTACGAACCCCGATCATCTGCCTCACAGGCTCCCACGTGGCGTCAATGCTGCACGTAGGCGTCGGTAACCACGTCCTCATAGCGGACGTCTGTGGTCAGTTGTCCTTTATCCTTCAGCCATGCCACCACGTCTGCGAACTGCGCCTGCGTGGGAACAGAGGATTCCGGAAGTTCCGGCGGGACGTAATCCGCCTGCAGCGAAGCCGGCACGAGCGACTGTTCGGAGAGGAGGCCCGACCAGCGGGTCTTGTCGGCGTTGATCGCGGCGCTGGCGCGATCGAAAGCGCGCACGAAGGCCGCCACGGTTGCCCCGCGATCCCTTATCACGTCGGCCCGCATCACGAAGATGCTGCAGCTATACTCCGGGTGAGTCCGGTCGTCAATCACCACGCGTGCGCCCTGCTGAATGGCCAGAACGCTGAGTGGCTCCTGCAGCATCGCAGCCGCGACCTCGCCGGAACTGAGGAGCGCCATCCGCTCAGGTATGCGGGGCACCCCAACGAACTTTATGTCGCTGGGGTCCAGTCCTTCCGCGGTAAGGAGCCGGTAGGTCACGTACTCGATGACGGTCCCCTCGGAGACACCGATCGGCACGCCGCGCAGGTCCTCCGGCGACGTGATCGAGGATTTCCCGGACGCCAGGATGCTGAACTCTGCCGAGCTCGCCGTGGGAACCATCCCATATCGCACCGCGATGACGTTGACACTGTCGCGATTGTAGAGTACCAGTGCCGGAAGGTCCGTCACCCCGCCGTCGATCTGCTTTGCCTGAAGAAGCTGGTCACGGTCAGGGCTCGAGCTGACCGGCACAATCTCGACCTGGATGCCCTCGTCGGCAAAGTAGCCTTCCTGCTGTGCCACATACACCGGCAGCGTGTCGATGATCGGCAGCACGGCAATTCGCAGAGGCGCATCGTCGGATGCCTGTGCCCGGCATCCCGCCAGGGCGCCCACGAGCACAGCGACAGCGCACATTACCCGGACAGATCGCTTTCCCATTTGGTCTTCCCCCCATCGTGGTAAACCTACACTAAGACAACGAAGCCAGCAGGAGTTCATCATTATAGGGCCGCACGTACTCAATACTCGGCACCTCATTCGGGTCGGTGGTCAGGTAGATCAGTGTGGTCAGAGAAGCGGTAGCCGGGTACTTGTCCGTGATGCCGAATCGCGCCAAGGAACGTCTGAGCGAAACTTGCACTCCCTCATGCATCGTGTGCAGCACCGTAAAAGCGATGACGTCGCCGTGGGTGACCACGACCACGTGTTGGCCGGGGAATCTCGCCCGGACGCCAGCGACAAACCGGGCGCCGCGAGCGCCGATCTCCTCCGGCACTTCGAAACCCCCGTCAACGCCGGTGTAGAGATCCCATCCACGGGCCTCGACCTCCTCCGCGGGGTGACCTTCGAAGTAACACCGAATCTCATCGACCAGGTCCGTCCGCGAGATGGCCAGGTCCTGATGGTGGTGCTGAAGGATCTCCGAGGTCTCAACGGCGCGCTGCTGCGGGCTTGTGAAGACGGCGGCGAGTTCGGCGTCGCGCAGATGCGCGGCAGCGGCTTCCACCTGCTGCCGTCCCACTGTGCTCAACCCAAAGCCAGGCAAGCGGCCGTAGATGACGTTATCGGGGTTGTGAACGTGCCCGTGCCGTACCAGTGTGATGCGGGTCGGGGCTGTGGGAGTGTGAGGTGGGGCAGCCCGCCTTTCTCGGACGGCACCCAACGGTCTGCTGTGGATCTCTTCCTTCGTCGAAGCTTGGTCTTTACTTGGCGTCATATGCCGGTTGTCTCTGTTTGGCCCGGTCAGGCGGTCACCAGGTAGGATACCGCGACGCTCAGGAAGAGCGTGACGCTGATGATCCCGTTGACATTGAAGAAGGCAACGTTGATCCTTGTCAGGTCCTCCGGCGCGACCATTCGATGTTCGGCTACAAGCAGCGCGCTGATGATGACCAGCCCAACACCGTACGGCCACGCGAGCCTCTGGACGATGCCGACGGTGGCAAGCAATCCCACCGTCACAACGTGGCTCAGCGTGGAAAGCCTCAGAGCAGCCGGCACGCCAAAGCGCGCCGGAATCGCGTGCAGCCCACATGCCCGATCGACATCTGCATCCTGGCAGGCATAGATCGTGTCAACCCCGCCCATCCAGAAGGTCACAGTCGCCAGCAGAAGCCAGGCCACGATGTCGCCGGACGTGAATAAAGAGCCACGGATGGCGACCCAGGCGCCGATCGCCGCCAGGCCATCGGTGAAACCGAGCATATAGTTGGCGAGCCACGTGAAGCGCTTGGTGAAGGAGTAACCGACCAGGAAGAAGAGGGCGACCGGCAGAAGCTTCAGTGGCAGGGGGCCCAGTCGCCACGCGGCGATCACCAGTATGATGGTGGCCACAGCCACGCCGATCCAGGCTTGCCTGGCCGTGATGCGCCCACTCACGAGGGGGCGATTGGCCGTCCGAGGGTTCTAGCGCGTCATAGGCACGGTCGGCCAACCGATTCGTCGCCATCGCCATCGTCCTGGCAGCCGCCATCGCGATGGTGATCCAGAGCACCTGCCACCCTCTCGGCCATCCGCTTGCAGCCAGGAGCATGCCCACGTAGGCAAAGGGCAGTGCGAAAATGGTGTGCTCGAACTTGATCAGCTCAAGGAAGTCACGGATTCCTCTGAACATGGTCGACATTATACCACGTTGGGCGAAGGCCCGGCGAGACCGATCAGGGGGATGGGCTCGGACGCGAGGACAGGGTGCTGAGCAAGATGCCGGCGACCTGTGCGGTCAGAAACTCCACGAAGATGAGGATCTGTGATATGCCGCGGCTAAGCGCGCCGATGGTGCTCATCGGGCCGCGGATGTGGAAGAGATAGAGATAGCCGACGATCAGCACGCCCAGCGCCGTCGTCGCGGCGAGGCCAAACAGGTGCTCCGCCCCGTTCCGGCCCCGATGCAGGAAACGCTCGGCGACCGCGCCGGTGACCGCCCCGCCAGCAGCGGCTATACCGCAGCCGGCCAGCGTGGATCCGGCGAGGTTAGGCCCGACCCAGCCCAGGGCAATCGCGATCCACGCCAGCGCCGGAGGCGCCAGGAGCAGGCCCCCGACGCCTAGCCATAGCTGCCCGTGAGGTGCGCCTGAGGATGCGTTCACGCTGAGCTACTGCGATCCTGCGTTAGCCGACTTCGACTGCTGGACACTGGCTACCGCGTGGACGATGACGACGACGCCCAACGCGATCCACAGGAGGCGAGCCCACCAGCGGCCTTCGGTCGCTGCCATACCGCCGACGAACAGCAGGAGTCCGGCGTCCAGCGCAAGCGCGTACTTGAGTTCGTTGAGCTTGTGGCGGGTCCTGACGTGCGCCTGATAGGCTGCATATCGCGCCCACGACCACGTCGCCAGGAGAACAGAGAGCCCGAGAATCCACAGGCCGTTGCGAACTACATCCCACACGTCAATCACGTTCATTCCCTCCTACTGAGCGGGGCCCCAGAGCTCGAAATTGTCGAAGACGAAGACCGCCAGGCCATCGGTCGCCGCGGTGGAAATCGAGAGACCCGCCTCACCTGACGTCAGCACATCATCCTCGGCCACGTCAACGGATTCGTTATTGATGTAGAGCTCGAACCGGTTTCCCTGACCGATGACGGATAGGGTGTTGACTGCCCCGGAGTTCACACCCGTCGTCTGTGTCCAGTCCACGATGGGCTGCCAGGCGATGCCGGTCCAGAGACTGAACTGGTAGTAGCCGTCATCCCGCACGCTGAAGAGATAGTAGCTACCTTCAGTGTGACGCAGCACCAGGCCATAGGCTGCACTCTCAGGGCCGCTGAGGCGCTGTACGTCCACGGTCACGTAGAAGTCCTCGACAGTGCCACGATCGTCGCCCAGTTCCGGCGTGCACCACCGTCCGACAGCTTGGGAGGCGTCGATCTCCCAACGATAGGTACCACCCGTGACCTGACGGCTGACGGTGCCCCAGTCGTCCTCGTAGTCGCTCTCGATCCAGTGATTTCCGTTGCTGTCAAAGGGATCGGTAACAACGGACTCCCAGTCAGCCGGAGGAGATGGCGCCAGGGCCACGGGCGGAAACAGAGTCGGCGTTGCCGTGGGCGCGGGGGTCTGCGTCGCGATCTGCGTGTCAACCGCCAGGGGTGCTCCTTCGGAAGCCGGTATGGCCGTGGTCTGAGGGCCGCCCAATGGCGTCTCCACTGCTGTGAGGCCATCAGGTGTCGCGGGAGATTCGGTAGGCGCCGCTGCAGCACCCAGCAGCGGGAGGTCGATGCGTGGCATGCTCACGTTCTGGTTCAGCCACAGCCCCAGCAGTGCAGCTGCGAATATGACCACTGTAGAGGCGGCCAGCCCGGTAATTCTGGGCCACGGCGACTCTCCCTGTTTGGGGAGGAAGGGCGCCGGCTGTGGATTCTGCGCGTTGGCCGGCGCCGACTTCCGGCTGATGGCGTCGGACATCTCGGTAGCCGTCGGAAAGCGCCTGTCGGGCGGGAGTTCCATCGCCTTGAGCACGACGGCCCGCATCTCAGCATTGACACGGGGCGCGAGCGCCTTGACCTGCAGGAATCTGTACGGGTTGGCGGTCCGCTCGCCGGCAGTCAGCGGCTGTTCTCCCGTGAGGGCATGATAGAGTGTCGCACCGAGGCTGTAGATGTCGCTGCGGGCGTCGATCTGGCTGGTCTTCATCCCCCACCGTTCGGGAGGCGCATACTCAGGTACGCCCATCACGCGTTTGGCGGTCCAGGTTCGGGGGTCATTCGGATCCCAGAGGGCGATGATCTCGAAGTTGGTGAGCAGCGCGCGATCATCAGGCGTGATGAGGATGTTGGCGGGCTTGATATCGCGGTGGAGAACTCCCTGCTGGTGAGCATAGGCCAGCGCGTCGAGGATCTGCTGAGACCAGGCCACCACGCGACTTCCCTTGAGCGCGCCCTCTCGCTTGATCATCTCGTCCAGGGTCTGGCCCGGCACGGCCTGGAGTATCAGATAGGCGTTAGCCTCGGTGCCGATGGCTTGCGCACCGCTGCCCATATCGGCGGGAGAGCAGAAATGATCCAGGACCCGCACGATATGGGGATGGCGCAGGCCCTGCAGGAGCTCTGCGCTCTCGGCAAATGTCTGCTGGAGGTCCCGAAGCTCCGCCGGGCTGAGGTCCGGCTGGGAGATCAACTCTTTGATGATGACGGGTTCGCCGGCCTCCAGGTCCCAGCCGCGGTATTGGGCCTCCAGCGCGCCAATCTCCAGCATGCGGTCGACGCGATAGCGGTTGTGGAGGGTGGTGCCAAGGCTAAGCATCGGGCTCGCCGCCCAAGCTTGGGTCGGCCCCCGCATCGAGGGCAGGGCTACAGCGTGCTGTCAAAGAGCCGGCCCTGCGCCAATCGATCATCCACGATGCCCAGATGTTCATACGCCAGTCGTGTGGCCACGCGTCCGCGGGGCGTGCGCTCAATGAACCCCAGCTGAAGCAAGTAGGGTTCGACCACGTCCATAATGGTGTCGGCAGCCTCGCCGATGGAGGCCGCAATCGTGTCGAGTCCGACCGGGCCGCCATCGAACTTGCGGATGATGGCGTCCAGAACTCGCCGGTCGAGATCGTCAAGGCCTCGGTGATCGATTTCCAGGAGCGACAACGCCTCAGTGGCGATATCACCGGTGATGACACCATCGGCCCGAACCTGTGCATAGTCGCGGACCCGCCGCAGGACGCGCAGGGCCACGCGCGGGGTGCCGCGACCGCGGCGCGCGATCTCGTCGCGTCCATCGGGCTCCAACGGCACGTGGAGTGCCTGCGCAGCTCGCGACACGATCTCCTTCAGAGCCTCCTGGTCGTAGAAGTCGAGGCGAAACACCGCGCCAAAGCGGGTGCGGAGGGGTGCCGAGAGTAAGGCGAGCCGCGTGGTCGCGCCCACCACCGTGAAGTGGGGGAGGTTCAGTCGAACGGAGCGAGCCCCCGGGCCCTGACCGATGACGAGGTCAAGGGCGAAGTCCTCCATCGCAGGGTAGAGGATCTCCTCCACGGCCTTGCCCAGGCGGTGACACTCGTCGATGAAGAGAACCTCTCGTTCGTGCAGGTTACTGAGGATCGCAGCCAGGTCCCCCGCACGCTCGATTGAGGGGCCAGCCGTGATACGCAGATTGGCACCCATCTCGCGGGCGATAATGTGGGCCAGAGTCGTCTTTCCCAGCCCCGGGGGACCGTAGAAGAGAACGTGTTCGATGGGCTCGGTACGTGCGCGAGCGGCCTCGATCAAGATGCGCAGGTTCTCGCGCACACGGTCCTGGCCGATCAGGTCATCCAGGCGGCGGGGTCGCAGGGCCCGATCCAGTACGATTTCCTCTGGGTCTGCTTCCGCGGAGATGGTGCGGCGATCATCCATGCGGCGACTTGTTCCTTTGTTCTAGGTCCATTCGCCTCTTTATGCCACGTTTCGACGATTTGGCAATGCAAACCACGCTCACGGCTCTAACATCGCGGGCTGACCGTTGATCGTTATCGCGACGTCATCGACCGTCGAGAACTGGCGCAGCGTCGCCTCGATCTGCTCGCGGATCTGGGTCACCTGCAGGGCGCCGCCCGAGTGCGCGCCGAGCTCCACGGAGAAGTCGGCGTAGGCGACCCCGTCGATAATCTTGAGATCACGTATGGTGACCCGCTCGCCCCAGCCAGCATCGCGGCCCGGATATGCCAGCACGGCCTGTGGACTTGGGATGGCAGAAGTGAAGCCTTCGACGTTGCCGGGGACCGGGCCCCAGAGGAGTGCCTCGAGCGAGGCCCTGGCGATGCCCAGCGTACGGGGCACACGGATCGTCTGCGGGACTATCTCCTCGCCGCGGGTCCAGTAGACGTTCGTCGCCATCGTGTCAGGGTCCTGTGGGTTGAGGATCGTCAGCGGCTGCCACGCCAACGGGCTGCCATCGGGTGTGTGGATCTCCACCGCGGCGGCTTGCGTCGGGGGATAGTCCGGCCCTGCGCCGATGCGGTCGAGCGGAACAATCAGCAAGCCCCGACCATCGAGCCCACCAAGCGTCGTAAAGTCGTGGGAGAACTGGTTGCCATCCGCCCACCGCACGGTCACGTTGACCTGCTGCCCCGGTGTCCCGAGCCGAGCGAGCAGCTTGATCGGCAGCGTGACCTCTGCTCATCGGTGCAGGCTGCTCCACGTAGCCACCCCCGGGGAAGCCTGCCAGGGTGACGTCCTGGGAGGCCTGAGCGACGATGCTGCCATCGCGGGGGCTGTAGTCCGTGACCTCAACCCGACCGGCGCCGGGGATGCCGCCGTAGGTGATCGTTGCCTCAAAGGTCGCCGGCCCGCCGATGTCACCCTCGGCGATGATGGGTGTTTCGGCCGCAAGTTGTCCCTTGGCATCGAACACGCGGACCACCAGACCGCCCTCAAACGGCATCACGAGCGTCTGACCGCGTACCAGCATGGGGTTGTCCACTTGTTGTCCCGGCCCGGGCACGACAAGCGTGATGGCCTGCCCGGGATCGTCGGCGCCGCCGTGGGTGTGGGTGTGGCGGTTGGCGATGGCAGCGGCGTAGCCGTCGCGGTCGGGGTAGCGGTCGGCGACACGACGGTCGGCCCCGGTGCCGTGGTGGTGGGTCCGGCGGTTGGCTCGGTCTGGGCCTCGACGGTGGAAGCGGGTGTCTCCGTGACAACCCAGGGCAGAGGCGTCGGGGTCCCAGCGAATAGCCTGCAGCCTGCCAGCAGGGGCAAGAGTGCCAACAACGCCAGCCATCGCCGTGACCTGTGCATAGCTATCCTCCCTCGTCTGTCCTGATGAAGGGTCTGGCCTCCCGGCACATTCCTGCCCGTGGGGCCAGACCCTCACGACCAAAAACTAGCGATTGCCGGCGTCGATCGCCAGCGCGATGCCGCCGAGCACGCCCGCCTGGTTTTTCAGTTGGGGTGGCACGATGTACACATCGTTATCGCTGGTGATCATCGGAGATTGGATGTAGCCATGAAGGAGCGTTCTCACCTCATCTCGAATCATCGGGAAGAGCCCTGACTGGTCCATCACGCCGCCGCCCAGGATGATGCGCTGTGGGGAGAGGGTGACGATGTAGTTGGTCAGGCCAAGGCCAAGATAGTGAGCCTCCAGCGCCCAGGCGGGATGGTCCGGCGGCAGGGTCTCCGCCCGCCGGCCCCACCTGGCCTCAATGGCCGGGCCACACGCCAGACCTTCGAGGCAGTCACCGTGATAGGGACACTGTCCCTCGAAGGGATCCTTTTCGAAGTCGTGCGGGACACGCAGATGGCCCATCTCGGGGTGCATCAGGCCGTGGATCATCTTCCCCTCAACGATGGCGCCGCCGCCGATGCCGGTGCCGACCGTCAGATAGAGGCATGAGTCCAGCCCCTGTGCGGCGCCCCAGCGGTGCTCGGCCAGTGCGGCCGCGTTGACATCGGTGTCGAACCCGACCGGCACGCCGAGGGCCCGGCCAACGGCCCCGCCGAACTCCGTGTGTGCCCAGCCCGGTTTCGGCGTCGTCGTGACGTAGCCGAAGGTGGGGGACTTTGGATTGGCGTCGAGAGGGCCGAAGCAAGCAATTCCGACGGCGCGCAGGCCGTCGAACTTGCGGAAGAAGTCAATCGCTTTGCCAATGGACTCATCGGGGCTGCCCGTCGGGTACCGGATCTCCTCGATGATATCGCCGGGCCCGGTGCCCACAGCGCAGACGAACTTCGTGCCGCCGCCCTCGATACCGCCGTACAAGGTCTTAGTCATTGTGCTCGCTTTCTCTGGAGATGGTTGGGAACAGACGAGCGCGCGGTGGGTCGATGGTGACTTCGTTATATTCCCGCGACCGATCTCGCTCGCTCCTGGGCAATTCTAGCACCCGGCGTTGAGAGCGCAAAGGCATGCACGGGCTGGTTCGCAGGACCCAGCCACGTGGCGAGCCCGCAGACAGGCCGAAAGGGTAGGCTCCGATCCGGTCTGTGGTATAGTCCAGGTCGCGGCAGGGAACAGATACACTGTATGGAGGCGCCGGTGTAACCCGGCCGGCGTCCGAGCCACACCGGTTTGGTGCACCGTGCGCCTGGCCCAACAGCACGCCTGCCATCTGAAGGGGGATCGCAATTATGCTCCGTCTCGTAGGTCGTCGTCTGCTTCTTATCCCGCTCGTACTCCTCCTGGTCGACTTTCTGGGATTCGCTTACGCACACGTGGCCAGGCCGATTCGTGCTGCCCGGAATCCCTCGCTTGCAGGTCTGATCACCCCGACGCCGTTGTTTCCGGCCTATTTCGGCTATGTCGAGGGGTTCGCTCATCTTGACTTCGGCCGGATTCCCGGAAACCAGGCGCCCATCGTGGCGGTGGTCGCGCAGGCCGGGCCTGCGAGCCTGACGCTGCTTGGCATTGCGCTCTTGGTGGGCACTGTGTGCGGCGTTGGGCTGGGGATCGCGGCGACTCGTCGAAGCCCGCCTCGTACTGCGAACTGGCTGACGATGCTTACCACCGGGGGGCTGTCGATGCCCACCTTCTACCTCGGTACCCTTTTCATCATCGCTCATGCTCTACCTGACGATAAGGGGGGCTACAGGAGGATCGACGGTCCTGCCGACGAGCGGCTTCGGGTGGGACGCGCACCTCGTGTTGCCCGTAATCACACTCACGCTGCGACCCACAGTGCAGGTTGCGCAGGTGACCTCGACGTTGTTGGTGCAGGAGCTGGGCAAGGATTATGTGATGGCCGCACGGGGTTTCGGCTACCGGTGGTATCGTATCCTGCAGCCGGACTCGCGATGCGCAACGTGCTCGCCCAGATCGTGCTGGCGCTCAACAATACCCTCCGCTTCATGGTAGGCGAACTCATCGTCGTGGAATACCTCTTCGGCTGGCCGGGCGTGGGGCGCTTGATCGCCAACACCCTGGTGCCCGCACAGCTCAGCAACCAGTCGAGCTCTCCGATGTTCCTCGACCCGCCGACGGTGGCAGCGATGCTGACGATCCTGGCCGCCGTTTTCCTCTTCGCCGATCTTGGGACGGCTGTCTTCGTTCGTTCGGTTGATCCTCGGCTCGGTTTGCTGCAGCCGGAGGTGGGCGATGTCTAGCCTCAGTGCGAAGCATTGGGACTGTCGGTCCGCTATCGTGCGCCGGCGCGTCAATCGCCCGCTGATAATCTGGGACTGCGATAGTGGCCCTGGTGGTGCTGGCTGCCGTAGCCGGACCCCAACTTGCTCCTGCCGATCCCATGGCCGAGACCAAAGTGCATCAAGGTCGGGGATACGTGGGTGACGCCGCCATTCCCTGCGTTCATGGTGCCGGGGTTCCCGCTGGGATCCGACGCCTTCGGCCGCGACCTGTTACAGCCGGCTTCTGTGGGCCGTCGGGCCCACGATGACGATGGTCGTCACCGTCGCGAGCCGTCCGGCTGGTGCTAGGCGTCATCGTCGGTCTCATCTCCGGATGGTCGGAGGGGCGCCCGGCGCACGCCCTGACCTCACTGACGGCGGCGGCACTCTCCGTGCCGACGTTGATCGTGGCGCTGGTCGCGATTGCGGCCATTGGCGTCGAATGGGGAATCTGGGCCTTCATCATCGGGCTGTCGGTCACGGGATGGGCGGAGAGCGCCCAGTCGATCCGGGAGAAGGCGCGCGAGCTTCGTGGGGAGGAGTTCATCGCCGCGTCACGTGCCCTAGGTGCCAGCCAGAGCCAGATCCTCGTCAGCCACACGTTGCGTCACGTGATGCCGATGGTCTGGATGCTGATGGCGTTCGAGATCGGAAACACGCTGACGGTGACGGCCGCGCTGGGTTTCCTGGGCTACTTCATCGGGGGCGACGTTTGGATCGAGGTGAGCGACTTCGTCGCCCGACGCGTCAGCGGCGCGCCGGAGTTGGGTCAGATGCTCGCGACCTCGCAGGTGAACATCCTCCAACCCTGGGCGATGTTCGCCGTGGGCACGGTGGTCTTCATCACGGTGCTGGGTTTCAACCTCCTGGGGGAAGGGCTGCGACGCCGGCTGGCATTGAAGCAGGCTACAAGGCGTACGTTCTATGGGCTGTTGGTCTCCGACGTCCTGCCCTGGGTCGACGCAGCGATGGTCGGCCCGGCCCGCAGCAGGGGCACGTCGCCACCCCGTTGTGGCGGGCGCGCTGGCGTTCATCCTCGTGGCCACGCCGGTGGGCCTGGTGGCGTGGCATTCACTCGAGGGGGCGTCAGGGGAGGCGGTACTGGAGACAACTGACCAGGCGTGGGCCTCGGATTGGCACGACGTCTACGGCACGATGCACACGAGGGCTATCGGCCCACAGAACCCGCACGTTCTCTGGGTCTATAAGACGCCAGACGGACTGAGCGGCGGTCCGGCAGTCTCCGCCGACGGCGCGCTCTACGTGAGCGGGAGAGGCGGCTCGTTGGCCTCGATCTCGCCGAGTGGTGAGTTGCTGTGGACCACGTCACTGGTGACCTCGACCATCGGTGGGCCTACGTTGGTGGGTGGCACAGGAGGCGCTGCCGTTTCCGTCTACGTTGCCGACGTCGAGGGCGGCGTCACGTCGGTCAGCGGCGAGGGCGAGGTTTTGTGGCGCCAGGTACCCGAGATCCAGCGGGTCGCGACCAGCGGGCCCATCGTAGGGCCAGACGGCACGGTCTATATCGGCTACGGCAGCAACTTTCGGGCCCTTACTCCTGACGGTACGGAGATCTGGACGACAGAGATGCGCTATGGCATGTACGACCTGCCCCCTCAGCTGAGCTGGAATGGTCAGTGGGTCTTCCGCCAGGACCAGGTCGTGGAAGCCGCGACGGGCGCCATCGTCGATTGGGCGTCGACCGAGGGCGTCGATGCTTACATCACCGGCGAGGACGCCGCACGTATGCCCGTAGCGGCAACTTGGTGATGACCTTGTCCGAGACGAAGGACGGCGATGTCGAGGTAGCGGGTACCACACGCTGGGACTCCGGCGCTTTCACGTTCATCCGGCCACGATATGCGGGTGTCACCAGCGACGGCGTGATGTGGCTGGGCTACGTGTCGTACCGGAACGCCATTTTCGTCTGGCTGAGCCCTGATGGGCGGGTCTACAATCAGGCCCAGACTCAGCCCAGCTTCAGGGCGGCGCGCTCATCGGCCTGGATGGTGATAAGACAGCCTATTTCTGTGGCACCTTACGTGATGGGACGGACCGGTGCTATGCTTTGACGATGACCGGCGCCGACTCGCTCTGGGAGTTGGATCTTGGTCGTGACATGGTGATCGCGGGTGGGGCCATTGTCGATGGACGGCTCTACGTCGCCACCCTGGAAGGGACGCTGTTCGCACTCGGGGATAAGTAACGTCCGAATGGCATCGGGATCTTCCGGAAAGGGTGCGCGCATGACGCTGCGTTGTCATCCTACCAAGCTTGTCTATACTTGGCGACACACTTGACTCAATGCTGGAGGGATGGCTATGCCGATCCGTAGTGGACTCGATCAGGAACTGAACCAGTTGCGCGACATGCTTTTCCGGATGGAGGGGCTCGTCAACGAATCGCTGCGGAGGGCGATGGAATCGCTGAAGAAGCGGGATGACGAGCTGGCGCAAGCCGTCATACGCGATGACGCCGTCGTGAACCAACTGCGCTACGACATCGAGCAGTTCTGCGTCAATACGATTGCGACCCAGCAGCCTGTCGCCACGGACTTGCGCACGATCATGGGCGTTGTTCACGTCGCGGTGGAGATGGAACGTATGGGGGACCACGCGACAGGCGTCGCAAAGATCACGCTGAAGATATCTGACGAGCCGCTGCTCAAGCCGCTCATCGACCTGCCCCGGATGGCCACTATCGCGACCGAAATGCTTCACGAAGGCGTCCGGGCGTTCATCAACAATGACGCCGAGAAGGCCCGAGGGATTATCGATCGCGATGACGACGTCGATGCGCTGCACGACCAGATCTTCCGTGAGCTGCTGACCTACATGTTGGAGGATCCCACGACGATCCGCCGAGCGACGCATCTGATCTGGGCGTCCCACGCCGTGGAGCGCTACGCTGATCGTGCCACGAATATCGCCGAGCGCACGCTGTTCGTCGCCACGGGGAAACTGGCCGATCTCACTTCAGAGTCGCTTGAGGTTGACCGCACGTCCGAAGAACTACACGAGGACTGACGCACCCTTGGGCCGAGACCTTTGGGGTTTTCCTAGTCCAGCAAGCGCTTGCTCGACAAGGAAATCCCAAAGGTTTTCGTCGGCAGCGGATGGTCTTTTCGAAGAAGCTCTCCTGATCGTGTCCTACGCTTGGCGGAGCCAGACCTGCATCGCCCCGACCTCGCGGTTGGCCCAGGCGAAATAGGGAACGGCGGTTATCCTGATGGGCTGCAGGGCCTCTGCCTTGGGCTGGGCCCGCCGGTAGAGCGCGTCCTCCCACCCTGCGCCCGGCTGGGCAACCAATCCCTCTCCCTCGATGATCTCCACGCCACCCAGCAGATCCTTGCGGAAGGCGGTCGTGAGTTGAGCCTCCGGCGGTAGGACCACGTCGCGTAGATCCACGCCCGGATGATCGGCTGCCTCCAGGCAGTAGAGTAGGGGACCGCGCATCAGCGCAATGCGTCCGGCGTTCTCCAGTGCGTACGGGTGCGCCTCGACGCGTCGGACAGGCATCGGAAGCTGGATGCAGACCGAATCACCGACGGCCCACGTCCGATGGATGTGCAGATAGTGACCAGGATCGACGTCACCGGGACAGGCGCCACCATTGACGCTCACGCTGGGTCGTTCTGCTTCGCTATCGGCCTCGCACCAGCCTGGGATTCGCACGTTGATGGAGAATGTGCCCGCGGTGAGCAGCTCCACGATGACTTGGCCGTTCCAGGGATAGAGTGTCCGCTGAATGAGCTTGATCGTGCGACCGTCAGGTAGTGTGATCAGGGCTTCGTTGGGTGCATAGGTGTTGAGCCAGATTGCGTCGCCGTCGACACTGTACAGGTAACCCGGCATCTGAGCCAAGGTGCGCGCGATGTTCGGCGGGCAGCAGGCACACCCAAACCAGGGCTGCCGTTGCGTGACCTTGCCGCCAGGTTCAGGCTGACCATCCGTGGCCAGGGGATTGACGTAGAAGTAGTTTGTGCCGTCGAGGGAGAGGCCGGGCAACGCGGCATTGTACAGTGCCCGCTCCATCAGATCCATATAGGTGGATGCGCCGTCTAGCTGCAGCATGCGCCACGCCCACATCACGTTGGCGATTCCGGCACACGTCTCGGCATAGGCGCGCGCGTTTGGTAGTTCGAAGTCCGCGCCCACCGACTCTCCCTGATGTCGTGCGCCGAGGCCGCCGGTGATGTAGACCTGGCGCATGGCCATATGATCCCATAGGCGCTTGACCGCTTGCCGGAGGCCGGGATCTCCTGTCTCCGCGACGACATCTGTGGCGCCGGCACTGAGGTAGAGCGCTCGCACTGCGTGTCCCGTGAGGCGGTCGAGCTCGCGGAATGGCACGTGATCCTGATGATAGGGGCTGCCGCCAACCACGCCCTGCCCGCGGGCATCGATGAAGTACCGGGCCTGGTCAAGATACCGTGAATCACCGGTCGCGCGATACAGCTCGACAAGCCCCATCTCGATCTCCGGATGACCCGATGTCCCGGCGCGTTGGCCGCTGCCGAGACCGAAGGTCGTGCAGATCAGGTCGGCGAGGCGCCGTGCCACGTCGAGGAGGCGGGTGGTCCCCGTCGCACGGTAATGTGCCACCGCGGCCTGAAAAAGATGTCCGGCGCAATAGAGTTCGTGGAGGTCACGTAGGTTTGTCCATCGCTCGCCCTCGCGTTCAAACGTGAAGTACGTGTCAAGGTAGCCATCCGCTCCTTGGGCCTCCTCGATGACGGTGACGACCTCGGCGACCAGATCGTTCAGCTCAGCGTCCGCGCCATCTGCGAGGGCCCAAGAAGCCGCCTCCAGCCACTTGTAGACGTCGCTGTCGTTGAAGTAGATGCCCTGGAAGTCGACGTCGAGGTGACCGGCGGCACGACGGAAATTGTCCAGCCGTCCGGTGGTCTCCAGGTAACAGAGCTGCGATCGAAGGGTTACCGTACGCGTCTGCTCACGCCGGGAGCGCCAAAAGCCCTCCGTCAGGTCGACCGCGGTGAGCGGCACCGGCCGTAGTTTCGCGTAAGGACTCTCAGACGTATCGACGACGAACGTTTGTGGTGGCGTGGTTCCTGGCTGCATCACTTGCTCCTTAGGGTATCGGGCGACCGGGCTACCAATGGCCTCGACCGCATCTGTATCATAGTGGGCAATCTCCGGGCATTCTAGTCCCGAGTGGTGCTGTAGCAACCACACCTCTGCCATGGCATCTCTTGGGCGTAACAGACGCCCGGTGATCGGTACCTGGGACGACGAGTCCTCCGCCGACTGTGGGTGCAACGAGCGCATTCCACCGATCGTGCACCCTCGGCTGCTTATGCTATAATCGGACTATCATACAAACTCCTGGATTCTGCCCATGACCCACACGTTGCGCTACAGACTCTCGATGCTCATCGGGCTGGCTGCAATCGCGGCGCTCCTCGTGGTGACCCTACGGGCACCTGCCCTGCCGAGCGCCATTCCGATGATGTTGGGCTTGAGCATTCTGATTCTCTTTGCCGACACCTACAGCATTTCGATCGGTGGAGGCGAGGTCTCGCTTATGCCGATGACCGTCACGGGCGCGTACCTTATGTCGGGCACCACGATCATCGGTTGGGCCGTCCTGCTGAGTTCGCTTGGCTACGCTGCTGTGCGATACCGGCGCGGTCGCCTGAACCCTGCCTCTCACGAACCACGCGGTCGGGCGTTGGTTGAGGTGACGGCTATGAACCTTGGGATGCACGAGCTGGGCATCCTGGCTTGCGCAGCCGTCTTTGGGGCGTTGGGCGGTCATGTGCCCCTTATGCAGGTCACCCGTCAGGCAGTTGGGCCGCTGCTGTTGTCAGGGGTGGCCTATCTCGTCGTGAATCACGGGCTAGTGACCGTCTACTTCGCCACACGTGGCCGGACCGCCCTGCAGACCTACCTGCAATCACTGCCACGGGCCCTCCTCTTCGAGGGAGCCCCTCTCATCTGGGCACCTCTCATCGCGCTGATCTACACCGGACTTGGGCTTCCCTACTTCGTGCTGTTCGCATTCGCTTTGATTACCTCCTCACTGATCAGTCACTCTCTGGCCGTTACGAGCCAACGTCTTCAGCGGCGCCTGAGAGAACTCGGCGGCTTGCAGGCCGTCGGTCAGGTCCTGAGTGTGAGCCTCGACGTGGAGACGATTCTGTCGGCGATCTATGCGCAGGTCACACAACTCATGCCCACGCGCTCGTTCTACGTGGCTCTCTACGATCCTGAGCTGGGCGAGGTATCTTTCCCTATGGTGATCGAGGAGGGCAAGCGTGTCCAGGGCACGGCGCGAAGGGCGAGGCGAGGGCTTACGGAGTATGTGCTCGAAGTCGGCGAGCCTCTGCTCATTGCCCAGGATGTAGCGAAGCGTGCTGCTGCGTTGGGCCTGGAGCACCTCGGCCGCGAAGCCACCTGTTGGCTGGGTGTCCCCATGACGGCGGGTGACGAGGTCCTGGGCATGATGGCAGTGCAATCCTTCGAAGCGCCCGAGGAACTCGACCGTTCGCATCTCGAGATTCTCGAGACGATTGCCGCTCAGGCCGCGATCGCGGTCAAGAACGCGCGTCTGTACGAGCGGACGGACGAAGCGTTGGCTCGGCGGGTGCAGGAGCTCGATTCGGTGCTCCGCACCACGCACGATGGCGTCATCCTGTTGGACCTTGAGCTGCGGGTCCTTGCCGTCAATCGGGCGCTGGCCGATCTCGTCGGCATTGCCCAGACAGACCTCGCGCGCCACCCCATCGATGCCCTGCAGCCTGGCGGCGATCCATTGATCGCGCGGATTGGCTACGAACTCGACGGTCTGCGAGATGACTGCGCCCATCTGCTCAAGGGTGACGTAGAACAGATCGAAGCGGTCATCGTTCTTGGGCCCACGAGCCTGCACGTGAACCGCACGCTGACGCCGGTGCGTGACGGCGAAGGTTCCATCACGGGCTGGCTGTTGAACTTCCGTGATCTGACAGAGGAGCTCGAACTGAAGCATCTACGGGAGGATCTGACCGGCATGCTGGTGCACGACCTGCGCTCTCCGATGTCGTTGGTACTGGCCAGCCTATCGATGCTTCCCGAGGCCATAACGCGGCGGGAACAGGAGCAGGTAGATCGCCTGGTTGCCATTGCGCAGCGCAGCGGCGAGCGCATTCTGACGCTCATCGACGATCTGCTCGACATCAGCCAGTTGGAGCGGGGACAACTGCCGATGAGCATTGAGTCCACCTCAATTGAGGAGCTCTTCCGCGAGGTGACCGCGCGCTATCTGCCCATGGCTTCAGCGAACGACATTGTGTTGGCGGTCGATGCGGGCGACGCGTTGCCGCCGGTTGGCGTCGACGGCTCTCTCATCCTGCGTGTGCTATCGAACCTGGTGGACAACGCACTGAAGTTCACGCCCAATGGGGGCGAGGTCAAGCTGTGCGCCCGTGAGGATGCGCGCACTGCACCGGGGGCTGTGATCGTCAGCGTCTGCGACACGGGCCCTGGGATCCCGTATGATGCACGCCCTAAGTTGTTCGAGAAATTCCAGCAGGTACCGAACATCCATGGAAGGCGGCGAGGAACCGGCCTCGGCCTTCCCTTCTGCAAGCTGACGGTCGAAGCCCACGGAGGCCAGATCTGGGTGGACAGTGAGGTGGGTCAGGGGAGCACTTTCTCACTAACGCTCCCGATTGTCGCTCCGCCGTTGTTGTCCGGCGCGTCTATCGCCGATCGTCGCAGCGGGGCCGGTGAGGAAGCCAGCAGGGCATAGCCCGCGCAGGGCGAGTCAGTACCGCAGCACAGATTCGTAGCTCTTCCTGACCATCGTCATCACTCGCTTCAGACGCTCCAGATCATCGACCATGACCTGGAGCCAACGCTCGATTTCCCGTTCCCCGGCTTTGAAGGATTGCGCCTCATACGTCGCTTCCAGATCCTCGCGGTCACGCTTGCGTATCTGTGTAATGACGACGCCGTCTGTGACGAGGAAGGCGAAGAGCTTACCGTCCACGAGGTACGCCGGGCAGCCAAACATCCGGCGCGTCGTGACCTTGGGCCAATAGAGGACCTGGCTCTCGAAGGCCTCGCGCAGCGCCTGGGCTTCAGATTCGGAATAGTAGATCATTGCGATCGCTTGTCACTCAAGGGGTACCGGCCTCGATCTTGTCCAGCAAGTAGCTTACCGTCCCGTCATCGTAGCGGACGAGATCATGCGGCATGCGCGCATCATACCAGGCCGTTTGCTCCCGGCTTTGCCCATCTGCATCGTCCCAGACTAGAACCACTTTCCATGTTACATAGGTCTTGTTAGGTGTCCAGGTCGGTTCACCGGTCTTGATCCTGAGGAAACCATCAGCGACCTGGACCTCGCCTTGCTCGTTTGCCTGGGCGACGGGGATGGGTCCCCCGTAGGGGATCTGAAAGGGTAGGGCGGCGGCCCGCCACGCCCACTCGTACGACATAAGCGTCCGCGTCGCCGGCACGGTCACCAGGCTGGGTTCTTGAGTACCGACCTGCACGACCAGGTCCGGTGAGCCGTCCGGGGCAGGATAGGTCATCTCGACGCTGTCGGAGCCTTCGGTGGTCCGGCGGGCCGTGAGTGCCGATAGGCCGAGGGCCGGTTCGGTCCACAGTGTCGACAATGTCCACTTTGTCGGTTCTGCCTGAAGGGACAACGGGAGGTTGAGCGATCCGAGGGGAAGTCCCTGCAGGCGCTGCGACAGTCCCGGGACCTCCGTCGTCAGATCGAAGCCTGCGTGATCGGCGTCGCAGGACAGGCTGACCATCTCGTCCTGCACGGCCCGCGCACACTGTGCCCTGCCGATCTCGCGCCCAAGCGGGTCCTGGATGCTGTAGGTCCACCGGACAGGCTGTTGCCACGAGGTGGGCACGTCGAGATTGAGGTCGTCGTGGAGCACGGTCTGTGGAAACCGGCTGACCAACACCTCGGAACCTGCTGCATATGCGTAGACCGCTGCGAGTGCTAACAGGGGAATGGCCCATGCCCATCGGAAGAGGGCCGGCGCTCTCGCCTCGGTTGGGGGCGTCGGTACAGGCTCCGTCGTTTTCCAGAGCAGCCAGAGAGCAGCGAAGGAAAGTGGCGTCAGTAGGGCAGCCAGGCAGAGCGCCATTATCGTCAGTCCGCCCACCACCGTCGCAGGCGCGAAGCTGGTCGCGATCAGCAGCACGGTGGCGATGGCGTTGAAGGCTGAGTGCAGCGCCATGCCGGGAAAGATCGACCCCGTGCGCCAGGCGACGAAGCCCAGCGCCAGCGCAACCGGCACGAGGCTGAACACGCCTTGGAACCGCAGGTGGTAGAGGGCGAAGATGAGACCGCCAACCACCACGCCTACCCAGGCGTGATGGCGCTCGTAGGCGCGCTGCACGTAGCCGCGGAACATCAATTCCTCGCAGATGGGTGCCACGACCACGGTTGTCAGAGCCAGGGCTATGGCTTCGAGGGCGTTGGCAGGAAACTGCGACGGTGTCGCGGGCGCCGTGTAGCCAAGGATCAGGGTCGACAACAGGTTGAGTCCCACGCCCGTGATCCAGAGGCCGGGCAAGGCCGCGAGCGTCAGAAGGATGGTGCGACGCTCGGGTAGGTGGAGCCTGGCCGTCTGGAGGATCGAGAGCCCCTCCAGACGCATGAAGAGCAGCGCTGTGACAGCCAGGGAGATCTCCACGATGATGCCGATGCCATAGCGGGCGAGAGGATCGGTCTCAGAGCGGCCGGCGAAGACCAGCACAGCAATACCGATGACCAAGTAGAGATTGGCCATCAGACGAGAGGGAAGCCGTCGCGGCGCGTTCATCTGGTGCCCATCCTGGTGGAGTTCAACGGCTTCAGATGCGGCCGGTCCCGACCTCGAGGCCGGGGATGCGAGCGCGCTTCTCGACGTGGTGCATAGCCCACGTCATCAGCAGGACGATGATGAGGTAGATGATCCCTATGAACGGCAACATGACCATCTGGTTGTAGTATCTGCTCATAATCCGTCGCGCCTCGCCAAAGAGGTCTGACACGGCGATCAGGGAGACGACGGACGTGTATTTCACCATATAGGCGACTTCGTTGGACCATGGCGCCACGACAAGTCGCATGGCCTGGGGCAGGACGATGTTCACGATCGCCTGATAGCGGGTCATGCCGAGGGCGCGTGCCGCGACTGTCTGGCCGCTTCCGATCGCCTGGATCGCGCCACGGAAGTACTCGGCCTGGTAGGCGCCGCTATTCAGGCCCAGCGCAACATAGGCCGCTGCCATCGGGGAGAGGACGAGCAGACCGGCGGGAAAGCCGAGGCCCACGAGCACTGCCAAATCTCCGTAGGTCTTGTGCAACCCGGTCACGCGGATAATGGGGCCGCCCAAAGGCTCGCGTATCATCTGGCTTCGCTCAGGTCAGGCCTGCGCCTCGTCCTTTTCGAGAGGAGTGTAGAAGAGGTGGGATTCGCGAATGCTTAGATTGCTGGAACGGAGCTTGCCTGCCAACTCCGCCGCGATCCGCTGCATCACCTGAAAGCCAATCTCCGGGTAGTCTCTGCAGACCCGCAACAGACGGTCCCGCGGGATCCTGATGAGCTGTGCATCGGTGCTGCACCTCGCCGATGCCGTCCGCCTGCCATCCTGCTCGACAAGGGTCACCTCGCCAAAGGTGCTGGTGGGCGCCATCACGGCGACGGCAATCGGCGATTCTCCCTCACTCCGCGGTTCCAGGACGATTTCCACGACGCCCTGTGCGATCACGTAGACGGAATCTCCCGGATCCTCTTCGTGGAAGACGTAATCGCCTGCGAGCAGTCTCATCTCTTCGCACGTCATCAGGATGATGTCCATGTAGGAGTCCCTGAGACCTTCGAAGAGCCCCGAAGAACCGAGTATTCGCCTGCTTTCCTCGATATGCATATCTGGCTCTCGATCTCGCCTAGATCTCGAGGCGCGTCAGAACACCGGTGGTCAGGTCGAGGGTGGCGAAGCTAGGGCGATGCCACAGCGTGCCGCCCAGGGCGCCGGGGTTGATGACGCGGGTCCTGCCAATCAGATGCTCCGTCTGCCGATGACTATGTCCCACGATCACGTAGTCGTAGGAGCGGGACGTCACCAGCTCACGCGCTGCGTCCGACTGACCGTTGTGGACCACGGCGATGGTCACACCATCCAGGCTCAGAGTCTGCCGGTCACGGAGCCGCCCCGGTCCGAAAAGCTGCTGAGCGGCGTGGGTAAGTGCGGTATCGTGATCCATATTGCCTCGCGCGATCCAGACATCAAAACTCTTGAACAGCCGCAAGGTGTGGGCGGCTGTCACGTCGCCGGCATGCAGAATCGTGGAGATCCCGTCAAGTCGAAGCTGAGCCAGCGCCCGGATGATGTTGGCGTGGCTGTCGTGGGTGTCCGATACAAGCCCTATTCGCATGCGACGTCGTCAGTATTGTGGGCCGAGCCGGACGCGTACTACGAGGCGCGGACGTCGACGACTTCAACGCCGATCCCGTCCATTGCCCCGACCAATGCATCCTTGTCAATACAGCAGACCTTGATGACCAGGTTGCCGTGTCTCTGTTGCTCACTGTAGAACGTGCCAAGGGCCACGATATCGCCCCCGATAGCGGCGATCGCGCCCGCGATCTTGCTCAGCGTCCCCGGCTCGTCGTGGACATGGATAGTGAGCCGGATTCCCTCGTCGCGCGCGCCCATCATCTCGATGAGAACCTTGAAGATATCGGTCTCGGTAATGATGCCCACGACGAGTCTGTCTCGCACGACCGGGAGCCCGCTGACCCCACTGTCCACCATAACGCGGGCCGCTTCCTCCAGCGGTTCATCCTCGGTGACAGTGACGACGTCCCTGGCCATGATCTCCTTGACCTTGAGCTTGGAGAGCAGGTAGCCGATCTCGTAAACGTTGAGGCTGGTTGCGGGTGAAGGAGAGGCATAGAGCAAGTCCTTCTCGGCCACAATCCCTACAAGGTGTCCCCGCTTGTCGACGACAGGCATGCGCCGCACCTTCTTTTGCCGCATCAGGTTCAGCGCTTCGGATACGGAGGTGTCCGGCGAGACGGTCACCGGATTCTGGGTCATCCTGTCTTTGACGAACATCGTTGTCTCCTCATGCTAAAGTGGATTCGGATACCACTCCGATTATGCTATTATGGCATAGCTCGTCCGTTTGGCAAACTCAGCAAGAGGAGGCAGTCATGCAGTCGGATTCCCCAATTCGGGTTGATCGACAGGCTCTGGAGGGTTTCTGCCGCGAGGTATTTCGGACGTTGTCGCTCTCCGAGGCGGACGCAACGATGGCAGCCGAGGTCCTCGTTGCTGCGGATGCCCGCGGCATCCCCTCGCATGGTGTGGCTCGCCTGCCCCGGTACGTGCACGGCCTCGAGATCGGCCTGATGCGCCCGGACGCGACGCCTGAGACGATTCGTGAGACGCCGTCATCGCTGCTGATCGATGCGTGCGGCGCGATGGGCGCGCCGGTCAGCGTGCGGACGATGCGCGCGGTGATCGCAAAGGCGGCGGAGTCCGGCGCAGCTTTCGGCTGTGTGCGGGACTCGAACCACTTCGGTATCGCAGGGTACTATGCCATGATGGCCCTGCAGGCCGACATGATTGGGTTTGCGATGACCAACACGGCCGCGCTCGGCGTGCCGACCTTTGGCCGCGTGCCGCGCTTTGGCACTAATCCGATGGCTTTCGCAGCGCCGGCGGCTGAGGAGGGTGCCTTCGTGCTCGACATGGCGACGACTGTGGTGCCTCGCGGCAAGATCGAGGTGTATGAACGCCGTGGGAAGCTGCTGCCGGAGGGCTGGGCTGTCGACGAGGAGGGGCATCCGGGCACAGATCCGGTGCTGATCCTGCAGAACCTCACGGATCAGATCGGCGGCATTCTGCCGTTGGGTGGCTTGGGTGAGACCTTTGGTGGCCACAAAGGCTACGGCCTAGCCGTGATGGTGGATATCCTGTGCGGCGTTCTGTCAGGAGGTGCCTTCGGCGCTGACATAGCCGATGCCCGAGGGTCCAGTGCCCGCGTGAGTCACTTCTTTGGCGCGATCAAGATTGAGGCTTTCCGCGAGCCGCACGGCTTCCGGCAGGATATGGACCGGCTGCTCCGCTCCCTCAGGGAGAGCCCTCCTGCCGAGGGCGCCTCACGGGTCTACTTCGCCGGGCTCAAGGAGTTCGAGCACGAGGCGGATTCCCTGCGCGCCGGCGTGCCCCTCACAGAGAAGGTCTACGGCCAACTCGTGGAGGTTGGTAATCGACTTGGCGTCGACGCTCCGACGGCCTAGCGCAACCGCGGGATTCGGAGAAAGAGAAGCTGGCCCAACTGCAACGCGTCGAGCTGCTTCCAGACTGCCTTGCGCTTGCCACGCTCGTTTCTCAAGAGCTTGTAAGACCGAAGCCACGGCAAGAAGACCTGAAGCAACAGCCACAGCGCCAGGGCGGACAGAGCCGTCTCGATCCACAGTCCTGATGTGAGGGCACTGAGCAGGAAGATACCGATGAACGCGAGCCCGCTGCCGGCGGTCGCGTGGGTGGTGGCATTCCACCATACGGGGGTACGCTCCTGCATAACCGCGGTGAGAGCCACAGGATAAGCCAGGAAAGCCGTGAAGAACAGCGCCCCAGAAAGGGCTTGTCGGGCGGGCTGGCCTGCTGACAGGCTGAGAAAGCTCAGGGCAATGCGCCCAAGCATATGGAGGATGATGGCCCAGATCAGCCCGGCGAACATCGCCATACGGTTGAAATGTGCCGCAGGTTCCACCGCGCTAGACCCCATTGCCCAGCTTCCCTGAAGTCGCGCCGGTCTCCCAACCGCGGGCTCTCGCCAGCGATCGTGTCCTGCATGACCTGGACGGCATAGCAGGCGACGAATCTCAGCGGGATGATCGGATTGAAGATGCTCAGGAACACAAGCCCACGGCCCGTCAATGGACTATGTCAGCCCAGCGATACGCTTGGCAGCCGTCAGCGTGTTCTGAAGCAGCATAGCGATGGTCATGGGGCCAACACCGCGTGGCACGGGGGTGATCCAGCTCGCGACCTCCTTGACCTGGTCAAAATCGACGTCGCCCACCAGCCGGTAGCCGCGCTTTGCCGATGGATCGTCGACGCGGTTGATGCCGACATCGATCACGACCGCACCTGGCTTGACCCAGTCTGCCTTCACCATCTGGGCCCGCCCCACGGCTGCCACCAGAATGTCGGCTCGTTTGACCACGGAGGGCAGATCGCGGGTGCGCGAGTGGCAGATCGTCAGGGTGGCGTTTCTCTTGAGCAGGAGCATAGAGACCGGGAGTCCAACGATATTGCTGCGCCCCAGGACGACGGCTTCTTTGCCTTCGATCTCTACCCCGATCCGATCCAGCAGCTCGATAATGCCCGATGGAGTGGCCGGGGCGAAGAGGGGATCGCGTCCTTTCATCGCCAGCCGCCCGATATTGATGGGATGGAAGCCGTCCACGTCCTTCTTCAGATCGATAGCACTGAGGATGCTCTCCTCATCGAGATGGGCGGGCATGGGAAGCTGGACGAGGATCCCGTGTATGTCCGCATCGGCATCAAGATCGCGCACTACGCTTTCCACCTCATCCTGGGATGCGTCCTTGGCCAGCTCGATGCCGACCGAGTGTATCCCCACCTCGGCACACCGGCGCCGCTTCATGCGCACGTAGGTTTGGGAACCAGGATCGTCGCCCACGAGCACCGTCGCCAGTCCGGGCACGAGGCCGCGCTCGGCCTTGAGCCGGGCGACCTCGTCGGTGATTTCCCCCTGGATGGTCTTTGCGATTGCCGTCCCGTCGATTAGCTGTCCTGTCATGGTTCCTCCTTCGCTGTGATAACTCGGTTTCTGGCTATCGGCCACCGTGGCGCATGGCGGTCACGAAAGGCCGACAATCCTTCCGTCCTTGATATCGATGTTGAGGAAGTTCGGCGAGCTGGGCAACCCCGGCATCGTGCGGATGTCACCGGCCAACGGATAGAGAAAGCCGGCGCCGACGCTGGCCCGGATATCGCGGATCGGGAAAGTGTAGCCTTTCGGAACGCCTTTCAGGGCCGGGTCGTGGCTCAGCGAGAGGTGTGTCTTGGCCATACAAATGGGCATTTTGTCATAGCCCAGGTCGGTGTAGAGCTGGATCTTGGCCTCTGCCTCGGGGCTGTAGTCCACACCGTCGGCACCGTAGACCTCACTCGCCAGCTTGTCGATCTTGTCCTTGATGGGGAGATTCAGGTCGTAGAGAAACCTGAAGTCAGCGGGTTCCTCGGTTGCGCGGACGACAGCCTGGGCCAACTCGGCAGCTCCCTCACCGCCGTCGGCCCAATGGTGGGCTACGACTGCCTCGAAGGCACCGGCCTCCATTGCTGCGTCGTGGATGACGGCCCATTCAGCCGGTGTGTCGGTGGGGAAGGCGTTGATGGCGACCACGACGGGGATTCCGAACTTCCGGGCGATGGCGATGTGTGCCTTGAGGTTGGGTGTGCCCGCCCTCAGCAGGTCGAGGTGCTCTTCCGTGTACGCCCTGTCGAGGTCGCGTCCGGGTATCACCCGTGGCCCGCCGCCGTGCATCTTGAGCGCACGGACGGTCGCCACCAGGACGACTGCGCTCGGAAGGAGCCCGGACGCGCGGCACTTGATGTCGAAGAACTTCTCCATGCCGATGTCTGCGCCGAAGCCCGATTCAGTGACAAGGAAGTCGGCCAGTTTCACGCCGAGCTGGTCAGCGATGACCGACGAGTTGCCGTGAGCGATGTTCGCGAAGGGCCCGGCGTGCACAAAGGCAGGCTGTTCTTCGAGTGTCTGCAGCAGGTTTGGCATGATAGCGTCCATCATCAGCACCGTCATCGCGCCGGCTGTGCCGAGATCCTCCGTTGTGATCGGCTTCGGGTTCCTGACCGCGTCGTCAGTGCCGATCACGATCCGGCCGATTCGCTCCCGCATATCCTCCAAGCTCGTCGTGAGCGCCAGGATAGCCATCAACTCGCTGGCCACACTGATATCGAAGCCGGTCTGGCGTACCGGACCGTCAGCCTTGTCGCCGAGGCCGACGATGATGCTCCGGACTGCTCGATCATTCATATCGACCACGCGATTCCAGGTCACCGAGTAGGGGTCGATGTGGAGCTTGTGAAGTCCCTGCTTCTCGAAGAAGCTGTCACTCCAGCGCCCTTCGTGGTAGATACGCGCATCAATCGCCGCCGCACAGAGGTTGTGCGCCACGCCGATCGCGTGGATATCACCCGTCAAGTGTAGATTGAAGTCCTGCATCGGCACGATTTGGCTATACCCGCCGCCCGCCGCCCCGCCCTTGATGCCAAACGTCGGTCCCATCGAAGGCTGGCGGATGGCGGCCATCGCTTTATATCCGAGGTATCCCAGGGCCTCGGTCAGGCCGACCGTGGTCGTGGTCTTGCCCTCACCCAGGGGCGTTGGCGTGATGGCGGTTACATCGATGTACTTCGCAGTGGGACGGCTCTTGAGTTTGTCCCGGACGTCGAGATGCACTTTGGCCTTGTAGTTCCCATAGAGCTCCAGGTCGCTCTCGGCAAGGCCGATCGACGCCGCGACCTCGCGGATCGGACGAATATCCGCCGCCTGCGCGATCTCAATGTCCGTCGGGACGGGTTTCACTTTTCTCACGGCCATCGCTTCACCTCCTTACGAGTGCGACTAGAAAGCACCGATCTGGCAACTTGCGATCTTTACGCTGAGTCGTTCCGCCACCCAGCCGATCTGCATGCGCGAAATGCCAAACTCGCTCGCGAGGCGCCACGCCTCAGCGCAGGCGAGATGCCCTTCCGATCTGCTGGCCGCCACTATGGCGGCCTCCAGGCCGTCGGGTGTGTCAAGCGCCTCGACGCCGCTGGCCTGCCAGCCGTGTTTCCCCGGATAGCCGAAGAGCCCCAACTGGCACCGAGTGAACCTGACCCTCATCAGATCGGCTGTCTGTCCGACGGCTGAAGGCTTGACGCCGAGGGCCTGCGCTACGGCGAATGCGTCCGCGCAGCCAAGTTTCTCCTCTGTCAGAGCGTCGTGGATGGCCGCTGCGATGGTGGCATCCGGCGCGACGTCCGGCGGCAGCTTCTTGTCTTTGAGTGCCATATAGCCCTCCCAATCACGATTGTGGCTTCACGAACCCTGTGGTCCCCAGGATATACTCGATGGTCGCCGGGCACAAGTGACGACCTGCCGGCGGAACAACGAGCGTCTCGCGGTGCCTCGCCGTCGCACTTAGGGGTTGACGGACGTATCTCCGACTCTATAATTCCTGTTGGAGGCAGAGAAGGTTGTCGTTCCCACTATGTCGGTCTAGCGCCGCGAGCGCTTCGGAGGTTGCCGGATGGCCAGGCACATTCTAGTCGTCGATGACGATGCCCTCCTGCGCCGCAGCCTGGCCTTCAACCTGGACAAGGCCGGATATCGCGTCAGTACAGCGAGATCAGCCGAGGATGCCTTGGCGACGTCGCAGCTCGACCCACCGGATTTGGTCCTCCTCGATATCGGACTTCCCGGCATGGATGGTCTCGACGCCTTGCGTCGCCTCCGTCAGTACGGGGACGTCCCCGTGATCTTCCTCTCTGCACGGCGGCGCGAACTGGATCAAGTCCTCGGCCTGGAGCTGGGTGGCGACGACTATGTGACCAAACCCTTCGATGCTGACGTGCTGCTCGCACGTATCAAGGCTGTCCTTCGCAGGAGTGGGGTGGATGGCGATGTGGGCATCCAGGTGGAGCCCCTCACGGTGGGCGACCTGACCATCAACCCTGCGGCCCATACGGTTGCGGTGAACGGCACGTATGTGGACCTCTCACCCCGCGAGTTCGATCTGCTCTATGCACTGGCCCAGGAGGCGGGTCGACCGGTTTCCGTCGACGGATTGCTTGCGCGGGTGTGGGGGGCCGAATACGCCGGTGAGCCACAGGTGGTCTACGTGCACGTCCGTTGGCTGCGGGAGAAACTCGAACCGGAGCCGAGTGCGCCCCGCCGTATTCTCACGGTTCGGGGTGTGGGCTACAAGCTGGTACCATATGAAGCCTAGGGGCGGGTGGCTGCGGTCGCTGCGGGCACGGTCCGTGCTTAGCCATATCGTGCCGATATTGGTCGTGATCCCGATCGTCGGCATCGCGCTGACGTATTTGCTGGGGACCCAAGTGCTGCTGGCGAGTCTTTCCAATGACCTGGAGCGCCAGGCCGGTTTGGTTGCTGCTGCTGCGGTGGCGTATCCGCAGGTGTGGTTCGATCAGAACGAGGCCCGGGCGTTCACGGCCCTGGTCGGCGAGCGTCTGACGGCGCAGGTAGCCCTGGTGGATCCGTCGGGCACCCTCCTGGCGACGACCGACCCAGCCGAACAGGCGCTCGTGGGTCAACAATTGCAGCTTACCGGTCTGTCGGAAGCCTTGGCTACCGGGCAGATCGTCCGCGTGAACTACGGCGAGCAGCCCGGTACGGGCGCGGCCGAGGTATTGGTTCCGGTATTCGTCAACGGTCGGATCGCAGGCGTGATCCGGTTGACGGATCCGCTGTCGAGCGTGTACGCGCGGTTCCCGAGGACGCGCGCGCTCATCATCGGGGTCCTCGCTGCCGGACTGCTCGTAGGCGTCGGGATTGGTTGGTTCCTGGCTCTGAGCCTGGAGCGTCCCCTGGCGCAGGCCACCCAGGCGATCACGAAGATGTCGGGCGGAGAGCCACTCACGCAGCTTCCGGAACAGGGACCACAGGAGATCCGGCTGCTCCTTCGCGCCTTCAATACGCTGACGGGTCAACTGCGGAGCCTAGAGAAGGCGCGCCGGCGACTGCTGGCCAACCTCGTGCACGAGATCGGCCGCCCGCTGGGCGCGTTGCTCTCCGCGGCGCAGGCGCTTCGTGGCGGTGCCGACGAGGACCCGGATCTTCGTCGCGAACTCGTCGCGGGCATGGAGGTCGAGGTCGCCCAGATGCGGCACGTGCTGGACGATCTGACCCACCTCTACGATCGTACGATAGGCCCATTGGAGCTCGAGCGCAGACCTGTCGATCTGCGGGTCTGGCTTGCCCAGGCCATTGTGCCCTGGCGCGAGTCCGCCCAGAACAACGGTCTGACCTGGCAGGTGGCGCTTTCGCCCGACCTTCCTGAGGTGCGGATCGATGGGGATCGGCTCGCGTCGGCGCTGGGGAACATCCTTAGCAACGCCATCAAGTTCACGCCGTCTGGCGGCGAGGTCGCGGTTTCCGCAGGTATGGAGGGTGACGAGGTTTGGGTCAGCGTCCGCGACACCGGGCCAGGCATCCCGTCTGAAGAGCTTGGTCGTATCTTCGTCCCGTTCTACCGAGGCGCGACGGGACGCCGGTTCCCACAGGGCATGGGGCTTGGCCTGAGCATTGCGCGTGATGTGGTCAGCGCGCACGATGGTCGCATTACGGTCGAGAGCGATGTAGGGTTGGGGAGCGCCTTCACGATCTGGCTGCCTGCGCCCTCGCCGAGGTTGGTGAATTGGAGAGCCCTGCCACCTCGGTTCCTGCTCAACCACCCTCATCGAGCCTCGCGGAGGCTTAAGGTCCTCTTAAGGTATCCTGTCACTCCTCTTAAGGACATCGCGCTCCTCCTGTGTTACGCTGATGACAACACTGAAAGTGGGTCATCACGGGTCCGCAAGGAACCCATAGGAATACAGGAGGAACGAGATGGTGAGGAAAAGACCTTTGGCGTGGATATCGTTGGTCGTGGCTTTTGCCGTGACCGCATTGACCGGCTGTGGAGCTGCCAGCCCGCTGGCTGCCCAGGTTGTCTCGGCGAATCAGCAGACGGCTCAGACTGCACAGAACGCACCTGCCGCATCGGCGCCGGCCTCGGGATCGGCGCAGACGATTAGTTCGGGCGTCATCGCAGGCCTGGAGAGCGCGCTGGAGCAGGTCTATACAAACGTAAGCCCTTCGGTCGTCTACATTGAGGTGCGGCAGGCAGGGACGGCGGCGCAGAATCTCCCGGGCTTCCCCTTCAGCACACCCCAGAGCCCCAATGGAACTCCCCAGTACCAGTATGGCTCCGGATCGGGTTTTGTCTGGGATATGTCCGGTGACATCGTGACCAACAACCACGTTGTCAATGGTGCAGACCAGATCATGGTGACATTCTCCGACGGCACGACGGTGCCGGCGACCGTCGTTGGCACGAACCCTGACAGCGATCTCGCCGTCATCAAGGTCGACGTGTCATCCAGCCTGCTTCACCCCGTGACGATGGGAGACTCCACGGCGGTCAAGGTTGGCGAGGTAGCGATTGCCATCGGCAATCCTTACGGCCTGGAGAGCACGATGACCGTGGGATTCATCAGTGGGCTTGGACGCTCGCTGCCCGTGCAGTCGTCGTCGAACAGCGCCGGCCCGACGTACAGCATTCCGGATGTTATCCAGACGGATGCGCCGATCAATCCCGGCAACTCCGGTGGCGTCCTGCTCAATGACCAAGGCGAGGTCGTGGGCGTGACTGCAGCCATCGAGTCAGCGTCCGGGGCTTCGGCGGGGGTCGGTTTCGTGATCCCGTCGGCGATCGTCGAGAAGGTCGTGCCCAGCCTGATCGACCAGGGATCCTATGCCGTGCCTTATCTGGGAATCAGTGGCGCGACACTTGACACACAGCTCGCCACCGCGATGAACCTTGATCCCAATCAGCACGGTGTGCTGGTGGCGGACGTGGCGGCGGGTGGCCCAGCCGCTCTGGGTGGCCTACTTGGCAGCACGAACACGGCTACCATCGATGGACAGCAGGTTCAGGTCGGAGGTGACGTGATCGTCGCGATCGACGGCCACAACTTGAAGACCTTCGAGGACCTGGTCGCCTATCTCTGGGACAGCACTCAGGTGGGCCAGCAGGTGACGTTGACCGTACTGAGGAACGGTCAGAGCCAGCAGATTGACGTCACGCTCCAGGCGCGGCCCGGAGCGCAGGTGGCCACCGCCCCGCAGACAACGCAGGGTGAGACGAATCAGAGCGCCTGGCTCGGCATCACCGGGACGACGCTCTCTGCCGATATCGCGACCGCGATGGGGTTGCCCCAGAATCAGCAGGGGGTTCTGGTGAACGATATCGTGGCCGGCAGCCCGGCAGACCAGGCCGGGCTGCAGGGGGGTGGTACGACGACCACCATCGGTGGGCAGAGCGTAAGGATTGGGGGGGACGTGATCGTCGGCTGGGATAGCACGACAGTCACCGATTACACGCAGCTTCAGGGGCTTGTGGCGGCAGCACAGCCTGGGCAGACTGTCACGCTGCATATCCTGCGGAACGGATCGTCGATGACGCTTCAGGCCCAGCTTTCGGCCCGGCCGACGTCGTAGTCCATCTCGTACCTCTGTTGGACACAAGCGCTCCGGGGAAACCCGGGGCGCTTGTGACGTTGTGGCGACGGCTGCGTTCCGTGCTACACTGACCTCGTCGCCATTTGGCTAACAGCGTGGTCTTAGTCGAGGGAGGGAGAGGTATGTGGCAGGAGTTCAAGAAGTTCGTAGCTCGTGGCAACGTCATGGACCTGGCAATCGGCATCGTCATAGGCAGCGCGTTCGGCGCCATCGTCCAGTCACTCGTGAAGGATATCATCATGCCGCCGATCGGTCTGCTCCTCGGCAAGGTGGACTTTTCGAGTCTCTACATCAATCTGTCGGGCCAGTCGTATCCGACCCTGGATGCTGCCCAGCAAGCGGGTGCCGCCACCATCAACTACGGCCTCTTCATCAACACGATCATCAATTTCCTGATCATCGCCTTCGCCATCTTCCTGATAGTCCAACAGGTGAACAAGCTCTCGCGGAAACCGGAAGCTGCGGCGGCACCGACGACGAAGAAGTGCTCCTATTGCTTCACGGATATCCCGGTTGCCGCCACGCGGTGCCCGAATTGCACGTCGAAGCTGGAGGTGCCCGCCACCGATCCCGCGGGCGCAGCTGACTGACGGGGTCCCGGGCCGCCGAAGCGATCTGCGCCTCTGTGTAGGGGTCAGTCAGTCGCCCGTGCCCAGCACGCTGTTCAGGAACCTCCTGACGAAGCCTGGCGGCTCTTCAGCGTGAACTTCGGCCGTCTGACCACTGATGGCCACGGTATAGGTGATGCCGTCATACCGGTAGTTGGCAATCCATATGGGCACCAGCAGCAGCTTGTAGGTCTGGACGGAGAGGCTGCGCGAGAAGATCTTCAAGTCCTGTAACTTGCCCACCTCGCTCTCCGCCTGACGTTCGACGTCGGAGCGCGCGTGATCGAGTACGCGGCGGCGGGCGACCAGCGAGGCATCGGACACGGTGATTTCGTGGATCTCTGCGGGCCAGTCGGCCAAGTAGGCGGGGTCGTAGGGAACCGCCGCGCTCAGGTCGAAGCGCTCAAAGATCTCGTGCAAGGCATAGGGGACCCTATGGGTCGCGGGCACGACGACGTCGCCGACCAGCACGTAGTGGTCGCCCTCGCGAACAGCCGAACCGCCGGCAAGTTGGCGCGGCTGGCGTGCTTGCGGGCCGCCAAAGGCGGAGATCAGGCTTCCGAAGTCGTCGTGGTCGTCGGCCTCGATGCCACGCCAGCCAAGGTTGCCCATCAGGTCAAACGTCCACATCGGCAGGTAGAGCCCTCGCGCCCTGGTCAGGCTGCACCTGCCGGTCTCCCGCCTTGTGATCGAGCCAGGTACGGAACGCGCGCTGCGCCTGTGTGGCCTCGACCGCGAACGGGATCAGGCCTTCAGGTTGGACCATCGCCGGCGAATCGACCTCGACGATGTGGCTCGATCCGCAGTAAGGGCAACGCGCTGAGAGTTCGAGCTTGGCCACGAGCGTGGCCTGGCATCCCTGGCAGCGATAGACGCGCGTCCCGGCTGGAAGCGCGTGGCCTATCGTGGTGGCGTTGGCGACCACAAAGTCATCCTCGTCGATCTGTCCGGCACCTCGAAGGGCCGACAGGGCCGGTGCACGATAGCCGCAGTAGGCGCACTCGACCACGGCCTTCGCGGGCTCGAAGCGCATCTGTCCCGCGCACTGAGGACAGATCATGCGTGTCGCTTCTACGGGCCTGGGGTCTGCAGGCGCCGTCCCGCCTGCGGGCGGCGCAACCGGCGCGTTGGGATCCACGATCTGTCCGGGATCCAACCGACCGTCCAGGATGGCGAACTCGCGGTGAGCCTCCGCGTCGGTTGGATCGATCGCCAGCACCGACTCGAGGTGATCCCGTTTCTCCTCAGGGTCCTCGGTGATACGGCTCAGCCACAGGTGGGCCTGGGCGATCTGACCGTAATCGCCATCCAGGGTCAGTGCGCGTTCGAGATAACTGCGTCCCTCATGTAACTCCCCCGCACGGATGGCGGCAATGCCATAGACCAGCATTCTGCGGACGGTTTCGGACACGGCGGTCCTCCTTCACTAGGGCTGGTAGACCACGGGATCCTGCGGGACGCCGTTGTAGCGAATCTCGAAGTGCAGGTGTGGGCCTGTCGAGTTGCCGGTGGTGCCACAGTAGCCTAGGAGTTGGCCCTGTGCCACAGCCTGTCCGAGGGCTACGGCGTAGCTGTTGAAGTGCCCGTAGTACGTGATGAACCCGTTGCCATGATCCACCCGCACCAAATTGCCGTAGCCACCGTTCCATCCGGCGGTGATCACCGTGCCGCCATCTGCGGCGTAGATGGGGTCGTTCAAGTGACAGCGGTAGTCGAGGCCGATGTGAGTTGGGTTGCGGGGGCCGTGGAAGGTGTAGCCCGAGACTTCGTAGGATCCCGTAGGGAGGATGAAGTATCCGTTGGCGATGGCGTTCGCGGGCGGCGACACCGGCTCCGAAGGCGGCCGGGCGGCTCCCGTGCTGAGCGACGGGACCGGGGTCGGCGGCAGTGGCGGCTCCCAATCGAAGTCGGGACCGATGCCGCCGGGGATCAGCAGCATCGTGCCTTCGGCAAGTAGCTGGCCTGGCTCGACGGTGTTCCACGTATTGTACAAGGCAGACGTGTCCACTTCATAGGTTTGGGCAATGTCGGCGGGCGTTTCGCCGGCCTGGACGGTGTGGTAGACCGCATCGACCGGTGGGATCTGCAAGGGCAGGCCGGGTTGAAGCAGCCATGGCGCGCCCTGGAGCACCTCCATGTTGGACCAGACGATAGTGTAGGGGGAGAGCTCGAACTGCTCGGCTATGCCGAAAACGGTGTCCCCTTCTTGCACCACGTACGTGATCACGTCAAGGCGCGGCCGCTTCGGCACCGTCGTGTCAGGCTTGGCCTGACGGGTGATGCCCGATGCGAGCTGCCCGGAGACCGCCCGCGGCGATTCGTAGCCGACCTCATTGCTGTTGGCCGTCGGGAGGGGTGTCTGCTCAGACGTCATTCCCGCCGGTGCGACACGAGCCTCGGGTGGTTCGAGCGCCAGTGTGGCCAGAGGCTGCAGGTTTTTCACGACGCCCACCGCCAGGGCCAGTGTAACGATGGCCAAATGGGCACTGTACCTGCCAAGGATGGCGTTGAGCCGCGGTCGCTGTGCTAACGTGTTCCGCAGTGAGGTCAGGACACACGATATTCTGGTTGTTAGCCTGCCGGCCAAGGCAAAGGCCGTATTGAGCGGGATAAGCTTCTCACGCTCGGCAGGCTGTCCTTCAGACGCGTCGCTATTCACGGATAATCACTCCGAACTATGGGATTACGCTATCGACTCAGCAGCTGCTGCGGGAGCTCAGTGAGCTCCCGGCTGCCGAATGCATAAGCGGCAATTAGAAAGGCAGTGGCGCCGACGGCAAGGCCGCCGACACTCGCGACAAGAAGCCCCGCACCTGACGTGAGGCGGCTGAACCCAAGCACCGCCAGCCCCATCACCGCCGTGACAAGCCCGGTGCGCAGCAGAGACAAGCCCAGCGCGCCGCCCTCGACACCCCCGAGGCGCCTACGCGCGATGGCCAACAGGATGATGACCTGGAGGGCGACGCCGAGCGAGTTGCCCAGCGCCATACCCACGTGCGCCATCGGGACCAGCAGGGCCCATCCGACTGCCAGGTTGGTGATGAACCCGGCCGTGGCGGCCCAGAACGGCGTCCACATATCACGTTGGGCGTAGAAGAGCCGGCTGGTGACCTCCAGCGCACTGTGAGCCACCAATCCAATCGCGAAGGCCTGCAGCCCGCGATAGACTCTCTCCGTCGCCGCTGCGTCGAATGCACCACGCTGCAGGAAGATCGCGGTCAAGGGTCGGCCCAAAACGACGAGCCCGACGGCAGCAGGTATCGCCAACGCGAGCACAAGCCGCAGCGCCCAGGCCGCCGTGGCGCGGAGTCCCTCACGGTCGCCGGCATTGGCGCGCTGCGAGAGGGTGGGGAAGACGGTGAGGCCCAGCGCCGTGCCGATGATGGTCTCGGGGAACTGCATGAGGCGCCAGCCATACTCATAGCTGGAGATCGCGCCCGCCGCGAGCCTGGACCCTAGGAATGTGGGCAGCACAAAGTTGAGATAGGTGACGGCCAGTCCCATGACGCGTGGTCCCATCAGGCGAAGTACCTCCCGCAGGTCCGGGTGGCGCAGCCTGGGATACCAACGTGCGTGATAACGTATGAGACCCGGGACAAGGATCAGGAAGTGGCCAACGGTGCCGGCGAGCCCGCCCCACGCCAGACCGTATACCCCCATGGTGGGTGCGAGAAAGAGCGCCCCGACGATGCGTCCCATCGTGTACGAGAGCGGGGCCATCGCCGGCAGCAGAAAGTGCCGGTGTGCCTGGAGTGTGCTCATGACGATCCCGCTGACCGATGAGATGACCGTCTGAAGGAGGACGAGCCGCATGAGGTGTGTGGCGAGATCGGCGCGCACGGCATCGAATCCGGGCGCAACTGCGCGGATCACGTAGGGCGCGAAGATCGCCGCCGCCGCACTGATCCCCGACACGATGATCAGTGCCCAGTTGATGACGACGGACGCCAGGGACCAGGCGCCCTCAGGGTCGTCACGCCCACGGTCGCCGCGCTCGATGTAGGCCGACAGCACAGGGATGAGCGCCGTCGCCATCGCGAGTCCGGCGACGACGTTGAAAAGCGCGTCCGGCAGCTCAAAGGCGGCGTAGTAGGCGTCCAGGGCCGCCGAGGTGCCGAACGCCCGGCCGACGGCGGCATCGCGCACAATCCCCAGGAGCTTGTCGATCGCAAAGAAGGCAGCGACCAGCGTGGCGGAGCGTGCTACCTGGCCATTCAGCGCGCGCGACGGTGTCTGTGACACGGTATTCTTCGCGATGTCCCTGTCTACTGCCCGATCTCAGCGAGGACGTCGAGCGCAGGCTGCCAGCCCTCGTGGTACTTGAGTGCGGCATTTAGGTCAGCTTCGGCGCTCGTCAGGTCACCCTGGGCGATGCGCGCCTTTGCGCGCCACAGATAGGACTCCTCCAGGTCGCTCGCCGTGGCCAGCGTAGCATTTGCCAGGTCGACGACGTCGTCATAGCGTCCTATCTGATAGTAGGTCTCGTAGGGTCCGAACTGATACCAGAGCATTCGATAGTAGAGACCAAGTTCCCGCGTGGTGTCATAGGCCACAGCAGCCTCGTCGTAGCGCCCAAGAGCGGTCAGGTTGGTGCCTACCGTGAACCAGCCGTACGTCACCCAATCCGAACCGCACGTCGCGTAGGCGAAGCACGCGTCAGGCGGCGTGCCGATCTCCGCCTGCGCACGTGCCAGCGCTTGCTCGTACATCGACGTGTCATCCATATCCGGGCCGATGAGTGTTGTCAGCTCGTCCCAGCGATCGGGTGACGCGACTACGAGATAGGTCCAATCAAAGACACGCCAGAGTTCGCCGAACTCTGCGTAGGACATATAGGTGGGCGGATCGTAGAGCGAGTCGTACAGGTTGAGCTCTTGGGTCGTGTCGTCGTATCCGATGACCAGCCTGAAGTGGCCGAGTTGGTCGCGTGCATCGCGGACATACCACGTCTCCACGATCACGGGATAGCCGGCTCGCAGGAGCGCCTTGACCCCGTCAAGCGTACCTCCGGCGCGGACAATGGCCTTCAGCCCGCGGTCCTCGGCATACGCTGCCATCTGTTCGATGCCGACGTGCTTGTCCTCGGGATCGGGCTTCAGCACCGGGGCGATATCGGACTGCCGGTCGTCGAGACCCCAATACGACATTGCCATCCCCAGAGTGGTCGGACCGCAGTTGTTCCAGCCCTGTCGCTCGTGGCGGATGCCCTCAAGCAGCACCTGTGCCGGCGGCGTGGGAGTGATGGTGGGCGTTGGGGTGGGTGTCTCGGTGGGTAGGGGCGTGATCGAGGGTTGGGGCGTGCTGGTGGGCGGCGGGGTCAGGGTGGGGGTCGGTAGGGATGTCGGTGGTGGGTCCGTCGCCGATGCCGCCATTGCCGCTGGAGGCGCAACCGCCGCACCGAGCGGCGTGGGAAGCGTCAAGGGGTGGTTACTGTGACGTAGCTCCTGGAGTTGTGCCGGAAGCAGACTGGCGTAGCGGCCCGGAAGGGCCCGCACGACAGTGGGGATGGCTAACAGAGCGGTTCCTACAAGAGATAGCGCCACGATGACTACGATGTAGTGTATCTTACGCATGGAGCACACTATACCAGATTTCGCGGGAGGGCAAGGTCAAGGGGCGGGCTGAGCCTGCGGCTCGTCGCGGTACGCCCATCTGAGACGGTCCAGACGATCGAGGTAGTTCAACACATCTGTCGAGTCCGTCCACTGGTCGATCGCGCCCAGGCGAGGAGGAAACGCGAGCACTTCGGGATCCGTGATCTGTGACTCGAATGGCATCTGTGAAACGTTCCGCGTGGATGACAAGAAAGGGACGGTCGAAGAACTGCAAGAAGCGCACCAAGGCTCCTTTGTCCACGTCTGTGTGAGAGCATATCCTCGGCCCACAGTATCACGTCCCGGTCGTCGTGCAAGCCGGGCGGGAGTTGCGACAGGCCGGGTGCGAGAGGGCAGGAAGCGGGCGCCTGATGGTCATCCAATGACAGCGTTGAGGCGCCGGAGGGCAGCCTCGCGCCCGATCGCCTCGAGTGTCTCATAGAGTGATGGCGTAGCTTGGCGCCCTGAGATGGCAATCCGTAGCGCCATGTAGAGCTCCCCGCGCTTCCATCCGAGAGCCTGGACCTGGGCATCGAGCACGGTCGCGAGGCCCTCCGAAGTCCATTCGTCAGCATGCAACCTTGCGAGTGCCCCGGCGGCCGTGGCAAGCGCTCTCTGCAGCACCGTCCACGTATGACGCCGTGTGAAGCGATTCTGGCCCAGTAACTCCAGACAGCCTCTCAGGGTCCGGGTCATAGAAGAAGAAGGAGAGCAGGTCGGGTGCTTCGTTGAGCGTCTTCATGCGTTCTCGGACCAACGCCACGATACTTTCCGTGCGCTCCGTCTCCCGGGCGGACCGGTCCATCACCGAGATAGGCTCTGCAGCACTAACGAGCGGCAGGACTCGCCGCGTCAGATCGGGTACCGGGAGATGTCGGATATAGTATCCGTTCATCCACAGGAGCTTGTCCCGGTCAAAGATGGCATTGGACGGACTGCAGCGGCCCAGCGAGAACGACGCCAGCAAGTCGTCAAGGGACAGAATCTCCCGGTCTGTGCCCGGACTCCAGCCGCTGAGCGCGAGGTGGTTGAGCATAGCCTCCGGCAGATATCCCATCTCCTGGAATTCCCCGATGTAGACGGCGCCGGTGCGCTTGCTGATTTTCGACCGATCGGGGTTGAGCAACAGGCCGACGTGGGCGAAGGCCGGCGGATCGAAGCCCAGTGCTTCGTAGATCTGCAACTGGGGAAACGTGTTATTGAGATGCTCAGCCCCGCGGATGACGTGCGATATCTCCATCAGATGCTCATCAATGACTGTTGCGAAGTGATAGGTCGGCATCTTATCGGATTTCACTATCACGGGATCGCCGATCAGCGCCGCGTCCTGCTCGACGCGGCCTTGCACGAGGTCCTCCAGCACCATAGGCTTGGGCGTGAGTCGCAGCCGCAGAACGTTCGGCCGGCCTGCTCGCAAGCGAGTCTGCACTTCGGAGGATGTGAGCGACGCGCAGCGTCCGTCATACCTCGGCGGGTGGCCCTCGGCCAGGGCGGCCCCGCGCTGAGCTGCGAGCTCGTCCGGCGTGCAGAAACAGCGGTAGGCCCGCCCGCTGTCGAGGAGCCGCTGCGCATGTTCACTGTACAACTCCAACCTCTCCGACTGCCGGTAGGGGCCGTAAGGTCCGCCGATGTCCGGCCCCTCGTCCCACTGGAGTCCTAACCACTGCAGCCCTTCCAGGATGCCCTGCTCAGATCGAGCGGTGGACCGCCGGCGGTCGGTGTCGTCGATCCTGAGGATGAACCGTCCCTGGTGCTGCCGTGCGAAGAGCAGATTGTACAGGGCGCTTCGCGCTGTGCCTACGTGGCAGTGCCCCGTTGGACTCGGCGCGATTCGGACGCGAATCGGGCTGGTTGGACTGGTCATGGGTCTCTCCTGGTCTCTTGGGGGAACAAAAAACCAGCCTACTTGCGGGTAGGCTGGTTGGTGACTCAGGTCGTCGGTCAGCTACGAAGCGTCAACCGTCCCGCACGGTAGGGGGGATGGACTGCTGCTCACGCTGCTGCCGGCCGACCAATGGGTGGATCATATTCGCATCGTACAGTGGATGGCCTTATTGTCAAATGGTGCCGTCCGCCACCCTCGATGGCAGACGGCCGAGGAGGGGAGGTCATCGTGAGTAGCCATCGCACGGACGATTGTGGTTCACGCGCCCCGGGCGTACAATCTGCCAACGTCGTGCCCAGCCATACCTCTGGCGGCTGGGGACCTCAGCAAGGAGACATCGCATGAACCCACCAACTTTCTCAGGGTGGCACTATCGATACCTCATCATCGCGCTGGAGCAGCGGGACCCGCCGGCGCCGTGGGGCATCCACACGAACCTCGCGTTCAACGATGTTCCCGCCTGCAACTGCCCGGCGACCTTCCATAGTGGCCTCGATGTGCACGGACGTGAACTCGGCGGGTTCTTCAATACCGACGCGACGCGGACGATCGACGCGATGGTCCCGCCCATCTCGCCGGCGACGTGGCTCACCACACCGAACGGTGCGCCGATGCTGCGCGAGGCGATTGGTGCGGCGGCCCTCTTCGAAGGCGAGATGAGCCATCACGTCCACTTGCCCCTGGCGTTGGGATTGGGGGCGGCGTGAGGACCTCGCCCCTGCTCGTCGGGATTGACGTTGGCACCTCCAGCACCAGGAGCATCGTGGTGACGCCGGACGGCGACGTGCTGGGCTTGGCCGCCCGCGAAACGCCGGTCGATACGCCCCGGCCCGGCTGGGCCGAGCAGGACGCGGACGTGTGGGTCGAGACCGCGCTGTCGACGACGCGCGCCGCAATGGCTGCGGCGGACGTCGTCCCGGAGGCCGTGCATGCTATCGGCCTATCGGGCCAGATGCATGGCACCGTATGTGTGGGCGAGTCGGGGCGACCGCTGCGCCCTGCTGTGATCTGGGCCGACCAGAGGACGGTGCAGCAGGTCTCAGAGATCCGCGCGACGCTCGGCGCGGATCAGCTGGCGGCGTGGACGGGGAATCCACTGGCGACCGGCTTTATGCTGCCGACGTGGGTCTGGCTGCGCGAGCGGGAGCCGGACGTTCTGGCAGCCACGCGTTGGCTGATGCTCCCCAAGGATTACGTCCGCTATCGTCTGACCGGCGAACCGGGCACCGAACCGAGTGATGCTTCCTCGACCTCGCTCTTCAATCCCGCAGAACGTCGATGGAGCGAGCCGCTGCTGGCGGCGCTTGATCTGCCGGACGGGTGTCTGCCGCCCGTCCATCTCTCCACGGCTGTCGCCGGCGGCCTGTTGCCCGATATGGCCGAGGCCGCGGGGCTGCGGCCGGGCACCCCGGTGATCTATGGTGGGAGCGACCAGGCGATGCAGGCGTTCGGGAATGGCGTGGTCTCGCCGGGCGTGGTCTCGTCCACCATCGGCACGGGAGGGCAACTCTTTGCGCCGACGGATCGGCCCGTGGTCGACGCGCCTCGGCTGCGGATGCACAGCTTCTGTCACGTCCTGCCCGACCTCTGGCACGTCGAGACCGCTATGCTTTCGGCAGGGCTATCGCTACGTTGGCTGAGGGATCAGGTGCTGGGTGTGGCCTCCTACGACGAGATCGTGGACGAGGCGCAAGGTGTGCAGCCGGGGGCGGATGGCCTCCTCTTCCAGCCCTACCTCGCCGGCGAACGCACGCCACACATGGATCCGCGCGCCAGAGGCAGTTTCGTCGGGTTGACGCGACGGCACACACGCGCGCACCTAGCGCGGGCCGTGATGGAGGGCGTTGTCTTCGGCATGCGGCAGGGGCTCGACGTGATGCTGTCGTTGGGCGTGCCCGTGGACCGGATCGTGGCCTCTGGGGGCGCGACACGGCATCCGCTGTGGCTACAGTTGCAGGCCGACATCTACGACCGGCCTATTCACCGCACCGCCTCAGGGGAGGCCGCGGCGATGGGCGCCGCACTGCTGGCGGGCGTGGGTGTGGGCCTGTTCGCAGATGCACAGACTGCCATTCGCAGTGCCGTCCGCTGGCACGAGGGTGTCGTCCTGCCCGATCCGGGTCGTGCGAATCTCTATCAGCGTCACTACCAGCTCTACTGCGACCTATATCCTGCATTGGCGTCGACTGATTGGTCGCTGGGGACAACGGCTCAGTGATCGCTCATCGCCCCAAATTGACAGAGGAGATGTGGACGCCAATACCCCGTCGCCTCCCTGGTTCTGGAGCCCCGGTGTCTGTCGTGTCTATCTCAAGCGCTTGCATCGTGGTCATCGAGTTCGGCACCCGGCGGATGATCGCGCCATAGGTCAGTGTCCCGCTCTACACCCTTCTTGTACAAGACGGAGTAGTTGTTGTACAATCCCTCTCATACCGAAAGCTAACTTTCTGGTGCGGTCGGCGTACGTGCGCCGGTCGCCAGGGGAGTCAGCCTGAGCCATCGGCTGTGAGGAGGTGAGCTATGGTTTCGCTGCGACGTATATGCCTCGCGGTCGTCACCCTTTCGGCGGTCCTGCTGTGCGCCAGCACGCCTGCGGCTGCATACCCTCAGGGGCAGACCGGCTCCGCCCCGCCTGTCCTGGGCTCCGGGCCCTTGTCGGGCGTCATCCGTGCCCCCGACGGTTATGCCACGCCGGCAGCGCCCGTACCGGAGTCCACGGGGACCGTGGCTGCGACCGGCGGGCTGCGGGCGGTGGCCGTTGTCGGAGACGTGGGCAGCGTGACGGCTACCTATAAGCAGGATATGGACTCCGCCGTGACGGCCCTGGAGGCGCACGGTGTTACGGTGACGCGCTTCACCTATGGTGAAGGTAGCTTCACCTGGGCGGATATCGTGGCGGCGGCACAAGGGTGCACACTTCCTGCTGTATATGGGCCATGGCGTTTACTGGGGTGGCACGTGCACCAACCCCACGAGTGTAGGGGGCTTCTACCTGGGACCAGGGCAGTTTGTGTCACCAGGTGCAGTCTACACAGACCTTGCGGGGCGACTGGCTGATGATGCAGTGATCATCTTCAGCCACGCGTGTTACACTGCCGGCAGTACTGCGTGCGATGCGAGCGGTCAACCGGGCGTGGCAGAGGCCGAGCGCCGCGTGACGCTCTATGCTGAGGCCTTCACCCATCTTGGTTTGCAGGCGTACTTTGCCAACAACTACTTCGGGTCGGCCGCGGCCATCGTCAACCGTCTGCTCGACGATTCATCATTCCGGAGTAGCGTTGGCGACGTCTTCCGTGCCACGTACCCCAACGGTTCAGGCAACCATCGCGATCTCAGTTACCCGGTCCCAGGCTACGATCTCTGGCTGAACGGCAGCGATGGGAATTGGGATCACGGCTTCGTGGGGCAGCCGTCCTACGTCTTCAGTGGGGACCTTGTTGTGCCTGAGCTGGGCGGACTTCCGGCGACGCTTGGCTTCCTGCACAGCGAATACGATCACGTCACCACACCCGCGGTCGCCCATCTCACTCCCGCCAATGTGACGACAGATGATCAGCTGACCTGGAGTGTGACCAAGGTCGGGAACTGGTTCAGCGTCGCGCCTCTTTCGGGCACAACGCCCGACGGATTCACGTTGTCTCCGGGAACCTTGGAGGCTCTGCCTCCCGGGTCCTACACGGGGGCGATCACCGTGTCGGTCACAGATCCCGCGGACGCCGTGGCGACTCCTCAGCGGATCGAGGTGTTCCTCCGGGTGACCGACGGGCCACTCTACATCGCGTACCTTCCTGCGGTCGCCAAGCACCCGTAGTCGCCTAACCCAAACCTTGCCAACGATATCCACCCTCAGACCCACACAGCCCGTCATCTGGATCATCGGCGGGCGTGCTATGCTGTCAGTGATAGCCTGGATCGGCCGGGTTTCGCACTAAGGGAGGTAGACTATGATGAAGCTGATGCTGCGGCATACGGTTCAGGACTTCGCGCGATGGAAGGTTGTCTTCGACCAGCACGAGTCCGCCCGCAAGGATGCCGGCCTGACGGTGGAGCATATCTGGCGGAACGCTGACAACCCTAACGAGGTCATTGTACTGATGGACGTCGCCGATGTGCAGGCGGCGCAGTTGTTTTCTGGTTCGGCTGAACTCAAGGAGGCCATGGCTGAGGGAGGCGTGATGGGGCCGCCCGACGCGGTCTTCCTTACGAGCGATTGAGGCCACACCACATATGACGGGGCAGGTCCCCAGGCATGCGGCGACCAGAGGACCTGCCTGACCCTACGTGCTAGAAGGGGCGGGGAGCTGCGCCCATCAGGTAGCCGAAACGTTCCATCAACTGCTCCGGCGTCATGTTGGTCTGTGCGGCCATTCTCGAGATCAGGATGTCGTCGTCGGCGTTCTCTTCCTTGAGACGCACCATCAGCTTGTACGCTGAGTGGTACTGGGCGGAGTCCACATCGACGATGCGCACCTCGGTGCGCCCGGTCTCAGGATCCATCATGTCGTCAAAGGGGATCGGGACCACATGGCCATTCTGGATCGTCACGGTAGCGTGGCTGCCGCCGCTGAGCAGGAACTCAACCGCAGCCTGCCCGATGCTCCGCGTATAGTCGATGTCGTAGGGACTGGGGTCACAACTGCGGAGTTCGTACCCAATGTCCTTACTGACGAGGCGCATATCGATGCCGATCTCCTTGAGCTCGGTGCGAACGGCCTTGCGCAGCGTGTCCCCGATGTTGATCTCGGCAAGTCGGACGTGGCCGTGCTCGTCCCTCTCAGCATTGTTAATTTCGTCAAAGTCTGACGGATCCATCAACTCGACCAGACCCTCGGCAACCACGGCGACGCCGTGGTTGCGTCCCTCCGCGAGCCTGCGCAAGATCGATGCGACGAGGACGTCCACGACCTCCTGCATCCGCACTCTGCGCCCACGCCACTCCTCTGGGATGAGGGTAAGGGTCGCGCCCGAGCTACGGCCTATGGCGAGGGCAAGATGCCCGGCTTTGCGGCCCATGGCCACGACGATATACCATCTCTGGGTCGTCAAGGCGTCCTCCATCAGGCTCAAGACGATGCGCGCACCCGTGTCGCGGGCGGTCTCGAACCCGAAGGTGGGAATCTCGTAGGGCAGGGGCAGATCGTTATCGATGGTCTTCGGCGCGTGTGCGGTGCGGATCCGAACCCCAAGGTTCTCGTCAGCGTAGCGAGCCACGCGGTAGGCAGAATAGGCCGTGTCGTCGCCGCCGATGGCCAGAAGGCAGCTAATGCCGTTGTCGATGAGGGCCTGACCACACTTGCGCAGCAGCGCCTCGTCGCGCGTTGGGTTCGCGCGGGACGTGTAGAGAATCGATCCGCCGCGGCTGTAGATGCGCGTGACGTCATCAAACGTGAGGCTCTGTCCGACGACCTTGCCCTCCATCAAGTGCTTGAAGCCCTCGCGGATGCCAATGACTTCCATCCCGTTGTTGAGTGCTTCAATCGTCGCCGCGTGAATCACGCCGTTGATGCCGGGGGCGGGGCCTCCGCCCACGAGAATACCGAGTTTGCCGTGTTTGGATTCGTAGATCATGCCCATAGGTTGCCTCTCTTCAATGATTGTAGGTTTGCTTGAGCCGCAGGACGGCCAGCCTCGGCGAAGTATAACGTAAGTTAGGTCTCAGGCAATGACACCTAACCTTGCCCGTTTACCGGTTGACTGCGCGACCCAAAGGCAGATCAACTACCCATGGGGGTGCCACGCTGCGCGAGCTGGAGCGCGATACCCCACGGGTCGCGTAGCATTACGAGACGCGTCCCGTCGGCTGAAGTTGAGTCCGAGAGCTCCGAAGCTCCGGCAGCGAGCAGCCGGGCCTTCGTCGCGCCCATATCCTCCACTGCGAAGGCGACGTGGACGACGAGAGGGTCCTGTTGTGTGTAGTCGGGAATCGGAGCCTTGGTGTTGGCATAGAGCTCGAAGATCACCCGGCCCGTGGCGTCGGCCAGGAATCGCATATAGGGTGGGCCATCGCCCGAACGCACGATGCGCATACCGCAGTTGTCGACGTACCACTCTGCCATCGATCTGGGGTCGGGCACATTGAGGGCGACGTGTTCGAAATACATACTGGGGCCTCCTCTGGTGTTATTGCCGCGCTTGATGGCATCCGATGACGGCTCTTGCGCGAGCACGGTAACGATGTCGTCCGATTGTACCTGCAAGCCCCTCAGGCGCAACAGCCCGGCCCTGCAAAGGCTGGAGTGGCATCGGTTTGTGTGGAGCCCAGTGGTCAGGTCTCACTCACCACCTAGAGTAGGGCGCCCGACGTGTCGCAGGAAAGCCACGCACCAAGCGTCAGGTTTGCGTCAAGTATTCCAGCAGACATCTGCTATTCTATATGTAGATCGCGCAGGAACGCGAGTGACATTAGATTCTCCTCCTTCTGGAGAACCGGAGGCATTGGGGACAGCCTCCGGTTCTTCACGTCTATGGAAGTATCCTCGGGTAACCAAACCTACTTCAGACCAACTGCGGCTGATTTTCCCGATACTGTAGGGATGACGTCAGCTAAACATCAGATAATCGTCAGGCGTGATCGCCATAATTATGCTATATTTATCATACAAAACAGGGACGCACACGACGTGAGATTTCCTCCTTTTGGAGAGCCGGAGGCTTCGGGGGCAGCCTCCGGCTCTTCGCGTCTCCAGGCCCAGTGGCGCTAAGGCCGGGCGCCTTCAGCCAGCCCCTGGGCCCCGTGCAAAGCCTTCCTTCCGTTTCATTCTAGGTAGGGGACGAACTCAGGCGGTATCGTGACGTAGCCTTGCATCGAGTCGAAGGCATCTCCGGTGGCCATAGGATAGGGCTCCGCCAACCAGGGATGAATATCGGAGACTTACGCGTGAAGCCGGTATCCCGGCCCGTGACACCCCAGATCAGTAGACGACATCCATTCCACAGGTATCCGGGTTGCCAGAGCACCGAAACCGAAGCTCGTACCGGTGCCCCTTGTCGTCGATCAGATAGAGCGGTTCCGCGTGCTGCAGCGCTGCCCCGGCTTGCGGACACCATCCGAGCTCTTCCTTGATGCAGTAACGGGTCGTCATAACGACCCGCCCACGCATGTCGAGGCCCGATTCTGCGGCAGGCTCGATCTCGGTCACGCCGTGGCGACGATAGAAGTCCGCTGCTCTCTCATTCAGGACGTTGCCGCGGAACGTGAGTGTGCGTTCGGGGTAGGAGGCGTTGCTGGGCTCGGCGCGCCCTGCCATCACCGGCCGGTTAGTTTCACGGACAGCCGCCAGTCGCTCCAGCGCGTCGCGGCGCGCCTCGTTGAGTGCCGAGAAGCTGAGGAAACACGGCTCAGACCACGCAAGCGTGACGGACTCGCAGCGGTAGGGTGTGCCTCCGGTCTTCGCGAGTTGCTTCCGGGCGGTCTCCTCGGCTTGATCCGGCTTGCGGGCGATGACTTTTTCTCCGGCTAGCGACACTGTGGCGAGGTTGCCGTCCTCGTCCTCGACCTGCAGTCTCAGGCCGGTCGGCATTTCTCGCAAGGGTGAAATGCACTCCGATGGTGCGCTCAGGCCGTGCCTCCTCGATCTTGCGGAAGAAGTCGTGATCGTGGTTGCGATAGATGCGTAGGCCTGCGCGAATGCCGTCCATGGTGTTGGGCGTCACGATGAGCGCCTGCCCTCTGCGTTGGCTGCCGTTCACGAGCGTCCCGGCCAGCTTGGCATCGGCGCCGAAGAAGGCGAGGCCGTCTCCGTTGTGAAGCTCGACGTCGGTGTTCAGCCGGAAGTGTCGATCGTCAACCGCTGTCACAGACCCTATGAGTTCGCCCAGCATCTTGGGGGTCTCGATGGAGCCCGGCGATTCCTCTCGCCCGTGGAGGAAGTACGACGTGAAGCCTCGGTTGAAGGTCTTGTCGACGTCTGGCGACAACGCCCACCGGCTCATGCCCGACGAACTCCGGCGCAGGCCACGGCTCTGCATCTGGCGGTCGAGGGCCCGGCGATAGGCGCTGACGACATTGGTGACGTAGGCAGCGTCCTTGAGCCGCCCCTCGATCTTGAACGAGGACACGCCGGCATCGAGCATCTCGCCCAGGTCCTCCATCCGGTTCATATCGCGTAGTGATAGAAGATGGCGATCCCGGACCAGCACGTGTCCTTGGGCATCGGCGAGGTGATAGCTCCGCCGGCATGGTTGCGCGCAATCCCCGCGATTGCCGCTACGGCCGCCCACGGCGTAGCTCATATAGCATTGGCCGCTGTAGCTGACGCACAGCGCTCCGTGCACGAAGGCCTCCAGCTCGATGGACTCTGTCGCGTCGCGAATGGCCCGGATCTCATCAAGCGTCAGCTCGCGGGCGAGGATGGCGCGGCGAAAGCCGACTTGCTCCAGGAACCGAACGCGCTCGGGCGTCGCGTTGTGCATTTGGGTGCTGGCGATAAGGGAGATGGGGGGCAGGTCGCATTCGAGCAAGCCGACGTCCTGGACGATGACGGCGTCGACGCCGATGCGGTGGAGATCGCGGATGAGTTCAACCGCCGCGGGTAGCTCGTCGTCGTAGAGCAGCGTGTTGACCGTGACGTACACTCGCGCCCAATAGATGTGGGCGTAGGCGACCAGGGCCGCGATATCGTCGAGGTCGTTGCCCGCCCTGGTGCGGGCGCCAAAGCGCGGCGCGCCGATGTAGACGGCGTCGGCGCCCGCGTCGATGGCGGCTTTGCCGCAGACGAGGTCGCGGGCGGGCGCAAGAAGCTCAGTTGCCTACATCACTTGGTTCTCGGTACTCGTCATTGATAGGGTGCATGCTATCAGGGGACGGGCGTGGGGTCAATGGTCAGTCCCCAAGGTTGACGGTCAGGCTCTCAGGCGTGAGCTTGTCCCACGCGCCGCGCTCAGGGCCAAGGTACCAGACACCGCCGTCGAGGGCGAGTAGGTAGGTTCCGTTGTACTTGTAGCGCGTCGTGCGTTGGAGCGCGGTGGTGTAGCCTTGCTCGCCATCGGTAGCCCACCCGAGCCGGTCACGCACGCCGGGCTCGTCGCGCCAGACAAGGCCAAAGCCACGGATCGGCTGCTGCAGCCCCTCCGGCGGCTGAAGCTCCGGGTCGCGGTCGGGCATGCCCTCCTGCCAGCGGTCCTCGAAACGCGTCCACCTGGTGGTGATCCCCACATCGTCGAAAAGCACGTAGACCACGTCCTCGGCGCCAACCCACACCATCGTCCCGTGCTCGAAGTGCTGCTCCGCGGCCTCACTGATCAGGACAGGTGTAGGGACAGATGTCCTCCGGATCCGGGGCGAAGAACCAGGCGTCGGGGCACCGCAGGAGGACGGTGACTCCAGCATAGGCTGATCGGTTGTCATCGTCCCAGATGTAGAGCAGGAAGTCTACCCAGTTCCGATCGGCCTGGGGTATCCGGTAGTCTGTGGATCCGTTCGGAGGCACGGGCAGCCCATCGGCAGGGAGCTGGCCACTTGCCATCAACTTGTAGAGTACCGCGCCGGTTGCTCCGGTGGTCTGCCACGTCAGTGTGATGTCGTCCCCGGGATCTGCAGTGTCGACGTCAGCGCGAAAGCTTCCGATTGTGGGCCCCGGAACCTCGGATGGGAGGGGCGTTGGCGTGGATGGGAGCACCGACCGTGTCGGGGTCGCCGTGGGCTTCGGTGTGGCAGTCCGACGTTGGGTGGGCCTCACCGTCGGGGACGGGGGCCGGCTCGTCGCTGTCGGGTGTGGCGTGGGAGTCGAGCTTGCGACGGCCGTCGGCTTGGGGTGCGATGTAGCCGACGGCGTGAGGTACGGTGTAGCAGGCGGATGGCGACAGCCGATCGTCAGGGCAAGGACTAGAGAGAACGGAGCCACGAGTGTACTCCAACGGCGCGCTGCCCGTTTCTGTGGAGACTGCGCCGGACGCTCGCTCATAGACCTCTCTCCGGCATTACCTCGGTGCGTGCCTCGGGTAGCCCTAGGTCCCGCGGCCGGCGTAGCTTCGCCCGATGGCCCACGCCAGGATCTCAGGCTCGCGGGCTGCCGTCGTGCAGAGCCGGCAGGGGTCCGGTCGGATGCCTACGCGGCCGAGATCGAGGCGATCGGCGTCCCAACAAGTGCAGATCGTGACGTCGGGATGGTGCGTGCCGTCCGTGTGGTGCGCGCAGGCATAGGCAAGCACCTCGAAGTCCGCATCGTCCAGATCGATGAGGTGACGCACAGTGGAGCGGGCCCAATCCGCGGCCCGCGCACCGTGCTGGGGGTCGTGGCCGTCGTTTTGGCGTCTGATGTCGTGGATGAAGGCGAATAGCTTGATGACCCTGGGATTGGCTCCGGTGACTCCGGCAAGGCGGAGGCCGTTATCACGTACGCGTTGCCAATGGGCGAGGCCGTGGATGCCGTGCCAGTCGAGGGCGTAGACTTCGTGCAACGCTGCCCATAGCTTCTCCGGGATCAAGTCTCGACGCGTATCCGGCGATTGCCCCATCGGGGTCTCATCGGTCACTCAACGTCTCCTTGGTTGTGGGTCTGTACTCCCAGTCTACCTGCGCCGTGTTGGCTGTCAAACATATGAGGCGCCACACTCTGTTGTCCCATCGAGTTCCCTTCGCTCGCCGCGTGTCCACGTACAGCAAGCCGGGCCCCCTGGAGTCGACAGACTCCGGGGGGCCCGGCTAGATATCAGATGCGAAGTGACTTAGCTGACCGCCACGGCCTGTGCGAGACGTTCACGATTTGCCTCGATGACGCCCTGGGCCAGGTCGTCCGACAGCACCTCATACCGCTTGAACTCCAGGCTGAAGGTCCCGCGGCCCTGCGTGAGACTGCGCAGCTCGGTCGCGTAACCTCTGGCCTCGGCCAGAGGTACCTCACCATCCACGTTGCGGTAGTTGCCGCGCACGCGCATATCGTGCATGATGCCACGGCGCCGTCCGATGTCGGCCACGACGCCACCGAGATGTTCCTCCGGAACGTTGATGTCGAGGCCCATAATCGGCTCCATCAAGGCTGGGGCTGCTTTCCGGATAGCCTCCTTGACGGCCATGCTCCCGGCGATCTCGAAGTCAATCGATGCCGAGTCGACCTCGTGGTAATCGCCATCCAGGAGTATGACCCGGATGTCGGTGACGGGGTATCCGGCGACGACGCCCTCCTCGAGGGCCCGGCGCACGCCCATCTCCACCGGTCGCACGAACTCGCGAGGCAGATCCGCACCCGAGGACTGGTTTTCGAAGACCACGCCGCCTTCGTCATCGGCCATTGGCTCCACTCGCAGCTCAATCTTGGCGTAATGGCCATGGCCGCCCGACTGCTTCCGATAGGTCGTGACGACCTGTCCGGGGTGTTGCACAGTCTCCCGATACGAGACCTGGGGCAAGCTGACCTTTGGCGACAGTCCGAATTCCCTGCGGAGCCGCTCGACCGCGACTTCCAGGTGTAGCTCGCCCATGCCCGAAAGCGTGAGCTCGCTCGTCTCGGAGATCACCTTCCATATGAGCGTGGGGTCCTCATCGCAGAGCCGCCGCACAGCGGCGTAGAGCTTGTCCCTCTCATTGTTGGAGCTCGGCGCAAGCGCCACCGAGATGACGGGCTCCGGGAAATCGAACAACTCCAGAAGGATGGGATCACCCGGATCACAGAGCGTGTCTCCGGTGACTGCCGATTTCATCCCGACGAGGGCAACGACGTCGCTGGCTCCCATCGACTCGGCCTGCTCGCGATGATTGGCCTGCATCCGGTAGATTCGACCGACGCGCTCGTTCTCGCCCGTCCGCGGGTTGTAGATTACCTCGCCGGCTGCGACTTTGCCTGAGAAGACGCGCACCCATGTCAGGTGCCCGACGTAGGGATCGACCATAATCTTGAAGGCCGACGCGCAGAACGGCACGTCAAATGAGCTCGGCCGCTCAAGTATCTCGTCCTCTGCGTTGGGGCGGTGACCCTTGGTCGGTGGCAGATCCACCGGCGACGGCAAGTAATCAACCACGGCATCCAGCAGCGGCTGAACGGCGATGCGCTGCTTGGAAGCACCACAGAGCACCGGAACGATCGTACCGTCGATGGTTGCCTTCCGCAAGGCCGCCTGAAGCGCAGCGTGGTCCGGCACGTCCCCGTCCAGGCGCTGCACCAACAGATCGTCGTCAGTCTCGCAGATGCTATCGATCAGGGCCTCGCGTGCGACCCGGACCTCATCGCGCATCTCGTCGGGAACCGACGTGACAGTGAAGGCCCCGTCCTCCTCACCCCAGATCAGGGCCTGTTCGGTGAGCAGGTCGACGACGCCTCGGAACGTGTCCTCGATGCCGATCGGAAGCTGTATGGGCAGTGCACGCGGCGTGAGCCGCTCATGGATATCCCTAAGGACCCGGTCGAAGTCGGCGCCGGTGCGGTCGAGCTTGTTGACGTAGATAAGGCGCGAGAGCTTCTGGTGGTCTGCGTGTGCCCACACGGCCTCCGTCTGCGGCTCAACGCCGCCTACACCGCATAGGATCATCACCGCGCCATCGATGACGCGAATCGAGCGCACCACCTCGGCTGTGAAGTCGATGTGGCCCGGCGTATCGATCAGGTTGATGCGATGGTCGCGCCAATGACAAGCCGTCGCGGCCGACATAATCGTGATGCCGCGCTCGCGCTCCTGATCCATCCAGTCGAGCTGGGTGTCACCGGCATCAATGTCGCCGGCTCGATGGATCCGGCCCGTATAGTACAGAATCGCCTCCGACGTCGTCGTCTTCCCGGCGTCCACGTGGGCGAAAATGCCTATGATTCTTACGTCAGATATCGGTGCTTCTTTCCTCGCCATGTGTTACTCCTCAACCCCTCATTTCACAACATAAGCGGCGGTCAACGAAGCTTGGCCGCCGCCCGTTCAGTTCCCGCTTACACAATATCGTCGCCTAGCAGGCAGCAAAAGGACCTCGCCAAGGTACACGCGAGGCCCCACGCATAGTTAACGAGCCAACATTATAGCGTAACGGTGGGTTCTGTCAAGTTTCCGACGCGATATTTCACCGCTGCTGCATTAGCCGGCAATCAGGCCTGCCTCCGCCACGCCCGGAGTCCGGGGTGGGGGCGCGAGCTCCTGTGCAGGTGCAGGCAGCCAGACGGAAAAAGTGGTGTTCGTATCAGCGCTTTCGAAAGTGATCTGGCCCCCGTGGGCGTTTACAATCCCCACGAGCGCTTCCACGCCGACGAGCCGCTCGGCTGCTGCGTTGGCATCAACGATGCGGCCCCTGGCATCCAGACACGACAACACCATCCTGGATGCCCTCCACGATCCGGTCGCGCGCGACCGGTACGAGATCGAAGAGCTGCAATCGGCTGAAGCTATAAGAGAGGATGAGACCGGTTAGCGCGAAGGCAACGGGCGACGGATCGCCGCTTCTGAAGAACTGAGGGTCCACCGCATAGATTGCATTACAAATCACGGGCGGAAAGAGGCTGACCAGAATGGCAATGGACTGGCTGCGGTAGATATGCCTCAGTCGAATTGCATCTGTCGCGAGCAGAACTGCAGCAATCGCGACCACCGTGTAGACGTGGACGGCCATGACCCACCACATCGCGCCGTGACCGTAGTCGAGCACACGATGGGTGCTGTCGCGGAAGGTGAGGCTCGACCATATCAGACCGTGGGAGCCATTGGTGAACGCAAGCACTAACGAGACTGCGGGCACCGACCAGAGCGCGAAAAGCGCTACGGGTGACTTGAGAAGACGATTGTGGCGCGTGAATGCAGAGGCAAAGTACAGTAGGAAGGGACCGCAGGTCAGCGTGCCGAGGTAGGCGACCTGCGACCAAAGGACCTTCAGTGGGATGGTGACAGCATTTGCCTCAAAGACGCAGGCTGTCGCCCACTCAGTAACAGCCAGCATCGTCAGGGCAAGCGCCAGTCCGCCGGGACGATCCCGGTGGCGGTAGGCGACCAGCGCGACTCTCAGCGCGACAATCGTCGCGACAGTCAGGCCGATGCCATACGGGGTAATCTGCCAATCCATTGTGGTCGCTGTCCGATCCGGATCGTATGATAACCCAGTTGGTCGCAACCTCAAGGTGCCCGCGCTCCCAGATGCTTGACTCCCCCTAACATAGGTGCGCTCGAGTTCCCGCTTGCGGTTTCGCAGCGTCCCATAGGGGGTTGACACGGATTCGCAGGTGCGGTACAATCATTGTGATCGTAAAAAATATCTTTAGCGTTGCATAGAAGGTGAATCATGACCGAGTCCGATATGGGACCAACCGATGGCGGCGCGTGGCGGCCCGCTCGAATGTTTGAAATCCGCGACCTGGAGACGCTCAAGGTCATCGCAGATTCGCTGAGGACGCGCATCTTCGAACAACTGATCGAAGAACCCCGGACCGTCAAGGAGGTCGCGTCGCGACTGGGTCTCGCCCCCAGCCGTCTCTACTATCACGTGTCGCTCCTTGAGGAATATGGCTTTATCCGCATCGTCGAGCAGCGCCTGGTCGGCAATCTGGTCGAGAAGGTCTACCGAGCCGTCGCTTCCGAGCTGGAGATAGCGCCCGAGCTGCTGTCGTTCGAGGCACCTGCTCGTATGGAGCGCATCAATATGCTGGCGATGTCGACGCTGGACGTCACCCGTGACGATCTGGCGCGTAGCCTGGAGGCGCGTGCTGTCGCCCTCGATGCCGGTGCGCCACAACGTCCGCGGTCGATTGTCGTGACCCGGGAGACCCATCGCATCCCAGAGTCGAAAGCCGACGAGTTTCGGGCCAAGCTGAAAGTGTTGTCCGACGAGTTCGACAGCTATACGGTCTCCGAGGCCGGGGACGACGAGGAAACGCATACGTATGCATTCACGGTGGCGTTCTATCCTCACTTTGATTATCCCGGTGATGTGGATGAAGAGGGAGATGTGCCCGAAAGGTCGGAGGGCGAGCGATGAGCCAAGTAGGGCAGGCGGTGTCACAGCGGCGAGACTCGGGTATGAAGTCCTTCTTCATCATCTGGGTGGGGCAGGTGATCTCGATCGTCGGGTCGGGGCTTACGGGGTTCGCCTTGGGCGTCTGGATGTTCGAGCGAACCGGCCAAGCGACGCCATTCGCCCTGACCGTCCTCTTTTCGAATTTGCCCGGGATCCTGCTGGCGCCGTTTGCGGGCTCGATCGCCGACCGGTGGAACCGGCGATGGTTGATGATCTTGTCCGACAGTGGCGACGCGTTGGTCACGCTCTGTGCCGTGATCCTGGTGGCCACAGGGCGTCTGGAGGTGTGGCACGTATACGCCATTGCTACCTTGAGCAGCGCGTTTGCTGCCTTCCAAGAGCCCGCCTATATGGCCTCCATCACGATGCTGGTGCCCAAGGAGAACCTGAGCCGGGCGAACGGCCTGGTACAGACGGCCCAGGCTGTGCAGGTGTTGATCTCCCCGCTGCTCGCCGGCGCGTTGTTTGGCATTGTGGGGATGCGCGGTATCTTCGCGATCGACTTCGTAACCTACTTCTTCGCGGTCGGCGCTCTTTTCCTCGTGACGATTCCCCAGCCCAAGGGCTACAACAGACGAAGGGGAGGCCGAAGGTGGCACGTCGCGCAGTATCTTCTATGGTTGGCGGTATCTGCGGGCGAGGCCGGGCCTGTTCGGGTTGCTGCTCTACTTCGCACTCGTCAATTTCCTGCTCGCTTTCTCCTCGGTCTTGACGGGGCCGCTCGTGCTCTCGTTCAGCAACGCGGTCACGCTGGGCGCCGTCCAGACTGCATCGGGCGTCGGCATGATGCTGGGGAGCGTGGCGATCAGCTCGTGGGGTGGGCCACGCCGGCGGGTCGTCGGCGTGGTGGGTGCCATCGCACTGGCGTCGGTGGGAATCGTGACGATGGGACTGCGTCCGTCGGGTGCGCTGGTGGGAGCGGGGATGGGGCTCTTCCTCTTCTGCATCCCGATTGCTTCGGGGTGCAGCCAGGCAATCTTCCAGTCGAAGGTCGCGCCCGGACGTACAGGGTCGCGTCTTCGCCGTGCGGAGCATGATCGCGCGGTCCATCTCGCCGATCGCCTATCTTCTCGCCGGTCCCTTGGCCGACAAGGTCTTCCAGCCACTGATGTCAACCGGCAGTCTGCTTGCGGCAGGTCCGGTGGGGAAGATCGTCGGGACGGGACCCGGGCGTGGAATCGGATTGCTCTTTGTGCTGTCGGGCCTCTCTATGATGACCGCGAGTGCAGGGGCCTGGACCAATCCGCGCATCCGTCACGTGGAGACGGAGCTGCCGGACGCTAAGATCGAAGTGGAGGACAAGGCGCACGAAGTTGTCCTGAGCGCGTGATAGGGGTAGAATCCCACCGGTCTATATTATTCTGGGACCGTGGATTTGATGGGCCATCACCCTCTCATTGCAGAAAGGACTTATCATGATCCGCTTTGCCGTAGTGACGGACAGTACATCTAATCTATCACCGGGGTTGGCCGAGGAGGTGGGGATTGAGGTTATCCCTCTGACCGTACATTGGGGGGACGAATCATATCTGGATGGGGTGACGCAGGATGCGCCGACGTTTTATCGATGGCTGCGCCAGCGTAAGGACTTTCCCAAGACCTCTCAGCCCTCCGCAGGGGCCTTTATTGACTTCTTCCAGAAGGTCGCGGAGGAGAAGCAGACGGACACGATTCTCGGCGTCTTCATCTCGGCCGATATGAGCGGGACGATGGCATCGGCAACCCAGGCCAAGGCTCACCTGGCGGAAGCGCGGCCGGACCTCAGGATCGAGTTGGTGGACTCCCGCTCCGTGTCGATGGGACTCGGCCTGGTGGCGTTGGTGGCGCAGCGGGCAGCGGAGGCGGGGAAGTCCGTGGAGGAAGCCATTCGCGAGGTGGAGCGCTGCAAGGAGAACCTTCATGTGATCTTCGCCGTGGACACGCTCGAATTCCTGCACCGCGGGGGACGGATAGGCGGGGCATCTCGGCTGCTGGGATCGGCGCTGAACCTGAAACCCGTGCTCACCATTGAGGATGGCCGTGTCGAACCGCTGGAGAAGGTGCGCAGCCGGGGAAAGTCGCTGCGGCGGGTGATCGAAATCGCCGAAGACCGGCTCGGCGGACAACGCCCAACGGAGCTTGCGATCATGCAGGCCGAGGCCGACGATGATCTGCCGCGATTCACCGAGATGATAGAGGAACGGCTCAAGCCCAAGCGACTTTACTCTCGCGTCCTCTCTCCCGTGGTCGGAACGCATGGCGGTCCCGGCACCCTGGGTTTCGCGTTCTATACCGCCGACGTAGAGGAGTAGAGCGTTTCCCAAATGTGGCAAGTAGGAGGACGAGATCCATGCGGATGACGGACGTTATCGAGAAGAAACGTGACGGCGGGCGTCTGAGCGCGCGGGAGATCGAGTTCTTCGTGAATGGGTACACGGGCGGTGCCATCCCTGACTATCAGGCATCCGCACTGCTGATGGCGATTTTTCTACGAGGCATGGAGGGCGACGAAACGCGGGATCTGACCCTGGCAATGGCTCACTCGGGGGAGATGCTCGACCTCAGCGATGTGGCTCGCACCGTGGTGGACAAGCACTCGACAGGTGGGGTGGGCGACAAAGTCAGCCTTGTGGCTGTGCCTGCCGCCGCCGCAGCAGGATTGCCGGTGGGCAAGATGTCGGGCAGGGGGTTGGGTTTCTCCGGCGGCACCCTCGACAAGCTGGAGTCGATCCCGGGCTATCGGGTGGATCTCTCGGTGGCGGAGTTCAAAGATCAATTGCGTCGGATCGGCATCGTGCTCACAGGACAATCGGCCGATCTGGCGCCGGCTGACGGCAAGCTCTATGCGCTGCGCGATGTAACGGGAACGGTGCCGAGCCTGCCGTTGATCGTGAGCTCGATTATGAGCAAGAAGATAGCCGCCGGCGCCGATGCTATCGTCCTGGACGTGAAGGTGGGCAGTGGTGCGTTCATGAAGACGCTGGACGACGCCCGCGCCCTCGCTGTGGATATGGTGCGAATCGGGCAGCAGGTTGGCCGCAAGGTAGTGGCCCACATTGCCGATATGAACCAGCCGCTCGGGAAGGCCATCGGCAATGCCCTCGAAGTCATAGAAGCGCTGGAGACCCTGCGGGGTGGCGGGCCGCGTGACCTTGTGGATCACAGCGTACGCATTGCCGGCGAGATGCTCCATCTCGGCGGCGTGGCGACGAATCTCGATGGAGGAATGCGGCTGGCTACGGAGATGCTTGCGTCAGGTGCTGCACTCGCCAAGTTCAGACAGCTGGTGGAAGCGCAGGGCGGAGACCCGGGCTACGTGGATGATCCCGACCGGTTTCCACAGGCGCCCGTGGTCCTCACCGTCGAGGCAGCCGAAGCCGGCTATGTGGCAGGGATGGCGGCGGACGAGATCGGCATGGCGGTCGTCGGGCTTGGCGGCGGGCGCGAGAAGAAGGGGCAGCAGATCGATCACGCAGTTGGCGTGGTGGTGCACGTCGAGGTCGGCGATCACGTCGATCCGGGTCAGCCGCTCTTCACCGTCCACGCGGCATCTGAGAGCGCCGGGCAGCAGGCCGGCCGTCGGGTTCGCGACGCCGTGCGAATCACAGAGGATCGTGTGGCGGCCTTGCCCCTATTCTACGAGCGTATCACGTGAGGGCGGGCCCCGCGTTGTCATCCTGGGCTACCGTGTTATAATCTCACTCAGTAGCCTCTGGAGGAAAGAAGAGAATGCAGACATATCTGAACATCGTGCAGATCATCCTGGGCGTGGCGCTCACCAGCCTGGTTCTGTTGGATGTACGCAGTGGCGGTGCCGGCGGCATCTTCGGCGGCACGCAGACCAGCCTGATCCGGAAGCGGCGTGGCCCGGAACTGCTACTGTTTCGCTTGGTCATAGTTACCTCTGTGTTGTTCTTCCTGGTAGCCATCGTGAACGTTCTGGTCGTTGGCTAGCCGGATATCCCTGACCGGAAGGACGAGGGCTGAGCGGCGGGCGTCGTCCCGCTTCGGCTTCGTCCTTTTTGTTTCCTGCGGCCAGTCCGATCTAGCAGATTAGGTCGAGTCCTATGTTTCGGCGTATTGGTTGGCAAGTTATGCTGGTCGGTGTCGGTTTCCTGGTTGCCGCATCGATCCTGGCCTACATCGCTTCCACTTACACCACGGAGTTCAGGCCTGCTCCCGGCGGCACCTACGTCGAGAGTGTAGGTGGTTATCCCCAATCTCTCAATCCACTACTTAGCTTCTACAACGATGCCGACCGAGACGTCGCGGCCCTCATCTTCAGCGGTCTCACTCGCCTCAGTATGAACGGTGAGGTCGAGCCTGACCTCGCCACCGGTTGGGAGATCGAGGGTGGGGGGATCACGTACACTTTCACACTGAATCGCAATGTCGTGTGGCACGATGGATATCCCGTTACCGCCGCCGATGTCGTGTTCACGACCGAGCTACTCCAGGACCCGGACTATCCGGGCCCGTCCGATGTCGGGGAGCTCTGGCGGTCCGTCGATGTGAGCCAGCTGAACGATTACACCGTGCGCTTCGTTCTGAAGGAGCCCTATGCTCCGTTTATGGACTACACGACCATTGGGCTACTGCCGGAGCACCTGTTGCACGGAACCAATGCGGCGGACCTTGCCCGGCTAGACTTCAACCGTGAGCCCGTAGGCACAGGGCCTTTTCACGTGACCGATGTCGAATTGGGCGAGGGGCATATCTCGGCCGTCACGTTCAAGCGCTTCACGCGCTACTATGGGCGGAGCTCCTATCTGGAGAACATCGTGCTCCGCTTCTATCCGACCCCGCGCGCAGCCTTCGAGGCATATCAGGATGGCATCGTCGAGGGAGTCGCTCGCATCCCGGTGGATGTCCTGCCGGATGCCTTTGCCGAGCCTAACCTCCGGCTGTTCTCCGCCCCTACGGCTGAAATGTCGATGATCTATTTCAACGAACTGCTCACCGATACGCTACCCTTTGGTGATGCGACCGTCCGCCAGGCCTTGATGTACGGCCTAGATCGCCAGCGGCTCGTCGATGACGTGCTGCTGGGGCAGGCTGTCCTCCCACAGACGCCCTTGATCCCCGGCACGTGGGCCTATACCACGGAGGGTGTTCCCGAGTACACATACGACCTTCAGCAGGCCGAGGACCTAATGGCCCAGGCAGGGTGGCGGCGTAACGCGGTCACAGAGACGCTTCGCCGTTCGGATGGGACGCCCCTGGCCTTTACTCTGGTCGCGTCGAGCGATCCTCTCGACAAGGCTGTGGCCGAGGACGTGTCGGCCCAGTGGGCTAGGCTCGGTGTGTCGGTCACCGTTGAGACCGTGCCGGGCGCCGCCCTCACCGGCGTCCTGGACTCGCGCAGCTATCAGGCTGCGCTCGCCCGGCTGGTCATCCCCGGGGATCCCGATCCCTATCCGTTCTGGCACGAGACGCAGGCGCTTGCCGGCCAGGGGCAGAATTACGCCGGCTTCAAGAACCGGCGCATCAGCGAGCTGGTGGAGCAGGCGCGGATGACCGTGCGGAGGGATGAGCGGCTGGAACTGTATCGTGAATTCCAGCAGCTGTTTATGCAAGAGCTGCCGGCGCTGCCGCTGTATGTCCCGGTGTACACATATGGGATGGACGAGAGGGTGAATGGCGGGCAGATCGGCCCGCTCATGAATCCGGGGGATCGATTCCTGACGGTCGCGGACTGGTATGTTCTGCAGCGCAGGGTCGTGGGAAGTCAGTTGGAGGACGCGGGACCATAAGGATGCTCCTCACCACTTGTTGCGTCCCCTCTTGTTTATTGTATACTTACGCAGATGACATTCTTAGCACACGCTTGGAGGATAGCGAATGACAAAGAAGTGGGTTTACCTAGCTCGTAACGGCAAAGATGCCTACGCCGACGTATTGGGGCACGAGCCGAGTCTTGATGAGATGAAGGAGATCTTCGGCGGCAAGGGCGCCGGCCTGGTTGCGATGACCGCTGCTGGCGCGCCGGTGCCTCCGAGCTTCACCCTTACGACAGAGGCTTGCGTTGCCTATATGGAAACGGGTGAGTTTGCCGAGGGTGTGTGGCAGCAGACACTCGATGCAATGAAGGATATCGAGAAGCAGACCGGCAAGAAGTTCGGGGATCCCAAGAATCCGCTGCTCGTGTCCGTTCGTTCAGGCGCCCGCCAATCGATGCCCGGTATGATGGACACGGTACTGAACCTGGGGCTCAATGACGAGACCCGGGCGGCCTTGGCCGAGCTGACGGAAAACGAGTGGTTCTCCTACGATGCCTATCGCCGGTTCGTCACGATGTTCTCCGATATCGTGATGGGATACGACCGCCAGTACTTCGAGGAGAAACTCGACGATGTCAAGGAGAAAGAGGGTGTCGAGCTCGATACCGAGGTCAGCCTCGAAGGCCTGAAGGGGCTGGTCGAGGAATACCGGAGGATGTACAGGCAGCGCTTCGACGAGGACTTCCCGACCGACCCGTACAAGCAGCTCGACCTCGCGATCAAGGCCGTGTTCAATTCGTGGAACGCGCCGCGCGCCATCGCCTATCGCAATCACGAGGGGATTCCCCACCATTGGGGCACGGCCGTCAACGTCTGCACGATGGTCTTCGGCAACATGGGCAATGATTCGGCGACGGGTGTGGCCTTCAGCCGCAGCCCCAGCACGGGTGCGCACGAATATCTCTACGGTGAGTTCCTCGTCAATGCACAGGGTGAGGACGTCGTCGCCGGCATCCGCACGCCGCAGCAGATTAGCCTGGCCGGTTCCATCGATTGGGCGAAGCGCCAGGGCATCTCCGAAGCGGAGCGCGCCAAGCGCTACCCCAGCCTGGAAGAGGTCATGCCCGCGACCTATCGCGAGTTCCTCGACATCGTCGCGATGCTGGAGAAGAACTACCGCGACATGCAGGATATGGAGTTCACGGTCGAGCGCGGCACGCTCTGGATGCTCCAGACCCGGACCGGCAAGCGCACGGCTGCGGCACACGTCAAGATAGCCGTTGACCTCACGCTGGAGGGTGTCCTCACCAAGAAAGAGGCCCTGATGCGCGCGCTACCCGAGCATGTTGAGCAATTGCTGCGACCGGCTTTTGACCCGTCCGCAGAGAAGACCTCAATTGCCCGCGGCCTGAACGCATCGCCTGGTGCTGCCGTCGGCAAGGCCGTCTTCAACGCGGACCGCGCGATGGAAATGGCATCTCAGGGCGTCGGATGTCATCTTGGTGCGGCCTGAGACGTCGCCCGATGACGTCCCTGGTATGATGGCTTCGAAGGGTGTCCTAACTCAGAAGGGTGGGGCAACGTCGCACGCTGCCGTCGTTGCGCGCGGCAACAACCTGCCGTGTGTGGCCGGCTGCGGTGAAATCTCGGTGGATGTGAATCGCCGCCAGTTTGAGGCGCCGGATGGCACTGTGGTCCGCGAAGGCGACGTTATCTCCATCGATGGCTACACGGGCGAGGTCTTCGTCGGTGCGGTCCCAATGATCGCCAGCCGCTACGAGGAACAGGAGGATCTGATCATGCTCCTGAGCTGGGCTGACGAGGTTCGGACCCTGGGCGTCCGCACTAACGCCGACCTGCCGCACGATGCTCGCGCGGCTGTGGCTTTCGGTGCCGAGGGCATTGGCCTATGCAGGACCGAGCATATGTTCTTCGACGAGCGCGCCCGCGACGCCGTTGTTCGCATGATCATCGCCAAGACCGATGACGAGCGGCAGACTGCTCTCGACGACATGCTCCCGTTCCAGGAGCAAGACTTTGAGGGTGTCTTTGAGGCGATGGATGGCAAGCCCGTCATCATGCGCCTGATCGACCCGCCGATGCACGAGTTCCTGCCCAACCGTGAGGAACTGACCGACGAGGTCTACACGCTGAAGATGGAGATCCTGGCGAGCACGACTACCTTTGAGGCACTGGACAAGCTTCGCACTCGACTGGATTCTGCCGAAAAGATGCTCCAGATTGTTGAGAGCATGTGGGAAGTCAACCCGATGATGGGTCTGCGCGGCTGCCGTGCGGGCATCATGTACAAGGGACTGACGGAGATGCAGACGCGTGCCTACTTCCAGGCCGCGTGCCGCTGCGCGAAGCGTGGGATTGACGTGCATCCCGAAGTGATGATTCCCTTGGTGGGCGTCGTCAACGAGCTGATACTGGAGCGGGAGAAGCTCGAACCCGTTGCCAGAGAAGTCATGCGGGAAGAGGGCATTGAGGTGCCTGCAGTGTTCGGCACGATGATCGAGGTGCCGCGCGCGGCCTTGACCGCCGGTGAGATCGCCAAGCACGCGCAGTTCTTCTCCTTCGGGACGAACGACTTGACGCAGATGACGTACGGCTACAGCCGCGACGATGCCGAGGGCAAGTTCCTGCTCCAGTACGTCGAGCGCGGTATCCTGCCCGAGAATCCGTTCCAGGTTCTGGATCAGGAGGGTGTGGGACGGCTGGTCGAGATGTGTGTCAAGGAAGGTCGCGCCGCGAACCCCGATCTTGAGGTGGGTATCTGCGGTGAGCACGGTGGTGAGCCGAAGTCGATCGACTTCTGTCACCGCGTTGGCCTGGACTACGTGAGTTGCTCGCCCTACCGTGTGCCGGTTGCCCGTCTGGCAGCGGCGCAGGCCGCAATTCGCAACCCGTAGGTATCGAGCCGCCTCAGGGCATAGCACCAACAAAAGTGCCGGGGAACGCCTTCATAGGCGCCTCCCCGGCACTTCGTTGTGATGGCGGGATTGCCTTCGGTTGTCCTTACAGCGCGCCGGCGTCGGTGAGGATCGACCCGATGCGGGCCGCGTAGGCAGCGCGGATTTCGCGGTGCAGCGGAATCTGTTCAAGGTAGGTCCGGCGGAAGTGGCTGTCCGGGGGGATCAGCGCGTGTTTCCGCATTACCTCGTCGTAGGCGCGTCTGAGGAACCGCTGAGCCTGGTCTTGCCGCTGATTCGCCGCAAGTGCCTGGCTGTATCGGAAGAGCACTTCCTCGCTGACACACTCGATGATCTGTGCAAACCCAAAGGCCTGGTAGATCTCGTGCGCCCGCTCGGCTGCTTCCAGCGCCAGTGCGAGATACTCCTGTTCGCGATCGGGCACGGTATGCGCGAGCCCCAGGTACGCGACCGTCACCTTGGTGCAAGCGGCCATCTCATACTGCTCGGAGACAAGCGGATTGGCCCGTGCGAGGTCGCGCACGGCACAGCAGAGCCGGATAGCCGACGTCAGGGACCGAACCACTGTCTGAGCATCAGCCGTGGCAGCGGCCCTTGCTCCCTCTGCGTTGTGGAGGGTGGCTTCCACAAGCAGATGGGAGGCCTGGGCCCTGTCCGGCACCCAGTCGCCGATCGCACGGATCCGGTCGAGGGTAGCGCGGGCTTCCGCGTGCTCCGCCTGAGCCACCTGGATCTGGGCAACGTGGAACAGCGGATAGGCCTCGTCAGGGGAGCCTTCAAGGATGCGACGGCAGTCCTCCAGGGCACCCAGGGCCGCGGCGTAGTCGCCGAGGTAGATGCCGGTGATGCGGCCACAGGCCTGGAGAGCTTGGCTCTCCAGGGGGCGGTGACCAATCTCTCGGCTGGCGTGCAGGCGCTCCTGCTGATAGTCTGTGAGCAGGCGGTAGTAGTCGCCGCTGCGCTCAAACTCGAGCCCCAGCAGGTTTAGCAGCGTCATCTGGACGACCTTGTCCTCAATGCCCTCACTCATCGCCAGGGCGGTGGCGGCCTCGACGTACTCCATTCCCCGCTCAGGTTGATCGCTGAAGGCGTGGATGGCACCCATCCCGACCAGAAGCCGTGCCTCGTAGGTCCGCTCGCCGGCAGTCGCGCGCAAGCTCGAGTGCCTCATCGGCCAGGGCCTGCCACGAAGGGTCGCTCAGAGCCAACCGCTGGTTGACCACGCTGATCATGCTCTCCAGCTCGCGCACGGGATCGCCCAACTGGCGTGAAATCGCGAGGGCCTCAAGCGCCAGCGGGGTACCCGCCTCGATGTCACCACGGTTCTGGTAGTCACCGACGCCCGGCTGATGCAGAAGGGCGTCAACGAGAAGCGCCGGATCATCACCGATCTCCCTGGCAAGAGGCAGAAGCTCCTTGGCATCGGCCAGCATCTTATCGAACTGCGCCATGAGGTAGTAGACCTTGTAACGTCCCATCAGGATCCGGAACCGTTCCTTCAGCCACTCGCAACGTGAGCTTCGATCTGTCGTTGGCTCTCCAACCTGGTCGAGCAACCGGAGAGCCTGGCTGTAGTGCTGGCTGGCCTCCACGTTGGCGTAGATGCTCCTTGCGCGCTCAGCGTTCTTGAGCGTGAAGATGAGTTCCTTGTCGGGCCGTTTCGCGTTCTGATAGTGGTACGCCAAGGCTCCCAGGTAGAGCCCCTGGTCCCGAGCGGCCGAATCGACCTCGCACACGGCTTCGAGGTACTCTGCGATCTGGAGGTGAAGGACGGTCCTCTGCGAACTCAGCAGACTATCGTAAGCCGCGTCGCGGATGAGCTTGGACTCAAAGATGTATTCGACCCCGAGGTCCGGCCCTCTGCCCCGCTCGGCGATGAGCTGCGCGCGCTGCAGGGATGTCAGATGAGTGCGGAGATCCGTGATATCGGGCGTGATAGCCATGAGGACGTTCGACCAGAAGATTGAGCCGATCACGGCCGCCCGCTGGAGGACTTGCTGTTCGGAGGATCCCAGCCGGTCGATGCGCGCCATCAGCAGCCCCTGCAAGCTGTCAGGCAGGCTCAGCGTGGTCACGGGCTGAGCAGCACGCCACACCTCGACGGTCTCTCCATCCTGGTTGGTGATGGCCTCTCGTACCAGGACCCCATCCGCAATCAGCGACCGCACCAACTCCTGCGTGTAGAACGGGTTGCCTTCGGCTCTTTGGATGATGAGGCTGACCGTCTCCTCGGAGAGGACGTCGGGCCCGATCATGTGGTCGAGCAGAGCCTGGCTCTCCTCGAGGCCGAAAGGCTCCAGGGTCACGGTGGTCAGTCGATGGGGATACTCCGTCTCGATGTCGTGGCGCAGGTCCCATACCACGGAGCCCCGCTCGGGCCGAAAGACGAAGAGCCAGAGAAGCTCGAGGTAGTCGCACAGGGGGAGGCAGTATCTGAGCAGATCAAGAGACGTCGCGTCTGCCCAGTGCATATCGTTGAAGTTGATGATGAGCGGCCCCTGCTGGGCCAGCGCCTCCACCCAGCGCCGAACCGCCAGGAACAAACGCTGCCGTTGGGCGTCCGCATCCAGACGCCTGACCTGCTCCTCATCCGACGGTTCCAGAGGGAGTCCCAGGAACTTGGCGAGGTCGGGGTAGATCTCGGTCATACTCTCTCCCCAGAGGGCCTCGACCTGTACGCGGAGTCTGTCGCGGATGTTCTCCTTCGACTCGTCCTTCCGTATGCCAAGCCAATGCTGCATCAGATCGTGCCACATAGCGTATGGCTGGGACTGATCGTAGGATCGGGCCCTGCCGCGGAGCTCGCGTGTTCTGAGCTCCGGCCCGAGTGCTGCCCTGAGTTCGCCGAGAAGCTCCGGATCGGCGTCGTCGCCGACCGGCAATTCAGCGATCGATACCTCGGCCAACAGTGCCTCTTGCCTGGCGAGGTGGCGGCGGAACTCCTGGAGCAGCACGGACTTGCCCATACCGCGCTCGCCCGTGACCATCAAAATGCCGCCGCGCCCCTCGCGTAGTTCGTCGACACAATCGACGAGTGTGGCCAACTCCGCCTCGCGTCCTATCAGCGGCGTGATGACATCGTACTCCTGGGACTGCTCAGGGGACAGCCGTGAAGCCAGAGGGCGGTAGACTGAGACCGGATGGCTGATGCCCTTGACCTGGATCTCCCCCAGCGCCAGCCAATCGAACTGGCCCTCGACGAGGTGGTAGGTGCTCTCGCTGACGAGAACGGTGCCTGCCTCTGCCGCTTGCTCCATCCGTGCAGCCAGGGCGATGGCCTCGCCCATGGCTGTATCTTCGCTGTGGGTCTGGTCATCACCGACATTGGCAACGATGACCTCCCCAGTGTTGACACCGACCCGCAGTGAGAGGTCGATACTCTCTCGCCGGGCCAACTCTGCCGCGTAGACTCCGATCGCCCGCTGCATAGCGAGGGCGGTTAGCACGCCCCGTTCAGGGTCATCCTCGTGGGCGACGACGGTGCCGAAGAAGGCCACCAGCCCGTCGCCCCGGAACTGGTCCACTGTGCCTCCGAAACGATAGATCTCGGCTTCGAGGAGCTTGAAGACGTGGTTCATCATCTCGACCCATCGCTCGCTGCCGACCTTCTCCAGGAGATCCGTGGACCCCTGTACATCTGCGAGGATGATGGTCGCGACGCGCCGTTCACCCGTAAGCAGAGCTTCCTCCGCAGGCAGTTCGGGGTGAAGGGATGGGCTCTGACCGAGGTCAACCGGTGCTCCGCCATCGTCTTGCTGTGGAGCGCGCGTGCCCGTTGCCGCCGCACGGGCGGCGCCCGTCACGATCGGCGTGAGCTGAGCGCCGCACCGGCTGCAGTAGTGGTACAGGTAGGAAACGACAGCTCCGCAGGTGGTACACGTCTGGGTCAGACGCGTGCCGCACATGCCGCAGTAATGGTCTTCGGGGGGCGCGGCGAAACCGCACGTTGGACAGTTCATCTCAACGGCACCATCGGCCCGCGGCAGATCTCGAGGGGCGTGGATATCCGGGCCACGCAGACTATCGAACACCCTGCACTCAGGTCCAGGGGAGGTAACGCTCAAGCACCGTCGAGAGCTGTCCGGAAGCGCTTCGCGAGTTCGACAAGGATCTCCACCGCGAGGTCTCCATCCCGGCGCAGCGCACCCAGGAAGTTCTCGCGCGGCAGTATCAAGCAGTGCGTCGGCTCGGTGGCGATGACGGAGGCTGTCCGCGGTCCGTTGTCCAATAGGGCCAATTCGCCGAAGAAGTCGGATGGACCGAAGGTGTTCACCACGGCCTCTGAGCCATCGCTTCGCTGACGTACCGCCTTCGCTGCGCCCGACGCGATCACGAAGAATCCATAGCCGTCACGTCCTTGTGGCACGATCACCTCACCCTCGTCGCACGTGCGCTCGACAAAGATCCTGGCCAGATTCTGCAACTGGCGCCGCTTGAGATTCTCGAACAGGGGCACCTTCCCGATGATCTCGACAATCCGCTCCTCGTTAGCCATTCCATTCCTCCGTGAAATGCATGATGGATACTCTCGGCTGTCCGACGTGATTGGGGTCGCGCCGCCACCGGCGCGCCAACTCTCCGATTATATCGTGGCGTGACTGGGAACGCAAATGCGAATGATAGTGGGTTGACAACTCCGGCTCGGTCCCCTAAGATCGTATCCGTTCAGCCGTGGCGACCGAGCTGCGTGTGAGCATATTCCGGGAGGTATGATGCGAATCCACATCTATGATTCCAAAGACGAGATGGGAAGTGCGGCAGCGTCGCGAGCTGCCGGTGTACTCACAGACGCGATCGCGGCTCGCGGCGAGGCCAACCTGATCCTGGCTACCGGGGCGAGCCAATTCGAGATGCTGTCGAGCCTGGTTGCACAGGACGTGGATTGGTCCAGGGTGACGGTCTTTCACCTGGATGAGTACATCGGCCTGCCGGTGTCGCACCCGGCTAGTTTTCGGCGCTATCTGCGAGAGCGTTTCGTCGACAAGGTGCCGCCCTGGGGGCGTTCCACGCTATCGATGGAGAGAACCCGGACCCGCAAGTGGAGTGCCGGCGGGTGGGGGCCCTGATCCGGGCGTTGACCATCGATGTGGCGTGTATCGGGATTGGCGAAAACGGCCACCTGGCGTTCAACGATCCTCCCGCCGACTTTGAGACGGACGAGCCCTACATCGTCGTGGACCTCGATGAGGCGTGCAGGCAGCAGCAACTTGGCGAGGGGTGGTTTCCCACGTTGGCGGCAGTGCCTCAGCAGGCGATCTCGATGAGCATCCGCCAGATCATGAAAAGCCGGGTCATCGTATGTACGGTGCCCGACGCGCGGAAAGCTGTGGCCGTGCAGAAGGCCGTCGAGGGTCCTGTGACCAACGAGTTGCCCTCGTCCATTCTGCAGGAGCATTCCGACTGCGATCTGTATCTGGACAGGCCCGCTGCGTCATTGCTGCGGAGTGTCTGAATCACGGATTCGCGGGATGACTCGGATGACACGGATAGTGCCTTCCGCGTTGCTCAACGCCGAGGGCGCGCAATCCAGAGAGTTAGCAGCCGCCGAGGGACGACCGGACACGCCGTGTCATCCGTGCGATCTGCTTCATCCGTGATTCAGGCAAGTGGGCGAAGGAGGTTACGATGACGGAGCTCGGTGCCGGGGCGATTCCCGGATTCGTCGACTTGCAGGTCAATGGGTTCGGGGGCGTAGATTTCTCGGATCCCGGTCCTGACGCGTGATGCGGCCTCCGACGCATTCCGCGATCTGCTGGCCCACGGGACGGCCGGCTTCTTGCCTACCGTCATCACCAGTCCCCCGGAGGTCTACCGGCACAACCTCCCCTTGCTTGCGGACCTTGTGACGTCCGAGGAGTTCTCAGGGCGGGCGCTGGGCCTGCACCTGGAAGGCCCCTTCATCTCGCGAGTGCCCGGCGCAGTAGGGGCGCACGACCCACGGCACGTGGTGGACCCCGATGTCGCGCTACTGGAGGAGCTCCTGGATCTCGGTGGTGGTCACGTACGCTTGCTCACGGTGGCCGCCGAGGCGCCCGGCGCGGAAGGTGTGGTGCGTCTTGCGGTCGCGCGTGGCGTCACCGTGTCAATTGGGCACTCCCTCTTCGATGCAGCGTCACTGGAGCGTATGCACGATGCCGGGGCTACCGCGCTGACGCACCTTGGCAACGGGCTCCCCAATATGCTGCCGCGGCACCCGAACCCGATCTGGGCCGGGCTGGGCAATGATGACTTCACGGCGATGGTCATCGCGGACGGGCACCATCTTCCCCTGGATGTGCTCCGCACGATGGTGCGGGCGAAGGGGACGGAGCGGCTGATCGTCGTCAGCGATGCGTCGCCGGTGGCTGGGATGCCGCCGGGAGAGTACGACGTGATGGGGAACCACGCGATCCTGGAGCCGTCGGGGCGTCTCTACAACCCGGAGAAACAGTGCCTGGTGGGATCGACAGCCACGATGCGGGACTGCATGGACGTGCTGGCCGGGCTCGGGCTGCTCAGCCGGGAGGAATTGGTCCGCGTTGGGCTCGTCAACCCGCTTCGCCTTATCGGGCTGGACCCTGCGGACTGCGACCTTCTTCGAGAATGATCGCGACACGGAGTCCGGGCGGACCGTCGAACCGCGGGTCCGGTCGCGAGCCAGAGCTTGCGATTTGGCACGTTGCAGGCGTGGGCGTTGCGCGGTCAGCAGATCTGTGGTCCGGTCGCCCTGGTGGTAACACGCGCTGGAACGTCAGAGGGCCTGCACGGTAGCTCCGTGCAGGCCCTCTCGTTATGCTTTCGCGATGCGGTCAAGAGGACTGCGCGATGGGCTGACCTGGGCGATGTGAACGTTGACCCCCATCGGGTGGTGTGCTTCATTCCTGTAGCTCTCGATCGAGCAGAGCCCTACCTCCGCCATCCAGGCAGGTTCGTCGACCTCGCGAACCTGAACCACGGCCCATGCTCCGGGCCCAAGCAAGCTACGCGCGAGTGCCAGGAGGCGTAGGCTCGTCGACGACAGTGGTGCGTCTGGCGCGATGTAGAACCACGATAGAAAGTCCTCATCGATCGCGACGACGACATCATCGGCCAGGTTACCGCATCTGTGCTCAGCAAGCTTGAGGGTGTGGCAGATCCTCTCAGGTGCCTCACCCACGTGTTCCTTTGTGATTTTCATCTTCGTCTCCCCCCGCCACCGGTTGTTCGGCATCCAGCGGCTTTCGATAGACGGTCTCCCGCTCGTAGACCGTGTAGCCCATACTCTCGTAGAGCGCCAAGGCGCCATTGGGATTCAGCGCGTCGACGCCGAGCGCGGCCTCCGTCATCCCTAGTTCCCGGTGCATCACCAGGCTTCGGGCGATGAGCGCGCGCGCAAGCCCTCGCCGTCGCCACGGCCGGCGTACGCAGATCGTCTCAGTGTAGCCGCGCTTCCGACCGTACTCCTCGTTCTCTGCCTCGTCGATGAAGTTGAGGATCATCCCCGCGACCTCGTCCCCGGCCCAGGCGACCTGCCACAATGCCGGGTTGAACGTCGGGCTCTCCTGCCAGGAGGCGAAGTTCGAGTCGGCCCATTCCGCCTCGGAGAAGCCCCAGTGATCGCGGAAAGCCTCCCGCGCCGCGGCCCAGATCTGCAGGTAGTGCTCCGGCGCCACCGGCCTCACTTCAAGCCCGTCGGGTATCGGATACGTCGGTACGCGGTCCAGGCCACGACGCACCATGCCGTAGCCGTAACGTACGGCCCGGTACCCCTCGCTATCCAGGAGCGCGATCCAGTCTGTCTCGTTCTCCTGGGCCCAACATTCAAACGTGCGCTCAGCACTCGCGTCGTGCTCTGCAGCGATGGCCCGCAGCCGATCTTCGTTATGGTGAAGCAGCGCCCTCCGGATGTCCTTGCCGCGCCATGCGGGGAGCAGAAAGGCAAAGTGCCCCAGGACGAGCGGTCCGTCGACGACCTGGTTCCACCAGACGCGCCCGTATCCCACGACATCTGCGCCCTGGGCGACGTCTGCGCCCCGGGCGACGTCTGCCTTCCCCGCTTGCGCTGTCGTGGACCTCGACCAGCGTCACGTCCGCCGCCGGATCGCAGTTTGTCAGATGCGCATAGCTGCGTCTGAGGTCATCCAGCGTCTGAGTGCGCTCGAGACCGTCGGCCTCCTTGCTCCCCTCGATCACGGCAAGCATAGCGGGGAGGTCTTCCTCACCCTTGTACCTGCGAAAGTGTACCCCCTCGATCTTCACGTTTTCTGTGACCAGCATCCTCGCATCCTGCACGGTAATGTCTGACATCGCTCGCTCCTTCATTCTGACCTGGGCCCACGGAGGGCCGGGACAACAAAAAAAGGCCGTGGTGGAGACCCACGGCCTGGGAATGCTGGGACGAAAAACGGCCGTGGGATCGCAGTGACCCACGGCCGTTGTGCTAGAGTTTGGCTATTCTAACCTTCCGGGAGGCGCACTGCGACAAGGCAAGGGTGCCAGTTCTGTGGCTGGCATCGTCTTGAAGCGAAGATAGGTTGCTGTTGTCATCATTATCAGTCTCCCAAAGGTGCTGCTGTTCAACTGCGCATATTGTAAACGAGGCCTGTTTTTTGTCAAACGAGGTGCGGGCATATCTACCGGTGCTATACTTGCCGCGTGATTGGCTCAAAGAGGGCTCAAGGGCGTGCGGTACACACCGTGGCGCGCGGTTTGGCCGCGGCTCTGTACCGGTGGCTCTGGGTGTGCCTGCTGCTCGTGTCCGTGGGCATACGCGCTGTGAGCCCGGACTGGGACTCAGGGATTGCAGCTCATCCTGATGAGCGCTATCTCCTCGGGGTGGCCGCGGACGCACCCCTCTATGGGAATATCTGCGCCGTCGCCCCGGATTTCCCCTATGGACATCTGCCGGTCACGCTGGCGCGCCTGCTGGTGTTATCGGCCCCGCGAGCCGATCCCCTCTACGCCGCGCGGCTCCTTTCAGCGCTGGTCGGGGTGATCCTTGTGGCGCTTGCGGGTGGGTGTGGTCGGTGGCTCGGAGGACGTGGCACCGCCCTCGTCTCGGGTACGCTGACGGCCTTTGCGCCATTCCTGGTGCAGCAGGCGCACTTCTTCACGGTCGATCCGTTTGCGGCGGCCTTCGTCTCGGGTGCCGTGCTGGCGGGCTGCCGTCATAGGTGGCGATGGTCAGGTGCGCTGCTCGGCCTGGCGGTCGCGTGCAAGGTATCGGTCGCGGTGGCTGCGTTGCCCCTGGCGACAGCTGCCTACTTGGCGATGTCCCCGAGCGACGCAGGAAAGGGTGGGAGATGGCGACGTGTAGGAGGGCTCCTGGGGATGACTGTGGTCGCCTTTGCCCTGGCCTCGCCGTGGTCACTGCTCGCGCCTGCTGCCTGTTGGCGAGGGCCCATCGCCCAAAGCCTGATGGCGAGCGGTCGATTCGATTTCCCCTACACGCGGCAGTACAACGGCACCCTGCCTTACGTCTACCCACTGGTCCAGATGGGGCTCTGGGGTCTCGGGCCGACGGCGACGATCTTCGGTCTCCTTGGCCTCGTGGTGGCCCCGCTAAGGACTGGTGTCCTTGCGGTCGCTGATGGGGCGGGCCGCGTGGCTCTGGCCGGTGCTCTTCTTCGTAGCGACGGCCGGACTTAGCGTGAAGTTCCCGCGCTATCTGCTCCCGCTGTACCCCTGGTGGTCAGCCTGGGCCGCACTCGCGGCCCTGACGATCTGGCGTCGCCGGTGGTGGCAGCGAGCGGCCCTGGCGGCGTTGGTCACCCTGCCCACCGTGGCGCTTGGCTTGGCGCAGGTGGGGGTGTATCGCGATGTGCACCCGTGGGTCGCGGCGTCGGAGTGGATCTACCACAACACGGCTGCCGGTGAGATCGTGGCCATCGAGGAATGGGATCATCCTCTCCCTGTGCCACTTCCGGGACGGCGATCCTGAGGAGTACATCCAGATCACGCTCTCGACGCTTGCCGACGAGAGTGCAGCGAAAGCGCAAGCCCTTTCGCATGCCAGCTCTGAGGCTTCGATGATTGTCCTGGCAAGTCGCCGTGGGTATGGCGCCTTGGCGCGCCAACCGACCCGTCACGCGGCCACGTTGGCGTGGTACCAAAGCCTGTTTGACACTCGCAGCGTGGTGACCTTTACGCGCTGTCCGAGGATCGGGCCCGTGGCTCTTACCGATGATCCGCTGGCTGATGCCGGCTTGCCCGTGACGGCGACGCTTGCCGAGAGATGCAGCACGCGCTATGCGCTGCGATTGCCGCGCCTCGACGAGAGCTTCCGGGTCTACGACGCCCCGCTAGTCGTTCTGCTTCGAAGATAACTCCCCCGCCGCACGTTCGCGTCGGAGCACACCGCAGGCCGCTGGGCATCCCTGCCCTGCTTGTCATGCGACCTGTCCGTGTTAGAATCTTCCGTTGGAGTTATGATGACGTACTTCTACCCGCTCATGCTATACCTGGGATTCGGCGGCGGCCTGTTGCTTCTGGGGGTTGGCTCCATCCCGAAACTCCGCGCACTGCGAAAGCCCTTGTCAGCCACGTGCGTCACGGCCATGGCTATGATATGGGCACTCGCGCCATCGGCGGGGCGCTGGATCCTGTCGGTCTGGAGCCCCAGCGGGGTCACAGGCGGGCTGTTGGTCCTCGATATGTCCTCCTCGGCATGGTGGTGTGTGCTGTTATTACTGGCTGCGGCGAGCGGCGCATTGTGGGTCACTGTCGCCGAGCGTACTGACGCTTTACCCCTCACGGGCATGTTGCTCGTGATCCTCCTCACTGTGACGTGGCTGGCACTGACCTCAGGGTCGCTGCTGCTGACATTGGCGATGTGGACCGTCTTCGATCTGCTCTGGTTCGTCGTGCGGCTCGTTGCTGGCTCAGATGGTGAACGTGTGGTTTGGGGATCTGCGCTCAACGGCATGGCCTCGTTGATCCTCTGGGTTGCCTCACTCCTGCTGCTCCAGCAGGGCGACAGCGGGCTCTGGTGGCTGATGCGACCATCCGGCTCCATTCTCACCCTGATGACGGGGGCAGCACTCGTGCGCATTGGCTTCTATCCCTTCCAGATGGTGCACACTGAGACGCTGCGTCCATCGAGACCCCTCGCCCTGATGAGCATGATGAACCCGTTCATGGGCGTTGCCCTGCTCTACCATCTGGCCTCGCTGCCTGCGCCCTATGGCCTCCCCAGCTGGCTCCCAGTCTGGGGGTGCCTATCGGTGTTCTGGTCGGGTGTGAAGGCGTTGAGCCTGCGTGGACGGGCTGCGTTGCTTCCCGCAGTCGTGGGCTGGCTCCTGGCGATTGTGACGGGCAGCGTCCTGTTGTCGAGTGCTGAGATGCTGTTAGTCGGCAGCGGCGTGTGGTTCGTGTGTGTTGCCCTGCTGCTGGTGGCCCGGAGCTTCAGTGCGCGGGATTTCTACATGTCCTGGCCCTCGGCGATAGCAGCCATCTTTCTTGTCGGAGCGCCTGTGTCGCCCCTGTACGGACTGTATACTGCGGTCCTGTCGGGCGCCCCCTGGGGGTGGCGGGTGCTCTTCGCGGTGGGTCTGTGTTTCCTCGTGGCCTCAACCTTTCGCGGCATCTCGTGGCATGTGAAGGTCCACGTGCGCCCCCCCACGTCGCGGCAGTGGCTCCCGATGCTGGGTGGATACCTCTTGGTGGCCGTTGCACTTACTGCGGTGACGAACAGCTTTCACGCGGGTGTTGCATCTGCACTGGGTTTCTCTCTGTGGGTCGTCGCCGTAGGCAGCGGCGTCGCGCTGGCGCGCTGGGGCGGCGGCGTCCAACGTGCCTGGCGGCAGGCTCGACCCGTGATCCAGCTTCTTGACCTGCAGTGGCTGTATCGGGCCGCTTGGCAAGGCGCACAGCACCTTCTTGGCGTGGTGCGCGTCACGGCTGAGGTGGTGGAAGGGAGCGGATCCGTGCTCTGGTCTGTATTGATCTTGCTTCTCGTCTTGCTGGTCCTAGGAAGCTGATGGATTCCTTCGTCACCTGGCTCGATCGATTCTCCGAGTTCGTCTCGCTGCCTGCTGCCTGGGGCATCTTTGGTGCCGGCGCCGTCGTCTATCTCATCAACGCCTGGCGCATCCGCTTTCTCGCGCTGTTGGTTCAGTATGCTTTCATCGGCGTATTGTTCGCGCGCATCTTCGATACCCGTCCCGAGCTAACGCTGATGAAAGTGTTGGTCGGTTGGGTGATCAGTGGCGCGCTGCTAATCAGCGCCGGGATCCGCCGGCGGTCAAGCCGCGAGCCGGGCAAGATCATGCGTTGGGCCGCGAACCTGCCGTTCCGCATCCTGATTCTGCTTACCGCGACGGTCGTCGCGAGGTTGGCTTCACAGCGCTTTGCCCTGCCCTATGTTTCGGCCGATCTTGGGTTGGCCTGTTTTGTCCTCGTGGTACTGGCCGTGCTCTTCTTCGGCACGGAGGAGGAAGATCCCGGTATCGTTGGCGTCGGCATTTTGAACCTTCTGGCAGCGTTGGACATCTTTTATTCGTCACAGGATCCGGGTTTGCTGGTGAGCGGTCTGTTGGTTGCCGTCAGCTTACTCGTTGGGCTCGCCGCGTCGTATCTCATGGTCACCGAGGCGTCTTCGTGAGCTTGTCAGGTCCGCTCTTCATCGCGGTATCGTTGCTGGTCGCTGCGGCTGTCCTCCAGGCACTGCGGCGATGGACCGGAATTATGGCGTGGCTCGCTGCCGGAGTGTCGGGCGCTGTGGCCGGGCTCGTGGCCTTCGTGCCGCTCAATCGAGCGGTCGAGGTCGGCCCCTTCACGGTCACCTTGGGAGAGCCGCTTGTGCTACTGGGGCGTATCCTAGTGATCGAGGACGTCGACCGCCTGCCCCTGATCTTCATCTGTGCTACGGCGGCCGGCCTTTTCATCGTCGCCTGGCGGATCCTGCCGCACTCGAACTTCTTCGCATCCGGGTTGGCCATCATAGCATGCCTGGCCGGGGCGCTGATGGTGTCCCAGGTCGTCTATGCTGCGCTTCTGGTCGAGATGGCCGCGATCCTGACCGTCTTCCCGCTCCACGAGCCGATCGTGGCCGTCGATGGGAGCCACTATGGGGGGCAGACCAAGGGTGGCCTGCAGTACATGGTCTACGCAACCCTGGCGCTGCCCGGCTTGATGATTACCCAGTTGCTGTTGGAGCAGTTCGCGATCTTCCCCAGCGATACGGGCCTGCTGCAGTCTGCCACGGTGCTGTTGGGTCTCTCGCTGGCGATGCTGCTGGGCGCCGTGCCGTTCCAGTCCTGGTTGTCGACGGTGGCAACCGACGGCGCCCCGCCTGTGGTCACGTTCCTCTTCACGGTCAACGTGGGCACGGTGTGGTTCTTGCTGCTTGCCTACCTGGAGTCCTACTCGTGGCTGAGTGAGCAAGCGGCCTTCGGCTCGCTCTTCACAATCGTCGGTCTGCTCATGATGGGACTGGGTGGGGCGCTGGCCGCCTCGCAGCGGCGCCTCGGCCGGATTGTGGGCTACGCCACCCTGGTGGACAACGGTGCGATGTTCCTGGCGCTGGGCTCGCGCCAGGTCGCAGGCCTGTCGTTGACGATTGTGATGCTGATCGCGCGCCCGCTCGCGCTGGGCCTGATGACGCTGGGGCTTGACGGATTGCGGCGTATTGGCCGAGGCGATGACCGGATCGAGGGCTTGTTGGGAGCTGCATGGCGGGTGCCGTGGCGCACCCTGGCGTTCATGTTCGGTGGCATTGCGATGGCAGGCTTTCCACTCTCGCTTGGCTTCAGTGCGCGTTGGGGGCTCTACCGGCTTGTCGCTCAGCAGAATCTCTTCGAGGCGGTAATTGCCCTCGCCGGGAGCGCGGGCATTATGATGGGTCTTGTCAGCGCTGTGCGAGTTCTCCTGGCATCGCCGGCCCAGGCCAGCGACAGGCGCACCGCACCCGAGGATGGCGTAGTGTTGTTCCTCATCGTGGCCCTGATGATCGGCACGGTGACGCTCGGTCTGTTCCCCCAGATTGTCAGCCAGCTAGCTCTGCAGATGGCCCAAGGCTTCACGTTCTTCACCAGGTAGGCAGAACGTAACCAGGTGTCGGGCATCTACTCGACAGTGAGGTGGATGAAGGATGTCACTGAGTATCTACGACTTCCGAATTCGTCAGCGAGATCACCTACTCAGCATCACCAGGGCGATGGTGTCGCGGCTGAGCATCCGTGGGGTGCTGCGCCTCATTCTGCAGGCTTCTGTCGACATGCTTCAGGGCCAATCAGGTCTGATCGCCCTGGCGAATGACGGCGGCGGATTCGGTTTCTGGGCCAGCTATGGGCTTCCGCCGGCTATGGTGGACTCGTTCAAACCCTTGGTCGAGGACGTGCCCGATGTGGAGCGGATCGAGGATTTCGTGATGCCCGATCTCGCGGAGAAACTCGGCGCGATAGCAGATGAGACCGGGCTTCTGCTGCGCCAGGTTGTCGCTCTGCCTATGATCGCGGAGCAGGAACTCCTCGGCGTCATCTTCATCTTCAGGGCCCAGAGCTCAAGGTTTTCGCCGGACGATCGCCAGATCCTGGCAAGTTTCGCCGACTACGCCGCCATTGCGGTTCATAACGCGCGCCTCTACGAATCCGCTGAGACGGAGCGGCGACGGCTGGATGCGCTCCTGGAATCGACTGCCGACGGGGTGATGGTCCTTCGCCCTGATCTTCGATTCGAACGGTTCAACCGGGCGCTAGTGACGCTGACAGGGTGGCCGGCGGCTGAGGCTGTGGGTCGGCAGCACGAGGATATCATCACGTGGGCGCGGCGGGCCTCCAGGTTAGCGCTGGAGGACGCCATTGCTCAAGGTTGGCCCACCGAGGAGGGCCGCACGCTCTACGTCGAGGGTGAGCTGCGACGCCGGAATGGCAGTCTGGTCTCTCTGGGCATTACCTACGCACCGCTGATGACCCGCGGAGGGCAGCTTCTCAACATCATCGGCACAGCCCGCGATATCACGCGATTCCGGGAAGCGGACGCGATCAAGGATACCTTCATCTCGGTCGTATCCCACGAGCTCAAGACGCCGGTCGCCATCATCAAAGGGTATGCCGAGACCCTCCAGCGCCCCGAAGCACGGCGCGACGAGGATATGGTCGAGGAAATGCTCGCCGACATCTCACAGGAGGCCGACCGACTTGCGCGCCTGGTGGACGATCTACTGGATGCCTCACGCCTCCAGGCCGGTGGATTGCCGTTCAGGGACGTCGACGAGGTGGATCTGCGGCTCCTGGCCCAGCGCGTGGTGGACCGATATCGTGGTCGCACCAAGAAGCACCAACTGACGCTAGCTTTCCCGGATGATTTCCCAGTAATCCTGGGCGATGTCCAGCGTCTGGAGCAGGTGCTCGATAACCTCGTGTCCAACGCGGTCAAGTACTCACCCCACGGTGGCAAGATCGAGGTCCGCGGTCGCGCTACACCTGCGGAGATCGTTATCTCCGTTTCCGATGAGGGTGTGGGCATTCCCCTCGACGAGCAGGAGCGGATTTTCGATCGCTTCTACCGCGTTGAGGGCCCTGAAACGCGGGCGGTGAGTGGCACCGGGCTTGGCCTCTATCTGACCCGAGCCATCGTGGAGGCCCATGGCGGGCGTTGCTGGGTTTCCAGTACACCCGGTCGCGGTTCAACTTTCTACGTTGCCCTCCCGAGGGAAACGGGCCTGGCTATCTGGCACGGCGAGACTCTGGTATAATACGTGGGTTTGCGAAAGCCAACGGCGGCACCCGTAGGGTGCTGCCGACAAGAGATATTTGGGACGATGTCAGACCAAAGGAGTTACTGAATGCCACCTAGATACGCAGCAGCAGTGAATTGCCCGTCCTGTGGAACGCGATTCCAGACGCCGGTAGAGCAGATTCTCGATGTTCGTGTGGATCCGTCGGCCAAGAATCGTGTGCTGAGCGGGACCGTCAATGTCGCTGTCTGTCCCTCGTGTGGCACGGGGGGAGCACTGAACCTGCCTTTCATCTATCATGATCCCGACAAGGAAGTTGCCCTTCTGTACCTTCCCGTCGACGCGGGTCCAAACGAGGTCGAGCGCCAGAGGGCCGCGGGTCGACTCACGCGACAGCTGATGGACGCAATGCCGCCGGAAGAGCGCAAGGGTTACCTGCTGCAACCGGAGACCTTCATCTCACTTGAGAGCTTGGCCAAACGACTGCTCGAGATCGAAGGGATCTCCGAAGAGGAAATGGCGCGCAGCGGACGGCAGCGAGAGTTCCTGGGGGAGCTGCTACAGGCCGAGGAGAGTGATTGGCCCGCTATGGTCGCCGAGAATGCATCGCTGGTGGATGAGGGGATGTTTGCGTTCCTCGAATACGTGATGCAGCAATTTGCGTCTCCCGACAGGGAACCGGGTGCGGACACGGAGAAGTTGGATGCGCTTCACGAATACCTCGTGACGGAGACGGAGATGGGGCGACTGCTCTCCAGCCGGAGCGAGGTCGTGCGCCAGTTTGTCGAGGACCCTACGCGCGATTCGCTGCTGAACGCACTCATCGCTTCCCCCGATGCAGAGACCGTGGATGTGTTGGTGCAGACCGGCATCTCTGTGATGGATTACGGATTCTTCCAGAAGCTCAACCAGCGCATCGAGGAGGCTGACTCCCCGGAGGCGAAGGCATCGCTCGTGCAGTTGCGCCGCTCTATCCTGGATATCCGGGATGAGATGATGAAGCAGAGCGAGGACGCTCTCCGCGAGCGCGCGGCGCTGCTGGCAAAGCTGGTGGACTCTGAGGATCCCCGGCGCATGGCGAGCAGCCATCTGTCTGAGCTGGACGACTTGTTCTTCACCGTGCTTGGCGCCGAGATCCAGGAGTCACAGCAGCACGGTGAGGCAGGTGTTACCAAGAGGCTCCAGGAGGTCGCACAAGCGGTGAATCAGGTGATGGAAAGCACCATGCCACCTGAGATTGCCCTCACGCGAAGACTGATGGCCGCGCCTACGGATGAGCAGCTCGACGAGCAGTTGCGATCCGTGAAGGAACTACTGACGCCGGCCTTCCTGCAGTTCCTCGAGGCGCTGCGGGGCTCACTGGAGGAACAGGGCCAGAACGAGTCTGCGGAGCGTGTCGCGAAGATCAGGGCAAGGGCCGAACAGATCGCCCCTGCTGCAGCGGGCCAGGTACCTGCTGCCGGGGCGGTCACCGGGGAGCGCTCCCCTGCGCCCAGACGCGATTCGGAGGAGCGGACCCCATCGGGACTGATCATCGCCAAACATTAGGGCAACTGAGATGCCGCATTTCGATGCTAGAATAGGGATGAGAGCCTGGGCTCTCATCCCTTGTCGTTTCTGGTTAGCCCGGACTGGAGCTTCATATGTCTCGTGAGAAACTGATACTTGTCGATGGACACTCGCTTGCCTACCGGGCGTTCCACGCGCTTCCGCCGGACCTTCACGCCCCGTCCGGTGAGCTGACGAATGCCTCTTACGGTTTCACATTGATGCTGTTGTCGGTGTTGGAAGAGGAAACGCCCGACTATATCATCGTGGCCTTCGACAAGGGTCCATCATTCCGCGTCCGTGAATACAATGCGTACAAGGCGCACCGTGCGAAGATGCCTGACGAGATGCGCGGGCAGATGGACCGGATCCGCCAGATCGTCGATGTTTTTGGCATTCCCACGGTCGAGCTCGAGGACTACGAGGCCGATGACCTGTTGGGAACGCTGTCGCGCCTGGCGGAGGAGGAGGGGCTCGACGTTCTGATCGTGACGGGAGACCGCGACGCACTGCAACTGGTCGACGGTCACATCACCGTGCTCACATCGGGACGCCGCTTTTCCGACACACTGCGATATACCCCGGAGGCCGTGCGCGAGAAGTATGGGCTGGAGCCACAACAGTTGATCGACCTCAAGGCGCTGATTGGGGACCGATCCGACAACATCCCGGGTGTCAAGGGCGTCGGGGAAAAGGGTGCTACGCAGATGCTGCAGGAGTACGGCTCGCTCGAGGGGGTCTATGCTCATCTCGGTGACCTCACCTCACGTTACCAGAACGCGCTCGAGGCAGGTCGCGATGACGCCTATCTCAGCCTGAAACTTGGAACCATCGTCCGTGACGCGCCCGTTGCCCTCGATCTTGTGGCTGCCAGGGCCGGACAGGGGTTTGATCGTGCGCAGGTCCTGGATCTGTTGCAGCAGTTGGGTTTCCGGACGCTCGTGGACCGAGTCCCCGTGGCCGGGAGAGGCCGAGCATGACATAGGTGGAGCGCAATTGCTGCTCTTCGGCGAGGACGCTGTGGCGGTCGCGTCCGAGGAGGAGCTCGGTTCTTACCGGGCCATCACCACGACCGGGGACCTGGCGGATCTCTGTCGTAGGCTAACAGCATCGCACGTGATCGCGGTGGATACTGAGACTACGAGCGTCGACGCCGTCGCGGCGGATCTGGTCGGCATTTCGGTCACCGACCAGGGCGGCGCCGGGTGGTACCTCCCGGTCAGGGCACCCTCTGGCGATCAGGTGCTTGGTCTTCCGGATATCGTGAAGTTCCTTGGTCCCGTACTTGCCAGTGCCGACATCGAGAAGCGGGGCCATAACCTCAAGTACGATATGAAGGTCCTGACACTGGCCGGGCTGCCCGTCGAGGGACCGCTGTTTGACACGATGGTGGCCGAGTGGGTCCTGAACCCCGACTCAGCCCTGGGTCTCAAGAGCCAGGCGTGGACGCGGCTGGGCGTCCAGATGACCGAGATTACCGAGCTGATCGGCCAGGGCAAGAGCCAGATCACGATGGCCCAGGTGCCTGTTGAGCGTGCGATGCCCTACGCCAGCGCCGACGCTGACATCACCTTCCGCCTCGGGGAAATCCTGACCGGCGAGCTGCAGCAACGGGAGCAGTCGAAGCTCTTCCACGATCTGGAGATGCCGCTGCTGCCCGTCCTGGCGGAGATGGAGCTCACCGGGATTGCCCTCGACGTCGACTGGCTGCACCAACTCTCGCGTGAACTCACATCGAGGCTTGAGGCGTTGCAGGAGAGCATCTTCCGACATGCGGGAGGAGAGTTCAACGTGAACTCGACCCAGCAACTCTCCGAGGTGCTTTTCGATCGGCTAGGGTTGCCGACACGCGGGGCCCGCAAGATGAAGTCCGGTTACTATTCGACTCGTGCGGCCGTGCTCGAGAGCCTGCAGGGCGAGCACCCCATCCTCGATGATATCCTGGAGTATCGTGAGCTGACAAAACTCCAGTCTACCTATGTGGATGCGCTCCCGACAATGGTGAATCCCAGGACCGGGCGCGTTCACACATCGTACAACCCAACGGGTGCGGTGACCGGCCGCATCTCGTCGAACAACCCGAACCTGCAGAACATCCCGATCCGGACCGAGGAAGGGCGCAGGGTCCGCCGCGCCTTTGTCGCGATGGATGGGTGGCGACTACTCGGGGCCGACTATTCCCAGGTCGAACTGCGGGTGATGGCACACGTCTCCGGCGATCAGGGGATGATCGATGCCTTCAAGCGCGGAGAAGACATCCATGCCACGACGGCGGCGGCAGTCTACGGGGTTCCGCTGGATGGGGTGACCTATGAAATGCGAAGCATCGCCAAAGCGGTGAACTTTGGTCTGATCTACGGGCAGAGCGCCTTTGGGCTGGCGCGCCAACTGGGCATGTCGGTCGACAGTGCACAGGCGTTTATCGACCGCTATTTCGAGCGCTTCCCCGGTGTGCACACCTATATGGACCAGATACAGGCCGATGCAGCGCGCAAAGGGTATGTCGAGACTCTGCTCAACCGCAGGCGATTTTTCCCCGAACTGACGACCGGCAGCCACGCCAGCGTGCGGGACCGTCAGGCCAGTGTACGTATGGCGATCAACACCCCGATCCAGGGCAGCGCTGCGGACATCATCAAGCTGGCGATGATCAGGATGCACCGTGCGCTCGCAGAGACCGGGTTGCGGTCCCGTATGCTGCTGCAGGTTCACGACGAGGTCGTGCTGGAAGTGCCGGAGGAGGAGATCGAGGTGGCGACGGAGCTCGTCCGACGGACGATGGAGGACGCGATCGAGCTGGTCGTGCCGCTCAAGGTCGATGTCGAGACGGGGCCGAACTGGCTGGACATGAAGTGATGGCTAGTTGCTGCTTGTGAGTCCCTCGATCCACGTCTCCAGCGTTCTCCCGATCGCCTCCAGGCTCGCGGCAGAGACCTTGTCCGGCGTATCCTGCGTGGTGTGCCAGTAGGGGTAGTCGAAGTCGATCATGTCAACGGCGGGGATGCCCTGCCTCGCGAACGGGATGTGGTCGTCCAGCATTGTGTATCTCATCTGGGGAATGATGCGGTCCTGGTATCCGAGAGTCGCGGCGACCTCCCAGATCGCCGCACGGACCTGTGGATCGGAGTTGCCCTCGTAGTAGACCTGGAGGTCGCGATCCCCGATCATGTCCACGAGGACCATTGCGCCGAGCGGCGTCTCGCCCATCTCGCCCCAGTGCGCAGCCATATAGCTCGAACCCACGATCCAGTCCCAGCCATCCAGTTCTCCGCTGTCCTCGGCATCAAAGAAGGCGAGATAGACGCGCTGCCCGGAGCCCGCGACGTCCAACACCCGGGCCAGCTCGAGCAGCACCGCCACGCCACTGGCTCCATCGTTCGCGCCCATCACGGGCACCGAGGGGTCCTCCTGGTCTGCGGCCCTCCGCGTGTCGTAGTGCGCACCCAGCAGGATCGCCGGCCCATCGCCGCGCCAGGCCAGGATGTTCCGTACCGAGACGCCCATATAGGGGAACCTCTGTTCCTGGACTTGCCACCCCAGCGCTTTGAGCTGGCCGATGATCATGTTGCCGGCCTGCGTAAGGGGTTCGCTGCCCGGTATCCGGTAGCCGAGGTCACACTGCTTGACGACCCACCCGTAGGCGTCCTGGCCGTCGAATGTGGCCACGGTGGGGTCCACAGGAGTGGCGGTCGGTGCCTGTACCGGCGGGACCGTGGTTGCGAGGGGAGACACAAACGGCTTCGTGCAAGCGCTCAGCAGGCCGCTCATGACAAACAGACAGATGAGCCGCACAGCGTACCGGAGCAGCCTCGGCACGCCGCCCTGGGACATCTGAAGTCAGCCTGCCATATCGAACCATCGCCGTTTGCTCCCTAGCGCAATCCACTCCGGACGACGGCCCAGTAAGCGGACACGCGGGCTACACGAAGGTCACGCCGATGACCGACCATCCATTTCAGGGCCTCGACCGCCATCTGCCACAGGTATTGCCAGAGAAGCCAGAGACGCAGGACCTCGGCGACGAAGCTACCATGGTACTTGCGGGCGTATCGTACTTTGCTGCTCTGAAAGTAGATGTGACGCGCAGGTGCGACCTGCTCGCTGCTCTTTCCGCCGTAGTGCACGATCTCTGCCTGAGGCGCGAATGTGACGCGCCATCCCGCGTTGCGGATCCTCCTGCACCAATCCAGTTCCTCGGAATACATGAAGAACCCCTCATCCATAGCACCGACCTGATCGATCGCCTGTCGCCGCGCCATCATAGCGGCACCCGTCACCCAGTCCACATCCTGTGGCATGGTGGCGGGTATGTCCTCGTAGGTGTAGCGCGCCAGGGCGCGTCGACCGGCGAGGGGCTGCAGCCAGGTGCTCTCCAAGAAGAGGATTCGAAGCGTTGGAAAGCGGCGGCGCGAGGACTGGATCGAGCCGTCGGCATTGAGCAACTTTGGCCCCGCCAGCCCGGTCTCGGGATGCATCACCATATGGGCGATCATGCGCGTTAGCGCCCCGGTGCGGACCTCGGTGTCGGAGTTGAGCAGCAGGACATAGTCGCCGGACGCGAGGGCCAGCCCCTGGTTGTTGGCGGCCGGGAAGCCCAGGTTCTGTTGGTTGGCGATGACGCGAACTTGAGGAAATCTCTCACTGACCATGCGGGCCGAACCATCGCCGGATGCGTTGTCGACGACAATCACTTCAAGCTCGACGTCCTCGTCGACCGATGCAAAGACCGAGTCAAGCGCCCGCGCCAGCAGCTCCCGCACATTCCAGCTGACGATGATCACCGACAGGGTGGGGCGGTCCATCGCAGATCTAGTACGCTCGTCGCACCGAGAAGTGCACGATTTCCTCGGCCGCACGCCTGTAGACTGTATCGGGGTACTCCTGAATGATCGCGAGCGCTTCGTCTGCCCGGCTCTGGGCCATAGCCAGCGCCTGGTCGGCCGCGTTGGATGCGAGCAGATCGGTGATGAAGCTGCTGATGGTTCGCTCGTCGGCGTCTCCGTGGGCAATCTGGTGTACCCGCTTGTCTTCGGGGACGGCCTCAGCGTACAAAAGGACAGGCAAGGTGACGAGCCCCTGCCGGAGGTCGGAGCCGACCGGCTTTCCGAGCCGTTGAGTGTCTCCAAGCAGGTCGAGCACATCGTCGGTGATCTGGTATGCCTCGCCCAGCAATCGTCCGAACCTTCTGGACTGCGTGATCGTGTCCATAGAGGATCCGGCTAGGATTGGGCCCGACTCGGCACAGAGCGTGATCAGCGAGGCCGTCTTCGCGTAGATCCGCTCGTAGTAGGCATCAATCTCTGGAACGCTGCCGTTTCTGCCGATCATCTGGTCCAACTCGCCGCGGCAGATGGTCTCCAGGGCGACGGCGAACCGTTCGATGAGAAAGGGGTTCTCGGTCTGGGCAATCAGCTTGGCTGCCAGCGCAAAGACGATATCACCTGCGAGGACCGTGGCCGTCGAAGACCATTGCACGTTCAGGGTCTCGACGCCGCGCCTGATGAACGAATTGTCGATCAGGTCGTCGTGTATCAGCGTCGCGGTGTGTAGCATCTCCACCGCCGCCGCCGCAAGAAGCGCTTTTCCGGGATCCGCGTCGCAGAGGTAGGCTGACAACAGCACCAACGCGGGACGCAGCCGTTTGCCCCCGCCCATGATCAACGTGGCTACCGGCAGCCGCACCGGCTGGGGAATGCTCTGACACGTCGACAGCATCAGTGAACGCGCTGCCTTCAGATCGTCTCGCAGCAACGTCCGGTACTGCAACTCCATTGTATCCATTCCGGTAGTTCTGTCCCCCGGTGTGATTATACCACAGAGGCGTGCTGTTCCCCGCGGCTGGGCCTGACCTTACGCGAGTTGCCGCCCCTGCGCGGTGTTCTCGGCGCCGCTACAGACCGAAGAGCGCCTTGGCGTTGTCTGTGGTTGCTGCCCTGATCTCCTCTACCGTGACGTCTCTGATCTCGGCGATCCGCTCTGCGATATGTGTAAGATAGGCTGGCTCGTTGCGTTTTCCACGGTGAGGCACAGGTGTCAGGTAGGGGCCATCGGTCTCCAGAAGCATCCGTCGAAGAGGGACCCGGCGGGCGACGTCACGCAGATCGACGGCTTTCTTGAAGGTAACCGGGCCGTCCAGACCAATATGAAGCCCGAGGGCCATCGCCTGATCCAGGAACTCCGGTCCTGCGGCATAGGCGTGCAGCGTTCCCCTGGCCCGTGGATCCTCTGCCTTCCACGCCGTCAGCAGGTCGAGGGTATCACGATGGGCATCGCGGTCGTGGACGATGACAGGGAGGTCCAGCTCTGAGGCCAAGGTAAGCTGTTGTTGGAACGCTCGTCGCTGGGTCTCGGGGTCGGCGCAGACCCACCCGCGATCGCTGATCCCCGGCCAGTAGTAGTCCAGGCCGATTTCCCCAATGGCGACGACATAGGTTGCCGCCGCCAACGCCCGCAGTGCCGGCAGGGACTCTGGGGTCAAGGACGTCGGCCTCCGTGGGATGGATCCCCACGGCAGCGTAGAGCGTAAGTGGCCGACGGAGCGCGTGCTCGCTGCGAGCGCCACCGCCGCAGCGCTATCGTCCAGATTCGTACCGGGTACGATCGCTGCCGTCACGCCGGCAGCAGCAGCCCGGTTCAGGACTGCCGGCAGGTCATCGGCATATCTCGGATGCTGAAGATGAACGTGTGTGTCAATCATGCCTAGATATATGCTACCTGAGAGTCAGCAGGCCTGATTATACTCGTGTCTGCGAAATCGCAGCCGTTGCACGTCCCCGTGCGCTAATCCGTTGCATATGCGGTGCTTATGCGTTTCTAATGCTCGTGTGTTATAATCGCGGAAATCAGAAAGGCATACCGGGACGGAATCGGCTAGACTGCGACCTCATCCATTCGGGTGCGAGCTGAGGGAGTGAGAGAACGATGGGACGTCTCGTTCAGATGAAGTGAAGAATAGATCGCATCGAGCATCGGCGACTATCCGTCGATTCCGTAGGGAGGAAAGACATGTTACCGTGGTTTAATATGCAGGACCAGAACATCGATGAACTGGTAAAGAGAATACCGGAAGAGTTACCGATTCTGCCGCTTCGGAATACGGTCGCCTTTCCCTATATTGTCATGCCGCTGGCCGTGGGGATCCCACGTTCGGTGAGGCTGATCGAAGAGGCGGATAAGGCCGGCCGCATGGTCGGACTGGTGGCGATGACGGATCCATCTGTTGAGGTCCCTAATCCGTCACAGGTGCACGGTGTCGGCACGGCAGCCATCATCCATCGCGTCATGCATGCCGATGATGGCACGTTGACGGTCTTCATCCAAGGGCTGGAACGATTCCGAATCGTCGACTGGACGGCCGAGGAACCCTACCTGCGCGCCCGCATCGAGATCGTCCCGGATGTGATCGAGAACTCAATCGTCGAAGAGGCATTGAGGCGTAACCTGCTGGACATCGCGACGCGGCTTGCGGAGCTCATCCCGCAGTTCCCGGATGAGGCGGTGCGCTTCATCCAGCAGTTGACCGACTCTCGTCTCCTGGTCTATCTCATCGCCTCGAACATGCGTGTTGAGATGGAGGAGGCGCAGGAGCTTCTGGAGATCGATCACCTGGCTGAGAAGATGCAGTTCCTGATTCGCTCGCTGACCCGTGAACTGGAGGTTCGCGAGGTCGGACAGCAGATCCAGGAGAAGGCCAAGGAAGAGATCGAGAAGAACCAGCGTGAGTACTATCTGCGTCAGCAGATGGATGCCATTCGCAAGGAGCTGGGCGAGGGCGACGACAGCAAGGAGGAAGTTGCCGACTACCGGAAGAAGATCGAAGAGGCCGGTATGAGCGAGGAGGCCGAGGAGGAGGCTCTTCGTGAGCTCGCGAGGCTGGAGAAGATGCCGCCGCAGGCTGCGGAGTACTGGGTGATCAAGACCTACCTCGATTGGCTAACTTCGCTGCCGTGGCAGGTGACCACCGACGACAAGCTTGAGATTCCCTACGCTCGCCAGGTTCTCGACGAGGATCACTACGACCTTGAGGACGTCAAAGAGCGCATTCTTGAGTTCCTAGCCGTCCGGAAACTGCGCCAGGAGCGGGGGCTAGACCAAGAGGTCGCTTCCGATCTCCAGGGGCGCAAGGTTGAGGGCATGGGCGCGATTCTGGCACTCATCGGGCCGCCCGGCGTCGGCAAGACGTCGCTGGGCCAGTCGATCGCGCGGGCGTTGGGGCGTGAGTTCACGCGCATGAGCCTGGGCGGCATGCACGATGAGGCCGAGATCAGGGGGCACCGCCGAACGTATATCGGCGCGATGCCAGGACGCATCATGCAGGCGGTCAAGCGCGTGGGCGTCAAGAACCCGGTCTTCATGCTGGACGAGGTGGACAAGGTCGGATCGGACTGGCGCGGCGACCCGTCGTCGGCGTTGCTGGAGGTCCTGGATCCGCAGCAGAACCACGCATTCCGCGACCACTACCTGGATGTGGACTTCGACTTGAGCAAGGTGCTGTTCATCTGCACGGCCAACACGACGGCGACGATTCCGGCGCCGCTGCTGGACAGGATGGAGGTCATCCAGGTCGACGGTTATACCGAGTATGACAAGGTACACATCGCGAAGCGATATCTCGTCCCGCGGCAGCTCAAGGTGAATGGCCTGCGGGAAGACGAAATCGCGTTCACGGATGATGCCCTGAGGACGATGATCCGGGACTTCACTCGCGAGGCCGGCGTACGGCAGTTGGAGCGCACGATCGGCAAAGCGTGCCGCAAGGCGGCAACCCTGATCGCCGAAGGCTTGGGTGATTCAGGCGAGGAGCAGCAGCTCGATCACTGTGGACAGCGAAAAGGCGCGCGAATACCTGGGCAAGCCGAGATATCACTTCGAGGCTGCGCTACGGACCGAGAAGCCCGGCGTCGCCACGGGCCTCGCGTGGACGCCCACCGGTGGTGAGGTGCTCTTTGTGGAGGCGGCGACGATGCCCGGGTCGGATGAGCAGTTCATCCTGACGGGCCAGTTGGGTGAGGTGATGCGTGAGTCAGCACGGATCGCGCTGAGCTACGTCGAGTCACACCTGGAGGAGCTTGGCCTGTCGAAGAACAAGGGCTGGGGCAAGGTCCATCTCCACGTTCCGGCCGGTGCCGTGCCTAAGGATGGCCCCTCTGCCGGCATCACGATGGTCACTGCACTAGTGTCGCTGCTGTCAGGACGGCCTGTGGATGCCACGACCGGGATGACGGGCGAGGTGACGCTGCAGGGCCAGGTCCTGCCAATCGGCGGGCTGAAGCTCAAGGCGCTGGCTGCTCATCGGGCCGGCCTCAAAGCGGGTGATCGTGCCAAAGCTGAACGAGATCGACCTCGACGACATCCCCGAGAGGGTGCGAGAGGAGATGGAGTTCATCCCGGTAGAGGATGTCTCCGAGGTGCTGGCGCACGCGTTGATGCCCAAGCCGGTTGACAAGGCTGAGAGCGTCGCTGAGCCCGAACCTGAGCCAGACGAGGTAAGCGAGCCCGAGCCGGTAGTGGCATAGGTTGCGCAACGTTCAGACGCCATCGCGTACATTGCGATGGCGTCTTTTTGTGCCTGGCAGTCGACCGGCAGGAGCAGAGCGGGCGAGAGCCTTCGGCTTCGCGAAGGCCAAGCCCTTCGGCTCTGCGAAGGCCAAGCCCTTCGGCTCCGCGAAGGCCAAGCCGCCCGCGGTCCCAGAGCTGCGGGTGCTAGGAGATGCCGCCTCGCGCCTGCCAGGCCCTGGGCTATAATGACA
>CAVVUS010000045.1:0-18850 GCA_963751345.1 uncultured Chloroflexia bacterium
ACCGGCGCGTCTCTACGAGAGTGGTGAAGGGCGTTGGGGAAAACTGACGCGCACCCCTTTCTGTGCGCCGCATGTCTGGAGTAGGGCGGACACCTCGCTATGGTGGCACGTAGGCGAGACCCGTGGAGCGCCCACCCCTCTCAGTGCCGGGCGCTAGGCGACAAGGCTACCCCGGCTGAGAGGTCCCCCCGGCCCAGGTGCCTGGCACCGCTCGCGCATCCGTCCCTGCAACCTACGCCCGCCGGCCCCGTAATGTATCTCACACCGCGCGAGAGTCGCGCTGGGCGCCATACCAAAGGAGAACAGAGATGATTCGAAGATACCGCTATGCGACCGTTGCCATCGTCGCCGCCGCTATGATCGTCATGCTCAGGGTGTTCGTTCAGCAGCTTCGGACTGCGGTCGGCGCGGGTAGGACCGCTGCAGACCGATTCCGCCACCATCGAACAGCAGGACGCGGACCAGGTTCGCGTCAGCCTCAGGATGGGCGCGGGTGAACTCAAAGTCAACGGCGGCGCCGACGCGCTGATGGATGCCGAATTCACCTACAATGTCGAGGCGTGGAAGCCCGAGGTTTCCTACGACGTGTCGAATGGCGAGGGAAGCCTGACCGTCCAGCAGCCCAACACGGACGAGATCTCCATCGGCGAGGCGACGCGCAATACCTGGGATATCACCTTCGGCGACGTAGTCCCGCTTGACGTGCACATCGAGTGCGGCGCCGGCAACCACGACGTCGATCTCTCCGGACTGCACGTCACCGCTCTCGATATGAAACTGGGCGCCGGGAATGCCACCGTCGACCTCAGCGACAACCCCGAACTCAGCCGGCTCAGCTTCGACATCGGTGCGGGCGAAGCCGAGATCGACCTGACGGGACCTGCGGATCAGAACGTCGAGGTTGACATCCAGGGCGGCGTCGGCTCGACGACGCTCCACCTGCCCAAGGACGTCGGCGTGCGCGTCAACGTCACCCGTGGCATCGGTGACATCCAGGCCAGCGGCCTCTTCAGCCGGGGCAACGGCACCTGGGAAAACGACGCCTACGGCAACACCGACGTCACGATGAACGTCAACATCACCTCGGGCATCGGGCACATCGCGCTCGACGTCCAGGAGTAGGTTTGGCCGAGCCGAGGGAGCTATGGGAACAGCACGCGAGTGAAGTCCACGTGCTTCACGGCGACGCCCGCCCAATCGGACCTACCACCTTCTCAGCGCCCCATCAAGCCCCATTGATGGGGCGCTGCCTCGTAGCCCGGCGACTTCATCGCCGGGGCGCCATCGCCGCTCGCTACCTCACCGCCACCGAGGTAGGCGCGATCGACACTCGTCGCCGTGCCCGTCATCACCCGTAGGCTCTACCTCACCACCACCGGCGCCGAGGCGGGCGCGATGGATGCCGGGATGGCGTCGGCCTCGGAGTTGGCCAGTAGCACATCCTTCAATGCGACCTCCACATTGCCCGCTGCCACCGCCCGGAACCGGACGCGCGCCAATACCCCGTCGCCGCTCACCCCCTTGGCCGGGGGCATTTGGCTGACGGCGTAGTCGACCGTGCCCGCGTCGTTGTCGATCTTGTTCAGCGCTGTGAACCCCACCGCCAGCATATCCCCGTCAAGGACGACAGGCGCCGCGCCGTCCGTCGCACCCACAGCCTCCAGCACAGCAGGGTCGAAACCCAGATGGAGTTCCAGGCCGTAGAGATCGCGGGCACCTTCGATTGAGACCGTTACCTCCACTGTCTCGCCCACGGCCACCTGCTCTGCCGCTGAAGTCAGCGATACGGTGGCGCCCGGCCCGGCCACGGTCGCTTGCACCGCCGTCGTAGCAGGCACAGCGTCCGTCGGCACGGCAGGTCCTGCCGGCGCCCCGCACCCCACAAGAAGTCCAACCAGCAAGAGGCAGACCAACCCATACCTGGATCTCACACGAACCTCCTGTCACCTGCCTAGCGAGCCGCAGGGCTTGTCCTAAGCGCAGCCGCAGGGCCTGTCCTAGTCGAAAGACCATCACTCGTCATGCCCTGACCGTCCGCAACCTTCCGGACTTGACCATGCGCCTGTAGACCCACACGGCGACAAATACCAGCGAATACCCGGCAACAACTCCTACCCACGTCGGGGCCTGAAACGTCAGCAGCAGCAGGAAGTCATTCCAGCCGTGGAAGAGGGCCACAAACGGCAGCAGGCCTCCCCATTCGTAGGGCACGTGAAAGAACGCGAGCCCGAGGAGGGCGAACAGAACCCCGTTGAACAGCGAGGTCAGCACCGGACCCTGCGTGGCGATTTCGGCAGGCACATGCCACAGGCCAAAGAGCAGCGCAGCCAGCAGGATACCCGGCCACCGGCGCCCGGTGACCGCGATCAGCTTGTTGTGCAGATAGCCTCGAAAGGCGATCTCCTCGCCGAAGCCTACGAAGATGAAGTACTTCGCCAGCTCCAGGACCGTGATCGGCGACCACGTGTACTGCGTGATGGGGGCCAGCGCGAGGCCCAGGAGGCGCGCAATCCCTCTGCCGGCCAGGTCCACGATCGTCACCGCCACCCACCAGGCGACAAACAGGATCGCCCCGCTCGTCCAGGCACGCTTGCCCAACCCCACGTCCGCGGCCCGGACGCCCTCGCGCCGCAGGAACCACCACCCGAGCAGACCAATGCCTGCACTCGCCAGGATGGTGCCGATAGCGGCCTGGAGTCGCGTCTGGGGTGAGAGCACGACCCAGAGCGTCGGCAGGATCGCCACCACACAGAAGACCACCACCGACGTCCATTCACGGCGAAATCGCTTGCGCTCCAAGGGAGCCGTCACAGAGGCGCCGCGAGTTCCTCCTGCCCGTTCCTTCCGCTTGTCCATGCCACCACCCCCATCGCCAGCATATAGACGTACGCCAGATCCACGACGAAATACGACGCGTCCACCATCCCGTGGGCCAGAAAGTCGACCATCGACGCGGCAATGCCGATGCCCAGCGCGCGCACCTGCGGCGAGTCGGCCCGCCGCAGCGGCAGCACCCGCCACCAGAATACCACCTGCATCCACACGAAAATCGCCAGCCCCGGAAGCCCGAGCCGCGTCGCGAAGTCCAGCACGACGTTGTGCGGGTGCGAGAGGTTGAACTCCTCCCACGCCGTGGGCAGCACGTAGCGGCTGCGGTAGGCGTAGAGGAAGTTATCCGGCCCGACCCCGAGGATCGGATGGTCGCGGACCATCTGGAGCGAGCTGTACCACAGCGCTACGCGAAAGCCCGTCGTCCCCTGCTCGGGATTCAGCATATTGGCGAAGCGCGGCGTCCGCAGCAGCGGGATCAGCGCCACCAGCCCGACCACCAGCACCACAATCGTGATGCGTCGCCACCGCCCTCCCGCCAGCCACCCCAGCGCCAGCAACGCCCCCGGTACCCCGAGGAGGATCGCGCCACGCGACAGGCTCAGCAGCAGCGCCAGACCAACCGGCACCATAGCCACCAGGTACCCCAGCCGCCGCGGACCTCGCACGATTGAGGTCGCCCACGAACGGATCTCGGCCCGCACTCCCCCGTTCACCTTCGTCTGCGGCCCGGCCCACAGCACAATGGCCAGCAGCACCGGCAGCACACGGCCCAGGTAGAGCCCGACGTTGTTGGGCGACCCGTAGAGGCTCCGCAGTCGCGCGATGCCCCCCTCCGCGGTGATCACGTCGCCCAGCAGGAAGTACTGGACCAGCCCCACCACCGCCACGACAAGCGCGCTGAGGACCCAGCCGTCCACGATGCGCCACCGCTCGCGCGCCGTCATCCGCATCGTCGCCAGCGCCACGAAGAAGAGCGCCGGCTCCACAATCACCAGCCGCAGCTCGCGGAATGCCTCCCGCTGATGCTGGGCCGCAAAGCTCGACACGACCGCCATCAGAATGAAGGCCAGGACCGGCCAAAAGAACACACGCAGCCGCCGCCAATCCACCGCGACAGCTCGCACCCCATCATCGCGGTCCGCCCTATCTGTCGGACCGCGGGCTGCCTGCCCCGCTCTATTTGCGGCGTCTCGCCCGCTCCGCTCTCCTGCCCCTCGCCCGCCCAGCCACTGCACCAGCCACCCCACCAGCGTCGGAAGCAGCACCAACTCCGCCAGCGAGAACGACTTGCCGAAGAGCGAGAGTGGGTGCAGGTAGAGCGGCGCGGCGACCATCGTCAGCGCCAGGCCGAGGCTCGGGCTGAGGAAGACCAGCACCGACATGACCGCACCTGCGACCAGCGTCAGCAGGAACCACGGGGAGAGATAGAAGAACCCGGTGCTCAACGCCAGCGCAGCCACCTGTCCGTAGTCGCCGAGGCGCCGGTAGATCCCATCGCCGGTCAGCGTCTGCCATGCCGCGAAAAGCGTGATCGCGGTGACCAGAAGCGAGACCGCCACGCGCACCCACTCGGCCAGCCGGCCCCAGGCACCGCGCACCGCCTGCCCGACCGTCCCCCAGTCCGTCCGCCGTCCGGACCACCCACCCACGACCAACCCAACCGCTGCCAGCGCGCCGAAGACACCGTAGCCCCATCCAACCGCGGCCCGCCCCGGCGGCGCATCGAAGACCCGCCAGTCGGCCAGCGCCCACTGCCCCCACCCGCGATCGGCTACGACCTCGACGGTGTGCTGCCCGGGCGCCAGCCCCGTCGCCAGCGGCACCGTGACCACAGACGAGGCGGGATCGTAGAGCACCACGTAGGCGCGCCCCTCACGATCCCGCGGCAGCGCGGGCGCAGGCTTGCCGTCGACCGTGACAAAGAGGAAGGCCCGGTAGGCACCCCGCCGCACGGTCAGCGCCACATCCGTGCCGTCAAACGTCAGCCGGACGCGGTCGCCGCTGGTCCCGATGTCCGCGCCCTGCGGGCCCAGCGTCCAGGCCCCCTCGAACTCGGCCAGAGAAGTGTCAGCCCGCGTGACCCCGACCCCCGCGACGGCAGGCTGCGTAGCCCACGCGCGCACCGCATCATAGACCGGGCGGGGCTCGCCCGGCCCCACCCCGTGGCTGCCGGTGCCCGGCGCTGGTGGCCCGATCAGCGCGAATCCCCAGTTCTCCTCGGCATCCGGCACAACGCCCTCTGCGAGCGCCGGCCCTGCGGGTCGTGGCTGCAGCCCGTTGATGCACATCAACCCCATCCAGGGCCACTCCCGATCGACACGCGCCAGCGCCTCCGCCGTATACTGAGCCTGCGTCGTCTCGTCCACGCTTCCCCAGATCGACGTGGGCCCGGGCCAGTCGGCCGGTTTGCTGTTCCACCCGAAGTCCGCGGCCCAGACGGCCTTGCCCGCGTCCCCGTGGGCGACCAGCGCCTCGCGAATGAGGATCACGCGCGAGAAGTTCAGGGTATCCTGCGACACATACCGGTCGTCGGGCCCCGTGAAAAAGCCGTACGGCTGCGCCGCCACGACGTCGAAGTAGGGGCCGGCCCCGGCATCGTAGAGCAGATCCAGGAAGAGATCCTCAGCGTAGTTGAGCTGCCCCTCGGCCGGACCACCATCGGTCCCGCCCACCTCTACGGTCGGCGCGAGGCTGCCAAGCACGATCCGTGCGCCAGGTTCGGCCGCGCGAATGGCGTCTGCCGCCGCGGCAAGCATCGCCGTGTAGTCGCCGGGATCGGCCTTGCCACCCCAACTGTCGGCGAGATTGGGATTGTGCCAGATCTGGAAGTATGTGATCCGGTCGCCATACCGCTCGGCCACGGCCCCCGCCCACGCCGCATAGACCTCCGGGTCGGGTGGGATCACGGCCGAAACGGCACGCACCGGTCGCATCGGGCGCCCCCCCGCCCACGCGTGGGGCATCGTCCAGCACGGCCAGCACCCCGAGTCCACGCGCGGTCGCGGCGTCGACCACCCGGTCCATCGCCGACCAATCCCGCTGGCCCTGCACCGGCTCGACACTGGCCCACGAGATCCGCTGTCGCACCCAGGCAAAGCCGCCGCCCACAATCTCGTCCAGCGCCCAATCAAGGTCGGATCCCGCGTAGGCGTCAAGCGGCGCGTTCACGCACGCCCGTGACAGCGGCGTGCCCGTAGCGCCGGGGGTATCGGCAACCGGCTCGGGGAAAGCCGTCGGCCTGCCGCGGACCTGATAGACATACTGGGCGTGCAACTGCATGGCGCCGAGCACCGCCAGGGCCACGAGGCAGACGCCAATGGAAAACGTGAGAAGGGGTCTGCGCTTCATGGGGGCGGATTATACATCAGGGGAAGCGTTTAGCTATCAGCCATTAGCTGATGGCTGAAAGCTGTTGCTGATGTATAATCCGCGCCAGAATGAATCGACTGCTGCACCTTGAGCGCTGGATCGAGCAACTGGTCGAGGAGCCCTTTGTCCGGCTCTTCGCCGGACGGCTGCTGCCTCAGGACGTCGCGCGCCACCTGGTCCGCGCCCTGGAGGACGGTGAGCGCGTTGGAGCGGACGGCACGCCCGAGGTGCCGGGGCGCTACCGCATCGAGCTCAATCCCGACGACCTTGTCGAGCTTCGCCGCCACCATCCCGACCTGGACGACCGCCTTCGCGAGGCGTTGGAGGGCCTGGTGGGCCGCATCAACCTCCGCACCCACGAGCCGCCCTCCATCGTTCTCCTGGCCAACGCGAGAGTCTCGCCCCATACCGTCGTCATCATGCCCGCGGACCGTACGGCCCCCGCGCCCGACCGGCACACAGGATCTCAAGAGCGACCACGTCCAGCGCGCAATGGATGTCGCCCCGCCCGACGACGCCGCCCATGCCTACCTGATCATCCACGGCGACCGTACCGTCGATCTGACCACGCCGACGGTGCGGATCGGCAGATCGCTCGACAACGACGTGATCCTCGAAGACCGCCAGGTATCGCGGTATCACGCCCAACTGCGGCAGCGTTACGGCCGCTACATCCTCCAGGATCTGGGCAGCACCGGCGGCACGACCGTCAACGGCTTCCCCGTCCAGGAAATCGTGCTGCGGCCGGGTGACCTCATCTCGCTCTCGGGCGTCGACCTCATCTACGCCGAGTCGGAACCTCTCGAGCGGACAGATCGCGGCCACACCCGGCCCTTCGCGCCGCACGCCGAGTGAGGCCCCATGCCTGAACTCATGCTCATCCTGCGCATCGTGTTGGCCGTGCTGCTCTACGGCTTCCTCGGGCTCGTCTTCTACGCCATCTGGCGCGACCTCCGCGAGCGCGGACGCGAGCCCGAATGCGAGCTACCCGCAGGCAGCCTCATCGTCGAGGGGGAGACCGAGCCCCAACAGCGTTTCGCCCTTCGGCCCGTCACCGCCATCGGACGTGGTCGTGACAACCACGTGGTCATCGACGACCCCTTCGCCTCCTCCAACCACGCCGTCATCGTCTGGCGCGAGAACACCTGGTGGGTCGAGGACCTCAACAGCCACAACGGCACCTACCTCAACGACGAACGAATCGACGGGCCCCGCCCCCTCGTCTCCGGCGACCGCATCTCCATCGGCGAGACCACCCTCCGCTTCGAGCTACCGGCCTGATCTCAGTGCCTGGCACTTTCCCGGACGGACGATGCACTGTCCCAACACAGTTGACGATCCGTCAAACGTATGCTAGAATTGTGTATCGTATGACGCTAACCGTATCGATAGAGAGGTGCAATGTGGAGACGGTGACAGTATCGCCCAAGTACCAAGTGGTCATCCCAAGCCGCCTTCGGACTCAGCTCAGAATCGAACCGGGGCAAAAGATCAAAGTCATCCTTTACGACAATCGTCTGGAGATGATTCCTGTGCGCCCGATTGAATCGGCGCGAGGATTTCTCAAGGGGATTGACACGACGATCGAACGCGAGCCGGATCGATTATGAACGTCGTAGATTCCAGCGGTTGGCTCGAGTACTTCGCAGACGGCCCAAATGCTGACGTCTTTGCGCCTGCGATCGAGGATCTTTCAGCTCTGATTGTGCCCTCGCTGAGCCTATATGAAGTATTCAAGCGCGTCCTTCAACAGCGAGGTGAGGGAGAAGCGCTCCAGGCAGTTGCCGTGATGCTCCAGGGCCGAGTTGTTGATCTGGGCGTCGATCTGGCGCTCAGCGCGGCCAAGATATCGGCTACGCTGAAACTGCCCATGGCAGATAGCGTCATGCTGGCGACCGCGCGCACGTACCAAGCAACGCTATGGACGCAGGATGGCGACTTCGAGGGGTTGGACGACGTCACGTATGTCGGGAAACACTAGCAGAGCGAGCGCTCGCAGCTCGACGCCCATGCAAAACGGGGCCCCCACTCGGGGACCCCGCGAGACTCAGCGGAGAGGGAGGGATTTGAACCCTCGGAGCCTTTCGGCTCACGCGCTCTCCAGGCGCGCGCATTAGGCCGGACTATGCAACCTCTCCAAAGCTTCGCGATTATAACATAGCCTACCGTTCTGGCAACCGGCGCCCATCCCCACCACAAGAAAACCGGGCACAGGCCGTAGCTGGCCTGTGCCCGGTATGGGACTTGCTAACTTATGCCGCTGCGGCGGATGGCTTGAGCACGGGCTCAGCCTGCGGCTGCGGGCGGACGTTCTTGTCCTTTAGCGCCGGAAGGGCGCGTCCCTCCATCGCCGCCTCGAACTCTGCCGACGACAGCGTCTCGCGGTCCAGGAGCGCCCGGGCCACCCGGTTCAGCTCCTCGCGGTGCTCGCTCAGCGCCAACTTCGCGCGATCGTAGGCGTCGGTCACGAACCTCTTGACCTCAGCGTCGATCTCCTGCGCCATCGACTCGCTGTAGTCGCGCTGCTCGCCGATCTCCTTACCAAGGAAGACCAACTCCTCCTTGCGACCGTAGGTCAGCGGACCCATCTTGTCGCTCATGCCGTAGCGCATCACCATCGACCGCGCCAGCTTCGTCGACTTTTCCAGATCGTCGGACGCGCCGGTGCTGATCTCCTCGAAGACCAGTTCCTCGGCTGCGCGCCCGCCCAGCATCTTGGACATCTCCTGCTCCATCTTGCCGCGCTGCATGATGTAGTGATCCTCCTCCGGCAGCGTCAGCGTGTAGCCCCCGGCCATCCCACGGGCCACGATCGAGATCTTGCGGACCGGATCGCAGCGCGGCAGCACGTAGGCCACCACGGCGTGCCCCGCCTCGTGATAGGCGAAGACCTTGCGCTCCTCCTCGGAGATCACGCGGCTGCGGCGCTCCGGCCCCGCGATCACGCGCTCGATCGCCTCCTGGAACTCGACCATCCCGATGCGGCGCTTACCTGCCCTCGCGGCCAGAATCGCAGCCTCGTTGACCGCGTTCTCGATGTCGGCGCCCACAAAGCCCGGCGTTCCCTGAGCCAGGCTCTCGAGATCCACCTCGGCCGCGACCGGCTTTCCACGGGTGTGAACCCGGAAAATGGCCTCTCGCCCACGGATATCGGGCGCATCCAGCACCACCCGGCGGTCAAACCGTCCGGGACGCAGCAGTGCCGGGTCCAGGATGTCGGGCCGGTTGGTCGCAGCAACCACAATCACGTTCGTATCGGTATCAAATCCGTCCATCTCCACCAGGATCTGGTTCAGCGTCTGCTCCCGCTCATCGTGGGAGCCCCCCAGCCCGGCACCACGGTACCGGCCGACGGCGTCGATCTCGTCAACAAAGACGATGCACGGGCTGTGCCGCTTGGCCTGATCGAACAGGTCGCGCACGCGGCTCGCACCGACGCCCACGAACATCTCCACGAACTCCGAACCGGAGATGCTGAAGAACGGCACCCCGGCCTCGCCGGCAACCGCCTTCGCCATCAGGGTCTTGCCGGTCCCCGGCGAGCCCACAAGCAGCACACCCTTGGGAATCCGCGCGCCCAGGCTCACGAACTTCTGGGGCTCCTTCAGGAACTCGACGATCTCCTTGAGCTCCTCCTTGGCCTCCTCAACGCCGGCCACGTCATCGAACGTCACCGTCGGGCGATCGCCGGAGAACATCCGCGCCTTGCTCTTGCCAAAGGACATCGCCTGATTGTTCGCTCCCTGGAACTGCCGGATGAACAGGTAGAAGAACGCGACCCCGGCCAGAACGCTGATCAGCGTGATGCCGATATTGATCATCGTGCCCCAATCGACCGGCTCCACGTACTCGATATTGATCGCCCGCAGCGACTCGTCCGAGACGCCGAGCGCCTGCAACTGCTCGAGCAGCGTCGACTCGGGTCCCTTCCGCGAGATCACCACCTGCTCGCCGGAGCTGTTGGCCTGCTTGTAGGTTACTGTCAATTCATCACCACGCACCTGAATGCTCGCAGATCTGGCCCGCGTTCGCTTCTGTGGCTACCTGGTTGAGCGGCACCGTTGCGCTCTGGTTACCCCCAGAGATATAGCTGTAGACCAGAAAGAGCACAGCGGCAATGATAATCAGATACACGAAATTGCTGCTGCCCTTAGACTTCATTACGCCTCCTCACCCGACCTGCGGGTTGTACAGATACGGGCTCGGCCCGTTAGCTATCGTAGGAATCCCACGATATTCATCTTCTAATTATTATACCAGAGAATCGCGGGGAAATGATAAGAAACACGTTGGAACGCCCCTGCGTTAGCACGTTGTCACGTTCAAACGTGCAAACGTTCAAGCGGCGCTTAGCGCACTTCTATCGTCGTGACCAGGATCGTGTTGTCGATCACCTGCGCGTCGCCCGCATCGCTGACCGGCAGCCGCCCGGCGTCATCATAGAGGCCGACCCGGATCTGGTAGGTCCCCGGCGGCGTATCGGCGGGCAGCGAGACCTGGTGGGGATCGTTGATGATCTCCTCGGGCGCCCAGCTCGTCGTCGGCCGCATCCCGTTGACCGGTACGACATCCTGCTGAGCCACCAAGGTACTCATGTCATTGGTCAGCACGTGAATAAAGACCTTGTACGACCGGTCGAACCCGCTGAGACACCGCCAGCGCAACGTCACCGGCACCGCGTCACCGGGGCTATACGAAAACTGCGACACCCATGCCTGCTCGAGCACCACCTGGTTGTTCAGGGTCACCCCCAGCAGGATCGGCATGTTGCTCCCGCCACTCACCGTCAACGTGAGCGTGTCACCCGCCCGGACCTCCTGTCCCGCTGCCGGCAACTGATCCAGGATCGTGCCCTGACCCTCGCCGCTGCGTACTTCGGTGATGGCGAGCAGCAGCCCGTCGGTCTCCAATCCTTCCTGGACGGTATCGAGGTCGTAACCGACCACGTCGGGCAGAACCACCAGACGTCCCGCCGCCAACAGAACACTCACCGTCGATCCCGTCGCCACGCGGCTTCCGGCCACCGGCGTCTGCTCCAGCACGGCGCCGGGCCGAGCGTCGGATGATTCCTGCTCTCCCAGCACGTCCATCTTCAGCGACAGGCTCTGCGCCAGACGCTGGGCGTCGGCTGCGCTCAGCCCCCCAAGGTTGGGCACGGTCACCAGCGTCTCGGTCACGGGCGTCGAGCGCACCGGGGTCGCCTGCGCCGATGGTGTCGGCACGGCCACGGGTGCCGTGTAAGCTCGATAGACGAAGAGCCACAGCGGGATCAGGCCGATCACGGCGATGGCGGCCACCCCCATCAGCATCCACATCGTCATGTCGGGACCGCCGCGCGAGGCAATCGGGCGGGTACCGTCCGCATCCGCCCTCACCCGGATCCTCGGGTTCAGGGGCCACCGGCGCCGGCTGGCGGGATGCTGCGGTCCTCGCCGTCCGGTTCGGGATGACGGGTGTCTCGGTAACGATCGGCGCGAGCGGGCCCGTGCCATCGTCCCCGCGCAGCAGATACTGCTCCAGTGCCATGCCGAGCTGGTCGCCGTTACGATAACGCTGCGTGGGCTCCTTCGAGAGGATCTTGCGCACCAGCCAGTCGAGCCCGCTTGGGACACGAGGATTGAGCGCCGTCAGCGGCGTCGGCTCCTCACGAATGTGCTTCATCGCCAGGACTTCCGGATCGGGATCGTGGAACGGTGGCACGCCCGTCAGCATCTCGTAGAGCATCACGCCGATGCTGTAGACGTCGGAGGCAGGCGTGGGCCGCTCACCCCGCGCCTGTTCGGGCGACAGATAGTGCGGGCTGCCCCAGACGACCTCGACCGGCTCGGTGTCCCCCTCGTCCTGCTGCAGCGCGCGGGCAATACCGAAATCCGCCACCTTGACCTGGCCGTCTTCGGCGACCAGGATGTTCTGCGGCTTGAGGTCACAATGGACGATCCCCGCTCGATGGGCCACCCCCACCCCGGCCGCGACGGCCTGGGCCAACTTGACGGCGCGACCGACCTGCAGCGGAGCCTCCCGGCGGATCAGCGCCTTGAGATCCTCGCCCTGCACCAGCTCCATCACGATGAACGGGTGATCCCCCTGGTCGATGCCCACGTCGTAGATGTGGACGATGTTGGGATGGTCGAGTTTGGCCGCCGACCGCGCCTCGCGAAGGAAGCGCTCGCGTGCCTCAGGGTCGCTGGCATACGGCTCGCGGAGGAACTTGACCGCGATCACCCGCTCCAGCATCAGGTCCTCGCCCCGATAGACGGTGGCCATCCCACCTGCGCCGACCAACTCGACCAGCCGGTAACGTTCGTTAAGGACAGTGGGTTTCATGGGTATCTCATCATCCTGGGTGCACGTCATTCTACCCCAAGGGGGGCCCAAGTCAATTCGATGACAGACCCTCACCCTGTACCTCCGTCCAATACCAAGACCATCCCCCCGCCCGATGCCGCCGCCGCTATTCTCCCGTATCATAGAGCCAGATCGCGAGACAAGGGCGGTGACGATGTGAACACAACGAATCGGCAATTACACCTCAACCTGGCGGCGCGGACGGGCCTCATCGGCGCCGCGCTCACCTTTGGGACGCTCGTGTGCGTGGAAATCGCGCTCGCGATCCTCGGCTCCGCGTCGCCAAGCTTCGGCCGCGCCTTGCTCGTCGCCGCCGTCGCGGCTGCAGCCGCCGGGTTGATGGCGGCCTGGATCGGCAGCCGCCGTGCGCGCCGCCTCGCGGGCCTCCTGGACCTGGTCGACGCCTGGCTCCGGGGCAACTTGGCCCTGCGCGCCGGTGACATGGGCGCCGACGAACTGGGCGAACTGGCGTCGCGGCTGGACCTCGTCGCCGAGAACCTTGAGGAGGACGAACAGGACCTCGACCGCCTGCGCGAGAGCAACACCCGGCTCGCCGATCAGGTCCGTGCCCTCGCCGTGGTCGAGGAGCGTAACCGCCTGGCGCGCGAGCTACACGACACCGTCAAGCAGCACCTCTTCAGCCTCGCGATGACCGCCAGCGCCGTCCGCACCAGCGTCGAGGTGCTGGGGAAGGACAACGCCGCCCTGTCGCCCGGGATCTTGGAGATGATCGGCGAGATCGAGGCTTCCGCCCAGGCCGCCCAGCGCGAGACCACGCGCCTGATCGAGGACCTGCGCCCTGCGCCGCTGCAGGAGCGCGGCCTTGCGGCGGCCCTCAACGACTATGCCTTGCTCTTCGGCGCGCAGCAGCACCTCCTCGTCTATCTCGACGTCCAGTGCAACGCCGCGTGGATCCCAGCCGTCGTCACCGAGCAGCTCTACCGCGTGGCCCAGGAGGCCCTGCACAACGTGGCGCACCACGCCAATGCGACCCGGGTCGACATCAGCCTGACGTGCTCCAGCCGCAGAATCCTCCTTACCGTCGAGGACAACGGCGTGGGCTTCGACACCCGCCTGACCCGCAAGGGACTGGGGATCAGCAGTATGCAGGAGCGGCTGATGACCGTGGGCGGCCGTCTGAACGTCGAAAGCCGCCCTGGCACCGGCACGGTGGTGGCTGCCGAAGTTGACGTCACACCGCAACAGGTGCAGAGCTTCGACGTCACGAGTCCGCCGCAGGAAAACCCTGAGAGACCCAATGCCGGTGGACCTTGGCCGGCATCGCTATCGACTTCGAGCTCCGGGCGGCCGGACGCAATGGCCCAGCCAGGCGACGCTCGTGCCGGCGCGACGCCCTTCGACGGGCCGCATCCCGAGGCCTGGAGCTGGCTCGGCGAGCGCCTGGTGATCCCGGTGGGTCAGACCTGGCCCTGGCTGCCCGCCGACGAGCAGCGCCACCTGCGCGAGCCCCTGATCGGGCCGGGAACGCTCACCCTCAGGGAGCATCGCTCGCTGCTGGGATTGCGGCCCGCGTACACCCTTCAGCAGGCGAAGCAGGGCTCAAGGCTGCTGCGCATCCTTCCCGATCGCGGGGGGTACGCATGGGATTACGACCACGGCGCGTGGCGATTGCAGCGTGCGAGGGGTCTCAAGGGACGTGCGGTGCTCGAACGCAATGAGCAGCCCCTGGCAGCAATGCAGTACCGTGGTCGCCAGATGGACACCTGGACCGAGGTCGTGTACGATGATCGCAGCTACACGCTGCACTACAAGGATGACGTCCCGGGTGGCTTCGTGTTGCGCGATGGTGCCGGTGAGCCCGCGTTGGATGTCCAGTCATCCCAGGTGACGCTCGTTCGCACGCTACCGCTGCCCCTCGTCGCCATGGTGCTGGCCCGAATCGTGGATGAGTCCGCTTCCAGACAGATCGCACAGGAGAGGAAATCGTGAGAACTATCTATTCGTTCATCTATACGCTAAAGCCGTTTGAGCGCGGTATCAAGGAAGTTCTGGGCAACTACACCGCGTTCGTCATGCCGGGACTGGGCTTTCAGATCCCGTTTCTGAGCCTCGTTCGCATCCGCGACGTGCGCGAGCACACGATGGACATCCCGCCTCAGCCCGTCATCACCAAGGACAACGTGGAGATTCGCGTCGACGGTGTGATGTGGGTGCGCCCGAAGGCAGACGAGGAATCCATCAAGCGCACTTTCTACAACATCGACGACTGGAAGCGCGCCATCATCCAGCTCGCGATGACCAACCTGCGTCAGGAGTTCGGTGACCTCACCCTCGACGAGAGCCTCGTGGCCCGCGAGAAGATCGCCAACAACCTGCAGCGCGTGCTCAACAACTTCGCCATCGACTGGGGCCTCGTGATCAGCAAGGTCGAGATCATGCTCATCGATCCGCCGGAGGACATCAAGATCGCCATGCACAAGCAGAAGACCGCCGAGCAGGAGCGCCGCTCGATGCGTCTGCTGGCGACGGGTGAGTTCGAGGCCTCCGAGCAGCAGAAGCTGGCGACCATCCAGCGTGCCGAGGGCGAGCGAGAGGCTCTGATCCGCCGGGCCGAGGGTGAGCGGGAGGCCTCCATCCGCGTCGCCGAGGGCCGCGCGCAGGCGATCCAGTTGGTCAACGATGCCGCCAATGCCTATTTCAAGGGCAATGCCAAGGACGCTGCGCGAGATCGAGATGACCGAGAACGCCCTCAAGAACAACGCCAAGGTGGTCCTGACCGAGCACGGCATCAGCCCCACGCTGCTGCTCGGCAGCCTGCCTACGACCCAGTCAAGTGATGCGGAGTAACGGAGAGACTACCTCCGGGTTGTGCGCCTCGTGCGCCGCAGACGGCGTTAGCGCAACCCGGAGGGTTCTGGCGGCATCGGAGACAACAAGATCGACAGGGTTCCTATGATCGACACCGTCATGCGACGCCACAGACCTTCCGGGTTGCTCGGAGCAACCCGGAAGGTTCCGGAGCGCCCAACTGGAAGCTACCGCAATGACCGAAGCACCGCACCGAAGCCGCTCCCATCACCGTCTTTATCATCGACGACCACGACGTCGTGCGCAAGGGCCTGCGCTACTACCTCGGCGCACGGCCCGAAATCGAGATCGTGGGCGAGGCCGGCGACGCCCGGACCGCCGTTGCCGGCGTCGCCGAGCAGGTGCCCGACGTCGCCTTGATGGACCTGGTCCTGCCGCTGCAGCGGGGTGCTCTGCCCTCGGATCAGGGCGGCATCCAGGCCACGCGCCAGATACGTCAGGTCAGCCCGCACACTCAGGTCGTCGTCCTGACCAGCTATGCGCAGGACGAGCTCATCTTCGCCGCCATCAAGGCCGGAGCCCTCTCCTACCTGCTCAAGGATGCCGACGCCAACACCGTGCTCGACGCGATCCACGCCGCCAGCCGCGGCGAGGTGGTGCTCCATCCTCGCATCGCCCGGCAGGCTGATGGCCGAGGTCACCGCGCCGGCGAAACAGCGCGACCCTGCCGCAGAGCTCACGCCGCGGGAGATGGAGGTCCTCCAGCTCATCGCGCAGGGCTGCTCCAACGCCGAGATCGCCGCAGAGCTGGTGATCACCGAGCGCACCGTCAAGGCCCACGTCAGCAACCTGCTCAGCAAGCTGCACCTCTCCGACCGCACCCAGGTCGCCGTCTACGCCTGGCGCGAGGGCCTCGTCGACGACAGCGATTGATCGTCATCCGAGACTAAAGGGTCAGGCCACGGGCAAGCAGAGCAGCGAACCCGGCGGGCGGCAGGATCACAATGCCCCGGTAGTCCTTCAATCGCAGGAGATGCACATCGCCGGTGACGATGTAGGACGCCCCTGCTGCCACGGCACACTCAAGCACACGGTCGTCAGCCGGGTCGTCTTCGACCTCCGCGAGCTTCAAGCCGGGCTCAACCACTGTGGCGATCCCGCTCAGCCTGTGGACGAGCGCGGTTGCCTCGGACTCCGACATGGGGAGGTGCCTCGCCACCCGCGGATAACCCAGGACCCGCCTCAGCTCAGATAGTAACGGCGCCGAGGTCGCGACGACAAACGCCTCCGCCTCCCACTGCCGCACAGTCTCTGCCGGAGGGCCGCTGGGCGAGAGGAGCACACTGATGATGACGTTGGTGTCGAGGACGATGATCACGCGCGGCTATTCGTCGTTCCGAACCGCAGCCACAGCCTCAACGGCTATCTGCTCCGCGTCTTCACCGGAGAGGCCAGCCGATTGCTGCAGGGTCCGGACCAGATCGAAGAATTCCTGACGCTGGCGCTGCCAGGCTTCATACACCTCGATGGGCACCACGGCTGCCGCCAGCTTCCCGTGCCGACTGAGTAGATAGGTCGCGCCCTGATGCTGCACCTGATCGACGATATCGCTCAGGTTCCTCCGGGCTTCTGTCACCCCAAGTTCGCGCTCCATTGGCACCTTCACCTCCCGCGGAGCCCGCATCGACTGTACGCTCTGCTCAATATGTACAGTTTTTACAGTTCGCTCTGCTTGGCAAGGGTCCTTCGATGCCGGGCTCTCAGCTCACTGTCGGTGTAAGTGCTTCCGTTTATTCCAGCGCCTCCAGCAGGGCCTTCGCCTCGATCAGATCGGGGGTATCGAAGCCCTCGGTGAACCAGCCGTAGATCGGCTCCAGGAGCGCGCGCGCCTCACCGGCGCGGCCCTGGGCTTGCCGGAGCCGGGCCAGACTCGCAGCCGCACGCAGTTCGTACCACCGCGACCCTTGCTGGCGCGCGATCTCCAGCGCTCGCAGCAGACACGACTCGGCCTCCCCCGCCGGGTGAGAATCCACCTGGAGCAGCAGTACGCCGCGCAGCCGCCATACGTCGGCCTCGGTCAGCCGCACGCCCGTCTCCTCGATCCAGGCCGCCGCACGATCCAACGTCTGAAGGGCCACGTCGGGATGCCCTGCCTTCGCCAGCATGCTGGCTCGCACCAGCAGGACGGCGGCCTGGCCCATCCCGGGCCTCGCTACTGGCGTCGCCGGATCCATCGCCGCCACCTGGGCAGACGGCCCGGCACGGCGTCGGACGAAGGCGCACTCGGCCCCATCACGTCGACGAAACTGCCATAGAACCGGGCGACGTCACCCAGGGGCCTGATCGCTGCCGCGTGGTTCCGAGCCACATCTGCGTCGCGCCCGAAGATGAGCGCCGTAACGCCTGCCACGACGTGGGCAAAGGCCTCCGTCGGGGAATGACCGAGCCTCTCTGCCTCTTCCAGCGCTCGCTCTATCTCGGTCCTGGCCTGGTCAGGATACCCTTGCTGCCACATCACGTAGGCCAAGAGCGACCGGGCCATCACACCCGGATCGGCACCCAGCATCGGACTCAGCAGTGCCCCGGCCTCGCGATCGTAGAGCGTCAGCGTCTGCATCAGGTGCTCGCGCGCGGCGGGGAGATCGCCACGCGACCAGGCACTGTTGGCCAACGTCCAGTGAGCCGGCATGAGCGACTGCCGGTCGCCCTGGCGGGCCAGACTCCAGCAACTGCTCCCCGCCCCGCCATCCGCGCTCTGGGTCGGCCATCCACGTATTCGACAGCGCCAGCATCATCTGCGCGACGAGGCGCACTGGGTCGTCTGCCAACTCCGGATGGTCAATGAGCTCGGCAAGATGTGTGAGCGCTTCCCTGAAGACCGGTGCGCGCCATCCCCCCTGCAACGCCGCCGGATTGGCCATCGCCACCCACAGCGCCAACTCCAGATGCAGCCGTTCGGACGATGGCGCGACCTGCTCCAGCAGTGCCAGTCCGCGATGCAGGTGGACAAGCGCTTCGTCGTGGGCCACCAACCGCGCCGCCCATCGGCCCGCCTCCAGCCGGTAACGCGCGGCCTGTAACGGCATCGAGGCCTCATCAAAGTGTCGGGCCAGCTCCGGCGCCAACTCAGGCGGCACTGCTTGATCGGTACCATACAGCACCTCGATGGCGCGCGCGGTCGCCTCGTGGAGCATCGCTCGCTCGATCGCATCCAGGCTGCCGTAGGCGCTCAGTTGCAGCAGCACGTGCCGGAAGCGGTACGTCGATAGGCGCTGGCCGCTTGCCCCGAGACGATCCAGACTGACCGCCTCGACAAGCCGGTGCCGGGCCCGCAATGACCCGCTCAGCCGCCGGACGACGTCCTCCTCGCTCCATCCCAGCACGCGTGCCGCGACTTCCGCGACGAACGTCTCGCCCTGCACGCTGGCGGCCTGGAGCAGCGACCGGTCCTCTTTCGGCAGGTCCGCCATATGTCCGGCGATCACCGGCTCCACCTGTGGCGGCAAGCGCTCCCAATGCAGGGGTCCTCCTTCAA
>CAVVUS010000046.1:0-26678 GCA_963751345.1 uncultured Chloroflexia bacterium
CGCCGACCTTCCGCTGGTGAAAACCTGGGCCGAGTGGGGCGAGGTATTCACAGACGTCGATGTGTGGGAGGAGGCTGTCCGTGAGATCGGCCGTCGCGTCGGACTGCCCGTGCGTTCCATCAAGGCAGGCTACCCGGGCTCCAACGCCGTCTTCATCGTCAACCGCGGGACGCCGGACGCCGCCGCCGTCAAGATCTACGCGCCGCTTTGCCCGGAGGACTACGACCTGGAGCGGGTTCTCCATCCCGTGCTGAGCCGCTGGCCCGAGATCGGTGCTCCGCGGCTGATGGCTGAAGGGATCCTCGGCGAGGGAGGCGCGTGGCCCTATGTCGTCCTGAGCCTGGTGCCCGGTGAGCCCATCCGCGAGGTGCGCGAGGACCTGCCGGACCGCGATCTCCTCGCCGTTTCCCGCGATCTTGGCCACCGCCTTCGCGTGCTGCACGGGATCCCAATCGCTTCGTTGAGCTCGTTTGGGCCCGGCGCGTCAGATTGGCCGCGCGTGGCCGAACGTCACCTGGCACAGACCATTGAGAAACTTCGGAACCGGAAAACGCTCCCGCGGGTTGTGCTTGACGCCGTCCCAGGCTTTGTGCACGCCGCACTGGAGGCCTCGGAAAACGCGGATCTGGTGTTGGTCAGCGGGGACGTCACCGAGGACCACGTGCTGCTGGTGCAACAGGATGGGCGGTGGTCGATCTCGGGGCTGATCGACTTTGCCGACGCCATGATCGCACCGCGGGCCTATGAGTGGGTCGCGCTTTGGTTCGGGGCTCTTGATCGCGACGCCACGTGCCTCAACGCCTTCCTGGAGGGCTACGGCACGGTGTCGTCGCAGACTCCTGCCTTCTACCGCAACGCGATGGCCTTTACCTTCCTGCACGAGTTCGGCGCAGAGATCATCACCGATGAGCTACGCCGGCTGGGTCAGCCCCCCCTGACTAATCTCTCAGCCCTACAAGCGGCTCTCTGGGAGCCCGACTGACCCTTCCTCCATTCACAAAGGAGACATCATGAAGATCAGCATCCCCTGGCACGCGTGGTATGGCGATCACGACCTCGATCTGACCTTTCCCGAAGGCTGGCAGGCACAGGCCTATTGGCCGGACGACGGAGAGGACATCGGTGACGAAGGCATCGCAGCAGCCTTTGATCACCCTATCGGGAGCCCCACAATTGAGGCCCTGGCCCGGCAGACGGTCGCCAGGGGCGGACGGACTGTGGCTATCGCGGTAGACGATATCTCCCGCCCCACCCCGGCGGCGCGTATCATGCCCTTCCTCCTGCAGCAACTGGAGACAGGTGGCATCAACCTCGACGACGTCCGGGTGGTTCTCGGCGTCGGCATGCACCGCCTGATGGTCAAAGAGGAGATGCTGAAGAAACTGGGGCAGGCGACCCTGGACAGGGTCGACGTACACAACAGCTTCCCCTTCGAGAACCTTATGGACTTCGGGATTTCGGATCGTGGGACCCCGATCAAGATCAGCCGCCACTTTGGTGAAGCCGACCTCAAGATCGGCGTTGGGTTGATCACGCCTCACGGCGGCCCCGGGTTCGGCGGCGGCGCCAAGATCGTCTTCCCCGGTGTGGCAAGCTTCGAGACGGTTGCTTCAATGCACCAGCCCGACCGGCTGAAGACCGGGATCCTGAACGTCGACCACAACGAGCTTCGGGCCGACATCGAGGACATGGCGGGCAAGGTGGGGCTGGACGCGATTGCGCACGTCGTCATCACGTCACGCCGGGGCGTCGCGGGAGCGTTTGTCGGGCACTTCGTCGCCGCGCATCGCGCCGGGGTAGAACTCGCGCGAAAGGTCTACGCCACCGAGATGCCCACGGCACCGGTCGACGTCGCGATCTGCAATGCCTACCCGAAGGACACCGACTTTCTGCAGGCGGGCCTGGCACTCAATCCCCTCGTCACCGCCGCGCTGCTCCCGGGCCGCCCGCCGGTGGTCAAGAAAGATGGGACGGTCGTCATTGTTACCGCCAGCCCGGAAGGACGCGGGCATCACGCCCTTTACAGCCCGGGCATGATCTACGGACGCCGAGACGGCGACTGGCGCAGCGACCAGCCGGCCTTCGATGGGCGCCCCATCGTGCACTTCTCGCCCCACGTGACGCCACAGGACGCGCGGAATGCCGCGACCTTCCGGACGTGGGATCAGGTCATCGCGTACCTCGAGGCACGCTATCAGCATCCATCCGTCGCCGTCTTCCCCTGCGGCGCGCTGCAGATTGCGGCTTCAGGGAATAGGGCGAAGGGTCAGCGACCCGGGAGTCTACCGGAGGTGAGAGACGAGGCGGCGCCCGTCATCTATGTCAGCGGTAAACTGAGGAGCGCCCGCCACCGTGTTCCTTGTTGTCCCAGTCACCGTACCGTGCTACAATCCGGGACATGTGCCGCCGAGATGTGCAAGTGGAGGTCAGATGACGCTGCCAGTGCAGGTATTCACCGTGGGCCACAGCAACCACGAGATCGAGCACTTCGTCGAGCTACTCAAGCAGCACAGGATCGCCCTCGTCGTCGACGTCCGCAGCCAGCCCTATAGCCAGTGGGCTACACAGTTCAACCGGGAGCTGCTCCAGCACGACCTGGAGACAGCCGGACTTCATTACGCCTATCTTGGCGACCTCCTCGGAGGACGTCCGGGAGATCGGGATCTCTACGACCCCGGACAGGAGCGTCCCAACTACAAGCGAATGGCGGACAGCCCTTCCTATCTGGAGGGCATCGAGCGGCTTCTGGACCTTGCGGAAAGCCGGCACCTCGCAGTGATGTGCAGCGAGGGCGACTTCCATCACTGCCACCGACATCTCCTCATCACACAGACGCTGGTCGAACGCGGGGTAGACGTTCATCACATCCAGCCGGACGGGTCACTGGCCGAGGGCACGCTCGAACCGGAACAGCTTTCGTTCTTCTGAAAGGGAACCTACCGATGCCAATCGTCTACACCATCGGGTATGAGAGGAAACCGCTGTCGGTGCTCATCGCCGAGCTTCGTGGCGCAGGTGTCGATGCCATCATCGATGTCCGGCTGCGCAACACGTCGCATCTGGCGGGGTATACCAAGAAGGAGACGTTGGCGTTCCTGCTCCCGGAGGGATTCGGCATCGCCTACGAGCATCACCCGGAACTGGCCCCTTCCGGCGAACTGCTGGACACCTTCAGGGCGAAGGGTGGCGGGGATTGGTCGAAGTACGAGGATCGGTTTCTGCCCTTGCTTGCGGCGCGCGGCAGCGAGGCCGTCGGAGTAGCTCTCGTCGCACGCTACCGCGCGCCCTGTCTCCTCTGTAAGGAAGCCACCGCCGATCGGTGTCACCGGCGGCTCGTAGCCGAGTTCTGGGTCCATCACATCCCCGACCTCTCCGTCATCCACCTGTGAGCCCACCGAATGTCTGCTTCTGCACCTACCAGGAGGCGCGCTATGCCAACCCAGGAAGTGTTGATCCTCGCGATGACCAAGATGCTCAGTGGGATATGTACGGCGGGCTTTTCATGCGATCCGGCGCCGACGACCGGGCTGTGTTGGGTCCGGCCAACGCGTGAGTTCGATACCGTGCTGCCCGGAGACATGGCGGACGACGACGGCCGGCTGTTTGGGTGCGGCGATGTTGTCGAGATGTGCCTATTGGAGCCGCAGCCGCGAACCACCCCACGTGGAGGATTGGGTCACCGACTTCGTCTACCATCGCCCGAAGCTGCTTCGTCGATTGGAGGGCAAAAGGAGAGCCGAGTTCCTGGCCGGGTATCTGGATGAGGCGCCCGAAGAGGTTCTCTGCCTTCATACGCGCTCGCTCTGCCTGGTCCGGCCCCGCGATCTGTGGGCGCGCTTCTCGCTGGATCCCTATTCCGGCCGATACCGGGCCCGTATGGGCTTCACACTCGACTGCGAGCACCAACATCCTCGCGCGCAGAGCTCCCAAGGGTGTTCCGTGACCGATCTGAAGTGGCGAGCGCTGGGCCGAGAGTGGCTTGGCCCAACAGGTGGCGAGATCGAGCTCCACGCCGACGACCTGGCAACCCGCCTGGGTGCCGAGGCGATCTATCTCACCGTAGGCTTGAGCCGGAAGTACAAGGGCGAGTACTGGCCTCTCGTCCACGCTGTCCACGTCGTACCCGACTACGCGGCCACCATCGACATGAGCTGCCTGTGAGGTGCCGACATGACTGAAAGCCTCCTCTCCGAGCTTGACCTGACTCCCGATATCGTGCCCAACCTTCCGGGCCAATCGCGCACCCGTCTTCTGAACTTCCTTCTGAGATGGCACGCGACCGCTGAGCTGATTGCCTGTCTGGACATCCTTCTCGAGGAACGGCCCGATATGGTCTCGCTCTTGGATCTCGAGGCCAGGGCACTGGCTGCCGACGGTCGCTACGACGAGGCGTTGCAGACGATGGGAGACCGTCTGCGGCTGAGATCAAGCGTAACTGCCCAGGGCTTGTTGGCCGACATTCACATGGCCAAGGGCGACGTCGGCACCGCGGAGGCCATCGGGCAGTCCCTGATCGACGAGGACGACAAGAGCTACACCGGATGGCGGCTGAAGGCCGAGGCGGCGCTCGCCCGCAACGACCTCGAAGCGGCAGCCGTTGCCAACCACCGGCTGGGAGAGCTGCGCCCCAACGGCATGCGCTACTTGCTCGACATGATGGACTTCTATCAGGCACGGCAGGATTGGGTGACGGCGAGCGGCTACGCCGTGCGCCTGCTCAACACCGTGGAGACACCCGAAGAGCTGCCGCCGGTCTACCTGGAGAAGCTCCTTGCCTACTTCAAGGCAAGCGGCGAGGAGACGCGCGTTGTCGAGATCGGCGAGGCGCTTGACGCACGCTATGAGACGGAGCTTGCAGAGCTCAAAGAGGGGCTCGGGGCCTCGGGGGCGTCGCGAACGCCGCGCCTCCAGAGCGAAAGCAACACTCCCCTCCGCTCCGCAGGAGGGCTCTGCAAGTGTGCTGGCGCTGGGAGGGAGTGTCGCCGTTTCCGACGACGAGCGCGTCAGCATCAGTGACGCAGTCCGCCAGACATTCGGGTTCACGCAGCTACTGCCAGGGCAGTTGGAAACGCTGGCCTGCGTCCTCCGCGGCGAGAACGCCCTCACGATCCTGCCTACGGGAGGAGGCAAGTCACTGTGCTACCAGGTGCCGGCGTTTGTGGCCAAGGAAGGCCTCACCGTGGTGATCTCGCCGCTGATCGCGCTGATGAAAGATCAGGTGGATTCACTGCCGGCTCATCTTCGCCCGCTGGCGACAACCATCAACAGCAGCCTGGAGGGCGACGAGCTGGCACGACGCCTCACGAACGTCGTGCATGGTGAGTACAGGCTGCTCTACGCTGCGCCGGAACGCCTCCGGCAGCCGGCCTTCTTGCACACGCTGCGCAGTGCCAACGTGACAAGGCTGGTCGTCGACGAGGCGCATTGTGTCAGCGTCTGGGGCCACGACTTCCGGCCTGACTACCTCAAAATAACGGAGGCGTGGCGCGCATTGGGAGAGCCACCAATTCTCGCCCTTACGGCGACTGCCCCGCCCCGCGTGCGACGGGACATCATCCAGCATCTAAGCCCGGATCGGCCGATGGCTATGGTAACGGGCGACAGCTTCCGGCCCAACCTGCGCCTGGAGGTCTTCTTCGCCGACAATCAGGATGGGAAGATCCGCCATCTGCTCGGCTTCTGCGAGGCCGCCGAGGGCCAGGGCATCGTTTACGCGGATACCCGGGCCAGGTGCGAGGAGCTGTCCAGGCTGCTGCGCGATCGAGGTATCAACGCCGAGCATTACCATGCCGGCATCGATAACCGCAGCGACGTTCAGGAGCGTTTTATGGACGGGCGGACCCGGGTCATCGTGGCGACGATTGCCTTCGGGATGGGCATCGACAAAGCAGATATTCGGTTCATCGTCCACTACATCCCGCCACATTCCCTGGAGTCGTACTATCAAGAGGCCGGCCGTGCAGGCCGTGACGGTCAGCCCGCGCGCTGCCTGCTGCTATACAGCAGCAGCGACCGCGGTCTGCTCACCCGGCGGATGCACAGCAGCATGCCCACCGTCGAGTTCCTCCGCGACGTCTACGCGACGGTCCAGCGGTACATGGGTACCAACGGCGTCGCGCGCGTCGCGGTGGGCGACCTGGAGCGTACGTTGCAGACCGACGATACGCGCGTTCGGGTCGCGCTAAGCATCCTGGAGGAGAACGAGCTGCTCACCCGGGGGCCGGACATGCCCCGTAACACCTTGGTTCTGCTTCGACCGAAGCCAGATACGCCGGCAGGGGGCGATGGCTCGGATCGGAACACGTTCGGCGCCTTCTGTGAGGCCGCAAGGCTCAGGCCCAACCAGTGGCTGCAGGTCGACCTTCTTACGATTGCCGAGCAGACGGCGATCGCGCCTGAAGAAATCGAGGAGCAGATCCTTTCGTGGGCCGACCAGGATTTGGCACTGTACCGGTTCTCGGGGCGCGACATGCTGCTCAAGCGAAGGACGGCGCCCGATGACGTGGCACGGCGCATCCACCTGTGGCTCGATCGCTTCGCGACGATTCAGGAACAGCGCATCGACGAGATCTCGGCATACGCGCAGACAGGCCACTGCAGGCACGGGCACCTCAGCGCCTACCTCGGCGGGCGCGCAATCGATCAATGCGGTGCCTGCGACAACTGCATGGTCCTGGGCGAGACCCCGCAGGCCGACCTCCCCACCGAGCGGGAGCAACTGCTGGTGATCCTCGGCTGCCTGGACGAGACCGGGCATGGATGGGGCAAGTGGAGCCTGATACGCATCCTCAGGGCTTCCGATCGGGCACCTGACAAGGGAAGGGGCCTTGACGCCTATGGCGCGCTTCGCTTCCGGTCGCAGGCCGCCGTGGAGGCACTACTTGAGCGTCTTCTGCACCGCGGCCTGCTCTCCACCCGCACGCTGGACAACGGCGGGGTCGTGCTCGAGTTGACACCCTCGGGCCGTGCAGCCATCAAGAACCCCGGCGTCCTCGACGCGCTGATTCCGAGGCCGCGCTCGCGAGTTGCGGAGACGCGGGTGCCCTACGGCGATGACGCTCTCTTCGAACGATTGCGCGCTTGGCGGCTTGAAGAAGCCAAGACCCGCGGCGTGCCGCCCTACACGATCTTCCACGATGCCCATCTCCGCGCGATCTCGGCTATGAAACCGGCCCTTCCGGATGCCCTACTGGAGATCAAGCGGCGTGGGCTCCCGCAAAGTGGGTGCCTATGGAGAAGCGATCATCGTCATCGTACAGGAATACCTCGACAACGCCCAGGACTGACCCGGCATGCAGGCTGATACCGGGTCCAATGGGCTCCTCAGTCCGGCGCCGTCTATTGGGAGGAAACGTACAATGAAGCTCAACTCAGCCGCGGTCTTCGAACTCGCCGTCCTCCAGAACTGGGCCACACGCTTCAACTGCACGGTCGATGATTTTCGGCTGCCCGGCACGGTACTGATGCCGGAGGTGGAGTTCGCAGGATCTGGCGCCATTCACATCTGGACCATCGGCGCTCGGGCCTTTGCTCGAATGGATCCAGCCGTGACATCCGTCGTCGATCAGGCGCTGGGGAGACGAAGGGAGACAGTGGCGTTGAACAAGGCGCTAATGCAGGCAGCCCTGGGTCCGGAGTCTGTCCTTCGTTCCGAGGAGAGCGTCCTCCGCTATCTGTACCCCCCGGATTTCAGGCGGACCGAGCCGCCCGATCCGTACGTCATCCGGACCCTCACGATTGATGACGCGGATGCGCTTGCCGCCATGAAGAGCACCTGTACCCCTGGCGAGGTCGACATGGGGGAGGTCTCTGTCGACGATGAGATCGGTTTCGGCTGTTTTGACGGGGACCGGCTCGCAGCCGTGGCGACCGGGTTCCGGCTGACGGGGTTCATGGACATTGGTGTCTTGACGGATCCGGCCTACCGGCGCCAGGGGCTGGGCAAAGCCGTGGTCAGCGCGCTCTGTGCCTGGTGCATCAACCTGCCGGTGATCCCACAGTACCGCTGCCTGACCACGAATGTCGGTTCGTATGCTATCTCGCAGTCGCTTGGGTTCGAACTGACGTTGGGTCAGCAGAGCATCTATCTGAAGGCTCCTCAACGTAAATCTGGATCTCCGTAGTCCAATCCTCCAGCGGCGTTCTGGCGTCCGAGTGATAAATCTCGCGCCGCTCCCCAGTGACCCGATATCCCTGGGCTGCGCCCCACGTGCGGAGCGCCTCTGCCGTGGCATGGAGTGTCGTCGCATCTCCACGGTGATAGGCGACCAGCATCGGCGCGGGCTTCCAGCCACCGCACGCCTATCTCCCCTTCGATGGGGCCGGGAGCTTCCGCAATGGCCCATTGGACCTCGCACTGCGTCTCACCGGGATTCCCGTTAGGGCTGACGAAAAGGCAGCTGGGGGCTCCCTCCAGATGGTAGCCGTTCCGCTTTGCCCAATCGCGCACCATCCAGATGCGCGAGGCTGTATTGACGACGCCTCGGAACCGCGTATAGGCGACAAACCGTGCCTCAGACGTCTTGCCGACGAAAGGGATAATGCCCCCGTTGAACGATCTTGCCTGGCCCACCACTTGCTCCATCACTAGGCCCGGATCCCGTGGAGGAGCCACGTGACGTTGTTGGCTGAGGTGCCGTCCTCGAAATACAGATACCACTCCCACATTTCGTCGCCCTGCTCCAGACCCAACGCCTTCATTCCCGAGGAAAGCGCCGCATAGGCCTCACTGAGGTGCCCGAGATCGCCACCGTAAATCAGCGAGGCGCACGCAAAGGGCGCCAACTCGGTCACCTGCGCATCCCCAACCGGCGCCGTCCCCGGCGCGACAGGAAAGCCGATCTGGAGCGTGAAAGGCTCTGTCGTCCCAAGATAGCGGAAGAGGATGGGGCCTGCCGCGCGCACCTGTCCCGCCACCTCAGCCTGGGCGAGGCTGTCCATCGAGGTATCGATGGTCGAGCGCAGTTCAGCCATCGTCGTTTGGGCCTCAACGAAGAAATAGCTCATCTCTCGGACTGGACTGCGTGCGGACCTCTCCAAAGGTGACTTCCGGGTTCGCCATCGACGCCATAGCCGCCCCCTCCTTGTTGTAGTGTTGAATTTGATCCCATCATAGCGCCGGCGCGTCTTCGGAGCGTCTTTTCGGCACGAGCACCGGGCCACTGTGGCGATCTCAGCCGTCTCGCGCTCTGCCATCGCGGCTCGTCGCGGTTGAAGGAGGCAGACGAACCGTAAACGCCAAAGTAGACGTGATATAGACGGGCGACGGCTATGATGGAGCTAGATTCTAACAGAAGGGAAGAGGAGGCGAGCGATGTACCACTTTATGGATTCGCAGTTGGCGATGATGATGTACAAGGAACGCATCGAAGGACGACGGGAGCAGCCCATCGTCTTCGGACGGTACGGACGCCCGCGACGGATGCGCCGCCGGCAGGCGCAGGGCCACGCCATCCGGATACCGCAGTTCGTCCAGACCGCCGCGCGGGCCGTGGCAAGCTGGCTGATGTAAGCAGATCATTCGGCTATCAGCAGATTAGCAGAAGACGGGGCGCCTCGAGTGGCCCGTCTTCTGCATAACGGGCCATCAGCGGACCCACAAATCAACCAATCCGCAGCACTTATCGCACATCCACGAAAACCGCTGTACACTATAGGCGATGCAGAGGGATACACCGAACTTGCCTGAAGGTCGGCTCGTTCTCCTCGGGAGTCCACACGCCGAACTCGATGGCCAGGTGGTCACGATCGCACATCGCAAACCCCTGGCACTACTCGCCTATCTGGCTGTGATCAGGTGTGTTCAGAGCCGTGAAGACACTGGCGTCCCTGTTCTGGCCGGAACAGGAAACGTCGCGCGCGTATGCCTATCTGCGCAACGCCCTGTGGCAACTGGGCCAGACCCCCTTTGGCCCTTGGCTGATCGTCGACCGGGATTCGGTCTCAGTCGCCGACGACCTATGGGTCGACGTGTCGCAGCTGGAGGCTGATCTTGCGGCTGCCCGTGCGCACAGTCATAACCCCGAGACTCTGTGCCCGGAATGTGTGGCCCATCTGGTCCATGCGCTCTCGCTCTACCAGGGCGACTTCATGACCGGATTTGCGCTGAACGACAGCCCCGAGTTCGAGGAATGGCAGTTCTTCCAGAGCGAGCACTTGCGCCAAGGGTCCGCCTACGCACTGGAAACCCTCACCCGCTACTATGGCGCGACGGGTGATCTCGACGCGGCCCTGTCGACCGCGAGGAAATGGGCAGCCCAGGATCTGCTCAACGAGCCGGCACAGCGGGCACTGATGACGCTCTACGCGCAAGGCGGGCAGCGGACGGCGGCACTCCACCAGTACGATACACTCTTGCGCAACCTGAGGGCCGCCCGCCTCGGACCCTCAACCGAGACCGTTGACCTGTACAGGCGCATTCGAGGCGGGGAAATCGAGGTAGAGACGGCGGAGGTCGTGCCGAAGGCGCCGCAATCTCACGAGGCGTTTAGGGCCCATCACAATCTCCCTGTGCAGACCACGACCTTCGTTGGGCGGGATGATGAACTTGCGGAGCTCTACGATCTTCTGGGCCTGCCCGAATGCCGCCTCGTGACCCTGACAGGACCCGGAGGTATCGGCAAGACGCGCCTCGCGCTGCAGGCTGCGCAGGAGCAAATGAGTACTTTCTCAGATGGGGTTGTCTTCGTGCCTCTGGCCTCGGTCACGACGCTGGAGTCGATGATCCTGGCCATTGCCGATGCCCTCGGGACGGTGTTCTACCCGCAGAACTCGGCCGGTCCCTCCGAGCAGTTGCTGGCCTATCTTGATAGCCGGAAGATGCTACTGGTACTGGACAATTTCGAGCACCTCCTCGATCACGCCCAGCTCCTGGTGCAGATCATCGAGCACACGCCGGCGACGAAACTCATCGCGACCTCGCGCGAGCGACTCAACATCCGTGGCGAATGGGTTCAGGAACTGCACGGCCTCACCTACACGGAGGGGAGCAGCCCGGAGACCGCAGCGTCTGATGCGACCGAGCTGTTCATCGATACCGCCGAGCGCATCACAGCCACCTTCGCGCCGGACGACATCGAGTTGGAGGCGATCGGTCGAATCTGTAGGCTTGTCGAGGGCATGCCACTCGGCATCGAGCTGGCTGCGGCCTGGACGAAGATGCTCTCTTGCACTGAGATCGCGGAGGAGGTCGAGGCCAGTTTGGACTTCCTGACGGTCACGTTGCGCGATCTGCCGGAGCGCCACCAGAGCCTCAGAGCTGTATTCGCGCGTTCGTGGGGACTGCTCTCCGATGGAGAACGGCGTACCTTCCGCGCACTCTCTGTGTTCCGTGGCGGCTTCACACGCGAGGCCGCCCAGGCTGTCGCTGGCGCTACCCTTCCTGCGCTTTCGAGCCTCATCGACAAGTCCTTGCTCCAGCACAAGCCCGGCGGACGCTTCGAGATCCTGGAAGTCCTGCGCCAGTACGCAGAGGAACAGCTCTATGCGGTGGCGGGTGAGGCTGGCGAGGTCAGGAATCGGCACGCTTCGTACTATCTGAGCATGCTGCAGCGGATGGAGAGCTCCCTCAAAGGAGTCCCCGAACCGGGACGCACCGAGAGATCACAGGGCCGGCCGAACTCCGTCAGCCAACTAGACGCCTTGGACCTGCTGCACCGCGACGTCGGCAATATCCGTGCCGGATGGTACTGGGCGCTTGACAGCGCGGATTTCGGGGCAATCCAGAGGGCCGCCATGGGGCTCGGGCTGTTCTGCGAAATACGGAGCCGCTATCGAGAGGGTGAGCGCTTGCTCCGCGATGCAGTGGCGGCACTCTCTGCCTGCGAGCAGGAAGCACGCCCCGCACTCCTCGGCCTCCTTCTGGGCATCCAGGGTCAGTACCTATGCCGGTTCGGCAACGTCGAGGAAGGGTGCGCGATAATGGAGCGAGCTCGCGCTCTGCTCTTGCCGGAGAGCGATAGCTTTGCTTTTGCACTCGTCCAGGTACTCAGCGCATACATCGGCCTGGGGCTCTCATCCGAGCAACGCCAACAGCGACTGGAGGACAGCTTGCGCACCTTCCGTGAGTTGGGCGATATCTGGGGTGCCGCGCTGTCCTATGAGACCCTTGGCGAGCTATTCACGCAATTCGGCGACTACGCCGCTGCCGAGCCCTTGTTGCGAGAGAGCCTGGCGCTGCGACGCAGTACGGCAGACGAATGGGGCACGGCCATGTCCCTACACGCCCTGGGGACAAACGACCTCATCCAGGGAAAAGGGACGGAGGCGATGGAACACTACCTGGAGAGCCTATCTCTGCGCGAGCATCTCGGCAACCTCCACGGCGTCACTTCTCTGCAGACGCTGATAGGAGATTACCTCGCGCAGAGTGGTGATCTCGCCGCCGCGGAAGAGAACTATCGGCAGAGCATTGCCGGTTACCAGGAGATCGGCGATCCCCGGGGGGCCGCCCGGGCCTATGCAGCGGTGGGCAGCGTAGCCTACAGGCGCGGTGACCTCGAGGGCGCTCGAACGGCCCTGCTCTCAGCCGTGGAGCGCCTGCGACCGATGGGTTCGAGCCGGGAGCTATCGCAGGCCCTGCGGACGCTTGCAGAGATTGCGATGGACTTGGATGAAGGCCCACGTGCCCACGCCTATCTCGATGAGAGCCTGGCCGTCTTGGAACAGCTCGGCGATCACGAGGGCATTGCGAACCTACAACACGATCTCGCGCGACTGCGAACGCTTACTGCGCCCGGAGACGAGACGGTCTCGCTGCTGTAATCAGAACCACGTCGTGACCTCATCGACGGACTTCCGGGGCCGCGGTCCGGGCGCCTCGTCGGGATAACCAAGCGAGACAGCGGCGACCAGCAGATGGCGCTCGCCCAGCCATTCGCACAGTTCCTCCTGTGCGTAGAAGACGTCGCAGATCCATAGCGTGCCCAGTCCACGATCGAGCGCAGCCAGCAGCATGTTCTGGATAGCAGCACCGATGGATTGTATGTCCACGATATCCATCAGGTCTCCGATCGACGCATGCCCGTCCCCGTCCACCGAAACCTGGCCGTCGAAGACGAAAATCGTCACGGGTGCCCGTGCCATAATGCCGGCCGTCCGGCGGCTGCTGCCGGGGTCGACGCCCTGGGCGACCCGCTCTCGATCCCCTGCCGCATCAGGTCGACCATCTCGGCCCGCTTCTCATCGCCCTGAACGACGACGAAACGCCACGGCTGGGTGTTCTTCCCGGAGGGCGCCAACGTGGCAGCCCGCAGGATGGCCCTGATATCGTCCTCGGACACCGCTCGATCCTGGTACCTGCGAATGCTTCGTCGCTGCTCGATTGCGTCGTGTGTCTCCATTGACCTCTCCCTTCTCAGCATCCCGCCGCCGGCGGGTCCTCCTGACCGGTCTAGCGTGCTCGTCTCAGGGCTACAATGTCGCGACCGCGTCCACAATCGAGCGGAAGCCCGGATCGGTGTCGCAGAGTGTCCGCATCTCGGCGAACGCCGCATCGCCCTGGAGCGTCAGATCGGCGATGCGATCCATCATGGCCATCGCAGCATCACGATCCTCCACCTGCCCAAGATAACCCCAGCCGTGATCCCAGGGCAGGAGCTCCACCTTGCTGAACGCCAGGAAGTCTCGGATGAGGTCGCCGTGCACGAAGTGAAGCCCGCCCTGCCCGAAGATGCCAAAGGTATCGGGTTCTGCCTGACCAGCCCGGCAGAGCTGCCAGGCCTGTCCGCCGACGATGAAGCGGTCGCGCGGCACATCCAGCGGGCTGAAATCGGGCTTAAGCACGTCCAGCATCAGTTCGTCGAGCTGGGCGTCGACCAGGACCCAGCGCTCCTTCGCCCGCATCCCAGACCTCCACGACCCAGTGGTCCTCGTAGTGGTCCGGCAGGAAGTAGGTTCCGAACCCGCACCGGGCTCTGGCGGGCACGCCCTGGTGACGCAGGATGGCGGCCATCAGCACGGAGAAGTCCCTGCAGTTGCCGACCAGCTTACGCTCGTAGGGGCGAGCTTCGGCGAAAGGCCGATCATCCAGCGCAAAGAGGCGCGGCAATTGTGCCTCCACGCGACGCAACTGCACCTCGGCCTGCCTTTCGTCCGAGAGCTTCACACCGTGGCGCTCAGCCCAGAAGATATGCAGCATCACGCCCTGGACGACCCGGCAGAGGTCGCCGATATCTCGCGGCAGGCCATCGAACGCATCGGCGTATCTGCCCGGATCCGTGACGGGACCCTGCGTCGCATAGTAGCCCAACACATCCAGTTGATCTGACATCGCTGCAAACCTCCTCTGTGGACACACACGTCCGACGGCAGACAGAAGACTCATCCTTACCAGTGTACCACGATTGCCCAAAGCTCATCCTAGCCACAAAACCTGCCAGACAGTGACATATTCTCGTCTGAAATGAGAATATCTGTTCTAGCCACATCGGGATGCCCGCTTGAACTCATTCGACGAAATCGGCGGAGTGCCGTAGAATAGCCGCGGCAAGGAAATGCAGAAAACGATCGGGGAGATAGTATGACGCCTGCCGAACAGATCGCCCTGTGGGCCGACCAACTGCGTGACATCTCGGCTATGGGACTGCACTACACCGACGGCCCCTATGACCGGCCGCGCTACGAGGCCATACAGAATGTGGCGATGGCGATGTCCGCTATGGCAACGGGGACCTCGCTCGACGCGCTGGAGCCCCTGCGAGCACCGATCTTCTCGCGACCGACGCCCTTGACCACCGGTGACGCCGCCGTCATCGATCCGGCAGACGGCCGCATCCTGATGATTCGGCGCGCCGACAGCGGCCAATGGGCTATGCCGGGTGGCGGGCTACGAGGTCGGCGAGACGCCCGCTGAGGGCGTCGTGCGCGAGGTCCTGGAGGAGACCGGCATCCGGTGTGAGGCCACAGACCTCGTGGGCATCTTCGATCGCGCCTCTGCGGCACCGTCAGCTCACACCACCTGTATCACTTCGTCTTCATGTGCCGCCCGCTGAACCGGGAGGCCCCCGTGCCCTCGCTGCACGCCGCAGGAGGTGCTGGAGGTCGCGTGGTTTGATGAACGCGAGGTGCCCCAGGACCTTTTCCCGGGCCACGCGGTCCGGCTGGCGGAGGTCTTCCGCTTCCTGCACGAGCAGGGACCGACCTACTTCGACAGGTGATCTCTCCCAATGACATCATCTTCAATCCCCGAGACCGCTTCCGTGCCCGCACTACGCGCCACCGAGGGCTCGGCTACGGCCACCAACGTGGGTCTGGTCGCGATCCTCCTGATCTTCGACAGCCTTCACTTTGTCTTTGCCCGGCTGCTGCTGCCCCTCGTCGCCCCCACGATCTCAGCGACGTTGGTCCTCGCCGTTGGTACGGTTGAGGTGGGGATCTTCGGCATCGCCACCCGGCGAATACACTGGAAGGTAGCACGGGACCATCTATGGCTCTTTGGGGCCATCGGTCTGCTGATCGCGGTCAGCACGGCTATCCAGTACGAAGCGGTGGCCTTCATCGACGCGGGGACGGCCTCGCTGCTCAGCCAGACGACGGCGCTCTTCAGCCTCGGCTTTGGCCTCTTCTGGCTTCACGACCGGCTGACACCGCTCCAGATCGCGGGGGCCGGGCTGGCACTCGTCGGTCTCTTCGTGACTGCGTTTCAGCCGGGCGACTACCTGCGTCTGGGTGCCCTGCTCGTCGTCTCCTCGTCATTCATGTACGCCCTCCACGCGGCCCTGTCGAAACGCTACGCCGGGGCGATCGGGCTGACCGATTTCTTCTTCTTCCGCCTCTTCTTTACCACCGCCGTCCTCGTCCCCATTGCCGCGAGCCGGGGCATCCTGGCGTGGCCGACCCCGAAGGCGTGGGCACTGCTCGCGTTGGTCGGCACGGTGGACGTCGCGCTAAGCCGCACGCTCTACTACTTGGCACTCCGCAGGCTGACGATGAGCATGCACACGATCGCGTTGACCCTGAGCCCGATCGCTGCCGTCCTGTGGGCGTTGCTGATCTTCGGCACGCTGCCGACCGGCCGGCAGCTGCTGGGCGGCGCGGGGATCCTGGCCGGCGTGCTCATCGTGACCATCGGTCGATCCAAGACCACAGGAGTGAGTGAACTATGAGTCGTAACTTCGCAGAACTGCATCGACAGGTCGTCTTCGGCCAGTCAGAAGGCCGTATCATATGGCAGCCGCGGATCCTCGCGTGGATCACGGATCGGGAGTTTGCGGGCGAGGCCTTCCCCGCGCCCTTCACCGGGATGGACGTCTACCAGATCTACCGCAACCTCGACTGCTCGGCGCGCCTCTACGAGTACAACGCGTGCTTCCGGCGGATCGAGCACCCGGCGGTAAGGTTCACCCACGAGAAACTCAGCGAGACAGACACCAAGACCACAATCCACACCCCCGTGGGTGACCAGATTATGGTGCTGCGAACCACCACCAGCAACTGGTACAACATCACCGTCAAGTGGGAGGTGGAGACCGAGGAGGAACTCAAGGTCGCCACATGGCGTGAGGAGAACGCAGATTGGGCCTGGGATCAGGCCACGTACGATCAGCTTCAGGCCACGGTTGGAGATCTGGGGGCCCCCACGATGTTCATGCCCCGGATGAACGTCCAGAGCCTCTACATCGAGAAGATGGGAAGCCAGAACGGGATCTACGCGATCTATGACTGGCCCGATACCGTGGAGGGCTACTTCCAGGCGCTCGAAGAGAATCACGATCGCCTGATCGATATCATCAACGACTCGCCGGTTGACATCATCAACTATGGCGAGAACATCCACGCGGGCACACTGCCGCCCGCGTGGTTCGTGAAATACCACCTCCCTGCATGCCAGCGACGCTCCGACAAGCTGCACGCGGCGGGGAAGTGGGTCTGCTCGCACTGGGATGGGGACGTCAAGGCGCTGCTGCCCTACGCGAAGGAGACCGGGCTGGACGGCATCGAGGCCATCACCCCCTACCCTCAGGGTGACGTGACCCTGGAGGAGGTCAAAGAGGCCCTCGGCGACGAGCTCTTCCTGTTGGACGGGATCCCCGCGATCTTCTTCGACAAGACCTTCTCGGTCGAGACGCTCGTGGCGTGCGCGGAGCGCGTCATCGAGCTCTTCGCGCCCAAGCTGGTCCTGGGCATCTCCGATGAGATCTCCTCGACCGGCGACCTGGAGCGCGTCCGCCTCGTGGGCGAGATCGTCGACGCATACAATGCAAGCATCGGCAATTCATAACGGTTGTGGTAGAGACGTGCCGGTGGCACGTCTCGCGGACGCGACATCACACCGCTTCCGTGAAACTGCACCGCAGAAGGCGGGGCATCGCCTCGTCTATACAACACTATCTCAGAGGAGAAACCAATGGGTACCGTAACATTCAAGGACACATTTCGAGGCACGATGGATCAGGACTGGACGTGGCTGCACGAGGCGTCCGAGGCGTGGCACGTCGGGTCGCGGGCGCTCCATATACGCGCGCTGCCGGGCACGCTGTGGGGCGACCGCGACGACGCGCGCAACATCCTGCTGCGCCCCGCGCAGCCCGTCGAGAACGGACTCGCCAGCGAGGTCACGATCCGAAATAGGCCGCAGATCCAGGGCGAGCAGGGCGGCCTGATCTGGTACGTCGACGATGCGAACTACGTCAAGCTCGTCAAGGAGTGCCTGGACGGCAGCACGTGGATCGTGCTGGCCCGCGAGGAGGACGACAAGGGCACGCTCGTGAACAGAATCCCCTACCCCGGAGACAGCGCTCACCTCAGGCTGTCGCTTTCCGAGGGCAAGATGGTGGGCCAGGTGCAGGCGGATAAGGGTGGCGAGTGGCAGACCGTTGGGTCGTGCGCGCCCTCAGAGACCGCCGAGGTCCGGCTGGGGATCTGCGTCCACGGTGGGTCGGAGGATGAGCCGCGGTGGGCCGAGCTCTCGACCTTCAAGGTTCGGAGCTGAGGGTCATGCCATGACGGACCAGGTGCCGTGGACAGCTAGTTGGATCTGGAAAGCGCAGAGGCGATGCGCCAGCAGCCTGGCGGGAACCCTACAACCAGACGATCGTCGCGCGCAAGACCTTCACCCTGGAGAACGTGGGGACGGCCCGTCCTCCGCATCACGGCGGACAGCTTCTACCGGCTCTTGATCAACGGCGTCTGGGTCAACGACGGCCCCTGCCGCGCGTGGCCCGAGCACTATCAATACGACGTGATCGATGTGGCGGCCCACCTGAGGCCGGGGGAGAACGAGCTCCGCGTGATCGCCAAGTACTGGGGCACCGGCACGTTCCACCAGGTACCCCAGCAGGCGGGCCTCCTGGTTCAGTTGGACCTAGACCATGGTACGGCATCAGCTCGGACGATCGCGAGCGACGGCACGTGGTCCGTCGCCGAGGCGAAAGCGTGGCGCCGCGATACACCCAAGGTCAGCATCCAGATGGAGCCCCAGGAGCTCTACGATGCTCAGCTCGAGGACGATCTCGACTTTGTCCCGGCGGCTGTGCTCTTCGGCGCGACTGAGGGTCCCTGGCAGCGACCTGCACCCACGCGACGTCCCGCTTCTGACCAAGGAGCCGTTTCACCTGCGTGCCTTCCGTGAGGCTACCATCGTGCGCCGGTCGCAGGATCTGGAGCTATGTCTGCCGGCGGCACGTCTCTCGCATCCCGGCCTCGTCGAGGCCAACCACAACCTGCTGCAGGCCGGGGGGATCGGCACCGTCCTGGCTATTGTCGGAAGACACCACGCTCACGGTCGCCTCCCGCGGCCTGAGTTGCTACGCCGACGGCGAAATCATGGTGACAGACCGGATCGCCCTGGCGGCGGGGGAGCACGTGTTCCTGGCCTTCGTGACGCAGATCGTCGGACACGAAAAGGAGAAGAGCCTGCGCATCGTGGATCCACCGGCGGGGCTGACCCTCCGCAATCCCGAGGACCCCGGACACGCCAATCCGTGGTGCTGGATCGCATTCCCTGAGGCCGACTATGCGGGCGACGATCTGTACTGGTACGAGCTTGGACGTCCCGAGGCCCTTGCCGACCAGGCCGAGGCCTATCTAGCGCTTGTCGACCAGCTTGGCCGCGACGTGAAGGACCCGGCGGCCTTCGGCACCTTCCTTGCCGGGCGCACGCGGTGCATGCCGCAGGACGAGATGTTCGTCGTCGACTCGCACGCAGCCTTCCTGCATCGCGACCCGGTCGCGCGCGATCCCGTCGCCGGCGCGGACGATCTGGTGCAGAACCCCGCCGGCCTGATCTACGATAATGACGAGGTCACGGTCGTGCTGCCCTCGGCGAAGGGCGACGTGGAACTCGTCTACGATCTGGGTGAGCAGAACGTCGGCTATTACGACCTGGAGGTGCTTGCAGAGGCCGGCGTGGTGATCGACATCTTCGGCGTCGAGTACATCGCCCCGATGGCACCATCCAGCACACCTACGGCAATCGCAACGGCGTGCGCTACATCACGCGGGACGGAGCCAACCGGTTCACATCGACGAAACGCCGCTCGGGACGCTACCTCTTCATCACGCTCCGCAACCAACACGCGCCCGTTCGGATTCGCAAGCTGCGCCTGATCGAGTCCACCTATCCCGTGAACGCAGTGGGCGGGTTCCGGTGCAGCGACGAGCGCCTGACCAAGATCTGGGAGATCGCCGCGCGGACGCTCAAGCTTTGTATGGAGGACACCTTCACCGACTGCCCCCTCTACGAGCAGACGCTCTGGGTAGGCGATGCCCGCAATGAGTCGGTCTTCGCCTATCCCGTCTTCGGCGCCGACGACATCGCCCGGCGCTGCGCCCGGCTGGCGGCCCAGTCGCTGGAGCGCTATCCGATCGTCGGCTCGCAGGTGCCGACGACGTGGGACATCCTGCTCCCGGCCTGGAGTTTTCTGTGGGGCATCTCAATCTGGGACCAGTACGCGTACACCGGCGACACCGAGTTCCTGCGCGAGATGTGGCCCTCGGTGATCCGTAACTTGGAGGGCGCGGCAGATCTGCTCGACGCCGACTCGGGTGTATTCCGGGGCCCCTTCTGGAATATGTTCGACTGGTCGGGCATCGACGACCGCAACGAGATCGTGCTGCACAATAGCATGCTCCTTGTCGGCGCCATCAATGCTGCGCAGGCCTGCGCCGACGTCCTGAAGGACACCGGCCGGCGGGCGTGGCTCGACGCGCTGCGCCAAAGCCTGACCGAGAGCATCAACCGGCTCTGGGATCCGGAGCGCCACGCCTATCCCGACGCCATCCACGCAGGACGGGACGCCGCAGCCCCTCCATCTCCCAACACACGAGCTTCCTGGCCCTCCTCTACGACGTCATCCCCGAAGCCCATCGAGAGGAGGCGCTGCGAAACACCTTGACCCCGCCTGAGGGCATGGTCCGGGTGGGATCGCCGTTTGCGATGATGTACTACTATGAAGCGCTGGAGCGCTGCGGCAGACCCGATGAGATCATCCGGTCGATCTACGACGCCTACCTCCCGATGCTGGAGGAAGATGCCACCACCGTGTGGGAGGTCTTCTCCACCAGCGCCGATCGCCCCGGCGGGTTTCCGACCCGCAGTCACTGTCACGCGTGGTCGTCGGCCCCCGTCTACTTCCTTAACCGCATCATCCTGGGCATCCGCCCAACCGCACCCGGCGGGCGCACCGCCCCCGGGGTGCGCCAGATCGAGGTAAGCCCACGCCTCGAGGGCCTGGCGTGGGCCGAGGGCACGGTGGCGACCATCAGTGGGCCGGTGCACGTAGCGTGGCGCGCGGACGAAACGACACTGCAGATCAATGTGACGGCGCCGAAGGGCGTCGAGATCAAGCTCGTGGAGAATGACACACACCAAGGGCGTCTGACAACCTTCAGCGTGGTAGAGGGCTAGGCAGACGAGAGCCCGCCCAGCGATGAAGCCGCCGGGCTTGGTGGTGGCGCCCTATGAACGGGGCTGGACCGGTTGTGGAGTGTATGAAGCCCGATTGATCGGGCGCAGTCTGATAGCACGGGGACTTCATCCCCGTGCGGCTCTGAGCACCAGAGAAGGAGAGATCGTATGAAGACCGTTGTGATTGGCGGCACAGGACACGTAGGCACCTACCTGGTACCGAGACTGGTCGAGGCCGGACACGATGTGACCGTGGTGAGTCGCGGGCAGCGGGAGCCCTACACGCCCCACGGCGCGTGGCAGGTCGTGCAGCGCATCGCCCTCGACCGGGCCGAGGAAGAGGCCAGGGGCACCTTTGGCCCCAAGATCCGGGAGCTCAACCCGGACATCGTCATCGATATGATCTGCTTCACCCCGGAGAGCGCCCGGCACCTGGTCGAGTCGCTCAGGGGACAGGTTCAGGCCTTCCTCCACTGCAGCACCTGCTGGGTGCACGGCGTGACGCGGGAAGTGCCCGTGACCGAGGATCAGCCGCGGCGGCCCATCGGTGACTACGGGATCAAGAAGGCGGCCATCGAAGCCTACCTCCACGGCGAGGCGCGGCGTGCCGGGTTCCCCGAGACCTGCATCCTGCCGGGCCACATCGTTGGCGAGGGCTGGATTCCCCTCAACCCCCAGGCGAACTTCAACCCGGACGTCTACCGGACGCTTGCCCAGGGCGAGCCGCTCACGCTCCCCAACCAGGGTCTGGAGATCGTCCATCACGTTCACGCCGACGACGTGGCACAGCTCTTTATGAAGGCGCTGGCCAACTGGAATCTCGCGGTCGGCGAGAGCTTCAATGCCGTCTCCCCGGCAGCCCTCAGCCTCCGTGGCTACGCAATGGCGGTCGCGGGGTGGTTTGGGCGCGAGGCGGACCTCAGCTACAAGCCGTTCGAAGCATGGAGCAAGGACGTCTCGGAGCGGGACGCGAACGCCACGCAGGGCCACCTGGAGCACAGCCCCAACTGCTACAGCATCGCCAAGGCCCAGCGGCTGCTCGACTACCAACCGCGCTACACATCGCTCCAGGGGGTCCGCGAATCCGTGACCTGGTTGATGGAACACGGGATGGTCTGAATCACGGATTCGTGGGATTGCACGGATTACACGGATGCATCTGTGTAATCCGTGCAATCGCGCCCGCTTCCGAGCGGCTTAATCCGTGATTCAGACAGAGCCGTGCAGACGTGGTGGAGCAGAGCAGCAACCAAGGAGCGATAATGACAACAGATCACCTGATGCTGTGGGAGGGGCAGCCACCTGCCTCCTCCCCCGACGACGACTTTCAACCCTATCTCGAACTCTATCTGGCAGACAGCGCCGCACCACGAGGTGCCGTGCTCGTCTGCCCCGGCGGCGGGTACACCAACCGCGCACCCCACGAGCAGGCGCCGATCGCCCTGAAGTACCGGGAGGCCGGCTTTCACGCCTTTGTGGTCCAGTACCGCGTGAGCCCCAACTACCATCCCGCGCCCCTCCTGGACGTCTCCCGCGCAGTCCGCCTGATCCGGCAGAACGCGGATGCGTGGGGTGTCGATCCGGGGCACATCGCCGTCTGCGGTTTTTCGGCGGGAGGGCACCTGACCGCGAGCATCGGCGTTCACTACGGGATGGAGGTCCTGGCCACCGGCGACAGCCTCGACGCCATTTCCTGCCGGCCCGATGCTCTGATCCTCTGCTATGCCGTGATCTCGGCCAAATCCTTCGGACATGCGGGCTCTTTCTCCAACCTCCTCGGGCCCAACCCGTCCGCCGCATCGCTCGCCCTGATGTCGCTGGAGGACCACGTCACGCCCGACACGCCGCCCGCCTTTCTCTGGCACACGGCGGATGACGCCGTCGTGCCGGTCGCCAACAGCTTCTGCTTCGCCGAGGCACTTGGCGCCGCCGGCGTGCCCTTCGAACTCCACGTCTACCCCAGTGGCGTACACGGCCTTGGCCTGGCGGAGGCCACGCCCCACATCGCCTCGTGGATGGGGCTAAGCACCGACTGGCTCCGCGAGATGGGCTGGTGAGCACACATGAACCTTGCGAAGGTGGCCCGAGCAGACTCGGGCTTGGACCTTCGCAAGGTTTCGGAGTCCCAGGAGGAATAGACATGGGTATTAGCTTAGGTCTCGTTGGCCTTGGTTCCTTTGGGCGAGCCTTCGCCGATCTTTTCATGAACCATCCGCTCGTGGACCGCATCGCGCTCTGCGACCGCGAGCCCGAGCGGATGCAGGTCTTCGCCGAGAAGCCGTCGTGGCAGGCAAAGCTGAGCAAGGATGACCTCTACCCTTCGCTCGACGCCATCTGCAAGAGCGACCTCGACGCGCTCGTGATCATCACGCAGCCGTGGCTCCACGCGCCCCAGGCGATCCAGGCGCTGGAGTCCGGCAAACACGTCTACAGCGCCGTCCCGGTCATCAGCATCCCCGACGCCGACGAGATCCTCGAGTGGTGCGACCGCCTGGTCTCCACCGTCGAAACCACGGGCCTGCATTACATGCTTGGCGAGACGACCTACTACCGCCCGGAGGCGATGTACTGCCGGCGTCGCGCGCGACGCCGGCGACTTCGGCGAGTTCGTCTATGCCGAGGGAGAGTACATTCACGACCGGGATTCGCACAGCAATCTACGCGAGGTGCGACGGCTGCGCCTGGCCAGCGCGGCGGGGAATGAGTGGCTGGCGATGGAGGCAAAGTACCGCGAGCGGGGCGTGAAGAACGGCCCGATGCACTACCCCACCCACTCCACCAGCGGCCCGATCAGCGTGATGAAGGCGCACCCCGTCAAGGTCTGCGCCTGGGGCTACGCCAACCGGGACGAAGACCCATACTTCGACGATTACGCCTTCAGCAACGAGACCGCGCTCTTCACCATGAGCAACGGCGCTACCCTGCGCATCTGTGAGTGCCCGCGAGATCGGCCACCCCGAAAGGGAGACCTTCCGCGTCTACGGCACCAAGGGCAGCTTCGAGAATGAGACGTGGACCACCAACAAGACCGTCGAGCAGCTAACCGTCGAAGAGATGCGCAATCCGCTGCCCGAGGACGTCGCGGCGGCCTTCGAAAGGGCGGCGGGGCCAAGCTTCTACGGCGGGCACGGTGGATCCCACGCCTACCTCGTTCACGAGTTCGTCGACGCGATTGCCCACGATCGAACGCCCGCGGTCAACGTCTGGGAGGCCGTACGCTACATGGCCGCCGGGGCGACGGCGCACAAGTCGGCGATGCGCGATGGCGAGATCCTCGCCGTGCCTGACTGGGGCGACGCACCTGCATGACTGACCCTGACCTTCCGGGAAGCTCTGAAGCTTCCCGGAAGGTGTCCGAAGAGATGTCCGCAATCCAAGGAGAACATCCTATGACCGAAATTCAACGCGTCTTCACCGTCAACGGAAAGCCCTTCTTCCCCATCGGGGGACAGACCCGGAACTCCAGCGGGTACAATGAAGGCGAATGGAGCATGGCATTTCAGGCCCTGAAGCTCCTCCACGGCAATACGCTGGAGATCCCCGTCTATTGGGAGCAGATCGAACCCGCCGAGGGCGAGTACGACTTCAGCGCGCTCGACGACCTTCTGGCAGCGGCTCGGCAGCACGCCGTCCGGCTCGTCCTGCTCTGGTTCGGCACCTGGAAGAACGGCAACATGGAGTACGTCCCCGATTGGGTCAAGGCCGACCCGGCACGCTTCCGGCGTGTGATCTCGCCGACCGGGCACGACGTCTGGGTGCTCTCATCCCACTGTGAAGCCAACTTCGAGGCCGACCGGCGCGCTTTCACGACGCTCTGCGCTCACCTTGCCGAGGTCGACGGCGAGACGAGGACCGTCATAGGGCTGCAGATTGAGAACGAACCCGGCATCCTCGGATCGGATCGTGATTACGGGCCCGAGGCCCAAGCCGATCTGGAGAGCCCGGTCCCCGCCGAGATGATGGCTTGGCTGGCGAATGGCGAGGGCGGCGCGGTGCACGACCTTTGGCAGGCCGCCGGAGCGAAACCGTCGGGGACGTGGACCGAGGTGTTCGGTGCATCGCCGGCGAGAGCGACCGCGGTGAGTGCTCACCGCCGGCGAGCTGCTCACCGCATGGTCCATCGCCCTGTACATTGATCGGCTGGCCGAGGCGGGCAAGGCCGTCGTCGACCTGCCGATGTATCTCAACGTCTGGCTGGGCGAGAACGGCTGGCAGATTCCCGGCGAGAGCTACCCCTCGGGCGGCGCCGTGACCAAGATGCTCGACCTCTACAAATGGGCGACGCCTCACGTGGACCTGATCGCGCCGGACATTTACCTTGGCGACGCCGTGGGCTACCAGGCGATCTGCCGGGCCTATGGGCGCCCGGACAACCCACTCTTCATCCCCGAATCGGCAGCGGGCGGGTCGAACCCGCTGCGCATCTTCCAGGCCGTGGGCACCTACGACGCCGTCGGCTACGCCTTTTTCGGGATCGAGCACATCGTCGCCGAGGACGGCAGCGTGCGCCCCGAACTCGCGCCGCTGGTCGACAGCTTCCGCTGTGTCGCCGCGGCAGCGCCGCTCCTGCTGGAGTATCAGGGCACCGGGTGCATCCACACGATCGCCCAGGAGGCCGACCTCGGCACCCAGCGTCTGGACCTGGACGGGTATCTCGGGCTCGTGGAGTTCGGCGGTCGCTACACCAAGGACTGGCGCCACGCGGACCGGTTCCGAGCGGAGCACGAGGTGACGCCGGGGCCGGGGCGAGGGTTGGTCGTGCAGACGGACGAGCACGAGTTCTTCCTCGTGGGCGCCGGCTACCGGCTGAACCTGAGACCCAAGAGCGCCCCCGCAGATCACGCACAGGCGGCACAGATCAGCACGCACCTGCTGACCCGGCTGGCCCACCTCATCCGCGTCGACGAGGGGCATTTCGACGAGGCCGGGTACTTCATCGTGGACAGGCGCCGCAACGGGGACGAGACCGACAGCGGGATCTGGGTTGAGCCCGATGTGGGCGTCGTCCACGTCGTGTTGTGTGAGTAAGGAGACAAGAGGGGAGAACATGGCCGACATCGAACAGGACTACAGCAGGATTCCCGCCCGGTATCCCGAGCTGAGCGGCAAGGTCGCGATTGTCACCGGCTCAAGCCGGGGCATCGGCAAGGGCATCGCCCTCAGGCTGGCCAAGGAGGGCATGAAGGTCGTCATCAACAGCCGCACCCCCGAGGCGGTCGAGGCGACGAGGGCGGAGATCGAGGGATACGGCGCCGACGTGATCGGCGTTCCGGCAGACCAGAGCGAGACCGCCGGCGTGGTAACGATCATCGAGGCGACGCTGGCTGCGTTCGGGACGATCGATCTTGTGGTCAACAACGCCGCCAACCTCAGGCGCAACCACATCTTCGAGGTGGACGAGGCGCTGCTCGACAACGAACTCGCCACCAACATCCGCGGGCCTTATCTCTGCGCGCTCTACGCCGCGCGGCACATGCGGGACGCGGGCCACGGCGGGAACATCGTCCACATCAGCTCCGTGGGCGGGCTGCGGGCCCACTGGCGTGGGCTGCCCTACGACGTCACCAAGGGAGCGCTGGATTCAATGACCCAGGCGATGGCGCTCGAACTCGCCCAGTACGACATCCGCGTCAACGGCGTCGCGCCGGGCGCGACGCTGACCGAGCGCTGGCCCGATCCCACCGAGCCGCGGATGATAGCGGTCGCCGACCGCATCCCGATGAAGCGCTTTGGGACCGGGCTGGAGATCGGTGCCGCCGTCGCCTTCCTCGCCTCGGACGACGCAGGCTACATCACGGGACAGACGATCTACGTGGACGGCGGGATCACGGCG
>CAVVUS010000047.1:0-128837 GCA_963751345.1 uncultured Chloroflexia bacterium
ATGCGAAATCCCTCTTCGTCCTTCGCCCGGCACCGACGGTGTCGTGATGCGTTGCGTCGCGGCTGGTCCTCTGGTGTTCCTTTCCCTCCGATATCGGCACCGCGAATAGGATGCAGGTCCTATTGCGCATACCCCGATCGGCACTATACTGTGCGCAGGTGAGGAGCCCTCGCCATAGCCATCCACACCGCAGCCTCGAGGGCGGGTCTTGGTTTGTGATCTTCTCAAGAAAGGACCACCCATGAAGGCATCTTGGCTCCGTCTGCTGTTGCTCGTTGTCGGTCTTGCGGCGTTTGGGTCTGCTCCTGACGTCCTAGGATCGAAGCCGGCACAGTCCCGGTTCTCCTCCAGCCCGCAAACGGGATGGAGGTCACTTACCTGAGCCATCCCCCCTTGGCGCTCCCGAACTTCGAGTGGACGGCGGTGGAAGGTGCCACCCAGTATGAGCTCTCGATCGCGCGTGACGTGACCTTCAATGACGACATCACGATCAAGACCGCGAATACGCGCTACACGCCGGTGCGGTCCCAGTTGGACTTTTTTCTGGACTCCACGGACCAGTTTTACTGGCGTGTCAGGGTGTCCAAGCCGGCGGTGGGGGAGTGGTCCAACGCCAGCATGCCCTGGACGTTCTCGAAGAAGTGGGGCACGCCCTCGGGCGACCCGCCCAATGCCCCGCAGCTCTTGAGTCCGGACAATGGGGTCTCGCTGGCGTTCTTCGATGCGCCGGTCTTCTCTTGGACGCCGATCACGGGCACGGCCTCCTATCGCCTGGAGATCGCGTGGGACGTCGACTTCACGACCATCGCTCTCACGCAGAGCGGGCTGCCCTCGACGACGTTCCAGCCGCCCAGCAAGCTCAGCAACGGCACGTACTACTGGCGCGTCACGCCCTACGACGTCGCCGGTCACCCGGGAGCGACGAGCGTGACGCGGCAGTTCACGATGGCCGGGGACAAGATCCCTTTGATGCGCTACGACAGCTCGCGCCTGCAGACGGCAGCTTTCCCACCTTCACGCCGACCTTCGAGTGGGCCGCCATCGACGGTGCCCAGTTCTACAGGTTGGAGTACTCAACGGATTCCACCTTCCAATCGGGCGTGAAAAGGATCGACACGAGGTCGACGTCCTACACGCCCTATCAGTTGCCGAATGACGTCAACTACTATTGGCGCGTTCGCGCGCTCTCGGGATCTTCACAGACGGATTGGTCAGAGGTGTGGAGCTTTGAGAAGCACTGGTACATCCAGCCCGAACTGCTGACACCAGTCTCCAGCTATCAATACACGTCGGACGCGCCGCTCTTCAGTTGGACGTCTGTTCCCGGCGCGGCCTACTACGTGCTTGAATGGGCGCGGGACCAACATTTCCTCGTCAGCCACACGTCCGTCTCGGTGATGCACACCTACTACTATCCCTACAACAGAAGTTTTGGCGCGGCCGAGACCTGGTTCTGGCGTGTGACGCCCTATCACGGGGCCGGCTACGCGGGTGCGCCGAGCACCACACGCTCGTTCACGCTCGGGGCAGGCGCCGAGCTGGTGCCCGATCAGGTGTACCCCAGCTACACCTACGAGCCCGATGCAAGGTTCAGCGTCCACGAGCCCACAACGGCGCCGCTCCCGATCTTTGCCTGGGAGAGGGTCATCGAGGCCTTTGACTTCGTCGGTACGTACGAGCTAGAGGTCGACGATGACCCCTTGTTTGGCTCCCCGGAGTTCACAGAGACGACGGCGAACTCGACGGTCGTGCCGGACTGGACGAGGCCCTTCACGCCTCGGTAGGGACCCCAAGTATTACTGGCGCGTGCGGTCGATCGACCGGAATGGGGCGCAGCGCGCGTGGAGCCAACGATGGCTGGCCGAGTTTGATGCTTCTCTGGGGTTGGCGCCGACCTCGGGCACGCCGCTGCAGTTGCTGCGACCGGTGAATGGTGCGCAGGGGGTCCAGGGCATCCCTCTGCTGGAGTGGTGGCCGGTGGCAAGCGCGACGTCGTACACCGTGACGATCGCCACGGATCCCGCGATGGCGGATACTGTGGTTGTGGCGACGGCGCAGTATCCGGCGTACGCTCACACTGAGGTCCTGCCGTACGACACGTACTACTGGCAGGTGCAGGCGGCTGACGGTACGTCGCCGGTTGGGACGGCCAGCGAGGTGCGGCGGTTCGAGATCGCCGCTCAGGACCGCTGGCGCGAGGTGCAACCGTCGCCGATGGTGTCGGACACGCATACCAAGACACTCGTCGCACAGGACGGCGTCGGCGAGGGGACGCCGGACTTGGCAAATCTCTATGTCGCCAACGATGCGCTCTACTGGAATATCGGATTCGACGTGGTGACGACGGCGGTGAGCTTTGACTACATGATCTTGATCGATGTGAACCGCGCAGACGGAATGGGTGCGCCCAGTGACCCGGTGTACGGTCTCTCTGTCATCACAGCCCACCGGCCCGAATACGCCGAATTACCGACATCAGGGCGCTTACACTCCGGTGACAGGTGGCTTCAGCATAACGCAGACAGCCTTCTATGCTTACGAGTCGGGAATGTGGCTGACGCCACAGGACCTGCCGAGCATCGGGGGAAAGTCTGTACTACACGGACGCATCTACCTCTCCTATGGTGCTTGATGGCTTTCTGCAGGTGCGGCTGGGGCTCGGCTCGTTGGGCACTCCGGGAACCGTGGCCGTCGAGGTCGTAGCGCTGGACGGTGCCGGCGCCGTAGCGGATACGCTGCCCGCGAGCCGCGAGCCGGAGCTTGACGGCTTTGTGTCCATCTCGGAAGAGGTGATGCCGATCTGGCCGTTCGATGGTGTTGCAGGAGACTCCACGACCTATGCCCACATCCCAGTCATGCGCCTGCACCCGCAGGTCGACGCCGAAATCCATCCGACCCAGGGCTATGCCGTGCAGATCGCACGAGACCCGGAGTTCTCCTCAATCGTGGAACAGGTTGCCAACTTCCGTTGGCCCGGCTACACGGTAGCCGCCGAGGATCTCGATAGTGACAACACATACTACTGGCGAGCGCGCGTCAAGCACGACGGTCTCGCGGGTGATCCAGGGGGGCCCGACAACTCCCATGCGTGGCGTTTTGTGAGGCAGGGGCTCGTCCCCGGCGCGCCTCAGGTCGAGATGCTCGGATCGAGCGTCACGTTCTCCTGGGACAAGGTGGAGGGGGCCGATCAATATATCCTTCAGTGGAGCACCGATCCGAACTTCGGCACGTCTTCCGGCGCGACCGTGCGTGCTTGGCAACATACTCCCCAGGCGTTGCTGACGCCGGCTACGTACTACTGGCGAGTTCGAGTGCGCGAATGGAGCGGAGAGCAGAACGACTGGGCAGGAGGAGGCGCGTTCACTGTCTCGTTGCCGATCCCCTCGGGCCTTGAGGTGCAGCCTGCGGGCTCGGTCGTTCCGCGAACGCCGACGCTCATATGGTCGGCGTATCTCACGCCAACCGACGTCCCGCGCTTCGCTGCTTGGAGGTACGGCGTCCAGATCTGCCGAGATGAGAACATGACGGATGGATGCCAATCTGTCGTCACCGAGCAGCACTCGTGGACCCCGCCGACCACGTTTGCGGAGGGGGCTCTCCATTGGCGCGTACGCCTGGTCGACGGGAACGGCCACTCCGGCGAATGGACCGAGAATCCACCGGTGACAAATCTCATCACGAAGCAGTATCCGGCAGCTAAGCTGGTATCACCGGTGGGCGGCGGGCCGCTGGGAGGCACGCCTACGTTCGTGTGGGAACCCGTCAACACGATGGACGTACTACCGACGTCGAGATCAGCAAGGACGAGCTGTTCGCGACGATCTACGACCAGGTAGACACGGCGGCGACGCAGTATACGCCGCTGAAGGCCTACGACACGGCGCAGTACTACTGGCACGTCTGTGTTCGCGACAAGGATGGTAAGCAGGGACCGTGCTCGGATTCGATCATCATTCTGGACGCTTTGCCCTATCACGTGTATGACTATGGTGGTAAGGGACTGACGAGGCTGAAGGCCAGCCGATGACGGTTCAGTGATCTGGTGAGGGTGTGACAGCTGAGACGCGCGCACTGCCCGGGAATATGCCATTTTTCATATTGCAGGAGAATGGTTATGATAGTACAATAGTCTTGGCGTGTGATAAAGAGTCCCGCCCTCTTTGATCATCACGCTGTTGGTTACCCTCCTTTCGCAGAAACACGCCCCGCAAGGGGCGTGTTTCTGTTTATGGCGAATGACAGCTACCCCGCCACCAGCAACCGCCTGCAACTATCGCAATACGCCTCCTGCCCGCGCTCGACCTTGACGCGCGTGGGACGGAGGACTTCGGTGCCGCAGATGCTGCAGGTGCCGGCCCTGAGCTGCGCGACCGGCAGGTGGCCGGTGCGCTCCCGCAGGTAGCCGTAGGTGTCGAGCATCGCCGGGCGGGATCTCGGCCGCGGTGGCCTGCCGCTCCTCCGCCAGCGCCGCGATGCAGTGTCTCCAGCTTGGCCTGCTCGGCCAGCAGCCGCGCGTGCAGTTCCTCGCGGCGCGCCTCCAGCTTGGCGACCTCGCGGGAGGCTTCTTTCGCCGCGAGGTCGGCCTCCTCGCGCTCGATCATGGCCTCCAGCACTTCGTCCTCCAGCGCTGAGACGCGGCGCTTCAGCGACTCGAGCTCGGCCTGGAGGTCCTGCAGCTCGCGGCTGTTGGTGATCCGCCCGCTGTAGAGGTTCTGCTCCTCGCGAGAGCGCTTGACCTGCACCTGCGAGAGCTCGAACTCCAGCTCGTGCTGGGTGTGCCGGGCCGCTTCTACGGCGGCGCCGGCTTGCTGCGCCAGGCGCCGGGCCCGCGCAAGTTCTGCGTCCTCCCGGAGCTCCAGCGCGATCTCGCCTAACCGCTCCTGGTGCTCCTCCATCTCTAGGTCAATCTGCTGCAGGCGGATCAGCGCTTGGGGCCAGGGCATGGGAGCGTCTCCTTTGGGAAGCGGTGAGAAAGCTGTCAGCTATCAGCGGTCAGCAAGGAGTAGGGAGTAGGAAGTAGGGAGTAGGCCTTGTAGCGCGCTCTACTTCTTACTCCTTACTCCTGCTTTTTCGCTGAGAGCTGAGAGCTGTTAGCTATCAGCTAGTCGGCCGAACCACTCTTCTTGCGATCAAGACTGCCGCGCCGACCACGAAGAGCCCGATGGCGATGACCTGGGCGGTGGCCAGGGACGGGGTGGCCATCCAGGCGTCGGGGCGGAGGAATTCGGTGCCGAAGCGGATGACGGCGTAGCCCATCAGGTAGATCACGAGGATGTCGCCGTTGCGGAGCCGGTCGCGGAAGCGCCTCGTCGACCCAGATCAGGAGCACGCAGAGGGCCAGGCATGCCAGCGATTCGTAGAGGAAGGTCGGCTGGAAGCGCGTCGACTCCGGGTACTGCGTCAGGTCATTGAAGGGCGGGATGCGGTACTGGGGCGGGATGTTGAGGCCCCAGGGGAGGGTGGTGGGCGGGCCGTAGAGCTCGCGGTTCATGAAGTTGCCCCAGCGGCCGATGGACTGGCCCAGCGCGGCGCCGGGCGCGATGAAGTCGAGCCATTGGAGCACGTTGAGCTTGCGGATCCAGCAGAAGATGACGACGCCCAGCGCGCCGCCCGCCAGCCCGCCGTAGATGCCCAGGCCGCCGTTCCAGATGGCGAAGACCTGGAGCGGGTTCTGCTTGTAGTAGCTCCAGCCGAGCATGCCGCCCTGGGGCGACGAGAAGACGTGGTAGGCCCGCGCGCCGATGAGCGCGAGGACGATGACGACGATCAGCATGTCCCAGATCGTCTCGGGGTCCTCTCCGGCCTGATCGGCCAGGAAGGTGGCGACCCGTGCGCCGAGCAGAATCGCGGTGGCGATCAGGAAGCCGTACCAGAAGATGGTGAGCGGGCCGATGTGCAGCAGGATGGGACCAAACGGTGGTTGCATAATGAGTTCCTCCTTCCGGAAATCAGCGTATTGCCCCATTGTACGCCGAATCGGCGGAGAGGGGTAGCGATTGACCAACCTTGCGAAGGTTTTGCGCGTGCCGACGTCACGGCGGAAGACGGCCCACCGGGCCGTCTGTACAAGGTACGCAAGAGGGCCCACCGAGAGCCGTGTCTACAGCCGCAGAAGACGGCCCACCGGGCCGTCTCTACAAGGCAGAGGGGGCTAGCCGGCCGGGGCGATGCGGCGCCAGGGCCGGTAGCGGACCAGCAGGTAGACGACCGCTGCCGCGGCGAAGACGACCGCGAGCCCCTGGGCGGAGGTGTTATCCGTGCGCCAGTAGTCCATCACGAAGCGGATGATGGAATAGCCGATGAGGTAGCCCGCGAGGAGCGTCCCCGGCTTCAGCCGGCCGCGGAACCGGTCGGCCAGCACCACCAGGCCGACGCAGAGCAGCAGGTTGGCGAGCGACTCGTAGAGGAAGTTGGGCTGGAAGCGGGTGTCGAGCGGGTAGTGGGTGAGATCGTTGTAGGGCACCACGCGGGCCTGCAGCGGGATGTCGAGACCCCAGGGCAGCGTGGTGGGCGGGCCGTAGAGCTCGTAGTTGACGAAGTTGCCCCAGCGGCCGATCGCGTGGCCCATCGCCATCCCCGGCGCGGCAAAGTCGAGCAGGCGCAGCGGCCGGATCTTGGCGAGGGCGGCGTAGCCCAGCACGCCCAGCGCCCCGCCGGCGATCGCGCCGTAGATCCGCAGCCCGCCCTGCCAGATGTAGAAGGCCTCGTCGAGGTGCTGGCGATAGTAGGCCCAATGCGGGGACACCAGCACGTATTCGACGCGCGCGCCGATGATGCCCACGATCACGGCGATCATGAGCGCATCCCAGATGCGTTCGGGGTTCTCGCCGGCGCGCTTCGCCAGGTAGGTGGCGACCTGCGCGCCCAGCAGGATGCCGGTCACCACCAGCAGGCCATACCAATGGATGGCGATCGGGCCAAGTTGGACAAGGATGGGGGATACGGGTGGGGTCATGGGGCCTCCGTGTGAACGTTGGAACGTTGAACGTGCAACGTTGGAACGTTCAGACGTCGTAACGTGCTAACGTTCAACGTGTCACACGTGCTAACGTGTTCAACGGCTCTTCTGCTTCACATCGTCGAAGTACTCGGCGAGATAGGGGTAGCCGACGGCGATGACGCCCAGGCCGAAGAGCGCGCCGGTCAGGGTGCGCATCGCCGGGATCGTCTCGAAGGGCTCGGCCAGGAGACCGGGAAAGAACTGCCAGAGCGCGTACGAGATCCACTGGATGCCGCCGTCGAGCATCATCGGCATGACGCCAAAGGCGAAGTAGAGCCACATCGGCAGCGCCGGCAGCTTGACGATCTTGCGCAGCGGCGCGTAGACGAGCCCCGCCACCAGCATCATCCCGTAGATGCCGACATCGCGCTCGCACATTGCCACCTTGTAGCCCGTCACGGCGTCGCCGGTGAAGCCGCGCAGCGCGTTCATCTGCAGGATCGAGATCGGTGCGTGGAGCGGGTAGGCCGCGGCCCGGCCGAAGAGAAACCACGACCGGAAGGGGTACTGGTGGCAGAAGGGCTTGTAGAAGGCGTAGAGCACGGACGCCAGCCCCGGTCGCCCGAGGTGCATCAGGACCGGCGCCAGGATCGCCCCGCCCAGGTAGAGGGCGATGACGAGGTTGAAGAGCGCCACCCAATGGCCGGGCCAGCCAATAGACGCCTCGATTGAGGCCCCTGGCCACGACGACCGTCGAGCGCCCGTCCGGCGGCTCCCGGCTGTCTCCCTCCCGGCTGCCCGGCTCGCGCGCCGCGGCGCCGTCTGCCTCGCGCAACGCGAGGCGCCGTTCTGCCTCGCGCACGATCTCCTCTGCCGACGTTATATCCCCAGATCCCATCCGATCCCCCGTGCTTCCAACCACTGTCCAATGACCGCGAAGCTATCCGTGAAGAGCACCACGCCCACCAGGACGATCAGGACGCCGATGGCCCGGTGGATGATCACCTGGTAGGGCGCGAGGCGGCGGATCAGGCCCGTCACGCGGTCGACCAGCACCGCCGCGAGGATGAAGGGGACGCCGATGCCCACCGAATAGGCCGACAGCAGCAGCACCCCGTGCGCCACCGTGTTCTGGCTGCCGCTCAGGACGAGGATGCTCGATAGGGCGGGCCCCACGCAGGGCGTCCACCCGGCGCCGAAGGCGAGCCCCGCCAGCAGCGACGAGGCATAGCCCCAGTCGACCCGGCGCTTGACGGAGAACTGCGCCTGCTGGTCGAAGAGCGGGATGTGGATCAGGCCCATCAGGCTCAGGCCGAAGAGCACCATCACGATGCCGCCCACGTAGCGCAGCCAGTCGCCGCGCACCAGCCGGCCGAGCGCGCCCGCCGCGGTGCCCAGCAGGATGAAGATCAGGCTGAAGCCCACGACGAAGAAGATCGCGTGCAGCACGACGCGTGTCCGAACACGTGCGCGTGCCCGAACGCCTGCGCGTGCGCCTTCCACTTGCTCGCCCGCGCCGGCGATGGTGTAGCCGCTCAGGTAGCTGAGATAGGCGGGGACGAGGGGCAGCACGCAGGGCGCGAGGAACGACGCGAGCCCTGCGAGAAAGGCTACCCCGATGTTGATCTGAGTCGTGAGCATCTGCGTATCCTTTGGTGTTGGATACGCGATTATACCACGGGCGGACGGGTACGAGTGACGCGTGATACGGGTTCGTAGTAACCGTTTATCGGTTCTGCTCGGTCGCCGCAGGGAGGCGGAACGACTGAAGTCGTTACTACGAACCTGTGCCGGCGAGGAGCCGGAACGACTGAGTCGCCCCTCCGAACCCGGATCCGCGTTCGATCCGGGTTCGTAGGGGCCGATCGCTCATCCTGCTTCGTACCGCAGGATCGGGTTGCGGGCGGCCTGGACCTCGTCGAGGCGGCGGACGGGGGCGGCGTGGGGGGCGTCGTGGAGCAGGTCGGGATCGGCGCGCGCCTCTTCCGCGATGCGCAGCAGGGCATCCGCGTAGTCGTCGAGGGCCTGGAGGCTCTCGGTCTCCGTCGGCTCGATCATCAGCGCGTCGTGGACGATCAGCGGGAAGTACATGGTCGGCGGGTGCACGCCGTAGTCGATCAGGCGCTTGGAGATGTCCATCGCGCCGATGTCGTCGACGCCGTGGAAATGGCCCTCGGCCACGAACTCGTGCTTGCACAGGCGGTCGTAGGGGATCGGGTAGGTGCCCTGGAGGCGGCTGCGCAGGTAGTTGGCGTTGAGGACGGCGTGTTCGGCGACGTCGCGCAGGCCCTCGGCTCCGTGCATGCGGATGTAGGTGTAGGCGCGGACCAGCATGCCGAAGTGGCCCCAGAAGCTGCGCACGCGGCCGATGGTGCGCGCGGGATGCGCGAAGCCGTAGGACTCCGGTTTGCCCTCCGCCGTCGCTGCGTGACGCACGACCACGGGATCGGGCAGGTAGTCCACCAGGTGCGCGGCGACGCCCACCGGGCCGGAGCCCGGGCCGCCCCCGCCGTGGGGCGTGCTGAAGGTCTTGTGCAGGTTGAAGTGCATGACGTCGATGCCGATGTCGCCCGGGCGCATCACGCCCACCAGCGCGTTCATGTTGGCGCCGTCGCCGTAGACGAGGCCGCCGCACCCGTGGACGATCTCGACGATCTCCCGGATGTGCTCCTCGAAGAGCCCGAGGGTGTTGGGGTTCGTGATCATCAGGCCCACGACCCGGTCGCAGACCTGGCTGCGGAGCGCGTCGAGGTCGACGTTGCCGCGGTCGTCGGAGGGCAACTGGACGACGCGGAGGCCGCTCATGCTCGTCGACGGCGGGATTCGTGCCGTGGGCCGAGTCGGGCACCAGGATCGTGTCGCGCGCCGTGTCGCCGCGGTCGAGGTGGTACTTGCGCATCATCAGGACGCCGGTCAGCTCGCCCTGGGCGCCCGCCGCGGGCTGGAGCGTCACGCCGGCGAAGCCGCCGATCTCCTTGAGGAGCTCCTGGAGCTCGTACATGAGCTGCAGCGCCCCCTGGGCCAGCGCCTCGGGCCGGCGTGGGTGCGCGTTCGCGAAGCCCGGCAGCCTTGCGGTCACCTCGTTGATCTTGGGGTTGTACTTCATCGTGCACGAGCCAAGCGGATAGATGCCCTTGTCGACGGCGTAGTTGAGCTGCGAGAGGCGCAGGAAGTGGCGGACCACGTCGATCTCGCTGACCTCGGGGAGGGGCAGGTCGGCGCGGACGAGCCCCTCGGGCAGTGCCGATCTCGGGGACGTCGAGTGCGGGCGTCGTCGTGCCGTGGCGTCCGGGGGAGGAGAGTTCAAAGATCAGGGGCTCGGTCATTGCCGGCCTCCTTCACAGGCGCGGAAGCCGCCCAGGGCTTCGACGAAAGCGTCGATCTCCGCCCGCGAGTTCATCTCGGTCACAGCCACGAGCATCCGATCCTCCCAGCCCGCGATCTCGTTGCCCAGGTCGTAGCCGCCGAGGATGGGGCGGTCCAGGGAGGCGAGGTGGCGGTTGATCTCGGCGACCGGGGCCGGGCAGCGGACCACGAACTCGTTGAAGAAGGGCGCCGCATCGTCCACCGCGTAGCCGTCGAGCCGGGCGATCTCGGCTGCGGCATAGTGCGCCTTGTGGTAGTTGAGCTCGGCAATCCGGCGGAGCCCGTGCTTGCCCAGCGTCGAAAGGTAGACGGTCGCGGCGAGGGCCATCAGGCCCTGGTTGGTGCAGATGTTCGACGTCGCCTTGTCGCGCCGGATGTGCTGCTCGCGCGTCGTCAGGGTCATCACGTACCCGGTCTTGCCCGCCGCATCGGTGGTCTGCCCGACCACGCGCCCGGCCATCTGGCGGACGTAGGCGAGGCGTGTCGCGTAGAAGCCGAGATAGGGGCCGCCGAAGTTGAGGCCGAGGCCGAGGGGCTGGCCATCGCCCAGCACGATGTCGGCGTCGTAGTGGCCCGGCGGCTCAAGGAGCCCCAGGCTGATCGGGTTGGTCACGACGGCCAGGAGCGTCTTCGGGTCGCGTGCGTGGATGCGGTCCGCGAGTCCGGCGAGCGGCTCGATCTGCCCCAGGAAGTTGGGGCTCTGCACGATCACGCAGGCCGTATCCGCGTCCACCTGCGCCACGAGGTCGTCGAGCGTCGTGTCGATCGATCGATCGCCCGCGATCTCGACGTCCATCCCCTGGGTGTAGGTCCGCACCACGTCTCGATATTGGGGGTTCAGGGTGGGGGAGAGGAGGATCTTGCGGCGCTTCTTGCGGAAGACGTTATACGCCTGGATGACGGCCTCGGCCGTCGCCGTCGCGCCGTCGTAGTGGCTGGCGTTGGCGACCTCCATCCCGGTCAGGTCGCAGATCAGGGTCTGGTACTCGAAAATCGCCTGGAGCGTGCCCTGGCTGATTTCCGCCTGGTAGGGCGTGTAGGCCGTGGCGAACTCACCGCGGCTGATGACGTAGTCGACGACGCTGGGCACCCAGTGGCGGTAGGCACCGGCGCCCAGGAAGCTGGGGGTGCCCCAGGAAGCTGGGGGTGCTCTGCGTGGCGAGGTTCCGACCGGAGAGTTCCTGTAGCTGCTGCAGAACCTCCATCTCCGAAAGAGGCGCCGGCAGATCGAGGTCCGGGAAGCGGAAAGCCTCCGGGACATCTGCGAAGAGATCCGCCATTGTCTCCACACCGATGGCCTCGAGCATCTGCTGCCGCTCGACTTCCGTGTGGGGTGTATAGACCATAGATTATGCTCCTTTGGGGCGCGGCAACCGGCTCGCAAGCAGGGGCTCGCAGCGCGAAGCCAAGATAGTTAGAGCCCGCTTGGGGGCGGGCTCTCAGGCCGTGTACGCACAGGCTAGTGGTCTGTTAGCATGAAGACTGTAGTTGTCATCCTGAGCCGCAGGCGAAGGATCTCAGTCTTGCAGGTATAGATCCTTCACTTCGTTCAGGATGACAAGCTTGCACGAATCAGGTTAGCCGACCACTATCCTGCTTGCTCCTCTTCCACAATCTTCTTGTAAGCATCAACTGTCAGCAGGTCGTCCCATTCCGCCGCATCGGTGGTCTTGATGCGGACGAGCCAACCCTCACCAAATGAGTCCTGATTGACCAGCTCCGGGGCGTCTTCCAGCGCATCGTTGACCGCCGTGACCTTGCCGCCCATCGGGGCGTAGATGTCGCCCGCGGCCTTGACCGACTCGACAACGCCGAGCTGATCCCCTTTCCCGACTTCCTCGCCAACCTCGGGAAGCTCTACATAGACGACGTCCGACAATGTGCTCTGCGCGTAGTCGGAAATGCCTACGGTGATCTCGTTACCCTCCTTGCGAGCCCATTCGTGCGTCTCAGCATAGCGAACATTCGGATCGAACTCCATCATTCACCTCCGTATTGTATAAAAGATTGGTTCCCTCGGTTCCTATGGCTTGACCCGCTCCCGCGCCGCCATGATAGCCCACAGGTGAGCGAAAGGCGAAGGGTCTGCCAGGTCGTCGAAACTGTCCGTATAGGGGATAAAGACGTCCGGGGTGCGGGGCAATCCCAGCGAAATGTCCACGGGTTTCTGGTTTGTGGCGTCGTTGAAAATCAGCAGCAGCGACACGCGGGTCGACGTCCTGCTCGGGCAGCGACTGCATCGCGACCTTCGCCAGCGAGCGGGATGTCGTGTCCGCCGACGTGATCACGCCGGCCCAGTCGCAGAGCGTCAGGGTCCGCCACATCAAGGGCAGCGTCCCGCGTCCGAGGTCCAGGACGACCGTATAGCCCTCACCCCGCAGCACGCTCAGCACCTGGTCGAGCGCCTGGAGCCGGATACCGCTGAGGTCGGTGACACCCGCCGGACCCGGGATGAAGTAGGCGCCGTAGACGTTTTGCAGGCTGTAGTTGCTGATCAAGCCGATATCGATCTCCGAGGGGGCCCGCGAGAGGAGGCCCACGGAGTGACGCGGCCCGGTGGTTCCGCTCCACAGGCTCAAGCTGCCCACGGGGAAGGCCAGGTCGATCAGGATCACACGGCGGTCGCTTGCCGTCGTGGCAAAGCGGGCCAGGTTCATCGCGACCGTGCTGACGCCCACGCCACCTCTCAAGGAGAGCAGCCCGATCGTCATTCCCACGCCGCCGGCCTTGGGCGCATCTCCAAATCGCTCCGAGCGGCTGAGCGAGGCCTGGATACGCACGCCGAGCTCCTTGTAGTCGATCTGGCCCTTGGTGAGGAAGTCGTCTCCGCCGATCGTATAGCCTTTGATGCGGTCATCGATGCCATCGAGCGCGGTGAGAAAGAGGATCGGCACCGCATGGAAGCTGGGGTCGGTCCGCAGGTGTTGGCAGACCTCGTAACCATCCATATCGGGCATCATAATGTCCAGGATGATGAGGTCGGGGACATCACGCGATGCCACTTTGATGCCCTCGTGGCCGGTTGTCGCTTCCGATACCTCGTACCCCCAACTTCGGAGCATAATGGCATACATCATGCGGGCATCGTCGTCGTCCTCAATGACCAGGATGTGTTTCTTGGGCATCAGATTCCTCTCTTCGGGATGGGCGTCTTCTCACCCATTATAGCATCGACAGTATTGTCCGCGAAACCTTGACGGTGCACGGCAGCTACGCCTCGCTCACCGGCAGGGCGAAGCTGAACGTCGTGCCCTCGCCATAGGCGCTGTCCACGTGGAGCTCACCCCCGTGCATCTCGACGATGCTGCGCGTGATCACCAGGCCCAGCCCCGTCCCCTGCACGGCGCGGACGGCGCTGCTCTTGGAGCGGAAGTACTTGGTGAAGAGTTGGGCCATCTCGTCGCCGGTCATGCCGATGCCGTCATCGCTGACCTCCCACCGCACGCACCGGCCCTCAGTGCACGGCGACCCAGTGGCGCGCACGGTGACGGTGCCGCCCTCGGGCGTGTATTTGTTGGCATTGCTGATCAGGTTCGTGAGCACCTGAATCAGGCGTCCGCGGTCACCTACGACCTGCGGAAGATCGCGATCGATGGCCACCTGCAAGGCCTGGTGCTTCGCGGTGAAGGCCTGCTCGTACCCCTGGACGGCTTCGCGCGTGATCGCCTCGGGAGAGACCGGACCCATGTCGAGCTTCAATCGCCCGGCCTCGATGCGTGACACGTCCAGGAGGTCCTGCACCATCCGATCCATCCGGTCGACGTTGTTCCGGACGACGTTCACGAACATCGCCTGCTGGTCATTCAGCGCGCCGCCCACACCCTTGATCAGCAGGTCGGCGTATCCCTTGATGGACGTCATCGGTTGCTTGAGCTCGTGCGACACAAAGGAGATGAACTCGGTCTTGGCCACGTTCGCCCGCTGTGCCTGCTCATAGAGCCTGGCATTGTCGATGGCGATGGCCGCATGGTCGGCGAGGCGCTCGATGAACTCCACGTGCTCCTGGGTGAAGCTCGCGGCATCCGCCGATTCCAACGCGATGACGCCAATGACGCGTTCCTCACGCCGGATCGGCACGGTGAGCTGCGCCGCCATTCCCGGCGCGATCTCGCTGTAGTGCGGATCGGAATCGAGGTCGGTCACCAAAGTGGTCTCGCCGATGCCGGCAGTGTAGCCCACCAACCCCTGGCTCAAGGGCCACAGCACCTCCCCCATGTAGGGGGCGAGGCTCGGTCTCATCGTAGCCGCGCTGGGCCAGGAACCGGAGACCCGGCCCGCCCTCGTCGCCATCGTGGAGCGCGGCGACGGCGCCCGTGGTCGCGCCGGTGAGGTGCAGCGACCACTCCAGCGTCTGGCCCATCACCGCGCTGTAGTCGAGCGAGGTGTTGAGCTGCCGGTCGATGTACTGCAGCGTCGTCAGCTCCAGCAGCCGCGCCTGCAGCGCCTGATCGGTGGTCGTGAACAGCCGCGCGTTCTCAATGGCTATCGCGGCCTGGGAGGCAAACGAAAGCAGCAGGTCGGAGTCCTGCGACGTGAACGGTCCCTCCTGCTGCCGGTTGACGACCTCCAGGACACCAATGGTCCTCCCCCGAGCGTTGAGGGGCACGGCGATGACGGACTGTGTGACGAACCGCGCGTGCGTGTCGAAGGCGGCGTACCACCGCGTGTCGGCCTGGGTGTCGCCGCTGATCACCGGGCGATTCTCGGCGAAGGCTGCGCCCGCGATGCCCTTGCCCGCGGGGACCCTCAACCCCACGAGACGCTCACCGGCGGGCCCGCTGGAGATGCGGAATACCAGATCACCGGTCGCCTCGTCGAGGAGCAGCAGCGAACCAGCCTCGGAATTGAGGAGCGACGCGGCCTGTTTCACGACCAGGTCCAGCACCTCGTCGAGATCGAGGCTGGACGCCAGGAGATTGCCGATCTCGTTGAGCGTGGTGAGTTGGCGCGCACGTGACTCCAACTGGGCGGAGAGGCCGTGGCGCTCCAGGATCGCGGCCGCACACGCGGCGACTGTGACGAAGAGGCCCTCCTCTGCCTGAGAAAACGCAAGGCTCGGGTCGGAGGCCGAGGCGACCATCACGCCTACGTTACGATCCGCTGCGGTCAGGGCGGTGCCCATCCACACGGGGCCGGACCCCGGTTCGCCGGGGTCGACGCCACGCCGCCGGCATTCACCCAGGTAGTCGGCAGTCCGAATCGTGGTCTTGTTCTTGAGCAGGATGCCCGTCAGCCCGGCGCCGGCGGGCCATGTGCGATCGGGGAGCAGGCGTTCGCCGGCCTCAACGTAGAAGGCGTAGGAGAGGGTCTCCTGCAAGGGGTCCCTCAGCGCGATGTAGAAGCTGGGCAGCTCGATCACCCGCTGCAACTGGGTGTAGACCAGCTCCATCAAATCGTCCACGTTCATCGGGAAGTTGACGGCCTGGGCGACCCAGTAGAGGACCTCAAGCTCCTCCTCGTGCCGGAGCCGCGCCTCGGTGAGGGCCGCTTCCCGGAGCCGGCCCGCGGCCTCACGGGCGAGCAGGTGCAGGAAGCCAAGCTCCTGCGGCGTAGTGCCGCCTCCCTCGGCCGGTTTTCCCAACACTACCCAGCCGGGTTCTCCGAGAGAAAGCGCGATTTCGTAGCCGGGTGCGAGGTCCCCGTTCGCCTCCGCCGGTAGCGTCCCGCTCGGAAAGCATCACGGGCACCGCGACCGGTTGGTCCGCCAACCACGTGCTAAGCCAGTCGGGGCCGGTGGCGCCGGTCTGCCGATCGCGCAGCACCACCCGGACGAGTGCGGGGTGGAGAGCGTTGTCGATCTCGTCACGCAGGGCTTCGGCGATGGCTTGACTGGGGGCGTCCGCACCCGCGGACTGCGCCAGGCGCTCCAGGGCCCCGGCCGCGAGCTTCGTCAGGCGGGACTGCCGCGCCCGGGCGCGCAGCGTGGCTTCGGCGACGAGACGACCCACGAGGAAGGCCGCGCATACGGCCAACGTCGTGACCGCCAGGTTCGCGGGGGCGCGCAGCGACAAGCCACCGTGGAAGAGGGCGGCCATGAGCCAGAGCATCAGTGCAGCAGGGACCAAAGGCGCGAGCCACGCAACCCAGCGTGCCGCTCTGGATTGCATTTGCGCTCGGATAAAGTCATCGACGGTGCACGGCGTTGGTGATCGGCTCTTCATATGCCCTGGTCCTGCACTATAGGGGAGGCCTGCGGGGATTGTAGCACCATGTAGGGTCAACGCAACGAATAGGTTGCGACGTCACCATAGGCCGATTTCAGGGGCGTCAATCTGAAACGCTCGTAGACCGCCACGGAGAAACGAGCCGGAGGCGCTGCCAGATCTGCGATGGGGTGGGGATCACGGATCAGGTCGCCGCGCGTGACCCACTTGAGCGTGGGGAACGCGCCGAGGCCGGGCTGCATGTCGTGCATCCCGAGCCAGGTGCCATCAGCATTCTCCAGACGGACGCTGACCGCATAGTCCGACTGGAGCGGTGCAGCGGTGCGCCAGAAGAGGGTCAGGTTTGCCGCTTCCCCGGTCTGGTGGAGGTTATCCCCCACCAGCACCATCTCTTTACCAAAGGGGAGATACCGCTCCCCGACCCGTGGGGTGGGCAGGGGCAGCCCGACATAGATCACGGGCGTGCCGTCGGGCCTCGACAGAGCCAAGGCCGGGGCCTGCTGCGAGTCGAGCGCCAGCCGCACCGTCCGGCAGGCGCCGAAGGCGAGCCGGTCAACCGTCGCCTGGGCCTCGCCACTCGCTCACCACTAACGCGCCCCCCGGCCCGCACCATTGGAGATAGGCCGTCATGCTCCCGTCGGCCCGCGTGTCGTAGTCGACGCCACGCAGCCGGGGGCCTTTCACGAGCGCGAAGCCCGGCCAGGGCCGTTCCGTCGGGAGCTTCGGGTAGCCGCAGGTCGCCTCTATCGGCGGCAGCGAGACAGACCCCAGGTCCTCAAAGCCGCCGTCCGTGACCGCATACGTGCCGACCGTGGGCGTGACCGACGGCGTGCAGCGGTCGATGGGGAGCTGATGGGTCAGGAGGGTGAAGCGGACCTCATCGGGCTGTGTTCCGGCGCCCAGGGCGCGATCGGCGGCGGAGAGCAGTCCGCCGCCGGCGTCCCAGAGGCGGGTGGCGAAGGAGGGGGCCGGTTCCTGGGGCCCCACGGCCTGCCAGGCGAGCTGCAACTCCAATGTGCCCCCCGGCACCGCCTCACCGACCCAGCGGTAGCCCAAGGAGCCGGATCGGGCCCAAGTCCGCGTCGATCCCGGTGAACCCCAGATCGGACGGCAGATCGAGGAGCGGGCGAGGATAGAGACGGTACCCGCCGCCCACGGGCGCGAAGGTCGTATCGTCCCAGTCGTAGAGGTGGGTCGTGTATAGCGGTGCCCCTGAAGCCGCCACTGCCTGCGCCCTGGCCCGCCAGACGTCCTCGTACGGTACGTCCTCCACAGGATAGACGTAGGTCACATCGGCGTTGGGGCCGACGCCCTCGACGCTCTGAAGCACCCACAGCGGCGTGGCCCATCGCCAATCGGCGAGGATCGTCGCGTCGCGGCGGCGCCTCTGCCAGTAGCGGTGCCACGCGGTCGCGTATCGACGTATCGGCGGCGAGCTCGGTGAAGTCCCGGACGTGGCCGGGCAGCTGCGCGGCGAGGATCAGGATGATGAGGGTGACCGCAGCGGCCCAGAGGGTGCGACCGTCGAAGGCCGTCCGTCTCAAGTGCCGGGGACTCGCGCCTCGGAAGGCGGCGAAAGTCCCCGGCACTGCAGTCGGGGCCCGGATGCGCGCGACGGCTCGGATGACGAAGGCTCCCCGGCACTGCGACCGCCAGCCCCAGCGCCAGCGCCATCGGCACATAGGCCGGCATCAGGTACTCCACGGTCTGGGGGGCGCGATAGGTGATCGTGATGAAGGTCATGACCACCCACGAGACGAGGAGTGAGACGCCCAGGCGGTAGTCGCGCCGGCAGAGCCACACCCAGCCGAGCGCCATCGCGATGAGCACGGGAGTGGGGAACTGCATCCGGAAGAGCGAGGGGAGCAGCGGCAGCCGCTGGGCGAGATCCTGGCGGGTTGGCGTAAGCGAGCATGTCGCCGCCGAAGCCGCGGGCGAGGACGTGCTCCCAGAACCCCTGCCAGGTGGTGAGATCGCCGGGGTTGAGCGGCACGCCGGCCATCGCGCCGCGCAGCGGCAGGTAGAGCTGCGGGATCGCCCAGGCGGCGACGGCGACGGCGGCGGGTTTCAGCCATCGCGCGGGCTGGGTCGCGAGCCGTGGATCCAGGAGCAGCAGATAGAGTGCCCATCCCACACCGACAAAGGCCAGCGAGGGGTGGTGGCCCACTCCGAGACCCGCGCCCAGGGCCAGCAGGAGCAGCGCGCGGTCCTGGCGCGCCCGGTTGCCCTCGGCTGCCCGGTAGCGCGCCAGGGCGACGTACCCCCAGGCCACAAAGAGCATGGTGGGCATGCGGATGTTCGTGGTCGTCGCCTGCGCCCAGAAGGTCGCGGCCGAGCCCAGTGCCAGCGCCGCGACCGCCCCACCGAGGAGCGCGCGCCGCTCCGAGCTGCCCATCGAGCGGGCCCAAAGGCTGACGGCCTGCGCGCACAGGGCGAGCGTCGTTGCGGCCAGGAATGCGCTGAACAGGCTGGCGCGGAACGGGGCGGAACCGGCGGGAATGAGGTGCACCCAGAGGGCCGCGGCCATCGTGTAGAGCGGGTAGCCGGGGGGGTGCCCGATGCCCCACCGCGCCGCGATCAACTGGAACTCGCCGCTGTCCGCCGGCAAGACGTCGCGGGCGGTCGTGGCTGCGTAGGCAAGGGCCGCTACCGATCCAGATGGCGACCGTCATCCAAAAGCCCGCGTGGGCAAGCCCCGGCAACCCCAGGCCTGCCCACGCGCGTTGCCGCTTAGCGCTCAAAGTACTACTCCGCCATAAGCCTCTGTGCTTGTTCGGCGATGTGCTCTGCAGTGAAACCGAACTCCTGTTTGATCCGCTTGGCCGGAGCCGAGGCGCCGAAGTGATCGATCCCGACGACCGAGCCATAGCTGCCGACGTACCGCTCCCAGCCGACCGGCGTCCCGGCCTCCACCGCGAGCCGCTTGATCACGTTGTCGGGTAGCACCGTGAGCTTGTAGAAAAGCGGCTGCTCGTCGAAGAGTAACCAGGACGGCATGCTCACGACCCGCGCCCCGATCCGCCGTTCCTGCAGGAGCGTCTGAGCCTCCAGGGCGTCGGCGACCTCCGATCCGGTGGCGATAATGATCATGTCGACGCGATCCAGCGGTGATTCCCGCAGAATGTAGGCTCCCCGCGCCACGCCCTCGATCGCTTTGTCGGCGGTCTCCGGCAGCGTCGGTAGATTCTGACGCGACAGGGCGAGCGCTGTGGGACCACCGGTCCGCTCCAGCGCCACTTTCCACGCGGCGGCCGTCTCGTTGGCATCGGCGGGACGAATCAAGGCCAGGTTGGGGATCAGGCGCAGCGACATCACCTGCTCGATGGGCTGGTGCGTCGGGCCGTCCTCGCCGAGAAAGACCGAATCGTGCGTCCAGACGTAGATGACGGGGAGGCCCATCAGGGCTGCCAGCCGTACCGACGGGCGCATATAGTCGGAGAAGATCAGGAATGTGGCGCCGTAAGGCCGCACCCCTCCGTAGAGTGCCATGCCGTTCAGCACGGCCCCCATGCCGTGCTCGCGGACGCCAAAGTGGAAGTTTCTGCCCTCGGGCGTGTCCTTCGCGAAATCACCGAATCCACTCAGATAGGTTTTGGTCGAGGGTGAAAGGTCGGCCGAGCCCCCGATCAACTCGGGCACCACCGGCGCCACTGCGTCCAGCACCTTCCCGGACGCCGATCGCGTGGCAATTGGGGGGCTGTCGGCGCGGTAGCGTGGAAGGGCCGTCGCCCAGTTCTCGGGCAGCCGGCCCTCGAGCACGCGGTGGAGTTCCTTGGCCTCCTCCGGATAGGCCTGGCCATAGTTGCTCAGCATATCCTGCCACCTTGCCTCGCCCCTTTCCCCCTGGGGGACGGCCAGGCGGTACTGTGCTACCACGTCGTCGGGCACCCAGAATGGTTCGAGCGAGGGCCAACCCAGCGCTTCCTTCGTGGCGCGCACCTCGGCTTCGCCCAGTGGGGCGCCGTGGGCTGCCGCATCGTCGTGCATATGAGGGCTGCCGTACGCAATGTGGGTGTGACACACGATCAGGTGCGGCTGGCCTTTGGCTGCTTTGGCCGCCCGAATCGCCGCATCGACCGCGTCGGTGTCGTGCCCGTCGATCTCCTGGACGTGCCATTCGTAGGCACGGAAGCGCGCCCCGACGTCCTCGGTAAAGGCCAGGTCTGTAGAGCCCTCGATCGAGATCTCGTTGTCATCATAGAAGTAGATAAGGTTGCCGAGCCCGAGATGCCCGGCGAGCGAGGCGGCTTCCTGCGAGACACCCTCCATCAGATCGCCATCGGAGACGATGGCATAGACCCAGTTGTCGAAGAGGGGATAGCCCTGGCGGTTGAAGCGCGCAGCCATGTGCCGCGCCGCGATTGCCATTCCCACGCCGTTCCCAAATCCCTGGCCCAGCGGGCCTGTGGTCGTCTCAATCCCCAGATCGATGTCGTACTCGGGGTGACCGGCTGTCTTGCTGCCCCACTGGCGGAACTGCTTGAGGTCGTCGAGCGAGATCGGGTAGCCTGTCAGGTAGAGCAGGCTGTAGAGCAGCATCGAACCGTGCCCCGCGGACAGTACAAACCGGTCGCGGTTCGGCCATCTGGGGTTGCGTGGGTTGTGCTTGAGATGGCGGGTCCACAGCGTATAGGCCACATCGGCCATCCCCATCGGCATGCCCGGATGGCCTGAGTTGGCCTTCTGGACGGCGTCCATCGCCAGGACGCGCAAGGCGTTGATACAGCGCTGTTCAAGATCGGTCTTCGGCATAGTCTTCCTCCAGGTGATGAGTATCGTTTGACGATCCCGCAACGGACCGCGGGACAAGTGGGCGATGGATCGAACGCGCCTGGTCGACCAGCGCGCGAAGCGCGATGGTCACGCGGCGCGGGCGCGACGTAAGCAGTCCAGCCTCCTCCCACGCACGCGCCAGCGCGGCCAGCGAGTTGATAGGAGAAGTGGTCTCCGAAGGCGTCGTGAAGCGCACGAACGGTGAAGCGCCCCTGGAGCTTGTCGATCGCGTAGGCAACAATGTCGCACTCATCCTCGGTGAGCGAGGGAAATGAGGAGGGCGAACTGATCTGTGGATCAAGAACGGTTGCCACCAGCGTCTCCAGCCATAGGCCGGCATCGTCGATGAGGTGGCCCATCTGAAAGTAGAGCCGGTTGGACCACTCCGCGCTTCCATCCAGGTCGTGGATGAAGGGCGGCGACTCCTTCAGCGTGCCGTACATCCCAAAGGGGAAGTCCGCGGCACTGAAGAGGCCGATCCTCGGCGTCACCGCCTGGCCGTGCAGGACGTCCCACCGCTGTTCGGTCACCTGGAAAGTCGAGCTCGAACGTCGCGAGGATGCCCCCATTCAGGCGCCAATACCACCGGACGCCCAATCTGCCCTGATAGCCGGGCACCCGATCGGCGATGGCCTCGACCATCTGGTCGGCCAAGCGCAGGGCCTGGTATGATGGGTAGAACTGACTCACGCTTCAGCCTCCTGGGAGCGATCTCTGCCGTCTCGCGCTCCGTAGTGCGCCTCTCACCAGCGCCTGCTCCTCCTCGCGGGTCCGTGCTGTGCCGTTGAGATGCGCATCTCTCAGGGCATTGAGGATGTCACGGAAGAGCGGCCCCGGCTTGAACCCCATCTCCTTCAGGTCGTCACCATCCAGGATCGGCTCGACGTTGCGCCAGCTTTCCACGTACCGGATGAGTTTTTCCCGAACCGTGGCATCCTCGGATACCAGGCGCCCGAGCGCCAGCGCCTCCAAGCCGAAAGGGTCGAGTTCCGAGGCGATGTCGCTGGGCCGCTCCAACGCAGAAAGCCGCGCCAGTGAAGCTTCCAGTGGCTCTCGCGCCCCGTGCAGCTCGGCGACGTACCCCGGCAGCTTGAGCCGGACCCGGAGAAGTTCGAACGCCTTATCATCGAGCCGGTAGGTGAAGAGCGCCCAATGCAGCGCGAGCATGCCCTGGGGTGTGTCCATCTCCCAGCGACCCGCGGCGAACTCGCGCCGGAGCAGCACAAACCTATCGGCGAGCCACGCGTCGCTCGTGAGGCCGGGGCTGATGCACTTCAGGGCGCCGAAGTCCTCCAGGCGATCCAGTGCCGCCTCGGGCTTCCCTTCCTGGAAGATGAGGTCCAGCTCGTGGCGGATTCGCTCGCCGGTGACCCGATCCAGGAGCGGTAGTGCATCGGAAATCAGCGCCTCGCTGCGCTGATCAATGCTGAAGCCCAGGCGTGCCTCGAACCGCGCAGCTCGGAGGATGCGCGTGGGGTCGTCCACGAAGCTCAGACTGTGCAAGACCCTGATCACGCCCGCTTCGAGGTCCGCCCGCCCTCCGTAGAAATCGAGCAACTCACCCCATCGCTGCGGGTCAAGCCGGATCGCCATCGTGTTGATGGTGAAATCCCGGCGATGAAGGTCCTGTTTGATCGAGCTTCGCGCCACCAGGGGCAGGGCCGTCGGATGTTCGTAGAACTCCGTCCGAGCGGTGACAAGATCGACGAAGGTCGGCAAGCTCCTGGCAGAGGATGCGCCGGCCTCCTGTGCTGCGTGGCCCCTCGCCCTAGAGAGCATCTCATCCCAGATGCCCTCGGGCAGCAGCCACTTGGACGTGCCGAACCGGCTGTGGCTGCGGATCTCTCCGCCATACAGCCTCGCCAAAGTGCGACCCAGCTCAACAGCGTCACCCTCGACCACCAGGTCGACGTCCACGAGGTTAAGACCCAGGAGGAGGTCCCTGACGATGCCCCCGACGAAATAGATGACATAGCCTGCATCCGCTGCCCGGGCCCCGATCTCCCGAATCAGCGCCAGTACGGGCGCGGGGATCGCCTGGTCCATCAGGTGCGCGATGCGCTGGCGTTCTGAGGACTTGGCGGAGGAGGGGTGCAAGCGAATCATGTCGGTTCGTGTGACGACCCCGATGACGTGGCCGTCATCGGTGACGGGGATCTGCCCCCAACCTGACTGGATCATCAGCGCCCTGACGTGCTCGACAGAGTCCCCGGGCGACACCGTGATCGACCCCGGCTGCATCACCCGGCGAACCGGCTGTTGCCCGAGCCGATGCTGGATGCTGCGGTCCACGGCGTTCCGCGTGACCAGTCCTACCACCTGCTGCAAGCTGTCGACGACCGGGAAGCCCTCGTGTCCCGTCTGCAGCATCTGTCGCGCCACCTTCTCAATGGTATCGTCGGGGCTGACGGTTCGCACACCGTAGGACATCAGGTCGTGCACTTTGACGCGGGGCTGTACGTAGCCCGGCAGTGTCTCTCTTAGCTCATCGAAGAGTGTCTGCGCGGACCGGTCGCGGATGAGGGCAGCCGCCGCCCGATCGTGTCCACCCCCGCCGAAGTGCTCCGCCACCGCTGCAACATTGATGTCGTCGGTCGCGCTGCGGGCGACCATCTGCACGTTATCGCCGATCTGCACCAGGATGAACAGCGCGCTGGGCTCCAGCAGGTTCCGGAGCTTGTGTGCCAGCGTGGAGACCTCTTCCTCCGTGTCGGGTGGCGAGAGCGCCCAGCTCAAGATCACCGGGTGCCCATCGATCTCAAGCGTCTCCATATGGTCGCGCAGGCCCGCGTAGATTTGCTGCTGGGCGGCCGTCAGCGGGTGTTCGAGGAACTCCGTGGCGATCTCCAGGTCCCCGCCCTGATCGATCAACCACGCTGCGGCGCGCAGGTCGCGCGGCGTCGAGGAAGCGTACGTGAGGCTGCCGGTGTCCTCATAGATCCCGGCCAACATCAGCGTGGCCTCGATCGGCGCGATCGGGATCAAGCGCGCCGAGATTGCCTCGGCGAGGAGCGTCGTCGCCGCGCCGAGAGGCTCTCCTTGGAAGCGCCACCCCTCCGGCGTGGTCTCGGGCGGCACGTGATGATCGATCACGAGAACCTGGCTGACGTCTTGACCCATCCCGCGGACAAACGTGAGCTTCGACGTGTCGACGAGGATCACGCGCTGGATGTGCTGTCCTCGTGGCAGCTCATCCGGGCTCACGAAGGGAAAGCCCGGACCGTAGAGGGACAGGAACGCCTGCACGTTGCGATTCACGCGATGCGGCAGTACCGGCTGCGCACCCGGATAGAGCTTGTGCGCGGCCAGCAGGCTGGCGATCGCGTCAAAATCGGCGTTTTCGTGTGTGAGTATGACTTGCATAGAGGCATCTCTCGATTTGCGATTATAGCATGGATGGGCTTTGCCGCCTTTCACCCTCTCAGTCCCCGGCACTTTCCGCAGTGCCGGGGACTTGTTGTGTAGAGCCTCAGGATGCAGCTCAGCCTGCGTCACGGGCCGCCGGCACCTTGATGTGGCGACAGCCACGACCGCAGGACCCGTCGGCCCACAGCCACGACCGCAGGACCTGTCGTCCCAAGTGCCGGGGACTGCAGAAAGTCCCCGGCACTGCAGAGCCTCCGTGCCACTTTCCATCTATGGTCTTGTGAAGTAAGATGGCGGTGCTATGTGGGACCAACTGAACCTGTTCGCGCAGCCAGATCGACCCGCTAACCGTGAGTGAGGTCACGAGCCGGATACGCACGCTGATCGAGCGGGAGCCGGTCTTCCAGGATCTGTGGATCGAGGGAGAGGTCTCCAATCTGTCACGAGCCTCCTCAGGCCACGTCTACCTTACCCTGAAGGATGCCGGCGCTCAGATCGGCGGTGTGATCTGGCGGAGTCAGGCCCAGGGAATGGTGTATTTGCCTCGTTCAGGCGACCAGGTCCTCGCACACGGCCGAATCGGCCTGTACGAGCAGAGCGGGCGCTACCAGATCTACATCGACTTCGTCCAGCCTGCGGGCCGCGGTTCGCTCTACCAGGAGTACGAACGGCTCAAGGCGCAGTTGGAGTCAGAAGGGCTCTTTGACGAGGCAAGGAAGCGTCCGCTTCCGCCGTTCCCGGCGTGCATTGGCGTGGTGACCTCGCCGGCGGCTGCGGCCCTGCGCGACGTGCTGCACGTCTTGAGCCGCAGGTATCCCCTTGCGCGAGTGCTGCTATCGCCCACGCTGGTCCAGGGAGAAGCGGCGCCACCTCAGATCGTGGACGCCCTGGCGCGGCTCAATGCCCGCGACGACGTCGACGTCATCCTCGTGGTGCGAGGTGGCGGCTCGCTGGAGGACCTGTGGGCCTTCAACGACGAGCGGGTGGCCCGCGCGATCGCGGCCTCCCGATTGCCGGTGGTGTCGGGGGTGGGACACGAGACGGACTTCACCCTCGCCGATTTTGCGGCGGACCGGCGCGCGCCCACACCGTCCGCCGCTGCGGAGGTCTCGACACCGGCACTCCCCGAACTCGAAGCCGGGCTGTGGCAGGCACGCGCGCGCATGGCGCGGGCGATGGCACTGCAGCTCTCGGCGCGCCGGGAGAGGGTGGATGGTGTGCTGCGGGCCATCCAGCATCTCTCGCCGATGGCACGGATCACCGGGGCGCGCCAGAGGGTGGACGACCTGGTGACGCGGCTCGAAGGCGCTTTTCACTACCACTTTGCGATGACGCGGCGCCAGGTCGATGGGCTGGCTGCGCGGCTGGTCTCTCTGAACCCCGACGCCGTTCTGACGCGGGGGTACGCCATCGTGCGAGATCGGGACACCGCCAACGTGTTGACATCGGCGCACGACATCTCGCGCGGGCTACCGCTCAGGCTGCAGTTCCGGGATGGCGAAGCATTCGCCGTCGGTGACACGCCTAACGGACCCACCGAGGGTTGACCTGCCGGGGACCCCGTCTGCGTGAAGCTTTGACAATAGCCGCCGCTGGGGCATAATGGGCAGCATGGACTCTGATACGAACCGAACCGTTGGCGAAGTGCTGCCCTCCCCTGATGTGTGCGATCTGGAGGTCGTGGACACGCCAGAGGCGCTGCTGGCGTTGGCCGAGACCCTGATGTCGCAGTCGCGTGCGGCAGTGGATACGGAGGCGAACAGCCTCTACGCGTACCGCGAGCAGGTCTGTCTCATCCAGATTTCGGTGCCAGGAACGAATTACCTGGTCGATCCCCTTGCTCTGGACACTTTGGCACCGCTCGCCCCCTTCTTCGAGACGGACGACGTCGAGAAGGTCTTCCACGCCGTTGACTACGATCTGATTGTGCTGAGGCGTGACTTCGGGTTCGAGGTAAGTACGATCTTCGACACTATGTGGGCCGCGAGGGTGTTGGGTTGGCCGAAGGTCGGTCTCGCGGATATTATGAGCACCTACTTCGGCGTGCACGCCAACAAGCGGTTCCAGCGATACAACTGGGGCAAGCGCCCCCTGGATCCCGAAGCATTGACCTATGCCTGGATGGATAGCTACTATCTGCTGGCCCTGCGTGAGATCCAGAAAGCAGAGCTGCAGCGGACAGGACGGTGGGAGGAAGCTCAGGAGATCTTTGACTACCTCTCAGCGACGGTGGAGGTCCCACCGGACGACAACATCGCCAAGCATTTCTGGCGCCTGAAGGGTCTCCACGCCCTCTCTCACAACGATCGGCGGCGTCTCTTCCAGCTCTTTGAGTGGCGCGAGCACGCCGCGCGGGAGTTGGATCGTCCGCCTGTGATGGTTATGTCCAACCGGCGCCTGATGCGGGTGGCCCACATCCAGCCTCACACGCGCGATGAGCTGGTATCCGCCGGACTCACGCCCGGACAGGTCAGGCGGTTTGGGACGGACATCCTCAAGCTGCTTAGCTCGAGGGACCTTCCCGAGTTGCCGGAAGAGCCCCACAACCACCGACTGCCTGACGACGTCGTCGACCGATTTAACGCCTTGAAGGCCTGGCGCAAGGATGTGGCAAAGCTCCGCGGGGTGGACTCCGATGTAATCCTGCCGAACGCCGCGTTGTGGGAGCTGGCGAAACATCCACCTCAGGATAGCTGCGTCGCTGTTGGAGGTGCCCGGGATAGGCCCCTGGCGTCAGAGGACCTATGGGCCGGATCTGCTCCAACTGGTGGCCGACTGAGAGGGTAGATGAAGATCACGTTCCTGGGGGGCGTCGGCACCGTGACCGGGTCGATGTACCTCATCCGCACCAATCGCAACCATATCCTGCTGGACTGCGGGCTGTACCAGGGATCGCGGCAGGAGGCTCTCAATCGTAACCGGAAGCTCCCCATTGACGTGAGCCGCCTCGACGCCGTGATCTTGTCTCACGCCCACATTGACCATTCCGGCAATCTTCCCACGCTTGTCAAGGCGGGGTTCGATGGGCCGATCTACACGACACACGCGACCCGCGATCTCTGCGGTGCTATGCTGCCCGACTCGGGGCGCATCCACGAATACGACGTCGAATACGTCAACAAGCGCCGTGCGAAGAAGGGTGAGCCACCCGTCGAGCCTCTCTACACGGAGGAGGACGCGCTGCGCTCGCTGCGCTACTTCGTAGGGATCGGCTACGATCGCCCGACGCAGGTCGCCCGCGGGATCCACGTGACTTTGCTCGACGCCGGACACATACTCGGGTCGGCGATCGTACTTATCGAGTCCGTCGAGCGCGACAGAGTCGTGCGGCTGGTTTTCTCCGGTGATCTCGGGCAGCCTGACCTGCCCATCGTCCGCGACCCCACACCGATGCCTCCTGCGGACGCTCTGATGATCGAGAGCACTTACGGGGATCGTGAGCACCCACCGCTCGAAGATATCAAGCGCGATCTGGCGAAGGTCGTCAACGACGTGGTCGACCGCGGCGGGCGCATTGTCATCCCGGCCTTCGCAGTGGGGCGGACGCAGGAGCTTGTGTACCATCTCCACCAGCTCACGTACGAGGGTCGGATCCCGGAGATACCGATCTACGTTGACAGCCCGTTGGCGGTGAACGTGACCGAGGCCTTTCGCATGCACCCGGAATGCTATGACCGCGAGACCCGCAACTTTCTCGCAGAGAGCGGGGATCAGGATCCCTTCGGTTTCTATCGGCTGAGATACGTTCGCAGCGTGGAGGAGTCGAAGTCGCTCAATACGGCCAACAATCCGATCATCATCATCAGTGCATCGGGGATGGCGGAGGCGGGACGCGTCCAGCACCATCTGCTACACGCCATCGAGGATCCCCGCAACGCAGTACTGATCACCGGGTGGCAGGCGCCCAACACCCTGGGCAGGCGCATCGCCGATGGTGCGGAGCACGTTCGAATCTTCGGAGACGACTACGACCTGCGCGCCGAGGTGCACACCTTCTACGGTTACAGCGCCCACGCGGATCGCGATGACCTGCTGTCGTGGGCGGCACCGCGCGCGCCGACCGTCAAGACGGCTTTTGTGGTGCACGGCGATTCCGAGCCGGCCAAGACCCTGGCGACCGGGCTGGAGGATCTGGGCTACGGTCGGGTCATCGTACCCGGGCGTGGGGACAAGGCGACGCTCTAGCCGGATTGCTGCCGCAATGACGGTCACGACAGACGCTGCGGGTATGGACCTGCATGCCCGGCGCAGTTTGCTGGTCTCAGGCGCTCTGCTTGCGGCGCTCACGGCTGTGCTTTACGTCCGCACCCTGCACCCCGGTGTGGGGCCCTACCTCGACTCTATCCAGTACCAGATCACGACTTTGGTGATGGGGGTTTCGCATCCGCCGGGGTATCCCTTCTACACTTGGCTGGGCGCGCTCTTCGTCCACGGTCTGCCATTCGGCAACCCTGCCTATCGTCTCAACCTCCTGAGTGCCGTCACCTCTGTCGCCACGGTCGTGCTCATCCAGCGGGTGACCTACCGGCTGACCCATTCCGTAGCTTCGGCGACGCTGGGAGCGCTTTCGCTGGCGCTGGCGGTGCGATTCTGGTACCAGGCCACGTACGCCGAGCTCTATCCACTCTATAACACCCTCATCGCGGGTACATGGCTGGCGCTCCTGATCTACATGGAGACGCGGCGTCCTGGCGCGTATCTCGCCGCGGTTGTCCTCTACGCCCTGGCCTTTGGCGTCAACGTGCCGGCTATTGTCCTGCTGCCGATGTGGTTGTGGGCGGTGCTGTCGACCGACACGCGCGCATTCTTCCGACCAAAGCGTCTTGGCCTGACCTTGGGCATCGTCGCCATCGTCGGGCTGCAGTATCTGTGGATCCCGGCGCGCGCCTTTGCACAGCCACCGGCCAAGTTCTGCAACTTCTGCCCCAGCGATTGGCGTGGGGTGGTGGATTTCTGGCTGGGAAAGCGATGGTGGGGGATATCGTTCGGCCTGCCCGCCCGATACTGGCTGCAGCGTTGGGCCGACTCCGGTTACCAGTTGATGCTGCAGTTCTGGCCGATCGGCGTGATGGTGGGCGGGATCGGCGCGTATGCCCTGCTTCAGAAGAGCATCCGCGTGGCGATGACATGCTTCCTGGGTCTTGCCGGCGCTTGGTTCTTCGTCTCGACCTACGCCGTCGTCGATTGGTCTGACTTCATGACGCCCGTCTATCTCTTCTTTGCGCCCTTGATCGGGGTTGGGGCGCAGATGGGCTGGCGTTGGCTGCGCAGCCGTGTGGCGATATGGCGGCCCCGGCTTGTGCCAGCCGCGCGAGGTCTCTGCCTGGCGCTGGTGGGCGCCGGCTTTGTGCTCGTGATGCAGAACAACTATCCCATTGCCGACCAGAGCGGCAAGACCGATTGGCACGCGTGGGCGCGGGACCTGTTGCCACAGTTCGAAGATGGGGCCTGGCTGCTGACACCACCTACTGCGACGGACGGTTTCGTGCAGACCTGGGTGTTGCGCTACATCTCGTGGGCGGAGGATCTGCACCCCGAGCTGACCGTCGTCTATGTGCCGGACGGTTCCTTCGATCCGCCCGGACCCGCGCCCTACTACCTCACCTGGAAAGCTGCGGAGCCTCACCTCCGCGAGCACCCGGTCTATCTGATCGAACTCAACGATCCGCGGGTGGCCAACTGGGCGCTGCTGCCGATCAAGCGCGCCGGACGGCTGGACGATCGGCTACCGCGTGGTGGGCGAGCGGTCCGACGACGGCGTGATCCCTTGGGTCAGCAGCGACGTGTGGGCGACGATCAAGGATGACGTGGTGATGCCGTGATGGCCCCTCACGCGACGTGGCGTTTGCTGTTGGAGCCGCACCCGAGGCCGGGCGCGCTCAACATGGCCATTGACGAGGCCGTGCTACGCTCGGTGGCAGCCCGGAAGGCGCCACCCACGGTCAGGTTGTACGGCTGGGCGCCGCCGGCCATGACGCTGGGGCGGGGGCAGCGCTACGCCGACGCCGATGTCGTCGCACTGCGGCGGGACGGCATCGACCTGGTGCGGCGCATGACAGGCGGGACGGCGGTCCTCAACCGGGACGAGCTCACCTACACTATCGCCGCGACCGACGGGGAACCCCGTTTCGTCGGCAGCATCGCAGAGAGCTACCGCGGCGTCAGCGGCGCGCTGCTGTACGCGCTGGAGCGCCTGGGACTGGCGTATGCGAAGGCCGAGGGCCGGGGGCCAGGCGAGCCAAGGGGTGAAGGGGCTGGGGGGCCGGACGATCTCTCAGCGCCCTCCCGCAACCGCACGCCGGTCTGCTTCGAGATCCCGTCGGACTATGAGGTGACGGTAAGCGGGCGGAAGCTGGTCGGCAGTGCGCAGATGCGCGTGCGCGGTGGCATCCTGCAGCACGGCTCGCTGCCGCTCACGGGCGACATCGGTGACATCAGCCACTACCTCGTCGACCGGCCCGACCCCAACCGGATCCGTTCGCATGCGCTGACGCTTTACGACGCGCTCGGGCGCCTGGTGGCGTGGGAAGAGGCTGCGGAGGCGCTGGCTGCGGGCATCCGCGAGGCGCTCAACGTGACGTTGCTCCCCAGCCCGCTCACTCCTGACGAGCGGACGGAGATCGAGCACCTGCTGGCGGAGAAGTACGCCAATCCCGACTGGACCGCGCGACTTTGAGGGTGCCCGAGACGCATTTATAATGCACGGGTGTAAGGACGCCATGCTCGCAGGGCGTTCAGGCTTGTTTGCCGGCCTCACTAGAGCCTGTTATGCACTTTGAGTGACGCACTTGGTATCATGAGGGTATGGAACGTAAGCGATACCCTAGTGATGTCAGTGACGACGCGTGGGCGCCGGTGGCGCCGTATCTGAGCCTTTGCGATGCTGATGGCTCGTCATTTCGTCACACTGATGGCGGAGAGTTCATACAGGCTCTAGGAGGTCGCGGGCGACGCCAGGTAGCCGCTGCGTCGTACAGGGTAGTAGCGACCACAGGCTCTGAGCCCGTGCCGGGAACTCAACGAGGGCGTACGCATCTGGGTCAGAAATGAGTCGGTGAACAACGCTGATGACGCTTCGTGCTTGTGTCTGCGTTGTAGAGACGCCCCGGTGGGGCGTCTTCCGGCGACGTGACAAGGTTCTGAAGCCGTAGCGCGCCTCGCCGGAGACGTGGCACCGCCACGTCTCTACGAGATGCGTACGCCCTGGGCACTCAACCTTTGCGCTCGACCTCAGAATGGCTACAATGACTGGTGACAGACCCATCGGTCACGGCTCAACACCAGGACCCCCTAGAGGAGCATCGCAATGCCCCTGACCACAGGACAGGTACTCCAGAATCGGTACCGTATCGTCGCTCTCCTGGGCGAGGGCGGGATGGACGCCGTGGACCGGGCTGAGGACCTAGGCTTGAGAGTGTCTGTACCACCATGCCGACCTACAAGAGGTCGGCGTGCAGGAGCAGCCGCACTTGAGAACTCCGGATGGGCCGGTGACGAACTGGTAGGAACCTAATGTGATCAAGCCCCCAAAGCTGCAGGCCGGCGACAGAGTGATGGCCGGGTCCTCCTCGTGGGGCGGGCCGGGGGCCATTCCCCACCGGTATCCTTGAGAACGCTGTGGTTGAGTGAGGTGTTGATGCAGGATTACCCCAGTATCTTCAATGACGCGATCGGCCCGGTGATGCGGGGGCCATCCAGCTCCCATTGCGCGGCGGCGTTGCGCATCGGCAGGCTGGCGCGGGACCTGATGGATGGCGACCTGCGCCACGTACTGGTCGAGTTCGACCCGACGGGGTCGCTGGCGACCACCCACAAGACGCAGGGATCCGATATGGGGCTGTGTGGTGGCCTCCTGGGGTGGGATGCCACAGATGAACGGCTGGCGTCATCGGTTCGGGCCATCGCGGAGGCCGGGATCGAGGTTGTCTTTCGGGTGACCGAGATCGGGGCCACCCATCCCAACACATACAGACTGACGCTCAGGAATGCCGATGAGACTCACGTTCTGACTGCCCTCTCCACCGGAGGTGGGATGATCGAGGTCATTGAGATCGACGGGGCGCGGGTGTCGATCCGGGGTGATACCTATGAGACGTTGCTCTACGTGCGTGGCGACCCTGGCTCCCTGGTTCAGGCTTTGGCAACGTGGATCGAGGCGGACGCGATCTTGGGTCATGCCGGTGCGGGTGTCGATTTCGTCGAGGTCAAGGCTCAGCGTTTTCTGACGGACGAGCTCTGCACACGCGCCGGCACGGCGTTCGAGATTCCCCAGATCAGGACTTTGTCGCCGGTGTTGCCCGTGCTCTCGCGGCAGAATCTTCGCGTTCCCTTCATCACCTGTGATGAGATGACCGCCTACAACGATGACAAGGGCCTGCTGCTTTGGGAGCTTGCGTGCTACTACGAGAGCGCCAGAGGGAACTTGACCCACGAGCAGGTGTTGAGTCAGATGCAGGAGACGGTTCGCATCATGCGGTCCGCCATCCGGCAGGGCATTGCAGGCACGGAGTACGCGGACCGCATCCTGGGACAGCAGTCCGAGGGCTTCCGGAGAGCACTCGCGGACGGTCAGTTGTTGGACGGCGGCATCCTCAATCAGATGATTCTCTATGTGACGGCGCTGATGGAGGTCAAGAGCGCGATGGGTGTCTTCGTCGCTGCGCCGACGGCCGGCGCGTGCGGCGGGCTGCCCGGCGCTTGCCTTGGCGCCGTCGATGCGATGGGCTTAGGTGTGACGGAGGCGGCGAAGGCGATGCTGGCGGCGGGGCTGGTTGGCGTTTTCATCGCTGCCCGGGCCACCTTCGCAGCAGAGGTCGCCGGGTGCCAGGCGGAATGTGGCGCCGGATCCGCGATGGCTGCCGCCGCCCTGGTCGAGTTGGCTCAGGGTACGGCGGCGCAGGCGGTCTCCGCGGCATCGATGGCGCTTCAGAACATCCTGGGTCTGATCTGTGATCCCGTGGCTAATCGAGTCGAGGTCCCGTGCCTGGGAAGGAACGTCATGGCTGCGAGCAATGCGCTGGCCTGCGCCAACATGGCGCTGGCCGGCTACGATGCGGTCGTGCCGCTGGATGAAGTTATCGAGACGATGCTCCGGGTGGGCGAGAGCCTGCCTAGTGCGCTGCGCTGTACGGCGCTGGGCGGCCTTTCCGTCACCAAGGCCTCGCGCGAGATCGAAGCGCGACTCAATCGCGGTGCTGAAGTCCGCTAGACGCTATGCCCATGGCGCCTGCTCAGGCTGCGTGTATCTGGCGCGCCTTTTCCTGTTCTGTCCCCGGCAAATGAAGGAGACTCTATGTTGTACCTCAATGACAGTGACATCCAACAAGCGCTGACGCCCGAAGACGTCCTTAGCAGTGTTGAGGAGGCGCTGCGAGTCTACGAAGCGCGGTCGTTCTCGATGCCCGAGCGTCTGGCGATGGCCACCGGTGAGGGCAACCAGCTTCTGCTGATGCCCTGCGCGGCTGAGGATCATATGGTCACCAAGCTCGTCAGCGTCTATCCTGGGAATCGCTCCCAAGGCAGGCCGGTGATCGACGGCATCGTCGTTCTATACGACCGTGCGACGGCGGAGATCCTGGCGCTGTTGGATGGGAAAGCCGTCACCGCGATGCGTACCGGGGCCGTGACCGGTATCAGCATCCGCTATCTGGCCCAGGCCGAGGCGCGGTCCGTAGGCCTGGTTGGATGTGGGGTCCAAGGCTACTATCAGCTTCTCTATGCCTGTGCGGTGCGCGACATCGTGAGGATCGTGCTCTATGACATCGAGCCCCTGGCGGTGGAGGCTCTGACTGAGCGACTGCGTGCGTCACCGGTGAAAGCCTCGATTGAGGTCGCAGACTCACCGGAAGCCCTGGCCCGTTCATCCGACATTCTGATCACGGCAACGACGGCCCGGCAGCCGGTCTTTCCCGACGATCCGGCGTTGTTCGCGGGCAAGCACTGTGTCGCCATCGGGTCGTTCGAACCGGAGGTCCGTGAGTACCCTGATGCGTTGTTCAGGCTCGTCGACAAGGTATGGGTGGACCTCGATTTCGCCAAGGAGGAGTCAGGTGAGCTGATCGTGCCGTTACGGAGCGGGCTCCTCCAGGAGGACCAGATCGAGACGCTGGGTCACCTCATTGCCTCCGGATGCCCTCCGGCGCGCGGTCGTCACGGCACGACCTTCTCCAAGTCCGTCGGAATGGCCCTCTTCGATCTGACCACGGCCAGACGCGCCTACCTGAACGCGCTCGAGGCAGGCTTGGGCACCGAGCTCCAGGCATAGACACCGGATGTGAGTGAGAGCGCGCTGCTGGGCCAGGGCGGGCTCGACTGCACCTCATCGAGCCGAAGTACACGCTCCAATCGATACCCGGTGAGGAGGTCAGCGGCCTGCACTTGATGGCGCCGATGTACGTCGGCCTTCAGCGTCTGAACCCGGACCTCGAGTCGTCTTGACTTCGGTCCCTGGGAGCAGGTCTTCTACGGTGAGTTCGACGGTCGGCGGCGCAAGCGCGTGCTGGTCAAGATCATCGGCGAGTAGGCCCCTATCTGGCCCTGGGAAACATCGCACAACTCTGCAGCCTCGACGAAATCCTTGAGCCCGCCGCCAGAAACGTTGAAAGGTCTAGGTACATATGTCACTCCATACAGACCTATGTTGCCAGCGGGAGCACACGCGTCCCCAGCACGCTCATCGCAGCGCCGTCGCGGCGGACCTCGCCCTCGACGATGACGAAGCGCGACATCGCGGCACGGCGATAGGTCTGAATCACCTCAGGGTAGAGCATTACGTTGACGATGCCGCTCTCGTCCTCCACGGCAAGAAAGGCGATGCCATTGGCGGTGGGCGGCTGCTGACGCGCGACCACGACGCCGCCAATACGGACGCGGGTCCCGTCGGGCCAGCGTGTGAGCTCGATCGAGGGCGTCGTCCCCATCTGATGCAACTGGCGGGCGACCAGGCTGGTGATGTGTGAGTCCGAAGTGGCGCCGGTATAAGCCTGCTCCGTCCAGAGCCGTTCGTGACGGGGGAGCGCGGCAAAGACCGGCTCGTGGCGTGGCTGTAACCCCAACGCCGGCGCAGCCTTGGCGGCATCCAGTGCTGCCTGGAGCTCCCACAGGAGCTGCCGACGCGGTCGCTGCCAGCGGTCGAACGCTCCGGCCATGATGAGCGCCTCAGTAGCGCGACGGCCCAGCCGGGTGCGTTGGCAGAAATCTACCAGGGACTCAAAGGGGCGCTGTCTGCGGGCCTCGACGATCGTAGTACCTGCCTCTGCCCCCAGCCCGCGCACCATCTCCAACCCCAGTCGAATCGCGCCATTGGGTGTAGACGACTCCGATGAAGTGGCGATGCCGCTTGCCAAGGCCCACTCTCTGCGACCTGTGGGTCTGTCCGTCTCCACCGTCGCGCCGACGTCGGAGGTGTGGAGGTCCACGCTGCGGATTTCCACCCCGTGGCGACGTGCCTCCGAGACGATGACGTGGGCCGGGTAGAAGCCCATCGGTTGGTGGCGCAGTAACGCAGCATAGAAAGCGACGGGATGATAGCGCCGCAACCACGCCGATTGATAGGTGAGCACCGCAAAGGCGGCGGCGTGACTCTTGGCAAACGAGTAACCACCGAATGCCTGTAACTGCGCGAATACCTTCTCGATCACCGGTTCGGGGATCTTCAGGGCACGCGCGCCCTCGAAGAAGCGATCTTTGAAGGCCAGGATCGCCTCTTCTCCCCGTTTGTCGCCCAGCGCCCGGCGGAGTTGGTCACCTTCCCCCGGCGTGAACCCCGCTACATCCCGTGCCACCTTGAGCACCTGCTCCTGGAAGACGATGACGCCCAAAGTCTCCGCCAGTGCCGGCTTGAGCCGGGGATGAAGATAGCGCACCGGCTCCAGCCCCTGGCGACGGCGTAGGTAGGGGCGCACCATGTGCCCCTGCAGCGGCCCCGGACGAATCAGGGCGATTTGAATCGTCAGGTCGGCAAAGGAGGTCGGCTTGAAGTTGGGGATCAGGCTGGCCTGAGCGCGGCTCTCCACCTGGAAGACGCCGACGGTCTCTCCCCGGCAGAGCATCGCATAGACCTCGGGATCGTCAGGTGTGAGAGCGTCCAGATCGGGACGTGTGCCGGTCAGCTTCTCCGCGATGGTCACCGCATCCTCAATGGCGGAGAGCATCCGTAGTCCCAGGATATCCACTTTGATAACCCCCGCCTCCTCCAGGGCGTCCTTGTCCCACTGTACGACGGTCCGATCGGGCATGGTGGCGGGCTCCAGCGGAATCAACGTGGCGAGCGGCGCCCCCGAGAGGATCATGCCGCCGTTGTGGATCCCCAGATGCCGCGGGATGCCTTCCAGTTGCGGCGCCAGCCGCAGGAGGTGCTGGAAGGGTGCCGTGCTCAGATCCGCGCCAAAAGCGCTGACCATTCCCTCGGCCTCGCGCACGCTGTGATTGTCGCGCACGTCCAGCACGTCCGAGAGTCGCTCGATCAGCGCCGGGGGAAAACCCAGCGCGCGGGCGGTGTCCCGCACGGCCGACTTTGTCCTGAACGTGACCAACGTGCAGGCCATCGCGGCGTGATCGCGCCCGTAGCGCTCATAGACGTATTGGATCACTTCTTCGCGCCGGTCGGCGGCGAAGTCGATGTCAATGTCGGGGGGGCTCGGGCGTTCGGTGGACAGAAAGCGCTCGAAGACGAGGTCGATGGAGACAGGGTCGATGGGCGAGATGTTGAGCAGGTAGGCGACCAGCGAGTTGGCGGCGCTGCCCCGTCCCTGGCAGCGGATGCCTTGCGTCCGCGAGAAGTGGACGATGTCGGCGACGATGAGGAAGTAGTTGGCCAGGTCGAGTTGCCGGATGACCCCGAGTTCCTTTTCCAGCAGGGCGTACGGAGGATGAGTGGGGTATCGCACCCGCAGTGCCTGCTCGCAGAGGCGACGCAGATAGACATCCGGCGGGCTGCTGTCAGGCGTCTCGAAGGCCGGCAGGATCTGGTGCCCGCCCGGCAGGAAGGTCGCCGCCGAGGCGCAGCGTGCGGCGATGCGGGCTGTGTTGGCGATCGCCTCGGGGATGTTGGAGAAGAGCTCTGTCATGACCTCGGGCGTGCGAAGGTGATACTCATCATTGGGACGCAGTAGGTCGCCCGCTTGGTCCAACGAAGTGTGCATCCTAATACATGTCAGGACGTCGTGGATTTCCCGCTGCTCCGGCTCCAGGTAGTGGACGTCTCCTGTAGCCACAACGTTTAGCCCCAGGTGTATCGCCAGCGCGTGTAGATCACGCATCAAGTGAGTTTCGCCCGGGTGGTAGTGGCGCTGGAGTTCGATGAAGAAGTGCTCGCGGCCGAAGACCTCCGCGAGATGTTGGGCGGCAGCCAGGGCTTGCCTGGGATCCCCGGCAAGGAGCCCCTGGGCCACGGGGCCGTGGCGGCAGCCTGAGAGGGCGATCAAGCCTGCGGCGTGGTCTTGAAGCAAGTGTGGGTCGAGCAGAGCGGTGCCTTTGGGCTGATCTTGGTGCGCCAGCGTGATCAGGCGCGCGAGGTTGGCGTATCCGTCGGCGGTCTCGGCCAGTAGCGTGAGGTGCGTCTCCGTCTGAGATGCGGACGCCGTCTGAGGCGCGGACGCCGTCTGAGGCGCTTCGCCCAGCGTGACCTCCGCGCCCAGGATTGGCTTGATGCCGGCTTCCTCCGCTGCGCGGATAAAGCGCACCGCACCGTAAAGCCCATCGTGGTCGGTCAGGGCCAGGGCGGGCATCCCGTAGGCGGCGGCGCGCGCCACGAGCTCCTCCGGAAAGGCGACGCCGTCGAGAAGGCTGTGGCTGGAGTGGGTATGGAGCTCAACGTAGCCGCCGGAAGTCATACCAGCCTCCGCCGGTCCAGCCACCAGGTCGCGGCGCGGAGGTCTTGGTAGATCAGGCGAACCTGTCCGCTGCTGTCCTCCAGCCGGTAGTAGTCACGCTCGATCGGACGCGACCACCAGAAGCGTCGCTCACGCCAGTGCTCGTAGAGCCGGCGGATCCGATAGGTGCGGCCATCCCAGATGAAAGCGATGGGGACATCCTCCTTGCTTAGGGTGACCTGGATCGGGCGTGGCTCGGGCGGGTGGATCAACGAGGCGACCATCACGACGAACTCGCCAAAGCGCACCCGCAGCCGGCGCAGCGCTTCCTGTAGGCCGCGCCAGCGTTGGTCGCGCGCGGCGGAGAAGAGCATCAATTGTGAGGCGCCCAGGTAGGCCGGGCGCAGGGGATAGACGACGACCTCCAGAGTCTCCGCGGGGCGTTCCAGGCGGATGCGGTTGACCAGGAACTGGATGCGCCGCGCGAGCCGTCCCTTCTCGGAGGTGGGCGGTTCGACAGAGGTGGTCGTCGTATGGGGGACTTCGGCCGCGTCGATGATCTCGATACGCAGCCCCTGGGCCTGGTAGCCTTGGCGATGTAGCGTCTCCGCCAGCGCGGCAGCCATCCGCTGGGCCGCAGCAAGCAGGGTTCGTTGATCTACGGTGGGGGGCTCGAACGTGGTCTGGTGGTGCAGTTCGAGGGGTGGGGCATCGGGCTCAACGGGACGGGGATCGGCCCCGGCGGCAAGGTCGTGGAGAAACCCCGCCTGGACTCCGAACTGGCGGATCAAGGCCATCCGCGGCAGGGCAGCCAATTCCCCCAGGGTGCGGATGCCCAACAGATCCAGCCGCCGGAGGATCTCGGTTTCGGCGGGCAGGACGGTCAGCGACAGTGAGGAGAGGAAGCTTCGTCCGCGCCGCGGCGGTACCACCACCGCCTGGTTGGATCGGGCGGCCAGTGCCGCCTGTTCAGCGGTGAAGCGCTCTTCGGCCAGTCCCACCTGCAGGTCGAGGTCTGCCGCCTCGCGGAGGGTTTCGACGATGCCCTGCGCGAGCGCGTTGTCCTCGGGGAAACGGCGGGTGAGTTGACCGACCTCGATGAAGAAGGACCCCAGCCCCGCCGTCTCCACGCGGTCGGTGAACTGGCGCAGTGCCGCGAGGAGTTCCTGCTGGGCATCCTGATAGGCCGCGTGATCGGCGGGGAGGAAGTCGGCCTCGGGGCAGCGCAGGGCGGCGCGAGCCAGGGGCATGCCCGGTATGATGCCGGCAGCCTCGGCCACGGGGCAGCAGTCCAGGACCACCGAAGGATCCCAGGGCCGCCCCCCGATCACCAGGCCCTTGGCCCCGACGGTGCCGCGCTTCCGACGTTCCACCTGTACCGGCAGGTGAGGTACAAAAAGATAGACGATCTTCATGATAGAACCTATGTTCTATTTCCATACTAGCCTATCATTTCTCGCCAATCAAGTACCCAGCATAGAATTGGCGCATTTCATGGTGGGATCAATGGCACCTTTTTGACGATGCATCGACAGTAGCGCATAATCGAAGCCATCAGACCAACCTGACGCGAGGTGTGGCAGCTGCTCAGGCTGTCGACTCGCAATGTATGGCACTCACCGAAGTGGCAGTCTGTCTCGGCAAGATCACAGAATGAGGAGGACTCAGTTGAAAAGCTACCGCAAAGAACTCTGGTTCAACATCCCCACACGGCGGGCATTTGTCAACATCACGTCAGACGTCGAGGTTTGCTTGCGCGATAGCGGCGTGCAGGAGGGATTGGCACTCGTCAACTCGATGCATATTACCAGTAGCGTCTTCATCAACGACGATGAACCCGGCTTGCATCAGGACTACGAGGACTGGTTGGAGGAACTGGCCCCGCACGAACCACTCAGCGCCTACCGGCACAACCGCACCGGTGAGGATAACGGCGACGCCCACCTCAAACGCCAGATCATGGGCCGCGAGGTCGTCGTCGCTATCACCAATGGGCGGTTGGACTTCGGCCCTTGGGAGCAGATCTTCTACGGGGAGTTCGACGGGCGGCGGCGAAAGCGGGTGTTGGTGAAGATCATCGGGGAGTAGGCGCGTTCAGAGCAAGCTCACGCAGCAGGAAAGGAGATGGCCATGGGAAATGAAGACGAAGCACATGAGATGAAGGGCGTTGCAGTGGAGCTGCTGGCATCGCTTGACCTTGGCCCTGAAATCCAGGGCATGGCAGGGCGCCAACTGCGGATGCGCATGGTGACCATCGAACCCGGCGGCGTCTTCGGCCCGCTTCACGACCACAGAGACAGGCCGGGCATGGTCTACATCCTGCAAGGAACGATCACGGATCATCGAGATGGCGTGACTAAGGAGTATGGGCCGGGAGCGGGCTGGCCCGAGGATAGGAACACCACGCACTGGCTTGAGAACAGGGGAACGACGCCGGCGGTGGAGATCTCTGTCGATATCGTCAAGCAACCATGAGGTGAGGCTCAAGATGAGCCCCTGTTCGCCGTCGTCCCATAGGCCAACGTGAGTTGCGTGAGGTGCTGCAGCGTTCGTTCTGAGCTACGGGCAGAGGCGGCGATCGGGCAATAGGACCCTCTCGAGCAGGGCCGGTCACGCGCATCTGAATTGCACCTTGTCGACCCAGCACCCGCGGGGTAGAGTTGGGGTCGCATGCGCTTTCTCTGCATCGCCGCCGTCCTCGTTCGAGGCCAACCACGCGCTGCTTGGCCAAGACACTGGCCAATGTGGAAGTCCGGACAAGCAGCCCCAGACTTCTGTCTGGTTAGGCGCAACGCCCTGGACGGCGAGGAGGCTCTTCAGGTCGTCAAGCGAGTGGGCGGACAGATAGGTGTCGATCTTGGCCGCCCACAGTTCCAGTGCCTTCAGCCCGGCATGGGCTGTGGCCATGACATCTGTTTCGAGGTCGGATGTCATCGACGTGGCTCCGTGAAACCCCAGTCTCATGGTCTCCTCCTCTGTACTCGGATTCCATCGGTAGTGGCGCGGTCATCGCCTGAACGATCAGGGCGACGGCAGTGCTCGCGTTCAGGGGAGACGACCCTCATAGTGGATCAGAGCACATGCTGCTGTCAACCTTTCAGACTCGCGGAGACCGGCACGCCGGGGCCGCACCTCACCCCCCCACTACCACGTTCGGGGGGTGACAACCACACCGCCCTGAGGTTATGCTTCAGTGACATGAGCAGGACAGAACCAGCCGATGCGAGGAGGATGGGGACATATGAAACAGCGCATGTATGCCGGCGAAGCTGATCTCAAGCTGCTCCAGGACTTCAATGCCGCGGCGATCGCGGTGACGGACCACTGCGGATATCTCCATCCCGGAGACATTCCCTTCCACATCTACAACGGCAACAAACGCTACGATCCCACCGAGATCTTGAAGATCTGGGAGGACGAACGGGGGGTGGCTGCGTGGCGAATGGTCGACCCCAGCCACAAGAGCTACGATGCCCAGGTGCGGCCCGATCTACGGGGCGGCATCTTCGAACGTGACCTGCTCGAAGATGCCGAGGCTCGCCTCCTGGAGTTCATGCGTCGCTACGATGTCCGTAGCGACGTCATTTGCGCAGACGCATTCCGGGGCGACACACCTCGGTCTGAGCTTCTCGTGGCGTTGGGCTGGGAACCGGACGATGAACTGCCCTACGTACTGAACAAGATGAAGATCGAGCCTGTGATCGTGCCGGCTCTCCCGGTAGGCTACTCGTTCCGGTCGGCCCACGCCCCTGACGATGCTGCCGCCCTGGCCGAGGTGCATAACGCCTCCTTCGGGGCGAGCTGGACTCCTGAATCGTACCGGCGATTCATGGCGTCTCCGGGCTATTCCCCGGGACGGGAGCTGGTCATTCAGGCCCCGGATGGAAGCCTCGTGGCTTTCACCATCATCTGGTACGACCATCTGAATCGCACCGGGTCGTTCGAACCCGTCGGCACGCATCGGGATCATTGGCGCCAAGGGTTTGGCCGGGCGGTGATGACGTACGGGCTACAGCAGATGGCTGCCGCCGGAATGGAGCTTGCAACGGTTGCTCATTTCGGTAACAATGAGGCTGCCCGAGGGCTTTACCAAGCCATCGGATTCAGGCCCTGGCATCTGCTGGACGGATACGTGAAGTGCATTCCTGACTGACCTGGATCTTCAGAACTCTCGCCGATCACCATTCCTGGAAGCGGCTTTTCCGGGGCCGTTCTGCAAGGGCATCATCTGGGCTGGAGGAGTAACTCGAACCCGACAGGAGAGTGAGTCTATGAAGAGAGTGCTGGTTACCCTACTGCGCTGGGGCGGGCGGGTACTGCTGGTTGGCCTGTGTCTCTTCTTGGGCCTCATCGTCTATCTGCTGATTCGTGAGTCTGTCACTCGAGGCAGGTACCGGGCTGAGTTTCCCCCGCCGGGTCGAATGGTGGATCTTGGCAGCCACCGGATCCATCTGAACTGCGTTGGAAGCGGCACGCCAACGGTCGTTTTTGAGGCCGATCTTGATCAGTACGGATCGCTAAGCTGGGCTCCAGTCCAGGCCGAGATAGGCGAAGTTGACCCGCGCATGCAGCTACGATCGCGCCGGCATCATGTGGAGTGAGCCGGGTCCACGCCCAAGAGATGGCGAGACGATTGCCGGTGAACTAAGCGCTGTCCTTGATGCGGCGGGAGAGCGCGGTCCCTACGTCCTCGTAGGACATGCGTTTGGCGGCGCCTACGTGAGGATATTCGCGGGGCAGAATCCGGACGATGTGTGCGGCATGGTGCTGGTTGAGTCAAGCCATCCGGAGATGTTCGAGCGATACGAGGAGGTCGGCCTTGCTCAGGAGATTCCGGACGGAAACACCCGGCCTCTGATCTTGCTCCTGTCTCATCTGGGGATGCCCGGGCGCTACAAGGGGAACATATACGACTTGCCTTCCGAGATCTATGATCCGATACAGGCTTTCTTACCGCAATCGAGCATGGCCTGGTTTGACGAGACCGTGGAGTCACCTAAGACACTGGATCAGGCCGGACAGTACCGGTATCTTGGCGACTTCCCGCTGATTGTGATCGCGTCGGGGACTCCCATCACTTCACTCAAGGATCAAGGACAGATCTTTCAGGATCTGTGGATCGAACTGCAGCACGATCTGCTCTCGCTAAGCGGGGACAGTGAGATCAGGATCTCTGAGACCGGGCACTATCCGCAGCTTCAGAATCCCGAGTTGGTCATCCAGGCTATTCAGGACGTGCTCGCGAAGATCAGCGGAGAGTAGCGCTGACAGCTGATCACTGTATGCTATTGGCAACACCAACCTTAGGAGGAGCCGAACCATGTCAGAGTTCAACTGGGACAAGGATAACATTCGTCATCTGGACATCACCGATCTGGAGCGTATCGAGCGATTCAGGCGCGCGGGCTACGGCGGGAGCGTCTCCGACTCGCTCAATAGCCTTGGCGTTCGCGACACGGTCTTCTCGCCGCGGTTCAAGGCGCTGCGCCAGGGGATGCAGTTGGTCGGCCGCGCGCTGCCGGTGAAGCTGCATTCGCTGGTCGAGCGCAAGCTCTCTAAGGAGGAGTGGGAGGCGGAGCAAGCCAAATGGGAGGCCCAGGGCGGCCATCCGCAGAAGCGCATGATGCGCGCTGTGGCCGAGTCGGAGCCCGGCTCGGTGCTCTGCTTCGACTGCGGCGGCGATATGCAGCCCGCGCACTTCGGCGAGATGAGCTGCCAGGTCGCCTATGCCCACGGCTGCCGGGGGATGCTGTTGGCGGGCAACTGCCGGGATACGCAGTACGTCCTGAAGATGGCGGACTTCCCGATGTTCAGCTTTGGCACCCGGCCCAATGCCTTTGGCGGGTGGATCGTGACGGATGTGAATGTGCCCATTCATCTGCCGGGCCATCTGACCCACTACGTCAACGTTTTCCCCGGGGACTTCATCTTCGCCGACAACGACGGCGCCCAGTTGATCCCCAAGGATCTGGTCGACGAGGTGCTGCTCCGGGTGGAGGATATCTTCGCAAAGGAAAACGAGGAGCGGGAGCAGTTGGCGGCCGGGATGCCCATCGACGAGATCTATCGCGTCTTCGGTGTCCTGTAACCGAGGACGGGGCGTGAACGAGAAGCCGCTTGAGGGCAGGACGGCCTGGGTAACGGGGTCCTCGCGGGGCATCGGGCGGGTGATCGCGTCGCATCTTGCGAGCCTCGGGGCGCGGGTAGCGGTGCACGGCACGACGCCGACCTCGACCCGCGCCTTTGGCGAGGCCGAGTCGCTGGATGCGGTTGCCCAGGCGATTGCCGATGAGCATGGCACGGAGGTCGTGCCCGTCTGGGCTGACCTCACGGTCGAGGCCGAGGTGAAGCGGGTCGTGGCCGAGATCCGGGCACGACTTCGGCACGATCGACATCCTGGTCAACTGCGCCGGGGGCGATATCGGCGCGCAGGGGGCGATGGGCGAGAACGCGGGCAAGCCGGCGGGCAACGATCCGCTGACGATCTCGCTGGACGATATCCGCGTCGTTCTGGACCGCAACCTGATGACGTGTATCCTCGCGTGTCGCGAGGTCGCGCCGGAGATGATGGCACGAAGGTCCGGGTGGATCGTCACCGTGGGCAGCGTTGCGGGGCTGTCGGGACACGCTGCCGAGGCCATCTACAGCACGGCCAAGGCCGCGGTCCACGAGTATTCTCGCTGCCTGGCTGCTATGCTGCGACCTTACAACGTCCTGGTGAACGTGGTCGCACCCGGTGAGATCGTCACAGCGCGTTTCCTGGCCAGCCGCCCGATTGACGAGGCTCGTCGAACCACGGAGGGCTCACTGGAGCGTTACGGGTGGCCCATTGAGGTCGCACGTACCGTGGCCTTCCTGGTCAGCGACCAGGCATCCTACATCAGCGGGCAGGTTCTGCGTATCGACGGCGGTGCGCAGCTCTGGCCCGCGTGAGGCTATGATGAAGGTTCTTGTAGGTGGCTTCGGCCACGAGTCCAACACCTTCACTCCCTTCCTGACGCGTCTGGAGGATTTCCATCCCCGCTACGGTCCGGAGACGCTGGTCCCCACCGCGCGGCGCGGCGCCTTTGGCGGCATCGTGGACACCCTGGAAGCCCATAGAGGAGTTACGCTCGTCCCCACCATCACGGCCCACGCGATGCCCGGCGGCATCGTCGAGCGAGAGGCGTTCCGTACCCTCAAGACGCGAATCCTCGAACAGGCGGATGGCGTGGACGGCGTCTGTCTCTATCTACACGGCGCGATGCGGGCCGAAGGGGTCGACACCTGCGAGAACGTCCTGCTGCGCGAGCTGCGGCAGCGGCTTGGCCCCCACGTGCCGATCGTTATCGCGCTGGATATGCACGCCAACATCGTCGCCGAGACGGCCAAGATCGTTGATGCGATGGTCGCCTACCACACGGCACCTCACGTCGATGCCTACGAGACGGGCGTGACGGCAGCCACGATGCTGCTTCAGATCCTGAAGGAGCATCGCAGCCCGGCGATGGGCTTTGCGAAAATCCCGTTCCTGTTGCCGGGAGAGAAGGCCCAGTCCTCCATCGGGACGATGGGGGAGATGATGCAGGCCGTCGCCGAGCTGGAAGCCCGCCCGGAGATCCTCTCGGCCTCGCTGATGAACGGCCATTGCTGGGCCGACGTGCCCGATATCGGGGTGGCCGCTGTGGTCGTGACCGACGGCGACGCAACGTTGGCCCAGGCCGAGGCCAACCGTTTGGCCTCGATGTTCTGGGAGCGGCGGGCCGACTTCGATTTCGGCACCGAGGCGTATCCCGTGGATCAAGCCGTTGAGACCGCTATGGCGGCTCCCGAGCCCACCGTCTTTCTCTCTGACTCGGGCGACAATCCCGGTGCCGGCGGCACCACCGACGTCACGGCGGTGCTGGCCTCGCTCCTGGCACACGGCGCCTCCCATACCGTGGTCGCGTCGATTTGGGATGCGTCAGCCGTAGAGGCGTGCATCTCGGCCGGTGTCGGCGCCGAGGTCAGCCTCTCCCTGGGCGGGAAGCTGGACACGCGCCACGGCACCCCACTCGACGTCACGGGTAGGGTGCGCCTGATCAGCGATGGCGAGTATTACTGGGGCGGCATACGCGACCCACATCGCCTGTCGCGACGGGGTCTGACGGTCGTGCTCACCGTGGGTGGGGTCGACGTGATCGTCACCGCCGAGCGCCACAGCTACGTCGAGCCCGCGCAGTTTCACAGCCTGGGCATCGATCCCCTGGCGTACAAGATCGTGGTGCCCAAGCGCGGCTACCTCACGGCGCCGCTGGAGGCGATCAGCCCGCGCTCGATCCTGGCGATCAGCCCAGGCGTGACCAATTGCGACGTCACGCAGCTTGACTACCGGCGCGTGAACCGCCCAATGTACCCGCTGGACTTGGATGCTACGTGGGAGCCGGCGGCAGGATCGCGGCTAGCGATGCCAGCGCCTCTTCTGAAGGGTGACCCGTCGTGAGGTCCCAGCCCAGTTCTGCATAGGCGCCTGCGATCAGTGCCTCCTGGTCCGGGACGAAGCCCTCCGTCGGGCCATCTATCGGCCGGCTCAGAATATCGGGCAACCGCTCATCCTCACGCGTCAGCCCTCGCTGCAGGTTGATGAGCCGCTTGATCGTGAGGATGCGCTTTCCTGCCGCCAGCAAGTCTTCGGGGCTTGACGTCCAGCCGGTGATGGCGTTGAGTGCCCGCGCGATCGCGTCCGTTCCTGGGTTCTGGAACTGGCACAGGGTCAACGCGTTGTAGACGCTGCGCCAGGCCATCTGCCGGGCCGTGATACGCCCCTTCTCCTCGCTGGCCTCAAACCGGTCTCCTGGAAGCACCCCAAGCTCGACCGGCGGTCCCTGGCCGATGTCGACGCCGTACATGTCGCCCTGCATGTGGCAGGCTCCACGGGGGGATAGTGCGTAGACGGCGGCCATACCGCTGAAGGCGCGCGGGTCGTGCATCGGCAGCTCCAATCCATTGACGGTCGCGGCGAGACCGGGGACGCCGAATCTCTCGGCCAGCCGCCGGGTGCCGTCTGCCAGGAGCCGCGCCAAACCCCTCTCGCCGGGCCATCATCGGGATCGCAGCGTGGACGGCGGCTGCATTCCCGTAGCGGAGGTCCAGCCCCCCGGTCTGGTCTGATGTGAGCAGACCCCGAGCAGCGAGTTCGCACGCCAGCCCGATCGTGACGCCGGTGCTGATGGTGTCGAGCCCATAGACGTTGCACAGATGCCCGGCGTAGATCACGGCCTCCAGGTCGCTGATCATCAGCAGGGACCCCAGCGCCCCTACCGTCTCGTACTCGGGCCCGTCGACGCGGTCGGCGCCGTACGACGGCGCGCGGGTCTCGCGGCCGCACGCGATGGGGCAGCGATAGCAGGCACGGTTGCGCGTCTGGTACGATTCGGCCATCAACACACCCGATAGGTCGCCGGCCGGCGCCCACTCGCCCTGCTGGAAGTAGCGGATGGGGGTATCGCCAAACATCAGCCCCATGTCCCAGTAGCCCGCGGTTCCCGCCAAGCGCAGCGACATCGAGGCGACATCCTCATTGTTGTATTGGATCACCTCTCGCGCGAGCGTGGCCAGCGTCTCGGGATCAGCCACCGGCACCGGGGCCCGACCACGGACGGCGATGGCCTTCAGACGCTTGGACCCCAGGACGGCGCCCAGGCCCGTGCGGCCTGCGGCACGCCCATGGTCGTTGATCAGCGCCGCCATCTTGACGAGGTGCTCGCCCGCTTCCCGATGCAGACGACCCTCGCCCTCGAATCACCAAGTCGCGCGTGGATCTCCGTCTGGGTCTCGTAGGTGTCAAGCCCCCAAAGCCCGTCTGCGTCGTGGATCTCGGGCGCGCCATCGACAATCGAGAGCCAGACCGGTCGTTGGGCTGCCCCTGTAATGATGACGCCGTCATATCCGGCGAACTTCAGCTCCGGGCCGAAGAAGCCTCCAGCGTTAGCCTCGCCCCAGATGCCGGTCAGCGGGGAGAGGGCAGCGACGCTGAATCGCCCGGCCGACGGCATCACAGTGCCGACCATTGGGCCCGTCATCAGGATCAGGGGGTTGGCTGGGCCCAGGGGGTCCGTATCGCTGCCGATAAGGTCGAGGAGATACCTGGCGGCTAACCCGCTGCCGCCGATGAACGCACGTGCGTGATGGACATCGAGAGGATTGTCCCAGGTGCGTCGGTCTGCCAGATCGACACGCAGGACCTTTCCCATGTAACCTGTCATATGGCCTCGCAGATGATAGCGTTGGTCTCGTCTAGAAATCGATGCGGATACCCCGGTAGACGGATTCGAAGAATGCCCGCAGCTCCTCATAGGATGGAGAGCGAGCCGCCGTCATCAGGCAAGCGTCGTTGAACGCATCGTCCACGAGATGCTCCAGGGCTGCCTCGTAGTCGGCCCAAGCTATTCCGAGGTCACGCAGCGCCGTGGTCTGGCCCAGGTCCGTGCGGAACCTGAGGAGGCGCTCAGCGAGAGCTCGGGCCGAGGCTTCGGACCCGCCCTTCGCGCAGCCCAGGGCGTCTGCCATCAGCGCGAAGCGCTCGGGCGCCTGGGCGGCCATGAACTGGATCGTGTAGGGCAGCAGCAAGCCCACCGCGCGACCGTGCGGGACGTGGAAGCGGCCCCCGAGGGCATGGCCGCAGGCGTGCGCCATCGAGGCCATCGCGTTGCCGAACCCGAGTCCGGCGAGCGTCGCGGCGTTGTGCATCCGCTCCCTCGCCGCCAGGTCACCGCCATTCGCAGCGGCGTGGGGCAGGTATTCGAGGACAAGCTGAGCGGCTTGGAGGCAGATGCCATCGGTCATATCAGTGTGCCACGTGCAGGTGTAGCCTTCGACAGCGTGTGTCAGGGCGTCCAGCCCGGTGTCGATGGTGAGTTGGCGGGGCATACCCTTGGCCATCTCGGGATCGACGATGGCAAGATCTGCTGTGTTCTCGCGGTTGCCCAGACCCAGTTTGCGGCCTACCTCGGTGTCAGTCAGCACGATGGCCCACGTGACTTCGGCACCGGTGCCACTGGTCGTTGGGATCGTGATGAGTCGAGCTTTCCTGCGCAGTCCCAGCTCAACAATGGGGTTGATCTCGGCGGGATCCATGTCGGGCCGCTCGTAGATGACCCAGATCGCCTTGGCGGCGTCCATGGGGGAGCCGCCACCGACACCGATCACCCAGTCGGGCTGTATATCAAGGGCGACCTGCGCCCCCGCCCGGACGGTCTCCAGGCTTGGGTCCGGCTCCACCTGATCGAAGACGTCGTAGCCGATCCCTGCCTTCCTGAGACGGGAGGTTACCAGGTCGACGAGACCCAGCGCCACGATCGTCGGATCGGTGACGATCAGCGCCCGCCGGCCGCTGAGTTCATCAAGGGCCGCCAGACTCCCCTCGCCAAAGACGATCTGGGGTGACGTGAAATACCACATAGGACACCTGCGCGATTAGCCTGCGAACGGCGATTTCGTCCAGATCCTTGGTCTTCGTTTCGTAGGGATTCACCCCCAGGATGATGGCAATGGGTACCAGGACGATACCCGCCGCCGCCACCCAGAACCACTCCATCGTGGGCGATGACTTTGAGCAGCACCGCGGCCAAGCGCCGGGCCCGACGACGTAGGAGATCCGGGCGACCGTCGTCGTCCAGCCCATGCACGCGCCACGCCGTTCGGTGGGGAAGACCTCGGGGACGTAGACGACGATCCAGGTGTAGGTGAACGAGGTGAAGAATCCCGTGATCGCCGTCACAATGGGCAGCAGGATGCCATTGGCGAAAGCCATCGCGATCAGGAAGAGCGAGAGGATCACGCATCCGGCGACGAGCGCAGGCTTGCGCCCGATCTTGTCCATGATCGTTCCGGCAGCAAAGCCGCCGGTCATCGCCATCACCAGCGTAGCCAGGAGCACCAGCGACCACTGCCCCAGCGTGTAGCCCTTGATCGTCATGAAGTAGTAGCCGGCCCAGTAGTAGAGGACGGAGTAGACCAGCCAGCAGAGCCAGATGGAGGACGAGATCGCGATGTAGCGCAGGTCCCGGCGGTCGATCACGCCAACGCCAAAGAGATGGCGCTTGCGCGTGCCGTCCTGACGCTGGCGCACGATCAGGTTGTAACGTTGGGTCTCCTTCATGCGCTGCCACATGATGAGCATCGGCAGCATCAGGATGAACATCACGCCGTACATCCATCGCCAATCCAGCTTGAGGACGTTGAGAAGCAGCGGTGGGAGGAGCGCCTGAAGTGGGATCAGCCCGATGACATAGACCAGGGAGACGTACTTGCCGCGCTTTTCCGCGGGCGATTCCTCGCTGATGGGGATGGTCCACATGTTCGAGACTGTCGTGAACATCGCCAGGGTGTAGAAGATCATGAACATGGGTAGCGTCGGCGTGTAGAGCACGATACCGAGACACGAGATGCCCATCAGCAGAACCAGGATCAGGATCGACAGCCTTCGGCCGATCATGTCGTTGAGGCTGTTCAGCAGGAAGATGAAGAAGGTGGCGATCAGGTAGACGGCCTCCAACCAGGAGAAGTCGGAGGCTGTGATGCCGTAGGCCTCGATGATGTAGGGAATAGCCGTCGTCTTGATGGTGGAGATGTACTGATCCATCACCGCCACCAGTCCCATGAAGATCACGAGGTAGACCAGGTAACTGGTGCTCCTTGCCCGGATCTTGGTTCCTAGTGTGAGGTCCTCGGTAGCTTCCATTTGTCCTCTTTCCTTCCTGTGCGACGCAAGATTGAGGATTGGACCCATCTGTCAGATGGGCGCAATCTACGGTACAGCCGCCTGCCTGGCCTTCCGATCGTATGCTTCAACACCTCCTGCTGCCTCGATGGCATCGCGTCCGAGCGAGATCTGTCGCAGAACGTTGACGTTAATGCGCTCCATCGACCCGGGCGCGATCCTGTGAAGCAGCCAAGACCCCGTCGCCAATCCCGGTGGGAGCGACTCCAACCGCATGATTGTGCCGGGTCGGGCATTGAACCAAATGCCGATGGCGTCCTCGCCGAGCCTGCTGATGGGGATCCCGGCAGCGGCCTGGCGCTCGGCGGTCGGCCCGACGTGGGCGACCTGCCACTCGCCGTCGATGAAGGCCTCTCCCTCTCCCTCAAGCAGGAAATAGCCCAGCGAATCGTGCCACTTCTTGACCAGCGGGTCGACGTCGATCGTCGCCTCGCGCCAGGCCTCGATCATATTGGTCGAGAAGATCTTGTAGCGGGCCCTGATCCCTGCCGCTCGGCACAGCGCGATGAAGACCGTGATGAGTTGGAAGCAGGTGCCGGTCCCGCGCTCGAGCGTGGGCTCCACGCCATCAATCGGCGCGATCTCCAGGACCATCTTCTCCTTGGCGAAGCCGAAGGCGGCCTCGGCGAAGTCGCGATCCGATTTCCGGAAGGCCCCGAGTTCGTGGGCGAGCGCGACCACCACCTCCGCCCGGCTGTTGCAGTGCCGCGTGGGGCGCAGAAACTTCTCTTTGCTGCGCAGGACGCGCATGCTTGGTGAGAAGGCCGGTAGATCGTAGCGGCGAGGCGGGCGGAGGTAATGGTCCTCGACACTGCTCGTCTGCCGCAGCTTTCGGACCTGTCCGGCGCTGGTCACCAGCAGCTTACCAACTGACACCACGCCCTTGAGCATGAGCGTCGCGTAGGTGAGCCGGCCCTGGAACTCCTCGTTGGTGGTGGAATACGTTGTCATAGTTCCCATGCCATAGTGATAACACGGAGGGGGGCGGTCAGTTACGGTGTGCACCAAGCTCCCTCACCTTGCGAAGGTGGCCCGAGCAGACTCGGGCTTGGCCTTCGCAAGGTCTAGGTGCCGTCAATATCCCACGCGAAGAGGTGCGCTTGATCGGCGCCCCAGGTTGCCTCGGGGACAAAGCGTACCGCGGTGGCGACGACGTCCGTCTCCAGTTTCACCAGCCGCTGGTGGTTGTCCTCCACCACGGCGACGTCAACCCATTGGCCATCGGCCTGGAGCGCTGCGACCCGGAACGCGCGCACGAGCGTCTGCGGCGGGGCGACGGGCTCGATATCCCTCGGATAGCTCGACGGCTGGTTCTTCTCCGGGCGGTTCAGATCGCTGTCGAAGACGAAGCGGAGGCTCTGCACGTGGGTTGGCGCTCCGAAGTCATACCGTATCCATGCCCCGAGATTCCCCGTCCACCCGTTGTCGTCGTCCCCGATCGGCCGGTCGAGCCCGCTGCGCAGCGGCTCGGGGTCGCCCTCAGAGGCGGTCAGCCGCGCTGACCGCGTGACCTCAGGGATCGCCCGGATGTTCCAGGGCAGATAGCAGTCATCGTCCATCAGCGTCTGCTTGCAGCTCGCCGATGTAGTCCTCGTAGATGCCGCGAGGCGAGGTCCCCTCGCGGACCGCAATCGCTGCTGCAGTGCCGGCTGCTTGGCCGACGACGGCGCAGGTCGCCATCACGCGGGTCGCGCTCATCGCAGCGTGGGTGACGCTGATGTTGCGCCCGGCCACGAAGAGATTGGAGATCGAGCGCGAGTAGAGTGTTCGATAGGGTATGCCGAAAGGGGAGGGGGCCGGATGGAAGATCGTCGGCTCGCCCGACCAGTCGATGCCGCCGGGATGGTGGTCATCCATCGTCCATCCGCCGTAGGCCACCAGGTCGTCGAACCTGCCCTCCGCGCGGACGTCATTCTGGGTCAGAATCACGTCACCCTCGTAGCGGCGGCTCTCGCGCTTCCCGGGCAGAAAGCCGATCCACTCGAGCGTCCAGGTCTCTGCCCCGTGGTTTCCCCGGTTCTTGAGGTGATCCCACACGCCAAAGGCCACCTTGAGGAGCCTATCGCGTATCTCCTCGGTGTCGTGGATCGCGTCCTGCTCGCCGCCCAGCTCGATCCACCAGTAGTTGGTGGTGAGGAGATCGTGCCCGCGATGCGGCAGGTCTGCGTCGCTCTCGTAGACATAGGCCCACGCAGGTGGGGTGAACACCTGGGGCCGGCCCGTATCGCGCGCCTGGATGAGACAGCTCATGCCCATCGTCTTCCGGTCTGCGTTCTCCGGCTCGATGTCCTCGTCGAACTCGGCGCGTGCCTCGCGACCCATGCGGAACGGGGCGCCGGTTAGCGGGGCGAGGATGCTGTCGCCGGAGCAGTCGGCGAAGAGATCGGCCTCGACCGTATGCCACGTCTCGGTCGTGAGCTGCCAGCCCTTGACCGACGCGATCCGGTCGCCCACCATCTCCAGGCTGTTGCACGTGCAGTTGAGAAGCAGCGTGATGTTGGGCTCGAAGCGCACCTTCTCGTAGAGCACGCTGTCCCAGATCGAGTAGTTGCGCAGGGGATTCCGATAGCGGTTCTCGAGCTCGATCTCTTCGACGATGCCGGTCTCGCGATTGTTCGTGCCGTGGGCGCCGCAGATGTGCATCCGCACCTCGGACGAGGCGTTGCCGCCGAGCATCGGACGATCCTGGATCAGGGCAACCTTCGCGCCGTGACGGGCGGCAGCGATCGCCGCGCACATCCCGGCAAGGCCACCACCGACGACGCAGAAATCTACGCGATGGGTGATCTCTCTCATTCTGTATCTCCTCGGTTACCTTCCGGGTTGCGCGCCGCAGACGGCGTTAGCAACCCGGAAGGTTCTGCTCAGGTTCGTAGTAACCGATTCATCGGTTCCGCTCCGCCGTCTGCCGACGCACCTGCTGAGGCGCCGGAACGACTGAATCGTTACTACGAACCTTTTTCTGAGCTATCCTACTTGAAGGTCCAGACTCACCGTCGGCAGATATTGCGGCGGACGCCGCACGTGGGTCGCCTGCTCGAAGGCGTAGGCGAGCTTGATCAGGGTGGGCTCCTGATAGGCGGTGCCGATGAATGAGATCCCGACCGGGAGTCCATGGATGAAACCGGCGGGCACGGTGATCACCGGGTAGCCCGCCGGCGAAGCGGGTGGGGGGCTGCCCCCGCGGTAGTTGTCGCCGTTGACCCAGTCCGTCAGCCACGCCGGCCCGCCTGAAGGCGCCACGATGGCATCCAGGTGGTGCTCGTTAAGCGTAGCATCGATAGCCTCCGCTCGTGCGAGGCGCCGGCGGGCCAGCAGGGCAGCCAGGTAGGCCTCGGGCGTCTCGGTGGCTTCTTGTGCCCGAATCATCCTCTCCTGGCCGAAGAAGGGCATGACGGTCGCCGCGTGCTCCTCGTTGAAGGCGATGAGTTCTGCCAGCGAATGCACGGCAACACCGGGCGCGAGCCCAGCCAGATAGGCGTTGAGGTCGGCCCGGAAGTCGTAGAACAGCACGGTGCCCTCGTGCTTGTCCAGGTCGGGCGGCTGTGCCAGGTTGGCCGGGTCGATGACCTCCGCGCCGAGCAGCTTCATCGCGTCGATGGCAGCCTCCATGACGCTCTCGACCCGCGAATCGCGTCCGAAGTGGTTGCGCGCCACGCCGATGCGCGCCCCTTTCAGACCTTCACGATCCAGAAAGGGTGTGTAGTCCGTGTGGGCCTTACCCTCGCTCGACCTTGTCGCGTCGTCTCTGGGGTCCACGCCCGTCATCGCGCCCAGGAGGATCGCGGCGTCGGTGACCGTACGGGCCATCGGGCCGGCGGTGTCCTGGTTGTGCGAGATGGGTATGATGCCGGCACGGCCGATCAGGCCCAGGGTCGGCTTGATGCCCACGATGCCGTTGGTCTGCGATGGGCAGATAATCGATCCGTTCGTCTCGGTGCCGACGGCGACGGCGCACAGGTTCGCGGCGACCGCGACCGCGGATCCGGAACTGGAGCCACAGGGGTTGCGATCCAAGGCATAGGGGTTGCGCGTCTGACCGCCACGGCTGCTCCAGCCGCTCGTGGAGTGGGGGGAGCGGAAGTTCGCCCACTCGCTCAGGTTTGCTTTGCCGAGGATGACGGCGCCTGCCTCGCGGAGCCGCTGGGTCACCGTGGCGTCGCGGGCGGCGATCGAGCCCAGGAGAGCCAGCGATCCCGCAGTGGTCATCATCTTGTCCGCGGTATCGATATTGTCCTTGAGCACCACGGGGATGCCGTGAAGGGGGCCGCGTGGGCCGGACTGCTCACGTTCCGCGTCCAGCGTGGCGGCGATGGCCAGGGCATCCGGGTTGATCTCGATGATGCGTTGAGCATCGGCCCGTGTCTGTCGAGTTCGTCGATGGCGGCAAGGTAGGTCTCGGTGAGGCTGCGAGCCGTGAGCCGGCCCGACGCCATCTGCTCCTGGATCTGGGAGATCGTGAGTTCTTCCATTTCGCGCTCCAATCCCTCGTTTCCTGCCATCTCAGAAGATGTGAAACGCCTGCTCGACGCATTGGCGTTTCAGTTCCTCGTCTGCCGCGAGCTCCATCAAGCCGTAGAAGCCATAGGGATACTTGAAGAGGTGGCCAATCTCGACGCCGCCCTGGCTGCGGCGTTCCCAGTAGGGCAGTTGGTGTGGTCGGAGGTCGCTCCGCGGGTGTTCGGGCCGCGGAGCATCCGCCAGCGGGCCCTGGCGGATGCGTCTCAGATAGAGGCGGAAGCCGTGCTCGCCCTTTACGGCGGTGTTCGGATACCCCATCTCGCGGAGGTCGACCAGCGCCCTGGCGTAGGTGACCAGGTGTCCGGACCAGCCCTGGCCGCGGCCCTCAAAGGCGGCCATTGCCGTTAGCAGCTCCGATAGCACATAGTCGCCGGCCGCCGGCGGATCGCGGAAGTCCGGGCTGTCGATATCGCTACTGTCTGTCGTGCTGTCCGTCGCTGTGAACGCGTCGATCAGCCGGCAGATCCCCTCGACCCGCGACGGTGTGACCGCCTCCGGGAGCTCTTTGAGCGCCTTGAGGCCCAGGGCGGCCAGGATGACGTTGTGCCCAACCTGTCGGAGGGCGTCCATGCTGGCCTCCAGGTGGTCGATGATCCTGCCGACGAGGGCCGGGTCGGCCGGCTCCGTCGGGAAGGGCGCACACAGCGGGGTCTGTAGCCAGTGTCGGTCGATCATCTGCCGCATGATATCGTCGACCCCGGGCTCGATCTCAACCTCGCGGCAGAAGAAGGTGGCCGCGATGATGGCCGCGCCGCGATGGCCGTCGGAAAAGTAGTCCAGCGTATGCGCGCGGCTGAGCGCGTTCAGCCCGTGAAGCAGGTAAGTCTCATCTAGCATCGCAATCGCCCCAATCAAACAGCGAGTCTATAGGACTTCGGCCAAGTATCGCGGCTCATCGCCGCACCATCGCCATGCGGGACACTCAGGGCAGTACCTGGCGGACGGCCTTCAGCTCCGAAGCTGGCGCCACCGCCCGGCCAACGCCACGATCAGCAGCACACCTGCGGCAGCCAGGAACCGCTCCGGCGTGCCGGCCGCCACCGATGCGTCGGTGGCTCCCAGAAAGTCCATGCCGGGCGCCTTGGCCCCCTGAAGCGGGCCGATGTACCACAGCACGATGTAGACGACCTCGAAGAGCCGCCCGCTACCACTCCATACGCCAAGCGCCAATGCGAGCGATGGGATGAAGAGCGCGCCGGCAAGCCAGCCGGTCAACCCGCTCCAATCTCCTGCGGCGAGGAGGCGCACGGCGACGCCGCCACCGATGAGCGCCGTCATAGCGAAGCCTGCCATCCACGTGGCCGGAAACTGCCGCAGGAGGGGGTGGGCAGACGAGAAGATGATCTGTTGGGTGCGATAGCGCAGTTCGCGCACCCCCAAGCCTGACCAGAGTGCCAACGGCCAGATCCACGCGGCGACGAGCCAGCCGGACCGGGCCTCCGCCAAGGGGCTGAAGAGACCGCCGAGGACGAGGACCGCCACACCGCCGTACCACCACCAGTGCTGTCCCTTGAGGAGGATGCGCAACTCGGCAATCAGCGCACGGCCAAGAGCTGCAGAGCGTGGCCGGCTGGCGAGAGCCGAGAGCCCCACCGTCTCAAGGGGATACGGCTCCGCAGGCTCCGGGACTTCCTCGGCCACGGTCTCTTCGCTCACAGTCGAGCCCTTGCGGCGCGGCCTAACGCGTGAGGGGTCGAACCGGTTGAAGAGCAGAGATGCCACGAAGACCAGCCCTAATGCCACGCCGACCCACAAGAGCCGGCCAAGTACGATATCGGGCGTCCAGACGATGCCCGTCCACTTGAAGGTCTGCATCTCGGTCGGTGGTGTGAAGGTGATGTTGAAGCCGGCACTGTAGTCGGGAAACTGGCGCCGAACCGCCGCCGCCATGCTCTGCCAGATCACGGCGGTGCCCGACCAATCGGCGAGCGGCTGCGTGCCCAGGAAGGCCAACGAGAGCGTGGTCGTCCAAATCGTGATGTAGACGATGGCGCCGACGGCCCCTCGAAGCCAGGATATCGTCTCAAAGAGAACGGCCAACGCGGCCGTCACGACGAGCGCCGGCAGCACGACGCCCAGAAAGGGCGCCACGAGCGCGCCAATGTCAAAGCTCCCCGCGTTGCCCTGGAGCACCTGCATGGCGAAGGCGGCCAACACCAGGATGGCGACGGGCACGATGAGGAAGAGGAAGTTGCTGAGGGCTTTGCCGGCGATATACAGGAACTTGCCGAGGGGCGTCGTCGCGATAATCTGTCCGACGCCGGTATGCTCATCGCGGTCGATCGCGTTCCTGACCAGGAAGAAGCCGAAGAGCGAGAGGAAGAACGTCGCTATGGTCGCCATGACGCCACCGATCCACGCTGCATTGAGTTCGCCCTGGTACTGGTCCAGCTTCAGACGGAGCGTCCCGGCATTGACCAGATAGCCCAGGTAGACGATGGCGCCGAGGGTCACAAGGAAACTGGAACGCCGCGTGCGTTCCAGGAGATCCGCACGGGCTAACTGATAGAGCACGCGCAGCTGCCTCATCCGGTCCGCGCTCCGTTGGTCGCCGCCACGATGCTCAGGTAGGCATCCTCAAGCGTCGGCAGGGCCATCTGCGCAGACGGGTGCGGTGGCGTCTCTGAGATGAGGCGAAGATGGACGCCGTCACTGCGCCGAACTGTGCCGCTGACCAGGTGTCGGCGTTTGAGCTCCACCAGATCGGCACTGGGCACAACCCACTCCCAGACTTTGCCCGTCACGCTGTGCAGAAGATCCTCCGGCGCAGCACGGGCCAATAGGTGACCGTGGTTGACGATCGCAATGTCGGTAGCCGTCGCCTCGACGTCCGAGACGATGTGTGTCGAGAGGATGATGATGCGCTCGCCTGACAGCTCCGAAAGCAAGTTCCGGAACCGAACCCGCTCCTCGGGGTCGAGGCCTACCGTCGGCTCGTCGACGATCAGCAGCTCGGGGTCGTTGAGCAGCGCCTGCGCGATGCCGATGCGCTGCCTCATGCCGCCGGAATAGCCGCCCAGGGGGCGCTTGCGCGCCTCGACGAGGTTGACGACACGCAGGAGTTCCTCGATCCGCCGGGCGGCGGACTTCGGGCTCAGTCCCTTGATCGCGGCGAGGTAGCCCAGGAATTCCTCGGCATTCAGATTGGGATAGACGCCGAAGTCCTGCGGCAGATAGCCCAGCACGTTGCGGAGGCCGTTCGGCTCGCGCGCGATGTCGGTTCCGTTCCACGTAACAGTACCCTCGGTGGGCTGAGTTATGGTCGCCAGGATCCGCATCAGTGTGGATTTCCCCGCGCCGTTGGGACCGAGGAGGCCCAGGACGCCGGGCCCAAGCTCCAGCGAGAAGCGCTGCAACCCCCACACTTTTCGACCGTATCTCTTACTGACGTTGTCAATGGCGAGGCTGAGTGGCACAGGTGGTCCTTTCCAAGCCGGGATGGGTATGGGTGCCATTATATCAGCGTTGCCGTGTCCTCGCGAGGGTTATCCGGCCCTCACAAGGCTTCCGATCGTGAACGCGGATCAACCTTGCGAGGGTGTCGGAAACCCTCGCAAGGTGAGAGCGCGCTTGCTGTCCGTGCGCCCGATGGTAAGCTGGATTCTGTCGCCCGGTCAACGGGCCTACCAACGAAAGTGTTAGCGTCGAGGAGGGTAAGGATGATGTCTGAAGCTATCGAAGCGCTGGTTCCCCAGCCGCAACGCTCCGAGATGACCGGTGGGGCGTTTGTCGTCCCACCCCTGATGACGATCTATCTCGCCAATGCCGTCGAGGCCACGCATCCGGTGGCGCAGTGGCTTTCGGACCACTTGGCGATCCAGGACGTATCGACCCGCCTGACGGCGACCGACCGGCACCTGAGCGGACCACATGTCGCCCTCAGCATCGATCCTCAGAACGCCACCCACGTGCAGGGCTATCATCTCGACATCGGACCCGACAGGGTGCTGATCACGGGCGCCGACGCGGCAGGACTCTTCTACGGCGCCTGCACGCTGCTGCAATTGGTCACTGCCCAGATGGGGGACGGCATCATCGTGCTGCCTGGTATGCGGCTCGTGGACTGGCCCGATTTCCCCAACCGTGGGGTGATGCTCGACGTCAGCCGCGACCGCGTCCCGACGATGGAAACGCTTTACGAGCTCGTGGATCTGCTGGCAAGCTGGAAGATCAACCAGTTGCAGCTCTATATGGAGCACACGTTTGCCTATCAGGGCCACGAGGTGGTCTGGAAGGACGCGAGCCCCTTCACCGGGGAGGAGATCCTGGCTCTGGACGCCTACTGCAGCGCGCGATTCGTGGAACTGGTGCCAAACCAGAACAGCTTTGGCCATATGCAGCACTGGCTGATCCACGAGCCCTACCGGCAGATGGCGGAATGCCCCGAGGGATGCGAGCTTTGGCCGGGGCACCCGAGCGAACCCTACAGTCTCTGTCCGGTGGACCCACGATCGATCGAGCTCCTCGAGGACCTCTACGACCAACTACTGCCGCACTTCGGCAGTTCCGCTTTCAACGTCGGGCTTGATGAGACCTTCGACCTCGGGAAGGGGCGGTCGGCAGAGGCATGTGCCACCCTCGGCACCGAGCGGGTCTACCTCGATTTCCTGAAGCAGATCCATCGGCAGGTGATGACGCGCGGCAAGACAATGCAGTTCTGGGGAGATATCATTCTCCACCAGCCTGATCTCATTCCGGAACTCCCCGCCGACGCGATCGCGATGGAGTGGGGCTATGAGGCCATCGCATCCCTTCGAGGAGCATTGCGAGCATTTCGCCGAGGCCGGCTTGCGGTTCTATGTCTGCCCCGGCACGAGCAGTTGGAACGCGATCGCCGGGCGAACAGAGAACGCGCTGGGTAACATCCAGCGGGCGGCGTCCAGCGGAAAAGCCGGGGGCGCCGTGGGCCTGCTCAACACCGATTGGGGCGACAACGGGCATCTGCAGCCGCCCGTCGTGAGCATTCTTGGGCTATATGGCAGGGGCGGCGGCGAGCTGGAATGCCGGCGTCCAACTCGAGCGATATCGACCTTCCTGCGCTGCTGGATCTCTTCGCCTTCCGGGATAGCGCCGGCGAGATGGGGCGGGTGGCCTACGATCTGGGCAACGTCTATCAGGTCCCCGGCGTGGCGACGGTAAACTCTTCGATCTTCTTCGACGTTCTGATGAACGCCGATCGCCGGTTGGGGCAGTGGTCGATGGGAGGGATTGACAGAGGAGGGCCTCGAAAGCACATTGGCGGTCGCTCGAGGACATCCGCGGGCGTCTGTGCCGTGCGGCAGATGGATCGTGCGGACGCAGATCTGGTCAAGGCTGAGTTCTCGTGGGTCGCGGACCTGCTCTCCTGGTCGGCGCAGCTCGGTCTCGCGCGGATACGGCATACCGCCGTCGACAGTGCGGCTTCGCTCCCCGCCGAGGTCCGGTTCGCGTTGGGCAACGAGTTGGGCGATCTCACGGGGCGTTACCGTGCGCTGTGGCTACAGAGAAGCCGACCGGGCGGCCTCGCCGACTCGGCGGCCCGCCTGGAGCGCGTCGTAGCACTGCTCGTGGAGGAAGAATGACGGAGTTCCCGCCTGAGGGTTTCGTGCCGGTGCCGTCGGCTGTGCCCGGCATCGTGCTCTATGCACCCGCCCCGGAGCAGAAGCAGGAGGATGCGGCGGTCGTCGACTTCAAGTGCCCCCGCTGTCAGGCCACCACCGCGTACAGCGTCGCCGATGGCGGGCTGCGGTGCGCGCACTGCGGCTACTACGAGCCGCCCGAGACCCCGATTGTGGGGAAGGGCGCCAAAGAGTTTGAGTTCACGGTCGAGACCGTGTCGGCGGCGCGTGCCGCACAGGGGTGGGGCACCGCTCGCAAGGCGCTCAAGTGCCAAAGCTGCGGCGCCGAGACCTCACTGCCGCCCGGCACCCTCACCCACACGTGTCCGTTCTGCGGCTCGAACCAGGTGCTGCAGCAGGACGCTCCGCAAGACCAACTGCGCCCGCACTTCCTGATCCCGTTCAAAGTCGAGCTCGACCGGTGTCGTGAGATCTCGCGCGAATGGCTCGGGAGCAGTTGGATGACGCCCAAGGTGCTCAAGGAGGCCGCGGGCGTCGCCGACTTCAGCGGCGTCTATATGCCCTACTGGACGTTCGATGCGCGCACCTCGGGCACGTGGCGGGCGCAGGTAGGACATCAGGTGTCGGAGCGCTACTATGACGCCAGCAGCAAGTCGTGGAAGACGCGGACCAAGACCGTGTGGCGCTGGGAGTCGGGCCGCGCGCAGCAAGTCTTCGACGATCTGCTGGTCCCCGGATCGACGAGACTTAGCTCGCTGCTGCTGGAGCGCCTGCAGGACTACGATACGCGCGCGCTGGTGCCCTACGCTGCATCGTACCTGGCCGGCTTCCTCGCACAGGCTTACGATGTCTCGCTCGACCCCGCGTGGGAGCTGGCGCGGGAGCGGATGCGCCAGGCGACGCAACAGGCCTGTCGCGCGCAGGCGAGCACCTCGCAGATCCGCAGCTTCTCGATGTCCCTCGACTTCAGTGACGAGAGCTGGCGCTACGTCCTGGTGCCCCTCTACGTTGCCGCGTACCGCTACGAGGGCGCGGCCTACCGCGTCATGATCAACGGGCAGACGGGCGCAATTGCGGGACAGCGCCCCGTGGACTGGACCAAGGTGTGGCTGGCCATTGCCGCTATGGTCGCGCCCGGGATCCTGCTAGGGCTATTCGGCGTGCTGGCCTCTGCGCTGGGTGCTTTGCTCCCGCCGTCCTTAGTGGTGGGTGGTGGGGTGCTTGTGGTGGCGGTGATCCTTGTGTTGATCGGCGGTATCTTCGCAGTGATCACGTTCAACAAGGCGAGGGCGATGGACGATGTCTGAGATCCAAGGTCGACGGACGGACGGGGATGGGAGCGGGCCCGGCGGACGGCGTGAGTCGGGCCATAGCGGAGGGGTCGTGATCTGTCAGGCCTGCGACTGGCGCTACCTTGTGCCCGAGGGGGCTGCGCCGACCATCTGTCCACACTGCGCGAGTTCCGACCTCGTCCGGCTCGAGGCCAGTGACGCCGGATCCACCTTTCAGTACCAACCCGAGTTGGTCGTGCCGTATGCCGTAAGCGATGCCGGCCTGGCGGAGCAGATCACCCGTTTTGCCGAGGGGATCCCCTTTCCGCCCCCGGATCTGGATCCAGCGACCCTCCAGCAGCGTCTCCAGCGGCTCTATCTTCCGATGTGGCTCGTGGATAGCGATGTTGCGGCACGCTGGAGCGCGGAGGTGGGGTTTGACTACGAGGTCGTCAGCCATCAGGAGCGTTACGCCGACGGTGCCGGCTGGCGGACGAACGAGGTCGAGGAGAACAGAATTCGCTGGGAGCCAAGGGTGGGGACCCTTCAGCGCCGATATGAAAACCGCGCTGCGCCCGCTCAGGAGGCGCACCGCGCGTTACAGCACGTTCTCGGCACCTACCGGCTGAGCGACGCCGTGGCCTTTGCTCCCGGCATGCTCGATGCCGCCCTGATGTGTCTCCCCGACCGGACCCCGGAGACCGCGTGGCCCGATGCCGAGCTTGGGCTGCGTCAGTCTGCGGCGCAGGAATGCCAGGAGGCTGCCCAGGCCGACCACATCCGTGACTTTCGCTGGACGCCGGCCTATGGAGAGAAGCACTGGACCCTGCTGCTCCTACCGGTTCTGGCGACTGCCTACCTGGATGATGACGGGCACCTGCAGCGGCTGCTGGCCAACGGCCAGACGGGCCAGGTCTATGGTGCCAGGCGGGGCTCGTTGGCGCGTGCGAGTCACCGGTCGCTGATCATCGGTGCGGTGGCGCTGGTCATTTTCGTCGTGGGGCTGGTTGCAGCGCTAATCTCGCTGCTTTTCCCACCGGCGCTGGCCATCGGGATTGCCATCGCACTGCTGGCCGTTCCGGTCGGCGTTGCGGCAACGGTCCCCGTTGTCCGTGTGTGGAGCTTCAATCGCAGAGAGGCGCGCCGGCCGCCGGAGGTATGAAGTGAGAATACTCATTATGTCTTCGGCCGGGCTGACGCTGGCCCTGGCGATGCTCTTTGCCGTTGTGGACTGGATCGCCGTCGCGCGTGGAAGCCGGCGGCTCGAATACGTCTTCAAGCCGGCCACGTTGGTGGTCATGATCGCAGGTGCGGCGCAGTTCGCTTTGCTGGTGGGTGGCGGGCGGGTGGCGGTGTGGTTCCTGCCCGCGTTGGCCTTCTCTCTGCTGGGCGACATCCTGCTGATGCTGCCCGGCGAAAAGTGGTTCCCGTTTGGCCTGGGCGCGTTTCTCCTGGCTCACGTCTGCTACATCACCGGGCTGAACCCCACGCTGCCGCCCGCGAGATCTCTCTGGCTCCTGATCGTGATCGTCATCCTGGACCTCTTGGTGCTGCCCCGCGTGGTACGCGGTGTGCGCGATCGGGGGGCCGGCAAGCTGCAGGTGCCGGTGGTCGTATATGGGGTAGTGCTCAGCCTCGTCCTTTTTTCGGGCTGGGCGACCTGGATGCGGCCCTCGTGGTCTGTGGCGGGTCGGGTGCTCGTGAGCGCCGGTACTACGCTTTTCTTTGCCTCTGACCTGATGCTGGCCTGGAATCGGTTCGTGCACGCGTCGAAGCTGCTCCATGTAGCGGTGATCGTGACGTATCACCTGGCCCAGCTCGCGCTGGTGATCACGATCGGGTTGCATGCCTGACCGCCTGCAGCTCGAACTCAGCACGAGTTTTGCGAGTGTCTCGGAACATTTGCTTGCCTGACAGCGTCTGTTAGATAAGCAGCAGTAGACAGCCGGATCAGGAGGAGAGTCAGGCATGGACGATGGGACGTACGATCGCGGGCAGCGCCTGTCAGGGGCACAGCGCCGGCTGGTATTCGGCGTGGCAATTGCGGTCGCGGTTGTCATCTTGTTGGGAGGGTTCTTCCTCGTCCGGCTCGCATTACGCGTCGCCGGCTACGGGATTTCGGCGTCGCCAACGCCGACTGCCTTCGTCACGCCTGAGGCGGGGCCTGTGTTGGCCCTGGAGCCCACCGTGGCGGGGCCCGGCGCTGAGATTGCGGTACTTGGTGCAGGGTGGCTGCCGGGAGACGCCGTCACGCTGCGTCTGGTTCCGCCGAACCCGGACGATGGGGTGCCCGTCGACGTCTTGACGATACCTGTGAGGGAGGATGGCACCTTCGTGACCTCCTTCACCGTTCCGGTGATCCCACCTTGGTCGGGTTATCCGAGCATTCGGGTGCAGGCCTTCGGCCCTGCAACCCAGGCCACGGTCAACGCTGTGCTGGAACTGACCCAGCCTACACCCGCCCCGACCGCGACACCGACCCCAACTCCGACTCCCGTGACGCCCACCCCCAGCCCCACACCGACCTTCACGCCTGTCGTCCCGACGCCGGTGACCCCGGTGGCCTCGCCTACGCCCGTGATCACGGCGTGGCGCGGAGAGTATTACAACAATCCCTCGCTCGCGGGTAGTCCTGCCGTCGTGCGGAACGACGCCATCCTGAGCTTCGACTGGGGTAACAATCCACCGGCTTCGGGAATCCTTGCGGACGGTTTCTCCGTGCGGTGGACGCGCACCGTCAATCTGCCCGCGGGTACCTACGACTTCTACGCGACCGCTGATGACGGCGTCCGCGTCTGGCTGGACGGCGAGCTGATCATTGACCAGTGGCATGGCGCTCAGGCCGTGACCTACACGGCGGAGCGGACCCTTGGGGCAGGCGGTCACCAGTTCGTCGTCGCCTACTACGAGATCTGGGGCGAGGCGAGCATCCAGTTCTGGTGGGAGCGCCAGGGCGACTTCCCACAGTGGCGGGGTGAATACTACGCCAACGCCGACCTTAGCGGCTCTCCTGCTCTGACCCGCAACGACGTCGCCGTGAACTTCGATTGGGGCACGGGGGCACCTGCCGCCGGGCTGCCGATCGACAGGTTCTCCGTGCGCTGGACCCGCACGCTGGTCTTTGCGGCGGGCACCTACCGCTTCCGGGTCCTGGTGGACGATGGCGCGCGCGTCTTCGTCGACGGGACGCAGGTCATCGACGCCTGGGCCAACGGCTCGGCGCGCGAGGTGACCGGCGACATCTCCCTGGCCCAGGGGTACCATACCGTCCGTGTCGATTACTTCGAGGCCAGCGGCGACGCCGTGATGGAGCTGAGTTGGGAGCAGCGCAATGCCTATCCCGACTGGAAGGGCCAGTACTGGAACAACCGATCACTTCAGGGTCTGCCGCTCGTCGTTCGGAACGACACCAACCTCGACTTTGACTGGGGCACCGGCTCCCCGGATCCTCAGATCCCGGCGGACGGCTTTTCCGCTCGTTGGACGCGGGCGCTTGACTTTGCCACGGGAACCTATCGCTTCCACGTCGTCGTGGACGATGGCGCCCGGCTGTGGATCGACGACCGGCTGGTGATCGACGCGTGGCAGGACGGCGCGGCGCGCGAGCTGACCGGGGATATTCCCCTGGCCGCCGGGACCCATACGCTGCGGCTGGAGTACTACGAGAACGTGGGGCAGGCACGCATCCGCCTCTACTGGGAATCGGTGACGCCAAGCTTCCCTGACTGGAAGGGCGAATACTGGTCGAATCCGTCGCTGACGGGAACGCCAACCCTCGTGCGCAATGATCCCAAGATCGACTTTGACTGGGGAAGCGGCTCTCCCGACATCGGCTTGCCCAGCGACAACTTCTCGGCACGATGGAGCCGAACGGTGACGCTGGATGCCGGCGTCTACGAGTTCTCGGCGATTGCCGATGACGGCATTCGTATCTTCGTGGACGACAAGCCCGTGCTGAACGAGTGGCACGCCGGCTCCACCGACCACGTCTACCGGCAGGAGGTCTCGATTGCGGCAGGCCAGCACCTGATCGTGGTGGAGTACTACGAGGGTGGAGGGGACGCATCGGTGGTGGTGAGTTACCGGCGGCTGGGTGGTCTGCCGACGGCCACGGTCACGCCCTCGCCTACGGTGCCTCCGACCACTACCGCGACGCCCACCGTCACGCCGACGCCCACACCGACCCCTACGCCAACGCAGACTCCCACGCCGACACCTACGTCGACGCCAACCTCAACCCCAACGCCCACGGAGACACCGCAGCCGACCCTCGAGCCCGACCTGGTGACGATTCGCATCAATGAGGTGATGCCGGAGCCCGCCAAGATCGACTGGAACGGGGACGGTGTCGTAGATGAGGGCGACGCCTGGGTCGAGATCTACAATCCGACCGATGAGGCAGTCGACCTGAGCCTGTGGGTGCTGGACGATGACGGCTCAGGCCAGATCGCCTACACCATCCCCAACGAGACGACGGTGGATCCTGATGGGTATCTGGTGCTCTTCAGCTCCGAGACGGGGCTTGCCCTGACGAAGGGCCATCTGAAGCTAATGAGGGGCAGCGTCGTCTTTGATGACGTCAAGCTGAAGCGGCTGATGCCCGACACGAGCCTGAGCCGCGATAGCGATGGGCAATGGGAGGCCGGATGGCCTCCCACGCTAGCGGAGGCGAATCAGCGACCGGCTTTCCGGTCGTGGGCGCGGTGAGTGAGACGCAGTGTCGTTGTCCGGGACGGCAGGGCGCTGCATCCGCGGGTGAGGGGCAGTGGGGAAGACGACCCGCCGGGTCGTCTCTACGGCAGAGCTGAGCGCTGTCGTCGTCTTCGGGGCCAGGAGGTTACCGCGTCCGCAGGTGAGGCGCAGCGCGGAAGACGACCCGCCGGGTCGTCTCTACGGCAGATCTGAGCGCTGTTGTCGGCTTCCGGGTCGGCAGGGCACCGCCGTCCGCAGGTGAGGCGAGCGCGAAGACGACCCGCCGGGTCGTCTCTACGGCAGATGTGAGCGCTGTCGGCGTCTTCCGGGTTAGCAGGCTACCGCGTCCGCCGGGACCAGCGCCGGACGGACCTCCTGGGCATCGCCATCAAGGCTCTCCGCCGCCTCTGCCAGCACGGGGCGCAGATACTGGCCCGTGTAGCTTCCCTCACACGTCGCGACGACCTCAGGCGAGCCCTGGGCAATGATGTAGCCCCCGGCCTCGCCGCCCTCCGGCCCAAGGTCGATGATCCAGTCGGCCGTCTTCACGACGTCGAGGTTGTGCTCGACGACGATCACGGTGTTGCCCGCGTCGGTCAGCCGGTGCAGGACGTCGAGCAGCTTCTGGATGTCGGCGAAGTGCAGTCCGGTCGTCGGCTCGTCGAGAATGTAGAGCGTGCGGCCCGTTGCGACCCGGCTCAGCTCCTTCGCCAGCTTGACGCGCTGGGCCTCGCCGCCGCTGAGGGTCGTGGCGCTTTGGCCCAGCTTCACGTAGTCGAGCCCGACGTCGTGAAGTGTTTGCAGTTTGCGCATCAGTTTGGGGTGGGCCTCGAAGAAGACCATCGCCTCCTGAACGTCCATATCGAGCACGTCGGCGATGGACTTGTCCTTGTAGCGGATCTGCAGCGTCTCGCGGTTATACCGCGTGCCGCCGCACTCCTTGCACGTCACCCAGACGTCGGGCAGAAAGTGCATCTGCACGCGCTTCTGCCCGTGGCCCTTGCACGACTCGCAGCGCCCACCCTTGACGTTGAAGCTGAAACGCCCGGCACCGTAGCCGCGCATCTTCGCCTCCGGCGTGGATGCGAAGACGATGCGGATCTCGTTGAAGAGCCCGATGTACGTCGCGGGATTCGATCGCGGCGTCCGGCCGATCGGGTCCTGGGTGATCATAATCACCTTGTCCAGGTGCTCCAGGCCATCGATGCCCTCCAACGGGCCCGGCCTGGTATCCGCCCGGTTCAGATCGCGCGCCAGCGCGGGATGGAGTGTCTCCGCCACCAGGCTGCTCTTGCCGCTGCCGCTCACGCCCGTCACGCACGTCATCACGCCCAGCGGGAAGCGGACGTCGATGTGCTTCAGGTTGTGCAGGCTCGCGCCCCGCAGCACGAGGCTTCCGTTCTGGGGCAGCCTGCGGACTTCGGTGGGGTTTACGACGCTGAGCTCGCCGCTCAGGTAGCGCCCGGTGAGCGAGGCCGGATTGGCGCGGATCGCGTCGGGCGTGCCCTCTGCGACAATCTCACCGCCCAAGATGCCTGCGCCCGGCCCCAGGTCGACGATCCAGTCGGCCGTCTCCATCGTCTCGGCGTCGTGCTCGACCACCAATACGGTGTTGCCCATGTCGCGCAGCTCCAGCAGCGTCTCCAGCAGCGCCCGGTTATCGCGGGCGTGGAGCCCGATCGAGGGCTCGTCGAGGATGTACAGTACACCTACCAGGCCGCACCCGATCTGGCTTGCCAGGCGGATACGCTGCGACTCACCGCCCGACAGCGATGGGGCCGAACGGTCGAGGGTCAGGTAGTGCAGCCCCACGTTGAGCATGAACTGCAGCCGGTCGCGGATCTCCTTGAGGATCTCCTCGGCGATCTGCTGTTGTTCGGCGTCAAGCGTGGCGTAGAGGTGGGTGACCCAATCGTGGGCGTCATCGATGGTCATCGCGCCTAGTTCCACCAGCGTTCGGCCGCCCACCGTCACGCCCTGCGCCTCGGGGCGCAATCGGGCCCCGCCGCAGACCGAGCACGGCTGTTCGCTCATGAAGCTCTGATACCAGCGGCGCGTATAATCCGATCGGGTTTGGTTGAAGAGCCGGTTGATGTGATAGATGATGCCCTGGACCGGTCGATAGCTCTTGCCGGACCACGAGCTGTCCTTGCCCTCCGCGTGGTATTCGAAGTGAACCCGTTCGTCACCGGATCCGCGGATGATGACGTCCCGGAAGTGCTGGGGCAGCTCGCTCCAGGGCTGATCGAGGTCGACGCCGTAGTGCCCGGCGATGGACGTCAGTTGGCTGATCTGCCACGTCCGCTTCTTCTTGCGCAGATCGCCGTACCACCGCAGCGCGCCATCCAACACCGAGAGGGTGGGGTCCTGGACAATCAGCGATGGGTCGACTTCCAGCTTGGTGCCCAGCCCGTTGCACTCCGGGCACATCCCGATCGGTGAGTTGAAGCTGAAGAGCTGGGGGGTCAGCTCCGGGAAGCTGATCCCGCAGTGCGCGCAGGCGTGGTGCTCGCTGAAGAGCAGCTCACCGTTCCCCGCGATCTCGATCAGCAGACTGCCCTCTCCCACCTTGAGCGCCGTTTCCACCGAATCCATCAGCCGCGTCGCGAAGTCCTCATCGGCTTGCTCGGGTACCACCAGCCGGTCCACGACGACTTCGATCGTGTGCTGCTTGGTCTTGGCCAGCTTGATGCTGCTGTCCAGCTCCACGGGCACGCCATCGACACGCGCGCGGAGGTAGCCGTCGCGGCGAAGCTGGGCCAGCAGGTTACGATGGGTGCCCTTACGCTGTTTGACCAGCGGGGCGAGGATCTGAAAGCGCATGCCGGGGTCGAGCTGCTCGATCTGGCCCGCAATCTGCTGCGCGCTCTGCGCCTGGACCAGGCGCCCGCAGGTCGGACAGTGCATCTCGCCAATGCGCGCAAAGAGGATCCGCAGGTAGTCCATCACCTCGGTCACGGTCCCCACCGTCGACCTGGGATTCTTGCTCACGGCTTTCTGCTCGATGGCAATCGCCGGGCTCAGGCCACCGATGTAGTCGACCTTGGGCTTCTCCGTCTGCCGCAGGAACTGGCGGATGAACGATGAGAGGCTCTCGACGTACCGCCGCTGGCCCTCGGCATAGATAGTATCGAAGGCCAGCGATGACTTTCCGCTGCCACTGACGCCCGTCAGAACGACGAGCTTGTTGCGTGGGATGGCGACATCGATGTGCTTCAGGTTGTGCTGTTGCGCGCCGCGAATCGTGATCTGCTGAGGTTCCATACCTTGTCCTTGGTCACAGGATCGAACAAACATTCTAACTATGGTAAGACAAGAATATGTCAGATCGTGACAGGTAACCTTCCGGGTTGCGCGCCGCCGACGGCGTGAGCAGCCCGGAAGGTCGGATTCACAGTCGCGCGATGATCTCGCTCCGGCGGAAGGTGCGCACGGCGAACCAGAGGATCACCGCATCCACAACCCATAGCACCAGCCCCACCAGGAAGACGAAGATCGGGCTCAGGTAGACCACGCCACCGATCTGCCCCAGAATGAGCAGCACGACCGGGATCACGACCATCGACCCGAACTGGTATGCATCCTGGAACGTGCTCACCTTCGTCGACACCAAGATCATCGTCCCCAGCCCCAGAGCGGCGGCTGCGGGCGATAGCCAGACGATCAGCACGATCCACATGGCGTTGGGGATGAAGATCTGGTGCATCGTCGACCACGCAGATAGGTTCGCCACGGCTGCGTACAGCACGGCCCCAACGAGGCTGACGAGTATCGCCGGTACCAACGCGCTGAGCATCTTGCCCAACACGAGCTCAGCATCGGTGGCCGGCGTGTAGAGGAGCGCTTCCAGCGTCCGTCGTTCCTTCTCCCCTGCGAAGCTGCCCGCCGCAATGGTGCTGGCCGTCATCATCGGGAGGATCAGGAAGAGCGGGGCGAACATGTAGACGAGCACGAAGACGACCATCGTCTGGCTCTCGTTGTAGCCTGCGAACTGCTGCGCCATCGGACGGGGCATCATCTCGAAGAAGCGCTGGAGATCCTGCAGGTCACTGGCATTGTTCGCCTTCGGGATCAGGATGCCGACGGCCGCCGGCATGAGCACGAGAAGGATGAGCGGAACGAGGATGATGGGCAGCATGATACTGCGGCTGCGGGTGACCAGCATCAAGTCGCGCTTGGCAATCGTTCTCACGGTGCGCCAATCCAGCTTCGATGTCGGGCGTACGCCCGGTTCCGTATTCATTGTTTTGCCCCATTTCTGTCTTGGATGGCAAAGTAGACATCCTCCAAGGTGGGTTCGACGGGGCTCACACGGTAGATCCGCGTCCCGGCAGCGACCAGGGCGGCAACCAGGTCAGGGATTGTCTCTGACGTGGGCAACCACACCGTCGCCACGTGGTCCGCCTCACTCCAGGTCATCTCGCGAGCTTCCGGCGGGAGGCTTGGGTCTGCCAGCGCGCCCGCCGGCGGCTGTGAGGCCGTCGCGATCTGCAGCCGCACGCCCTTCTGCAAGTCGCGTGCCAGGGCCTCCGGCGTCCCCAGGGCGACCAGGCGGCCGTGGTCCATCACGCCCACACGGTCGCAGAGCTTCTGGGCTTCCACCAGGTCGTGCGTGCAGAGGAAGACCGTTCGCCCATCCCCACGGCTGAACTGTCTGATTAGTTCGTGGACATCGCGCTGCCCCACCGGATCCAGGCTCGCGGTGGGCTCGTCCAGGAAGAGCAACTGGGGATCGTGGACCAGCGTCCTGGTGAGGGCCAGGCGCTGGCGCATGCCCTTGCTGTAGCCACCCACCGGCTCGTCGGCCCGCTCGCCGAGCCCGAACTCGTCCAGGAGCTGGGGCACGCGATCGGCAAGAGTGTCGTCGCCCACGCCGTATAGCTCTCCGTAGATCGTCAGCATCTCCCTCGCCGTCAGCCTGTCGTCGAGCGAGGGGGACTCGGTCAGCACGCCGGTCTGCCGCCGCAGCGCAGGACCGTCGGTCAGCGGGTCGAGACCCAGGACGTCGATGGACCCGGCGGAAGGTCCCAGGATGCCATTAAGGAGGCGGACAGTGGTGGTCTTGCCGGCACCGTTATGGCCGAGGAAGCCGAAGACCTCGCCTTTGTCGACCTCCAGCGTGAGGCCGTCGACCGCCAGGACGTCGCCGAACCGGCGTGAAAGGTCGTGAGTCTGGATGATAGATGTGCTGGACAACCCCAATCCTTTCTACCTGAGCCGGCTTGACCTTCCGGGTTGTGCATCCTTTGGCGTCGGGCAACCCGGAAGGTAGCCTAGAGAGCTAGAAGATGCTGCGAATCATCAGCATGAAGCCGAAGATGATCAAGGGAATCCCCACGACCGCACCGACGATCGTCACGGTCAGTATGACACCCACCACCATCAGCACCAGCCCCAGCACGGCTGCGACCAGACGACCGGTCAGCTTCAGGATCCACGCAATGAGATCCCACAGTGCGACGAAGGGCCACAATATCCAGGGTGTACGCTTTCTGTTCTCTGCCATTTCCATCCTCCCGTGAAACGTAATGATCTTACACAGTTACTGCAGAAGATAGTACGTTCAAAGGATCGGCGGAGTTGCACGAACGCGTCGAGTCTGCAACACCGATCCGCTGCTAGTTCGCCATAGGTCGCCCTGTAGGGATGGCTCGGTCGCCGGATACATGCGCCGGCTGCATCTGCGTACGCCAGACCGCCGTGATCGTCGTGCCCTCTCCGGGGGCGCTGGCAACGTCCAGCGTCGCGCCGATCGCCGCCGACCGTTCGTGCATGATCCGCAGCCCCAGATTGTCCGGCAAGAGTTGGTCGGGATGAAATCCCACCCCGTCGTCACACACACACAGACGAGCGGTCTCGCCGTCGTAGCGCAACGTCACGTTGACCTGGGTCGCGTTGGCGTGCTTGGCGATGTTGTTGAGTGCCTCCTGCGCGATCCGGTAGAAGGCAACTTTCACGTTCACCGGAAGCTCGTCGCGGGACTGGGCATCGACCACGACCGGCACCCGCGCCCGCCCGACGATGGCCTCGCCGAGTTGGTGGAGCAACTCACCGATGGGCGTGTCGAGCAGTGCCTTTGGCCTCAACTCCAGCAGCAGCGTCCGCATCTCGGCCAGGGCGCCACGCGTCAGGTCGCGCAGCTCGTCGACCCGATGGTCGGCCTCCTCGGGGTTGACCTTCCACAGCTGTGGCAGGACATCGGCAATGATGCTGGCCGAGAAGAGCGTCTGCGTCACCGCATCGTGGAGCTCGCGCGCCAGACGCTGCCGCTCCTCAAGCGTCGCGGCCTGCTGTGCCTGCTCATACAGGCGGGCGTTCTGAATGGCTGACGCCGCGCGCTGTGCCAGCGCCAGGATCAACCGGACATCCTCCTCGCCGAAGGCATGCGGCTCGCCGTAGCTGACGTTGAAGACGCCGAAGACCTCATCGTCCAACATGATGGGCACGTGGACGAACGAGCGGATCCCTTCCGGATACGTGATCTGCCAGTCCACGCGCCGGTCGGCCGTGGTGTCCTGGACGGTGACAGGGTGACCCTCAGCCGCGACCTTGCCGACGAGGCCCTGGCCCGGTGCGTAGGCCAGTCGCTCCAGCGTCTCCGGGCGGAAGCCTCGTGATGCTCCCGGGTGAAGGTGGGTGTGCGCCTCGTTCCACACCAGCAGCAGGCTCTTGTCGGCCTTTAGCGTATCCACAGCGACGTCGACGAGCGTTGCCAGCACCCCATCCACATCCAGGTGAAGGTAGAGCTCCTGGTCGGCGTGGTAGAGCGCCTCAACCTGCATCGTCCGCCGGGCCGCCTCGGAGAAGAGCCGGGCGTTATCGAGCGCGATAGAGGCCAACCGTGCGAAGCCATCGAGCAGCCGCACTTCACGATCCCCGAACTTGCGGCCCGACGCGCCGGTATAGGCGAGGCCGATGGCGCCGACGATCTGCCCACCGGATTTCAGCGGAACCCCCATCACGGCCTGGATCAGCTTGTCCTGTACGCCCGGTATCGACACCCGGCCCGTCCATGTGCCGTAGTCGTTCACAAGGAGCGGCTGGCCGGTCTCCCAGACGTGACCTGCAAGCCCCTGTCCGCGTTCCAGCGTGAACCCGATGGACTGGGCGTAGAATCCCACGCCGACCTTGCGCTCCATCACGTTCTTTGCGGGATTCACCAAGTAGATGTAGCCGTGCTCGGTCCCCAACATCTGAGCGGCGCGGATGACGACCGCTTCCAGGAGATCGGCCGTATCCAGCCGGTTCATCAGGGCCAGGCTCGTCTCGTGAAGCGCGGCGAGGTACTCGTTGTGTTGGCGAAGCTCCTCCTCGGCCCTCCGGCGTTCGGTGACCTCGGCCATCAGGAGATGGTATGCCCGTTCGAACTCGCCGCTGACGCTGCGCCTGATGGATACGACCAGGAAAACGCCGAAGACCAGTAACAGGGCGCCGATACCGACGGTCAGTGTCTGCGAGGTCCGCTGCAGCTCCAGTGCCTGATCGATGCCTGCGTAGAACTCCCGCTCCTTGACGGTGTAGAGTGTCTCCGTCTGGCTATCCAGCAATCCAAGCACGTTGTCCAGTTGATCGGAAGTGGTCCGGAACTGGATCTCGGTCGGATTGGACGCCAACCGCCCGATCTCGTAGTCGAAGTGATCCAGCAGCATCTCCAGGTTGCGGAGATCACTCGAGACCTGGGGGGTGTTGGAGGACTCCGCGCGGGCCAGTTCGATCTGTCGTTCAAGGTTGTCACGCAGCGTCCGGAGCGAGGAAAGATCCGGCGACCGATCTCGCAGAACTCGGTTCGTCTCAACGTGGAGCTCGATGACGTCCCGCTGCACGTTGGCGAGGTTGGTGAGCACATAGGCGGACTGGAAGGAGGCCGCCGTGTTGATGTTGATGTAGGCGAGCACCACGACACCGGCGAGCGCGACGACCAGGAGAATCAGGGTCACCGCCAGAATCGTCTGCCCCCGCGACAACAGGGGGCGTACGGCCGAGAGCCGGGATCTTCGTCGCATCCTTCTCACCTTGAGGTGCCTCGCTGCCTAGTGTACCACGGAACCTCCGCTCGCGTATCTTCTGGAGAGATCCCTGCAACCTTTGCCGGGGTGTCACCCGGCCGTCTGATACCAGAGCGCGCACGACGGAACTTCGTCGTGCGCGCTCCTGGCACCTCAAGCGGTGTAACAACCGTGCTGCAAAGTCAGTCGACGCGCGTATATACCTTGGTGTTGCACACAGGGCAGCGCTCCGGCGGTGTGTCGCCCACGTGAGTATGGCCGCACGTGTTGCACACCCAGTAGGTCAACTCTTTGGGCTCGTCGCCGTTCTCGATCTGCTGCAACGCCTGCGTGTAGAGTTGCTCGTGCACCTTCTCTACCTCCCAGGCCCACTCAAACGATCGCTCGGCCTTCGCCTGGTCCTCGGTCTGGGCATCTGCGATGAAGTCCGGATACATCGTCACGACCTCATAGTGCTCTCCTGCAATCGCTGCCTTGAGATTCTCTGCCGTGGCATTGATCTGGCCCATGGTGCGAAAGTGGGTGTGTGCATGGATCGTCTCAGCGGCCGCGACGGCGCGGAAGAGACGTGCGATGCCCGGATGCCCCTCACGGTCGGCCTGTTTGGCCCACGCCAGATACTTGCGGTTTGCCTGAGACTCGCCTGCGAAAGCGGCCTGAAGATCCTCTGTCGTTTTCACGCATAACCTCCTCTTCGGTAGAATGAAATGGACACGGTAACACCCCTATCCTATGCGATACAGCGCATGTGTCAATTCGTTGATGTATTCGCTTGACCGTTTGCCATCGTGCGTATAATAGCATGCCGAAGGCCACTGTTTGTTATGCAGACAGTGGCTCTTTTGCAGCCTTAATGTCGGCGATTATTCACACAGGAGATAGGAGATGAACATTCTTGGATTGGCCAGGCATGGCCTCGATAACTTCGAGCAGCTTGCCATTATGGGCGTTGTGGTCGTCGCGGCGATCAGCCTGGTATACGCATGGCTGTTGCGTGGGAGGGTTCTGGACAAAGACAAAGGCACGGCAAAGATGCAGGAAGTGTGGAATGCTATCCGCATCGGCGCCAATAGCTACCTCAAGCGACAGCTGAACAGCATTCTGCCACTGGTCGGCGTGCTGGCCGTGGTGCTTTTCCTCAGCGTCTACATTGTGCCTCCTACGGCTGAGGCGACCCAGGAGTTTGGGCAGAACGCACATATTGTCGTCGCGATCGGCCGCGGTGTCGCCTTCATCATGGGAGCCTCGTTCTCGCTCCTGGTCGGTCAACTCGGGATGAGGATGGCCATCCAGGCGAATGTGAGGGCAGCCTCGGCTGCGCGGCGCAGCTTCAATGAGGCACTGACGATCGCTTACTATGCAGGCACGATCACGGGGATGCTCACGGATGGTCTGGGCCTGTTCGGCGGCACGATGATCTTCATCATTTTCGGCAAGGCTGCGCCCGATGTACTGTTGGGCTTCGGCGTCGGCGGCACACTGCTGGCGCTCTTCATGCGCGTCGGTGGCGGTATTTTCACCAAGGCGGCCGACGTTGGAGCCGACCTGGTGGGCAAGGTTGAGAGGGACATCCCCGAGGATGACCCGCGCAATGCGGCGGTCATCGCCGACCTGGTCGGCGACAACGTGGGCGACTGCGCCGGGATGGCTGCGGATATCTTCGAGAGCTACGAGGTCACGATTGTCTCGGCTCTGATCCTGGGCCTGGCGTTGATCGCGCTCGACCCGAGCCACAGCCTGAAGTGGATTGTGTACCCGCTCATCATCCGCGCCATCGGCGTCATCAGCTCGATCTTCGGCACGTTCACCGTGCCGGTTTGGCAGAACTTCCCCTTGAAGTTCCTCCGCGCGCACGACGCCGAGGAAGCGATGTTCCGCTCGTACGAGGTATCCAGCGTCAACACGATAGTCTTCTCGTTCGTGGTAGCGATCCTGTACGCGGGTGATTGGAAGCTGGCGGCCTTGACCACGGTCGGCGTGGGGTTGGCCATCGTGTTCAATCCCCTGACCTCGTATTTCACCTCGACCAAGCACGAAGCGGTCAAGGAGATCGTCAAGTCCACACGGACCGGCGCCGCTACCACGATTCTAACAGGCCTGGCGGTCGGGATGGAGTCCAGTGTGTGGGCGGTCGTGGCGATCGTCGTCAGTTTTGTGTTCGCCCTGATGCTGTATGGGGGGTATGCCAGCCTGACCTACGTCCTGTACGCCATATCGATGATCGGCATCGGCATGTTGAGCCACACCGGGAACAACGTGGCGATGGACTCCTATGGGCCGATTTCCGATAACGCGAATGGCATCGGCGAGATGGCCTGGCACGGCATGGAAGATGAAGAGACACTCAAGGCGCGCCAGATTCTGGCCGACCTGGATGCGGTGGGTAACACGACCAAGGCTATCACGAAGGGCATCGCCATCGCCTCTGCAGTGATTGCCGCCGTCAGCCTATTCGCCTCGTTCATCACCGACGTCGAGCTCGTGCAGGTACAGCTCGGTGTCGACCTGGCCGATAGGCTGGAAGCGATCCGCGTGTCAAACATTCGGGTCTTTATCGGCCTGCTGTTGGGCGGCGCACTGCCCTGGTTGTTCAGCTCGCTCTCGATCCGCGCGGTGAGCCGTGCAGCCAGCCTGATCGTCGAAGAGGTCCGTCGCCAGTTCCGTATCCCCGGTTTGATGGAGGGGAAAGTGTTGCCTGATTACGCCCGCGCTGTGGGCATCTCGACGGTTGCGGCACAAAAAGAGCTGATCCCGCTGGCTACGATTGCGGTCGTCGTGCCCATCGTGGTCGGTCTGGTTCTGCAGGTAGAGGCTCTGGGCGGTTTCCTTGCGGGCATCATCCTCAGTGGTCAGATGCTCGCGGTCTTTATGGCCAACGGTGGCGGCGCGTGGGACAACGCCAAGAAGGTAATCGAGGACGAGCCGCGCGACGTGGCCGGTAATACCGGTAAGGGCTCGGAGCGGCACAAGGCGAGTGTCGTGGGTGACACGGTGGGTGATCCGCTCAAGGACACCGCCGGCCCGGCACTGAACCCGATGATCAAGGTGGTGAACCTGGTCAGCCTGATCGTGGCGCCGATCATCGTCGAGTATGATAAGGGCTCGGGAATAGTACTCTACATCGTGGTCGCTGTCCTGTTGGCTTCAGTGGTATGGGCCATCGCGCGGAGCAAGCGCGAAGTGGTCATGCCGGGCGAGGAACAAGAGGCGTCGGTCTGACGGCCGACATCCATCAGGTAGGGTGTGTAACGCGCAGGTTGGCTTCCCGGCCAACCTGCGCGTTTGCTTAGCGGCGTCTCGCCAGTGCGAGTTGCCGGCACCCAGGGCGCTTGCTGCCTTACTTACCTGCGCACGTTCCGCAGCAGAATGTAGCCGCCCACCAGGATCAAGGCCACCGGCCAGATCAGGTTCGCATAGGGCGTGGCAATCCCGAGGAAGATCACGCCCATCAGGCCCAGGATAGCCGCGGGGATGAGCGCCCACTCCATATGGCTGTCGGGAGTCCGGAGGAGATAGACCAGGGCGAAGGTGAGCCCCATGCCCCCGAAGAAGATCCCAACGAAGGCGTCCTCGCCTATCAGTGGCTGCAGACCGAGCGCCACGGCCAGCGCGATCAGAACCCCTCCGGGGATGATGCTCCACCACTGCTCTCGCGACGTGATCAGGTAGACGATCCAGAAACTGAGGCCGATGGCGCCCAGGAAAACCCCTGCCCCGAGATCGCCGCCGGCGACCGGGAAGAGCGTTGAGAGCCCGATGAGGCCCGCAATCCCGAGCAGCGACATCGCCGGGATGACCGCCCACCATCGCTCCCGATCCTCGATGACCATGTAGCCGAAGACCAGGCCTGCGGCCGCGAAGAGGAACGCCCAGGCGCCGCCCAGGCTGATGATGGTCAAGCTCTCGAGCAGAAAGAGCAGACCGACAAGAATGAGCAGCAGTCCCCACAACACACGTGAGCGTAGTAGTCTCATCGTATTACCTCCTGAAATCTAGTAGATGGTTGGCCCCGCCAGGCTAGCGAACATCGACCGATCCGAGACCCATCTCGAACTGCAGGTCGATCCGATTCTCGGCGGTCTCGTAATCGGGAGATTGATAGACGCCGCCCTCGCGAGGGAAGCGCCGATGGTTGACGGTGAAACTAGCGAGCCCCCCGTGGGTGTGGATGCGGGCTGCCACGCCCTCGGGCACCCGGAAAACGACCGAGGCGGCACCACTGGACCCGCTGACCTCTGTGTGACCTGCGCGTGCCGGGAGTGTGACCTCGGTTGAGCTGGCGCCGGACTCGAGGTGTAGTCGGGTGACCCTGAGGGTCTCCAGGTCCAAGTGACAGTCGCTTGCGCCGGTCTTCACCACTAACTCGAGGGGCACTTGATCGGTGAGGCGGACCGTCCAGCGTCGCCGGATGGCGGGACTCCACTGCCACGGCCAATAGATGGCGCTGCGCGACGAGAGGCGAACGCGTGTCGGCCCATCGCCCCGCCGCACGTTCTCTTCCAGGCCGCCCTCGAAGAGGCCGCTGAGGAGGTTGGCCTCCGGTGCGCCGCCGGTCACGTGCAGCTCGCCCGCGCCGTAGTTGAGTTCGATGTTCGCCTTGGTGGAGCCCTCCAGGTCGACGGCGAACTCCCGGCTCTCGCCCACATACCTGCCACCCCGACTGCCCAGCAAGAACCCCACACCTATCCCAATCAGGGCCAACGGCCAGAAGATCTGCCACACGCTGATCCCCAGGAAATCGAGGTATCCGAGGTTCTGCAGCAACAGCAGCACCCCGAAGACCACCACGATGAGTCCCCAAGTCGCACTCCGTCGCATAGTACGCCTCCTGCTTCCTCGCTGCGATGATGTTTCGGATGGTCCGGATCTAGCGGCGGCGATCGAGGACCGCGCGGATGAACATGAAGACGCCAAGGGCGATCAGCAGCACGGGAAGGTAGAATCCGAAGGGGAAGTAGCCGAACATGCTGCCCATCAACGAGCCGAAGATCAGGAAGAGGACAGCGCTGACGAGCACGGTCTGGAGGCCGTCGACGATCTCCCGTCTGTTCCATTTCACCAGCCCGGCAAGAAAGATGCCGATGCCGACGAACCCAGGGATCAGCGTCCACAGATAGGCCCAGCTCTCCCACGTGATCAGCCCCGCATTCTGGAAGTAGAGAATGCCGCCGATGCCCCCTACAATGCACGCCGGGATGAACATCTCAGCGGTGCCGGTGAGGGCGCCTATGAGGAGGAGACCGAGCCCTCCCAGCATGATCCAGACCGGCCACGCGAACTCCTGGCCGGCCCACATTCGCAGTGAGGGGACCAATTGGAAGGCCAGAAAACCCAACCCGATCAGAATGAGTATGATGCCCGACGTGACGTTCTTGCGTTTGGTGCTCGACATAGCCTATTCCTTTCCGTGATTGCGGTTGATCGTGGGCCCCAGGCACACCATAGGGAAGTGGTCTGACGGCTCTCCTACATGTTACGGCTGTCGCAAGAATAGGTTGCACGCCGGAGATATGTCAAGCGGAAGATTCCGGGGGAAAGGGGCCTTCACCGTCTCCGCAAGGGGCACAACGGGTTGTAATCCGGACGTGGATGTGCTATAGTCCGCCGCAACGACATTCAATGCCGGAGGCGCTATCGCATGCGTAGGTTGCTGAGTTTGGTGGTACTCATCGTGTTGCTGCCGGCCCTGCCCCAGGGCCCTGTCAGTGCATCGCCCCGGGCCGCTGCTGCAGATGTAGTCGACGCGGTGCTCTTCTATCGCCCGGATTGCCCTCACTGCCACTACGTGCTGACGGAGGTTTTCCCCCGCTTCAACAGCAGTACGGCGACAGGCTGGTGATCCTGGAGATCGACACGACGACACCGCAGGGCGATGCGCTCTGGCAGGCGGCCCTCGCGACCTACGATCTCTCCCGCGGCAATCCCCCGCGGGTCGGGGTGCCGACGCTGATCGTCGATGGCGAGAACTTGGTTGGATCGCAGGAGATCCCGGAGCAGTTCCCGGCGCTTATTGAGAAGTACCTGGCAGAGGGCGGTGTAGGGTGGCCCGACCTGCCCGGCATCGATACAGCGATCGCCAACCAGTCGTCCGGCGAGCCTGCGTCGAGCCAGGGTCTGTGGGCGACGGTTGGGGCACGGTACACTCGCGACCTCGCCGGCAACATCCTCGCCACCATTGTGTTGATCGTACTGCTCGCCACGCTTGTGGCGGTGATCCGCCCGCGGGAATGGCAGATGGCGTGGGCCAAGCGCGTGGGGTCGATCGGGTTGTTGGTTGTGATCCTCATCGGCACGGGGGCTGCCGCGTATCTGACCTACGTGGAGACCACCGGGAATACAGCGATCTGCGGGCCTATCGGTGACTGCAATTCGGTCCAGCAGAGCGAGTACGCCTTTCTTTTTGGCTTCCTCCCGGTGGCAGTGCTGGGGCTGATCGGCTATCTCGGGATCCTTCTGGGCCACATCTATGTGTCGTGGATCCGCGGGCCTATGTCGGACCTCGTTTCGGCGGTCGTCTTCGCGATGGCCCTGATCGGGCTCGCCTTCTCGATCTACCTAACCTTCCTAGAACCCTTCGTCATCGGCGCAACCTGCGCCTGGTGCCTGACATCCGCTGTCTGCATGATCATCGTGAACCTGCTAACCGCCGGTCCTGCCTGGCGCGGGCTGCAGCAGCTCGGCCTCATCAAGGCAACTCGTGATCAGTCTGGGGCCTGAGCGGTCACGTTCTGGGTAACCGCCGTCTCTGTAGCCTGAACGAGTGCATCAAAGGTGGTGGGGCTGGCATCGATGGGCCCCGATGTGTACGGGACGTACCCGGGGAAAGCGAAGACACGTCGCCATCGTGCGTGCGTTCCGTCCAGGGGGATGAGGTAGGTGGCTGCCTCCAGGAACGGGTGCCGTGTGTGAATTTGCACCGGCTCGGCGAACCTGACCTCAAGCATGCGGGCCTTGCTGCGGTAGGTGTCGATGCTTTGCTCCGACAACGCCACCTGCCACTCAAAACCTGCCGGCTGTGAGACGGCCTCCGCGAAGGCATCCATCACGGGGTCATAGCCCTGGTCGCCGGGATGTAGCGTTACGGTCTCGCCGTCCCAGTAGATGACGATGGCCTCTGCCCGCGCATCAAAGCGGTGGAGAAACCAGAGCGGGTCCTCATTGGTCAGGGCTGTCACCGCCCAGACAATGATTACCGCAATGACGCTCACGGTCAGGAGCGCAGTGAGAAGCCTGGGCTGACTTGGTTTCACAACAGCATCTTTCATCCTTCAATAACTCCGTCGGTTCATGTATAGATCCTAATGTTACCTCTCCGTCCGGCGCGGACAATAGCCGGGAGTAACGAGCAGCCTGTACCCAGCGCTAGACGCATGATTCCGCGAGGCGACAGGCCTGTCGAGGCACCAGCGGATGTACCGTCACCCAATTAGCCGGACCGACGCTGCAGTCGGCGATGCGATCCAGAATCTCCTCCAGATCATCCGGGGGATAGCCCTTGCTGACGAAGGCGTCCGGACACACCGAGCGCGCGTCGTCCTCTGCCTCCGGTCGACCGCTCAGGATGACGATGTAGGCCTGGGGCCAACGCTGTCGCAGCGCCGCTGCCGCTGCACGGCCGCCGCCTCGGGGCAGTGACCAATCCACCAGCGCGACATCGATCTGAGGGAGGGCAGCCAGTCTGTCCAAGTCGGCGACTGATGTTGCTTGCACGATCTCGGCCCCTTCCTGCCGCTGCCGCACCAACAGCGTGAGGGCCGATCTTACCTTCGGCGCACCATCCGCGATCAGCACTCGCATTCTACACCTCACCCAGCCCGGCCCATCCTCCTTCTACTTCAAGGATAGCCTTTGGTGATCGTTGTGGCGCCCTGCCAATGGCGGGAAACGAGGTTGGACACGTGGCGAGACCCGGACCTGGTCGGTTGGACAGGTGCCTGCTGTCGTGTGGCGTGGGGAGGCGGAGCAGCCCGGGGGCTAGACGAGGTCGTTCTGGAGCGCGATGGCCACGGCCTCGGTGCGGCTATCGGCGTTGAGTTTGCTCAACACATTGCTGACGTGGAACTTCACTGTGGACCGGCTGACAAAGAGCCGTTCCGCGATATCCGGATTGCTCAAGCCTTCGGCCATGAGCTTCAGGACCTCTCGCTCGCGCTCCGTCAGATCCTCGCCCACCGTCGGCCTGTGCATTGCCGCCTGGATCAGGGCCTCTGCTGCCTCGGGCGCCAGGGTAGGGCGGCCGGCTCGGGCCGACCGGATGGCGTCAGCCAAGTCGCCTGCCGACACGTTCTTGAGCAGATAGCCGATCGCACCTGCCTGGAGCGCGCTCTGGACGAGGTTCTGCTCCTTGAAGCTGGTGAGGGCGATGACCTGCGTGTCGGGCCACCGCTCTCGGATTGCTTTCGTCGCGGCCGCCCCGTCCAGTCCGGGCATCACGAGGTCCATCAGGATGACGTCGGGGTGGTACTTCTCGCACATACGGATGGCTTCGGCACCGCTGGCGGCGTCGCCGACGGGCACCAAATCGTCGTAGACCATCAGGAAGGCGCCGAGACCACTGCGCACGACCGCGTGGTCGTCCACGATCAGCACACGTATGGGTTCTCGATCGGTCGTCATTCGTCCACTCCTCGCGCACTTCTGCCGAATCGAGCTTCATTGTACCACAGAAGGTGCGCCGAGCTCAGCATCCGAACCTTGCTGGGCTTCCGAAACCTTCGCGGGATTTCCCGAGCGCGAGCTACCGGCGCGAGAAGCCGTGACGTCCCAGCCGTCTGCCCAGCGCCCAATACGACGAGTGGAGATAGCAGAGCGGATCCAGGGTCTCCACAATCACCTGCCCCTCCCCATCCAGCGCGTCCTCAGCGACGTGCACGGCCAGGGCTTCACCGAGGAAGAGATCGTGGTCACCGATTTCCTGGATGCCGATCACGCGACATTCGATGTTTACAGGACATTCCGCGATCAGGGGGGGGCGTACGTGGTCGGCGGGCACGGGCGTCAGGGGAAGCACGTCAAACTTGTCGACGTTGCGCCCCGACATGGTGCCGCAGAGATCGACGGCCCGGACCATCGCAGCGGTCGGCAGGTTCACCACATATTCGCGTGTCGCGCTGATGAGCTCGTGGGAGTAGCGTTCCTTGCGGATAGCGATCCCCAGGATCACGGGCGTCGCGATGCTGACGTTGAAGATCTCGCCCAGGGTGAGGACGTTCGGTTTCCCGTCGACGCTGATCGAGGTGACCAGTCCGGCAGGCGAGGGGTAGACGGGACGGAACGGTTGGATCGTGCGCTTTTTCATAGATTCCTTTCTGTTATGTGTTAGGGCTCGTAGTGCCTACTTGCTTTCGATTCGCAGTGTGCCGAGGGGCACAAGATCGTCGGGCAGCTGCCCATCGGGCCCAAAGGCCGCCAATCGTGTGCCGTCGTCAGGGCGGTAGAGGCCGGCCCACAAAGGGTAGACCCCCGGCGGCAGATCCGCAGGCAGGTGCAACGTATGGACATCCGGTATCACGTCGCCGGCGCGCCACGCCGAGGTCGGGTACCATCCTGCCCGTGGTTGGCTATCCTCCTGGGCCAGCGGGGAAGGGGCGCCCGGCTGCCAGAGGTGCACGAAGGCGACGTAGTCCTGCGTTGGTGTCGAGGTCGCGGCCCAGTTCAGTGTGACGTCGACCTCGCTCCCCGGCCGTGCCGCGCCGGGGCTCTGGTATCCGGTAAGCGTGATACCGTCGTCAAAGGACGTGGGCGTGGGTTGGGCAAGGTCCGACGGCTCGCCGTCGCGAGGCACAACGCTTATCTCGCCGACCACCGGTGGGTCAAGGGGGTGGCCGTCCGCGTCGTGGGCGATCAGCCGGTCGCCGGTCTCGGCATCAAACAGGCCGACCTCTACCCGGTAGCGGATCGGTGCCGCGGCCCACCCGGCAACCTCGCCGGTGTAGGTGTCGCAGAAGGCCTTGCCCGGCACCCACGCGCTGGTGGGGTACTTGCCGAGGCCGGGATACGTATGCCGCTCCATCACACGGCTCTCCTGCGGGCCGATCAAGTGCACGAAGACCGTGTAATCCCGATCCATGGGCGCCAGCGGCGTCCAGCACGCCGTGACACTCACCTGGCCGCCGGGTGCTACGCGGTCGGGGCTGACCTCTGCGCAGAGGAGTTGGGCCAGCCCGTCATAGCGCAGGTCGGTGGGCGCCGTGCAGGCGGCGCTGACCTCTGCCGGTGATTCCAGGCGTGGGGGCGCGAAGGTCGCCGCGATGCGCGCGCCTGGGGCGAGCGTGGCCAGCACGGCGCAACCCGCGGGGAGCGCCCGCATGATGACTTTCCCGATCTGCGGGCGGCGTTCGACCAACTGCCTCAAGCCGAGGCCCACGAGCAGTGCCCAGGCACCCAGGGCCGGGAAGAGGAGGCGACCGTGGGGGGCCTCCACCTCCTGCATCCAATGGACCAAGGCTACGGCGATTCCCAACAGCCAAAGGAGTGATAGCGTGCCCGAGAGCGTGGCAAGATCCGCGTCTGTCCGTGGTCGCAGCGCGCTGTGGTTTTTTACCGACTTTCCCCAAGACCGCCACAAATGGGCAGCGGCCAGCACGAGCAGGGGCAGCGTGACGCCCCAGAGCACGACGTAGACACCCGTGGGCCACGTCACGTGACCCCAACCGTAGGCGCCCCAGAACGACCGAGCGAGCAGTGGGATTTCGGGCAGAAGCTGCACGAGGGTTGCAGGCTCAGCACGTCCCCAGAGGGTCTGCGTGTGGCTCGTTAGCCCAAGCGGATCGCCCCAGCGCAGTGCGTTCCGCAGGTACCACCAACCGCCGACCAGCGCCGTCGACCGCCAGATAGACGGCGGCGACGCCGGCGATCCACGTCACCCGGCGACCCCGTGGCAAGGTCCCCGTCCGGCGCCACGCCGCCCATAGCATCACCAGCGCGAGTACGCCCGCCATAGGCAGGACGCTTGTCTTCGTCAGTGCCCCAAGCCCCGCTATGACACCCGCGATGGCAGCGGTCCCCAGCATGCCGGCGGGGTGGGGGTGCCCAGGATTGTCGGACGGAGGGCGCGCGCGCTCTGCGATGGGCGGCGAGTGCGCAGGGTCTGCTGCCATGCCGGAGTTGACGACGAGCGCATGCGGGCGAGACCCCGCAGATGCAGCGGGGCAAGCTGCCCGCGGTCCAGCTGACCGTGGGCCAATCTCCTGGCGCACGCCAGTACTCTGGCGCATGACCCGCACCGCGAACCACAGCCCGACTGTCGCCAGCGCCGCCGCAGCACTATCGTTGCTTACCACACCGGAAAGAAAGACAAACTGCGGCTGGAACGCCACAAGCGAGGCAGTCACCAGAGCCCAGCGACGACTGCGGGTCGTCTCATAGGCGAGGCCCCACGTGGCGGCTACAGCTACCAAGCCGAAGAGCCACGACGCCAGCCGCGTTGCATGGATGGCGCCCGCTGCGCCGGTCCACGCCCAGGTATACGGGAGGTGGATGAGCATGTTCTTGTTATCGGCCGACGTGCCCGGCGCCTGGTATCCGAAGCCGGGATTGTGTTTCAGAAGGGTGGCGAGGTCGTCATCACGGAAGCTGCGGCTGATCGCCGCGGCTACCCCATAGTAGAGCGGAGGTTGGGCGACCTCCTGATTGGCGCCACTTTCATCGTTGTCGAGCGCCGGGAGGCCGTGCCCTTCGGCGATCCAGCGCACGTAGGCATAGTGCCAGACCTCATCCGGGGCCTCGAAGATGGGCGTGGCAAGCGTGTGGAGCAGCACCAGGAGGGAGAACGCGCTGCACAGGATGAGCAGCATGGGCGGGGCGATCTTGGTTTGGGATTGCTTGGACATCACCATCTGCCCGCCAGTATAACACCGATCATCCGATGGACGATGACCACGGCTAACCTTGCGAAGGTCCCGAAACCTTCGCAAGGTTGCCACCGTCTGGGGGGCAAGTACAATGGCGATAGGACAGGTCAGTCGGTGGAGGAGAACGATGGAACAGAACGAAGACGAGCGTGATCAGCCGCAGAGCGATGAGCCGAAGGACATCCCAACGCCTCCCCAGACCTGGGGACGCCAGCTCGTCGGAGCGTTCATCGGGGGTGGGCTCGCGCTGGTGGTCGGCGCCGGAGCGCTACAACTGGGCTGGATCCAGGGGAACCTGGTGCGGTTTGCGCTATGGGGCGGCGTGATCGGCGGCCTGATCGGAGGCTCCGAGGCCCTGGCTGCCGCCGGCAGACGGTTGACCAAGCGAGATAACGCCGTACTCAACGTCGCTGTCTCGCTGGTGGGGATGGTGGTGATTTTCACCGTGCTATTCGCCCTGGTCTACTGGCTGAGCCTGTTCATACGCCAGATTATGGGAAGCTAGGTGCTCTCGCTGCGTCGCACAGAGGCGCGACCCACAAAGACGCCCCCGGCCTACAGGCCGGGGGCGTCGCTCATGCTATGGTGACGACGAGACCCTACCTAGCTCCCGTCCTCGGCGGGGACCTCGTACTCCTCTGTCTTCGACCGCAACTCCAGAATCTCGGCCATGTTGGCATGCACACTCGTGAAAGACTCAGCGGCCAACTCGACCTCGCCCGCGACGATCGACTCCCAGATCACGCCGACCATCAGCAGGGATAGGTTGAAACTGGCTACTGCAATCGGGCTCTTGGTCGGCACGATTACGGTGACGTCGGCTTCACGCGCCGGCAGGACGGTGCCCGAGTTCGTGATGCAGACGGTCTTAAGGCCCTTCTGCCGCGCCAGGCGGACTGCATAGCCCGTGTCGAGCCCCGGAATCCCGATGGCCAGGGCCAGGAGGGCTTCGCCCTCGTTCATCTGAGCGACCGCGGCTGCGGTCTCGGAGATGCTGGGCTGGAAATGGACTGCGGGAATGCCGACGGTGGGGTCGAGGCTCTTGGCCAACCAGGCCGCCATGTCGTGAGACGTGAACTCGCCGGTAACCCATATCCGGGTTGCCCCCTTCAGGATCTCCGCGGCCTTGGCCAGGGACTGTGTCTCGGTCGTGCGGAAGTGCTGAAGCTGCTGTTGAGTGTTGTCGAGGATGACGTTGATGACGTCCTCCTCGGTCTTGGCCTCCTTGGCCTCCCGATAGGTCGCGGTGACCTGATCGCGTACGTATCGCTTGATCTCGCGCGAGAGCTCGCGATAGCCTGAGTAGCCGATTTCCTGAGAGAAGCGCACCACCGTGGCAGGATCCACGTTGACGCGGCGGGCTAGCTCGCTTGCAGTGAGGAAGGCAGCGTCCAGGGTATTCTGCATGATGAAGTCCGCTAGCTTCCTGAAGCCAGGGGTCAAGGCGTCGTAATACTCACGAATGCGTTCTTTAAACACGTTCGACCTCCTCTTTCTACTTTGCTGGGTTAGATGTATGGCTTCGTTCGGTCTGCCCGGTTCAGGGCCATTCAGAACCGGTTAGCCACTGCGTAATGCAAGAGGCACGCTTTGAGCAGTGCCTGATTGCTGAGTTGGGTTGCGCGGACTATCAGCTCTGCCCAACGTTCTCCTTCCAGATATTCTGTGGCCCGGCGACCTCGTATTCAGGCGTTTCGGCCCTCAACTTGAGCAGCTTGCCCATCTGTTTGCGGAGCGCCTCGGCGTGGCGTCTCATCTCTTCTGTGGCCGGGGTCATCAAGGCCTCCCAGATGAGGCTGGTGACCTCCATCATAGGGCCGAAGGAGGGGACGCCCGCGGGGCTCTTGTGTGGAACGATGACGGTGACGTCGGCGAGGCGCGCCGGAAGAGCCACGCCGGAACCCGTGATTGTGACGGTCTTCAGACCCAGCCCCTTGGCCAGCCGCACGGCGTAGCCAGCATCGATGCTGGGATCGTTACCTGCAAAGGTCAACAGCACATCGCCTTCCTGCATCCGCGCCAGGGCGGTGCCGGTGCTTGCCATACTCGGTTCGAAGGCGACGGCCGAGAAGCCCTGGCTGACGAGCTTTTTCGCCAGGAATTCGGCGATGTTGTATCCGGTGTACTCACCCGTGCACCAGATCCTCTTTGCCTCTCTGAGGACATCGACGGCCTCGACCACGCTCGCCATATCGGTGGTGATGAAATACTCGACGTTCTGCTGGGCGTTCTCGATGAGGCCGCGCAAGGTCTCCTCGGTGGATCCTGCCTCCTCTACCTTGCGGTAGGAAGCCGTGACGCGATCGCGCACATAGCGCTTGATCTCCCTTGAAAGCTCCCGGAAGCCGGAGTAACCGAGCTCCTGGGCGAATCGGACAACCGTTGCCGGATCGACGCCTACTCGTCTTGACAGCTCTGTTGCCGTCAGAAATGCTACGTCCAGGGTGCTGTCCATGATGAAGTCGGCGAGTTTCCGGAAGCCAGGGGTCAACTCATCATAGTTTTCCCGTATACGGTCTTTGAACATTGTCGGCCTCCCACTGTATGTACCGCAATCCAGCCGTACTGCTGCCGCATAGTCCATACCACTGAACTGAGGAATATTTTGTTTCACCATGATTCTAGCACTCAAAAAGCCATATGTCAAGCATTTGTTCACCAATCCAACATAAAATGGGTTGGGGATGCATAGGCCTGCGCTTGATCTGTAGGCATGGAAGGCTACAATTACCTGCTTATGAAGCGAAGCGGCTTACTTTGGTGGCTGGGGCAGGTTTCAGCTAGCGCGACGCTCGTCCTGGCTGCTTCCGGCTGCGGTGTTCCGGGCGTGAGCCTCGTCAATCCACCAACGCCGACGCCAGGGGTGGTATCCCAATGGGCCGTCACAGCAACGGCCAGCTCGTCCTATGCCTATCCCGACTGGAGCCCAAACCGGGCCACCGGCGCACCGGAGATCGATGGGTGTGCTGATGACCCGCGAGCCTGGACGTCGGCGCGGGGCAATGGCGTCGAATGGCTGCAACTCGATTACGCGCGCCCCGTCTTCGCCTCCGAGGTACGGATCTACCAGAGCTATGGCCCAGGTGCGATCTCGCGGGTTACGTTGATGGACGCCGAGGGAGACGGCCTGGTCGTCTGGGAAGGCATCGACAACACGGAGCCGTGCCCGGCAGTCCTCAGAATCCGCGTCCCCACGCTGCCCGGGCCGGTCAAGACGGTGCGCATCGATCTGGATGAGTCCCGGACCGGCACGTGGGACGAGATCGATGCGGTGGAGCTGATCGGCGCGCCTTGACGCGTCACTCCTCGCCGAGTAGCCGCCGGCGCAGTGCCTCAGGGACGTTTCCCCCTTTGCGCAGCGTCGCCAGGATGTCATCCGCTGATAGGGGTGTCCCCACGTCGGTCTGACCTAGCTCCAAGACGGGCTCAGAATCGATCTGCCCGGCCGCCTCGGCGGCGGATACGGCGGATGAGAGGGGGACGTCGCCTGCCAGCCAGTCCAGGAGGTCGGTGAGCGTTCGGACCCGCAGGACGTCGGCTGCCGCTCTGACCGGGGCCGGCGCGCTGAGTGCGGCGCCGGGGAGGGCAACGAAGGGTTTGCGTACCTCATCCGGCTCGACATCAAGCGGCACACTGACCCGGCCCGTCAGGACGACCCGGTCGGCGGCAGCCAGGGCCACCCGCTGCAGGAGGGGGGTCCAAGCGGCCTGGTAGGCGGTGTCAGGCGGAAGCGGACTGACGATCAGGCGGCGTTCGGCAATTCGTGGATCGCCTTCGGCGGTCGACACGGGAATGCCTGCGAGCCCCGAGCGCGCGAACAGCAGGGCCTCACCTTCTGCCGCGGCCATCTCTTCGAGAAGCAGCGTTGCCTGGGGGCTCCCCTCGTAGGCACCCAGGAGCGCGTCCTCGCCCAGCAGCAGGCTGATGGCCTCGCGAGCTGCCTCGTAGCTCTCGGGGTCGAGATCCGCCGGCGGAAAGTAGATCAGCGGACGGTTCAGCAGATCCGGATCGCCGAGGTAGGTGAGGAGCGCCGGACGCTGTCGCAGCGGCAGTGCCCGAAGCCCGCTCGGATAGCGGGGATCGACCCAGGTCAGGGCAGGTACACGAGGTGCGACTGTCGACGACTGCTTGCGGAAGCCCTCGGCCAGCCGCGTGGCCTCGTTCGACGTCAACCCGAGGCCGGCAGCGCCTGCCGGCAATCCCCGGAGCGCGTCACCCGGCGTTATGCCGTCGTCGTGCCATCTAAGCAGGAGCTCCTTGGCTCGCAGCGTGGGGAGGCCGCTCGAAAAGAGGAACCAGGCCCAGAGGGTTGTCTCTTCTTCCACCTATTCCTCGGCCGGAGTCCGTTCCAGGAGGATGGTCACCGGTCCGTCGTTGACCAGTTCGACCATCATATGGGCGCCGAAGACGCCGGTCTCGACCTCCAGGTGCTCCGCACGAACCGCCGCGATGAAGTGCTCCACTAGCGGCTCCGCGACCTCGGGAGGGGCCGCCGGCACGAAGGAAGGCCGGAATCCCTTACGAGTGTTGGCGATGAGCGTGAACTGCGACACCGTCAGAACCTTGCCGCCGATCTGCTGGACCGACAGGTTCATCTTGCCCTCCGCATCGGAGAAGATGCGCAGGTTCGCTACGCGGTGGGCCAGCCAGGCCGCTTCAGCCTCGGTGTCGCCTCCGGCGACGCCCAGCAGGACCAGGAGGCCGGGGCCAATCCGGCCCACGACCCGGTCGTCGACGGTGACCGACGCGCGGGAGACCCTTTGGACGACGGCTCGCATGTCTGTGACCTCCAGTCCTCAGTCGTCCCCGATGGCCACGACCTGGGCAATGGCGATGCCGCCATCGTGGCTCAGGCTGATCGACCACGTGGTCAAGCCGAGCTCGGCCGCGCGCGCTTCGGCGCGCCCGTGCAGGACGACGTAGGGTTGGCCGCTCCGCAGGTTGAGTGTCTCCACTTCCAGCCAGCCGATCCCCGCAGGGGACATCAGCCGCATGCCGACGCCTAGTGCCTTGGAGACAGCCTCCTTGGCGGCAAACCGGGCGGCCAGCTCCGCGAGCCTCCCGCGGGAAAATCGCACTTCCGTGGGTGAATAGACGCGGTTCAGAAAGCGAGAGTCATAGCGCCCGAGGACGCGCTCAAAGCGCTTGATCTCGACGAGATCGACGCCGGTCGCCAGCTTCACGCCGTCTCCGCCTCACCGGCATCCGGCCCAGCAATGGCCAGGGCATAGTGCTCCAGATCGAGCCAACGCCGGGCGACGTCCTGCACCTGCTCGGATGTGACGGCACCGATCATCGCCGCATACGTCCGCAGGTAGTCGAGGCCCAGCTTGTAGCGTTCGATATTCACCAGCGAACGCGCTACGCCCTCGTTGGTCTCCAGGTAAAGCGGTAGGCTTCCCGTGAGATAGGAGATGATGTCGTCGAACTCGTCCTTCTGAACGAGTTGCTCCCGCAGGACCTTCAGCTCATCGAGGATCAGCTCGACGCCCTGCTGGACGTTTCGGGGGTCGAAGCCACCGGCGACGCGCCACGGACCGGGCCCGCCACCACCGTCGAGGCGGCTGTAGACGTAGTAGGCGAGCCCGTGCTGCTCGCGCACGCGCTTGCCAAGACGGCCGTACATGCCAAAAACGCCCAACACCGTGTTGGCGACAAAGCAAGGGATGAAGTCCTCGTGGCCGCGCGATGGGCCAGGCCATCCGAGCACGAGGTTGCTCTGTGTCTTTTCGGAGACGGTCATCCGTCGCTCTTTCCTCTCGGCCAGGGGCGGGAGAGGAGGCTCGGGGGCTCGGGCCGAACGCGTCTTATGCCAACTGCCGAAGACGTTCTCCACGGCCTCGACCGCCCGCTCGGCCTCGATCCCGCCTACCACGGCGATGACCATGTTCTGCGGAGTGAAGTACGTCTCGTAGAAGGCCATCAAGTCATCCTGTGTGATGCCGGCGATCGTCTCGGGGTAGCCCATCTGGCTCCAGTGGTAGGGATGCTCCGGCGGGTAGGCCAACTCGTAGAACGCGAGCCCGGCCAGCCGGCGGGTATCGTGCGCGCGCTCGTGGAGATCCGTGGTGATCTCGGTGCGCACCTTCTCGATCTGGCGTGTGGGGAAGTCGGGCGCCCGCAGCACGTCGTTGAGGATGTCGAGGAGCACCGGCAGGTATTCGGCAAGCCCCTTGGCGCCGAACGAGGTAAGATGGGTCCCCGAACTGATGCCGAACGCGGCGCCGATCGACTCGACTTCCTCGTAGAGCGCATTGAAACTGCGATGCTGCGTGCTTCGCTGCATCACGTCGGTGGTGAACCCCGCCAGGCCGTGCTTACTGTCCGTCTCGTCTTCGGCACCCGCCTGCAGGTACCCATTGACAACGACAGCAGGGCTCGCGAAGTTCTCGCGTACGAGGATTGTCACGCCGTTAGGCAATACCTTGCGTCGTGTATCGTCCGGTCCGGGGAGAGAGGGTGTTTGCCGCATCGCTTAGCCTTCGTTCTGTTGGCCGAGGTACCAACCGGTGGTACGGTTGGACCGGGCAAGGTACGTCTGTGCTACCCGCTGGACGTCCTCGGCGGTCACGGCTTCGATGCCGTCGAGATAGGTGGCGAACCAATCGTAGTCGGCGAAGATGCCTGAGAAGCCGAGCCAGAAAGCCTGGTTCGAGATACTCTCACTGGAGTAGGCGAAGAGGGCGCGTGCCTGTCTCCGGGCCTTCGCCAATTCATCGTCCGACACCGGGGCGTCGCGCAGGCGGGCGATCTCCTGTTCGATCCGCTCTTCGGCCGTCTCCGGCGGCACCTCGGGCCATAGCGTGGCCGTCAGGCGGTAGAGGCCGGGATCAACGGTCGGGCTCAGGCTCCCATCGATGTCGACGGCTTTCTCCTCCTCGACCAGAGCGCGGTAGAGCCTGCTCGTATGGTTGGTGATGTGCCCGCGGCCCACGAGGAAGCCGGAACCGCCCGACAGGATGGCATTCAGCACCGTCAGCGGATGGAAGTCGGGGTGGGTCGCCGCCGGGATGTGGTAGGCGATGTCGCAGTAGTGGGTCTCACCCGCGCCCTCGACAATGACCCGGCGCTCGCCGCGCTGCGCCGGCTCCACGGCCCTTACCGCCGGCGGGTCGTCGCCCCTGGGCACGTCGCCAAAGGCCCGCTCCACCGCAGCCGTGACCTCCTCGGTATCGACATCGCCAGCTACGGCCACAATGGCGTTGTTGGGAACATAGTAGGTGTCGTAGTGGTGCTGGAGGTCGTCGCGCGTGATCGTCTCGAGATCGCATCGGTTCCCGATGGTCTCGTGCCCGTAGGGATGGACCCGATAGGCCGCCGCCGTCACCTCTTCGCTCAGTAGGAAGAGGGGGGAGTTCTCGCTGCCCTGGCGCTCGCTGACGATCACGGAGCGCTCGGACTCAACGTCGGCTTCGACGAAGTGGGCATTCCGAATGCGGTCCGACTCAATATCGAGGGCGAGATCGAGCTTGTCGACCGGCAGTGTCTCGTAGAACGTCGTGAAGTCGGACCACGTCAGGCCGTTGAAAACGCCGCCCTCGCGCGAGACACGCTGGTCCGCAGTGCCCGCAGGCCAGTGCTCGGTGCCCTTGAAAAGCATATGCTCGACCCAGTGCGAGATACCGGTGATGCCCTGGTGTTCGTTGCGCGTTCCGACCCGGTACCATATCCAGAAGCTGCCCACGGGCGCCGTACAGCTTTCCTGCACGAGCACCCGTAGCCCGTTGCCCAACGTCGTCTGGAGTGGCTTCACGGCTTGTTATTTCTCCAATCGCTTGGCGCTCAGAGCACGCCTGTCTGGTCCAGCGGATGGCGGACGCCGCGTCCTTCGTAGCCCCGACCGATGCCGGTGTATTCAAAGCCCAGTTCGCGGACCTTGGCGGGGTCGTAGATGTTGCGTCCATCGACCAGGACAGGCCGGACCATGGAGGCCTTGATGCGCGCCAGGTCCAGGTTCTTGAACTCGTTCCATTCGGTGACGAGGACGAGGGCGTCGGCACCGTCGGCGACCTGGTAGGCATCTTGCGCCATCTCGACATCCTGAAGGATCTCTGCGGCGCGCTCCATGGCCACCGGATCGTAGGCACGGATGGAGGCGCCCCTGCGCTGGAGGTTCCGGATGATGTCGATGGAGGGCGCGTCGCGCATGTCGTCGGTGTTGGGCTTGAAGGCCAGGCCCAGGATCCCGACGACCTTGCCCCGCAGATCGCGCCCGAGGAAGCTCTCGACCTTGCGCACGGGTGAGTGCCGCTGGTCGCGGTTGATGTCCATCACGGCGTGAAGGAGGTGCGGGTGCCGGCTCTCCACCTCAGCCATCGAGGCAAGGGCCTTGACGTCCTTGGGGAAGCACGACCCGCCCCAGCCCAGGCCTGCGTCGAGGAATGCCGGGCCGATGCGCTTGTCCAGCCCCATCCCGTACGACACCTCTTTGACGTCGGCCCCAAGCGCCTCGCAGATGTTGGCGATCTCATTGATGAACGAGATCTTCGCCGCGAGAAAGGCATTCGAAGCGTACTTGACCATCTCCGCAGTTCGGAGGTCGGTGATCATCAGGGTCGTGCGCAGCGGCAGGTGGAGTTGCGCCACTTTCTCCGCGGCCTCGCGGTTGGTGGAGCCCAGGATCACCCGATCCGGGCTGGTGAAGTCGCTGATCGCCGACCCCTCGCGCAGGAACTCGGGACACGAGACGACGTCGAAGTCGGGCACGTCGTGTCTGCGGCTGCGAATGATGTCGGCGACCCAATCGCCCGTGCCCACGGGCACCGTGGATTTGTTCACGATGATCAGATAGTGGTCCATCACGTCCGCGATGGACTCGGCAGCCATCCGTACATATCGCAGATCGGCCTGCCCATCTACGTCCGACGGGGTGCCGACGGCAATGAAGGCGAAATCCGCATCCTTGAGCGCCTCCTCATACGAGGTCGTGAAGATGAGGCGGCCTGCTTTCACGTTGCGCCGGGTCAATTCCTCGAGCCCCGGCTCGAAGATGGGCATCATGCCGCGGTTGAGGTTGGCGATGCGCTGTTCGTTGATATCGACGCTGGTTACCTTGTTTCCCAGATCGGCAAAACACGCCCCGCTCACCAATCCTACGTAACCGACGCCGATCAGCGCGATGTTCTTCATAACACGCGTGCTCCTTCATCTTAGTTTGCGCGGCAGGCGCCGCGTTCGAAGACTCCCCGCCGCAGTGGTCACCGCAGGACGACAGAAGAGTGTGTCGACAATGCAAAAGATGATACCACAAATGGGTGGCAGTCCAACCTGCAAAGGCGCTCCACCGCCGCCGATTCCCCGCCCCGGCGTTTGATGCTATTATCGACTGCATGACCGCCAAACCAGGTTCAGGGCTTCCGGCTGCGTCTGAGGCGCGGATAGGGGAGCTCACAAGCGAGGTCACGGAGTCGCTCATCGCGGACCGGAGGGACTTCCACCGCTATGCCGAGACCGGCTGGTGCGAGCTCCGCACCGCCTCGCTGATCGCCCGCCGTCTAACCGATCTCGGTCTGGACGTGAGGGTGGGGCGGGACGTCATCGATGAGGCGTCTCGTATGGGCATACCTACCCCTGCCGATCTGGCGGCGGCGCTTGTGCGTGCTCGCGCCCAGGGCGCCGATGCCGAGTTCCTGGAGGCCGTCCGCGATGGATTCACCGGCGTCGTGGCCACGCTGGGGCGCGGCGATGGCCCGACGATCGGCCTGCGCTTCGACATCGACGCCCTGGATCTGGTCGAGAGCCATTCCGCCGGCCATCGTCCATGGATTGAGGGGTTTGCCTCGGTCAACGATGGTGCGGCACATGCCTGTGGGCACGACGGTCACGCTGCCATTGGGCTGGGGCTGGCACGTGTGCTTGCCGGGCTGCAGGACTCGCTCCGGGGAACGGTCAAATTGGTCTTCCAGCCGGCCGAAGAGGGTGTCCGCGGCGCGAAGGCGATGGTCATGGCCGGGGTGGTGGACGACGTGGACCTGATGCTCGGTCTGCATCTCTACAGCGGTTGGCCGGTAGGGCAGGTGGCGCCCGGCAAGGGAGGTTTCCTTGCGACGACCAAACTGGACGCGCTGCTGACCGGAGAGGCCGCGCACGCGGGGGCCAACCCCCAGGGAGGGCAGAACGCGATGCTGGCGGCAGCGACTGCCGTCTTGAATCTTCACGCGATCCCACGGCACCGTGACGGGGTGACCCGTATCAACGTCGGGCGTCTGGTGGCGGGACAGGGCCGCAATGTCATCGCGCCCTCTGCACATCTGGTGCTGGAGACACGCGGGGCGACGAAGGCGCTCAACGGCTACATGGTGGCATCGGTGACCCGTGTGCTCGAGGCCGCCGCCGCGATGTACGGCTGCAGCCTGGAGATCCGGCCCATGGGCGGGGCACAGAGCGCCACCAGCGACCCGCTCCTCGCCGGACGGCTGGGCGAGATCGTGGGCCGTATGCCTGATTTGGGGCTGCGACCGCGTGATTCCGGCGGAGGCAGCGAGGACTACACCTACATGATGCGCCGCGTCCAGGGGCGCGGCGGCCTGGCGACCAGCATCGGTTTCGGGGCGGATATCGGCGGCTTTGGGCACCACACCGCGGAGTTTGATTTTGACGAGGCCGCGCTACCGCTGGCGGTCCGGCTCCTCGCCGACGCCGTGGTCGATCTCCAGCAGCGGCCTCTGTCTCCTGGCCCTAGTCCCTGATCTCCGCCAAACGCCTGAGCAGTGCCTGCACGCGTCCGACTTTGAGTACGTGTCCCCAGAGGCCATCGCCAAATCGCTCGCCCCGCACGCAATAGGTCAGCATCGTCTTGATCTCGTCGAGTGTCGCATGGGCGACCACGTCATCGTCATACAGCATCTCGTGCGCGGTGGCGGGCTCGTACTCGTAATCGCTCCAGACCTCGCGGCCTGCCAGGCGAAAAAAGGCCACGACGTCCTCCTCGTATTCCGGGAAGGGGAAGGTGCCATCCCCGCCACGCCACTTGCGGATGAACTTGCGGCCCCTTACTTCGAAGCCCGGCAGGAAGGCGAGCAGCGCGTCGATCTGTTCTGTGGTCACGCCGGTGGGCCTGTTCATCAGCGCATCCCCAGGGTCTCGCCCCTCATGAGTAGTCCGATTGCCTCTGCCAGGCGGCTCTGCTGTGTCGCCTCGCGCTTGGCGCTGGTGATCCAGCCGAGATACCGCCGGCGATGTGAAGGGGCAAGCCGTTCGAAGTTAGTCCATGCCGGCGGGTGCGCCTGCATCGTCTCCCGAATCCAGTCAGGCACCGCGGGCTCTCCCCGAAGCCGACCTGCATCCGGGTCCTTGGTCTCGTCGAAGTCGACCACCGCGAGGCCCGCCTCCGTCATACGGCCCGCCGCCTGCATCTTCGCTAACCGCCGGCGGTTGGGCCCGGACCAGTTGGAGCCTGGCCGGCGTGGGGTGAACTTGCGCGCGTAGCGCTCGTCGTCGATTCGCTGGATCAGGCTGTCGACCCAGCCATAGCAGATGGCATCCTCGACCGCGTGCTCGTAGGGCAAGCTTGGCTTGCCGGTACCCGTCTTGTAGAAGATCAACCACACCTCCGCCGTATCAGCGTGGTGGGCCGCCAACCATGCGCACCACGCCTCGCGATCGGCGACGCACAACGTCTCGTTCATTTCCATTCGTCGCCTCCTCAGTGCCTCCCGTCTGGCGGCAGGCCCCAGAGGTTGTGGACCTCATGGCGCTCCCGCGCTTTGCGCTACCCTACGGCTGACGTGGCAGCGATGGCTGCCGCGGCCGAGTCCTCCTGCTGGAGGACGATGAGATACCAGCCGACGAGCACCAGGGGGCCCACATCGGGCGACGTGCGGCCGAGATCGGTGATATCCACGAGCGCCTGCTGCTTGAAGAGCCCTTTCGCGCCCGAGTCCACACCGCCTGAGCGATAGGTGACGAGGGCGCTGCCCTCCACGTCCTGGATCTCGTACCGAGTTGCCCAGAAGTTGGCGACATGCCAGTGGTAGACGCGCCCTTCCATGAAGGTCAGCTCTCCCTCAGTCCCGCTCCACTTGGGCCGATAGACCGCGATTTCCTCCGTGCCGCCGGCCTGGCGCACGGTGACGTGGGGCCTGAAGAACCCCATACGCTTGAATGACCAGGCCTGCCCATTTGCCGTGGCCGTAGCCAGCGAGCCAAACGCCGTCTCGAAGGTCAGGCCCCCGACCAGGGCTTCGCCTGCCTTGAGCTCGAAGGTACGCTGCCTCGCCTTCGGCTGTACCCAGGACAACTCGGACGTCAGATGGTCTGATAAGGATAGCATGATCGCCTCCTCTGACACATATGTTGCGTGACAAGTGACCGGCACAACCCGGTTCGCTCTCCGTCCTGTGTATAGTGTAGCACAGCTATGCGCCGCGCGTCATTGGGCCGGCGGCGGATTCAGGGCTGTACCTGTGACCAGTAGGGGCGCTTGATCTCAGAAGCTCGCGAAGCCGCGCTGCATCTCAGGGATTCCGGCGCCGCTCCGTATTCTGCCCGCAGCACACACAAGGCGGAGCCGGAAGACGCGGCGCCTCGGACGGCGACCGGCGGGGCGTCTCTACAAGGGCGGCGACTGAGATGCGTACACCCTCGCTGCGTTGCCCTCCGGGACGTGCCGGGTATACTGGCAATCGATCGTCCACAGGAGCGATGCGGCTCGCGGGGCCATAGGTTACCGTTGAGAAGACCGATAGCCTCTACGCCATGACCGGGGTCGTGAGTAGGGGCTTTTTCTCGTCCCGGGGTCGACGCCAGCACGGCAGTTCCGAGCGACTCACCGGTTCAAAGGAGTGACGGGACACACGATGCACATCAAGATGACAGGGCCGTTAGGGGACATCCTGTATCTCTCGTTGGGAGCGGCGGCGGGGGCCAATCTGCGGTACTGGTTCGGCGCCTGGCTGTCGCAGCGATTGAGCAGTACATTCCCCTACGCAACGCTCATCATCAACGTGACCGGGAGCCTGGTCCTCGGCTTCATCATGACGGTGGCGACCCAGAGATACCTCGTCAACCCACGCCTCCGCATGACGTTGACGGTCGGCTTCTTGGGTGCATACACGACTTTCTCCACCTACGAGTACGAGAGCGTGAACCTGATGTTGGGGGGCCAATGGGGGACGGGCTTGCTGAACCTTGGCGAGAGTGCGATCATCGGGGCGGTGGCCGTGGGCGTTGGCGTCCTGCTGGCCCGGATCGTCTGAGGGGGTGGACATGGGCAACGTTGAGCTCGATGGGCAGGCACAGAGGATGTGCATCTACATTGGTGAAAGCGATAGCTGGCACGGGCAGCCGCTGTATGCAGCCATCTTGGAGTCGCTCAAGGTGCACGGTCTGGCGGGGGCCACCGTGATACGTGGCGTCGCCGGCTTCGGCGCCCATTCACGCGCGATCCACACGGCCGCGATCCTGCGGCTCTCTCAGGATCTGCCTCTGCGCATTGAGGTCGTCGATACGCCCTCGCGCATCTCTGAGGCACTTGACCTGATCGAGCCTATGGTCGGCGAGGGCATGATCACGCTGGAAGCGGTCCGGGTCGTGCGCTACACCCACCGCTACCTCAACCCTCTGCCCGCCGACCGCCCGGTCTCGGAGGTGATGACGCGCGACGCGATCTCTGCGAGCGCCGCCATGACGGTGGCCGAGGCGTGGCATCTGATGTTGGAGCGGAATGTGAAGACGCTCCCTGTCGTCGACGAGCGCGGCAAAGTCGTCGGGATGCTGACCGACGATGATCTGCTCGAGCGCGCGGGCCTGCGCCAACGACTCTCGGTGGCGCGCCAACTGGACGCGGCGCTGGTCGAGGAGGAGCTCGCCGCGCTGGAGGGATCCTCTCAGCGTGTCTCGGAGATCATGAGCCAGCCTGTCATTGTCGTCCGCGACGACGAGTCGCTGGGCCATGCGGCGCGGCAAATGACGCGGCGCGGCGTGAAGCGGCTGCCGGTCGTGGATGGCGACGGTAAGCTCATGGGCGTGCTCTCGCGTGTGGACGTCCTCTGCCAGGTCGCCGATATGAAGCCGGGCCGCCGCGCCGGACGGCACTCTCCTCCTGTGGGTCGAACCCTGGGCGAGGTGATGTCGCCGATCGTGCCCACGGTCCACCAGGGCAGCGACCTTCAGGCCATCATCGCGACCTTCGTGGAGACGGGGTCGCACCGGCTTATTGTGACGGGCGAGGAGGGAAGGGTGGTGGGCCTGGTCAGCGACGCCGACGTGATCGGCAAGCTGCCGACGACGCACCATCGAGGGCTGCTTGCCGCGCTTCGCGGCACCGGTGCGCCGCCACAGATCACGCTTAGGGCACAGGACCTGATGTCCGAAGGTGCGTTGAGCGCGCCCCCCGACACCACGATCATCGAGGCGCTGCGGCTTATGATCCCGCAGGAGCGGAAGTGGATCGTGGTTGTGGACGACGCGGGGAAGCCGTTGGGGTTGGCAGACCGCGCGATTCTTCTGGCGTCGATCACGCCTGGGGCGGAGGGATCTGCAGCCATCGCGCGTAGCACCTGATCGGATAAAAGCCGGGAGGGGTTAGGTAAGCACGCGATTTGCCGTGCCTATCACCCGATGGAGGTGCCCTGATGTCGTCGTCACGCCGTGTTCGCGCGATCCTCGAAGCTTTGCTCGTGACCCTGCTCTGGTCCACATCTTGGGTGCTGATCAAGCGCTATCTCGCCGAAATCCCCTCGTTGATCTTCGCCGGGCTCCGTTATACGCTCGCGTTTCTCGTCCTGCTGCCCGGTACGTTCAGACACCGGGCGCGGGTGCGCGCGCTCACGGGCCGGGAGTGGGGACGGCTCGCGGTGCTGGGCCTGGTCTTCTATACGCTAACTCAGGGTGGGCAATTCGTCACCCTGGCCCACCTGGAGGCGGTGACCTTCAGCTTGCTGCTGAACTTCAGCGCGGTCCTCGTCGCGTTGGCCGGGATCGTAACCCTGCGCGAGATGCCCTCGCGGCTGCAGTGGGCCGGCATCGCGCTCTTTGTCGTGGGGACGCTGGTCTACTTCTCGACGGGGACGACCTGGGAGGGCCGCGCGCTCGGGCTCACGTTGGCGGGGCTGACGGTCTGCGCGAACGCGGCGGCCGCGCTCCTCGGGCGGTGGGTGAACCGGGAGCAGACGCTGTCCCCCATTGTGGTAACGTGCATCAGTATGGGCATCGGCGCGGTTGTCATGCTGGTGCTGGGACTCGTCGTCCAGGGCTGGCCCACGATCACGCTGGAAGGGTGGCTCGTCATCCTCTGGTTGGCCATCGTCAACTCTGCCCTGGCCTTCACGCTGTGGAACCATACGCTCACCGTGCTGTCGGCAACGGAGTCGTCGATCATCAACAACACGATGCTGATCCAGATTGCGGTGCTCGCGTGGCTCTTCCTCGGCGAGCGGCTGGACGCCCGAGAGGTTGCCGGCCTGGTTGTGGCAGCCGTGGGCATCCTGATCGTGCAGGTGCGGCCCCGCCTGCAGCGGGGTCCATAGATTGCCTTCGCCGACCGGCCGGCGGCCCTAGCCGATGCGGATGGGCGATTTGCGCCCGGCCGACTACAACCCTTCGCCGCAGCCCACCATCTGCACGGTCCACGCCCATAGCCGCTGCTGGGCCTCCTCGTCATAGGTGAAGTTCGCGGAGCGAATGGGCTTCTTGTTGACGAAGTACTTCCCATTGACGTCTGCGACGCCCGGATCGCTGGCGAGGTAGACCACGGTGGATGCGCCCTCCTCGGGCGTTTTGGCGATCAGCTTGATGCCAAACTGAACGATGGCGCTGGCACAGCCGAGGTTGCGGTAGAAGTTCGTCCCCACAAAGCCCGGATGGAGCGCGTTGGCGGTCACGCCGGTGCCTTCCAGCCGGCGCGCGAGCACATACGTCATCATAATCATGGCCGTCTTCGACTGGCCGTAGGCCCTGAAGGCGCGGTACTTTTTCTCCTGCTGCGGGTCCGAGAAGTCGAAGCTTGAGCGCTGGTGCGCGTCCGACGCGACGTTGACGATGCGCGCGGGTGCGCTTGCCTTGAGTTCGTCGAGGAGCAGGCAAGTGAGGAGAAAGACGTTGAGGTGATTGAGGGCTAGCGTCATCTCGATGCCGTCCGGCGAGACGCGCCGGCCCATAAAGTATGCGCCGACGTTGTTGATCAGCACGTCAAGCCTGGGGAAGAGTTCCTTGTAGGCCACAGCCAGTTTGCGCACATCGGCCTGGGCCGAGAGATCGGCCTGCAGGTATCCGATCGTTGCCGCGCCGGCCTCCCGCCGGACCGACTCGACGATGGCTTCGTCGCGTTCGGGGCGATGTCCTACCATCACGATCGTGCCGCCCTGGCGTGCGAGAGCCCTTGCCGTCTCCAGACCTATCCCCGACGTCGCCCCGGTGATCAGGTAGACGGGCGATGCGTCCCTTCGATCCTCTGTCATGTTACGTCCCTCCTGTCGTCGATCGGCGGATCAAGCGTTGGGTGCCATTCGACACAAACGCAGATCCACCTGGAACCTGAATAATGGCCGGTGGTTCCCCGTGAATCGAAGATCCGCGGGGAGCGTATCGACCCAGGGTGGCCGGGTCAGTCGTCAACTCGCAGGGCCGCTAACACCTCGTCGAGTGCGGGCAGGGGCTCTGCGTCCTTGTAGTCGGCGATGCGCCGATAGAGTTCGGCGGCGGCCTCGTGGAACCCGTCCGGCAGCCCGGCTTCGCGGAAGGTTGCTGCGATCTCGTCCATCTCCCCTGCGAAGCGCCAGGCCCGCTCGGTGACGTGGCGGACGCGACTGTGCGTCTGCGCGGCGAAGTCAGACCCGCCCCGAGACCAGAGTGCCTCCAAGGCGTCCCTGACGCCGGTGGCCTCCGCCGTGGCCAGGATGCCCGCAAGCAGCGCGGTCGTCCCCTTGGTGTAGGCGGCGAAGCACATCTTGAGCGCGGCCGCATGGCCGATCTCGCTGCTGACGATGGCGGTCTCAAGCGGCCCGGACGCGAAGCACGCCGCCGCGCGCGCGGCAGCGGGTCCGGCCAGGTGAAGCCACGTCCGCCCCGGCTCCCAAGCCGGCCCGCCCGTGATGCTCCCGTCGACGAACTGGGCGCCGCTCTCCGCCATCGCCGTGGCGATACGCAGCGTGCGTCCCGGCGAGATGGCGTTGGCATCGAGGTAGAGCCCCCGGAAGCCGCACGCCACCACGTCCGTGGCGATCTCCTCCGCCGCGTGCGGCGGACAGATGCTTACGATCACCGAGCACGTCTCGCAGAGTGCGTGTAGTGTCCCGGCGTCGACCAGATCGTGAGCCTTGGCCCTGGCATGGGTCGCCTCGCTGCGGCCCTCCGAGGCCCAGTAGGCCACGTGCCCGCTGTTCTGGGCCGACGCGGCCAGCGAGATACCCATGTTGCCGGGGTGCAGGAATCCGATGTGCAAGCTTGTCACGCTATACTCCTCTCTGGGTGGAGAACCTTGCGAAGGTGTCCCGAGCTACGCTCGGGCATAACCTTCGCAAGGTTGGGGATGGGTGGGAAGCCAGTGGCTCCGATTGTCACCTGGAAATGTCCATCACCGTCTGCACGGTCAGTTCTCGGGGCACGGTGTGCCCACTGTCGTACAGCGTCAAGGTGGGCGCGTAGCCCGCCGCTTCCAGCCGGGCCTTAAAGGTCTCGGCAACCTGTGCCGGTACGGTCGTATCGAACTCCCCCTGCAGCAGCGCGATCTTGAGGCCCGCGGTGCCGTCCATCTGCGAGAGCAGCGCATAGAGGTCGGGGTTGCTCTGCGCGAAGCCGTCGGCGAGCGTGTAGGCGCCGCCGATGCCGACGAATGCCCGGACGGCGAGGGGCTCATCCGCCGCTGCGCACGCCGCCTGCTGCTGCGGGCCATCGTGACCAGCGGCATAGGTTTCCCAAAGCCGACCCAGGTCGTCTGCGTTCAGTGCCACGAATGCTCCGACCCCGCCGCCCATCGAGAAGCCGGCGAGTGTGAGGTTTTCGGGGTTGCCGCCGTAGGCAGGGGCGTTCGCCCGCGCGAAGCGGACGGCGCACGCCATGACCTCGGTCATCTCACGCCACGACGCAGCCGACGATGGGTCGGTTGGCCAGCTCGGGGTGAAGACGACAGCCCCTTGTCTTGCCAGCTCGCGACTGACCGTCACCATCGCGGCTTTGGTCTGTCCGAACCCGTGGGCGAAGACGACGACAGGAGCGATTCCCGGCGTCGTTTGCGGGCGCTGGGACGTAGATATCGAGCGTGTGCACCTTGGCCGAGTCCGCAACCGGCAGCGCGTAGACGGCGTCCTCAACAACCTCGACGGCGGGTGCCTCGGCGGGTGAGGGTCTCGTTGCGGTCGCCGGGAGCGAGGTGGGCATGGCGGTCGGCGTCCGGACCTCCGGCAGCGCCTGCGTGCACGCTGCCAGCACGGTCAGCATGGCGACAAGGGGCCCGGTGAGCACCCTTCGAGCGCTTCGACGCATCGTCAACTCCTTGAGAACGGGATCCTCTACGGACAGCACCCTAACGGCGTATCGGCCTATCCCCGAGTAACCGCTCCGGCGTTGCCAGGCCCGGGTGACTTGAAGAGCAGCACCGCGTCCTCCCAGCCTTCGGGGCAAGTGAAAGCCATTCCGGTAGTTGTCGCGCTTCCGCGTGCAGGCACCCTCTGACCCGACGAGGGGTGGATCCAAAACGCGGCGCTCTCCATGCCAGGGATATCCGGTCGGAGGGTCGCTGTGCCCGGCTCGCTGAGATAGATGATGGCCCAATGCCCGTCTGCGGCGCGAGCTGCCATCGCCCGCAGGGCGTTGTCCGCGCCGTCGGCCACCAAGAGCGTGGGGTCCGGCACGAGGGACCACCAAGCGTCCAGCCCCTCGAAAATCGCCCGGAACGTGTGCAGGTCCTGGGCGCCGGGCGCGTCGAGCCAATGGTCGTAGGCCAGCGGCGAGGTCCACGCATCGTTGTGGCCATAGACGTGGTGCGCGCCCGCCAACTGCGTCCAGAATGCCTGCTTGCGGATGTCGTGTGGCGTCTGCAGCCGGTCGAACTCCACGCCCTCGTAGCCACCCTCCGCCATAACCACCGGCTTCACGGGCGTCCTGGCGTAGTCGGCGGCCACCGCCTCCGGGATGCGCTCGTAGTCGATGCAGGTCTGGATCATATTGAAGGCCAGCCATGGCTCTGCGTGGATGAAGCTGGAAGAGGCGACGGACGGGTCGGGGTGGACCGAGATCAGGTGGCGCCCGGCATCGCCCTCCTGCAGTCCCGCGGCCAACTCGCGGCAGACGGGGACGTAGCTCGCCTCGGCCCTGGGGTACATAGACCATATCAAGTTCGGCACTTCGCGGTAGCGGCGGGCGACCCAACGCGCCCAGTTGCGGGCTTGGTCGACCGTAATGATGTCGCGGTGCCACTGGTGAAAGACACCGACTACCAGTGTCTGGCCTGTCTTGGCGCCCAGGCCGATCACGTCGTCGACGTGGCGGAAGTAGCGTTCGTTGGGTCTGGTGGGGTCGTTGTTGATCCACGGCAGCTGACCCTCCAGGTTGGTGTAGGGGGTATCCGGGCCGCCGCCAATGTGCGCCATGTCGACGCCGGTCAGCATCACCAGGATGACGTTGAAGCCCTTGGCCTGGCGATCCCTCAGAATCCGCAGCGCCGTCTCGGGCGAATAGCGGCGGAAGAGCTCCCACTGGGTGTCGCCCAGCCAGAAGGAGGGGCGCCCCTCTCCGTCGACGAAATACCGACCGTTGGCGCTCACGCCGACCAGGGCGGCTAAGCTTGGCCCCGGGCGATGCAGCTGCTGTGCTGCGTCACCATTCTCACCTCGCTTGCGTTCCGAACCGTGTCTCAAACTCCTCTGCCGTGACGCCGTACCAGCAGGTGTCGTAGAAGCTGCCTCGCGTGTAGCCCATTCGGCGCAACACGCCCTCCAGCTCGAAGCCCAGATGCTCGTGCAGCGTCGACCGCGGGGCACCGTCGAGCGTCTCGATCACCCACAGGTACTCGTCGTTGTGGCGTCCCTTCAGCGACTGCTCCGCCGTCCGGGCTTCGACCAAGGCCATAGATGAGGGAGGCCAGAGGAAGTCGAGATTGCGGGCGCGCTCGCTGTCCAGGTTCCACTCGTAGAAGATCGCGGCGTCGCCGGGCTCCATCGCCCTCAGCCGAACTCGTTGTCCCTGCCAGAAGCTCATGCCGGATCACCTCCGATGACCGTACTTCGGCGCTCCATCAGCACGACGTCGCGCCAACGTCCGGCATAGGGTCCAAACGTCATGTGGCCGACTCGCTCTCGGACGCCGACCCGGCGGAATCCGTGCCTGGCGTGCAGGGCGAGGCTGGCTTCGTTCTCGGGAAAGATGCCTGCCTGAAGCGTCCAGATGCCGTGGGCCTCCGAGGCCGCGATTAGCGCCGCGATCAGCCGCGAGCCGATGCCCTTGCCCCGATGCGCTGCGCCGACGTAGAGGCTCACGTCCACCACGCCCGCGTAGACCTCACGAGACGAGGTCGGGCTCAGCGGCTGCCCAGCCCACCACGCCGCCGGTTACCGTCTCGCGGGCTACAAGGCTACACCCGGGCACCCTAGCCGCGTTCCATGCTTCCCACGACCCGGCCGGCGCCGTAGCGAACGTCGCGTTCCCGGTGGCGATGCCCTCGCTATAGATCGCGGCGACCTCGGTCCAGTCGCCGGCTACCATGGGTTCGATGTGGATTGTCACTCTCCCGCTGTCCCTGTCGCCGCTGTTGTCTGAATCACGGATTCTGCCGCTCGGAAGCGGACGGATTGCACGGATTTCACGGCCCGCTAAGCGCTTGACGCGTCATCATCTCAACGAGGCGAGTGACATCCTTCGTACACTGCTTCTATCCATGGGAATGGCGTAATCGGTCCGCTTCTAGGCGGCAGAATCCGTGATTCAGACAACCAATCGCTTGTATGTCAGGCTCTGAGTGCCGAAGTTCAGGAGCAGCCCGACCTCCAGATGGTAGGCCTTGAGATAGTTCAGGATCTGGGCCATATGGACCGGCTCGATCTTGCTCAACGCTTTGAGCTCGACCAGCACCTTGCCTTCTACGACAAAGTCGGCGCGCCGCGTCCCGATGGGCTCCGGTAGGTCCTTGTAGAAGATCTCCTGCTCGATCTCGCGTGCAAATGCGAGGCCTTCTTGCCGCATCTCATAGGCCAGTGCTCGCTGATAGATGACTTCTTGGAAGCCGTTGCCCAGGGCACCGTGCACGGCGAATGCCGCGTGCAGGACCTTCCCGGTGATGTCCCCATACTTAAGATCGCTCATCATCGAGCCTCTCTTCGCTGCGCAGGCGGCACGAACTGCCGGTGAGTATATACCCGATTGTCTGAATCACGGATTTGGCCGCTCGGAAGCGAACTGATTGCACGGATTCCACGGCTGGCTATGCTTGTCCCATCTCGCGACCTGAACGGAAGATACCATGTCACGGCGCACGGTTGCAGGCATCGTAGTTGGCTCACCTTCGATCTGTAGTATTCGCGCCTCGCTGTGATGAGTCGCCTTCCTTGGCGTCACCAGCCGTGAAATCCGTGCAATCCGCTTAATCCGTGATTCAGACAGCGTCTCCACCTTGACACGCTCCTCCTTTGGTGTTAATATATGAGCGATCATTCATATATCAGGCGAAGCACAGGAGATGGAGACGGTGATCGAACGAGGTGCGGCGTGCGACTACATAACGGAGCGCGAGTGCGGCGAGGCGCCGGTCGAGGTGCTGGATGAGGCGACTGCGGCCCGGCTGGCGGCGACGTTCTCGGTGCTCAGCGATCCTACGCGGGTGAGGATCATCTCGGCGCTGGCGGGCTGTGCGCTCTGCGTGCACGACCTGGCGACGGCGCTGGACATGACCCATTCCGCCGTGTCGCACCAGCTTGGCGACCCTTCGTGAGATGCGGTTGGTGAGCAACACGAAGGACGGACGCCACGTTTACTACACGCTCGACGACGACCACATCTTTGATCTCTTCCAGCAGGGCCTGGCACATATTCAACACGAGTGAGGCGGTCCAGATGGCACAGCACATCCATAGCACAACCCGCGAGCACGATGCCGCCCCTATTGTGGGTCACGACGGCGCTGAGACACTCACGTATCGGATTGAGGGACTCTCCTGCATCGACTGTGCGGGGAGGATTGAGGCGGCGGTCGGCCGGATTGACGGCGTCAAGGCCGCTGAGGTGAATCCCGCGACGGGGATGCTCTCCTTCGAGGTGAGTGTCCCGGGCTTTGACGTCGCCCCTGTGGCGAAGATCGTCCAGGAGACGGGATACAAACTGGTGACGGAGCGCGAGCGGTCGCACGTTTCCGGTGGCCCTATGGGTTTCGCCCGATTTCTTCTCGGTTCCCGCGACACCACGCTGACCGCGATCGCGGGCGGCGTGACGCTCATCGGGCTGGCATTGCTGGTGAGCGGGCTCCCGCCCATCGTGTGGATCTCGGCCTTTGCGCTCGCCATCCTTGCCGGGGGAATACCGGTGGCGCTCCACGCCTTCCAGGAAGTTTGGATCGCGCACGGGCTGGGGATCAATACGCTGATGGTCATCGCCGTGACCGGTGCCGTGCTCATCGGCGAGTGGTGGGAGGCCTCGATCGTCGTCGTGCTCTTCTCGCTGGGCGAGGCTCTGGAGGGCTTCGCTGCTGAACGATCCCGCGGTGCGCTTGAGTCGCTACTTGATCTCGTTCCGCCGACGGCGCTGCGGCTGGGGCCGGGCGGCGCGGTCGAGGAGGTGCCGGTGGAGGCACTGCGCCTCGGGGATCGGGTCCGTGTGCGGCCCGGCGACCGCGTGGGTGTCGACGGGATCGTGCGCAGCGGCACCAGCGCTGTGGACCAGGCGGCGATCACGGGAGAGAGTATGCCGGTGGACAAGGCGCCGGGGAGCGACGTCTTCGCCGGCACGATCAACACTTACGGCGCGCTCGAGGTCGAGGTTACCCGTCGCCAGGAGGACTCGACTCTCAGCCGGATGGTCGACTTGGTCCGTGAGGCCCAGGCCCGTCAGGCGCCGGTGCAGCGCTTCGTCGACCGCTTTGCCACGGTCTACACGCCGGTGGTTGCGGGCGTTGCACTATTGGTGGCTGTTGTACCGCCGCTGCTCTTCGGCCAGCCCTTCTGGGGTGACCACGGCTGGCTGATGCGCGCGCTGCAGATGCTGGTCATTGCGTGCCCCTGCGCGCTGGTCATCAGCACCCCCGTGACGGTGGTCAGTGCACTGACGAACTCTGCGGCCCACGGCGTATTGGTCAAGGGCGGAAGCACGCTGGAGACTCTGGGGCGGGTCCAGGTCTTCGCCTTCGACAAGACGGGGACGCTTACGGTGGGCCAGCCTACCATTACCGATAACCTCACGGTCTGTAACGATACGTCGCACGAGCACCAGGGACTGGGCTATGCGGCGGCGGTCGAGATGCAGTCGTCGCACCCGTTGGCGAAGGCGCTGGTGCAGGAGGCCGCAGCGCAGCACGTGGCCGTGCTGCCGTCGTCCGAGGTCAGCATGCTGAGCGGCAGGGGCGTCACGGGTCGCGTCAACGGCCGCCAGATCACGGTCGCGAGCCACACCTTTTTCGATCAGAGTATGCCACACGACGAGGCCGTCTGTCTTGACGCCGACCGGCTGGCGTCCGAGGGCAAGACCGTGATGATGGTCTGCCACGACGAGAGCGTCTGCTCGATTTTCGCCGTTGCCGATACGCCACGGCCCGAAACGGCCGGCGTGGTTGCTGCGCTGCGAGGTGAGGGCGTGCGCACCGTGATGTTAACCGGGGACGGCGCTGCGGTCGCCCAGGCGATTGCGACCGAAGTGGGCATCGATGAGGTGCGGGCCGAGTTGCTGCCCGAGGACAAGGTGGCCGCGGTCCGCGAACTATCCGAGGGTGGGGTCGTCGTCGCGATGGTGGGGGACGGCGTCAACGACGCTCCGGCCCTCGCTCAGGCGTCCGTGGGGATCGCGATGGGCGGCGCGGGGTCCGACCAAGCGATGGAGACCGCCGACGTGGTCCTGATGGGCGATGACCTGCGCCAGTTACCTTTCTTGCTCCAGTTGAGCCGTAGAACGCAGCGCACGATCCGCACCAACGTGGCCTTTGCCCTTGGCATCAAGGCCTTGGTCTTCACGCTGGCGGTCATGGGTGTCGCCACGCTCTGGATGGCCATCGTCGCTGACGTCGGCGCCTCGCTGGCGGTGATCGTCAACGGGATGAGAATGAGACGCGGGTGAGGTGCTCGGCACCTCACCCGCGTTTGGCCACACAGGCTATCCTAGCCCGTATGCCTCCGGCAGGAAGAGGTCGTGATACGCCGGCGGGAGCCTGCGGCTCAATGTCTCCGGATCGTCGGGTAGCTCGGCGACCGCGCGGCTCAACCGCTCGAACCAACGTGTCTCACGCTTGTCGAGCGTGACCTTCCCCGCACCGACTGCCCCCCGGATCGTCTCCACGGCAAAGTGCGCCATCGCGACCGTCTGCGTGTAGGGATCCTCGCCTGCGGCGACGATGCGCTCACCCGCGGCGTACATCACGGCCGGGTCCAGGACGAGGGCCTGGGGGTCGAGGTAGCGGTCCGACTGCACGAAGATGTCGCGCAGTTGGTGGGCGAGCCCCATCTTCCTCGCTGTGTTCATCTGGCGGGCATCGTAGATCAGGATCTCGGCGAACGTCTCGGGGGCATACCCGCCCAACAGGCGGACTTGCTGGACCGACTCGTTGCTCCACAGATCACAGGCCGCGGCGGCGATGTTGCCCAGCGGCGACGAGTGGGCGCACGCACTGGATTTTCCCTCCATGGAGATCGGCACGCCCGTGATGGCCTTGATCACCGGGTTCTCGTAGCCGCAGTCCTTCAGTGGTCCTGTCGCACCGTGAAGCACCGCCATCAGCGAGCGTGGCGCAGTCATCAACCGCACGATGGCGGCGAGCGTCTTGGGGAGCATGCCCTGGTGGGCAAGCTGCATCGCGGTGTTCCCGAAGCCGCAGGCCGTGTCGCCCCCTGAGACGATGCCGTGGTCCCGGGCGATGGCCGTGATGTGGTCCCAGAGGAAGCCCATGTCGCGCGGCGCCAGAACGCCCAGCGCGTAGGCCAGGCCGTCAATGTTCCCCTCCAGCAACGCCTGGTCTGAGACCTCCTTCCCGCCGGTGCTCTCGATGGCCAGGATATCCGCACCGGCCCCCGCACAGCGATCGAAGGACTCCAGCATGCTGTCGAGCAGCGCACCTTGCCGCATTTGGGGCGGTCGCGTCTGTTCCCTGATGTCGGCGACGGTGACGCGCAGGGCGGTCCGCAGGCCGTAGCGCGTATGGAATTCATCCATTATCTCCTTGAGATCCGCCGTGATGGCGGCGCCGATCTCCGGATGGAGCGTCATCTCGTAGAGCTGCTCGAACTCCAGCACCAGCGCAGGCTGTGATAGCTGCACGGCGCGCTGCAGTACCTGCGTGGCGATCTCTCGGTAGATCCGGTGGATCTCAGGGAGGGTGCCGGGCTCGATCAGGATGGCCGGCAGCGTGAACTTCACCTCGGGGAGTACGTCCCCGCCCCCGATGACGACTCCATAGCCGGCGGTCACCGGCTTCGTGGCCGTGCCAAAGATCAGGGCATCGGCCGACGGAAAGGCCAGCTTGCTCGCGTACGACCGATCTGTAACGTCACCACCTGACATAGTCACCTCGCTGTTGGCTAGTTGATCCGGTTGTTTTTCCTCAATGTCCCAGTCTACGTGGACGAGGCCGCGGGGGTGAGCGCGCAACGGCGGGGGCTCATCCCCGCCATTTGGCGGGGTCCGGTTGCCTTTCGGACTAACCTTGCGAAGGTGGCCCGCCCCCCCGGCAGACTGCGCCGGGGCTCGGGCTTGGACCTTCGCAAGGATCGCGCCCAGCATGTATAATGGGGACACGACCAGTCAGGACAAGACAAGGCTAAGGAGAACTCATGGCCAACAATCACGGCGCAGCACCCTATCCACCCAGCGAGGTGGTCACGAGGCTCAAGTGGGACAACGACATCCTTCGCTACGGCGGCGAGCGGGCGGGTGACAACTGGGCCCTCACCTGGGTCGCCACCGGACAGTCGTCCGCGGACGACCGGTTCATCACCTCGTACGGTGACGGCAATGGATTCGCTCCGCGGCCGGAGAACTACACTTTGGCCTTTGCTACCGTGCAAGGTCAGCCGCCGGATCTCCACGTTGCCGACCTGGTGACGGACATCGACACGCCCGTGGGATGGGGGAAGAAGGGGATCAAGGCCAGCGGGCTCTTGATGGTCGAGGACGCGCTCTATCTCTTCGTCCGAAACTACGAGGTTGGCGATGACTGGCGACATTCCCGCCTGGCGGTCTCGTTGGATCAGGGCGAGACCTGGACCTGGGCGGATTGGCACTTTGCCGAGAGCTTCGGCTGCCCCGAGTTCGTGCAGTATGGCCCGGCCTATGCCGGGGCCCGCGACGATTACGTCTACGTGGTCTCGCAGGATGGACGCAGCGCCTATGATTTTGCCCCGAACGTCGTGATGGCCCGCGTCCCCAAGGCTCAGGTGGCCCGCCGCGAGGCTTACGAGTTTTTCGCCGGCCATGGCGCCTCGGGGCCGAACTGGAACCCTGATATCGCGCGCAGAAAGCCGGTTTTCACCGATCCCCGGGGGACCCAGCGAGTCGCGCTCACGTATAATCGTGGGCTGGGGCGCTACTTCCTCGTGACGGCGCATGCCGTTGGCTCAGGCGCCACGCACACGCCCGCGCTTGGCGTCTTTGACGCACCCGAGCCGTGGGGGCCGTGGACCACCGTCTATTACGACGATGCGTGGGCCGATGGCTGGATGATCCACCACAAGTTCCCCACCGGCTGGATGAGCGAGGACGGGCGGACGATGTGGCTCGCCTTCTCGGGCGAGTACCGTCCTGGGGGCAAGGATTACTGTCTGCTACTGCGACGCGCGGAGCTCATAGCTGTCAGTGATTAGCGGTCAGCGTTCAGGCCGTCAAGGTCCTGCAGCATCTCGGCCAGGTCACGTCCGTCGCGGTCGGGGCCGCCATCGCCGTGGGCGATGCGCACTATGTAATCGGCTGTATCTTCGAGGGCTCGGCGAACTCCGTAGAATTCCAGCGCCGTTGCGTCGACCTGGATCTTCCCTGCCTTAGCTTCGTATGCGGGCAGAAAGGCCTCGCGGAATCCCGCGTCGTCGATGACGAACATCAGGTCGTGTTCGCGAGGGGCGAGCAGCGCGTTGTCCCAGTCGATGATGTAGAGGTCGCCCTCACGGCTCCGCATCAGGTTCCACCCATGGATGTCCGTATGACAGATCACGACCGGCGCTGCCTTCTCCCGCATCCGACGCTGAAGCTGCGTCAACCGTTCGAGTTGGGCCTTGATCTCGCCCGCGTGGGAGCGGAGCGCTGCCTGAACCCACCGATGGCCGGGTGAGCCGGACGGGGCGGGAGCGACTGCGGCAAGCAGCACATTGCGGAAGGCGACGTCGAATTCGTCGTAGAAGGGATGGGCGAGCGTCTTATACACGGTGCTGGCATGAAGCCTGCCCCAACAAATCCCCGACCTCGGCGGGCACGGCATCGGTCATCCCCTCATCGCCTAGCGTCACCCCGTCGATGTAATTGGTCAGGATCACTGCGTAGGTCTTGAAGGACACCCACAGCCTGCCCGTGCGCGTGGGGATGGGATACGCGATGTGCGGCAGGATGCCGCGTTGGTGGAGCTCGCGCGTGAGGGGCAGGTAGAAGTCACGCGAGGTTGCGGCAAAGGTCCACGGGACCCTGTCCTGTACCTTGAGGTAGTAGCGTGCTCCGTCCGGCGTGCCTATGACATATCCGCCGACCGACCACTCTGCCGCGCGGTAGTCAGTAGTGCGTACATTGATGCCGTATTCCTGACGTAAGAGGTCCCTCAGCTCTGCTACGCTGATGGGCGGCTGGGATTCCATGAGTTGAAGCTCTCCGTGCTATTGGTGAGGAGCGTTCTACCACCGATCCTGCGAAGCCTGTCCCGGCGTTCCCAGGCAGGAAGTCAGCCCGAGCCCCGGGGGTTCTGCCGGGACTCGGGCTGTTCTCACAACGTCGTTCGGTCCACTTCCGTCTAGCTCTTGAAGGGCAAGAGCGGGCACTGGAAGTAGGGCGTAAGGTGCCCAACATCGGTGGGCCCGTCGATCGTGAGATACCCCGCCATCGCCGCAGCTTGGAGTTGAGCGAACGAAGTGATCTGCGAGCCAATGGCCGTGGGATCCGTCACCGTCACCTGGGTGAGTATCCACCGGCCGCCGTTATACGCGGGATTTCCCGGCCCAGCCTCTGCGACCGGGGCCTGCGAGGAGCCGTCAGGGTACATCACTGCTCCCCCGTCCCCCAGCGCGAAGACGAACAGGGCTTCGAAGGAGTGAGCGTTGTTCCCCCTCGGCGCCGGCAGGTAGGTGGTCAGCTTGGTCCCCCACTGCCGACCGTCTGCCCAGATCCCAGCACCAAAGTTCGGCCCAGCCGCCGCCACCGGAGCCACCACCAACAATGCCGCAACCAGCACCGATACCAACACCATCATCTTGCGCAACATGTCTGTCTCCTTTCGTGTTTCAACCTACATGGAGCATAACAGGCAGCGGTTGCGTAAGTCTGTACAGACTCTTACAGATTCCTTAAAGTCGCTCTCCCGGCAACGTGAATCGGAAAGTCGTACCGTTGGTGGAGCGACTCTCCACGGAGATCTCCCCGCCGTGCGCCTCCACGATACCCCTGGCGATGGCCAGCCCCAGCCCCGCGCCGCCGGTTGCCCTAGATCGCGATCTCTCGCCGCGGAAGAACTGGTCGAAGACGTGAGGCAGATCGTCGGCCGTGATCCCCTCGCCGGTGTCCTGCACCTCGACGCACGTGACGCCCTCACACGCCAGCGCCTCGATCCGCACGACGCCGCCCGCGGGCGTATGGCGCAGCGCGTTGTCGACGAGGTTGGCGAGGACGCGTCCGATCTGCCGGGCGTCCATCGTGAGCGGGTCGAGCCCCGAGGCCACGTGCCCTTCGAGGGCCACCTCCTGCCGTGCGGCCTGGACCGAGAAGGCCTCCAGCGTGTCGGAGATCAGATCGGACAGCGAACTCGCGGCAAGGTCGAGGACCAACCCGCCCGCGTCGATGCGGGCCATATCGAAGAGGTCGTCGATCAACTGCGAGAGCGACGCGATGTCGTTCTGCACCGTCTCGAGATAACGCCTCTCGGTCGCCGGATCCTCCACGACACCATCGGCCAATGCCTCGACAATGACCCGCATAGACGAGAGGGGGGTGCGCAGGTCGTGCCCGATCCATGCCACAAGGTCGCGGCGCATCTGGTCAAGCTCGCGCTGCCGTTGCGCGGCGGCATCGAGCTGGTCGGCCATGTGGTTGAAGTTGCGGGCAAGGTCCCCGACCTCATCCCTGCCGGGGACTGCCACCCTGGCCGCCAGTTCGCCGGTGGCGAGCGCCTCAGCGGCGCGGTTGAGCGAGACGATGCGATCGGTGATCGAGACCGACAGGAAGTAGCCCAGCGACGCCGCAATGCCTCCGGCGAAGATCAGGAGCACAGAGGCGAGAATCAGATCGTGCTGGCTAACGAACATAAGGCGTGCCGTGACCCAGACGCCGATGAAGGCAAGGGCGTTGGAGAGCACGTAGCCCCCGAGCAAGGCCCAGGTGAGCGATGGTGATCGATAGATGAGGCCCAGACGGTAGGCGCCATAGCCTGCAGCGAACGCGACCACGGCCGTGATCGAGAGAAAGATGGCCAGGGCCACCAGGTCGCGGATAGGAGGTTGCAGCAGTTGGTAGAAGACGACCAGCGTGATCACCGAGATGATCACGACGCCCGCCGCAACCATTAGTGCCAGCCGCCGCCGGTCCGCTAGCGGCCTGCCCTGCATCGCCGTCCCCTCGATCCGGTTAAGTGGTTTCATGGCTCGAACCTGTATCCGACGCCCCAGACGGTCTGGATGTGTCGAGGGTCGGCGGGATCCGGTTCGACCTTCTCGCGGAGCCTGTGGATGTGGACGGTCACGCTGCTCGGATCGATGTACTCGGTCACCCCCCAGACCAGGTCGAGGAGCTGATCGCGGTTGAAGACCTGGCGTGGATGGCTGGCCAACGTCCACAGAAGGTCGAACTCCTTGGCCGTAAGCTCGCGCTCCTCATCCTCGACCGTCACCAAGTGCGTCACTGGGTCGATCCGGAGGTCGCCATAGTCAAGCGGTCGCTCGGCGCCGACGTCCGGGCCGGTCTCACCTTCTGGCGAGGCCTGGGTACGGCGAAGCACCGCCTTGACCCGGCTGACGAGCTCCCTCGGGCTGAACGGCTTGACGACGTAGTCATCCGCACCCATCTCCAGCCCCAATACACGATCGGTCTCCTCGCCGCGAGCGGTCAGGATGATGATCGGCGTGTTGCCCTGGGCGCGGACCGACCGCACGATCTCCAGTCCGTCGACCTTCGGCAGCATCAGGTCCAGTACGATCAGGTTAGGGCCCTGCGTTTCTATGGCTTGCAGCGCCGCCCCGCCCTCCGATACCTCGACCACGCGGTATCCGGCGCGCTTCAGATAGAGCGTGACCACTTCCCTGATGCTGGGCTCATCGTCGACGACGAGCACGGTTGCCGGTTCTTTCATCTCCTCAACCCCCGCTTGGATTGTTGACCAGCGCGTCCGCGCTGCTAAAGTGCATCAGGGCCACCAACATCCAATAGGCGCTCAACAGGAACAGAAAGAAGAGGCCGGTGAAGACATACGGCTCGGGATTGGCGAACGGGTGGCGTAGCTGGCTGAGGACGTCAATCAGGAGCCGGCCCGGCTTTGTAAAGACATCCCAGCTGTTCAGGCGCAGAAAGCGTCCAAGATAGATGCCGAAGCTGCCGACCGCCAGCGTCCCCAGGGCGAAGCCCCAACTGGCGAGGAGTCCGGCCATCCGGCGGATGACCGATTGCATAAGGAACAGCGAGACAAGGCCCAGGAAGGTCCCTGTCCACGCGAACGAGATCAACAGAATCAGGTCGAACCAGACAGGGGCATTGGAAGCACGGAGGTGCATCAGGTCGGTCAGCAGGTAGGGGGCGTTGGGAAAGAAGATCAGCCAGCTGAAGGCCGAGGCGACGAAGATGACCGTGCTCAGGCCCCAGTGGCGCCGATACGCGTTATAGGCAGCGAGCGAACTCAGGACCGGGAGCCAGGCCAGGAAGAGATTCCATAGGAGGCCGGCATACCCAAAGCCGCGTGTGTAGGCCATGCGCAGCATAAGTAGACCGCCACAGAGCGCCGTGGCGAAGACCAGTGACCCGACTACCCATAGCTGGTGATGATACGAGGACGCTTGTGGCTGGCGTTGCGGCATCATCCACTCCTTGGGACGTTAGCTGTGCATCAGCGCCATGAATCACACTTGAGACGTCGAGATCGGGCGTGGCGTTCCCCCGGTTCTGACGTACGGCTAGGTTCCCCAGTGACCAAAAGAGATCCGGTAGAGCAGATAGTCGAGCGTATTTCCGCCCAGGTTCCCGACCCGGATCACCCGCAGGGCCAGGTCGATGGCCGAGGCCGTATCGGGGCCATAGAGCGTAACCAACCTTGCCCGTGCCTCGGGATCGGGCTCACCGTCGGCCTCAGCCCAGTGCTGGGCATAGAGCATGGCAGGGCGCTCTTCCGGCGGGCTTGCGTCGAACTCCCCCTGTGTCAGGGACTGGACCTCGTCGGTCGTCAGGCCCTCGACCAGCGCTTGGCGTGCGTGGTAGTAGGAGCAGTATCGACACGCATTCACCTCTGTGACGACCAGCATCAGACGCTCGCGGAACTGTGATGAGAGTGTCTCGCCGCGCATCAGCGCCCGCATCTGGTCACGCTGCCGCAGAATGGCGCGAATATCGTTCGCGATCTCTCCTATGCGTCTGTAGTGGCGCCGTTTGAAGGCGCTGCGTGTCACCACGCTCAATCCACTCTCATGCTGCATCGCAGGTCCACTCTCCTCACTCCCCACCTGGCCTATCACCAGAACAAACTCGCCCCCAGCAAGGAGCCGCGTGGTTCGCAGTCTGTGCTGGGGGCGTCCACAACCAAACTAGGTCAGCCGTGGGCCCCGATTACTTGTCCTCTTTGGGCAGGAAACGGGTAACCTTCGTGCTGCATACCGGGCATGTGCCCTGAGCCATCCTACGCCCATTGGCGGTTTCCTTCACCTCGCCGTCGGTGACTTGCCGCTTCTCTCTACACTTGACGCAGTATCCTTCGAACTCCATATTCATAGCCTCCTTGGTAATGGTTTGAGAGCCTGATCAGCCCATCGGCAGACATCCCGCGCACGATGGCCATTCTGGCCGAAGCGTCCCTTGGGCTTATCCCTCAGGGCGTTCGCCGGCACCGGCTACCGCCGGGCCGGCCTCGGATTCTACAACAGTATAATACACCATGAATCAGGTTTTGCACAGGTTACCGCATTGCTCTGCGGTAAGTCGGGCTGGACTGATATGAAGCGGGAGTACAATACATCGTGATTCGCGTCTATCACGGAGGCCCTATGAGACCATCGCTGAAGAAACTGCTGCTCTACACAGTCCTGATCGTGCTCGGGTTGCCGTTGGCGTTGGCGGCCCTCATTGCGGGTATCTTCAAGCTCGTCAACCGTACCAACGGCACGCTTGTGTCGTCCGGCGAGCGGCGACGTTACCTTCTGTACGTGCCCGAGAGCTATGACTCCGCCGTCCCTGTGCCGCTCGTCATCAGCCTCCACGGGTTCGCCGAATGGCCCGCCCACCAGCGCGATATCAGCCGCTGGAACGACCTCGCCGACGAGCGCGGCTTCATCGTGGTCTACCCTATGGGCACACGGTTTCCGCTCCGCTGGCGCACCCACGCCGCGGAGGGTTCGGATGCCGACCGCAAGCGCGACGTCACTTTCATCTCGGACCTGATCGATACCCTGACTGCGCGCTACAGCATCGACCCGGACGCAATCTATGCCAACGGGCTCTCCAACGGCGGGGGGATGTCCTTTGCGCTGGCATGTGACCTCTCCGAACGCATCGCCGCCTTTGGATCCGTCTCCGGTGCCTACTTGTTGCCCTGGGACACGTGCATCCCGTCGCGACCGGTGCCCGCGATCATCTTCCACGGCACGGCAGACCGGATCGTGCCCTTCGAGGGCGGGCCGTCGCGCGCCTTCGACATCCCCTTCCCGGCCATCCCGAAATGGGTCGAGACTCTGGCGCAGCGGAACGGGTGCGATGCGGCGCCGCAGAGCCTGCCGGCGCGCGGCGACGTGCACGGGGTGGCGTATGCCGAGTGCGACGCCGACGTCGTCTTCTATACGATTGACAGCGGCGGGCACGCCTGGCCCGGCGGCGGGTCGATGCCAAGGGCCATCGTCGGCCACATCACTCAGGATATTGACGCCACGCGCGTCATGTGGGAGTTCTTCGCGGCACATCGACGCTAGTATGTAGCGCTAACCCTATGACAGGAGGCATCGGATGAAGATTGCGTTGAGCCTTGGCAGGTCGGAGAGGGATCTTCGATTTGCCCGGCAGCTTGGTCTGGACTATGTGGTGAGTGCCCTTCCGGCCAACCCCAAAGGGTACCTGGAGCTCGATGACCTGCGGCAAGCCCGCGAGGAGTTCGCGGCTGCCGGGCTCTCGTTCGACGTGATTGAGAATCTGCCGACGCCGCACTACTACAAGGCGATGTTCGGCCTGCCGGGACGCGACGAACAGATTGCCCACGTCTGCGAGACGATCCGCAATATGGGCAAAGCAGGCGTCTCGGTCCTGCAGTACCAATGGATGCTGCTGGGCGGCCTACGCACCGAGTACTGCCCCGTAGGTCGGGGCGGGGCGCGTGTCTCACGCTTCGACTGGGAGGTCGCCGAGCGCTCGCGGATCGCGGCTCTCGACTGGCGCCCAGGGCCGGAGGGGCTGATTCATACCCCCGACCGGGAGCTGAGCGCCGAGGAGGTATGGGACAACCTGACCCATTTCCTGGAGGGCATTATCCCCACGGCGGAGGAGGCCGGGGTGAAGATCGCCGCTCATCCGGATGATGCGCCGATCCCATCGTTCATGGGCGTCGCGCGCATCCTGACGAGCCTGGAAGGGCTTCAGCGCCTCATCGATGCGGTCCCCAGCCCGTGCAACGGCCTCGGCTTCTGCCAGGGAACGATTGCCACGATGGTCGGGGTTGACATGATTGAGGCGATACGCCACTTCGGGCGGCAGGGCAAGATCTTCTTCGCCCATTTCCGAAACCCGCGGGGCAAGGTGCCCGTCTTCGAGGAGGTTTTCCCCGACGAGGGCGACACCGACATGCTCGCCGCGGTGCGTGCTTATCAGGAGGTGGGGTTCGACGGCGTCATTCGCGTCGACCATGCTCCAGCCGTCGTCGAGGATACCCACAGTGAACGAACCTTTGCCTACCAGGTGGGGTACTTCAAGGGCCTGGTCGACGCCATCGATGTCCTTGCTGCCCAAGGAGTGAACTGATATGCATCTTGCACTGACGCTGAACCCCTTTGAGGACACCGACTTGCTCTATGCCCAGCAGTTGGGCGTGACGTGGATTGTGGGCGACGTCCCCTCCTGGGACGGCGACACTCTGGGCGCAGCGCGCAATCGGGTGTCGAGAGCGGGGCTGACGCTGGCCTCCCTTGGCTGTTTGCCGACGCCCTTGCTCGCCGAGGCGCTGTCGGGGAGATCCGACGGCGAAGCGGCCCTGGACCGGATCTGCGGAATCATCGCCGGCGCCGGTAAGGTGGGCATCCCGGCCTTAGGCTATCGTTGGCCGGTGCCAGGCCTGGAGACGGCCGCGGCCAAGCATCCGGGACGCGGCCAATCTGTGAGCACGATCCATTCGGTGCGCGACGGGGGCCCAACCGGGAACGGAGAGGCTCGCGAGCGCCAGTGGGAAGCCCTGACTCGGTTCCTCACGCGTGTCATGCCCGCGGCCCGGGATGCCGGCGTGCGTCTTGTCTACCGGACGGATCTCGCCATTGCGTCGCTGCCCGAAGACGCGCGCATCCTCGACAGCGTGGCCGAGCTGGATCGCCTGATCGAGACAGCGGGAAGCTCAAGCCACGGACTCGACCTCGACCACGGTTTTGTGACGCGGGTGCTCGCGGCGCCGACCGATCCGGGTGGCACGGAGCCGATTCAGCACTTCGGGCGGCGGGAGGCGATCTTCGCCGTTCGCGTACGCAATCTGCGTCGCGTCGATGGTGGCGCTGAGGAGCACTACCTGGATGAGGACAGGGCCGCTCTCGTGGCGGCGCTGCAGGCCTACCGGGGCGTTGGGTTCAAGGGCGCGCTCTGCCCGATCCCCTCGCCCGAGATGACCGACGACACCGAGTGGCGCCACAAAGGCGCTGCGTTCGACATCGGCTATCTCCGGGCGCTGCTGCAGGCGCTCGGCTAGGCATTCGGCTGGACCTCCGCGACGACGAGGTGCATGTGCCACGGCGGGATGCGGGGGAGGATGAAGCGCCGGTAGGCTGTGGCGACAGGCTGTGGGCCGTATACCTGGGTCGCGCCACACTGCATATCGTAGACCGAGGCGCTACCGGCCTCCGTTCGCAGCAGCAACTCGATGCCCTCGGCGGGGTCGAGGCTGGCGTTCAGGAGAGCTACGGCGACCCGCCCAGTACCGGGACGCCGAACCCAGAGATTGATCCTATGGAAGGAGCTCACATACGCGTCGAGGGTGTCCCCCGAGAGCCAGCGGAAGATGGCCTTGATCTGCTGCGCCTTTGAGAGGCTCTGGAGATAGGTCCACGGGTAATAGCCGGCGACGAAGACCCGCCCCCCGAGTGCGTTCTCGAAGGTGCCGCTGCAGCAGGGGCCGACCTCCTTCCCGGCGTAGTCGACGATGCGTGAGAGTGACTGCGCGGCCCCATCCGTCGCCTGGAGGACCGCCGCGGGCACCAGCCATCCGAGAAACGACTGCCGGCAGTCTCGTAGTCGACCGGCATAGGCACCGTTGAGTGGATGGTCGCAGAACTGCTCGATCGCATCCTCCCGGACGAAGCGCTCGACCTGGAAGCCGGTCAGCGCGCCGTACCCCATCTCATTCAGACGGGTTAGGGCCTGGGGATCCAGATAGACGCCCGAGGAGAGGACGCGCCGGATCTCGGCGTCGGAAAGGGCCAGCGGGAGATCGCCCGCGAGCGCCGTGACCGAGGCGTGCTCGAGGCTGTACGCGGCGGGAATGCCTAGCTGGAGGATCTCGTGGGCCGGGGCGCTCGTGATGCCGCCGCGAAACCAGTCGGACTCGGCGCCGTGAGCTATGTAGCTGTCCCCGGTCCAGCCGGTGTAGACGCCCGTCGGGCTCGATCGACCCAGGGTGTGAGCCATCAGATCGAGGAAAGGGCGGGCCCGTCTGAGGCCGGCGACGAGCGGCTCATACTCGTTCAGCGGCTCGTCATACATCGATAGCACGTTGAACGCCGCGCCGGTGCATCCGGCGGCGATGTGCGAGGCCGCCTCAAGGGCCGTCGTGCGCGCAGCCTTCTTCAAGCGCTGGTAGGGGAAGTTCTCGATCTCGGACTGAATCGCAACCACGGCATCGGGCAACTGCGACACCTGGCGCCCGATGTCGTGGGATTTCTCCACCAGGCCGTCGAGCTTTTCGTCCGCGTAGAACCCTCCACCTGGGCGCCACATTACCTCGACGTTCCGGGGCCCCGCCAGCGCCTCTGCCCACGACGCGAAGTCGTAGCCCTCATAGAAGCGGTCGCCGGTCATGAAGCCCAGGGATATGTCGGGCCGAACGGTGTGAACCGTGGCCTCGATCAGCCTAAAGAGTCCGGTCAGCGTCCGGCGGTTGTGATCGAGCCACGCGCGTCGCAGCGCCAGCTTCTCGTCCAATGACGACTGGTTCAGGGCCTGCCATAGCGCCGCCCGCGAGTACGCGCCACCGTTTTCCTCTGCGAAAAGCGCCAGGCACCGGTCGCAGAAGCAGCCGGCGGGAATGGGCATGTGCCCGAGGAGGCGGACATCGTCATCGATCCAGATGAACTCCGGCCCCGCGTCAGCGACCAGCTTGTACAGCGGCGCGACATATGCCTGCCTGAAGCGCTCGTCGTTGGGGCAGTACGAGCCGAGGCACTGCCGGCCGTCCGGTGCGGTCATCCGCGTGTAGTCGCCGCCAAGCGAGTTGGCCAGGTTCTCGTTGTGATGGCCAATGGTAGCCAGGACGTTGATCCCCGCGCGGTAGCCATGGCGCCGCGCCTCGTCCATCCGTTTGCCCAGAACTTCCGCCCGCTCTCGGATGGTGGTCAGGGGTAGAGGCGCGTGGGTCTCGGAAGTGAAGAACGCGAGTTCGTCGGTCACGCCCGGATGACGGCCAAACAGGTCCAGCAGCTCGACGAAACGCGCCTCGGGCAGCCATTGCGGCGTCCCGATGCGGAACGAGACAGAGGCTTTGTCGATCGACCGGCTCATGGTTGTCGGTGAAACAGCGCGCAGCGCATCGACACCGTGCCGAAGACGATGTCGGTGGAGAAGAAGGTCAGGCGATCCTCGGGCAGGCGTGCGCCGATCACATACATCAGGGGTAGATAATGATCGTTGGTCGGCACCGACATCCGCGCCATCTCCCCAAGCCCTTCGTAGTCGATCAGGTGTTCGTCGTCACCTGCCTCCAGTAGTTCGGCGACCTTTGCGTCGAAGGCCGTGGCCCACGGTGCGGCGCCGCTTGCGGCCGGATCAGCCCGTCCAAGGTTGTGGACGATGTTGCCGCTGCCTATGACCAGCACACCGTCGCGCCGGAGAGCGGCGAGTTCACCGCCCAGTGTATAGTGAAACGAGGCGGGGCGCGTCTGGTCGATGCTCAACTGGAGGACGGGGATATCCGCCGCGGGGTACATATTCGCCAACACCGACCAAGTGCCGTGGTCCAGCCCCCAGTGGTCATCCGGGATCACGGGCACAATGGTAATGGCATCGGCAATGGTCCGCGCAAGGGCCGGATCGCCCGGGGCGGGATAGTGAAACTCGTGGAGCCGGCGTGGGAAGCCCCAGAAATCGTGAATCGTGGGCGGCACGTCCATTGCTGTGATCCCCGTACCGCGCGTCAGCCAGTGCGCCGAGACCGACAGAATCGCGCGTGGTCTGGGGAGACGTTCGCCGAGCGCCCGCCACGCCCGGCTGAAGGCGTTGTCCTCAATGGCATTCATCGGTGAGCCATGGCCTACGAACAGCACCGGCATCACGTCGCCGGCAAACTCCAATGACGCAAACGTGCTATCCACTCCTGCTTCCATTCCCGCCCTCCCTTTCGTATTCCCAACCGCCAGCCGGGTTACCAGCCCGGCCTACGTCAGATTCCGCGCGTCCGCCGCTATCCCTCAGCCGGCGACGCCGGCAGCATACGCAGCCTGCGTAGGCGCAAGCACCGCCGCTGCCCTGGCAACCGGATCTGTGAACGAGCAGGGCACGACGCTCACGCACTTGCCGCAGACGTCTGCGACGCCCACATCCTCGAAGCGTGCCGCGTTGTCCAGACACACGTCGTAGCACGCCCGGCGATCGAACTCCTCGGTGCTCAGGGCGCCAACCTCGCAGCGCTGAATGCAGGCCGTGCACGAGCCGCCGGCCTTGCCGAGGCATGCCTCGGTGGTCTTGCGCGGGGTCGGCGTGATGCGAGCGTTGGTCACGAGGCTGCCGAGTCGCCCACAGCACCCCTGCTCGGTGATGAGCATATGATGGAGCCCGAAGGTGCCCAGCCCGGCGATATAGGCCACGTGCTTGTGGCTCCAGTCGCTGATGAGCCGCTCCTCATCGAAGTTGTGGGTTGGTGGGAGCACAGTAGCTCCATAGCCCACCAGCTCCAGGGCCCTCGCCACCCGCTGGTTGATTGCCTCCAGGAGCCGGTTGGTCTCCACGTAAGCCACCGCCCACGTGCGAGAGGCCCCAGCTCCGGGGCGGTTGCTGCGCGCGATGCGCTCGGCAAAGGGCACGAAGTAGACGATGACAGTCTCGGCCCCCGGCAGCAGCTCGCGCGGCGTCAGGTGGCTTGGGGAGATGAGCGTTTTCAGTTCCCGGAAGATGGGGTCGTGTGCGCTGGCATAGGCCACCAGCGGCGTGCGCCACGACGTGTGGATATCAACGTCGGCCTCAAAGCACCGGACGGCATCCTCGATCTGCTCCTCCACCCAGTTCTTCAGATCATCCACGTGGCTCTCTCCTGTAGGCTAGTGATGTTCGATGGCGTCGTAGGCCCGCTCGACGGCCTCCTGCAGCGGGCTCATCTTCGGCTGGTAGTCGTCAGACCAACGGGCTGCCAGCCGGTCGAAGATCGTGCCGCCGGCGCGTATCAGCTCAAGGATTCCCTCGGCGGTGGGCGGCTGTGCCGTGCCGGCAAAGGAGGCGACGATCTCGTTGCTCATGCCGCCGGTCCGGTGCACGTTGGTTCCCTCCGCCCGGTCCCGCAGCATCATCGTCAGCACACAGCCGTCCTGCAGCAGCCCCAACGCCAGATGCAGGGCAATGACGAGGTCGTCGCGTGCCACCTTGGCGACGGCAACCATCGCCCTGAACCAGAAGCCGTCGACCATCTCCGCGAAGACCAGGTCGGTGGCCGGCATGAACGGTGCGGAGGGAAATCGGCCGGCCAAGCGCTCCGACACGTCGGTCGACCGCGAGAAGAGCACCCGCAGCCCGTGGGCAAATGCCACGTGTGGCCATTGGTCGATCATCCGGAGGTCGGATTCGGTCGTAAAGGTGAGATCCAATTTGCGCAGATCCTCAAGGCAGACGCGGGTGGTGCTGGCATACTCTCCGGCGAAGTGTTCCTTCGCGAAGACCTTGCCCAGGGGCTCAAGCCAGTCGGTTGTGGGGAAGAAGCGCGGGATCTCGCCGTCGCGCAGCACGATCAGTACGTCAATGTCGCTCCATTCGTCGAGGTCCGCCGGTCGCAGCGCGGAGCCGTAGACTGCCAGCGCCACGACGTCGGGATCGCCCGCTAGGAGATGGGTCATGCGATTGAGCGTCGATGCGTGCCAGGTCTCGGCCCGGGGAGCAGCATTCATGCGATAGCATTCCTTCGTGCGGACCCGGTTCGTGGTAACCGATTCATCGGTTCCGCATGGACACCGGAACGACTGAAGTCGTTACTACAAACCTGACTTGTATATCTCATGCAGGCTCGCGGACAAAAGCATAGTGTCCCGACCCGACGTCAAACGTCACTACATCTCCATCGTCCCACACGTCGTGGATGCCGGCATTCTGCCCCACCTGTTTGTCTCGATTCCAGATCAGGCTGTCGCTCTCCGCGATCCGGCAGGGCAGGCCTTCGCCGAGTTTGGGCACGCTCACCGTGCCCGGCTTCCGGGGGGCACGACCACACGCATCGTGAGGCGATCGCCATCGAGCTCCCACTCCGACGCCACGAGACCGCGGACGGTCTGCAGCGATGCCCGTGCCTGAGTGAGGTCACCCACCACGTGGGCCGCACGCTGAATCGGGCAAAGCCGGGGCCCGCCGGGTCCACCGTGATCCCTGCAAGCGCCCTGTAGAACCACGCGCCGACCGACCCGAGCATCGGGTGGTTGTGCGAGTTCATCCCACCGCCGGTCTCCAACTCCCATCGCTCCCACAACGTCGTCGCACCGTTGGCGAGCATGTAGCCCCAGCCGGGGTAGCTCTCCTGGGTCACGATCCGGTAGGCGACGTCAGCGCGCCCTGCATCGGTGAGGACCTCCAGCAGATACTTGGTGCAGAGATTGCCCGTGGTCAGATGTCCGTCATGCAGGTCGACCACGTCATGAACCAGATTCTCGACTACCTTTGCCTTGCACTCCTCGGGCACGATGCCGAGGTAGAGCGAGAAGGCATTGCATGCCTGGTTGTTGGAGCCGTAGCCGCCGGTGGCAGGATCGTAGAAATGGGTGTTGTAGGCGCTCGCGACTGTGCTCGGCCAGGGCGCCATAGGATGCCGCGTCCGACACGTTGCCCAGGACCATGGCCATCTGCGAGAGGAGCCGCGCGGCGTAGAGATACATCCCGGTGGACATCAGCGCGCCCGGCGTGTGGGCGGAGACGGGCGACGGGCCGGAGGGCGTCTGGATCCCTCGGCAATCGGCGGCGCCCAGTCCCCCCAGTAGCTGTAGCTCACCACGTCGTCCTCGGCCTGCGTCGTCAGGAAGTCGACCCAGGCGCGCATACCCTCGTAAGTGCTCGGCCATCGTGCGCGTGTCGCCGTAGTGCTCGTAGAGCAGCCAGGGAATCAACAGGTAGCAGATGCTCACAGGGTCCGCGGGGCGGTGGCCCCACCGGTAGGGCGCTGTGTCGGTGATGGCGCCTGAGACCGGGTCCTGTGCGTCGTGGATATCGCCGACCCACTTGGCGAGAAAGCGCGCGACATCGAAATTGTAGACGATCTGTTCGGAGCGCGCGGCCATATCGTTGAGCCATCCCATGCGTTCGTCGCGCTGGGGGCAGTCGGTGGGAATGCCGGGCTCGTTGCTGACCTCGGTCCACCACACGAGCCGCTGGATATCGTTGATCAGGTGCCGGCTGCAGGAGAAGTCGCCGGTTGGCGCCGTGTCGGACCGCACCACGCATCCGAGCAGCGATCCCCGGTCGGGAATCCCCGGGTAGCCCTCGACCTGGACGTAGCGAAAGCCGTGGTAGGTGAAACGGGGCTCCCACACCTCCAGGCCCTCACCTTTCAAGATGTAGATGTCCCGCGCGGCGGCCTGGCGCAGGTTCTCCTGGTTGACGGTTCCGTACGGATAGAGCGACTCCGCGAATCGCAGCGTCACCGTGGTCCCGCGAGGACCGCGGACGTAGAGGCGAGCCCAGCCGGCGAAGTTCTGGCCC
>CAVVUS010000048.1:0-99476 GCA_963751345.1 uncultured Chloroflexia bacterium
TTCGAAGCCAGGAGCTCTGTCCATTGAGCTACGGGGACAGACCAGAATCAGGGGTGGATGACGGGATTCGAACCCGCAATTTCCTGTTCCACAGACAGGTGCCTTAACCGTTAGGCCACATCCACCACGACCCGAACATTGTACCATAAAGCCCCTGGGCGACAAGCGCTCGTGAGTGCAGGCGTAAGTCATCTCGGGGGCGATTGCAGCGAACACGTGCCTGGAAAACTCGCGCTAGGCCCAGGAATACGGATTTCCGATGGGCAGTAGGATGTGGATTGTGCTGCCGGGCAGGCGTTCCTCGCTGTATCCGGGGCTTTCGGCCCACATCTTGCCGCCGTGCGCCTCGACGATCCCCTTCGCCACGGCCAGACCAAGGCCGAGCCCGCCGCCCTTGAACGCCGTCTTGCTGGATCGATGGTGCGAGATGTCGGTGTCCTCCCGCATGTAGAATCGCCCGAACACCTCCGGCAGCTCTTCGGCAGGGATGCCGACTCCGGTGTCGCGTACCCAGAGATGGAGGACGTCGTCCAGAGCCTCGGCATCGAGGAAGATGGTGCCGCCATCCGGCGTGTATTTCATCGCGTTGCCGATCACGTTGCTGAGCGCTTGGTGGAGGCGGCGCGAATCTCCTTCGACAACCGGCACCTGGCGCAGGCCGAGGCCCATGTCGAATGTCAGGGCCCGAGGCAGCCCAAAGCTCTTGAGGTTGTGCAACACGCTCTGGACGGTCGAGTTGATGAAGACCGGCTCGTGGGACATCTCCAGACGGTCAGCGTCGATCAAAGAGACGTTCAGGATGTCCTGAGTCACCTCATTGAGTCTTTCCACAGCCTCCGAGATACGGCGTAGGAGGTTTTGTGCCGAACCTTCTTGCTCAGGGTCGCCGTGCACGTCGCGGCTGGCTTGTAGGATCTGCATATATCCATAGATAACCGTAAGCGGAGTGCGCAACTCGTGCCCCGCCAGCACGAGGAAGTCAGACTTCATCTTCTCGAGTTTCTTGAGCTCAGCTTTGACCCGTTCTTGCTCTCTGACTTTCTCCTCAAGTCTGGCCACAAGGCGGCGATTGTACTCCACCAGATACGCCGCTCGTTCCTCGGCTGACTCAAGGTCATCTTCCTGGCCCGCCAGATATGCCCGGATCTGCTCGGGGAAGCGGTCGACGTCGATGGGTTTCGAGATGTAACCCGAGCAGCCGGCAACGATGGCGCGCTCACGATCGCCCGGAAGCGTCGCCGCTGTGACTGCCACGATTGGCACGTCGCCAAGACCGTCCAGGCTGCGGAGCCGCGTGGCGACTTCGTAGCCGTCCATCCTGTCGATATTGATCTCCAACAGGATCAGGTCGGGCTTCTCGCTCCGAGCGCCCTCCAGCGCCTGAATGCCATCGTCGGCGATGAGCACATCGAAGCCCTCTGAGGTGAGAAGTCGGTGCACCAGGCGCTGGCTCGAGACATCATCCTCAACATACAGGACGGTCGTCATTCCGTTTGCGCTCCTGGTTAGCTCGGGCCCGGCCGGCTCTCAATAGCGTACATAAGCTCCTCGTCTCTCTGTGCCTCGAAGAGGGCGCCCCGGGCGCGGGTGGGCATCCAGCGCTCACCGACTTGGCGCCAAGCGTCGTGCGGATTAGCACGCCTGCAGCACATCCGCCGACACGGCGCGGTTCATCTGTTCAGAAGCTGAACCAAGGATAGCACGGCTTTCGGCAGCAACAAGCCTACTGTATAATACTGGGCGAACGTCAAGCGTGCCGAGCGAGTGGCCGGATCGGAGTGCGGTGCCCGTCGCTGCTTTCTCTTCCGCGTCGCTTCATCCGGATCGTCACAATGCTCGTCACGATGTTTGGCATTTGTGGGGATATCTCGTATAATCAGAAGAACCTCGAGGAGTCTGCGGGAGTTATGACCAAGGATAGTCGCAAGCCGTCTGCCGATCCTACAACCGACACTGATCCGTCGCCTCCGGCCCACCCGACCGGATCGCAGCGGACCCGAGGCCTCTCAGAGCGCCTAAGGCGCGTCCCCTCGCCGCGGTCGGATCGCCAGGAGGACGTTGCCCCTTCCCGGAGCCGTCACGCAGTGGAGGCACGTAGCGACACGTCGACCGGCTCACCGGCGGTTCTACCGGATCCGCCGGACACTGTTCCGAGCGGAGTGAGTGCTTCGTCCGACCGGGTGCAAGCTCGCCCAGTCCGCTGGGCGCTTCGCCCAGTCGATCGCAGGCTGCATCTCGTCTCCCGGATGCCAGCCTCGAGACGCGGGTGGTGAGCGGGAAGACGGAAGGCGGCTCATCTGAGGGATTGCTGGGCGTCGGTATCCAGCTCCAGGCCCGCTACAAGATCCTGGGCGTGATCGGCATCGGTGGGATGGGCGCGGTCTACAAGGCGCAGGACCTGAGATTCCCCGGTGTGATGCGGCTATGCGCAGCGAAGGAGATGATCAATACAGCCTCGGATCCACGGGTCAGGGAGATGATCACGCGCAACTTCGAGAGGGAGGCAAGCATCCTCGCCACGCTCAGCCACCCGGCCATCCCGCAGGTCCTTGACTATTTCACCGAAGGCCAGCGGAGCTATTTGGTCGAGGAGTTTATCGAGGGAAAGGATCTCGAGGCGCGGGTTTCGGAGGCCGAAGGGTTTCTTCTCGGAGGATCAAGTCGTCGATTGGGCCATCCAGTTGTGCGAAGTGCTGTCGTTCCTGCACAACCTCAAGCCCCGGCCGATCATCTTCCGCGATCTCAAGCCCTCTAACATTATGCTGGACAACAGTGGGCGCATCCGTCTCGTGGACTTTGGCATCGCCAAGCTTTTCCAGAGCGGCGAGAAGGGCACGATGATCGGCACGGAGGGCTATTCTCCGCCCGAGCAGTACCGCGGTGTCGCTGAGCCGCGAGGGGATCTCTATGCATTAGGTGCGACGATGCATCATCTTCTCAGCAAGCAGGATCCCCGGCTTGAGCCTCCCTTCTCATTCAGAGGAGCGCCCGATTCACGAGAAGAACCCCACGGTCTCCCGAGAGCTTGTCGCGGTGATTGAGAAAGCGCTTGAGTATGACATCAACGAACGCTGGGGATCTGCCGAAGAGATGCGGCGCGTGCTGGTCTCCCTGTCCTCACCCGCGGGCAGAGGTGGTCGGCAGGCGACGATTACCTCCGTACTGAGCAGCGGCGCAGTCAAGCCGATCTGGAGGTTCGCCTGCGAAGACGAAGTTCGAGGGTCGGTGACTGTGACAAATGACGTGGTTCTCGTTCCTTCGTATGATCACAACGTGTACGCGCTGGATGCTGAGGCCGGCGAGTTTGTCTGGAAATATGCGGCGGAGGGTGGCGTGGCGACCGCGCCCTGTGTCAGCGATGGTATGGTGGTGTTCGGATCGACCGATCGAAGCGTCTATGCCGTCGGTTTGGGCACAGGGCGATCTGAAATGGACGTCGCCCACGAAGGGGCGGGTCTACTCCACAGCGTTTCCGGCCTTCGACCATTTCTTCATTGGCTCGGACGACGGTAGCCTCTACGCAATTCATAGCTACTCAGGTCGGAAGGCTTGGAGCTACACGGCAGATGGGGAGGTGCGTTGCCGCCCGTTCGTCAATGATCAGGTTGTGGTCTTCAGTTGCAGTCTGGGCTTTGTCTATGCCATCTCGCTGAGCCGTGATCTTGCGCTGGCGTTTCCGAGCTCGTCGGAGCATCCTCGCCTCGCCCGTGCTCTCTGAAGGACTCGTGCTTCTCGGCTCGCTTGACTGGAACTTCTACGCACTCGACATCCGTTCGGGGTGGTCGGCATGGAAATACCGTACGGGTGGGCCCGTCGTCTCGACCGCCGCGACGTGTTGAGGGCCTGGTCATCTTCGGTTCGGCCGACGGCAGCGTCTACGCTCTACAGGCGAACTGATGGCCGGATCGTGTGGCGATACGAAACCGGGGATCAGGTGACCGGTTCGGCGACGGTCTACGAGGGCGCCGTGTATATTGGAGGCGTCGATGGGGCGCTCTACTGCCTTGATGCTCACACAGGTGCGCTGCGCTGGAGATATCAGACGGATGGGGCCATCACCGGAGCCCCTCAGGCGCACGACGGCGTCGTCTACTTTGGGTCCAGCGACCACTACGTCTATGCGATTCCTGCGTGATGTGCGATGAGATTGCCCAAACCGGTCGGGTTTGTTGTCACCGCTTCAGCGGTTCCGGCGCGGACGTGAGACCTTGAGCAGCCGATGGTCCAGGTAGACGCGACACAAGACTACTATGCCGTCCTGGGGGTGCAGGTGGATGCCACTCCTGCGGAGATCAAACACGCCTATCGGGAACTCGCCAAGCAATTCCATCCTGATTCCGGGCACGGTGACGCCGAACAGTTCAGGAGAGCGACGGAGGCCCAAGAGGTTCTATCCGATCCCGTGTATCGCGATGCCTACGATCGCCAGAGACTGGCCAGAGGAGTCGCGACGGGCCCGCTTGCCGTCGACCTGCTGCTAAGTCGTGAGGAACTGCAGCCGATGGACGGGGAGCAGATGCTCTATGCCGTCGTGGAAATCCACCCTCGGGAGGGCCTCGCGGAGAACAGGGGAGCCCTGAATCTTGCGGTCGTGATCGATCGAAGCACCTCAATGCAGGGCGCGCGGATGCAGAACGTGAAGGTCGCTGCGCTCGATCTGATCGAGTCGATGGCCCCTGGCGATCGGTTGGCGATCGTGACCTTCGGGGACCGCGCAGACGTCGTGGTCCCTGCTTCGCTGGTGAAGGACAAACGGGCGTTTCGATCGGGCGTTGCTTCGATCACGCCGGGTGGCGGGACGGAGATCTACCAGGGCTTGGCCGCAGGCATCGAGCAGGTCGCAGCACACACGTCGCCGGATGTCATCAGTCACGTGCTCTTGTTGACCGATGGCCGCACCTATGGCGATGAGGAGTTGGCGCTCGCGGCGGCAGCGCGAGCAGAACAGCGGGGAATCGGGATCTCCACGTTCGGGATCGGACAGGACTGGCACGATGTTTTCCTCGATGCCCTGGCGCGTGAGGGTCGAGGGACCTCCAACTACATCGATGTCCCCGGCAGGGTGCTGACAGTCCTTCGTTCGGAGATCCGCGGCCTGACCAGCATCGCACTTCGCAGGGCGTGCATCAGGGTCAGCACGCTTCCCTCCGTGCGCCTGGCAGCGATGTATCGTGTGGCACCCTATATGGAGATTCTTTCGGCGGGCGCTGGCGATTCCATCTCTCTCGGAAATCTGATGAGCGGGGAGCCCTGTGTGCTGGCGATGGAGCTGATCATGACGCTGAACGAGACCGGGGCGAAACGGATTGCCCGTCTCGTCATTGATGGTGAGGCGGTTGCGCCTTCCAGACCCATACAAGTGTGGCAGGACATTCGCGTGACGTTCACCAGAAACGCTCGTGGAAGCGAGGTCGCACCCAAGCTACTGAATGTGTTGGAGAGGCTCAGTGTTTTCCGTCTGCAGGAAGAGGCGTGGCGTGCCTTGGAGACGGGCGATTCGGAGCAGGCTACACACTTCTTGGAGTCAGCGGCGACGCGTCTCTTCGATCTGGGATATCGTGAGCTCGGACAGGCGGCTATGCTGGAGATGAACAGGATCGCGCTTGGCGCCGGTCCAAGTTCAGAAGGGCGCAAGAAGCTCCGCTACGGAACGAGGGGCCTATACCGCCCTGGGCTTCAGACGCCCAGGGCCTGACTGCGCGTTTTTTTGCCGTCTGTCACCCTCGATCCTGGAGGCTGTGACGGCGGGTTCCCGATTTCCTCATCTTGTACTAGGAGGTTGCTATGGCTCAGAAGGCCGGCAAAGTTGTCTGCCCGTCCTGTGGTGCCGAAAACCTGCCCGGCACGCTCTTCTGCGTGCAGTGCGGGACGTATTTGCCGTCAGGTGGCCCACTTCGGACCGAACCTCTGCCCGAACAGGAGGATGGGCGTCCGGCACGCCCTCGCCATGAGGGTGAGGACAGAGACACACAGACACGCACCATCAACATAGAGGTCGACGTCCTTAACACCGGGCGCAAGGTCACACTATCCGCCGACCGCGAGATCCTTGTGGGGCGGCTGGATGCCGCCCACGGCATTTTCCCAGAGCTCGATATGACGGCCGATGAGGGGCTGGAGCAGGGCGTCTCGCGCAGACACGCGCGCATTTACACACGTGATGGGACGTGTTTCGTCGAGGACCTGGACAGCACCAATGGAACTTTCTTGAACGGCGAGCGGATCACGCCGTATCTGCCCTATGCATTCCACGATGGGGATGTCCTGACATTCGGGTCGTTGCGGCTGAAGTTCACGATCTACACCACCGACGACGAGATCCGAGAGGGGCTGGAGGAGTGACTTCATGCCATACACGGTATTGCTGCACATATCTGAATGAGGATTCTGTAGTCGGTGAGTTGGATGACCTTCCCGATCCGGATCAGCAGTATTTGGCCCTGAAAAGCCCTCGCCTCCGGGACGGACGTGAGGTAACATACCTTCTGGCTGAGACCAACACCGTGCTCTATCCATGGAATAGGATTCACTGTGTCGAGATAATGCCGACGGAGACTGATGAACAGGTTGTTACCTTTATCCGTGAGTAGTCAGGAAAGCCATCCGCTCGCGCTGGTGGTCGATGACGAACCGCGCATCATCCGGTTCGTCCGCATCAACCTTGAGATGGAGGGGTTTCGGGTGATCGAGGCGGCGGACGGGCTCGAGGCGCTGGCCCAGGTCCGCGAGAAGATGCCCGATATCGTTCTGCTCGACGTGATGATGCCGGAGATGGACGGCTTCGAGACGCTCCGGATGATACGGGAGATATCTAGCGTGCCCGTGATCATGCTCACCGTCAGGAGCTCGGAGGAGGACAAGGTCCGCGGTCTGGATCTGGGTGCGGATGACTACATAACCAAGCCGTTCAGCCCCAGGGAGCTGGTGAGCCGCGTGCGGGCCGTGTTGCGTCGGTTTCAGGCCATCACGCCTGCCGAGGCGTCGGTCTTGGAGATCGATGGCTACCTGAGCGTCGATTTCAACACCGCCGAGGTGATCGTGAACGGCGAACGCGTCAAGTTGAGACCAACGGAGTTCCGGCTGCTGCGCCATCTCATCGAGAACGCCGGCTGGACGGTGCCGCATTCGACGCTGCTCTCGAAGGTCTGGGGCTACGAATACAAGGACGAGATCTCATATCTTCGTCTCTACGTGAACTATTTGCGCAAGAAGATCGAGCCGGACCCGGCGAATCCCCGGTATATCATTACCGAGCGCGGCATGGGTTACCGCTTTGTGGACTTCCGGCATCGTGACACGGAGGACGAGGCCGCGGGCTAGGATGTCTGTCCTGGCCGGAGATACCGATGTCACAATGCAGACAGATCCGCCCGGGCCGGGCTGATGTGACCGAGGGGGTAGGTTGGGCCGAAGTAGTGTCCTGGCTATGACACTGCGTCGATGCGCCGGATTCCTTTGGGCACTAGGGGTGGCCTTGTTCCTCCTGACAGGGTGTGCCCAGCCGGTCGTCGCTCCCAACCCCACCGGCAGCGTTCCTGCCGCATCCGGGGTCTCACTGCCGACTTCCCCCGAGCCCACGTCTACCGCGGCGCTGCCGCCCGGTCCCTATCCGCCCGCCGTCATAGATTTCCACCCACGGCCGGGTGAGGCCGTGTCTGTGACCACGACGCTATCGTGGGAGTTCGACCGGCCCGTGGATCCTCAGAGTTTTGCCGATGCACTCCACCTGAATCCATCCGTCGATGGGGACCTAAGCTGGGATGGCGCTGCGCGCGTTACCTTCATTCCCCGCGCACTCGATCCGGCGACGCGTTATCTTGTGACCCTATCGACCGACCTCGTTTCCAGCGAGGGAGTTGCGCTTCCCCAGGTGTCGAGCTTCGCCTTCCGGACGCTATCCCCGCTGCGTGTCACCCGTTTGACTCCGGGGGATGGCGCCGCCGACCTCCGCTCCGATGTGCCCCTCCTGATCGAGTTCAACCAACCGATCGTGCCTACGCGCTGCATCGATGCGGAGGAGAGCGAGTTAGCTGACTGTCCCCAGCTTCCCCTCGCGTTCTCCCCCGAGGCCGTCGGTCGCGGATCCTGGGAGAGCACATCCATCTATCGGTTCGACGTGACCGGGGGCTGGAAGGCCGGCCGGCGGTATGAAGCGACCCTCGACAACACCTTTGCTTCGGTCGGCGGTGTCGCCATGGAGGCATCGCAGACCTGGACGTTTGAGACGGCTGCCCCGCGGATCAGTGGCGTTTTGCCGGGCGAGGGTAGTCGAGACGTACCCCCCGATGGCGAGGTGCGTGTTAGCTTCACTACACCGATGGACCAGTTGACCACCGGCGCCACCTTCAGCTTGGTATCCGATACCGGCGTCTCTGTAGCCGGGACAATTACGTGGGCCGATAACGGTGCGCTCGATGATCTTCGCCCCGTCCGAGCCCCTTGTGCTCGACACGGGCTATGTCGCACACGTGGGAGAGCGCGCTCGATCGGTGACCAATGATCCGCTGGAGAGCCCGCAGTTCTGGGAATTCCGAACGGTGCCCTATCCAGACCTTCGATCCAGCGCGCCGGCTAATGGAGCCCGTGCCGTCGACCCTCAGGTCCCGCTCCTTTTGGTCTTCGACGGGGCGATGGACGAGCTTACACTGCGGGACGGCGTCCACGTGGTGCCTGCCCCAGAAGAGGGCAGCGTCTTCACGACGTATGACTCGGACTCGCACATCCTCATGTTGTCGTGGCAGAAAGCGGCCCGCACCGAGTACTGTGTGACTATCGCCTCGAACGTCTCGGATGTCTACGGCAACCCACTTCCGGCTATCGACCCGATCTGCTTTGAGACCGGCGATCTTACGCCCTCATTTGAGCCCTTGAACGCCGCAGCAGATGCGGTAGCCCTGGACCGTAACCGGCCCTCAGCGGTCGCCTTCCTGGCCAGAAACTCGGATGCAGTGCAGTTTGCGTTGGATGAGGTCTTGACCGGCGATCTGATGGCGGTCTCTACGGCAGCGGACACCCGCATCAGAACGTGGACGCAGTCGTTCGCCGCGGAGCCGAACGCCACGAAGCAAGTGACGGTATCCCTCGCGGCGGGCTCGCCCGGCGCACTCCCGACGGGCCTCTACAGACTGTCCTGGCGCTTCCCAGGCGAAGAGACCTACCAGCGGCGCATCAACGTGGCGGTGGTCGATCGCCATGTGACGCTCAAGCTGACGTCGACCGAAGCGCTCGTCTGGGTTACTGATCTCAGCAGCGGGATGCCGATCTCGCGCACGGCAGTGCAACTCATCGATCAGGAGGGCATGCTGTTGGCCGGCGGGACAACGGATGACGATGGTGTCGCGCGGATGCTGCTCACGGAAGGGAAGGGGGGCGCGAGTCGTCGGGCCGCTGCCATAGTTGGCGTTCCCGGTGCCGAAGGCTTTGGCGTGGCCCTGTCGACCTGGACAGGCAACGCCGCGCCGTATAACTTCGGTATTGACGTCGCGTTCGGCACGGCGCCAGTCTACCAGGTCTTCGTTCACACGGATCGCTCTGCCTATTCCGTCGGGGACGCCGTCCGCTATGCCGGATTCGCTCGCACGGTCGGGAAAGAGCCCGAGATTACCGCTGCGGATGCCGCAGCCCCTCTCGTGGTCACGCTGCGCGACGCCGCAGGAAGTGCCGTCGCCACCGACCTCGCTCTGGTCGGAGAGACGGGTGCTTACTCGGGCTCGGTGCGACTTCCGGAGCGTGTGCCCCCGGGCATGTACGCACTGGAGATCGATCTGGCGGGAGATGGCGAGTTGACCTCGGCAGACGACCAGCCATTGGCGGAGACCGTTCTGCGTGTCGTACCTACGCCCGGACCAACCTATGCGCTGCTGGTCACTCCAGATCAGGCGGAGGTCGTCGCCGGCGAGACTCCCAGGTTCACGATTGAAGCACACGTCGACCTGGGAGATGACGCCCCGGGCGTGGCACTCGACTGGAGCATCGTGGCTTCGCCGCTTGGATTCGCCCCGGAGCACTTGCCCGGACGTGACCAGGTTGAGTGGCGATGGTCAGGAAATGCTACATCTTCTGCAGGACGTATTGTTGCCAGTGGAAGCGGGATCACCGACCGGGATGGGAGTTTGGTCGTGACAGCACCGACGCAGCCCGGCGGTATCATCGGCGGGCCAGCATCAGAGGTGTGGACGATCACGGCCACGTGCGGCCGATCCGATGGGCGCAGCCGTAGTCGCGACGGGCTCGATCGTCGTTCACAATGCGTTATCCTACCTGGGAATTCACCCCGATGCCTGGGTGTATGCTGCAAGGCAACGAGCCGCTGTGGATCTGGCCGTCGTTGACTGGCTCGGCGTGGCCATTCCGGACGTAGATGTGAGAGTGCGGCTTTATCGGGGGCTCGATGCCCTGGCCGGGGTGACGGTCACCGAAACCCTTGCGTATGAGCAGATCGCCACGACGGGAGCCGAGGGAAGGGCGCGGGTAGCATTCAACCTGCCGGATGGGTGGCGCCTATGTTCTGAGGGCGACCGGAGTCGATGCGTCCGGGAGACCTGTGAGTGTTGCGGCGCCGCTGTGGGTCGGTGGTGCGTCCTCGTCGGACGTCGCCTGGACGCCGGACGTCACCACACTGACGCCGGCCTTGGATGCCGATGCCTACCGTGCCGGCGATGTTGCGAAGCTCATGATCCCGGCTGAGCTCGACGGACCGGCCCAGCTGCTGGTGACCGTGGAGCAGGATGGGGTGCTTTCCGTCGATCGCTACGCTCTTGATGAGTCAAACCCCATCATCGAGGTGCCGATCCTCCCGGAGTATGCTCCGAACGCCTACATCTCGTGCATCCTGGTGCGGCCCGCCACCGGATCGACTCCCGCTGCAGTACAGGTTGGCTTCGTTGATGTGCCGGTCGTGATCGACGATCGGCTCCTTAGCGTCGACATCCGCAGCCAGGGGATGCCCGATGCAGAGGGCGGTGGCACAGATCTCGAGATCCATGTCACGGATGCCGAGGGTCTGCCCGTGGCAGCCGCCCTGGACGTCGTTGTGCGAGGTGCTGGCACCGATGCCTCGCCTATCCTCGGACGGGATCGGGCATTGATGGATGCCGTCTATGGCGAACGCCCGCTGCGTGTTCTGACCGGCGACACGCTGCTTGCCGCGGCTGGGTTGAGAGGTCAGGGACCGGCAGACGCAGGGCAGGCCGGGTTGGCGTCCGCGGGGCTCACATCATCAGCCCCACCTGCTCTCTGGGATACGGGCGTCCGCACCGATGCAGACGGCATCGCTCATGTGGTCGTCGAGCTTCCACAGAGCACGCTTTCCTGGACCGCACGAGCGTGGGCGATGGCCTCCGATGGCAGGGTGGGGGAGTCGGTCGCATCCCTGGCGGTCTCCCGGCCGCTTCTTATCCGTCCTGCCGGCCCCGCTTTCGCTGTAGCGGGCGACCGTGTCGAGTTGGCGGCCCTTGTATACAACACCACCGGGCAGAGCATCTCGGCAGACATCGGGCTGCAACCCGTTGTCGGGCTACAGGTGCTTTCGACTTCGCAGATCACGCTTACGATTCCGGCGGGTAAACACAGGCGCGTCTCCTGGACGTGTCTCGTGGAGGATTCGGCCGGCGATCTGCTCGACCCGAGCTTCACGGCCCGGAGTGGTGCCTTCGAGGTCGCGGCTCATCTCTCAGCGGCTGAGACCGGCACCATAGGGCTGCCGGTCTACCATCTGGAACACCATGATGCCGAGCGCATTTCCGGGACCGTTGGGGCGCAGGATACGTTCATCACCACCGTTACGATCCGGCCTGATGCTACGCTCTCGACCACACTAACGATGGAGGCGCATCCGTCGCTAGCCTCATTGCTGGTCGATGTCCCGCCCGTGCTCTCCTCGGACGAGCTTCCGCGGACCACGGATGGTTGGGTCAGCCGCCTGTTGCGGCTCTTGGTTGCATATGACACGCTGCAGGGCCGTGCACCGGATGATCCGGCGCTTGCCGGCTATCGCGAGGCCGTGGGCGCGACGCTGTTTGAGCTGTCCGATGCCCAGAAGGACGATGGGGGATGGGCATGGCGAAGCGGACCCAGCGAAGTGCAGTCCTCTGCATACACAGCCTACGGCCTACTGCGGGCGCGCGAAGCCGGCTTTGCTGTCAGCGATACCTGCGTCCTCGACGCACTGGCATTTCTCAACGACGCGGTCTCTGCCGACCTGGCCTCCGGCAAGGTAAGCCCGAGTCTGGCCTTGGGCCTCTTCGTGCTATCGACGGCGGGGGAGCCCTGGCCTCAAGGGACGGCGACGACGCTCTACACAAGCCGTGACGCGCTGGGTATCGCCGGTCGCGCCTACCTCGCGATGGCGCTGGGTACCGTCGATCCCTCGGACACACGCCTGGCGACACTCCTGCAGGAGTTGCGCGTCGCAGCGAAGACGGTTGGCGATGGCGTCTATTGGGATGATCTGGATCAGGCGTCCGCCGTTACCAGCGTGCAATCGACGTCTGCAGCGTTGGCAGCCCTCATCCGCTTTGCACCTGGGGATGCCGACACGAGAGGACGGCCTCACGGAGGATGCGCTCATCCCCGGCGCAGTCTCTTGGCTGCTTGCGAACCGCGACGTGGATGGATGGGGCACGGACTACGAGACCGCCTGGGCGGTCTCCGCACTGGAGCTTTTCGCGGCTACCAGTCAAGCCACCACCTCTGGCTTGCTGATGTCTGAGGGCGCCGGGAGCGATTGGGGCGTCCTCGTCAATGGCGCGCAGGTCGCGTCCGGCGATGGTGATCTTCCCGGCCGAATAGGGGCGCAACGGGTGATACTGGGGGCTGCGCCAGGCGAGGATGCCGCCCTGCGCCAAGGGCTGAACGTCATAGGTATTTCCGGCGGTTCGGGGCCTGGGATGCTGTTGTACGCCGGTCGCCTGGACACGCGTGAGCCACTGGCCGAGGCAGCGGGCGAGGACAGGGGTATCGCCGTTGAGCGCCGCTACTGCCTGGTACAGGACGGCGTCTCCGGACTGCCCGACGGCTCGGGTACGGCGTCTGCTGCCGACGAGTGCGTGCCGGCCTCGGCGGTCCGTCAGGACCAACTGGTGGAGGTGCAGCTGGTGGTTACCGTCCCTGAGTCGAGTTACTACGTGACGATCACTGATCCGCACCCGGCGGGATTCGTTCAGGTTCCACGGATTCCTGGTGGGTGCCTGGAACTCAGGGACAGGTGACCTCGACGCTTGGTATGGAGCGCGTCAGACCGTCTATTACTTTGACGAGCTCCCTGCAGGAGTGGTGCGGATAGCCGGCACACTTCGGGCGTCGACCCCTGGTCAGTATTGGGCGCTCCCCGCGTTTGCACAGGAGAGCTACTTTCCGGAGGTCTGGGGTCGTAGCTCCGCACTCTCGGTGGTGGTGTTGCCCAAGTAGGGCGTTTGCCTGTTATGTGAATCGTCCTATGATTGCATCTTATTCATGTAGTCAAGGATCGTATAGGACGCCGCGACGAGGTCACAAGGACGAGGAGGCGGGATTTGTCGACACAACCGCAATCTGGTGGAGAGGGTTTTCTCCCGCTGATGCCGAGATCGGTGGAAGAGACCGGAATCAACCTTGGTCTCCTGTCTGACCTGGCTCTCAAGTTCTTCCACTTTGAGAGCTATCTGACCGGACGCGATCTCGCCGTTCGCATGGGGTTACCCTTCGCGAACGTCGCCTCTGTGGTGCTGGAATTCCTGCGGCGCGAGAAGCTGTGCGAGGTCCGCGGAGCGACGGGGCGGGGAGGGTTTTCGGAGTCGACGTACGAGTATGTGCTGACCGATCGTGGTCGCGAGATGGCCCGGGACGCCCTCGATCGAGGGCAATACGTCGGCCCAACCCCGGTGCCGTTCCAGGAATACGCGAATGCCGTCCGTCAGCAGGGGTTGCGTGACGTCGTCGTACATCAGCGCCAACTCCGCAAGGCCGTCGCTCATCTTGTCTTCAACGAGAGGACGTTCGAGCAGATCGGCCCTGCGATCAACTCCGGTCGCTCCATTTTCCTCTTCGGCCCTCCCGGCAACGGCAAGACCTCCATCGCTGAGGCGATTGGCAGTCTGCTGATGGAAGGCGATGTCTACATCCCGTATGCTACGGAGATCGAGGGGCACATCATCAAGATGTTCGACGACGTCAGCCACGTGGTCGTCGAGGAGACCCAGCCGCACCGCGTGGACGCGCGCTGGGTCAAGATACGGCGCCCCTTCGTTGTGGTAGGTGGCGAGCTCACTCTTGAAGGGCTCGACCTGGTCTACAACTCCGACTACAAGTACTACGAAGCCCCTGTCCAAGTCAAGGCGAACTGCGGCATCTTTCTCATTGACGACTTCGGACGGCAGACCGTGCGCCCTACCGATCTTCTGAACCGCTGGATCGTTCCGCTGGAGAAGCGGATCGACTTTCATGACGCTTCACACGGGGCGCAAGTTCGAGGTGCCGTTCGAGTTGTTGATCGTCTTCTCGACGAACCTTGAGCCACGCGACTTGGTGGATGAGGCCTTCCTGCGCAGAATTCGCCACAAGATCGAGGTGTGCGATCCGAATTGGGAGGAGTACGCCGAGATCTTCAAGCGGGTGGCGGAGACCAAGCAGGTGCCGTTCTCCGAGGCTGCGCTGGCGTATCTGATTCGTGAGCACTACATTAAGCCCAAGCGACCGCCGCGAGCCTGTCATGCCCGCGATTTGCTGGACCAGATTCTGGATATCGCGACCTACCTAAGCGTGCCGCCCACGCTCAGCAAGGAGCTGATCGACCGCGCGGCATTGTCCTACTTCGTGGACTTCTAAGATGAACACATTCCCTGCATCTTGGTGGCGTTCCGACCGACCGCTCGTCTTCGGACACCGTGGGGCGAGCAAGGTAGCGCCGGAGAACACATTTGCGGCATTTACTGCTGCGGCTGGGGCCGGCGCGGATGGCATCGAACTCGACGTTCATCTGAGCGCAGACGGCATGCTCGTGGTCAGTCACAACGCGCGCGTTGACAAGACGACTGACGGCACCGGATACATCAACGATCTGACCCTGGCCGAGCTTCAGCGGCTCGACGCCGGCAGTTACTTCGGTCCGGAGTTCGCCGGCGAGCGCCTGCCGATCCTGGAGGAAGTGCTCGACACCTTCTGCGGCAAGCTACTTGTCAACATCGAGCTGAAGCCGCAGGTGCGTCCGGGTCCTGATCTGGCCGAGGCAGTCTCCGTGGTACTCGCGCGGCTGCAAGTCGAGGATCGGGTGTGGGTGTCGTCGTTCAAACCTTACTATCTTCACAGGATGCGCCAGGTCGCGCCGTCGATTCCGTGCGGATTGCTGTTCAGCCCACTAAACATTGGGACCTTGTGGCTGGTTCCCGTCACGCCCTTCGAGGCGGTCCATCCACAATTCAGCATGGTGAGCTGGTGGTCTGTCAGGCTAATGCACGCCCTTCGCCGAAAAGTGATCACGTGGACGGTTGACGACATCGACCGGGCACGCAGGCTCGCAAAGGCGGGCGTGGACGGGATCATCTCGGACGATCCGGGAGCAGTGCTGGAAGCCGTCCGCGGGGCTACCGGTGACGCCGTAGACGGCCCCGAGAACGTCTAGGGCATTCCGGCGCTTGCGAAGCGATAGTGGTTGGCGGCTGCCAATTCGTCATCGGTGATGAGGCCTTGGAGCCACGCGACGAGCGACTCGCCTGAGATCTCCGCGGTGTACTGCTGTGGCACCGGCAGGGTGGGGTAGTCGACCATCAGAGTTACTCGCTCTGGCGTCCCACAGCGTTGCTCGAACTCGGGAGACAGGCTATCCAGAATTGTCCAAAGAATCTGCGGGCTGACCTGTGACGCGTCAGGCGGTTGGGCAACGGCCACCTGCACGAGGAGGTTGTCTCCCACGGTGGAAACGCGAGCGCTGCCCTTTGTCCACGACAGGCTGTCGAGTAGGTAGACGACGCACGGCGATGAGGTGGGTACTGGTGCGGGATCCGGCAGAGCCCGCCCGGACTGTGTCACGACGACGATCGCCATCAGCCCGATGACGAGAACGTCGGCGACGGCAAGGATCGCCAGGATCAGCTTCTGCCTTCGATTCATCCTGCCGAGTATAGCACAGACTCAGGAGACATGAACAGAACTCGATCGGGGTCCTCTGGCTACGCAGCAGGCATCCTGGCGTCGTTCTTGCTGGGTTGGGCGCCTATCCTGGGTAAGTTTGCTTACCAGGCTGCGGTCGACCCGATGACGCTGGCCTGCTTGCGCACGCTCGGTGCAGCGGGATTCCTGTGGGTCGTCTATCTCATCTTCTGGCGCCGCCGAATTGTGATCGGATGGCGACCTCTTGCGAGCTGCCTCTTGGTTGGGACCGTGAATGGCTGCGGTTCGCTCTTCTACTACACGGGCCTGGCCCGGTTGGATGCCTCTCGCGCGGCGCTGCTCGGCGCCACGTATCCGCTGTGGGTGGTGATCTTCCTCAGTGCCTCGGGACAAATGATGCGGGTGGCCACCCTCTTTCAGCTCTTCGCCTCGATGATAGGCGCTGTTCTCGTCACCTCGCCGTGGGGCGTCGGACGGCCCACGGATATGCTCGGTGTGATGCTGATGGCCGCATCGGCCGCGGTGAACGGCTGGTATCTTGTCATGGGGCAGTGGGTGCTTGCCGATGTGCCATCGAGGTCGGGCACACTCTATATCATGACGGGGATGGCGCTGACGGTGTTGGTCGCCCGGTTTCTCGGCGGCAGTCTCGAGCCTGGACGTATCTCGGTCCTCGGGTGGCAGGCTATCGCCGCCCTAGCTCTGACGACGGCGTTTTCCAGGATGGCAATGTTCTTTAGCCTCGAAAAACTTGGCGGCGTTCAGACGGCGCTTCTCAGCCTCGCCGAGCTGGCCATCAGCCTCGCGCTTGCCTTCGTCTTCCTTGGAGATCGGCTGCAATGGCACCAATGGGTGGGCGCCTTGTTGTTGCTTGGTGGCGGTTTCGTGGCGCGCTTCCAGGGAGCATCCGAGCGTCCCCTTGCCGCGGCGTTTGAGGGCTACGGTGATAGCTCTCCGGGCGTGGGTGGGTAACGCTCTCTGAAATCGGCGGTGCAGTTGTCCGTATCTGCGTGGGCCGGATATCGCTCCAGCGAGGCACCCGCCACCAGCACGCCGGGGTGGGGCACGACATCTCCGAACGTGGCGTCACCCCACACCACAACATCCACGGCGGCATCGTCGGGCCCCAACAGCAAGACCTGGTCGCCAAGGTTGCGCAGTCCCAGCGGGTAGTTCAGGCTGCCCCAAGCGGGGTAGGGGACCATATCCGGCACGGCTGCGTTGCTGTCGTAGAACTCGAGGTTGGCAGAGGGCACCTGAGCGGCGTTCACGGCGATCACCAACACCGTCTCGGGAGCCAACGTTGTGCCTTGAGGGAATGTGAACATCGGCTCGAAGCTTCCGGGCAGTCTCGGCGTCTCCCAGCTTGTACCCATCGAGATCGATGGCCGCCGCCGTCGGGTTGTACAGCTCAATCCACTCGGTGGCGGCGATGCCTGTATAGGCGACCTCACTGATCACCACATAGGCCACAGGTGGTGGTGGAGCAGCATAGCCCCGCGAAATCAGCGGCAGGTAGAGCGGGTTGGACCTCCACCAGTCGAACCGGAACAGGCCGGCGAGATAGTCGTAGACGGCGTCTGATCCTACCTGGAGCGCTATCTCGCGGTTGACCTTGCTGGAAGCCTCGCTCCCGTTGATTGATCCCACGTGCGATGTCCGCCCCTCGCTTCCCAGGTCGACTAGAACCATCTTGTTGTGGATGCCCTGGCCGGTGGGATTGCCGACACCGGCTCGCAAGTCCAGGTGCTCCTTTCGAGCGATATCATTGATGTATCGCGCCGTGAGCAGGCTCTCTTCCGGGACGTCCGGGCCGTTCTCCACGAAGCTCTGTCCATTCAGCAGGATCCGTACCTGGGCCCCGCGGCGGGCCGCATCGACGTAGGCCTGCAGTCTCAGGTTGGGATCGGCCACTGGGTCCTCTCCCCAGGCCTGATACTCATAGAGCTGCTCCACATAGATTCGGTCGCCCTCGCCGGCTCGCGCGACCAGACCCAGCAGCGCATCCGAGCGCCGCAGGGCCGCTTCGGGAGCCGTGAAGAGCTCGAGGCCCAGCGGCCCCGTAATCACCAGCGGCTGAGGAAATGCGACGGTGTAACTGATGCCGTCGATGGGTGCCAGATCCACGAGTTCCAGCGCCGGAGACCCATACCGTTCGGGATACAAAGTGTTCCACCGCACCAGATCGGCGTGTGCAGCCGGGTCGCAGTCCAGTGCGAAGATGAGTGCGGCGCGTCTGACGACCGAGGGCGCGTCTGTGGCGATCACGGTGCCGCGCGAGCCTGCCGTGCCATTCGCCTTATCATCGCCGGGAAGGCCATCTTGGGTCAGGTTCTGTGAGCCAATCAGCACCCAAGCATCATCCACGACGATCATCTTGGCGTGGAGGTATTGGTACCGGTTGTATCGCCGATCCGCAGTCTCATGTACCATGAACCAGCACGTGCCTCCTGCTTCCTCGATCGCCTGGCACGCGTAGAGCTGCGTCTGCCACTCCGGCGTGTCGACCCCCACACCAACCGGGTCCCCCTCCAGGAGGACCGTCACGTCAACGCCTGCTTGGGCTTTGGCGACCAGCAAGTTCAGCAGGTCCGGATGGCGAAGGCTGTAGACCTCCACGGAAATCGCGCGCCGCGCCGACTGGAGGGTCGCCGATATGACGTCGAAGGCGTTGTCGGGCGCAATGCCGACGATGACCCGGGCTGGTTCTGTGGTCGTCAACGGGAAAGATAGAGGCGCCAGGTCCCAGCCGGGGTAGCGCACCCGGCGGCCCGTCACGGGGTCGTCCGGCGACTGCAGCCAGTCCGAGGAGGTGTCGGTGTCCGGCACAGGGAGGCCGGTCACCTCGTCGCATTTTCGGGATAGGATCTGCCCGGCTGTGCCCATGAGATGGTTGGCGTAGGGCAACACAGGGGGGCCGGTCCATCCGGGCGTGCCGGTCACGCGATCGCCGTAGACGAGGGTGTCCACTGTAGAAGGCCGTGGGGGAGCGCAGGATCACTTCGTCGCCGGTGTTGGCGAACCGCGGCCAACTGGCCGCCACGTAGTCGGGGGGAAAGCCGAACGAGAGCGCGAAAGCAGCCCCGTCCTTCGCCACCCAGACGCGTGCACCGGGAGCGACGACCATAGCAGGCAGCGGCCAACACGCGATGCCATCCCCTGGATCCTTGCACAGGCTCCAGCCGTCCAGGTATCCCGTCGTTGTCCCGGTATTGACGAGCTCGACGGCTTCGTCCTCATCGTTGAGCTGGTAGCCGTCGTAGAGAACGGCGGAGATCAGGATAGGCGCTGCGTCCGGCTCGATCGTCCAGGTGTCCTCGTTGTCACTGAGGTCGATCTCGTCAGCGGTTGTCGAAACCACGACCGTGTTGGTGAGCGATCCCGCTGTTGACCCTGCGGCGCTTCCGGTATCTTCTAGGCGAACGACGAGGGTTACGAGTCCCGTAGCGCCCGGTGCCAGGTCGCCCAGCTGCCACGTCAGTCCGGTGGAAAGCTGACTGAAGGCCGGCTGCCCGCCCGTTGGGAGTTGGCCCGCCTGGTCTACGAATGCTAGCCCGTCGGCCAGCGGATCGGTGACGATGGCCTCCGTTGCCGTGTATGTACCGGTGTTCGTCACCGAGATGGCGAAGGTTATCGGTGTGTCGGTGCTGAAGTGGGTCGGTCCGCGTTTCTCGACCTTGAGATCGGCGTAGGCGGCGAAGCGGGCCAGATAGGCCGCATTCGCCGATCGCGGCGTCCCCTGGATAGCGCCACCGGCGTTATCCAGCCCGTTGATCACGCTCCCGTCGTTGCTCGCCCAATTGCCATCGGTGTCGTCTGCCAGCGGATCGATACGTTCCAGGGACCGGTAGGCCGGGGCTGCGCCTTCGTCGGCATTGGGCCACGGCCCGCCGTCCTGGTTTGCGCTGTCCACTGCAATGCCCGAGGCGTCGAGAAGTTGGAGTGTCTCTCCGGCGTTGGAGAGTCCCGTGCCGAAGGGGGAGAGAAGATCTCCGTCGATGTCGCTAATCGTGCTGTCGTCGGTGCGTTCGATGAGGTAGTAGTCGAGAGGCCCGATCGTGCCGGACAGGGCCACGTCGGGCTGGCCATCCGCTGCGCGCAGGCGCCAACCGGCCAGGTCGACGCTAGTGTTGGCGGTGTTGTAGAGCTCGATCCATTCGTCGGCCGCGCTGGCGGCAGTGCCGCCCCATCCGATCTCGTTGATGATGACCGTACGGTCTGATGGGGTTGCCCGCGAACTGTGCAGAGCCATAGGCGGTCCAGGGAAGGACCGAGAGCAGGCCCGCGAGCCAAGCTGTGATCAGCGAGACGTAACGCCCACGCATCCGGCACCACCCCCTGGAGCTGACAACAGAAGGTCTGGATGTGCCCGCATTATAGCACCGAGCCCCTGCGAATACAGCAGTGATTGCCGTTCGATCGAACTCCGTTATAATGGATTCGGTCATGGATAGCTACGAGGTGTGGCATGGATTCCGAACTGAAGGTCCTGTTTGTAGCTGCTGAAGCCGCTCCATTTGCACAGGTCGGGGGCTTAGCCGAGTTTGCCGGTGCGCTACCCAAGGCACTGCGCGCGCTGGGCGTGGATGCGCGTATCGTGATACCTCGGTATGGCGATCGCCAAAGCCCTGCAGGCAGCAAGCCCCGCCGGGTGGGCGGGACGATTCCCGTTCCCGTCGGATCGAGCACCGAGCCCGCGCAGCTTCTCGCTACGGAGCAGGACGGTGTGCCGGTCTACCTTATCTACAACGATCAACACTTTGGCAATCGTGAGCGGGTCTACGGTTTCAACGATGATCCGCAGCGATTCGTCTTCTTCTCACGTGCGGTGCTGGCGGCGCTAAAGTCATTGGACTGGCTGCCGGACGTCATCCACGCAACCGATTGGCATACCGCACCGATTCCGGCGTGGCTGGATGTCTACGGCAGGACCCTCGCCCCCTATTCAGACATCGCCTCTCTCTTCACGGTACGTAACTTCACCTATCAGGGCCTCTGCGGTCGTCTCTTGCTTAGCTTCGCCCAGATGGCGGACCTGCCTCACCTGCCGGTGGAACCCCCGGGCAAGGTCAACTGGCTCGCGCAGGGCATCGCACACGCGGACATCATCAGCACGGTGAGCCCGACCCACGCTCAGGAGATGTTGGGAACTGACTTGGGGGGAGATCTCCAGCCGCTCCTCGAGAGCCGCAAGGATCGCCTCTTCGGTATACTCAGTGGTATTGATACACAGCGCTGGGACCCTTCGGCCGACGAGATGCTGCCCCAGACCTTTGATCAGGCTACGCTGAATATGCGCTCGGTCAACAAGACGGCGCTGCAGCGTGAGCTGCGTCTGGCTACGGACCTTGACGTTCCTTTGGTCGGCGTCGTAGCACGGCTCGACCCGCAGAAGGGACTGGATCTGCTCTTTGGAGCGGTGGAGCATCTCCTGCAGTCCCGCGATCTGCGCTTCGTTCTGTTGGGGATGGGGCAGGAGGATCTTGCCGAGCAGTCGCAGGCACTCCAGGCACGCTACCCGCGGAGTGTGCGGGCGCTGATCCGGTTTGATGAGCGAATGGCCCGCCGCATCTACGGCGGCGTCGATCTCTTTGTGATGCCCAGCCGGTACGAGGCGGGCAGCGTCGGCGTTATGACCGCAATGCATTACGGTGCCGTGCCCCTGGTGCGTGCAGTTGGGGGTCTGGCCGACATGGTCGTGGACGACGATGCTCAGCCTGAGCACGGCAACGGCTTCAGTTTCGCCGAATTCAGTGGGGCGGCGGTGCTGGACGCCCTCACCCGTGCGCTGGCGGCATATGATGATGAGGCCCGCTGGGTTGGGCTGCAGCGCAGGGCTATGTCTCGGGACTTCTCGTGGCGCAGTTCGGCGCAAGCCTATCTCGATCTCTACGCCCGAGCACGTGCGCTCAGGGCGGAGCGCCCAACTCCTCGGCGGGTGTGATCTGGCTGATGCCGTGACGCGACTGTCACGCATGAGCCGGCGCCTATAGGAAGACTCTCGGCGCAGCATTGCATCTAGCTGCGCTTTTCTTTGTCTCGCAAGTGCACAGGAAGGTTGCCTGGGACCCAGATGACGAATCGCACCAAGCCCACTCTATGTATTCACGGGCACTTCTACCAACCCCCACGAGAAGATCCCTTCACACGAGAGTATCGTCGTGAGCCCTCTGCCGCACCGTATCACAACTGGAACGCCCGCATCACGGCGGAGTGCTACGCGCCGAACGCAGAGCAGGGCAACTTCGGAAGGATCAGCTTCAACCTCGGTGGCACGCTGGCACGGTGGATGCAGATGTACGCAGGCGATACCTATGCGCGCATCGTAGCCGCCTCCGCTGCGTATCGGAAGGCGTTTGGGGTAGGGAACGGGATCGCGCAGTCAGTTCACCACACTATTCTGCCCCTCGCACGCGGACGCGACAAGCGTTGCCAGATCAGATGGGGGGTGGCTAGCTTCACCTCTCGTTTCGGTTACCGACCCGATGGGATGTGGTTGCCCGAGATGGCCGTCGATATGGAGACCCTTGAGACGGCTGCTCAGAATGACCTCCGCTTTGTGGTTCTCTCAGAGGAGCAGGTCGAGGGTGACCTGAGCCGCGGCGCCGGTCCGTACAACGTCCGCCTCTCGGGAGACCGTGCAATTGCCGTCTTTGTTCGCGAGCGCGGGCTTTCGGATCATCTCTCCTTCCAGATGCCCTCGCCTGCCCGCGCGAAGGAATGGATGGATGCAACGATGGCGTATCGACCGGCCGGCTCGCTCTCGCTGATAGCGACCGATGGCGAGACGTTTGGCCACCACCATCGGCAGGGCGTGGCGGTGCTTCAGCGGCTGACCCAGCCCGCGCCGTCCGATCCGTATGAGATTACGACGCTGTCACGATATCTGCACGAGGCGCCGCCGACCTCTGAGATTGCCGTCCGCGAGAACACGGCGTGGAGTTGCAGCCATCGCCTCGGCCGGTGGGCGACGGGGTGTCCATGTACTCCGGGATGTGGCCACTGGAAGGGCGCGCTGCGACGTGCACTGGACAACTTATCTCGCGACATCGATGAGGTCTATGTGGCCGTCGTGAACCGTCATAGTGTGGCTCCCTGGCATCTCCGTGATGACTATATCCGTGTCCTGATGGGCCAGGTGGAGCAGGAGCAATTCCTGCTGGAGCATGATCTCGGCCATCTCTCAGAGGAATCACAGCGCCAGCTTCTCAGCCTTCTCCAAGCGCAGGTGTACCGCCAGCGCATGTTCGTAAGCTGTGCCTTTTTCTTCGACGAGCTCGAGCGCATCGAGCCGCGGTACGCCATTGCGAATGCCGTCCAGGCGATGGCGTTGACGTACTATGCGACCGGCGATGACCTGATTCGCGCGTTCCGTCGCGATCTCAGCGTGGCGATCAGCCCCCGCACCAACCGTACGGGAATCGATATCCTGGACGAACTGCTGGTCGAGGCCCAGTTCGGTGCGAGCCCCTTGGGCGGAGACATGGCGCTGAGTCGGCCCCGCACTGCTTCGTAATCCGGTCTTCGCTGGAAAGGTATCGCTCATTGGAGACAGAAGCATCCCTGCGGCATAGCTCCGAGGCCGGCAAGTTCTGGCGTCGGCTCTGGTGGGTCGCGGCATTCGCCGTCGTCTTCCTGATGGCAGCCGGCGTCCGGCTCTACGGGGTCGATTGGGACGATGGGACCCACCTCCATCCCGACGAGCGCTACCTCACGATGGTTGTGAGCGCGATACACTTCCCCGGCGAGGTCGTTGCGCCTGGAGATGCCCCGGCGTGCCAGGGCTTGTCGTCATGCCTCTCCCTGGTCTGGGATACCGCGTCGTCCCCACTCAATCCGGCGAACTACGAGGGCTACGCTACCTACGTCTACGGCACGCTGCCGCTCTTTATGACGAGAGCCGTTGGGCACTGGTTGGATACAACGCTTCAGCAGTCGTGGTGCACCCATCCGGGCCCTTTGGTCGCCTTGGCCATCGGACCTCTGCTGCGCCAGGGGAACGAAGTCTGTGTTGCCGGTTATTTCACCGGCTATTCCGGTATCTATCTGGTCGGGCGGGTATTGTCCGCCCTGATGGATCTGGCGACGCTCGCCGGGTTGATCTGGCTCGGGAACACGCTCTATGACCGGCGGACTGCACTGCTCGCCGGGGCTCTCTACGCATTTGCTGTGCTTCCGGTGCAGCACGCGCACTTCTTCGTGGTCGATAGCTTCGCCACAATCTTCGTCGTGTGGACGCTGCTCTTCTGCGCGCTTTCGGTGCGGCATGGTCGCCTGTGGCTGATGCTGCCGGCCGGGCTCACGACGGGTCTAGCGGTGGCGTCCAAGATCAGCGTCTGGCCAATGGCTGCGGTTGTTGCCGTTGCGGCGGTCTTGCATACCTTGCGAAGGTGGCCCGAGCCGCAGCACAGTGCCGCTGGGCACTCGGGTCTGGATCTCCACAAGGTTCAGGCTCTAGTGGTACTCATTCTGGCGGGATGCCTTGCCGCCGTGACGTTCCGCGCTGCACAACCCTATGCTTTCCAGGGCCCCGGCTTCTTCGGCATCCGGCTCAACCCCGCCTGGCTCGCCACGATGCGCGACAGCCTGGCGCTGATGAGCGGGCTTCGGGATGTGCCCTATGGCGACCAATGGACCGCTCGGCTGCCCATTGTCTTTCCCTGGCTCAATATGGTCGTCTGGGGCCTCGGCCTGCCGCTTGGCCTAGCCGCGTGGGTGGGGTGGGGATGGATGGGGTGGGAGCTGATATGGCGCCGCCGCCTCGTGCACCTGCTGCCGTGGGTCTGGGGCACCGGTTTCTTCCTCTACCAGGCCACCCAGTGGGTGAAGTCGATGCGCTACCTACTGCCGGTCTACCCCGTCTTCGTGCTCTTTGCAGGCTGGCTCGCCATTCGCCTGGCGACCAGGGGAGCGAAACGGCGAGAGCGTGATGAAGCAGGGGAGCAGGGGGGCAGGGGGGATGACGAGCCAAGCAGCTCGCTGTCCGTCCCCTCATCGCCTCGTTTCCCTCGCCTCTCATCTCGCTGGTCCCTCCGCCGGCTGTGGCTTGTGGTTCCAGGCCTGCTCGTCTTGGGCACCGCGCTCTGGTGCGGCGCCTTCCTGTCGATCTACGACCATCCCGTCACGCGTATCGAGGCGTCCCGGTGGATCTTCGACAACGTGCCCACGGCGGTGACGCTTAGGACGGTGGACGGCACCACAATCAACGTGCCGCTTCAGCCGGAAACAGTGCTGTCGACAGATGGGGGCAGCGAGGTGCATCTGCGCCTCGACTCTGACAAGCGACCAGCAGATCGCCGCCGTGGTGCTGCCCAAGGTGAGTGGTGGCGGTGCGCAAGGGGGGCGATCGTTGACCGCCACGCTGCTGTCGGCGTCCGCGTACGCCGATGTCAACCTGCCGGATTCGGGCTACCTGCCCGTGGAGTTGACCTTCGACCCGCCGGTCCCGGTCGATGCGGCATCGGGCGTCGTGCTGTCACTTGGGCTGACCGGTGGAGCGCCCGTGACGCTTCAGGCGTCGGTGCTCGCCAACGAGGCCTGGGATGACCCGCTGCCCCTGAGGATGGATGGCAAGGATCCGTTCTGGAACTGGTACGCCGGCCTCAGCTCGAGTCCCAGCGGACAGATGAACAACTACGATGACGACACGCCCCAGAAGCGCCAGGACCTGCTGAGATTGGCTCGATGAGGCCGATTATGTCGTCTTGAGCAGCAACCGGCTCTACGCCTCGATTCCCCGGCTGCCCTTGCGGTACCCGCTGACAACCGCATACTACGGGGCGCTGCTCGATGGGTCGCTCGGGTTCGAGCTGTCGGCCGAGTTCGTCTCCTATCCGGCCCTGGGCTCGTGCCAGTTCCCCGATCAGGAGAACCCGTTTGCGGTCATCCGGCCGGTCTATACCAATGCTCGCCCATGCTCGGTGGCGCTGCCACCGGCGGAGGAGGCGTATCAGCGTCTACGATCATCCCACGGTGATGATCTTCCACAAAACGCCGGCCTATTCGCGCGCGCTGGCCGAGATGCTCCTGCCACGCTCGCTGACGGACAACGTCGAGTGGATGACGCCACGCCAGGCCACGTTGGGCTTCTTGCAGCACGACGACGGTGGCTATGGCACGCTGTTGTCCTCCGCGCGCATGCGGCTGGAGCAGGAACAGGGTGGCACGTGGTCGGACATCTTCAACCGTCTGGCGCCCCAGAACGTGAGTGAACGTGTCGCCGTCGTGCTGTGGGCGCTGATGCTGACACTGCTGGGATGGATTGCGTTCCCGTTTGTCTACGTGGCGCTTCCAAACCTGCGCCACGGCGCCTACGGTCTGGGACGCGTGGTCGGGCTGCTCCTGTGGTCTTACGTGGGCTGGCTGTTGGCCAGCCTACACATCCTGCCCCATACACGTGGTGTGCTCTGGCTCGTGATCTTACTGCTTGCCGTGGTCGCGGCATGGATCGCATACCGGCACCGTGCTGGGATGCAGAGATTACTGCACGATAATTGGCGGGAGATCGTATTCGTTGACGCAATCTTCCTGACGCTTTTCCTGATCTGGGTGGGTGTCCGCTGGCTCAACCCCGACCTCTGGCATCCCGTCACCGGCGGTGAGAAGCCGATGGACTTCGCCTATCTCAACGCCGTCATCAAATCGACCTGGTTCCCGCCCTATGATCCATGGTTCGCAGGCGGTAACCTCAACTACTACTACTTCGGCTTCGTGATGATGGGAAGCCTGACAAAGGCGCTGGGCATTGTGCCCAATGTGGCCTACAACCTGGCCGTGCCGACGCTCTTCGCCCTGACCGGGGTAGGGGCCTACGTCATCGCCAGCAACCTCGCCGGTGGCAGCGATGCACGCGGCCGGCGCGCGGGGCTCTGGGGCATCTTGCTGGTCCTGATCCTCGGGAACCTCGGCGAGGTCCGCCTCATCTTCAATGGGCTCGTCCAGGTGGGCAGCGTGCACTTCGAGAGCCTCATTCCCGGCTATCCCCAGGTCGTCTCCTTCTTCGCCGGGCTCTGGAAGGTCGTGGTCAAGGGGGCAACGCTGCCCTTCCGGCGTGAGTCCTGGTATTGGGATGCCACGCGCATCATTCCAGCGGGACCGGGCGAGGCCGCCGGCCCGATTAATGAGTTCCCGCTCTTCACCTATCTCTATGCCGACCTCCACGCGCACGCGATGGCGCTGCCACTGACCCAGGTGGCGTTGGCGGTCGCGCTTCAGTGGGGCATGGGCGCGGTGTCGCGTCTGCGTGCAGTCGGGTCGGGCGTGGCCGGCGTCGTGCACCGCTTGGGCGCAGCGCTTCTGCCGCAGCCCGCGTCAAGCCTGCTGCTGGCGGCGCTGGTGGGAGGCGCTCTTCTCGCCACCAATACCTGGGACTATCCTACCTATCTCGCACTGATGACCGTAGGGCTCTGGATAGGACTGGGGAGCAGGTGGGCTGCGGAGCAGCAGGCGGGTCGAACGGGTCGTCCCTCGGCCACGCCGCTGGTGCGACTTCTTGCGCCTGCACTGGTGACACCTGCGCTGCTCCTTGGGCTGGCCGAGCTTCTATTCCGACCGTACACCGCGCACTATCGTGGCGCCTATGCAGCGTTCGAAGTGTGGACGGGGAGCCACACGCCTCTCGGCATCTACCTCCTGATGTACGGTCAGTTTCTGTTCCCGATCGTAGTCACCGCGGGGGTGGGTGTGGTGAGAATGGTGGCGCGGTTGGGTGCTTTCCTGTCTGCGGGTGTGAGGCCGCTGCAGGCTACCGTCCCGGCACCCGAGACAGATCTCGCCTCGAGCGAGCAGCCGATCTCTGACGTGACTTCCTCGCCGATAGCGCTGGCGATGGATGCGCTTCTGGCGCCTATCGCCTTCAGTCTCGCTGCGCTGGTGCTGCTGATACTGCTCGTCGGCTACTCTGGGGTGAGCATTGCGTGGTTGGCGGTGCCCCTCGGCGTGTTGGCCGTGCTCCTGCTGACCGCTGCAGGGGTCCCTGTGGAGCGGAGGATCCTCTGGTTCTGGGTGGGCACGGCGTTGGCGCTGAGCCTCCTGGTTGAGGTAGCCGTGCTCAAGGGCGACATTGTCCGGATGAACACGGTCTTCAAGTTCCACTACCAGGTGTGGATGCTGATGGGGCTCTCAGCCGCGGTCCTATTGGAGCGATTGGTATCCGGCAGCCTTCGCAAGGTTCGAGCCCGAGCAGCCTCGGGTCGAACCTTGCGAAGGTTCGGAGGGGCAACCTTCGCAAGGCTATCCCTCCCGCATCATCGTCACCATCATTGCCTTACTCATTTTCGGCGCCGCGCTCTACCCGGCCTTTGCCATCCCTGCCAAGATCAACGATCGCTGGATACCGCAGGCGCCTCACACCCTTGATGGGATGGCCTACATGCCGTATGCCGTGCAGATTGAGCAGGGCGCCGACCTGCACTTGCTTGCCGATTACCGGATCATTCGGTGGCTGGAGGACAACGTCGAGGGTTCACCGACCATCATAGAGGAACTGGGAGAGCACGAGTACCTGTGGGGAAGCCGCATCAGCATCTATACCGGTCTGCCTGCCGTTGTCGGCTGGCGTTGGCATCAGGTCCAGCAGCGAGGGGTGATGCCCGCGGGCACCGTCGAGGCGCGGCAAGCCGACGTGCGGGCGTTCTACGACACCCTGGACCCCGACCGGGCGCTCCAGATCCTGGAGCGGTACGAGGTGCAGTACGTGATCCTGGCTCCCTACGAGCGCGCCTACATGCTTCCCGCGGGCCTGCCCAAATTCGTCGAGATGGTTGCCAATGGCTGGCTGGAGGTTGTCTATCAGGATAGCGACTCCGTCATCTTCCGCGTCGTGGAGTAAGATCTCGCTCTCCTCGGAGGTGTCCCCGTCGGAAGGGTTCCTGGCGAAGGTGTTCCCGGCGGATCTGCAGATCCGCCGTCCGGCACGAAGCCATCATCCGTGCCCTCTCCGATTCAGACCCTCCGCTAGCACCGCGTACAGCGTCAGATCATTGCTGTGGCCGTCTGCGTAGAAGAGCTCCTCGATCCGGAGCCTGGCCTCCCGCGCCAGCCGGCGCGTCTCCACCTCGTCGATCAGGTGCGCGTACCGCAGGCCATGTCCCTGGCGCTGCCAGTCCAACAGGTAGTCGCCCGCATCGACGTCGTCCTCCGCCAAGCCTACTGTCGACCACGGCAGTAGGCGCTTGCGCAGCCGCTCGATCCTCAAGAACTGCCAGTTCGCGATGACGAGCCTGCCCTGGGGGGCCAGCGTTGCGCCGGCGCGCGTCACGATGTCGAGCCGGTGATCGTAGCCCGGGATGTGGTGGAGCACCGCCCGGAGTACCACCCAGTCAAACGGCCCGACAACACGTGCTTCCCAGGGATCTGTGACCAGGTCCGCGGCCACAAACGTCACGTTGGTGCCGTCTGGTGGTTTGCTCTGCGATGCGCAGCATCGCGCCGGCGTTGTCGACGCCCGTGTAGGTGCACGATGGGGGCAGCAATCCGGCCAGGCGTCCCTGCCCGCACCCCAGGTCGAGGACGCGGTCACCGGGCCGGATCTTCGCCACGATCCGCTCGAATCCCGGCTCGCTCGCGCCCCGCGAATCGCTGAAGGCCTCCGCAAAGTCGTTGTAGAAGGTCCGGTTCAGGTCGAGCAGCGTTTTCACCGTGTCAGCATTCATATGCTCCCATTGTACCAGCTCTGCCGTGCCCGGCACGCAGCCGCCGGAGCGCGGATGCGGACGCGTGATGAACCCCCGAACGAAAGAACTCCCCGGCATTTGGGCACTAGCAATGGTATACTATAGGTATGGTTAGAAGAGGGGTCCCGACTTCTATCGATATCTCGCCTGCCGGGGAGCGCGAGCGCGTCATCGCGCTGCTCCGCGAGATCGCGGCGGCCCCGGCCGACGATTGGGACCTGATGCCGCTCCTGCGGCGTTACCCGCGTCCCGGCGGCACCTATGCCAAGTCCCAGCTGCTGGGCGCCTATCGCGAGCTCGTGGAGGAGGGGGCTCTGGAGCAGAGTGCTCGCGTCGAGCAGCGGCTGCGCGGTCGGCCTGTGCGCACGATCTCAGGTGTGGCCCCGGTCGCCGTCCTCACCGAGCCGTATCCCTGCCCCGGGTCCTGCATCTTCTGCCCGGACCAGGAGGATGCCCCCAAGAGCTATCTCGATGGCGAGCCGGGCGTCCTGCGGGCGCTGCAGTACCACTACGATCCCTACGAACAGACGCACTCCCGGATCATGGCGCTCGAAGCCATTGGTCATCCTACGGACAAGGTCGAACTCCTGATCCTTGGGGGGACGTGGTCGGCCTATCCTGAGGACTACCAGGCGCAGTTCCTGCGCCGTTGCTTCGACGCGCTAAACGGCGAGCCCGCGGCGACATTGGCCGAGGCGCTGGCCATGAACGAGACCGCCCCGCACCGAAACGTTGGGCTGGTGGTCGAGACGCGGCCCGACTGCCTCACGCCCGACGAAGTCGTGCGGATCCGGCGACAGGGCGTCACCAAGGTCCAGCTAGGCGTGCAGAGCCTGGATGACAACATCCTCGCGCTCAACCGGCGCGGGCACACGGTCGATGATACGCGCGCGGCCATCCGGCGACTGCGCCTTGCGGGGTTCAAGATTGTCCTCCATTGGATGCCGAACCTCTACGGTGCCACGCCCGAGTCGGACCTCGCGGACTTCGCCAGGATCTTCGATGACCCCACGATTCGCCCCGATGAGATGAAGATCTACCCGACGGCGCTCGTGAAGGGCACGCGGCTCTATGAGCTGTGGCAGGAGGGCGCCTATGCCCCGTATGATGAGGACGTCCTGGTCGACCTGCTGGCGAAGTGCAAGCAGCTCGTCCAGCCCTATTGCCGCATCAACCGGGTGATGCGCGACATTCCCGCCGACTACATCGTGGCGGGGACGACCAAGAGCAACCTGCGGCAGATCGTCCAACAGCGCATGGCGATTGAGGGCACTGCGTGTCACTGTATTCGCTGCCGTGAGATCCGGGGAGGTACGCCGGTGGATCCCGATGACGTTCGGCTAAGCGTCGTCTCATATAGCACCGGCGCCACGGAGGAGCACTTCCTGCAGTACCTGGTGCCGGGGCTCGACGGGGCACCGGAGAAGGTTGCCGCGTTCCTGCGTCTCTCGCTGCCGGTGTCGGGGCGCGATGAGGTGCCGATCCCTGACATCCGCAACGCTGCCATGGTCCGCGAGCTTCACGTCTATGGGCCTGCGCAGGAACTCGGCGCACGGCGTCGTGGGGGGCAGCATCGGGGCCTTGGAACGCGTCTCTTGGAGGAGGCCGCGCGTCGAGCCGCAGAGGCCGGGTATGAGGCCCTCGCCGTGATTGCCGCCGTGGGGACGCGGGTGTATTATCGGGAACGTGGCTTCACCGAGGGGTCGCTCTACCCGATTCGACCTTTGAGTGATAGATGGACTTGGTGAGACGGAACTGGGGGCTTCGGCGCGATGTACTTTGAGGCGATTCTCTTTCTGGCGGGTGCCGTCCTCTTCTTCCTTGCCGTGCTGTTCTTCGTCTTCCTCTGGCAGGATCGTGCTGCGCTGGCCCGTCGCCACGAGGAGCTCGAGACGGAGATGGGTGCCCTCAAGGAGCAGCGCGTCGACCTAGATATCTGGGAGCACGAGCTCCAGGTCTGGGCGCTGGGGCTGGAGCACCAGCAACTCGCCATCGCCAAGGCCGAGGAAGAGCTCAAGATGCTCACCGCGACCAAGCAGGCACCCGACGCCGCATCGGCGTCGCTCACTGTGGCCGAGCCGGCAGGCGACAATGGTGCGGGGCGTATGCCTGACGCTCGCAGCGTCCGATCAGGCCCCAGCCGACCTCGCGACCAAGAACCTCAAGCTGGGCGCCAAGAGTACCAAACTCCAGGCGTAGACTCCGATCCGCCGCGAGACCTTTGGAGTTTCCCGCTCAAGCAGGCATCTGCTTGAGCGGGAAACCCCAAAGGTCTGTCTGGATGTAGGGCCTCACCTTCCTGAGGATGAAAGCCCCGTAGAGCAGCAGTGGCAGCGTGATCGCGATCGATACGAGCGCCTCCGTCGGCGTGCTGTTCGCTGGGACCACCGGCCCCGGCCCACTGATAGCGATCTCGCGCAGCAGGCTCCCGCCGAAATCGACCGCGGCGTGTGCGACCATCATCGGCCAGATGGCGTTGTTCCTCAACACGCACGCCGCGAAGATCACGCCGAAGAAGAAGCCATAGGCGATCTGCGTGAGGTTGGAGAGCAGCGGCTGCCGGTGGGCCAGCAGGTTGAAGACGTGCGCGGCGCCAAAGAGGGCGCTGGAGCCAAAGACGGCCATGGATAGATGCCGCGCCGGGTGTGTCCCCACTTCTGCAGCATCACCGAGAGCACCACGCCGCGGCCCATCACTTCTTCACAGAACCCAATAGCGAGCACCACGACGCTGTAGAGCGCAATCAGGCCGGGACGTGACGTGTCGATGCGCAGGCTGCCATCAAAGAGCGCCAGAGAGGTTGACCAGCGCCATAAGCAGGAGCGGCCATCCCAGCCACACCGCTTTCCACTGGCTGGGCTTGGTGAACCGGGCGCTCTTGAGCAGGTCGAGCTTGACCAGGAGCCCCACAAGCAGCAAGCCCGTCACAGGCTTCCACCGATATCGACCGCCGCGTGCACAATCACCACCGGCCAGATGGCGCTATTCCTCAACGATCGATAGATACTTGGCGGCTTGGTCGCCGGACTGTTGCGGTTGTGTCGCAGAGGCGGGGAGGGCTTCACCGCGAGTAGCACATTAGTGCTACTATGGGTAGGGGACCTCGAGCCATCAAGGGACAGGGATACTCAAACGCTACCCAACGACGCAACCTAGAGGCGCACAGAAAGCCAAATGCAGATGAATGGGACGAAAACCAATCGAAAATCGCCATCGGGCTAAGGGGAGGCTCCGGAAGCCAGAAGAGGGCTCCAGGGCTCTTAACTATACATAATATATATAGTCGGAAGATGACTCTGATGCTCCCGACGGTCTCTTGCGGAACCACCGGGGAACTTGGCGGAAACTGCTGCATCCGCCGCCAGCTGAAGTCCTTGAGCCAGCCGTGCGGCTTGCCGATGCGCTCTTACGACTGGCACGCTCAAAGGTGTTCGGTGGTGTTCGGTGCAGAGCTCCGTTCGGGTTGGTGCGTGAACTCTACGTCAGTCTGTACGAGCAGAGTCTTCCCCTTCGTCGGCGCTGCCGTGCAGCCGCCTCGCCCTTTTCCTTGCCCCGTCAGGCAGATTCCGGCTTTGGCGCGAAGATCTCCGTGATCGCTGACGCGCGCGGGCTGTCGTGACGCAGATCCCTCCTTGTGCCCAGGACTACGAGTTGCCGATATAGAACGAACGTTCGTTCTATATCGGGTGCCTCCTCTTCTGGGTGGCCCGAGGTCGGCAACTGCTGAGTGTTCGAACGTGAATGCCGCCTTGTACCAGGCCCCCTTTGTGATAACATAGAGGACTGTCACACTATTCGACAACTTCGCCGAGTCGGGTGTGCTGGACAGCCTTCAGCCCCCTACCCTAGTTTGGCACGACACCATTGTTCGAGGAGATACTGATGAAAAAGGCTTTGCTTATCGTTGGAGCGCTCGTAATCCTCGGAGCGTTGCTGACGGGCGCCTTTGCCGGCGGCCTGGTGGTTGGACGGATGACAGGGCGCGCGGCTGCGCCGCCCGCCACGGTGCCTGTGACCAGCTCACTGGATGACGGTGCAGTTCAGGTGCCGGTGGGAACGCCCGCACCTGCGGAGGAGTCCACACCTGTGGATGAGGTCACAGCGACACCAGAGACGCTGACTTCGACCCCAGGCATCACGGAGACCGCAGGGGCGCCGGTGGACACCTTCGACTATGACCTACTGCGCACCGTGCTGCAGCTTCTCGATGAGCAGTTCTACGGGGACATCCCCAACGGCGAGCAACTGGCCTATGGCGCGATTCACGGGATGCTGTTGACGCTCGACGATCCCTACACCTCGTTCATCGAGCCTGACGCGGCGGCGATCATCAACGAGGATTCCAGTGGGCAGTTCCAGGGCATTGGTGCGTTGGTGACGATGCGGGATGACGGTTATCTCGAGATCGCGAGCGTAATGCGGGGGCAGCCCGCCGAGGCCGCCGGCGTCAAGGCCGGTGACATCATCGTGGCGGTCGGTGACAAGTCGCTGGTGGGACTTGGCCTCGATGAGGCAATCAGCTACATCCGCGGGCCAGCCGGGACGGTCGCCGACCTGGAGATCATCCGCTCGGGCGAGCCGGACTCGCTCTTCATCAGCGTCACGCGAGCCAAGATCGAGACGCCGATCGTTGAGTCGCGGATGCTTGACAACGATATCGCCTACATCCGTCTGGCGGAGTTCGATGCCAGCGCGCAGGATCGCGTCCAGGCTGCGTTGGAGGACCTGCTGGCCCAGAATCCCAAGGCGCTCGTCTTCGACCTCCGGGACGACCCAGGCGGCTGGCTCAGCCAGGCGATTGGCGTAGCCGATCTCTTCCTGGATCAGGGGCTCGTGGCGATCGAGCGTGATAGCCAGGGCAACGAGCAGCGATTTACGTCGCAGACCGGCGACATCGGGGAGCAGATCCCGATGGTGGTGCTCGTCAATGGCGGCAGCGCCAGCGCTTCTGAGATCGTGGCGGGCGCGCTGCAGGACCGCGGTCGTGCGGTGCTGATCGGCACCAAGACCCTCGGCAAGGGCTCGGTCCAACTTCCCAATAATCTGGAGGATGGCTCCCAGCTCCGTATCACCATCGCGCGCTGGTATACACCCAACGAGCAGGAGCTGCACGGCAATGGTCTGATGCCGGACGTTGAAGCGACCATCCCCGACGATACTCCTGCCGGTGAGGATCCCCAACTCCAGCAGGCCATAGACTACATCGTGACCAACAACTATGAGATCAAGTGAGATTAAGGTCGTAGCCACCAACCGCAAGGCTCGTTACGAGTACGCCATCGAGGACAGATACGAGGCCGGTATCGCGCTGACCGGATCGGAGATCAAGTCGATACGCGCCGGTGCCGTGAGTCTCGGCGAGGGATACGTGCAGGTGCGCGATGGCGAGCTATGGCTCGTTGACGTGCACGTCGCCCCGTACGAGCAGGCTGGCAGCTTGGCGGCGCACGATACCCGGCGCCCGCGGAAGCTGCTGTTGCACCGGCGCGAGATCGATCGCCTGATCCGCGATGCCCGTGATCCCGGGTACACGATCGTGCCCCTCCGGATGTACATGAAGGGGCCGCACGCTAAGGTGGAGATCGGGCTCGCCAAGGGCAAGCGCCAGTAGGACAAGCGCCAGGTCATCGCTGATCGGGACGCCGAGCGCCGCATCCGGCGGGAAGCCAAGGAATATGGGAACGATCGCGAGTGATGAGAACGCTTGATTTGCGCCGGTTGACAACGCCTGTGCCTACGCTATAATATGCAGTCGTTGTGACTAGCAGCGATTTACATGTCTAAGGAGTTAGTGAGCGAATGCCGGAAGAGACGACGCAACAACCCACATCAATAGAAGGGCTTCAGCCGAAGATGCAGTTGCAGGGAACGGTCACCCGCACCGAGCTCTACGGCGCTTTCGTGGATGTGGGCGTGGATTACGACGGACTTATTCATATCTCCCGCCTTGCCACGGGCCGAGTCCGCAAAGTGACCGACGTGGTCAACGTCGGTGACAAGGTCTCCGTCTGGGTACAGAGCATCGACCCTGATCGTGGCCGTATTGCCCTGACGATGGTGGAGCCACCGGACCTGGAGTGGCACGAGATCGAGGTCGGCCAGGTCTACGAGGGTCAGGTCGTGCGCGTCGAGCGCTACGGCGTCTTCGTCGATATTGGTGCCGAGCGCCCCGGCTTGCTCCACGTCCGCGAGATGGGTTCCTACGTGCGCAGGCCTGAGGAGGTCGCCCGGATGGGTGACACGATTCGTGTCGATATCCGTGCTGTGGACCCCCGCAAGCGCCAGATCGACCTGGCCCTGCACAACGAGGAAACCAGCTACGAGGCCGTTGAGGAGCCCGAGGAAGAGCAGGGCCTCTCGCCGATGGAGATCGCCTTCTTGCAGGCCCAAGCGCAGGCTGAGGCCGAACGCAGCACCCGCCGCTTCAAGGGTGAGCGAGGTGATCGAGGTGGGCGGAGGGGTCGTGGTGGGCGCGACGATATGGAGGATATCTATCGTCGTACCCTCGAGGACAGCTAGGTCTCGGTCCGTCGGGGCGGCCCCGAAAGGCCGCCCTATCGCCCTCTGAGTTTCCCCAGACCGTTCCCCCTGGCCGGTTTGGCGATGTTTGCTTTGCGCAGGGACAGGACCCGCTCGCCGCGCAGGAGCTAGCGCAGCTTGCCGGAGCCCGGTCGCGGTCCCTCTACCCCCCTACCCTCCGGACTGGGCTATGGCCTCGTCAATGACCTGGCGGATGCGGTCCGGCACGTCGCCCGCGATCTCGTGCCCGTTGATGAAGAACGTCGGGGTCGAGTTAACGCCCTGGTAATCGGTGAAGACGATCTCCTGAATCGCGGCATTGTACCGCCCATCGGCCTGGCACTGTGTGAAGGCGGTCTGATCTATGCCGGCCAGCCGGGCCGCCCGGCTCGTGTCGTATTCGCCCACCTCGACCAACTGGAAGAGCGCGTGTCTGTACTCAAAGTACCGGCCTTGCTCGGCTGCGCACATCTCTGCCAGAACGGCGCCCTGTTGTACGGTGTTGGCGAAGCCGAAGTAATGATCCACATAGCGGACCTTGCCGGTTGCCACGTAGTCTTTGAGGATGCCCTCAAGGCTGTTCAGGTGGAAGTCGCGGCAGTGGCTGCAAAAGATGTCGCTGTACTCCACGACCGTGACGGGCGCGTCAGCGCTGCCCAACGCCGGTAGCCACTGGTGCCCGGCCCCTAGCCCGGCCGGGTCCGGGTAGGCGTACTGTGTGGGGCCGTTGTCGTACGAGAGGCCGGTCACTCCTGCCAACCACTCCTCGGCGCGCGGGCCCTTGCCTGGCGACTGTGGGCTCAGTAAGTTGCGCCCGATGACAATTGCCGCGATCACAACCACCACGCCGCCGACTGCCCACGGTAGCCATCTCGATGTCTGTTGCTGGCGCCTTCGCCGCCGGTATTGGGGCGCCCGACCAACGCCCTTGGTGCTCTTTGCCATGGGTCTTATCTCCTCACAACGATAGGTTTACACAGAACAACAGCGTCCGCTCGCTGCCCGCATCCGGCGCTCAGCACCGGCAGCCGCGCGTCGCCTTCTGATAGAGTATACAATCCAACCGACAACATGTACGTGCCATCGGGAAGATCCGGCGGCAATTGCAGCCGGTGCTTGTCGCTGACGTACCGGTCGGTCGGCCAGAGGTCCGTTGGGAATCCTCCGGGATTCAGGTGATCCGACTGGCTCCAGATGGTGTCCTCGGGGCTCACCAGGTGGACGAAGGATTGGTAGGTGGCTGTGATCGGCCGCTGGGCTTCCCAGTAGAGCGTGACGTCCAGGGGCGAGCCAGGCCGAACAGTCTCCGCCGACAGATCGAATCCCAGGAGCGCTACCTGCCCGCTGAGGTCTGCGCTCTGCCGGTAGTCGGCGCTACGCGCCTCTCCTATCGGTGACGTGGGATGCAGCCAGGCCGCGCGGTCAAGCCACGTTACCTTGACGGCGACTGTCAGGGCGCAGATGGCCACCACCCCGAGGGCGACGCTTCTCCGCGCATACGTCTGTTGGTCCGAGACCTTTGGGGTTTCCTTCTCAAGCACGTGCGTGGTCGACGAAGAAACCCCAAAGGTCTTCGCCGATCGCTGCCATGTCGTCACACCCATCGCTATCAGGGCTAGACAACCGAGCCCCGACACGACCCAGCCAACCGTCCGCGCGGGCGTTGTGCCGAACCGCACGACCACCTCGTGACTGCCCGACGGCACCGGAATGGTGATGAACCCCTCGGGCTGTGCAACCGTGATCTGCACCTGCGTTCCATCTACGTAGGCGCGCCAACCGGGGAACTGAAAGAGGAAGAGCCGTAGCGTGAAGCTCTCCGCCGAGGACACGGCAAATCGGTTGATCCACGGCTTGTCCGGCACGACGGTCACGTTGGTGAACGGTGGGAGCGTTGCCCGATTCACCCGATCGATGGGAGGATCTGCATAGGATGCCACGAGCGTCGGCTGGGGGCCGGGAATCATCGTCACGGTCGTGGGCACGAAGTCATTGGTCGACGTCGTCCCGCGCCACCTGCCCTCCAACTCGGCGGCGATGAGGGTCTCGGGCGTGATCCGACCAAAGCCGGAGCTCCAAGGCAGCGGGTAGAGTCCTGTGAGCCCCCCGGCGATGAGCACGAGCGCTCCCAAGGGAGTCAGTAATACGGCTGATCCTGTACGCTGTGGAGCCTTGTCGCTTGGCCAGAGCGCTACTATGGGGTTGTAGAGGCCGACGGTTCAAATCCGTCCTCCCCGACTCGGTACCCGGAAGGCCGTCCGCGAGCGCAGCGATCAAGGGGACGAGCATCGCCGCGCTCGGTCCCAAAAACCGCCACGGGAACTGATAGTAGGCCAGACCGGGGAGATGCTCCCAGGCCACTAGGCTGCTGCGTGTCGTCAGCCAGAGTAGGATACCCCCCGCTGCGGCGTAGAAGCCCAAGCCCCGCCGCCAGGTGGTCAGGGCCGCGAATATGAGGCCTGCCGCCGCGAGGATCAGGATCTGGGGGCCTGCGGTCATAGGGACGTTCGCTGCGGTCGCGCGCCGGTCAATCGGCGTCACCCAGGCCAGAAGATCGCGCAGCGCGACGAAGTGATTGCGGAAGTCGTAGTGTCCGTCTCCGGCAACATTGAGTTGCACTGCCGAGCGCTCCAATAGAAAAGGGAGCCAGAAGAACGCCGTGATGAGCACGAAAGTAGCGCCGGCAGCGAGGGCCAGCGCCAGATGCGGGTGCCGTCGGAATCTCCAATGCCACAGCGAGAGCCCCGCGACCAGCGCCAGGCAGGTAAGCCCCGTCAGGTTGTGGCTCAGAAAGACCGCGGATGTCGACATCACCGCAGCAACCCCGTTGCCCGCGGTGCCCCTCCTCCAGACCTGCTCCCAGCTCCACAGTGCCCACGGCAGGCACGCCAGTGCAAAGGTCTCGGCCAGATCGCCCCTGACGTAGGGGTTGATGAGCTGGATATATGGGGCAAACGCATAGGCTAGCGCACCCAACAGCCCCCCACCCTCGCCGCCAAAGAGGCGGCCGAGCATGAAGGCTCCGACCGCGCCGATGACGTGCGCGAGGATAAAGCACGCCTTGGCGCCGATCGGCTGCAAGCTCCGGCTGGCCAAGCGTCAGCAGGTGTCCGAGGTAATAGGTCAGTGGGGCATAGTAGTTGAAGATCGGGTAGCCGAGACCGTAGTAGAAGTCCGGAGCCCAACGAGGGTACAGGTTCCCCGCGGCCAGGCTGAATCCCAACTCAGCAGTGCGATAGACGTGGAGCTCGGCATCGGTGCCCTTGGGCAGTCCTCCATTCTGAAAGCACGCCCAGGCCGACATCAGCCCTATTCCCAGCGGCAGCCACCAGCAGCAAGGCAAGCGGAAGCCGGCAGGCGCTTCGCATAGCCAGTTTATTCATTTCGGAACACAAATCAGATGGGCGTGGGGTGATGGGTGTATGACTACGCGAACTCAATGACGCGGACGGGGCTCAAAGCGAAAGCCGTGCCCGCGGACCGTGACGACATAGTTGTGGTCAGCGTCCAGTTCAGCCAGTCGTTCCCGCAGCCGGTAGATCAGAGCATCGAGTGCCTGATCCGTCACTCCCCCGGTAGCGTCGGGCCATACGGCCTGGATGACGCGCTCGCGAGTCACGACTGCGCCGGAGGCATCAATCATGAGTGCAAGTAGGATGAACTGGGCGGGCGACAGCGGTGGATCGAGGATCTCGCGACCAAGGCTGAGCTGACGCGTGGCCTGGTTCAGCTCGAGATAGTCGTGGAACTCGGGCTGGTTCTACAGCATCGGTAAGCGGCATCGTGGCGTCGCCCGCCACAAAGCCGATCTGGAGCGCTCCGGCTAACGAGATCTCATCACCGTCCCGCAGGCGGTACGGCATGCCGCGGACAGCCTCGCCATTCACGGCTGTGCCATTCCGGCTCCCGAGGTCCCGGACGACATAGCCGTTGGCGTCCCGCTCGACTCTGGCGTGATACCTGGAGACTTGGCGCTCGGGTAGCACGATGTCGCAGTCCTTTGCCCGGCCAAGCGTCACGGAGTCTGACACGAGGGGCCAGCGGCTCCCTGCCAAGGCCCCTTTGTAGATGACGAGAATCGGGTTGTTGTTCTGGCTCGGTTCATGCATGACGGGCAACACCTCCTCTATCACGCGACCACTGCGAGAGTTCGTACACCTCTCCGCAGAGCTTCGCGCGGTCCATTCTTGACATTATACCAGCCCCGCGATATCATCAAAACCCATGGCAAAGCTGCTCGAGTCCCAAGTGCTGCTCAAGAACCGCTACATGATCGCCGGCCCGATCGGCCAAGGCGGGATGGGCGCAGTCTACCGGGCCGAGGATACGCTCCTCGCAGGGCGTATCTGTGCCGTCAAGGAAATCGCGCCCGAGGCCGACGCCAGCGAGGAGTCCCTGAGTCAGATCCAGGAGCAGTTCAGGCAGGAGGCGTCCGTCCTGGCGCGCCTCGATCACCCCAACCTGCCCAAAGTCTCGGACTACTTCACACAGGATGGTCGCGAGTATCTGGTGATGGATTACATCCCGGGGCACAACCTACGCGAATTGGTGGATCAGGCGCTATCGGAGCACCACTTCCTGGAGGAGTCCCGTGTGCTCGATTGGGCCGGGCAGCTCTGCAGTGCACTGAGCTTCTTGCACAGCCAGGACCCGCCCGTGCTCCATAGGGACATCAAACCCAGCAACATCAAAGTGACCCCTTCGGGTCTGCTGAAACTCGTGGACTTCGGTCTCGTCAAACTGCTCACGAGCGACGAGGCCCGCACCGTGACGGTCGTGCAGGGCCAGGGCACCGCGGCCTACACACCTCTCGAACAATACGGCGGGGATGACTCGCACACAGACGTCCGGACCGACGTCTATGCGCTGGGGGCCACGCTCTACCACCTTCTCACCGGGCGGACACCGGCGACGGCCAGGGAGCGCTTTCTGCGCCCGGGCGCGCTGATTCCACCGCGCGAGATCAACCCTCACGTTTCCCCGGGCGTGGAAAGGGCCATCCTCCATGCGCTCGCGCTCCACCCCGACAATCGTCCCGAGAGCGTCGCACAGTTTGCCGCAGCCCTGCAGGGAGCGCAGCTTCCCTCGTCGCTGGCCCCCTTGATTCTGACCGGAGACGAGTGGCGCGCCACGTTGCGGAGGAATCTGCCACTCCTGGTTGCCGCTGGTATCCTGATCGCCGCTGCGGTCCTGATTACTCCCTGACCGCGGCAGCACCATCGGCGGGAGATTCTACGCGGGACTGCGAGACCTCTCCTCGCTGCGAGGCCTCCGCTCGCTGCGAGACCTCTGCTCGCGCAGGTTGAGCGCGGCTTCCCACCTGGGCCGGCACACCGTCGCCGCCCCGCCCGCCTGTGGGTGCGCTGTCCAGATCCAGGCCCTTCAAGCGGTTGGCTCGGTGTACCCGATCGAGAGCGGCCAGGCAGCAGCTTCTTCGTGAGTTGGAACCGCAGAGGCCACCGAGAAAGTGAGCAGTCCTGCAGCGGCGACAGCCACCGCTACCAGGTACTCGCGTCCCACCAAGGCAAAGCGCACGAAGGGCAGCCACCAGCGGGCCGCTGCCATCAGTACGATGTATCCACAAAGGCTGCCGATCATGCTGGATAGCGCCACCATCGTAGCCAAGTCGGCGCTCTGCGACCGTTCCCTGGACCACAGATAGGCCACCACAAAGATGCCAAATGATGCGGCCAGCGCCCAACGTATCAAAGCCCCGCGGCTTGGCTGCGGCAGCAGCGGATGGTCGGGAAGCTGGCCAAGCTTCGCCGGCACAGGGTTCGGTGTCGCGGTCGGCAACGGCGCAGGAGTAAGCGTGGGAGACGGCGTCACCGTGGGCACTTCCGTTGGCTCGATCTCCGTGATCGTCACGCCGTCGTCGCGGATTGTCAGCTCCAGCCGCGTCGATGAGACAGCGGGCTCCGACTGCGCCGTAACATCCAGCTGTCCCACACGATCGAGCGAGATGGAGGCATTGGCAATGCCATCTGCGGTCTCGCCCACGACGCTGTTCCGCGAGCCTTCCTGAGGATAACTGAGGTTGAACTGTACCGGCGTGCCGTCGGGAACAACGTGCCCGTTGCCATCGACAATGACCCCGGTCTCCAGATAGAGCACGTCGCCCACATGGATATCGGACTTCGCCGTCGTCGTCAGCTCATTGCCGGCCTCATCCACAATGGCGAGCGATATCGTCTGATCGGGGTTCGGCATCATCTGTTCAGAGAGCGTGTAGTTCAGCGCCGGGATGTCCACTGGGGAAGCCCCGGGCGCCAACACATCCTGGAAGAGTGCGCGGACGCCCGTCTCGACAAAGGCGCTCCCCGGCGAGTAGAGCGCGTAGTACTCCGCCAGCTTACTGAGCTCTGTCGTATCCAGTTCATAGGGTGGCCCGAAGGCCAATACCACCATGCGCGCGTCAAGAAGGTTGGCCTGCGTCGCAAGGAACCGCTTCAGCCCCAGACTGGTCGGGTCGTCGGGATCGATGCCTGCGGTTGCGAAGATGATCCATCCTGCATTGCGTAGCGCACTGCGCACCGCTGTGACCTGGTCTGGCAGTGGCGCCTGCCCCTCGGCGACCGCGGCAGGCGCATCCATGGACTGGATCAAGTCCTTGAAGCTGAAGCCCCGCACCGAGGCGGTCCGCACCACGCCCATCCCACTGGGACCGTAGAAGCGCAGGATAGCCTGGGGGATCATATCGGCGTCGAGCAACTTCACCGGATCCAGGCCGTCGCCCACAGAAATCTGCCGCTCCTGCGTGAAGACCACGATGGATTCGCCGTCCTGCGGCGGCGAGGGCAACAAGTCCTCCGACAACGGGAAGACCAGCGAGAGTCCTTCCAACGCCGTCTGGGTGGCCACCGCCTCGCCCGACCCAGATGCTGCCAGCAGAACCTCGGTCTCCTTCTGCAAAGCGTCGATGCTGAACGAAGGCATAATCCGGAGCTTCATCGACAGGATACGATAGACGGCACTGTCCACCTGGGCCTGGAACGTGGGCTCGTCGACGTACCGCGCGGTCAGGAACTTGAGCGTGTCACGCACGTTTGCGAAGTGAACGCTCCAGTTGGTCTCGGAGCCAAAGCGATCCAGAATCATCAGGTCATTGCCCGCGCTGAGCGCGTCCTGGGTCACCCGCCGTGCATTGAACGTAAGGCCAGTCGGATCGTAAAGCAGTTGTACGGAGGGCAGCCCCAGGTTGTCGGCGATCAGCACGCCACCCGCCGTCCGCCACGGCTCGACCTCCTTGAGGCTGGTCACCAACTGCAGGGCCGGCGCGTCAAGGCTGATGGGTCGCGTCGTGCGCCGGATATTGTTGCCCTGGAAGCCACGATAGCGGATGTGCGTGACCAGGAACGCGTCAGCCGCGTCCTCGGCCGTGCCGGGCAGGCTCTTGGCGGCTGCGAAGAAGGGGACGAGCTCGATCTGCTTGAGCTGCTCCAGCGGCTCCTGGACCGTCGGCACCTCGTCCTCGAGGGGGCGGTCGGCACTGCCCAGTCCCGGTAGATGGCGCGGCGCCACGGCCAACTGTCCCCCGGCGCCCTCGTGAAGGCCGGCGATATAGGCCGTACCCATCTCGCCAACCCAGAAGGGATCGCCTCCGAATACTTGCGTGCCAAGGTCCGCCGGATCGCCGGGCTTCGGCGTATAGAGCACGTCAAGATCGGGCCCCAGGTAGAGGTTGAAGCCGAGCGCGTTGAGCTCGGCGCCCATCACTTCGCCCGCAGCTTTCGATAGATCGGGGTCCCACGTCGCGCCGAGCGCCATCGACGTCGGGAGATCCGACGCCCCCGAGATGAGTTCGACCGGGGCGACACCCGCGTCCGCAGCCTGTAGCCCGATCAGCAAGGGAATATACGGGGAGGCGCCGGAACTACTCGGATCTTCGCTGGGAGGGAGAACTCCTGCGGCAGCAGCGTCCCAGGCAAGCGCCTGGAGCTGGTTGGTGATGGAGATCATGTCAGCGGTGCCCATACCGGAAGCACCGAAGTTGCCGTTCTGCGGACGCAGCAGAACACCACCGATCCGGTATGTACGGATAAGCTCGGCGATCTCGGACGCCTGACCCACGTCGGTTCCGGGATAGGTGACAAGCGCAAGCTGGCCTATCTTGGCCTCGGGGGTCATCCGAGCCATGAGCGCCATAACGGGATCGTTGGTTGCTTCCTGGGCACGCAACGGTGGGACGACCGTGAACAGGAGCAGCAGGAGCAGCAACACGACCCCGCGACGAGATGCACGGGACTTCATACTTGATTCTCCTCCGCCGCCATTGTAACGCATCGGCGCCCGATAGGCAAATCATGTTGTCATCCCATCAATGTCTGGTACACTCGAACCATCCGAGAGACCCAACATGACAAGACCTAACTCCGACAACCTTCGGCGTGGTTTCTGCCCGGCAATGAAGATACTCCCTGATGCGTCCGCCATCTCGCCACACGACACCGCAGAAGCGCAGGATTTGACCGTGGCGCGTAAGCGCCCGCCCGCCGCGATAGTGCACCTGGCTCTGGCCCTTGTGATGGGACTGGCTGCGACGCTGTTCGTGGCGTGTGGACCTCGCCCCCTACTCCAGGATGTCTCAGTGACGCCCTCCGTCATCACCCCGAATGCCGATGGCGATACGGACCTGGCGAAAGTGGAGTTTCGGCTCAATCAGAGTGCCGAGGTCAGCCTCCTGCTCTATGACACCTCCGGCGCTGCCTATACCTTCCGCCCACCGCGCCTCCTGGGCGCAAGCGAGGACCCCTACAAGGTCTACTTCGGCGGCGTGGTCGAGGGGTACCGGCGGCCCGGCGAGGTGGACCCAGGCTACGCCATCGTCCAACGCATGCTGCCGGATGGCCCCTACACCTGGCTGCTCACTGCGGAGGCCACGGGGCGCAGTCCCGAAACGGTGACGGGTACGCTCACGATCCGGGATGCCGACGCCGTGCCTCCAGGGATTCGCGGGTTCAGCGTCTCGCCCAAGACATTCTCACCCAACCAGGACGGCATCGACGACCGCGTAACGATCAACCTGGTACTGGAGAAGGACGTCAGCGAGCTGCGTGTCTATCTCAAGGGCGCCGACGGGCTCGAACACCCGATCGCGGAGAACGAGCAGCTCACCGAGCTCAATGCAGCCGGCTGGCACACCTACGACTATGATGGCGGCATCGATGCCGGCAGCGAGCCGCCCCCTGACGGCGTCTACGAGCTATGGGCGGAGGCGCGCGACGAGATGGGGCAGCAGGTGGAGGTCAGCAATACGCTGGAGCTGGTGGACGCCGGGCTGCCCAGGGCGTACATAGTCAATGCCGAGGTGGACTACTCCGCCACGACGCTCGTCCTATCCGACACTCTCTGTTTCACGACTACCATCGAGAACGACAGTGACACCTACATTCGCACGACCGGTCCGTGGCCGGGCACGCCCTATCGCAGCGATCAGAACTTCAACACGCTCGGCTGGTCGGAGGAGTCCGGTGTCTTCCGTGTCGCGTTGGACTTCGACACCAGCCTCCGCAACTACCCTTTTCGATGGGGCATCGGCCAGCCGGGGGTCGACCTGGTGCAGCGCAACGGAGATTGGTACCTGCCCCCGCGCGCCCGGTCGCTGGTGACGGGCTGTGTACAGATCGTTGACATGCCGGTGCGGAACCCGCTCTATTACTGGGCGGGGCTGATCCACGAGGACGTGGAGATTGCCGACGTCAACAACCGTGTCGACCCCAATTTCGTCACCATTTGGGAGCCGTGAGTCCTGACGCAGGTCAAGGGAGGCGCGCACTGAACGACGCTGTTGTCGACCTCGCCGTGATCGTTGTCTCCTGGAACGTGAAAGACCACCTGGCACGCTGTCTGGATAGCCTCCGGGCGGCCATTGCAGACGATGGCGTCAATGCCCTCGTCTGGGTCGTAGACAGCGCATCAAGCGATGGCACGGTCGAGATGGTACGACGCGCCCACCCCTGGGTCACGTTGGTGCCCAGCGACACGAACCTCGGGTTTGTGGGAGGCAACAACCTCGCGCTCGACCGGCTGCGGGGCCGCGCACGCTACTTCTGGCTGCTCAATCCGGACACCATTGTGCCGCAGGGAACCATTCGGCAGCTGCTGACGTTCCTCGACGGTCATCCCGGGGCAGGCCTCGTCAGCCCCAAGCTGCTCAATACCGACGGCTCGCTCCAGGAGTGCGCCTTCCGCTTCCCGGGGATTGGCCAGGCGCTCTTCTCGCTGGGGCTGATGCCCGAGCGCCTCTATTTCACGGCAATCAATGGCCGCTATCCCGCCGCTTGGTTCTCCCGTGACCGCGCCTTTCAGATCGACCACCCACTGGGAGCCGCGATGATGGCTCGCGCCGAGGCGATCGACGGGGTGGGCTTGCTCGACGCGAAGTTCTTCATGTACTGCGAGGAGATCGACTGGGCCTGGCGCATGCAGAAGGGCGGTTGGGAGCGGTGGCTGCTCCCCTCGGCCGTGGTGACCCACGTGGGCGGCGCCAGTACCGGACAGGCACAGGCGGAGGCGACGCGACACCTATGGGAAAGCCGAGCTCGGCTTTACAGGAAGCACAGGGGCTCGCTGACGCGGGCCGTCGTGCGCCGTGCGGTGCGCAGTGTCTTCGCGGCTCGCCGCAGCGAGACCGGCGACGAGGCGTGGATCGCCGCCTATGATGCCATTCTGGGGGCGTGGGCGTGACCTCTGTCAGAGCCGTGATCCTCACGTATAACGAGGAGCGCCACGTCGCAGCCTGCGTCGAGAGCCTGTTGTGGACCGATGGTGTGGCGGTGCTCGATTCCTTCAGCACGGATGCCACCGTCCCACTCGCCCAGAAGGCGGGCGCTGCGGTCATCCAACACACGTGGACCAACTATGCCCACAACCGGAACGTGGCGCTCGATGCCGTCGAGGCCGACTGGATCCTCTTCGTCGACGCCGACGAGCGTGCCACGCCCGACCTGGCGACCGAGACGCGGCGCGTCATTGCCCAGGATGACGCGGCCGGCTGGTGGATACCCCGCTATAACTACATCTTCGGCCACCGGATGCGCGCGACGGGCTGGTACCCGGATTACCAGATGCGCCTCCTCCGACGCGGATCCGCTCGTTACGATCCCGACCGGGCCGTGCACGAGTTGGTCGTACTCGATGGGGAGGCAGGCTACCTCGAATCTCCGCTGATCCACTACAACTATGACAATCTGGGCCAGTTCGTGGAGAAGCAGCGCCGCTATCTCGCCTATGACGTCGGCGTCCTGGTGGCCGAAGGGGCAGATGCCCGAATCTACACCCCCTACACCGTGGCCCTGCGCCACGTCTGGTGGCGTTTCGTCACCCTCCAGGGCTACCGCGACACCGTCTGGGGGCTCCTCTTGAGCGGCATGATGGGCTACTACGAAATGCTCAAGTATCGCAGGCTCCGGCAAGCTCGGCGGCGTGCCGGCGAGCCATCTTCGCCGCCCGACCCCACCCGAAGCGTATGATCACGAAGCACCGGCTCGCCCTCGCTGCCCTTCTGCTGGTCGCCGGCGGCGGCCTGCTGCTCATCTCGTTCTTGAGAGGGGCCGCTCGCCCCGGTATGGCCCCGGTTGCACCTGCGCCCGAGGGAGCCCCTCGCCCCTCGCCTACCTGGGCCCAGATGCCGACGCGGCAGCCGGCCTGGGGGCAGATGTCCGGGGTGCCTGATATGGCGCCCTTCCGGCGCGCGCTCCTGATCGGCGACACAGACGCCGCTCAACTCATTTGGGATTCCCTCGACGGCACTGAGGCCGGTGAGACGGCGTCGATCCAGCTCCTTGGGGCACGCCTGGCGCTCCAGCAGGTGCACTACGCACAAGCGGAGGAGCGTACGTGGCGTGCGATCGGCCTGGACCCCCAGAGCGCTGAAGCGTGGTCCCTTCTCGGCATCGTTCTCGCGAGATCCGGAAACCACGCCGACGCGGACCACGCGATGGGCATCGCCGTAGCGTTGGACGCCACGCTCGCCCCATCGCTCTTCGACGACCGTTGGCGCGCTACGGTAGCCCTTGGAGACGCTGCCGGCCTGGCAACGCTGGCCGAGAGTTACGTCGCGGAATACCCGGACAGCCCGCTTGCGCCACACTATCGGGCCACCGCGCTGCTGGCAGCAGGCGACCCCGTCGCGGCCGTGGATCTCCTGGTGGCCGCTCTGCGCGACCAACCCGGGGCCCCCGCCCTCGTCTGGTACACGCTCGGAGAGGCCTACTTGGCAGCGCACGGCTATGCCGAGGCTGCTGTCGTGCTCGAGAGCGCCGCGGGCATGGTCGCGCAGGGCGACAGCACCCTGACCTACGTCACGGCGGACCCGATCACAGCGCTCAACCAGCGCCTGGCCCGCGCCTACCTGGAGACCGGGAGCTGCCGCGAGGCGGAGAGTATTTTCCGCCGGCTAATGGTGGCGCAGCCCGACCTCGCCCCGTGGGTCGAGAAAGCCGTCATCTGCCAGACCCCGACCCCTACCCTCACCCCCTGGATCCCGCGTCCGGTCACGCTGACGCCCGACTGGCAGGGGTGATGGTAACGATGCGATTGGACCAATCTCGGAAGATTGGTCCAATCGTCGCTACGCGTACGCCAGCTCGCGCTCCCGGCGGAACTGACGTGTGTACAGCTCGTAGTAGTGGCCACGCGCCCGGATCAGCTCCTCGTGTGAGCCCATCTCCGCTATCCGCCCACCGTCGATCACCAAGATCCGGTCAGCCCGCTTGATCGTCGACAAGCGGTGAGCGATCACGAAGCTGGTCCTACCCGCCATCACCGCCTCCATGCCACGCTGGATCAGCGCCTCAGTCAACGTATCAACCGAACTGGTTGCCTCGTCCAGGATCAGGATGTCGGGCGATGCCAGCACGGCCCGCGCGATGCTGAGTAACTGCTTCTGCCCAACGCTGAGGAGATTGCCCCCCTCCCCTACCTCCTCGTCGTAGCCCCGGTCCATCCCGGCGATGAAGTCGTGTGCGTGCGCCAACTTGGCCGCTGCCTCGATCTCCTCGTCCGTCGCGTCGAGGCGACCGTAGCGCAAGTTCTCCCGGATCGTGCCCGAGAAGAGATGGGGCGTCTGCAGCACCATACCGACCCGCGACTGGACCGCGTGCTGCGTCAGCTCCGTGTAGTCCCGCCCATCGATCCGGATCACGCCCTCCGTCGGTTCGTAGAACCGGCAGACGAGGTTGACGATCGTCGATTTCCCGCCACCCGTGGGGCCCACCAGTGCGATGTGCTCGCCGGGTGCCACCCGCAGGCTAAGATCCTCGAGAACGTTCTTGCCTTCCTCGTACCTGAAGCCCACGCCGTCGAACTCGACCGCGCCCTCCATGCTATCGATTTCCTCGGCTCCCTCGCGATCGACGACGTCGGGCTCCGCATCGATCAGCGAGAAGATCCGCTCGGCTGATGCGATCGACCGCTGCATCTCCCCGTAGACCCGCGCCATATCCTGGATCGGCCAGAGCATGAAGGTCAGATAGCTGAGGAAGGCCTGGATGCCGCCGATCGTCATCGCGGTCCCGAGAACATTGACCGCGCCCACCTGGAGCCCGCCGTACCAGATAACGGCCCCTGTGCCCACCGCCCCAACGATCTGGATGACGGGCAGAAAGAGCGCGGAGAGCCACGCGGCTCGGTACGCTGCGCGATACATGCCCGTCGTCTTCTCGCCGAACTCCTCGGCATTACGCTGCTCGCGCACCATGGCTTTCACCACGCGCACGCCGCTGATGTTCTCGTTGTAGGCCCCGGTGATCTGCGAGTTCAGCTTACGGACCTCACGGTACTGGTACAGGATCAGTTGCCTGAACCAGAAGGCCAGTGCCATCATGATCGGCACGATGCCCACCGCGACCAGACTGAGCTTCGCGTTGATCGTCAACATAAACGCGATGGACGTGATCACGTTCAGCACGGCCCAGGTGATGTCCACGAGTCCCCAGGTCACCAGCTCGGCGATGCGCTCCGAATCGGACGTGACGCGTGACATGATCCAGCCCACCGGCGTCTTGTCGAAGTACGAGAAGGTCAGCTCCTGGAGATGGTCGAACAGCTTCTGGCGCATGTCGTACTGCACCCGCTCGCCGAGGAAGCCGGCGAGGAGGATGAAGCCGAACACTGAGGCCGCCTGCAGTGCGGCCAAGCCCCCATAGCGTAGCAGGAGATGCATGAGCAGCGCCTGGTTGCCCTTCAGGATCCCCTCATCCACGATCTGCTTGCTCAGATAGGTGAAGTAGGAGTCCAGAACCGACGTACAGGCGATCAGAAGCATCAGGCCCAGGGCCCAGTGCCAGTACGGTCGCACCTGCTGCATGCATGCGCCATAACACGCGCCCATTCAGCTTCGTGCTGAAGTCTTCTTCTTCGAATTGGTGACTCATCTCTACCACCGTCCTTCAAGCACCGGAGCGGTTTCCTGCTCGCCTCGTGCGCTCGATCTCGTGCTCGACCTCGGATTCGATCCGTGACTGGATATCGTAGATCTCGCGATAGAGCCCCTCCTGCCGGATAAGGCTCGCGTGCGTCCCGGACTGAACGACACGCCCCTTGTCCAGGACCAGGATCAGGTCGGCATCCATCACGGTCTGGATCCGGTGCGCCACGATGAACGTCGTCCGGTCCTCCATCAACAGGGCCAGCGCCGCCTGGATCTGCTCCTCGGTCTCCGTGTCCACCGATGATGTCGCGTCATCCAACACGAGGATGCGCGGATCCTTCAGGACCGCGCGGGCTACGGCCACGCGCTGACGCTGGCCGCCCGATAGCGTCACGCCTTTCTCGCCCACGATCGTGTTGTACCCCTCCGGGAATGTGAGGATGATGTCGTGAATCGCGGCAGCCTGCGCTGCGGCGACGATCTGATCATCCGAGACGTCGGTATCCGTCCCGTAGGCGATATTCTCTCGGATACTCCGCGAGAAGAGGAACGGCTCCTGCTCCACGATCCCGATGTTGCGCCGCAGTACCGCCCGCGGGTACTCGGTCAACTCGATACCGTCGAGCTTGATGCTCCCATCCTGGTAATCGTAGAAGCGCAGCAGCAGGTTAATGATGCTGGTCTTCCCCGATCCCGTCGATCCCAACAGCGCGATGGCCTGGCCGGGCTCACACCTGAAGGTGACGTCGTGAAGTACCTCCACCGGCGCGTGCTCCGGCAACTTTCCGGCAGCCTTCTCCGCGGCCTCCTTCTCCTGTGCCGCTTGCTTCTGCCGCTTTGCGGCCCGCGCATTCTTCGCCGGCGCAGCGGGTGCATCCTCGAACACGGCCCGCGGCTCGTAGGAGAAGCTCACGTTGTCGAAGACGACCTCGCCACGCACTGACGTCCCCAGCGGTACCGACCCATCGTGGATCGTCTCGCGATCCTCACGGATGACGTCAGAGACCCGCTTGTAGGAGACCAGGCCGGTCGAGATCTGGACGATCAGCCGCCCCAGGTTGCGCAGCGGCCAGATGATCCAGACGACCATGCCCATGGCAGCCAGATAGGTCCCCACGGTGATCTGACCCCGAAGGGCCATCGTTGCCCCGACGCCCATCGCCAGGACCGTCTGCGCGGCGCAGAGCGTGTCAGAGAGGGGCCAGTAGAGCGAGTGCATCAGCGTCAGCCGGCGCCCGCGTTGGTACTTCTCCAGATTCTCCCGATCGAACTTGTCCTTCTCGTAGCGTTGGCGTGCGAAGGCCCGCACCACTCGAACTCCCGTCAGATTCTCCTGGAGCACCGTGGAGAGCTTCGCCTCCTGCTCCTGGTACGCCTCGTACGCCTTGGTGACACGGCCGAAGAAGAAGTAGGACATCACGACGACCAGCGGCATGACGACGATCGAAACCCAGGCCAGTCGCGGGCTCATCTGTAGCAGCATCCCCAGGTTGACGACGAAAAGCGCCACGATTCGACCGATGCCCAGCGCCTGGTCAGCGTAGAACCGGCGCACGGCATCGACGTCGGATGTGGAGCGCTGGATCAGCTCGCCGGTCTTGACGTAGTCGTGGAATCCGAACGGCAGGCGCTGGATGTGATCAAAGAGATAGTTGCGCACACGGCGCGTGATACCCTCGGATGTCTTCGCCGACCAGGTGCCGCGCAGGTAGGCGAAGAGCCCTTCCAGGGCGGCCAGGCCGACGAACGCGCCCGCCATCAGCGGCAGCTTTCCGACGGCTTCCGGCTTGCCCAGGACGTTGTCGACGATGTACTGGATCAGGCGGTAGTAGAGCGACCGCACCGATGCTCCGACCGCCACAGCCACCAGTGCACCGGCATACAACCACCGGTACCCCTGCATCAGCTTGTAGAGCCCGACGACTCCGGTGCTTCGACAGTGTCGGCTTCAGATCCAGATTTGCGTCTGCGGTGACGCTGCGCTTGCGATTCGTTGACATCTTTGGCTTCCTCATTTTTCACGGCTCGGCCACTCCACGTAGCCTTGCCGAGGTTCTGCGAACTCTCGGCCCTCTCGCCTGCCAGGTCTGTGCCAGACACGCAAAACGAGCGGGGCTTTTCCGCAATCATGTGTGGGCTGGAATTGCCCACAGCAGACTAATGCGTCTGACCCGCTCGCCGAAAGGTATTGCTGCTATTCGCCTGTATCCCGTAGCCCGGCGCCATCTATTCAGGTCTGGCCGGCCCACGGGGGCTCGAGAGGCGAAAGCGCGCTACCCCGGCGGCTCCAGGTCAGTCACATGACTTGCGATTCGGCTAATCATCACCAGTCTATCCTTCGCGAAATACCCATTCACGCTAGTCATCACCCTTACCTCCACTGCTACAAGATCATCGCAGACACACGCCGGCGCACCGGCTCGCCCACAGCATGGCAATAATAGCACAAATCGCCGCAGCGCGCAAATCATTGAAGCGGACTTTATAGAATCTAAGTCCCAGCAAAAGAAACCGGAAAACAACCTCTTGGCTCTGCACACACAGAGCCCTGCGAGGGTTCGGAGACCTTCGCCGGGCCGGGCACTCGTGCGTGCGATGGTCCCGCCGGAAGTAGGCACGGTATGGCGAACCCGGGCGTTTGAGCTATACTCCTCCTGGCAACACCGCGATTGCGCCGCACCTGACGCCCAGGACACGAAGGAGACACCATGACCCATCGCACCGAGCCCAGCAGAGACGGAACCTACCGGATCATTGGCCTAGCCTTGGTGGTTCTCCTATTCTGTATCTTCTCGCCGGCGTTTGCCCGCCTCTACACGGAGATCGCCTGGTTCCGGAGCCTGGATCTGACGCAGATCTGGCTGACCCGGTTCGGCGCCGGAGCTATGCTTGCCGGCGTCGCGATGGTCGTGAGCATCGCCTTCCTATTGCTGAACTGGAGCTTGATCCCCCAATGGATCGCCCCAATGGCGCGTCTCGTGACCCAGGTCTCCTTCACACCACGAACGGTCCAGGGCAACGGCCGGGGCAACCAACCCCAGCGCCAGCAGGTCGAAATCCCAACCCGCCCGTTCAAGTTGCTCTTCACCCTGGGCGCCATCCTCGCCGGGGCGATCCTGGGGTTCTCGTTCAACACTCTATGGCGCACCTACCTTGTCGCACGCGAGGCCGTGCCCTTCGGACTGGCCGATCCGATCTTCGGCCGGGACGCAAGCTTCTACGTCTTCCAGCTTCCCTGGTACAGCGCGCTGCTAGGCAGACTCCAGATCCTCATCGCGCTCGCCTTTCTGGGCGTGCTCGCACGTTTCGCCGTCTTCGGCCAGATCCGCTCCCGCGGCGTGACCGCGCACCTGTCGCTCCTTGGCAGCGCCTGGCTGGCCCTTATGGGCGTTGAGAGACTCCTGGGCAGGTTGGCGCTCCTACAAACAAACGGCGGCGTGGTCTTTGGCGCCGGATATGCCGACATACACGCGCGGCTGCCGATCTATACCATCCAGGCTGTCCTCTTCTTCGCCGCAGCCGCCACCCTGATCGTGAACCTCTTCGTACGCCAATGGAAGCTGCTGGTCGGCATCGGCCTCTTCTGGCTGGGCCTCACCATCGTAGCCCCGCTCTACCCGAGTTTCGTCCAGCAGTTCAAAGTCGAGCCGAATGAGTTCATCCTGGAGCGCCCCTACATTGAACACAACATCACGTTCACGCGATACGCCTACGGGCTCGACCGGATCGCGGAGCAGGACTTCTCCGGCGCCGGCGTACTGACGGCCCAGGATCTCGAGGCCAGCGCCGACGTGCTCAACAACGTGCGGTTGTGGGATTACCGGCCACTCCTCAGGACCTTCGGTCAACTGCAGGAGATCAGGCTCTACTACAGCTTTGACGACGTCGACGTCGACCGCTACCAGATCAACAGCGGTTTGACCCAGGTGATGCTTGCCGCCCGCGAGCTGGACGTCGACGAGCTCGCCGATCAGGCACAGACCTGGGTCAACCGGCACCTCCTTTTCACACACGGCTACGGGATGGCCCTCAGTTCGGTGAACGCCGTGACAGCGGAGGGGCTGCCCGATCTCCTCGTTCGTGACCTTCCGCCCGTCAGTGAGGACCCGGTGCTGCAGATCGACCGGCCTGGGATCTACTTCGGCGAGAAAACCCGTGAGTACGCATTGGTCAACGCCTCAGAGGACGAGTTCGACTATCCTCAGGGCGACGCCAACGTCTATGCCCGCTACTCGGGGCCGGACGGCGTCCGGCTGGGCGGCGTCATCCAGCGCGCGCTGCTTGCCACGCGCTTCGGCAGCACCCAACTACTCGTCTCATCGGCGCTCTCCAGTGAGAGCCGTATCCTCTTTCACCGTACCATCCAGGACCGGGCCGCGACGATCGCGCCTATGCTGATGTACGACAGTGATCCCTACCCCGTGATCGACGATGGGAAGCTGGTCTGGCTGATGGATGCTTACACCTGGTCGGACCACTTTCCGTACTCTCAGCCCATGGGCGGGCTCAACTACATGCGCAACAGCGTGAAGGTGACGATAGACGCCTACACGGGCACCATCCACTTCTACCTCATTGATCCGACAGATCCCGTCGCCGCGACCTATGCCAAGATCTTTCCGGGCCTCTTCGAGCCCGCAGACGCGATGCCGGCTTCACTGCGCGCACACTGGCGTTATCCCGAGACGCTCTTCCTCACCCAGTCCGAGCTCTACGCGACCTACCACATGCGCGACCCCCAGGTCTTCTACAATCGCGAGGATCTCTGGGACGTGCCGCAGGAACTCGTTGAGACATCCCAGCAGGCGATGGAGCCCTACTACGTCACGATGCGCCTGCCCGGATCCGACGACCTCGAATTCATGCTCATCCGCCCCTACGTGCCAAGCCAGAAGCAGAACATGGTCGCGTGGCTGTTCGCACGATGCGATGGCGAGCACTACGGTGAGTTGGGCGTCTTCAAGCTGTCGAAGGACCGCCTGATCTACGGCCCGCTGCAGATCGAGGGCCGCATCGACCAGGAGCCGTCGATCTCACAGCAGCTCTCGCTGTGGAACCAGCGAGGATCGCGGGTCCTCCGCGGCAACCTCCTCGTGATCCCGCTGAACGATGCCTTCCTCTACGTCGAGCCACTCTACCTCGAGGCCGAGTCCGGCCAGTTGCCGCAGCTGGTCCGCGTCATCGCGGCCTATCGCGACGGCGTGGTGATGGGCCCCACACTCGCGGACGCGCTGCTGCAGCTCTTTGGTGAAAGCAGCACAGGTGGTACCGCCCCGCCTCCAGAAGGCACCGCGTTGGGTGAGCTGGCGACAGAGGCCTGGAATCACTACCAGGCTGCCCAGGCGTGCCTCACGGCCGGCGATTGGACGTGCTACGGTGCGGAGCAGCAGCAACTGGAGCAGATCCTCAAGCAGATGGTGGGTGAGCAATGACAAAGCTCGTAGCAACCGATTTATCGGTTCCGGGTCTTTCTCGTCGCACAAACAGAACGACTGAAGTCGTTACTACGAACCGGGCAATAGTGTCCCATGCCTGACCCCCGCGTGACGCTCAAGCCGCGTAGGGATGCCTCCGTCCTGCGCCGCCACCCGTGGATCTTCTCGGGAGCCATCGGCAAGGTACAGGGCGAACCCGCACCCGGCGCCCTGGTCGCCGTCCTTGACAGTAAGGGCGCCTTCCTGGCATGGGGGCACTACAGCCCCGAATCCCAGATCCGGGTCCGCCTCGTCTCGTGGGTCGAATCAGACGCGCCTGACACGCCCGCCTTCTGGCGCGGTCGCCTCGCTCGCGCCATCGAGCTCCGACGCCCGCTTCGCGAGGACCCGACCACCACGGCGTATCGCCTCGTGTTTGCCGAGTCCGATGGCGTTCCCGGGCTGATTGTCGATCAATATGCTGACGCCGTCGTGGTCCAGGTCCTAACCGTGGGTATCGAGGCGCGGCGCGAGATGCTCGCCAACGTCCTCTGGGATCTCTTGGAGCCCCGCACCCTCTACGAGCGCAGCGACGTCGACGTTCGGGAGCGAGAGGGGCTTGAGGGTCGCACCGGACTGCTGCGCGGAGAGATGCCGGCATCTCGCACTGAGATCCTGCAGGATGCCATTCCCTACGTCGTGGATGTCCTCCGGGGACACAAGACCGGCTTCTATCTCGACCAACACGACAACCGCAGGCGCTTCTCGCAGATGGTGGCTGCCTATGGGGATCCGGACTCGCGGATGCTCAACGTCTTCGCATACAGCGGAGCGTTCACCGTCTGCGGGCTCTCCCACGGCATTGCCGCCGCCGTGAACGTCGACTCCTCTGCCGGCGCGCTGGCACTGGGGCAGGAGAACTTGGCACTCAACAGGCTAGATCCCTCGCGGGTGCAGGATATATCCGGCGATGCCTTCAAGGTACTTCGACAGCTGAGGGGCGACGAGCAGGCGTTTGACGTCATTGTCGTCGATCCCCCTAAGTTCGCGTTCACACAGCGCGACGTCCAGCGGGCGGCCCGCGGCTACAAGGACATCAACATGCAGGCCATCCACCTGCTCAAGCCCGGCGGCTTGCTCTTCACCTTCTCCTGCTCGGGCGCGGTCTCCGACGATCTCTTCCAGAAGATCATCTTCGGCGCCGCGCTCGATACAGACAGAGACGTCCAGATCATCGGTCGGCTCAGCCAGGGAAGCGACCATCCCGTCGCGCTCACCTTCCCCGAAGGCGCCTATCTGAAGGGCTTGATCTGCCGAGCTGTAGTGTAGTCGGTCGATGCGTGCGCCTAACCGAGCCCATACTCTCCAGGAGCATACCCAATGACCGCTTTGAGAATCGTCGGCAAGGCCGCAGTCGCCTTCTACGAGGAGCTCTTGTTCTACTTTATCCTGGGGCTGGGGCACGCGCTCAGTTGGGTGCTCATCCTCCCCGGCCCCTTCGTCCTGGCGGGAGTCTACACCATCGGACAGAGGGCCGTTCGCGGCTTCGGCGTGAAGTGGTCGATCATCTGGGACGGCATCAAGCAGTTCGGGCTGCGGTCGTTGTTGCTCTTCTTTATCATCATCTTTGGCTACGGCATGGTCGCGAGCAACCTCTGGTTCTATCACTCACCCAACGTCCCCTCCTTCGCCGCGTCGCTCGCCCCCTGGACGACGCCGCTCTTTATCGCGCTGGGCGTGCTATGGACCGGTGTCACCTTCTATGCCCAATCGTTCCTGATGGAGCTCGAGGAGCCGCGGATGCTTCTGGTCTTGCGCAACAGCCTCTTCCTGACCATCATCAGGCCCTTCCAGACGCTCCTGTTCGTCGTGGTGTCCCTGCTCGTCCTCGGGCTCTCCGTCGCCGTGCCTCTGCTCCTACTCGTCTCGCCGGGCTTCGTCAGTGTGCTTTCGCTGACCGCCGTCCGGACACTCGTGACAGACCTTACCGAAAAGGCGGAGGCCAGAGAACAGAAGGAGGCAAACGAGGATGCCGAGAACGCCACCCACTAGGTGCCCTGCGGAGGCGCCCGAATGACGACAAGCCCGCCTCGATACTGCTATGGCCACCCTCGACCCGCGCTCACGGCCGACATCGTGCTGCTAAGGGAGGGCGTGCAGCGCCCGGACGGTCCGGAAGTGCTGCTGATCCGGCGGGGCCATCCGCCCTTCGAGGGAACGTGGGCGCTGCCCGGCGGCTTCGTCGAGGAGGGCGAGTCCCCGCGGGTGGCTGCCCTACGCGAGCTCTCGGAGGAGACCGGCCTCACCGCAGCCGACCTTCACGAGGTCGGCGCATTCGGGGAGCCCGGGCGCGATCCGCGGGGCTGGACCGTCACCGTCGCATTCGCGGCGAGGGGAACCTTTGCAGATGCCGAACCGCTGGCCGGAGACGATGCCGCCGAAGCCCAATGGTGGCGAATCGACGCCCTGCCGCCCCTCGCCTTCGACCACGCTGAGATCATCGCGGCGGCGCTGCAGCGGGAGGGCTGAGCCCGCACCCCCTCCGCTGCCTGGCCCCCTCGAACAGCAATATCCCGGCGGCGATCGCCGCGTTGAGCGACTCGGCCCCACGCGCCATCGGGATGTGCACGTACGACGCGCCTGCGCGTGCCTCCCTGCCGGCGCCGGCAGCTTCGCCCCCGATCACGAGCGCGACGTCGCCGCACCAGTCGGCATCGTCATAGGATTGCCCGCGACGGGCCTCGGCAACCAGCACACGGGCGTCCCCCACCCTATCCCAGATCTCATCCCAGCCGGCGCTCCGGATGGGCAGCCGAAAGTGCGCTCCCATCGCCGCGCGCACAACCTTGGGATTCGTAGGGTCTGCCGTACCCGGAGGGAGCAGGACCTGGGTGACATCTGCAGCCCACGCCGTCCTGAGCATCGTCCCCAGGTTGCCCGGATCGCGCACCTGATCCGGTATCAGAGCATACTGCGGCCCACCACCAACCGCGAGATCCGGCAGCGGCAGGACGGCGAGTATCCCCTGCGGCGTAACCGTGTCGGACATCTCGCGCATCAGTTCGTCCGTCACCTCGACGACCACAGTCTCGCCGGCGAAGCCATCGACCAATCCAGGGGCCTCGTCGCCCGCCGCGAACGCGGCGGTGACAAAGACCTCGACCGGTGTGATCGCCGATGCGCGCAGTTCCCCGACAAGTCGCGCCCCCTCAGCAACCATCAACCCCTCACGCAAACGACGGCGGGTGCTGCGCTGGAGCGCAAGCACCCGCCGGACTCGATCGTTGTCGAGGCTACTTACGTGTATCATCATCCCCGATAGGCTAACTCATGTCCCCGCTGACGCGGATCGCCTAGGGAATGCAGATCTGTTGTCCTACATAGACGACCGACGGATTGGGGATGTTGTTGACCTGCGCCAGGTAGTACTGGCTGAAATTGTAGCGCAGCGCGATCCGGAACAGGTTATCGCCGGGTTGCACGACGTAGACGGTCTGGCATCCCGTGGGGACCGAAGGCGGCGTGGTGGGTGAAGTACTGCCGCCCGCCGGGATCGTCAACGTCTGGCCCACGCTGATCAGGCCGGGGTTGGTGATGTTGTTTGCCTGCGCGAGCGCCTCCGGCGACAAATTATACTTCAGGGCAATCCGGAAGAGATTATCGCCGGGCTGCACGACGTAGGTCGTCGGACCGCCGCTCGTGACCTCGGCTGTCGGTGCGGGCGTGGGCTCAGCGGTCTCCTCGGTTGCCGGTGCCTGATCGACGGTAGGTGCCGTCGTGGCTGTGGGCTCCACGGTCGGCTCCAGCGTTGGCTCCTCGGTCGCCATCGGCGTCGCCTCATCACTCGGAGCCACTGTTGTGAGGGGGGACAACGACTCACCGCCCTGGTCGCTGTTCTCCTGCGCCTCCTGCATCGCAGCGGTGGCTTCCTCCTCAGGGGTTAGCTCGCCAATAGGTGGGGCGGCTGACCTGCGACAGCCCCCCAAGAAGGCAGTGAGAATCATCAGACCGACCAGTATTACGGCTAGGGGTTTACGGCCCATCACAACGCTCCTTTCACGAAGGTTTGTTTCTGATTATACAAATAAAGGTGGCTTCGTGCAAACCCAAATAACGATACGAGAATTATACTACCATTCACATGATCCGCGCAAGCCCCACACGTGCAATGTCCCCGCGATTTCTTGACGAAACAGGCCCACGCCATATAATGGTGGTTCAGGACAGAGTCAGGAGGCCTCATGATCGATGCCAATGAGCTGCGCAAAGGAACCACGTTCTTACTGGACGGCGATCTGTACGAAGTGCTGGAGTATCAACACTACAAGCCCGGACGGGGCAACGCCATTATCCGCACCAAAATCCGCAACATGCGGACCGGTAGCATTATCCCCAAGAACTTCCTCAACGGCCAACGTTTTGAGGAAGCTCAGGTCGAGCGACTGACCGGCCAGTACCTCTACACGGACGGTGACTCCTTCTACTTCATGGACTCCGGTACCTACGAACAATACCGTGTGAGCCGCGATCTGGTGGGCGACCAGGCCGGCTTTCTCAAGGACGGTATGGAGGTCGCCCTCACCGTCTACGAGAATGAGGTGATGGGAATAGACTTGCCGGCCTCGATCGAGCTCGAGGTCGTCCAGACGGAGATGGCCGTGGCGGGCGACACCGCCACAGGAGCCAGCAAGACGATCGTGTGCGAGACCGGCCTGGAAGTACAGGTTCCGCTCTTCATCAACGTCGGCGACGTGATCAGGGTGGACACGGCCAAAGGCGAATACCAGACCCGCGTGTGACCGGCCTGCCTGCCGCCAGACATTTCCATAGGTTCACGTCAGCGGTGCGGCGCATCCGACTTGAGGCGCCGCACTAATGCTGCTACCGGCTCGATGGCGCACTTAGGAGGAGTGGGGTGACCGACGTGACGCGACCTTTCATCGCTGTGCCCTCTTGGCCGCTCCGCGCCATCGGCCATCTGCTGCCGGAGACCGCGATCTGGCTGGCCGGCGGGGCTGTGCGCGACCTGCTCCTCCATCGGGTGCCGCATGATTGGGATCTGGTCCTTCCGGGGTCCGGACTGGGAATTGCGCGGCGGGTCGCCAACGCCCTCGGCGGCGCTTACTATGCCCTCGACCACGAGCGCGGAACGGGACGTGCCATCGTCAAACATCCGGCGTCCGGAGAGACGGCGACGATCGACTTCGCGGCCATGCGGGGTGTGGACATCGACGAAGACCTCCGCACACGCGATTTCACCATCAACGCGATGGCGCTCACTCTGGACGGATGCATCGTCGATCCGACCGGAGGGCAGGCGGATCTGGCAATCGGCAGACTCAGGATGGTAAGCCCCACATGCTTTCAGGACGACCCTGTGCGGTTGCTGCGGGCGATCCGCTTGTCGATGCAGTTGGCCTTGGTCATCGAACGTGAGACCGACAGCCCGCATCCGCGCGGAGGCGGAGAGCATCCTAGACGTCGCCTCTGAGCGCGTCCGCGCGGAGCTGATGATCCTGCTGTCGCTACCGGCCGCTCCCGAGGGGGTGCTGAGACTCCTTGAGGTCGGGCTTCTCCCGCTCGTGCTACCGGAGGCTGTGACCGCAGGTGACGCGGATGCGGTGCCCGCGGCGGCTACGCTAGCGCAGGTATCGCACATCGACGCAGCCATAACGGGAGACGGCTCTGCCACGCCGCACGCAACTAGGGGTTCCTCGGGACTGCGTGAGCTTGCTCTGTCGCGCGAGCATAGGTCCCGTCTGGCGCCCTACCTCGCCCACCAGGTCGGCAGCGAGACGACGCGAGCCGACCTACTGCGCTGGGCAGCGCTCTTCTCCGACGCTCCTACTATTGAGCTCGGCACAGGCGCAGGCCGGCGCGGAAGCGGCCCGGCTGGCGGAGGCAAGGATGGCGGAGCTCCACTTCTCCAGAAACGAAATGGCGTTCGTCCGCCTGACGCTCATCGGGCAGGATGCCTTCCAGGCGCTCCTGGGCGCGGAGGGTGCGAGTTCGGCCGTCATGGCCAGGCGCCCACGGCGCTGTCACGGCGCCGAGCCGGCGCATGGCCTTCCGCTATTTCCAGACCACAGCGTGACGCAGGGATCGCGGCTGCGCTCCTCTTTCTCGCACGTACGCGAGCCCACGTTACACCATCCGAGGAACCGGAGGCATGGTCTCCCGCCATCGTCGTGGCCACAGCACTCTTCGAGGCCTACTTCGAGCACCGGGAGGAGATCGTCGATCCTCCGCTGCTCCTCTCAGGAGACGACGTGATGGCGATGGGCGTCCCCCAGGGGCCGCTGGTCGGCCGGCTCCTCGTGATGCTCCGCGAGGCCCAGGCAGCCGGCGAGGTCGTTTCCGTCGCCGGCGCAGATGCGCTGATCCGCCAAGCCCTGTCCTGCAGCGTGCCCGCGGAGGGCTCTCGTGAGCGCTGATCTGCACGCTATGGACCGCGCAGACGCGGCGCAGGACCCTACACCTGCGACACGCAGGCCTGCGCAGAGCGGGCTGGCTCTGTGCAGGCCTGCTAAGCCTGCTCTGTGCCGCCCCGCTGCTGGGATGCCAACCGATTGAGCCCTCTGCGACGCCGACGGCGACGCGCACGCCGATCCTGCCCACGTCCACGCCCACACCGCCACCCACCGCAACGCCCACGCCCACCGCGACGCCGACCCTGACCCCCTCCCCCACGCTCCCTCCCGGCCTCGTGCTGCCGCTCCAGCCGTCACGCGCCGAGGCCTGCCCGCCGCTCCCGACCGATCTCTACTTTCTGCGCAGCGGCGACCTCTGGGTGTGCCTCGCTGAGGGGGGCACGCTCGACAGCGTGGCGGTTGCACCGGATGCGCAGGGGAAGGAGATTGTCGCCTACCGCGTGACGCCGGACCAGCAGAGGATTGCCTACGTGACCGATGCGGGCGAGCTCTACGTCCTCGACCGGGCCACAAGGGAACACACACGGCTGCCCACCGCGGGAAGGTTGGTTGACGCACTCGGCACCTACTTCGAGATCACCGCCGATGGCAGTACCGTGATCTATCTGGCCTGGGGCGTGCAGGCAGGGAGCGGGCCTGCCCTCGAGGAAGCCGGAAGCGGCGTGCTGTTGGCCGCATCGGTGGACACGCCGACCCTGCGAGCAGCAGGAGTTAGGGCCTTGCCGTGGAACGCCTACCACCCCATGCCGGGGCTTCTCTCTATCTCCCGACGAAAGCGCACTCGCCGCTGTCGACCGCCAGGGCTTGTGGTTGATCGATCGAGCGGCGCCGGAGACCCCGAGGCTGCTCGGCCACACCGAGAACTCCGCGATCGACGTCCGGTCCTGGGCACCGGATGGGCGCTGGCTGCTGGTAGAGGTCGCCGGGGATGGCGGCCCCGCGCTGGCGCTGGTTTCGACGGAAGCCGAGGATCAGCGTTATCGACGCGTCACCCCTGTGCCCCGAAACGCCCTGCTCCATTGGCACGGCGTGGGCCGCGACGGAGGATGGGACCCCGGAACTGTGGGTGACCTACGACACCGGCACCCATGGCTGCGCGGCCCACGTGGCGTGGGATCTGGAGCGCAGTGTTGCGCCCGTGACCGCCGACTGCCTGGCGGCAACCGCACCGCTCCACCCGCGCGCGCCCTTCGCCGGCGGCGACTTCCTCCCCCCGGGTGCCGGCATGGCCTTTCTGCAGGGAGGCATTCCCGGGCTGACGGACGGTGTCTATGCCCTCGGCGACGATGGCTATCTGATCCCCATTGCGCTCCTCCTGCAGGGCGCCGGCTATCCGGACGCCCCTGACGGGCTCCTGTGGTCGCACAACGGTGCGGCATTCCTGGTTGTGGATCCGGCACGGCGCTCCCGCGCGTCTGGGCGTGATCCCCCTGCTCGCCTTCTGGGACGTCGGCGATCTGCTCGCGGGTGCTCACAGCCTGACCTGGGCGGAGATGAGACCATGACGACATTGGGGAAGGGCTCTGGGCTGGAGGCCACGTCCGCGGCACACGCTTCGTCCAGGATCTATAGATCCTGGGTCCTGCTGCCCCTGGCCCTATCGATCTCACTGGTCGCGCTCTGCCTGGGCCTCCTGCAATCGTGCACCCCACCGGCCTTGCCTAGTTCGTCCTATCGCGTGACCCTCGTGGCCGATGGTCGCGAGCAGACGATCGAGACTGCGGGCGGGACGGTATCGTCCCTGCTGTCCGAGGCCGGAATCCTGATCGGCCCGCTGGATCGCGTGACCCCCCCGGAGACTACGGCGCTGTCGGATCTCCTGACCGTGACGGTGGTGCGGGTCGAACAGAACAGCCTCGTCATAACGCAGACACTGCCGTTCGGGCGGCAGGTAGTCCGTGATGCGTCCGTGCCCGCCGGTGAGACACGCCTCCTGCAGACCGGCCAGTCGGGCATCCTGGAGCGTCACTATCGTATCACGTTGGAGGACCGCCGGGAGGCTGAGCGCGTGCTGGTGCGCGACGTCGTGGTGCAGCCTCCTCGGGATGAGGTCCGTCTCGTCGGGGCCAGACCTCAGTTGGAGAACGTCCCGATCACCGGAACGCTGGCCTTCCTCAGCAATCAGGACGCCTGGGTGATGAGGGAGAGCTCCTTCCAGCGGCGCGGGCTCACGGTGCTCGGGGATCTCGACGGCAGGGTCTTCACCCTCTCCCCCGACGGGCGGTATCTGCTCTTCACGCGCGGCGTGACTGAATCGGACCACCTCAACAGCCTGTGGCTGGTCGCGACGACCGAAGCTGCACCCAATCCGATCCCGCTCAACGTCAGCGACCTTCTGTGGGCGGGTTGGGCGCCCAAGGGGCGCTCCATCGCCTGGACCACCGCCGAGGTCACCGAACAAGCGCCAGGCTGGAGGGGCACGAACGACCTCTGGACTGCCGACGTCACCGACCCGGAACACGCTGGCGTCGCGGCGCAAGGTGCTCGAAGCGGAAGCGCGGCGGTGGCTATGGATGGTGGGGCACGCGTTACGCGTGGTCGCCTGAAGGTGACGCGCTCGCCTTCAGTCGCCCTGACAGCGTGGGCATCGTCTCGGTCCCGTGACGGGGAGATGACACAACTCCTGGAATTCCCGGCTTTCCGCACTTTCAGCAGTTGGTCGTGGAATCCCGCCCTGGCGTGGTCACCCGACGGCGAGCTTCTCACGACGGTGGTGCACGATGGGGGCACGGGCGACAAGCCTGAGGAAAGCCCACTCTTCCACCTGGTCACCTTGTCTCCTGCGGGCGATCTCACAGCCACGCTCTCGCTGGAGGTGGGCATGTGGGCGGCCCCAACGTACAGCCCCGACGGAGAACGCTTGCTCTACGGACGGGCCATCATCCCCTATCAGAGCGCCACCAGTCTCTACACGCTCTACCGGATGGACCGCGACGGCTCTGACCAGCATCCGCTCTACGCCCCGGCATCGGGCGAGGGGCTGGAAATCCCCGAGTGGGTGTGGAGCCCCGATGGCGCTACCATCGCCTTCGTGCAGTCCGGAGACATCTTCGTGCTCAACGTGGCCTCGGGCGCGGCCGAGAGCCTGACCGACGAGGGCACGGTCACAGCCCTTCGCTGGCGCTGAGCCCCCAGCCTCACTAGCGCTTTCCGACAAGCTCCGGCCCTCTCGCCGTTGAGAGCCACGGTTGGCACGCGGGGGTTTGCGGCTATAATGCCGGGCATGTTCGCGCGCGCGCCGCACACTGGTGTGCGCGGAAGCGAGCAATCGTACAGGCTAGCCAGGGAGCAATCATGCGCGTCTTGATCACCGGCGCCACCGGCTTTGTCGGGGCCCACCTTCGCCGCTACCTACTGGACCACACCGTGGACACCCTCGTCGGTACCGTATACCCGGACCCGCCGCACGATCCCGCACCCAGCTCCCGCGAGCACCTGCGATATCTCGACCTCTGCGATGCCGGGGCAACCGCAGAGCTAGTCAACGAGGTCCGGCCCGACGCCATCGTGCACCTGGCCGCACAGTCGCACGTGCCGACGGCGTACAGCGATCCCTGGGCGACGTTACGTAACAACATCCTCGGCCAGCTCAACCTGCTTGAGGCGTGTGTGGCCGGCGGTCTGGCGCCGCGCATCCTTGCCGTCGGGTCAGGCGAGGAGTATGGGAGGGCCGGCGAGGCTGACCTACCGCTGACCGAGGAGCATCCCCTGCGTCCCGAAAACCCCTACAGCGTGAGCAAGGTAGCCCAGGACGTGATGGGCTATCAGTACTTCATCAGCTATGGCCTGCCCGTGATGCGGGTCCGGCCTTTCAACCACGTAGGGCCCGGCCAGTCACCCCGCTTCGTCCTCCCGGCGTTCGCGAGCCAGGTGGCGGAGATCGAGGCCGGTCTGCGAGAGCCGATCCTCAGCGTCGGCAACCTTGAGCCGGCGCGCGACTTCACCGATGTCCGCGACGTCGTCGCAGCCTATGCTCTCATCCTGCGGCGCGGCACGCCCGGCGACGTGTACAATGTGGCGTCAGGCCGGGCCCACACCGTGAGGACCCTGGTCGACCAATTGGTTGCCCTGGCGGGCTATGCCGATCGAGGTTCGTATCGATCCCGAGCGGTATCGGCCGGCCGACATTCCGATCATCTACGGCAGCGCTGCCAAACTGCAGCGCGACACGGGCTGGGAACCACGCATTCCCCTGGCGCAGACCATCCGGGACGTTCTCGCAGAGTGGCGCGTCAGGGTTGGGTCGGGCGGCACGGCGTAGAAAGCTCCAGGAGAGAGACGCACTATGGAAGAGAAACGAGCCCTGATCACGGGCATCACCGGACAGGACGGGTCCTACCTCGCGGAGTTCCTGCTTGACCAGGGCTACAAGGTCATCGGCATGGTCCGGCGCACCAGCACCATCAACTTCTCGCGCATTCAGCACTTCCAGGACCGGGTCGAGTTGGTGTCGGGCGATCTGCTCGATCAGGGATCGCTGATCACAACCATTAGCGACTGGCATCCTCACGAGGTCTACAATCTGGCGGCCCAGTCGTTCGTGCCTGCGTCCTGGCGACAGCCCGTCTTCACGGGGAATGTAACCGCGCTGGGCGTGACGCGGATGCTCGAGGCGATCCGCACCGTGGATCCCGAGATCCGCTTCTACCAGGCCAGCTCGTCCGAGATGTTCGGCAAGGTGCGCGAGGTGCCCCAGACCGAGGAGACGCCCTTCTACCCGCGCTCTCCCTACGGCGTTGCCAAGGTCTACGGCCACTGGATCACGGTCAACTACCGCGAGTCCTACGATCTCTTCGCCTGCTCGGGCATCCTCTTCAACCACGAGAGCCCGCGCCGCGGGATGGAGTTCGTCACGCGCAAGGTCACACACGGCGTCGCCAGGATCAAACTCGGCCTGGCCGACCGGCTGGCCCTCGGCAACCTCGACTCGAAACGCGATTGGGGATTCGCCGGCGACTACGTGCGGGCGATGTGGCTGATGCTGCAGCAGCCGAACCCGACGACTACGTGGTCGGGACGGGCCGGACGCACTCGGTCCAGGAGCTGTGTGAGGCGGCGTTCTCCCACGCCGGACTGGACTGGCACGACTACGTGGTTCAGGATCCACGCTTCATGCGGCCCGCCGAGGTCGACCTGTTGGTTTCGGACCCGGCGAAGGCGAAGTCGGTGCTGAAGCTGGGAGCCGAAGGTGAGTTTTGAGGAATTGGTGCGCATGATGGTCGACGCGGACATTGCACAGCTCAAGGCAGGAGCACAGAGCTATAGGACTAGCGGGCATGCAGACACGAAAGGATAGGGGCATGGCAGACATCAACTTTGGCACCGATGGGTGGCGCGGCACAATCGCCGAGGACTATACGTTTGCGAACGTGCGGCGGGCCAGCCAGGCATATGCGATCTACCTGCAGCAGCACGGGTTGGCCGGCAAGGGTCTCGTCGTCGGCTACGACCAGCGATTTGCGTCAGATCGATTCGCGGCGGCGACGGCCGAGGTGATGGCAGCCAACGGCATCCACGTGTGGCTGACGTCGCACAACACGCCAACCCCCACGATCAGTTACGGCGTCGTGGATCGCCAGGCCGGTGGGGCTGTCAACATCACGGCGAGCCATAACCCTCCTGCCGACAACGGCTTCAAAGTCCGTGACCCGGTGGGTGCAGCCATCGCGCCCGAAGGACTCAAGGAGATCGAGAGCTATCTCCCGGCGATCGGCCGATAGCGTCAAACGGATGCCGATCGCGGCAGCGGAGGACGCGGGTCTGGTCACGCGCTGGGATCCCGATCCGGCCTACATCGCCCACCTCGGCGATCTCGTGGATTTGCAGCGACTCAGGAGCGGCCGGGCTGAAGATCCTCGTCGAGCCCATGTGGGGCAACGCGCGCCGGCTGGTTCCCAGGCTGCTTGGCGGCGGGACGAACACGCTCTGGGAGATCCACGCGGGCCACAATCCGCTCTTTCCCGAGATGCAGCGGCCGGAGCCCATCGAGCCCAACATCACACCAGCGCTGCAGCGTTCTGCAGAGCTGGGCGCCGACGTACTCCTGATCACCGACGGCGATGCGGATCGGATGGGTATCGGCGACGAGCACGGCGTCTTCGTTGACCAGCTCCGTGTCTTCGGGCTGCTGGCCTACTATCTCCTCGAATACCGCGGCCAGCGCGGGCCGATCGTCAAGACGGTCAGCTCCAGTTCGACGCTGGATCGCCTCGCGGAGATGTACGGCGTCCCGATCTACAAGACCGGCGTTGGCTTCAAGTACGTCGCGCCCAAGGTCGTCGAGGTCGATGCGATGATCGGCGGGGAGGAGAGCGGCGGCTATGCCTTCCACGGGAACGTGCCGGAGCGCGACGGCATCCTCGGCAACCTCTACTTCCTTGACTTCATGCTGCGCACCGGCAAGACGCCATCCCAACTCGTGGATGAGCTCTTCGACAAGCTGGGGCAAGCGTACTACTACGACCGCATCGACACACGCTTCCCGTCGCAGAAACGGCCTGAGGCGCGTGCGCGCATCGAGGCGGCTAGGCCGGAAACCATCGCGGGCATCCCTGTCACCGGCATCGTCACCCTCGACGGCTTCAAGTACGAGTTGGGCGACAAGGGATGGCTGCTGATCCGCTTCTCGGGCACCGAACCCATCATCCGCGTCTACTGTGAGGTGACCGACAAGGCCCTCGTCCAGCCTGTCCTGGACGCCGGGCTGGAGCTCGCGGGACTCAAAGACTGAAGGTCGGCCGAAGACGGGACGGAGAGCCCTTCCGCTGTCGTAGAGACGCCCCGGCGGGGCGTCTTCTGCGCGGCAAGTTTACCCCGGACGCGGTCCACACACGCCGCGGAAGACGGGGCACCGCCCCGTCTCTACCGGCGGCCTTCCGCGACGTGCGTCCTCCGCACGGTCTCGTTATAACCGTTTTGTAACCTTGCGTGTACTCCACATGGCCTGCCTCCGTGCTATGCTACCAGTGTATAGAGGACATCCATGCACTGGCTACTATCGATCCCCGAGGGCTTCTCCCTACGTCAGGTAATCCGGCAGTCCGGATGGCTCCTGCACCGTCCCTGGACCGTGCAGCACGTCGGGGACCGGCTGTCGCGCGTCGAGCAGTTGGGCCCCGATACTACGATTGAGCTTACCCTCCACCAGATCCAGGGCCGGCCTCGTCCTCCAGACGGAGTCGCGCCTCTCCGGTCAGGAGGTCGAGGAGGTGAGTCGAAGGATGTGGCGCATGCTGCGACTGGGCCAGCACCTGGGCCCATTCGTGCGACAGGCGCGTTACGTCGAGGCGCTGGCTTCGGCGGGCCGATGGGGTGCACGCCTGCTGCGGGGCGCCACCCTCTTCGAGGATGTGCTGACCGCTTCATCCGCGGAGTGGCGCGGCGCCGGCTACCCGGAGTTCCCGACGCTGTCGCTCCTCGTGGACCGGCTGGGAAGCCCGCTGCCCAGCAACCCCACACTCCACGCGTTTCCGGAAGCGCAGCGGGTGCTCGACGGCATCTCCGAGTCTCTCGGGGCTGCTGGGCGATGCCATCGCTCGAACGGATGGCCGCCGTCGCGGAAGCCTATCTGGCACGGGGTACCGAGATCGAGAGTCTCGTCGGTCGTCCTCTGGCGGAAGCAGAGATCGCGCCAGAAGCTCGAGGAGCTCGTGCCCCTCGATGCGACCGGTCTCGACTTGACGATGCTCTTCGTCGACCGCTACGGCTACGTCCCGACCGACGCGATCGCACAGACGCGGCTCCTGGAGTATCGACGGTCGTTCCGCTCCCGCGACCTCGGTGACGTCATGGACTTCGGCGCCAGGTGGCAGCCCTGGAGCGGCCTGGCCTATTGGCTCTGGGACTGGTCCGGTATAGGCCCCTAGCGCATCACCAGAGGCAGAAACACCTGCTCGACGGAGACCTCAAACGCGTGCCAGCCGCTCCAAGGGCCTTCATTCCCCGCTGCATCCACGGCCCTCACGCGCCACTCGTGCACACCGGGCCACGGTGGCGCAACAGCGGGCGACGCCGTCGAAGCGGCGCACCATACTGTCGACGGCCACGTCATACGCCAACGGCGACCCCGTGTCAGGCGGCGCTATCCAGACCAGGGAGATCACGGGCCCCGTGATCAGCACGCCGGCGGTCGGGGTGACCACCGTCGGCGTGCCGGGAGCCGTCCGGTCGATCCCGAAAGTCGACACGGTCCGGGCTCTCGTCAACCGCCTCACCGATGGATCTGGCGTGCAGCGCATAGCCTCCCTCTGACAGCGCCAGCAGCGTGTAGGACCACGTCGCCGTCCCGTTTGCCGCGAAACCACGCCGCAGCGCTCGACCACGCAGAACCCGTCCAATAGGCGCCATCGCCGGCCCGCTGAAGCTGCAACTCCACTCTCACCAACCCGGCTCCGGAGGCCCTCCCGCTGAAGGTCGGCGACACGCGATAATAGCCTTGGTCCTCGGGTGAGTCGATCACCGTATCGATGTTGCAGCCATCCAGATATGCCATGGCGGCTGACATCACGGGACCGCGCTCGGCGGCCCGCAGTGTCTCGAAGGGGAAGCCAAGCACCAATAGCCGTTGGCAGCCCTGCGCGTACTGGACCGCCGCTGCGCCGGGCATGGTGGCGTTGACGTACGACAGTGCGGTCTGGGCGCCCCCCAACGGCGCAAAGACATCGGGCGCGTCCACCACGTACTCCTCGGGAGCGTCGAAATGCAGGTCACCGAGAGCTGAGAAGGGGGAGCCGGTCAGCTGGGCGCGCCGTGGTCGTTCCGGCATCATCGCCCAGGTAGTCTGCGTGCAGCCGGGTCTGGAGGAACGTCGGGTCCCGCCCTTGTCCCTCGAGATCCCACCCGAACTCCGAACCGCTCACGAGAAGTGACCTCCCAGCAGCAAGATAGCTCGTGATCAGCGAGCGTTCGGTCGTGTTGAACGATCCGTCGACGACGGATGACTCCTCGCCCAGGATCCAGTCCAGAACGTCGTAGCTGGTGAGAGCGACGGCGCCGCTGGCCACGGCCTCGTTGCTGGCGCTGTCCCAGGCGTAATCCGCCGGCACTGCCTGTCCGTGAAGAACCGTGTAGTCGTGGCTGTTCATGCGATCGACCCACATGCGCAGGTTCTCCCCTTCGACCGGATCGTCCTCGATGACGAGGCCGTAGAGGTTCAGTTTGTCAAAACCATTGACGATCAGCAGTCGCGCGTCCCCCACCCTGGCCCCCAGCGTCTCCGTCGGGAACGATTCCCCACCGGCGTTCGTCGCCGTGACACGCACGTAGATCGTCTGCCCCTCGGTCAGCCCCGTGAGCGTCGCACTGGTGCCGGTCGCCGCGAGCGGAGCTCCCCAGGCAAAGCCGTCCGGGCTCGTGTAGACCAGGTAGCCGGTTGCGGCCTCGCCGCCGATCCCGTCCACGGGAGATGCTGACCACGCCACTCGCACCGCCCCCGCGCCCTGGTTTTCCACGCGGAGATGCGTCGGCGGCTCCGGGGCAAAGACCAGGTTCACGCCATCACGGACCTCGAAGTATTTCACAATGCCCTGATAGACGGCACGCGCGGCCAACTGGTTGAATCCCGGATCCCTCAGCGCCAGGGCATCCTGGGGATTGTCGTGAAACGCGATCTCCAGCAGAACACCGGGGATGCTGGCATAGCTGACGTTCGGGTCGTACAGCATCCGCAGTTCGCCGAGGTTCAGTTGGCCCTTCCCGCGGTCGGTCCAGGCAGGATCCCACCCCGCGCGGATATCCGAGACCAACTCGTTGTGGACCGCGGCCTGGAGCTCGGTGCTGCCTGCCGTTCGGGGATAGGTCTCGCCGTTGTGCACGTACGACACGGTGCCCCGCGCCGTCCCGGCGGAGCCGTTCGTGTGCCACGAGATGAAGACCGCATCGTCGCCGCTGCGCGCGCTCGTACCACCGGGCGTACATCGGCCGGGCCACCACATCGTTGAGATAGGGCCAGTCATCCGGGTCCAACCCCATCCACTGCCCCCAGTAGAACGTGGCGGTCTCCCACCAGGGCTTGTGAGGTGCCGCACCCGGCGGCGTATTGGGCACATAGGTCGTCGCGGGCGCGGTAAGCGAGATCCCACCCAGCGAGTCAAACGTGCCGCTCCCAAGCCGGATCGCGTCCGCGATGACCGCGCGCGTCTCCGCGCTCGCGGAGCGATTGTCCAGAGAGACGGTTGCAGTACCCGCAGCGAAGGGAAAGGTTCCCAGATAGCGCCACGTCTCGGGATAGATCGATTGGTCGATGAGGACCTCCGTCGACCCGCCGGCATGGACCACCGTGTAGTGGGCGTCGCGGACGCGATTCGAGCCGGGATAGACCCACGCGTAGACGGCGTAACTCCCCGCGGTGGGGACGGACAAGGTCCACGTGGCCTTGGCCGTGAGTGCCCCCGACGGCTGCGTCACAGCATAGCGATAGCTGCCGCCGTTGTACCCCGCCCCGCTGCTCCCCTGCGCCCACGTCCCCTGCTCCGTGTAGCCCGGAGCACCCGAATCGTTGTCGACGATCGTGCGCGACGCACTCCAGTCGCGCTCGCGCACCGGGATCACGGTAGCGCCCGCGTTCTCCAGGTACGGGATCAGGTACTGCGTGACGGCCTCGGCGTTGTTATGGTCCTCGATGAAATTCTGGTAGACGGGGCGCTGCGTGCGCCAGGTGCTGCCGTTCCAGAACCAGCCGTGCCCTGCACTCACGAAAACCGTCCTCCCCACCAGCGAAGCCGGGTAGGCTTGGCTCATCTCAGGCGACGCGGCGTGCTCTGTCAGCCCTGGGCTTGGGACCGGAAGGCCGGGGAGCACCTCCGGGACCTCGGCGGCGACGTCAGACGTATCGTGGGGCGCGAAGTCCGAAATGGGCCGGCATCGTTGGGTAGCCCCGTCCCATGCCTGCACAGATAGGCTGTCCCACTCGACCGTCTGCAGCGCAACTCGTACCCTCTCCTGGAGCGATTCCATGCCCAGCCAGCCGTCTGCAGCCAGGACGTCCACACCTACGCTGAAGCACACGGTAAGGCTGCGCCCTGCCATCGCCACGTCGCGGACCGGTGGTAGCGCTGGGGTCGCACTCGCCAGAAGGCGTCCGGCTTCAGCCGCGCCATCGGGCGGGTCAGGCGCGGCGGCTGAAGCCGCAGGGCCAACCACGATCGCCAACACGACCAGGAAGCAAGACGCTATCCACCGCCACCACGGTGCTATACCCATGTCAGTTTCTCCTTGCCGCGAGGTACCGGACAGCCGGTCCGAAGAGCATCCCACAAGTCTACTACCAACTCGCGGCGACCGCCATACACCAGTTTCCTACAAGATCCCTTGAGGAAGTGAGAGATTCCGCGCCGTTTCGCTGCAATTCACAGGACTTGTGCTAGAATACCAGTGTCGATGGTTCGTGGCGTACTCGCATCGGGGAGGTGAATGGCCGGATGTCCACACTCCTGATCCACGGAGCTGACGTTGTCCTGACGATGGACGGCGCTCACCCTATCTCGGACGGCAGCATCTACGTACGCAATGGTGTTATCGAGGCTGTCGGTCCCGCAGGCATGGTGCAGCAGCCCGCGGACCGCACGATCGATGCCCGTGGGATGATGCTCCTGCCGGGGCTCGTCAACACCCACCACCATCTCTACCAGACGCTCACGCGGGCCGTGCCAGGTGCACAGAACGCCGAGCTCTTCACCTGGCTGAGGACGCTCTATCCCATATGGGCACACCTCGACGCTGAGGCGGTCTATGTCAGCGCGCTTACCGGGCTTGCAGAACTCATGCTCTCGGGCTGCACGACCGCGGCAGATCACCTTTACATCTTCCCCAACGATGTCACGCTGGACGATGAGATTCGCGCCGCCCAGGAGATCGGGATCCGCTTCCACGCCACCCGTGGGTCAATGAGCCGCGGGGAGAGCCAGGGCGGCCTCCCTCCGGATAGCGTCGTAGAGGCCGAGGACGCTATCCTGCGCGATACGCGCCGCGTGATCGAGACCTACCACAATGCGGAGCGCTATGCTATGCTCCGCATCGCCGTTGCGCCATGCTCTCCCTTCTCGGTCACCGAGAACCTCATGCGCGAATCCGCCGCGCTCGCTCGGGCCTACGGCGTACACCTGCATACACACCTTGCCGAAACCCGCGACGAGGAAGCCTACTGCCTGGAGACGGTGGGCAAACGCCCCCTCGGGTATGCCGAGGCCCTGGGCTGGCTTGGTGACGACGTCTGGTTTGCCCACGGTGTCCACGTTGCCGAGGACGAGATTGAGCGCCTGGCAGACACTCACACGGGCATCGCGCATTGCCCATCCAGCAATATGCGCCTTGCCTCGGGCATAGCGCCCGTGCGTGCCTACCTCGATGCGGGGGTGCCCGTCGGTCTGGGTGTCGACGGCTCGGCAAGCAACGACAGTTCTCACATGTTGGCAGAGGCAAGGATAGCGCTATTGCTGCAGCGAGTGCTGGGCGGTCCCGGTGCGCTCACGGCTGAGGAGGCGCTGCATTTGGCCACGCGAGGTGGCGCAGAGGTGCTCGGACGCGATGACATCGGCGTGCTGGCTCCCGGGATGGCTGCCGACATCATCGGAATCAAACTGGACACCCTGGCCTACGCCGGCGCGGCGGTTCACGATCCTCTCGCGGCTGCCGTCTTCTGCGCGCCTCAGAACGTGGACCTCTCCATCATCGACGGCGAGGTGAGGATCGAAGAGGGTCGTCTGTTGACCATCGATCTGCCCAGGATTATCGAGCGCCACAACTACATCGCCCGGACAATGCTCGAGAGTATCTAGCCCCCCAGATTGCCAGGCCCAAGCATACGGAGATAGGCGTGAGCACAATTCCCGAGAACCATCAGCGCAGCGTGAGCAACAACCGGATGCTGATAACCTTCAGCCAGGTCAACCAGACCATCCTCCGCCTGCGTGAGGACAAGGCCCGCCTCCTGCGCGAGGTCTGCACGACCATACAGGAGGGGCTGGCCTATCGATTTGTGTGGATCGGCGAGCTGAACACGACTCAGCAGATCACCACGTCTGCCGGTTCCGGCCTACCCGGGGACGGAGTGGAGGGTCACGCTGAAACGCCGCCCTCGCTGGCCGCCTTGGTGGAACGGGCTGTCGATGCCGGGGCATCGATGCTCACGGACCAGGTGACCTTGGAGACCGGCCCCGGACGGCCCGAGTCCCACGATGTCGCGATCTGTCCCCTCCGCCATCACGGATCGTGGCACCTTGGTGCTGGCCGTGGCCGCGCCCGCCGGCCACAGCTATGATCGCGAGGAGGCCGACCTGCTCCAAGAGATGGCAGGAGACCTGGCCTATGCGATCACCACAATGGCCGTGGCGGACCGCACGCGCCGGGCTGAGCAGGCCCTACGCATCTCAGAAGATCGCTTCAGGCGGCTCGCGGAGCATTCGCTGGTGGGGATCGTGCTCATCCAGAACGATCTCTACCGCTACGTCAACCCTGCGTTCGCCCTCATGTTCGGGTATGGTTCGCCGCGCGAGATTATCGACAACCTGGGGCCGGTCGACCTCGCCGCACCGGAGAGTCGCGAAATCGTGGCGGAGAACGTCCGTAGACAGGTGCTCGGTCAGATCAGGTCGAGCCGGTACCAGTACCGTGGCCTGCGCAAGGATGGCCAGACCTTCGACGTCGAGGAGCACGGCGCCCGAACCGTCCACGCGCAACGGCTGGCGATCGTTGCCACGGTGCTTGACGTTACCTCCCGTGAAGCATCCCGCCGCCGGCTCGAGGCTCTCTCCACTGCAGGACTGGCCCTCTCATCGGCCCAGACTCCCCAGGACGCGTTGGACAAGGCAGTCGAGCAGGTCGCGCGGATCCTTCCTTGTGAGACCGCTAGTGTGGTGCTATTCGATGGACCTCGCCCCAGAGTGGCAGCGCGCACGGCGAACGAGCGACCATCCAGGCGTACCGGATACCGTCGAGGCCATCGTCCGGAGAGCGATCGAGGCAGGCGAGCCATGGCCAATGGACCCGATGATGGCCCGCGAGTCGGTCGTCATCAACTCCGATGCCCTGCCGCGATCTCACCGGCCTGTAACCCCAGGCCCTATCCACACGCTGGTGACCGCCCCTCTCATTGTGCGAGGGGAGATGATCGGTCTGCTCAACGCTGAGGCCGCCAAGCCGGACCAGTTCACGTCTGAGGATGGTCAGCATCTCCGCCTCTTCGCCGATCAGGTCGCCGCCACGCTGCAACACCTACGTCTCATCTCCTCGCTCGAGAATGAGCGTAACCGGCTCAAGACCGTGAATAGCCTGTCCCACGCCCTGACAGAGACGCTCAACCTGCGGGAGGTCGCGGCACGAGCGCTCGGACAGATCGGCGTCGCCACCCACGCCGATGCAGGCCTGCTTCTCCTCTGGGAGGAGGTGTCAGGGGCCCTGGTAGCCGTCGCCGCTGAGGGATATTCCGAGGCGCTGCTGCCGGAGCTCAACAGGGACCTCAGGCAGAGAAACCAAGATGTGTACCGTCGGCTATCCGAACTGGCCGCGGGCCGCTCGCCGGTCCTCGGTGTCGCCGGGTCGCACTGGGATGGCATCGGCAGGGTCGACCAGACGTGGGCTACGGCGCTTGAGGTGCCGCTGAAAGCCCATGGCGAGCTCCTGGGGATGCTTTCACTCTTCTCCAAGAACTCCGCCGGTTTCCAGCCGGACGAGGTCGACCTGGTCACGGCGCTCAGCGTACCGATTGCGCTGGCCATCCAGAACGCCCGCTTCTACGAGCACGCGGCGAGCCAGGCTAAGGCTATGGAGGATGCACTCCGTCGACAGGAGGAGCTCGATCGATTGAAGAACGAGCTCATCCAGAACGTCTCACACGAGCTGAGAACGCCGCTGGCCTTGGTATTGGGCTACGCGGAGATGCTCAACAGCGGGCAACTCGGTGTGCTCTCTGACGAGCAAGCGGACGCCATCGAGATCATCACCCGACGCAGCCGGATGCTCCGGCGCTTGGTTGAGGATATTGCGCTCATGTGGCATCTGGAGCAGTCCCAGGACGAAAGAGAGCTGCTGGATCTGGACGAGGTCGTCACAACAACGGCGGATGAGTTCCAGAGCCAGGCCGCGTCAAAGACGCTGACCCTCACGTGTGGCACGCCCGGCAAGCCGGCCCTGATTGATGGCGTGCCGCTGCAGATCCGCCGCGTGCTCGACAACCTGATCGGCAATGCCCTGAAGTTCACGCCTGCCGGGGGAACCGTGGCAGTGCAGCTTAGGCTCGAGGGCGATTGGGCAGTGATCTCCACAAGCGACGACGGGATTGGCGTGCCGCGAGAGAAGCTGAACGCCATCTTTGAGCGCTTCTACCAGGTCGATGGGAGCGCAAGGCGCAGCTACGCCGGGACAGGTCTGGGGCTCGCTCTGGTCAAGGCTATCGTCGAAGCCCACAGCGGCGAGATCTACGCCGAGAGTCCCATCACGGAGGACCCCGAACGCCCGGGCACCCGCGTGAGTGTGCTTCTGCCACTCACGCTGGGCGATCGGGAGCCCTGAGACTGCATATCGGCAGCCACGCTACTTGCCGGACCCGGTGTCTTCCAGCCCTACAAGGGCGTCAACCGCCCGCGTCCACGACAGGGCCTCGGCCTCTGACATCGGCTCACCCGCAAACCGGTAGTCGTTCTTCCGGATGAACTCCTCAAGCTCGCCCATCAGGCGCTGCCAGGCCTCGCGTTGCGCCCCCATCAACGCATCGTAGGCCTGCGTCGCCCGCGGCAGCATCAGCACCTCGCGGAGGTGGGGCAGGCATAGCCCGCCGCAGTTCCGCAGAAGCAAGCCCATCTCGGGATCCGCGAGCTCATCCAGGAGCACGCCCCCAAAGCGGGTTGCCGCCGTCTCGCCGATCTCGCAGGCCGGGCAGGGACCCGACGCGACCAGGCGCACGGCGACCGCCTCTGCGGGTCTCCGGCGGTGAAGCAGCGACCGGTCCGGGCGACTGCCGACCGGATCCGTGTCGCGCAACAGGTCGAGAATCGACACCCGGTAGACGATGGCGATCCCCAAAGCCGATCCCTGCAGCCTCTGCCAGATGCGGCTGTGGTGAGCGCAGAGTCCTCGCGATGCTTTGAGAGCGTCCCGCGTATGGATATCGAGCACCCGCTCGTAGCTCAGCGACGCGACGTAGGCCGCCTCCGCCTCTGACGACAGTCGGCAGAGCGGGCATCCCCACTGATCCATCGCCTCGCGCAGCTCGGCCCGCAGCGGGCGCGGACGAGTCCGTCTGTCTCCGGCTAACCATCGGTCTGTCTGTCCAATCGTCTGACGTTCCCCCAAGACATCTGCGAACGTGCCAGACGCTCTATCGTGCGAACGCCCGGTAAGGGTTCCCCCGCGTCAGCTTCTCCACCAACGACGCACCCAGGTCCAGCTTCGGCAGAAAGACCTCCGGGATGTAGGTGAAGGGCTGTGGCTTCCCGCCACCCGGCTTCGCAGGATCGTACCATCCCCGATCGTGGCTCAAGAGCAACTGATCTTCGAACCCTGCAGCCACCATCCTGTTGATATGCTCGATGAAGACATCATCGTCGTAACCCGAACTGCCGATGGCATCGTACTCGATCCAGGTACCGCGCTCCGCGATCTGTGAATGCAGGGCCACATCCGGCTCTGCCTGTGCGTGGATCCAGATGAACCGTTCCGGCGTGTAGCCCGCCGTCTCGAGGACCTCGAGCTGGTCGAGCACAACCCGCCCGCGGATGGTGTGACTCCCGATCACGGCGCCGGTGTCGGCCGCGGCTCTCGCCGCTGCGCGCAGCACCTTCACCTCGGTCGCCGTCATGCCGTCGTCCCCGGCGCTTAGCTTGATCCATCCTGCCCGGACGCCGGTGTTGCCAACGCCATGCAGCAGCTCAGCCACCATCCACGATTGCAGCTCTGCCTCACTTGCGGCGTGCACCCATGCCGGGATCCAGGGCTCGCGGTACACCCCCGTAGGCACGACCACCGGCATCCCGGCAGCAAGAGAGACCGCCAGATCGAAGTCGACCCGGCGCCCCACCCCCACCGGCGTGCACGTCACCAGCGCGGCCACCCCGGCGGCCTGCGCTTCGGCGAGCTCCGGCGCCATCACCGCCACAACGTCTCTGACGTCCGCCGATCCTTGCAGAGGGCTATCAGCCCCGCGCATGTCGACGAAGATGTGCTCGTGCGGCAGGATGATGCCTGATCCTAACTCATTCAGCTGCTTGGGTCCCAACGTGGTCATCAGATACGGCATAGCCAGGCCTCCTTTCACTGCGGCGCGTATAGGCGACCACGCCGCCGAAAACGGCCGCGCCGAGGAGCAGCACGGCAAAGATGATCACAACGGTGATTCGCGGTCCGATGCGCTCGAAGAGCTGCCCGATGAACCACGGCACGGTCATGCCGCCCAGGCTGCTACCGACGAAGAACAGGCTGGTGATCGCGCCGGTGATCGTGAGATGGCGTTCGGCCAGGGACAACGTCGTCGGGAACACGGACGCCATGAACAGACCTGCGCCGAAGGTCCCCGCCCAGAGAGCAGCTGGGATACCGGGAAACAGCAGCAGAACGGCGGCACTCACAAGACATCCCGCCAGGTCGGCGGCGAGCACCTGCCGCGGCCGGAAGCGCGCGCCCAGCGGAATGGAGAGCAGTCGCCCCAAGGTCAGCGCCCCCCAGAACACCGAGGTCAGGTACGCCGCCGTTGCAGCCGCCTCAGCGCCACCGAGCCCCGTGGCCTGACCGTAGGTTGCGATCCATCCGCCGAAGCTACTCTCGGCCCCCACGTAGAGGAAGAAGAAAAGCGCCAACAGGCCGACAAGCCGCCCATCTCGTCGGAGGGCAGGCGTCGGCGGAACTCCCTCACCCTCCGGCGCTATGCCGGAGGGAACGCTGTCCTGCTCCGATCGCGGGCTCGGGAGACGAAGTAGCACGCCGGCCACCGGCAGCATCAGCGCGGCCAGCACCCAGTACGCAGGCCGGATGTCCCCGGCGAGGAGAACAGACTGCGCCACCACGATCGGCGAGAGAAACGCCCCCACCCCGAAGAAAAAGTGCAGCGCGTTCATAAAGGGGGCCACTTTGGCACCGTGGACCCAGACGATCAGCGTGTTTTCTCCTACGTCCAATGCTCCCATCGCCATACCGAGCATAAAGAGCAGCCCGACCAACAGCCACAGCGCCCGCGACAGAGGGATGGCGACCAGCAGAGCCGCGATCATCACCAACACGCCCGACATGACGGGGTGCCCGCGCACCCGGTCGTACAGCCGTCCGCCCAGGACCGAGCCTACAAGATATCCAAAGGCCCGAGCGCTGAGCCCGTAGCTGATCTGGGTAAGGCTCGCACCGGTATTCGCTGCCAGCCTTGTCAACGTCGGGCCCAGGGTGGCATAGGCCAATCCCAGGGCAACAAAGCCGGCGTAGTAGCCGATCGTGGTCAGCTTCTTGGTTCTGACCTGTTGGATTGGCGAGCCGTTCGGCTATCTGATTCATACTCTCTCCATAGGGCCAAGCACGGCGGACATGTACGTCAACAGAAGATAGCGGATTTTCGTGCCTGCGCCAGCGCGGGCACAATCAAGGCAGAGGGGACACGCCGTTTGCCAGCCACACGACGCCTTGTATGATTAGGGCAGAGCCAACCGATCTGCTGAAACCGACGTTGCCGTCCTCCTTGACCCATGGTCATAACGAATTACTGACTTTATGGAATACTTGCGTATGTTTTTGGTATGTGAACACGTCTTATATGATAGGAGTCGGAACAATGCCCGAGGATGAGGCACTGCTCTCCAGGGCACGGGCCAACGACAGAGAAGCGCTCGCCGAGCTCTACGACCTCTATGCGATGCGGATCTACGGATATCTCTACCGCAGGGTAAGCAGTGCCCAGGTCGCCGAGGATCTAACAGGCGACGTCTTTGTAAAGGTGCTGGAGGCTGTGCGTTCGCGGCGATCATGGCGGACCTCGTTCCGGGCATGGCTCTACCGCATTGCACACAATGTAGTGGTCGACTGGTATCGAAGCCACGCATCAGACGACAAAGTATCGATCGAGGCAGATTCGCGCGAGGTGGAGGCGCTGGGGTCCGGGCTCTATGCGCCCGGAATCCGCTCTTACACCGACCTCAAGCGTGCGCTCCGCGCCTTGACGGAGGACCAGCAATTGGTGCTGGAGCTCCGCTTCGGCGAGGGTCTGAAAGCCCGGGAGATTGCCGAGACCCTCGGCAAGAGCGTGGGGGCCGTAGAAGCGCTTCAACACCGAGCGTTGGTGGCTTTGAGAGAGCATCTGGAGGACTGACCTAGTGGGAAGAAGACGCGGAAGCCAGAGAACTGCGGGCCATACTCGATCAGGTGGCTTGCCCGGCGACGACCGGGAGCGTCGCGGACTCGACGACGGACCTGACCCGGGATGAACAGCAGTTGGTGAACCTTGCATCTGACCTTCGGCGGGCCCTAGGCGCGTCACCACCACCTCCGCCACAGGCATTGGCCGCCGCGAGACGGTGCTTTCTGGATGCATCGCGCGTGGCAACCAACCCTAGACCACTTCGGCAGAGGCTCGAGCCGGGCCTGAGAGTCGCTGGACACTTCGCCCTTGCGGCCCTCGTCGTCTTGATGTTCTGGACGCCGCTCAGTCGCACGCTCGTGCGAGCGGCCTCTACCAGTACGCCCGGTCAGGTGCTCTATCCTCTGAAGATTCACGTGGAGCGGGTGCAGTACACGGGCGCGAGCCAACCCGATGTGCGCGTCGCCCTTGCACTGGCTTTCCTGGGCGAGCGAGTAGCCGAGGTGCAAGCCCTCGTCGACGGGCAGACACTCATCCCTGATGATTCCGCCGCCGAGGTACAGGTGTTGGTAAATCTGCTATTGCGATCTGTCGCCGAGACGACGGATGAGGCTCTGCCCGACGCGCTCCACTACGCGGCGGCGCAGCTGCGGGCCTACATGGACGCGCTAGGGCAGATCCGGACGGCAGCGGCGCCGGTCGACGCCCAGACGATAGACATGATGGAGCAGTCGTGCAGGCGAGGTTATCTGACCATCGATCGTGCGCTCGCGGAGCCAACTGAGTTTGCCGCGGCGTATCGGGCAGGACGCCCGGAGCTCTTCCTCCTGCCAGGGGAGAGCCTACTCGGAGACATGTCACGGTCGCCCGATAGCGCGACGAGTGTCCAAGGGGAGAGACCAAATGCGGAAATGCCATAAGCGATATCAAGGACAGGGCCTGGTTGAGTTCGCTCTGTTGCTTCCAGTGCTACTTCTCATCCTCCTCGGAACCATCGAGTGGGGGAGGATCTTCTTCATCTACGTGAACATCAACAACGCTGCCCGTGAAGGGACGCGCTACGGCATGGTTCATCCCACGGACCAGAATGGCATCACAAACCACGTGACCGACCGGCTGGCGCTCGTCTCGCCCAGCGACCTGCTGATGAACATCAGCTACGACAATGGTCCGGGCACTTCGCCGATCTCCGTGAATCAGGTCACAACCAGCGCACGCGTGATCGTCACCCTTCGGTATACCATCCAGCCCCTCACGCCGCTGATGAGTCCCTTCATACCGGGTGGCCTGGCAGTGACATCGGAGAACCGGCGGACCATTCAGTCCGCGAGGGCCGACACGCCCAGCACCCTGGCCGCGCCCGCGCCTCCGGGCAGCATTCCGCAGACGAACACGCCCACGCCTGGCGCCCATAATACCGACACGCCAACCCCGCTGCCGACGGAGACACCGCCGGCCATCGCCACGAGCACCCCCACCTCCACTGCTACGCCCACACCGACGCCATCGCCGACGCCGCTCCCTCTCCGGATCGACAAGCCGGTCGTTGCCGGCGACACCGAGGTCACCGGCACTGCCGCACCCGGCTACGGCGTGACGCTTCGGGTCATCCAAACCGGCCTCCAGCGCACCGTCGCCGTTAATGCGGACGGGACGTTCAGCTACTCCGGTCTGCCCGAGCTTGTCGCCGGCCATACGGTCGTAGTGCAGGGCTACGGCCAACAGGATCTGGCTATCGTCCAGGACCTGGATGCCACACCTACCCCGACGCCGACCGAGACACCGACGGCGACGCCGCTCCCCACAGGAGGTTACATCTTCGTCGATGGCCTCTGCTTTGACGAAGGTACCCAAACGATCACGGTGCACGGCCGGCAGATCCCGCGGGACAGCAGCTTCAAGGACGTTCAGTTCACCTGGGATGGCGTGCCGATCGACGTCCAGGGGTATACCTTTGGCGACCAGGCCTTCGATCTGGACGTCACGATCACCATCGATGGCCTTGATCCGGAAACCCACACGTTGGGCGCACAAATGCTCAACAATCAAAGGCGACATCGTGGATACGATGGAGACCATCGTCTACGTCTGCCAGCCCGAGCCGAAGCCCGACTTGACCATCACGAGCCTCGTCGTCACGGACATACCCATACCGGGTACGTACCAGCGGGTGCATCTCTCGGTCTCTGTTCACAACGCCGGCACCGTTGATGTGACATCGCTCTTCTGGGTGGATCTCTTTGCGGACTACGATCCCGACAACCCACTGCCTGACCAAGCGAGCGTGGACTACGTGGCAGTCAACGCGCTGAGCGCCGGCTCCACCATCACCTTCACCATGTACGTTCCCGACGGTTTCAAGACTATTGGAGACCACACGATCATCGCAATGGTCGATACCTGGGACCAGATCCCCGAACTGAACGAGGATAACAATGTCAGCCAGCCATTGACGGTGCGCATAACGGTAGCCAATCTGCTACCCACGCCCACACCGGTGGTGCCCCCCGGACCGACAGGTAGGATCGTCGGTACAGCGCGCCTCGGATCGTTGGAGCAAGCCAACGTCGCAGTCTACCTCTACGACGCGGGAGGACGCCTCTACGGCTCGGGGCGCACGAATGAGGACGGCCTGTACGACCTGTCGGACATCCCGGAAGGTCTTTACACACTCGTCGGCCAACTGCGGCTAAGCAATGCGGTCTATATGGACGTTCAGCCCGCTGAGATCATTGGCGATACCGACACACATCTCGATCTCTATCTGGAGGTGCTGCCATGACCAGGGCAAGTGGACGAACCCGCTTCGCCAGGGGTGCCCGCAAGCTCTGTATCGTCGGCATCACCGTGCTCATCACAGCGGGTCTGAGTGCCGCCATCGTCTATGCCCTCGGCTGGCCGGCCGCCATCCAACTACCCCAGAGCGATGGTGTCCGCGAATGGGACGGCGCCGACCTCGCAGCTTCGTCTTCCGGAGTCATCGCGGCTTGGGCCAATAGCACCGCCGGATCGGGCATTCGGCTGGCGCTGCAGCAGGATGGTACGCTATCTTCAATGCATCTGGCAGACCCACTGTTTGGCTATACGTGGTCTCCCACTCTGGCCGCTTGGGGGACGCACATCGCGGCCACCTGGGCTCAGGGACAACAGAACGGGACATGTGGCACTCCCTTCGCCATCATGCAGCAGGACGTCGGCACCCCAGGAGCGACGAGCCTCGGTACCTACTATGGCGCTGCCACTGCGCCTGACATTGCGGCTGGGGGCTCAGGCTGGCACATTGTCTTCGCCGCCGCGACATCGGAGGCGAACTGTCTCGCGTCGAAAGTGGACCTCTACTATAGCTACCGCACGGCAGTGGGACAGCCATGGTCGCCGCCGGTCGTCCTGGTCACTCACAACCAGGTTCTTGGCGCGGGGGCGAGCTCGGGAGGGATCTGGTACCCACGCGTTGCGGCGTCGCCGACGGGGTCAGCGGTATACATCGTCTGGGAGCAATACCAGATAGCGGGTACGCCGGCCTCCGTTGACACTTCCGTCTGGTCCATCAGCACGGCCACACTGAACGCGGAGGCGACTGCGTCTGCAGCCACGTGGGCCGCGGCAGAGCGCATATCACCGGTCGGGCAGCGATACGCCGCGCGCCCGAGGGTCGCAGCCGATGCATCCTCACGCGCGCACATCGTCTGGACCGAACTGGTCGGCAGTCGCACGAACCCTAGCGAGCAGCATATCTACCACGTGTCCCTGCCGGGCGGCGCTGCAATTCAGCTCAACAACGAGCCTATCCACGTCACGAGCAACTCCCCGGCAATCGTGGGCTCGTCGGTCGACGCGCTCGAACAGAACGTCTGCGTGACGTGGCACGGCTATACCGGTCTGGGCGGTACCGGCCACGAGCAGATCACGCTGCGCTGCTCCGCCGACGCCGGTGGTGCCTGGACGCCCGAGGATGTCGTCTCGACGAGCCCCGACGCCCTCTCCATCTACCCGGCGGTAGGCCTTGCCGGCGACGGAAAGGTTCACGTGGCATGGCTGAAGTACGCGCTCGAGAACGACGCCTGGAAGCCCCAGGGCGTCTTCTACCGAGGCGGGAGTCTGGATCAGGATGATAACCGCGTCTTCTTACCACTCGTCTTGCGTGGCAGGTAGTAGAGCACGGCCATGCAACCACGCGCTCCGACTCGGGCAATACTCATCGTAGTGATCCTGCTGCTTGTGGGGACGCTTACGGCGCTGCTGTGGAACTTGGTCCCACTCATAGGCGCGGAGGGCAACGAGACACTGCGACCGCGCCCAGTTCAGCGCGGAGTGACCTCGACAGTCTTGTTGCCCGACGCCTATGAGCTCGCCGAAGGGACGAGTCCGTGAATGGTCACGGGATGCCTACCTCGTCAGGATTGAGGCAGCATGGTATCTGACAGATGGAGGAGCCGATGTCAGTTTGCCCCCAGTGGCGTGGACGTTTTCGTACTTCTCGCCGGCTTCTGCGAGCTTGGTAGTCGTGATAGTCGACGATGACACGTTGCTGTGGGTGCCGCCCTTCGAGATACCGGTGACGCCAACGCCGCTAGGCGAGTCACTGCCCGCGCAGGGCGTAGAGGCAGCATGGCTTTCGTTCCGGGCAGCGGATGGCGATCTCTTTCTGGACTCTCACCCCGAGTCGCAGGTGACGTTCCGCCTCCAGAAAGCAGCGGGCCACCCGGTATGGACCGTCTCCGCCTACGACGGCGGCGACTTTATCGGTATCACCATGGACGCCCAGTCAGGGGTCGTTTCTACGAGGCCTTCGAGCTTCGACTAGATAAGAGGTGTTCTATGAACAAGAGGCTAGCGACAAATGCTCGTGGCCAGAGCTTGGTGGAAGCGGCGATTGCGCTACCGGTGTTGATCATGTTGATGCTCGGCCTACTGGACTTCGGGCGGGCTTACTATGCCATCGTATCGCTCAAGGATGCCGCGGACGAGGGCGCCAGTTACGCCTCCGCTGCGCCGCGGGACGTGACCGGTATACGCCTTCGTGCTTCGGAGGCATCCCGGCAGTTATCCCCCATCGAACCGAATGACGTCAACGTAATCTACCCACCCACGCTCTATGCCGGCGCGCCCATCACCGTCACGACGAAGCTGATCTTGCATCTGTATACGCCCTTCGCCAACACGTTGGTGCACGGAGGTGAGATCGAGCTGCGTGGCAGCTCGACACACGCGATAGTGGCCACGCAGTGAGCCCGGTCGCGGACAACGTGACTGACGCCGGACGTGAGGAATTCCAATTGGACGAGGAGATGAAATGAAGAATCCACAGCAACAGCAAAGGGGACAAGCCATCCTCATTATGGCATTCGCCGTCATAGCGCTTGCAGCACTTGTCGGCTTGGCAATCGACGGTGGACGTCTCTACACCCTGCGCAGGCAAGCACAGAATGCCGCCGATGCGACGGCGCTGGCTGCCACTCGCGAACTGGCGTCGCTCTTGTCAAAGTGCGCCAGCGGCACGGCGGCACAGAACGCCGCGATCTTCAACACTGTGCTGGAGTACGCGCGGCTCAACGGCATCGACGAGTTCGACCCCAACGGCGACGTCACAGCCTGGTATGTGGACGCGAATGAGAACAACCTCGGATCCATCCGCAACGACGTGCCGATTCCCACAGGTGCGACGGGCGTGACCGCGAGTATGGTTACCACCGACACCACGACGTTCATGAAACTCTTCGGGCAGGCCCACATCGTCGGCGTCGGTCAGGCCACGGCAATGACCGGACGGGTAACACGGTATCAGGGCGGCTTTCTGCCGATCGCGGTGCCGAAGGCCGCTGTTGACGCCGTCGGCGTCGGGCTTGAGTTCGAGATCAAGGATGATGATCAGGGGCAGTTCTGCCGTGTCAACGACGGCCTCTGTTTCGGCGGCTCTGACCCAATGTCACAGAGGGGATGGCTGCAACTCGGTCACATCTACAACCAAGATGGCGGCATCTTGGCCCGAGCGTTCACGACAACCATGAATGCCTCCGGGTGCAACGCGGACATCTCGAAGATTGGTCTTGTGGGTTGGGCCAGCGGAGACTGCCCCTACCCCTACCCACTCTGGCTCGGTAACATCGGCCGAAAGGACGGCGACTTCATTCTGGGTGCCGCCGGCGAGATGGCCGCGGCACGTCCGGAAATCGCCCAGTACACCGGTCAGATCGTGATGTTGCCCATTTTCGACTACATCTACACGGGCACCTGCAATTCCAGCAAGCACGAGATCTGCATGGAGACCCAGTTTAGCGGCGAACCTCAGCCGATCGATCGCTGGGTCACCGGCAGCAGTGCCTATTACTATCACATCATCGGCATGGTATCCGTCAGGCTCAGCCAGGTCGCCGGCAAGTCCATCTACGGTGAGTTCGTGGAGTCCGTGATTCGGCCCGGCGAGATCATCCCCGGGGCGGGTATTGGCTCCCAGTGCACACCCCAAATGATGGGTGTTCTGCTCTGGGAATAGAGCCCAACTCAAGAGGGATGCGCACATCAGTGCGCATCCCCCTCTTCCAGTCATCCCGTCGAGGCTACAGGTCGGCGACGGCCCGAGGCTTACAAGGCAGCCCCCGGTCGAGCTAGCGGACGGCGCTCTCCTCCCCCGCCCCGCCAATCTCCGGCGCCGCCCGGAACAGCCGCGACAGCACGACCAGCGTCACCAGGTTGAACCCCGCGAGCACCAGGAACACCGTCCGGAACCCAAGGTTGTCGCTCAGCGCGGTCGCGCCGCCGTCGGCGACCGCCGACCCGAGGTTCGAGATCCCCATCATGATGGCGAACATCGACGCCGCGATCCGGGCGTCGGCGATCCGCATCGCCAACGCGAAGAAGACCGTCTCCTGCACCGCCCAGACGATGCCCCAGACCAGGCCCAGGCCCACCACGGCCCGGGCCGTCGGCGCAAGCGCGATCAATAGCGCACCCACTGAGATCAGGAGCGTCGACCCCATCGCGCTGCGTCGCCGCGACACGCGGTCCAGCAGGAGCGCCCCGATCAGTGCCCCGACCACGGCACCCAGGCCCCGCATCGCACCATAGCGCCCGATCACGGTCTCCGCAGCCGAGAATCGCTCGCTCAGGAAATACGTCACCAGGCCGTCGACGCCAAAGGAGCCTACCGAATAGATCACGGCGTAGGCAGCGAAGAGCAGGAATCGCGGCTTGCCCAACTCGCGGAACGCCCGCCGGTCAAAGCTCTGCGACGCCGCGCGCGAGGCCGGCTCGCGCAGAAAAACCACCCATAGCAGCGGGAGCAACATCGCCACCCCGATGGTCAGGAAGATGGGCCGGTACCCCAGGGACTGCACCACGCTGCCGAAGACCAGCGAGAGCAGGATGAAGGCCCCCGCGCGCCCGGCAACCATCACCCCCTGCACCTTCCCCTGCTGGTCCGCCGGTGTGACGTCGATGGCCAGGCCATCCGTCGTCGAGTCGAAGACCGTCACGCTGAAGCTCCCCAACACCACCAGCGCCGAGAACAGCCACAGGTTGGCATCCGGTGGCACAAACCCCGCCGCGGCAAATGCAGCCCCCGCCATGACCAACCCCAGCAGAATGTACGGCTTCCGGTGCCCCATCCCGAAGAGGTTGACGCGATCGCTCAAGCAGCCCGATGAAGATCTTGAGGATGAACGGCAACTGCAGCACCAGCGTGAGCAGCCCGATCGTGTCCGGGTTCACGCCGAGACTGTCGAGATAGGGTTTCTGGAAGTTCCGGAAGTACGCTAGTCCGACGCCCTGGACCACGTAGAGCGCCGCGAACATCGTGATGCGGAACCGTTGAGTTCGTTGTGTCTGCACAGCCGCCGCTGTAGCTGCCAATTCACCGCCTCCTAATCCTGCTCCTTGGCCTTGCCCCCTCGCCCAGGCCCACTCTTGCGAGAGGGGAACCGGAGCGCCACCACCTGTTTCGTGTAGCCTGTTTTTTCTATTCGGGACCTGACAAAGGTGCTGCCGGGCTCGCCGGGTGTCACTACGCGAAATAGAACTCGCGCGCTACACTCTGATCTCGCCCTCCTGCTGCCCGAAGTTGATCCGCGTACCCACACCCAGCGTGACGCTCCGCCCCGGCGCCACGTCCTGGTAGGTCTGGCCATCGTCCGTCGTCACGGTCCACTTCACGTCACCCACGTTGCGCAGCCCCCAGATGCTCGGGTCGCGCGGATGCTGCACGATCTCGGCCACCGGCTTCGAGAAGTCATACAGACGTGCGTCGTCCACGTGGTGCGGATAGAGCTTCGTGTCGTAGTTGAGCATGATCACGTCATCATCGATGCGGATCCGCGGCGGGAGCGCCAGCGCTCCGCCGCACGACCAGCACGCGCCGGGACGCCCCCCGACGCGCGCAGCACCTCGATGTCGTAGAAATTCTCCATCCCGCAGTGCGGGCAGTAGTAGATGGCGTCACGCAGCTTGACCATCGCCGCCCGCCACTCGCTCTCTCGCACCCGCCCGTTGACCGGATCGACGAGCCCTTCGGTAAACGACCGCGTGAAGAGATCGCGCACAAACTGCGGGTAGAGCGGCCAGAAGACGATAGCGTTGTCGTGTGCGCCCGGCACAGGGCGATTGCTGTCGTCGTTGGGATCGAAGATAAAGAGCGGATCCGTGCCGTACAGCTTGTTCATCGCGGGCAGATCCAGGCACTTGATCTCCAGCTCGCGCCGGCCTTCCAGCGGGTGGTGCACCATCAGCATGTAGAAAAGCAGCACCGCCAGCGAGAACAGGTCCGTATTGCTGCTCGGCAGCGCTTCACCCCGCACGATCTCCGGCGCCATAAAGCGCGGCGTGCCCAGCACGCCCGCCTCGCCCTGCCCATCGACGGTCACGTTGTCGTTATCGCAGATCAGCACCTCGCCGGAGTCGGGATCGAAGAAGACGTTGCCGAACGAGATATCGCGGTAGCAGAGCCCCGAAGCGTGGAGTTCGAGGAAGCTGTCGGCGAGCTGCAGCCCCGCGGTCGCCAGAGCCCTGAACGTCGGCTCCGCCCGGCGCTTCATCAGATCCACGATGCTCTTGTAGTGCGGGGCGCGGAGGGGCATCACATAGCCGAAGCCCGCGACGCCGGCCGCCTCCGTCAGCTCCATCGGCCACAGGAAGCGCGCCGTCGGCGGCCCCTTCTTGACCAATACCTCCAGCGCACTGTGCTGCTCGGGCGTGGCCTGAGCCGGGAAATACCACTTCAGCGCCACCGTCTTCCCATCCAGCTCGGCCCGGTAGACCTCGCCCTGCCCACCCCCGCCTAGGAACGTCTCCACCACACACGCCATCTTTGACGTGACGGTCTCCACACTCTGTCCATCCTGCAATATCGGCATGCCATCCTCCTGACTTTTCTACCGCGTAGACCTTGCGAAGGTTTCCCCGCCGGCAGGTCACCTCCTAACCTCGCAAGTTCGCCCGAGGCGGCTCGGGCTTGACCTTGCGAAGCCTCGCCGAGGTGGTACCGTACCGCACCCCGGCCTCCTCCAGCCTCTCCACACCCGCTTGCGTCACATTCCGGCACATCGTCAGATCCACCTGCCGCACCGAACTGATTCGCTGCAGCAGTTCGAGCCCCTGGTCGGTCACGGACGTGCGCCCCAGAAAAAGCCTCCGCAGGTGGGGCAGCGTGCCGAGGTGAACCAGCCCGGCGTCATGGACCCGGACGCCTTCAAGATCCAGCACTTCCAGCGTCGTCAGGCTCCCGAGTACCCTCAACCCGGCATCGGACACCCCGGTGTCGGCAAGGTCAAGGTACGCGAGCCCCGGCAGCGACCGCAAGTGGACCAACCCGGCATCGGTGACGTGCGTCCCCGTCAGCGTCAGATCGTGCAGCCCGCGCATCGTGGCCAACCGCGCAAGGCCTGGGTCTCCTACCTGAGTCCAGCTCAGGTCGAGCGTCGACAGCGTCGGAAGGTCCACCAGGTAGAGCAAGCCGGTGTCGGTGACGTTGAGCCCGGCAAGTCCCAGTTCGGCCAGCCCGCGCAGCGGGCGTAGATGGATCAACGCTTGATCGGTCACCAGACCACAGCCGGACACATTCAGCGACGTCAGCTGCGCGAATCCGCGCAGTGCAGCCAGCGTCTCGGCGTGCAGGCGCACGCACCCGGACAGGTTCAGCGACCAGAGCTGGGGCAGCCCGGCCAGCGCTACCAGGCCGCTTCCCGTTACCTGGGTATCGGCCAGGTTCAACTGGCGAAGCAAGCGCAGCCCGCTCAAGACCGCCAGCCCCGCGTCCTCGACCGCAGTCCCCGAAAGCCCGAGCGAGCCGAGGTGCGACAGGCCCGCGACGACCTCGAGGCCCCGGTCCGTCACACGGTCGCACCGCCCGAGCTCCAGCCGCTCCAACTGCGTCAGCTCAGCCAGGCACACGACCCCAGCATCGCTGACGCTGCTGCATCCCCACAGATCGAGCTCGAGAAGCTGCGGATGCTCCTTCGCCAGAGCGCAAAGACCCGCGTCTGACACTGTGGTCCGCGAGAGATTCAGCCGCAGCAGCCCATCAACCTGCGCTAGCGAGCTGAGCGCGTCGTCCGTGACCGCGCCGTAGCTGAGATCCAACTGCTGAACCGGTCCGAACGCAGCAATGTCCGCGGCAAGCGCAGAGAGCACGTCGGGCGCCGATGCGTCGGGCCGCGCGCTGAGGCCGACCTCGACGTCGCCTGCGACGAGCACCCGGCCGGGGGTCGTCCCAATCTCCTGCCACGCGTCCGCCGCACCAAGCCAGTCGCGGGCCATCACGGTCGCAGGCACCTGGGACACAAAGACCCGGTCCTCCTGGGCGGGAGACGCGCCGTCGAGCGCCGATACGCACGCCTCGACGGCCCATCGGGCCGCATCCTCCGGCAGGTAATAGGCGTCACGCAGTCGCTGTGATAGCCGTGCAAGCACCAGCGCCTGCGGAAGATGAAGTGAGGAGGACTCATAGTCGCGCACCACGTCCTCGCGCAACGCCATCTCCAGCAGGTTGATCTCCCCCTTGTACTCGCCGCAGAAATCGAGGAGCAGCGCCCGACAGCGGCGCGGGTCATACAGCACCTCGCGCCCGTAACGTGAGACAATTTCCTGGAGTTTCCGGCGTGGAACGTCGTTCATTGAGCCGTGAAGAGTAACAGATGACCACAGACCGGCGGCACGTGCCCCCGCCGGCACGCCCACCTACCTCCATTCGCGAAGATCAGTATGCCTCTAAGTACCCTATTCGATTCCACATTCACGAGGATTCGCGGTCCATAGCCCCGCAAGGCCACCCACCGCGCCTTCTCTCGCCACCCATCCGCGCAGCTCCGTGGCTCGTGGCGCTCCTCGTGATACTCGGTTCAGCCGGCGGGGTCCGCGTCCGCCTCGTGACCCACCTCACCGCCGTCCGTGTCCCCGGCTCGCTCCTCAACCATGTCCACCACCCGCCCATGCTTGGCAGGCTCCGAAGGACCCTTCTGCTTGATGGTTGCCATAATGGCCGACCGCTCGGCAGGCGTCAACTGCTGAGCCGAGCGCGCATGGACGGGCTCAGCCTCGTCGGCACGCGCCGAAGCGGAGGGGGCGCTTATCACCCGCCTCGGGATCAGGCGTCGCCACCGTGCGAACCTCAGTTCCCTGGGACGTCCTCGTCACCTCGATGGGACGCTCGGCGGCGACATCCGCTCGGTACAGGATGCCCAGCGTGATATCGTCGCCGCTTCCCGACTCGGATGCTTCCTGCAGCCACGCGGTCAAGTTCTTCTCCACCGCATCGGCGCCCTCGTCGCTGAGAATCGACAACAGATCCGTGCCAACCTTGAGAAAGGCAGCCTCGTTGACGAAGGAATTGGCGTAGCCATCGGTCGACAACAGCACCAACGCGGGCACGCCACCGTAGCTCGCCTGGAAGCGGAGGCGAATCTCACGCCAGGCGCGCGTCATACAGAGCGACGTCGTCTCATTGGCGATCAGGCGCGCATCCCGTGGCAGCGGGCGGACAACCTCGCCGCCATCTTGGACGGCGAGGATATCTCCGTCGCCCAGTTGGAGGAACAACATAAAGTCGGACGCGATGAGCGTCGCCAGCAGGGTGGCCCCATAGGCCAGGCGCGGGTTCTCCAGAACCTCCTGGCGCCCTTTCGGCCCCCGCTTGGCCTCCACGCGCGCCAGCTCGCCTTCCTCGAAGGGATGCTCCGCCAGGTGCGCATCGACCGACGCCTGCCAGCCTCGCACCAACTCCTGCGGGAGGCGCTCCTCGGCCGTGCGCTTCACAGCCGAGAGATTGGGCGGGGTCGGAATCGCCTCCACCAGCTCGCGCAGCAGCGCGACCGTGCCCTCCACCGCAAACCGAGAGCCGATCTCGCTCCTGAAGCTCTTGTCGCTGCCGTGCCCGTCGGACACCACCAGCACAATCGGCGGTCCTTGTGGCGCGGGCGGCCACCATAGAATCGCGTCTTGGTTCGGCAGCGAGGCGCGGACGTGAGAAGCACCGCGCACCGACTGCCCCAGTACCCGCCACACCGGTACCTGTGTCATAGCACAGTCGCCGGACCGCCTACCAGACGTCTTCGGCGGTAGCAGGGCCGCCGGCGCTCCCGGCAGCCGCGGTAGGCACTGCAGGCACCGGCACATTCGACGTCGGCGTGGCCGAGGCCGACTGGCTCGCCGGCGACGAGGCCGACTTCAGCACGGCCGTCGACACCCATTTGATGTAGTTGACCAGCGACTCGGGGTTGTTGGCCTGGAGCGGCTTGATCTCAACGTGTCCGATGAACTTCTGCAGGACGTCATAGTCGGCGTCCGCCCCGATGGCAATCGCGATTCTGACCGCCTTCTTGCCCCAGGGCTGGTCCATCAGCTCCGTCAATCCCTTCTCGAAACTGTCGGTCGGCTGACCGTCCGAAATCAGCACGAGCACGGGTGGCAGCGCCCGGTCCGTCATCGGCGGGATCTTGAGCTGCTCGGCCACCATCGAAAGGGCCTTGCCCATGTCCGTCACCCCATCGGCCTGCAGATCCACCCACTTGAAATCCTCGACGGGCGTTGGCTGTGAGATGTGCCACTGCGCACCACTCGCGAACTTGATCGCGCGCACCAGCACCTGCGCATTGGGATTCTCCGATGCCACCTTCTGCATCTGGGGGATCGCCTCACGAATCGCCACGTTGAGTGCCTGGATCTTGCCGTCGGTCTTCATCGAGCCCGAGCAGTCGGCAATCCAGATGAAATGGAGCGGGCGCGTGGCCAGCTCACCACCAGGTCGTTTGCTCATTCGCCTACCTCCCTATCTTGCGTTGCGTCCGGCGACAACACCGCCGTGCCCTCGATACCTGTCTCGCTTGGTGCCCCATAGTATAGATGCGCCCAGCCCGCAAGTCAAAGCATTGGACTCCGCAGATAGTCGTTGTAGAGACGGCCCGGTGGGCCGTCTTCTGGCGTGTGATTATCCTCGGACGCCGATGTGATCTTCGTCGTGGACGCTTGCACATTGGTGGTGAACCCGCGTCCGGAGACGTGCCGCCGGCACGTCTCTACGAAGAGCCGTATCAGTGCGGAAAAGTGATGCACACCCGGCTCCCAGTGCCGGGGACTTTCTGCAGTCCCCGGCACTTGAAAACAAGTCTACTGCGGCCGTGGGAGTCTTCGCTCCAGGTGCAGGGGATTCCGCAGTCCCCTGCACCAACAAGCTTTCCTCCTGACATTACGCACGCCCCCTCGCCAGGTTGCACCCCTCACGCCTCTACCCGCCGCAGCGCCAGCGCGACCGCCGCAGCCCACGGAAGCACCTTGAACTCACCTGCATCCAATGCCTCTGCCACCTCGTCCCTGCTCAGTGTCAGCAGTTCCTGTGTCTCCAGATCATCCGACGGTCGCTCACCACGCGGCACTACCCCCTCGGCCAGGTAGAAATGCGCCGTGCCCGCCCCGCGGTTGCCGTCCACCGGAAAGGAACCCAGATGGGACCATCGCCCGCCGCCGTACCCGGTCTCTTCCAGCAGCTCACGCCGTGCCGCCTCCAGCGCTGACTCGCCGGCCTCCATATACCCTCCTGCCGGCGCCAGCGACCACCCCTCGATCGCGTACTTGGTCTGCCGGAAGCAGAGCCACCCGCCGCTCTCGGTCACGGCAACCACCGTCACGAAGTCCGGCGTCACGACCCAGGGCCAGTCCTCGATCACACGACCGTCGGGAAGGCGGATACTGTGCAGCTCCACCCGCAGATAGGGTTCCCGATCCAGCACCGTCCGTCTCGTCAAAGTGTGCCAGGTTTCCGCCATAGGCTCCTCTCCGGTGAACCTTGCGGGGTTACACCCGCATGCCCTCGGGCCGCCTTCGCAAGATCTGATGGCCTGTCTCACCACTTCTTGCTCTCTGCGCCCTTTGGAGTATCATAGACGCGGCTACAAAGAAGATAGTCGAAGAGCAAAGGCAAGTCAACAAACCAATTGGAGGTCAACCATGTCCTATATTGAAGACATCGTCGCCCGCGAGATCCTGGACTCGCGCGGCAATCCCACCATCGAGGTCGAGGTTACCGTTGTCGACGGCAGCGTCGGTCGCGCCGCCGTGCCCTCCGGGGCTTCCACAGGCATACACGAGGCACTGGAGCTTCGCGACGGCGATGAGGGCCGCTATGGCGGCAAGGGCGTCCTCAAGGCTGTCGACAACGTCAACGACACCATCGCGGAAGAGCTCGTAGGCTGGGACGTCACCGATCAGCAGGGCATCGACGAGCTGATGATAGCCCTCGACGGCACCCCCAACAAGTCAAGCCTCGGCGCCAACGCCATCCTGGGCGTCTCGCTGGCCGCAGCCAAGGCAGCCGCAGCCTATGTCGGCCTGCCGCTCTACCGCTACATCGGCGGTACCTATGCTCACGTCCTTCCGGTCCCGATGATGAACATCCTCAACGGTGGCAAGCACGCCGTTGACGGGCCCGACCTGCAGGAGTTCATGGCGATGCCGATAGGCGCACCCACCTTCGCCGAAGCCCTGCGCTGGGGCGCCGAGACCTACCACGCCCTCAAGGCCGTGCTCAAGGGCAAGGGCTACAGCGTGGGCATCGGGGACGAGGGAGGCTTCGCGCCGAGCCTCAAGACCAACGAGGAGGCCGTCGAGGTCATCCTTGAGGCCATCCAGAAGGCCGGCTACGTGCCCGGTGAGGACATCTGGATTGCGATGGACCCGGCGGCATCCGAGATCTACGTGGACGGCAAGTACAACCTCAAGAAAGAGGGACGCGTCCTCACGAGCGAGGAGATGGTCGATTTCTACGCCCGCTGGGTGGAAAAGTACCCGATCATCAGCATCGAGGACGGCTTGGCCGAGGATGACTGGGCAGGCTTCGAGCTCATGATGGAGCGGCTGGGCGACAAGATCCAGATCGTCGGCGACGATCTCCTGGTGACCAACACCGAGCGCATCGCCCGCGCGATCCGTGAGAAGGCCGTCAACTCCGTCCTGATCAAGCTCAACCAGATCGGCACCCTGACCGAGACCACCGCAGCCGTGACCATGGCCCACAAGCACGGTATGACCGCCGTCACCTCGCACCGCTCAGGTGAGACGGAAGATACCACCATCGCGGACCTCGCGGTGGCCCTCAACACCGGCCAAATCAAGACCGGCTCGCCGGCCCGCTCCGACCGCGTTGCGAAGTACAACCAGCTTGCTGCGCATCGAGGAAGAGCTGGGCGCCCAGGCCGTCTACCCCGGTCTCGCCGCGTTCACGAATCTCAGTCTGTAACACATTGAGCATATAACAATCAGCGGCGTCTCGAGGAGACGCCGCTGATTGTTATATGCTACCCACTACCCGATCTTCGTCTCCACCTTGATCGTCGGTGGCTGCTCCAGGTGTCGCTTGACGGCGCACAGCTCCGCCGACTTGATCAACGCAGGGGCGTACTTCTTGGGAAAATCCGCCGGGAGCTGGATCTCCAGCGTGATGTCGCTGACCATGTGCGTGCGGGAATCCGACTCAACGCGTTCGAGGATCCTGATATCTTCAGTAGGAAGCCCTCGTTGCTGGCAGAAGCTCAGCACGTAGATGCCGGCGCACGTGCCCATTGAGGCCAGGAAGAGATCGAAGGGCGTCGGGGCTGAACCCTCCCCCCCACCGAAGACGGGCTGATCCGTCCGGATCACCTGTCCATCGCACGCCGCGTCGACGCACGCGCCACCCGGGAATGTAATCGTAAGTTCTCTCGCCATGTGTTCTAGCTCCTTGTCTTTCACACGATATTGACCAAAGCCATTTTACCACACATTGGCGAGTTTGCAGAGACGCGTTTGAACGTTGGCACGTTTGGACGTTCAGACGTGTCAACGTGCTAACGTTCTCACGTGTCAACGTGTCAACGTTCCAACACTCCCCTCCCACAGCCTCAACTGTCGAGGTGCCTGACGCCCGTCCAGCAGGATGAAGGGCGCGACACGCTTCGTTGAGACGCCCAGTTGGCGCAGATGACTCAGCTCGCTCAGCGTTCCCCCACGCCGTGCGCGCAGGATCCGGTCGGCCATCGTCGGACCAATCCCCGGGATCCGCAGCAGCGATGCACGATCCGCCGTGTTCACCTCGATGGGACGCTCACCCAGATTGCTGCGCGCCCAGGCCAGCTTGGGATCGATGTCGAGCGGCAGGTTGCCGCCCTGCTCGAAGGGCAGCTCCTCCACGTCGAAACCATAGTCACGCAGTAGGAACGAGGCCTGATAGAGCCGGTGCTCGCGTCGCAGAGCGATCGGCGGGTGGTCGCTGAGCGGGGTATCGGGAACCGGGCCGAAGCCGCTGAAGTAGGTGCGGGCCAGGCCAAGATCGTGATAGAGCCGCGCGGAGGTCAGGAGCAGCTCCAGATCGGACTCCCCCACCGCCCCCACCACGAACTGGGTGGTCAGGCTTGGCCTGCGCCCCACCCCGGCCTGGCGAAGCTCGTGCGCCCATCGCAGGTGTTCCAGCAGATCCGCCGAGAAGACCTTCTTGGGCGCCAATTCCGACAGCCGGTTGGCATTGGGCGCCTCCAGGTTGATCGATACGCGATCCGCCCAGCGCATCGTCGCCTCCACCTGGGCATACTCCGCGCCGGGCATGATCTTCACATGCAGATAGCCCGGGAACCGGTAGGTCCGGCGCAGCAGCTCTGCGGTGGCGATGATCTTGTCCTGCGTCCTGGGCCCCCCGCCCACCAGACCGGAGCTCAGGAAAACCCCTTTCACCAGCCCCTGCTGCCAGAGCTGGAAGCTCAGCCTGGCCAGTTCGTCCGGCGTGAACGTCGCCCGGCGCACGTCCCGCCCCGATCTGAAGGCGCAATAGCGGCAATCGTTCTCGCATACGGAAGAGACGAGTGTCTTGAGAATGGGAATACGGCGACCGCCCGGCAGCGTCGCTTGCGAGATGCACTTCGAGAGTTCTGCCGGCGTCTTGGGGCCCGCGAAGCGTTGCCCCATCAAGCCCACGTCCTCGGCAGGCTCATACTGGGCTGCGGGCCCCAGGATCTGGAGTTTCTGAATGGGTTCCATATCTTGCCTTCAACCTTGATTATACGAACTAATGTTCTAGTGTCAAGCACTGTTCTGCACCTTCGCAAGGTTTCCTCACCTTGCGAAGGGTTCTGGAGAGGTGTGCCCACCGCGAAGACGACGCACCTTCTGTGTTCCCACCTGATCCCCCAGGACTGTGGCGTCTCGCGACGGCCCTGGTGGATTTCACTCTCTGCCGTTCACTGTACAATACATCTATCGACATAGGCCCTGAGA
>CAVVUS010000049.1:0-114219 GCA_963751345.1 uncultured Chloroflexia bacterium
GCGACTGCATCCTCGGACGACACGGCACCGACGACCTGCGTAACTGGGGGATCGCGTACCCGGAGACCGAGGATGAGCGCCGCCGGCGGGCCATCTCGTGGAAATACCAGTACGATCTCGTTCGCGCGACCGCCAAGCCCGATCAGTGGATCGAGGTTCGTTTCGAGGACTTCGTCCTGAAGCAGGATGAAACGCTCGCGCGGCTGGAGGACTTCCTCGGCTTCCGATTGTCCAGGATCGTGGTGCGACCCGAGTCGGTAGACCGCTGGCGTCAGGCCGAGGGCAACACGATGTACGACTTCCTCGCGCCCGCGATGGCGCAATATGGGTATTCGACGGAGGTATTGGATGACAGCCTTCGCAAGGTGTCACGAGCGCAGCTCGTGACACCTTGCGAAAGCCCAGAGTAGTTCAACCGGAGGCTACACAATGCTACGAACCTGCGTTATCGGTCTGGGGCCGATCGGCAATCTGCACGCGACGCTGCACAAAGAAGATCCGCTCGCCGAGTTGGTGGGTGTCTGCGACATCATCAAGGAGCGCGCGGATGCGACCGCGGCGCGCCTCGGCGTGCCCGCTTTCTACGATGCGCAAGAGATGCTCGACGCGCTCTCGCCCGATGTCTGCAGCATCGCGACCGCCGGCTTCGAGAACGGCAGCGATCACTATGAGGTGACGCTGCAGGTGTTGGAGGCCGGCTGCCACGTACTGGGTGAGAAGCCGATCTGCAACGAGATCCCGCAGGCCGAGGAGATGGTCGCCAAGGCCAAGGAGAAGGGGCTCTGCTACGGGATCGACCTGAACCACCGCTTCACCCAGGCGGCGCTGATCGCCAAGCAGTGGCAGGACGAGGGCCGGCTGGGGCACCTGCTCTTCATCAATATGGCGATGTGGATCATGAACCCCAACGAGAGCTCGCCCAATTACATGATCAAGTCACTCCACCCGCACACCGTCGACGTGATGCGTCACTTCTGCGGCGACGTCGAGTCCGTGCAGTGCTTTGCCACGAAGGCGCCGGGCCGCAAGATCTGGTCGACGGCGTCGTTCAACATGCAGTTCAAGAACGGCGCGGTGGGCACCCTGAGCGGCTCCTATGACATCGAGCGCGGCCATCCGATGGAGCGCTGCGAGGTCGCGGGGACCAAGGGCCGCTTTGTGCTGGAGGACATGTGGCGCCAGGTCACGCTCTTTCCGGCGGGCGACTTCGTCAAGCTGCAGTTCACGAATCCCGTCTTCGGCGGGCACCGCGACTTCGACGACACCTTCCGCAACCGCATTCATAGGTTCCTGGAACAGGTGACAGAGGGCGCGGCGCCGGACGAGATCGACGCCTCCGGCGCCGACGGGCTCGCGGCGCAGAAGGTGCTGCAGGCCGCGATCGACTCGCTCGACAGCGGGGCGGTGGTACATCTGTAGTGCTCGACCCGAAGACCTTTGGGGTTTCCTTCATTACAGAAACGTGCTGGACGGGAAACCGAAGGTCTACCTTGAACGCGATTGAACCTTGCGAAGGTTACGCTGTGCCTTCACAACAGGGCACCTCCGTACCCAAAGAAGCCCTGTTTACAGGGCACGACGCTAACCTTCGCAAGGTTGACCAACTGACAACCGACAACCGTTAACTGAGAGTCTGACTGTTAGTCTGGAGGTCCCATGGCCGCAAAGATCGGCATCGGCGTCATTAGCTTCGCCCACGGGCACTCGCAGGCCTACTGCCGGCGTATGCTCGGCTACGACGATGTCTCCCTCGTCTCGTGCTGGGACGACAACGAGGCGCGTGGAAAGGCCGCGGCAGAAGCCTACGGGATGCGCTACACCCCCCATGTGGAGGACGTGCTCGACGATCCTGACATCCAGGGCGTGATCATCACCACGGAGACCAACCGGCACGCCGAGATGGCCGTGGCCGCGGCGGCTGCCGGGAAGCACATTCTCTGTCAGAAGCCGATGGCTCTGACGCTGGAGGACTGCGACCTGATGGCGGATGCGGCGGAGAAGGCCGGCGTGAAGTTCGTCATGGCCTACCAGATGCGCCACGATCCGTCGAACCAGAAGATCAAGGAGCTCGTGGAGAGCGGCGTGCTGGGCCGGATCAGCCTGTTGCGCCGCCGCCACTGCATCCCCGTGCTCTTCAGCGACGACTTCGTCAACGGGCCGACCCACTGGCACATCGAGCCTGAGAAGAACATGGGCATGTTCATGGACGACGCCTCGCACGCCACCGACTTCATCCACTGGATCATGGGGCGCCCGGCGAGCGTGATGGCCGAGATCGAGAACACGGTCACGGACGTCGCGCCCGATGACACGGGCGTCGCGATCTACAGGTATGCGAGTGGCGCGATGGTGGTGCTGCTGAACTCGTCGGTGACGCTGGCAGGAGAGAACACCACCGAGGTCTATGGCGACCAGGGCGTCCTGATCCAGAACTACGATGACCTGGTCTCCACGCACCTGGCGCCGCCCGGCGCGGTCGCGCTCAAGCTCTACACGCGCGATGCCCCGCAGTGGCAGGATCTGGGCATGCCGATCCCGCCTCACCACGGCGAGCGCATCGCGGGCGTCCCACGGTCGTTCATCGACTGTCTCAAGTACGACCTCGACCCGCCGGTCACGGCCGAGGATGGCCGTGTCTCGGTGGAGATGGTATTGGGCGCCTATCGATCGGCGAAGGAAGGGCGGCGGATCGCATTTCCGCTGTAGATAACCACTCACGTAAAGGAGACCCCCAATGAAGATTGGAGCCAACTCGGTTCTGTTCGGTGCGTTCGATATGGAGACGGCGTTCAAGTATACGGCGATGGCGGGCTATGACGGGATCGAACTGTCGGCCATCAACGGCATGAGCGAGCACTTGGTGCTCGACCGGTGGCAGGAGCTCGCTCCCGAGATCAAGCGGCTTTCGCAGGCTTATGGGCTGGAGCTCCTGGCGATGGAGCAGCCCTCGCAGGACCCGGGCGTGATGGAGACGGCTTTCCAGGCCGCGGCAGAGATCGGCATTCCCGTAATCAACTGCGGCCCCGGCGGCAAGTCAGGCGACGAGGAGAGCTTCCAGCAGTCGGTCGACTCGTTGGGCAACCTATCTGTGCTGGCTGAGAAGTACGGTGTGACGCTCTGCGTCAAGGCCCACGTGGGAGCGGCGATCTACAACACGCCGACGACGCTACGGCTGATGGAAGCGATCGCATCGCCCGCTTTCGGCATCGACATGGATCCCTCGCACATCTGGCGCGCGGGGGAGGATCCCGTCGAGGCCATTGCTGCGGTGATCTCGCGGGTCAAGCACGTGCACATCCGAGACTGCAAGGGGCGGCAGCATGGTCCCGGCGAGCCCAACATGCAGGCCAACGGTCGCGGCGATATCGACCTGGTGGGCTACATCCGTGTGCTCTACGAGCGCGGCTACACCGGCCCCGTCGACCTGGAGGTGATCGGCACGAAGGCTAAGAGCTACACGCTGGAGCAGTGCTGCGTCATTGCCGCGGAGACCCGCGGCCACATCCAGGCTAGTCTGCAGGCGTGCGGCGCGCGGTAAGGAGTCTAGAATCTCAGAGCAATCAAAGTCGTTACCGCCAACCTGACTGCGCGACGTGAGGGTTCGCTGTAACCGATTTATCGGTTCTAGGAGCGCTGCCTGTCCCATAGCAGCCGGAATCGTTGCCACGACCCGGTTTCGCTGGGCGATTGTGGCCTGATGGGCATGTATCCGAGTGCGAGGTGATGACATGATGGCTTTCGATGGTCTCGGGCTGCACCTGGGGAACCTCTCCCGTCTCTCACATGCGAAGACCCGGTCGATCTCGGCCGAGAATCCCACGGGCGAGCGCGCGAAGGGCGGGATGGCGCCGGCCGACCCCAACGGGCCGGCGCGTGAGTTGGGCCAGGGCTGGAAGTGCGCTCCCTACGTGCCGGTCCCGCCCGGCACGACCCGGGTCCTCGCCGACATCGACGGTCCCGGTGCGATCCAATCGATGTGGTTTGGCGGGACCATCATCAACAGGGAGTCCATCCTGCGGTTCTACTGGGACGGTCAGGATCGCCCCTCGATCGAGTGCCCGGTCCCTGACTTCTTCGCCTCGCCCTGGGCCTTTCAGGACCGTCGGGCGCCCACGCGCGGCCCTTTCGCGCCGGTGAACTCGCTGCCGGTCGCGGTCAACCCGGTGCGGGGCATGAACTGCTTCTGGGAGATGCCCTTTCGCACGCACTGCCGCGTCACGCTCGAGAACCTGCATCCGACGGAGAGCGCGGCGTGCTTCTACCAGATCAACTATACGCTCACCGAGGTGCCCGACGATGCAGCCTACTTCCATGCTCAGTTTCGCCGCACAAACCCACTTCCCTACGGCGAGGTCTATCACGATCCTCGATGGCGTGAAGGGGCAGGGCCACTACGTCGGCACATCGATGGGATGGGCGGTCCACAACGACCGCTGGTGGGGCGAGGGCGAGGTCAAGTTCTACATCGATGGGGACGGTGCCTTCCCCACGATCTGCGGAACCGGCACCGAGGACTACTTCGGCGGTTCCTACGACTGGGAGCTGGACGGCCAATACGTCACCTACACGACGCCCTTCATGGGGATGCACCAGGTCCTGCGGCCTGACGGCACCTATCGCGCCCAACACCGGCACGCGATGTATCGTTGGCACGTGATGGACCCGGTGCGCTTCGAGCAGGATCTCCGTGTGACGATCCAGGCGTTGGGCTGGCGGAGCGAGGGGCGATATCTGCCGGGCCGGCACGACATCTGCTCGGTGGCCTACTGGTACCAGACGCTGCCCGCCGCGCCGTTTCCCCTGCTCCCCGATCGCAACGGGCTCGAGATCGTCTGATCGGCACCATCCCTTTGAGTCGCGCTGCATCTCGCCAAGAGGGATCGTGGGCAGAGGGGTATGGGAAAGGGAGGTGTCACAGATGAGGCCTGGGTTCATGAGTTCGGTCTGCCCGAAGCAGACTCTTTCCGAACTGATCGGCACAGCACAGCGTTATGGCTACGAGGGCATCGAGTTTCGCACCGAGTGGGGCCACGCTCATAGCGTCGAGCTCGATACGACGCCGGCTCAGCGCGCCGCCACCTTCCGGATGCTGGCCGACGCGGGGATCGCGGCGAGCTGCATTGCGACCAGCGTCCGCTTCAACAGCCCCGATCCCGCCGACCACGTGCTGCAGCGTGAGACACTGCGGCGGTACGTCGAGCTGGCGGCGGATGTCGGCGCGCCCTACATCCGCACCTTCGGCGACAGCCTACCCGAGGGCGACCCCGGGTTGCGGAATCGCGTGCTTGGCCTCGCAGCAGCGTCCTACGCAAGTGTGGACGCCTGGGCCGGAGAGCACGGCGTCGTCGTGCTGGTCGAGACCCACACGAACATGCTGGGCCAGTGGGCTCGGCAGATCCTCGACGAGGCCGGAGCGGCCAACCTCGGCGTGCTCTGGCACATCGGCCACCACCTCCAGCGTGGGCAGGGCGTCGACGAGGCCTACGGCCATCTCCGCGGCTACGTCCGCCACGTGCACTTCGCAGCTCTCGAAGATCCCTACGTGACCGACGCCGACAACCAACGCTCCTTCGACCTGCTGGCGGCGGATGGCTTCGAGGGTTTCTTTTCGGTCGAGATCATCGATCCGGAGGACCCTGAGGCCGTCCTCGCGCACCACATCACCAAGTTCCACGAGTTCATGGAGGCTTTGGATGACTGAGAAACTGCGCTTCGGCCTGATCGGCCTGGGTGAGATCGCGTACAGGGACACGGGCCACGTGCTGGCACGCTGTGCCAACGCCGAGGCCGTCGCCGGTGTGGACCCCGTCCCGGAGATCGCCGCATCCTACCAGGCCGAGTTCGAGATCCCGTGCTCCACCTCGCTCGACGACCTGCTTGAGAATCCGGACGTCGACGCCGTGATTGTCTCCACACCTCACTACCTGCACGTGCCGCTGGGCATCCGGGCGGCGGAGGCGGGCAAGCACGTGGTGGTGGAGAAGCCGATGGCGACGACGCTGGAGGACGCGGATGCCCTGATCGCCGCCTGCAAGCGGGCCGGCGTGCTCTGTTCGTCGAAGGAGGGTGGGGTGCGCTACCAGCCGGCGACGGAAAAGGCCAAGGCGCTGATCGACGCGGGCGCCATCGGCGACGTCATGGCGACCCAGGTCTACGGCGCGGCCGACAAGCCGGCAAGCTACTGGACCGGCGGCTACAGCGGGCGCGTGCAGACGACGTGGCGCAAATCGAAGGCCGAGGCCGGCGGCGGCATCCTGATCATGAACTACATCTACGACATCTACCGCCTGCGCTACCTCACGGGACTGGAGGTGACGCGCGTCTTCTCCGAGTACGACACTTACCGTACGCCCGTCGAGGTCGAGGACTTCATCGTCGTCACCCTCCGCTACGCGAACGGGGCGCTCGGTACCTTTATGGCGGGCTCCTGCGCGCCGGGCGCGTCCAAGAGCGGCGTGCGCGGGACGCGAGCCGTGGGCAACCGCATCTTCGGCACGGCAGGGCAGATTGTCTTCGTGGACGAGGGGCTGCTGGTCTACACCGACCGAGACATCGCTGGGTTGCCTAAGGGCGAATGGACGCAGATGGTGTTTGACGAGGAGTTCAACGAGCAGGCCTACGTCACCTATTTCGACCGTTTCGCGGAGGCTGTCTTCGAAGGCCGCGAGCCCGACATCCCCGGCGAGGAAGGGCGCAAGGACCTGGAAGTCTTCCTGGCGGCCTATGAGTCGGGCGCGACCGGGATGCCGGTGACGCTGGCGCGGTGACCGCAGTCTGGGTCAGCGTCTGCGGGGATCGCTCGACGGCATCAGGCCAAGGGCCGGGCGATACCTGCAAGAGTGGACCGCGGGCGTCTCGCCCGCGTGCTCAGCGCTAATGAGACGTGACGCGACAGTCTGCGCACAGTTTCATCATGCCAGAGCGGGCGAGACGCCCGCGGTCCACTTCTGCTGGTAGGCTGCTACATCCTTGACGGACCACACGTGACATAAGGAGGACATCGATGGAACGAACGCGACGCCGCAAACCCAAGATCGGCTACTTCGGCAGTGGCCTCGCCGCCTACTGGCCGCAGTTCCCGGCCCTCAAGCCGGCGGTCCTCAACACGATGGCGCGCCACGTGGCGAAGCTGGAGGCGATGGGCTGTGAGGTCGTGCAGGGTGGGCTGGTCGATCGCGCGGAGCGCAGTGGCCCGGTCGGCGATCTCTTCGCGCGGGAGCAGGTTGATCTCATCATCGGCGAGATCATGACCTATACAGCGTCGCATGTCCTGGTGCCGGTGGCCCAGCGCAACATCGCGCCCTACCTGACGCTGGCGCTGCAGATGGTGCCGACGGTCTCATACGATGAGATCGGCACTGAGGACATGACGATGATCGGTGCGGCGATGACCGCGCCCGAGGTCTCGTGCGCCTTTCAGCGGTGCGGTCTGCCTTTCCACTGCGTAGTGGGTGGTGACTTCGAGGTGCGCGTCTGGACGCAGGTGCAGGAATGGATCGAGGCCGCGGCGACCGTGCGCGCGCTTCGCGACAGCCGGTTGGGCTACCTGGGCCACTATTACCCCGGCATGCTCGACATGTACAGCGACTTCACGATGCACCAGGGGCAGCTCGGCACCCACGTGGAGATCCTGGAGATGTGCGACTTGGCCGACCGGGTGCACAAGGTGACCGAGGCCGAGATCGACGCCAAGGTCGCCGAGGCCAAGGCGATGTTTCATATGCCGCCTCCTGGCTATGACCGGGTCACCGAGCAGGTGAACGAGGACGAGCTGCGGTGGGCCGCGCAGGTCGCCGTCGCGGAGGATAAGCTCGTTGGCGACTTCGCCCTCGACGGCCTTGCCTACTACTACCGCGGGTGGAACGACAACGAGTACGAGCGCATCGGGGCGGCCATGATCCTGGGGAACTCGATGCTGACAGGGCGCGGCATCCCCTGCGCCGGCGAGGCCGATCTCAAGACCTGCGTCGCGATGTTCATCCAGGAGCACTTCAACGCCGGCGGGTCGTTCTGCGAGCTCTATCTGCTCGACTTCGAGGGTGGGTTCGTGGTCGCAGGCCACGACGGCCCGGGTCACATCGGCATCGGCGACAAGCAGCCGATCCTGCGCGGGATGAAGCTCTTCCACGGAAAAGCCGGACGCGGTGTCTCCGTTGAGTTCAATGTAAAGAACGGGCCGGTAACGATGCTGGGCGTGACCCAGACCGGCGAGGGACGCCTGAAGCTCGTAGCCGCCGAGGGTGAGTCGGTGCCCGGCCCGATTCTCCAAATCGGCAACACCAACACCCGCGTCAAGTTCGGTGACATGACGCCGGGCGAGTTTGGCCAGGCGTGGACTGAGTCGGGCTCTACACATCACTTTGCGCTGGGTGTGGGCCACCAATTGGGCAAAATCCGGAAGCTGGCGAAGCTCCTCGACCTGGAACTCGTCGTTGTCGCGAAGTAGCGTCTGCCTTCCTCCCCCGGTGAGTCTGCGAGCGCCCATGGGAGGGTTGGGGAGGGGGACGCTCGCGAATGCACGCGGCGCTAGACTGGACCAGTCTTCTGGGATTGGTCCAGTCTCCACCCCGGAGGATCTATGTCAACCAAACCCAACGTAGTGTTTGTCTTTGCCGACCAGATGCGCGCTCAGGCGACGGGGTATGCAGGAGATCCCAACGCGCACACGCCCGCGTTGGACCGTCTTGCTGCACAGAGCGTCAATGTGACGCACGCCGTGTCGGGCCATCCCGTGTGCTGCCCCTATCGGGCCAGCCTGTTGACGGGGCAGTATCCCCTGGCGCACGGGGTCTACGTCAACGACGTGCCGCTGGCGGACGATGTCACGTCGGTGGCCGAGTGCTATCGCCGCCGGCGGATACGACACGGCCTACATCGGCAAGTGGCACGTCTACGGTAGTCCCGACGGCGCCTACAACCGGCGACGCGCCTACATCCCGCCCGAGAGCCGCCAGGGCTTCGATTACTGGAAGGCGTTCGAGTGCAACCACGACTACATGGCATCGCCTTACTATGAGGATGACGATCCCGAGCCGAAGCTCTGGGAGGGGTACGACGCGATCGCGCAGACGCGGGATGCCTGCGGCTACATCGGCGGACCATGCGACATCCGAGAAGCCGTTCTTCCTGATGCTCTCCTGGGCGCCGCCCCACGACCCCTATGACCTGGTGCCCGAGACGCTACAAGGCACGTCTTCCGCGACCGCAAGATCGAGCTGCGGCCGAACGTGGCCGCGTCCGACCGTGCAGAGGCAGCAGAGACGCTGCGGGGCTACTACGCTCACATCGCCGCGCTCGACGACTGCGTGCAGATGCTGTTGGACGCTCTCGACACGAGCGGTATCGCCGAGGATACGCTCTTCGTCTTCACCTCTGATCACGGCGACATGCACTTGAGCCACGGGCTGCGCACCAAGCACGTGCCTTGGGACGAGTCGATCCGTGTGCCCTTTCTGCTGCGTTATCCGCGGGCGTTGGGCGACGCAGGTCGCGAGGTTCCCTGTCTCCTCGACGCGCCGGACGTCATGCCAACGCTGCTGGGGCTGTGCGGCCTGCCGGTGCCGCACGACGGTCGAGGGGCGCGACTTCTCGCCGCAGTTTCTGGGTACCAGCTTCCAGTACTGAAACCGCGAAGGTCCTCACGCTTCTTCCTCTCGGTGCCGGCGAGCTACGGGATGTTGCGCACGCAGGGGCTGCCGGCCTATCGCGGTGTACGCACGCTGCGCTATACTTACGTCCGCAGCACCCGCGGTCCCTGGCTGCTCTACGACAATGAGACCGATCCTTACCAGGTTCACAATCTCTGTGGCGATCGTGCCTAGGCGGCGATCCAGGAACAGCTTGGAGGCCGAGCTGCAGCCTGGCTCGATCGCCTGGGCGACGAATTCCTGCCGGGCCAGGCCTACCTCGAACGCGATGGTTTGACGCACTACCTTGAGGCTTCCGGCGAGTGGGGCCGCATCCGGACGCCCTGGTCGGTTCCGGCACCGTAGGAGATCCCGGAAGACCTTTGGGGTTTCCTTGCAGAGCAGATGTCTGCGGGACAGGGAGACCCCGAAGGTCTCACCCGTCCCGCTATCACGAAAGGAGTCCAGATGGCCAAGCTGACGATCAACCTGAACGACACCATCGGCGTCATCAATCCGAATATCTACGGACACTTTGCCGAGCATCTCGGTCGGTGTATCTACGAGGGAATCTGGGTCGGGGAGGACTCGGAGATCCCCAATACCGGCGGCATCCGCAACGACGTTATCGCTGCCCTCAAGAAGATCAAGCCCCCCGTGATCCGGTGGCCCGGCGGCTGCTTTGCCGACGACTACCACTGGCAGGACGGCGTCGGGCCTCGCGAGGCGCGTCCCCACCGCGTCAACATCCACTGGGGCGAGGTGCCCGAGACGAACGCCTTTGGCACGCAGGAGTTCATCCGCTTCTGCCGGATGGTGGGGGCAGAGCCCTACATCGTCGGCAACGTGGGCTCCGGCACCGTGCGCGAGATCCGCGAATGGGTGGAGTACTGCAACTACGACGGCGACAGCGCCCTGTCCCGGCAGCGCGCAGCCGATGGCAGCCCGGCGCCGCTTGACGTGACCTACTGGGGTGTCGGAAACGAGAACTGGGGGTGCGGTGGCAGCTTCTCGCCGGAGGACTATGGCACCGAGTTCCGGCGCTATGCGACCTTCGTGCGAGGCTTCGGCAAACAGCTCTATGTCATTGCCTGCGGTCCCTCAGGGAATGATGTCGAGTGGACGGTACGTTTCTTCCGAAAGCTCAAGAAGGACTATTGGGATTTCCGGAACATCCACGGCTTCGCCGCCCACTACTACTGCGGGACGGCAGGCACGGCGACGGAGTATACGGAGGATCAGTGGTACGAACTGATCTGGAAGGGCCTGCGGATGGAGCCTCTCGTCGTCCAGCAGCGGGCCGCGATGGATGCCTACGATCCGCAGCGGAAGATCGGGCTCATCGTGGACGAGTGGGGCACCTGGCATCCGGCGGAACCGGGGCGCAATCCGCGTTTCCTGTACCAGCAGAACACGCTGCGCGACGCTCTGGTCGCCGCCACCAGCCTCGATATCTTCAACCGGCATGCCGACAAGGTCGTGATGGCGAACATCGCACAGACGATCAATGTCCTGCAGGCGATGGTGCTGACCGACGGCGCCAATATGCTGACGACGCCCACGGGCTACGTCTACGAGATGTATGTCCCCCACCAAGGTGGAACGGCAGTGCGAACATCGATCGAGTCCGAGTCGGTCACGTTCAGGGCGCACGACGGCGAGGATGACCTGCCGCTGGTGTCGGGGAGCGCGTCGGTCAAGGGCAAGACATTGTTCGTGACATTGACCAATAGCCACGCGACAGACGCCATGGAAGTGGCCGTTGACCTGCTGGGCGGTGCTTCGGCCACGGGTGCAGCGGCCCGAGCGCTCTCCGGCGAGATTCATGCCCACAATACCTTCGATGCGCCCGAGGCCCTCGTGCCCTCGCCGATGGATGTCAGGGCGGAGGGTGGCACGATGACACTCACGTTGCCGGCTGCGTCGGTGGTGGCTGTGACGGTGAACCTGGCCTGACCACTGACGATCCCGCAACTGCAGGTTGCTCAAGCTGACGCGTGATCCGGAGGTGGGGTCGGCCGTCTGATCAATCGTCACTTGTCACGCAGGATAGGAGGCATAATGCAACACGATAACAACGGCACATCGCCCCGCGTCTACGACGTCATCGTCGCGGGCGGGGGGCCGGCGGGCATGGGCGCGGCGCTTGCGGCTGCGATGAACGGCGCGAAGACGCTGTTGTTGGAGGCACAGAGCTTCTTCGGCGGCGTGGCCGCGATCGCGCCGTGGATGCCGGTCAACCGCGTTATGCTCGAAGGCGGGCAGCGGGGCGGTGTCCACGATCTCTTTGCGAACAAGATCCTGGCGCTTGGCGCGGACGCGTCGATTCCCGGCAGGACGAATATGATCGACGGGGACGGGCTCAACATCCATCCGGACTACCTGCGCCTCGCCTGCTTCGAGCTGCTGGAGGAGCAGGGGTGTGCCTACCGGCTCTATAGCCCGGTCACGGGTGTCCTGATGGATGGCGCGACCGTTCGAGGTGTCGTTGTGACCGGCAAGCGCGGACCTGAGAGCTTTGCTGCCGACGTCGTCGTGGATGCCACGGGCGATGGCGACGTCGCCTACTACGCGGGCGCCGAGATGGTACAGGGCCGCGAGGAGGATGGGCGTTCGATGCCCGTCAGCCTGGTCTTTGCATTGGCCAACGCCGACGTCGACCGGTTCTTCGCGTTTCTGGAGGAAGATCGGTCACGGCTCAATGCGCTGCTGGACGAGGCGGCTGCTGACGGCTATGCGGTGGCGGCCTGGTACAGCTACAACCGGACGACGGTCCCCGGCGTGATCGGGGTCAACAATGGCGCGCTCCGCGATATGGGCAACATCGACGGCACGAGCGCGGAGGATCTGACGGTCGCCGAGCGGCAGGGCATTCGAGTCGCCACAGACTTCGTCCGTTTGGCACGCGCGAAGCAGATTCCGGGGTTAGAGGCATGCTTCCTGATGCGCGTCGGCGCGCACGTTGGCGTCCGCGACACGCGACGCATCGTGGGCGACTATGTGGTCACCGTGGAGGATGCACGCTCGGGCGCCGAGTTCGACGATGTGGTGGCGCGCAAGTACGGGGCGATCGACGCGAACCAGCTTTTCATTGGCGAGATGGCCTCCGGTTTTGCATATCCGTACCGAAGCATGCTCCCCAGGGGCGTCGAGGGCCTGCTGGTCGCCGGGCGCTGTGGATCCGCGACGTTCCTGGGCCACGCGGCAGGCAAGAGCATGGGCAATATGATGGCGCTCGGCCAGGCGGCCGGTACCGCAGCCGCGCTCTGCAGTGCGGAAGGCGTTACCCCGCGGCAGTTGGACGTGGCGCGGCTGCAGGCCGTGCTGCGCGGAATGGGTGCGAAGCTCTGAGAGGGGATAAGGGACAGCGGATTGGTGCCAATCCCTGTCCCTTCTGTGTTTGAGAACCGCGGAAACCTTCCGGGGTGCTCACGCCCTCTGCGGCGCGCAGCCCGGAAGGTAAAGACACCAGGGAGGAACTATGCACACGTTCGAAACCCTCACCGTGCCCGAGGGGCACATCGGCATTCACTGGTTTGGCCAGAACTCGTTCGCTTTGAAGGATGCTGCCGGCACGATCGTCTTCACCGATCCCTACTTCCCGCACAATCGCCCGCCCGAGCGCTTTATTCGGCCTGTGCCGCCGCTGAACGAGGCCGAACTCCCTACAGACTTCGTCCTGCTGACCCACGATCACGGAGATCACACGTGCATCGAGTCGCTGCTGCGCATCCGTGAGGGCAATCCAGGCGTGCAGATCGTGGGGCCTGTCGAGAGTATCGCGCGGGCGAGCGCCGCGGGCTTTGCTGGCGAGGCGCTTGCCGTCATCGAGTCAGGCTCGTCGATGATCCTGGGGTCGATGACCGTGTCGGCCTTCTGGTCGAAGCCACCGGAGGGCGCGCCCGAGGACGGCATCCCGAAGCCGGACGTCCAGCACCTGGGCTACGTGGTCGACGCCGGCGGCGTGAAGGTCTACGTGACCGGCGACCTGATCAACACCTTTGGCGACCACGATGAACTGATCGCGCCGGTCGCGGCGCTCCAGCCCGACCTCGCCCTGATCACGATGCACCCTACCGAGGGGGAGTTTCCTTACTTCGAAGGCGCTGTGAAGATGGCGCAGAAGCTTGGCGTGAAGGCCGTCGTGCCCGCGCACTACGAGTGCTTCGCCAAGCGGACGTACGATCCTCACGCCTTCGCCGCGCTTCTGCCCGAGGAGGGGCCCGAGGCCCTGATCATCCCGTACGACAGCGCGGTCGTGTACCCGATAGTAGATGAGACGGTGCCGGGGATCTTTCTGAAGTCCCCGGCACCGGAAGGCAGTACCCGCGTCCGTGGGTGACTTGTCTTCAAGTGCCAGGGACTGCGGAAAGTCCCCGGCACCGCGGATCTTCTACGGCTCCTCCGTCTCCACGAGTGGGGCAATGTCGAGCAGTGTCTCCTGGCCGAATGGCGTGCCCGGCGCAACGCCGTCAACGCGGACGAGCGTCCCCAGGGGGGCCCAGTTATAGAGCGCCTCAGCGTCACCCACGTCGAGGATGATGCAGCCATACGACGCGGGCCAGCCCAGCACATAGGGCGAGAGTCGGGCGCCGTAGGACGTAATGGGCAGTTCGTGGATGCCGTTGAAGAAGCCGTCACCTTCTTCATAGAAGGCCATGAAGTAGGGCATGTCGAGCGACCACCGCTGGGCGAAGGCCATATCCTCTTTGAACAGGACCTCGAACTGTCCCGCCAGCGTGGGCGTCGTGGAGATCCCGCTAGAGACCGAGAACGTGAAGACCTGGGCCTCATTCTCGTAGGCCCTGAGTGTCTGTGTTGGGAGATCGATCTCGATCCGCTTGCCCTCCACCAAAGGATGAGGAAAGAGCACGTCGATCGACGGGATGGTCAGCACCTGTCCCACATCGATCTGGCCCGGGTCTACGTCGGGGTTAGCTTGCTCGAGCTGCCATTGCGGAAAGCCATGGAGGTAGGCGATGTCGTAGAAAGTGTCGCCGGACTGGACCACGTACGGCATCGCCGGGTGGCGCACGAGGGCCGCCGCCCGGTGGGTCGGTGTGCGCAGCGCCTCGACCACCCGCGCGGTGGTCCCGTCAACGTCGAGTGTGCGCTCCTCCCCAAGCTGCGGACTCACTGTCTCCACCCAATCGCGCACGGCCCAGACGTCCACATTGAGTTGCATCTCGTCTCCCTGCCAAATCGGCCGCAACCAACTGCCGATGCTTTGGGGGTCGGCGGCGAACTCTCTGCGGAAGCTGCCGAGATCCGGATCACCTGTGAGCGGATCATCGACGATCAGGACAAAGGGCTCACTGAGCAGCGCCGTAGCCTGCCCCAGGGCCGGTTCGGCCGTGGGGACCTGCGGGAGGAGGGGGTCGGGCGTGAGCTCGACACTTGTGGCGGCCCCGGCTATGGCGTCGAGGATCTTGGCTGTGGCTGCGTCGACGTCCAGCTGTCGGCCGTCTTGTGCCGGTGTGGCAGAGATCCGGCCGCCTGCGATGGAGAGGGTAGCGTCCTGTGGCAAAGCGGCGACTTCCGCGGCGATGTCCTCGGCGTACCCACGGGCCAAACCCGGATCGGCCGGAATGATCGGAAGGGCCACGGTGGCGCGAACCGGCCACAGTGCCCTGGAGAACCCGAGCCACCACGGGCGGTCGCGCCCTATGTCGAGAGCGGCCTGAACCGCGACATCGATGTCATATGAGAGCCCTAAGTTCGACCACTTCAACTGCCACGTGTCATCGCCGACCTGGATGGTCAGCGGTCGCTGGTCGGGCGAGGTGATTCCCGCCGCCAGCCTGGCCTGCGCGGCCCCACGCGTCAGACCGCCTAGATCGATTGCGCCGCCCGGCGCATCGGCAGTGACGACGAAGACGCCCGGGAAGATGCGCGTGCGATAATGGTCGCTGGTGACCAACGCCGCGGCGACTGTGCCGAGGATGGCCAGAACCAGCAAGGCTGACGCTACGATACGAAGTGTCCGCATGATCTCTCCTACACGCCCTGTCGGGAATCTACGGATATTGTACCGGGTTCGTGCTCCCGCGGGGCACTCAGCCTTGCGAAGGTTTCCGAAACCTTCGCAAGGCTACCGATATCGTCGTCACGCTGCGACCTCCAGGGTCACCTCGGCCGCCTCGAGGCCATCTGCTTGGGCGCGTAGCGTGATGTTGCCGGGCACGCCGTTGGTCTTCACAACGACCAGGCAACGGCCATGGAAAGCGTGGCGCTCGTTGCCCCGGTAGCGTTCCTCGCTGGCCGGGTTTGCATTGCCGATGGCTGCAAGCGTGCCCTCGCCTGCAACTGTGAAGTAGATGGCCGGGCTGGCCGCGGGATGGACGCGCCCCATAGCGTCGATGACCTCGACGGTCACGAAGCTGAGGTCATCGGGCCGCGCCTCGAGCACATCGCGGTCCGGTACCAGGCGGATGCCGACCGGTACGTCGACGCTCTCGAGCTGCCACATCGCCACTTTCTCGCCGCCCGTGAAGCCTACGGCCTCCAGCGTGCCCGGTTCATAGGGCACCTCGAAGCTGGCGATGAATCGTGACTCGCGACCTGCAGGCTTTGACCCGAGGGATCTGCCGTTCAGGCGCAACTCGACCATGTCGCAGGCTGAGTAGACGTCGACCTTGAGGACCTCTCCCTCGTGGCCTGGCCAGGTCCAGTTCCCCCATGCCTCCGGCCAGCCCCAGTAGGTCAGTTTCGGCGTCTTGCCCGCGGGGTGGAGGCCGATATCGTGGACGACGATGTACAGGCTGCTGCCGGTGCCCCATAGGATGTCGCGGTAGTGTGATTGCGGGCGTTTGAAGCCGCAGAGGTCCAAGTCACCGCAGTTGGCCTGGTTCCAGGGATACTCCCCCAGGAAATGGGTCAATGGTTCCTCATAGTGGAGGCGTCCGATGCCGGCCTCGCCCAGGTAATCGAGCGAGGTCCACACGAAGTCGCCGATCACGTACGGGAGTTCCTCCGACCGCCGTCCAATGCTCCAGCGCCTCGCCTGCGGTCGACTCGGTGCCGACCATCACGCGGTCGGGGTGCCGCTCGTGGTCCGACCGGTAATGGCGCTCCTGGTAGTTGTAGCCGCAGACGTCGAGCGCCGCGAAGACCGGGTCGGTCTCGAGCCAGTCGTTCTCGCGCCCGGCGCCGAGGCCGTTGACCGCCGCGGTCACGGGCCGTGTCGGGTCGAGCTCGCGGACGCGGCCGGCCAGCTTACGCGCCCACGCCGCGCCGTCCGAGCTGCCGCTGCGCTCACCTACCTCGTTTCCGATGGACCACATAATGACGCTTGGGTGGCTGCGGTCACGAAGGACCATGCTGTCGAGGTCGCGCTGCCACCAGTCGGAGAAGGCCACGTGGTAGTCGTAAGGGTTCTTGCCCTCGCGCCAGCAGTCGAAGGCCTCGTCGATCACGAGCATACCAATGCGGTCGCACGCATCGAGAAAGGCGGGCGCCGGCGGGTTGTGAGCGCAGCGAATCGCGTTGAAGCCGCTGGCCTTGAGCACCTCCACCTTGCGCTCCTCTGACCGGTCATAGGAGGCCGCACCCATTACGCCGTCGTCGTGATGCACGCAGCCGCCGCGCAGCAGCGTCGGTTCGCCGTTGAGCAGAAAGCCCCTGGATGCGTCAAACTCGAGCGAACGGATCCCGAAGGGTGTGGTTGCCGCGTCAACGAGGCCCATCTCCTCCCCACCGACGACCTCGGTCTCCAGGTCGTAGAGATCCGGGGCATCTGGGCTCCAGAGTCGTGGCGCCTCTAGCGTTAGCTCCTGGATGAAACTCTGCTGTTGTCCGGCTTCGAGCGAGGCCGTCGCTTCAGTACTCGCCACGACGATACCCTCGGGCGTCACTACGTGTGAAAGGAGTGTCACCATCCGTGCTTCCGGGCCATCGTTCACCAACGTGGTCTCGACCTTGACGACGGCCCTCTCCGCCGACACCTTGGGCGTGGTGACGAAGACGCCCCACGGCGCCACATGCACCGGCTCCGCGACCATCAGCCAGACGTGACGGTAGATGCCGGATCCCGAATACCAGCGGCTGTTGAGCTGCGCGCCATTATCTACGCTGACCTGGAGCACGTTCTCTCCGTCGAGCTCGAGATAGGGCGTGAGATCGTAGTGGAACGACGTATAGCCGTAGGGGTGGCGGCCGAGGAGGTTGCCGTTGAGCCAGACCTCGGCGTTCATGTAGACCCCTTCGAACTCAATGAAGACCTTTTTCCCGACCCACGTCTCCGGTGCATCGAATGTCTTGCGATACCAACCGGTGCCCATCTGGAAGTAGCCACCCGGAGCCTGGCTGGGGGCGTCCGGCTTGCGGTCGAGCTCGATCGACCAGTCGTGGGGCAGATCGAGCAAGCGCCAGACCGAATCATCCACCTCCCGCCGGGGCCTGCCCAGGTGGAAGAGCCACTCGCGATCAAAGTTTTGCCTTTGCATATGTCCCTCCCTCAAGACAAAGAGTGAAGTATGTAGAATGGAGAATCAGGAATCGGCGAATGCCGAACCGGCAACTGATAGCCAAGAACCGAGAACGGGTAAAGCGCGCACTATTCGAGCGCGTGCAGGAAGGCTTCCGCACGCTCGGGATCGCGGAATTCGCCTTCGGCCTGCTCGATGACGAAGAGAAAGCCCTTGCCGCCCAGTGCGTCGACGATGGCCTTAGCGCCCTCGGGGCTGACGAAGACCTGGCAGAGCTTGCCGCCGTCACGGATGCGCTTGAGCAGGGGCAGCCATTCGTGGGGCGGCGGCGCGCCGTCGCCGGGTATCCACTGGATGCCGCGGAGGCGGTCGATCGAAAGCAGCAGGTCGAGGTGTGGGATCTCGCCTTTGCCGTCCAGGTGATAGAAGGCATGGTCGAGGTGGTCGCAGCAAGCGATAAGGTCGGGCATCACGAAGCGCGCGTACATCGCCGGCGAGATCATGTAGGAGAAGTCGCACTGCAGCATGTAGGTCTTTCCCGGCGACCAGAGCGGCGTCCAGCAGGTCGTGCCCCGGCAGGCCGGTCGAATGATGGCGTCCAACTCGTCATAGTAGCGCAGCCACAGTCGTGTGATCTCCCCGACGAGGCGCTCAACCTCCGCCGGATGGTCGATGACCTCGTAGAGCAGTCGCTGGGTGTCCCTAAGCGAGGCCAGGATGTCGAGGTTGCCGCCCAGATCGGTCAACCCTACGGCGAGTCGGCCCTCCCACCTCTCAACGGCGGCCGCGGTCAGGGCCTGCACCCGACGCCACCAGACGTTGTCGGGGTCATAGGCCACGTGTAGATCATCGATCGGCACCTCCTCCGCCGGCGTACCCCGCCTGGGGGGCGTACCCCGCTTGCGGGGCGTACCCGCTTGGGGGGCGTGAACCAGACCGTCTCTGAGGGATCGGCCACGCTGTGGACTTCGCCACCTAGGAACCCGGCCATGATGCCCGGCCCGAAGTTCATCCACCAGGCGGGGAAGGCGTCGCCGTAGTAGTGGGTCGCGGCGAGGAGTGGCTCCACGCTGTCGACGACCGCCTCGGCCGGGAGATCGAGCGGGTAGTTGCTCGCGAATTCATAGGGCCTGTCTGACGGCACCGGGTCGGTCGAGCTCAGGTAGACCAGAGGACGATCGAGCTCGCCGGCCCACCACGCGAGCGTGTCACGCTCGACGCGATCCCAATCGGCTTCGGTGAAGTTCAGGTGTGGCATCATTGACCTACAGAACGCCATAGGTATCGTAGACCTCGCGCAGGCTCTTGCCCTCCAGCAACCCTTGGCGCGAGAGGGACTCCTTGCCGACCTTCTCGCCGGCCAAGCGAAGTACCTCCTCCTCGATCGACTGTGGGATCACGACGATACCGTCAAAGTCGGCAAAGACGAGATCGCGCGGCTGAACCAAGACGTCGCCGCATCGCACCGGCACGTCGTAGGCCATCACTTTCCCGCGCCCCATAGAGTCGAGAGGGCGGACGCCTGCATAGTAGACCGGGAAACCCATCTCGACAATGCGGACGCAGTCGCGGATCTGGCTGTCGCAGACGCAGCCCGCAACGCCCTTGGCCTTGGCCAGGGTCGACATCAACTCGCCCCACGGCGCGTTGGTTCCGGCGAAGTCGGTTGAGTGTACCACGACGTCGCCGGAACCAAGCGAATCCATCGCCTCGATCTCCAGCCCGTAGGGATCGGCCTCGTTGACGTAGTCGATCTGCATCCATTTGAAGGTCCGCGCCCGGCCTACGAATCCGCAGGCACGGATATCGGGCAGCAGCGGCCGCAGTCGCTGGTGCATCGCCTGCTCCCTGTACCCTAACGAATCCAGGATGTCACAAACCGCCGCGACGTAGAGGTTGTCGCGGACGAAGGCGAAGATGGCGGAATCGGTACCTAACTCGGACATGGTCTCTCCTGTGAGAATCTGAGAATCGGAGAACAAAGAATGCAAGAATAGAGAATGCAAGAGTAGAGAATCAAAGGATCAGAGAATAGAGATTGGGGGCTCAACACTCTGCCATTCTGTATTCTCTGATTCTCCATTTCTGCATTCTTCACTTCTGTCACTCCGCACGCCAGCTCTCCGGCCCCATCGCCTCGACACCGTCGACGACGACGTGACCGATGCCCTTACTGCCGCCGATGACGTCGCGCGAGAAGTTGGCGACGACACGCGTACCATCGGCGAAGGCACTTTCCTGTACGTAGCCATTCTCAGAAAGGAAGCGGAAGTCCACCATCTCCTGTCTGCCGATGCGCCGGTGGAGCTTGGCCACGGGCAGCGCCTCACGCAGCGCGATCTGTACTTCGGGATCGCCGAACCGATAGCGATACAGGAACGTCTGGGTCCCTCGGCCCGTCCAGCCGTACTGCGCACCAAAGGGGAAGACGTCGGGCGGACAGCCCATCAGCGCGTCAAGGCTCGCCATCAGCCGCGGTCGTCCTCCGCCGTACTCGAAGAAGGGGGCGACCATCTGCGTGCGGCCGAACCACGGGCTGTTGTAGTTGTGGACTTCCCACCACGAATGGATCATGCTGTCGTGGTAGACGAGCATCGTGAGTGGCACCGGCCAGAAGGGCCACGGCCCGTACTGCGGCCACGCCTTGACCGACCCAAGATCGTATTCCATGCTGTAGGCGTCGTTGAAGTTCTCCGAACTGACGGCCAGACCGGCGGCCTGGTCCGTCAGGAAGGTGCGGCGGATGGATTCGCGATCCTCGCTCCGCGAGAGGGGACGGCCCGGGTGGCCGGCGTGCTGGGTCGCGTAGCACTCGGCCACCGGTGCGCAGGCCAGGACGTCGAAGTGGTCCCAGGTCATGTCTGTCATTGCAGGAGATCTTTGGGGTTTCCGGCCCGAGCAGACTCGGGCTTGCCCCCAAGGTCTCCCGCGGTCGGCGAGTTCGGCTTGTTGGTGCTCCGGCACGACCGAGCTGCAGACCGGGTGCCATCGTTGGGCGTCGATCGCCCAACCCTGGAGCGGCTCGCCGTCCTCGCCATGCCGGAAGGTGGACCGAATACGATCGGTGCCGTCGTCCATCGCCTCGTTGAGCCAACTCCACGGTGCCACGTCATAGCCCAACGCCTTGATCGCGGCAACCTGCACCGCGTCGAGGTCGATGGCCGGTCGCCCGCCCATGACGATGGTTGGGTTGAAGGCATTGAACCGTACCGGGTAGACGAGGGCGCGATCGAAGCCGTACGCTTTGAGCTTGGCGCATTCCGCGGCGTAGTCGAGATCATCCTGGCAATAGCCGACAAAGGTCATCAGCGCGCCGAAGAGACGTTCGAGACCGGGCCGGGCTGCGAGTTTCTCCTCCCACGAGATGAAGCGTCCGCGCTCTTTCACCCTCGCACGGTAACACTTGGCGACCGCGACGATGTCGGGCTCGGTCACGTAGAGCCGGACCGCGCGCTCGTAGCGCAGCGTCCCCAGCGAGTCGATCTGAATGGGCGTGGCCCAGATCCTGCCCCCAGCCAGGCCTGGGGCCGCATCCTCTTTGCCGAATCCACCATCGCAGATCGTCCCGGGTCTCGGCCGTGACCAGCAGCCCGCCCCGCTCCCCAAGGGCACCAACAAAGGCCATCGAGAAGCCGAAGTGGGAGCCCTCCGCCCTGATCATGTCGAACGCGGGCCCGCGACCATCCCACAGCATGCCCTGCATGATGGGGAGGAGCAGCTTGACGTGAGCCCGTCTCCGGTGCAAAGCCGCCCGGCAGGGATACCGCCCGGACGCAGTGCTCCTCCATTGGCTACTTGGACCGCGGGCGTCTCGCCTGCTCTGGCGACGGGGATGCTGTGCGCAGACGGTTGGCGCCTCGTCCGTGGAAGCGTTCATGCACGCTCCGGAGCGGGCGAGACGCCCGCGGTCCGAGAGGAGGTGCATCCTGGCTATCGCACAGCCTCGAGTCGACCCGCGCCTCGACGTACGCCCTCGCCGAGGGTGTACACGACCCGCAGCGGCAGCGTCCCCGCCACGTACGTGAGCGCGATCGCCCCGTTCCCCACAGCTTCGGCTCCCACGCACCGCAGCGGCTGCCGGTCCGCGAGGTCGTGGTTGTCGGCCCAGACCAGCGTCCGCTCGTCCAGCACCCACCGCATCTTCCGCCGGATGTCGACCAGCGTCAGGCCGTGGCCCGAATGCGTCGCAGAACACCGCGACCGTATCGTTATGTATCTCAACCATCACCACGGAACCCCGTTCGGCGTCCGCTCTCCTCCGTGCTTGCCTTCTCTCTGATTCTTGATTCTGTATTCCTCATTCTGCATTTCCATCACGCCACCCGGTACCGCGCCACCATCGTCCTCATCGACCTCGACGCCGAGGCCAGGGCCGTTCGGTACGGCGATCAGGCCGTCGTGCATCTCGATGGGCGGCGTGCAGAGGTGGGTCAGGATCGAGGCGGTCGAGACGTTGTACTCCAGATAGAGCGCATTCATCAGGTAGGCGTTCAGATGCAGCGAGGTCGCTTTGAGCAGGTCGGTCAGCCACGCGTGCGGGGCGCAGTCTATCTGCAGCCGCGTGGCCATGTCCGCGATCTGGCGGCCAATGGTCAGCCCCCCGCATCGGCTGAGGTCGGGCTGCAACACGTCGATGTGGCCTCGGTGCGCCAGTGCCTCGAACTCCGTGACACCGGCAGCCTGCTCGCCGGCAGCGAGCCGCAGGCTGGTACATCGTTCCGCCACACGGGCATACCCCTCCACGTTCTCGGGGTGCAGGAAGTCCTCCAGCCAGACGACGTTCAGATCCTCCAGTGCCTGGACGAGAATGATCCAGTCCTTGATCGCCCTGGGCCGGAATGGCTGGTCGTACGCGACGCCATACCACCCACCGTCCACCATCAAGGCCACAGCAGGTCCTGCGGCGTCGCGGGCGGCGCGAACGAGTGCGATGTCGAGGTCTAGGTCGCGACCGAAGACGCCCCAACCGAACTTGATCGCCGTGAAGCCTGCCTCCAGGTAGCTCGTGACGGCCGCTTTCATCGCGTCCGGGGTGGGACGGAAGGTCGTCGAGGCGTAGGCCCGCACGTGGTCGCGATACTTCGCACCGAGCAGCGCCCAGACCGGCTGCTCCAGTGCCTTGCCGGCGATGTCCCACAGGGCAATGTCCGCGCCGGAGATCATCTGCATCCCGGCGCCCTGCCGCCCGTAGTAGGCGAGATAGCGCACCATCTTCTGCCAGAGCCGCTCGTGCTCCAATGGATTCTCGCCGACGAGCGCGGCACGGATCGACTCGAAGCCGATCTGTCCACCCGAAGGCGCTCCGACGATGGCTCTGCCGACGTGAGGCTGTGTCTCGACGTCGGACCAACCCACAATGCCTTCGTCGGTCGTGATCTTGATCAGTGATACGAAACGGACGCCGTGGACCTCGGTCGCTTGCGAGGGATCGGAGTAGTCCTTGCCGGTATCGAGGACAATCGGCTTCAACGTCTGTGATCTTCATCTACGCTGAAGCCTCGTCGAAGGTGAAGGCGACCTTCAGCGCCCGGTCGTGCCCGTTGGCGGCGAGGTCCAGTGCCTCCTCGAAGGCGTCAAGTGCAAACGTGTGGGTCACCAGTTCCTCGAGCCCGAGTGACGCGTCGCCCAGGTTGGCGACGGCTTCATCGAGGAGATCCTCGTCGCTGCACGCGCCGACAATCTCCAGTTCCTTGAGGTGGACGCGGAAGAGGTTCACCGGCGTGTCACCCGGAAGTGCGGAAAAGATGACGAAACGCCCCTTGGGACGGACCAGTTCGATCCCCTCGCGTACGGCCTCGGCGCTGCCTACGGCGAGGATCACGGCGTCGTAGCCCAGGGGTGGTTCCTCCTGTGGGGCGATGCCCTCGTCCGGGGGTAGGGGCGCAGCCCCGCGGCGTACGCGGGACAAGGCATGCTGCGCCCCTACAACGGCCACCAGGGCGTCGCGTAGCCGCGCCACGGGGTCGACTACCTGCCACGTGTTGACCGTCGTAGCGCCCGTGGCGAACGAGAGGCGGAAATCCTCCCAGCCCGCGATGACGACCTGTGTCATGGGAAGTGCCCGAGCAAGCCGCGCCATCAAGACGCCGAAGGGTCCGTCCCCCAGGATAAGCAGCGAGCCATCCTCCGGCAGGTTCGCCTGCGCCAGCGCCTCGAGGCAGACGCTCACCGGCTCCGCGAGGGCTCCCACGGTGAAGGGCACATCATCGGGGAGGCGCCGGGCGCGATCGGCGCGCACCGGATAGTATTCGGCGAAGGTGCCGGGTCGATTGATCGCGAAGTGCTCCAGGTTGGTGCAGAGGTGACGCCACCCGCGGCGGCAAGCTGCGCAATGGCCGCAAGGGTGCACGGGGTGGGTGGCGACGCGGTCGCCGACCTCAAACCCCAAGACGTCCCGGCCCAACGCTGCGATCGTGCCCGCGCCCTCGTGCCCCATCACGACCGGGAAGGCGATGCCAAAGGGATTCTCGCGGACGTCGTTCAGGTCGGAGGTGCAGATGGTCGTAGCGCCGGTCCTGATCAGGAGCTCATCATCCCTGATCTGTGGCATCGGGAGATCGACCAGCCGAACGTCCTCGATGTCCCACAACTGCAGTGCCTTCATCACTCAACTCCCAGGAGCTGCAGCGCGTCGCGCGTCAGGATGCCCTCGATGGTCTCGTCGGTGATCCGAGGCAGCCCGCTGGTGCCGGTGATGGCGTTCACGTTGCGCAGCCCCTCGATCGACTCCTGCGCCCCCGCGAAGGGGTAGTCGGTGCCGAAGAGCAGCTTGTGCGTGACGCCGTACTCCTGCGCGGTGACCAGCATATTGTAGAACTGCCACGGCCGGTAGAAGAGGGCGGAAATGTCGGCGTAGACGTGGGGATGTTTGCGGATCACGGCGAGACACTCGTCGTAGAAGGGGTGGCCCAGGTGCGCGAAGACCATCCGCAGCTCGGGATAGCGAATTGCCACCTCGTCGAAGATCCAGGGCCGGCTCACGCCCAGGGGGGCGACCCGATTGTAGGTCGTGCCGGTGTGAAAGACAACGGGCAGCCCGTGTGTCTCACAATAGGTGTAGATCGGATCGCATCGCGCGTCCCGTGGGTCGAACCCCGCGTAGATCGGCCCGAGCTTCAGCCCCCGCAGGTGAAGGTCTTCCACGGCGTGGATGAGGTCGTCCATATAGCCCGGCTGTGTCGGGTCGCAGCCTGCGAAGCCAACCAGCTTGTCAGGCGCCCTGGCCACGAATTCGGCAACATAGGTGTCGGGCACCCAGTAGCCTGTCAGCATGCCCTTCATCCCGAAGACGACGACGCGGTCGAAGGGCGTCATATCCTCTATGAAGGCATCGAACCGGACGGTCAGATCCAGGGGATGACCGCGCGAGAGATCGGCCTCGCGGACCGTGGCCGGGTCGAAGTGCAGCTCCTGGCTCCAGGTGTGGGTGTGGACGTTCTGCATAGCTCTCTCCCTCCTACGGATCCTACGGCAGCACGCTGTACGGCTTGAGCGCGCCGCGTCCGCGCATCGGCACGAAACCCTCGGCGTAGTCGCAGCCCACCGCCTGTCCCCAATAGCCATCGAGGCGACCGCAGAGCCGGCTGAATCCGGCGCCGATCGCCTGCTGCATCGCGGTCTCCTGGGAGCGATGGCAGGCCATCAGTGCCACCTTTTCGTCCTCGAAGGCACTCACATCGACGAAATGGCTTGCCGGGAAGACGACGGGTCCGTGGGGCGCGACCATGAAGACCGCCGGATGGGCGGACAATGCTGAGCTTGCCGTGGGCAGGACCGGCAGGCAGGCCTGCATCGCACAGTGGCGCACCAGTGAGGTCACGGTTGTGTGATCGAGGTTGTAGTCCTCGTGGTAGTGAGTGAAGATCAGCTCCGCACTCGTGGCCCGGATTGCCTCGATGAGCTTCATCCGCACTCCGGGCGTGTCGTACAGGAACTCATCGGGCTCACGGAGGTTGAGGTAGTCGGCACCGATGCGGTCGGCAAGCTCGCGCATCTCGGCATCGCGGATGCGAGCGGCCTCGCCTGGATCGATATCGGGCTCCTGGACAAAGCCCTTGGACCCGTCGGTGAGCGTGATGAAGGCGATGGCGTCGCCGCGGGCACGGCACTTGAGCAGCGTGCCGAGGCACTGCATCTCATCGTCCTGATGGGCCATGATGGATACGACGTGCACTGAAAAAGCCTCCACAGATCCGAACGCGACGCCCCAAAGTGTAGGCTACGTTGACGCGCGTGTCAATTCACGGTGCCCTGCGAGATAGTTGCCGATAGCTTCCGACGTAAGCAACGCGCGATCGTAGACGCGGACGGACAAGACCTCGCCGTCAAGTGACGGGCCGATGCCGAGCATCTCGTCCCCGGAGACGCTGCGGAGGTTCGGGCTGAAGCGACCCCAGCCGAACTGGCGAGACGCGCCGCCGTCGTTCAGCATTCCATCGACGACAAAGGTGATGATCTTGGGGCCGCCATCCACGATGACGACAAGGTGGTGTAGTTTGCCGATCTGCAGCACCTCCGGATCGCAGTCCCAGCGATTCTCGGTGCGACCATCGTTGAGAATGATCTCAAGTGTGCCCCGTGACGTGGTCTGCAGACAGAAGCCCTGGCCTGCGTGTGTCCGGTTGTCGAGTACCATCTGACCTGGTGCCAGCGAGTTCAGGCGCAGCCAAACGTCTAGGCTGAAGCCTTGGCGGAGATCCTTCGTGCCGTAGTCTGACCGGTTGGCGTCCCGCGCCAGGAATTGCGGCATCTCGAGCATGAGAAGGTCCGGGAGGCTCGCAGGCCAGTCGAGGATCACGCCGTCGCGCGCGACCTCGGCGCCCTCTCCCTGGCGCCACAGTGCCTCCAGCAGGCGCGGCGCGATCTCGTGGACCCGCGCGATGTCTTTCTGTGTCTCCGTCAGATAGATGCGGCCATGTTCCTCGATCAGATCGGGGTAGCTCATCCGGACGTAGGGATCGTCGTCGTAGAGGCAGATCTCGGGCTGAGACCAGCGGATGACTTTTCCCTCGGGCTCGTCGATCTCGACGCCGGCACAGAGCCAGACGGGATTGCGGTCCTCATAGGCGATGGTCCTCCGCTGCGGATGCTCCGAGATGAAGCGTCCGCCGTGGTTGTGGAACCAATAGAGATACCGGCCGTTCTCACATTTCCAGACAAAGTTCGCGGCCCGGGGATGCTTCATACGCCGGCCGTCTGCATAGGTCTTGTATCTCGGTTCGCTCCAGGTATGGCCGCCATCCCGGCTGTAGGCCTCCACGGGATAGCCGTCGATCGTGCGATAGACGACGTAGAACGAGCCATCGCTAAGCACAACGTAACTCTGCTCCTCAGCCACGGGCCCGCCGCCGGGCGGGGTTCGCAGACCCTCTTCGCCGTCGGGCAGCGTCTCCCAGGTAATCTTTGTGGGGTCGGTCTCGGTGAGCAGGTTGGCGCTCTTGAGAAGCACGCCCTCCGAGCTGGTGAAGAACCCCGTACCGAATCCCCCGACCTTGTGCAGCGAGCAGAACGCCGCGCCGTCGTGAATGAAGGGCTTGCCCACGTTCCAGAAGAACTTCAGCTCGCCGCCGTAGGGGTTCCGGCGGTCGATCGCCATCGTGCGCATCGGGACGTCGTACCGCTCGGCCGACCATGTCCGGCCGCCGTCGTCCGAGACCTTGAAGACATAGTGACCCAGCGAATCGACGCGGCGGCAGTATCCGTCCGGGAATGCGTCTCTGTCTGCGATGACCTGTCGGATGTTGTCCGTGTTGTGATTGTAGAAAACGTAGACGCGCCCGGCGGTAGGATAGCCGCTCGGAACCTTCAGCATCACGGCGTACGAGGCCTCCGGCCCCGATGCTGGTTCGACGTCTACGGGCTGGGCCCACGTTCGACCTTGGTCCGTGCTGCGCAACGTAACAACGTGCTGTCCACCCGCACCCTCATGGCCTGCACCCGTGGTGACGACGCAGAGCCACGCGCCATCGTCGGTCCTGACGACGTAGGGTTGGTCACTGTAGCTTTCGGTGGGAATCGTCCATCCGCTGCGGATATTGCGCCAGTCCCGGTCTATGTCCATGTGTGTCTCCGGTTTCATTCGATTCCGCGTGTCCCAGTAACGAGATGATCATAGGGGCCGGCTCCTCTTCTGTCAATGATCGTGAATTGGGTCTTGACAAGCCAGGCCATCTTGCCTATGATGGAATCGATTCCATATGGAATCGATTCCAGATGGGTAATGATGTTATGTCTACGATCTACGATGTTGCCGAACGTGCCGGCGTAGCGCCGGTCACCGTCTCCCGTGTCATTAACGGGTCCGGCTACGTCAGCGATGAGACGCGCCTGCGCGTCGAGACGGCAATCGTGGATCTGGGATACCGGCCCAATCGGCTGGCCCAGGGGCTGCGCTCCAAGCAGACGGAGACCATCGCGCTGGTCGTCACCGACATCACGAATCCGTTCTGGACTACGGTCGCGCGTGGTGCTGAAGACGCGGCCAGCCAGGCAGGGTTCAGCCTGATCCTCTGCAACACCGACGAGTCAGAGGCGAAACAGGATCACTATGTGCATCTCCTGCTGCAGAAGCAGGTCGATGGGTTCTTGCTTGTGCCGGCGTCCATCACATCTGACAGCAACGATGTAGCCTCCATTCGCGAGATCCAGCGGCGAGGGGTGCCGGTCGTGCTGATTGATCGGAAGCTGCCGATCCCTGTGGACTGTGTGCGGTGTGACTCTGAGGCGGGAGCACACGACCTGGTGATGCACTTGATCGAGCGCGGGTAAACGCGGATAGCAGCGCTCAGTGGCTCTCGCGAGGTCTCGACCGCGAGGGATCGTGTCAATGGCTACCGGCGTGCCTTAGCGGAAGCCGGCATTGACGTCGATGACGCGTTGGTCTTCAACCGGGCATTTACGCAGGACGCCGGATATGCCATGGCGACCGCAGCTTTGGCGACGGTGCCGAGACCTACAGCCCTTTTTGCCGTGAACAATTTCATCGCCATCGGCGCACTCCGCGCGGTGCGCGATGCGGGCCTGCGGGTGCCCGAAGATATCGCGCTGGTGGGCTTTGACGATCTGCCACCCTCGCTGGTCGTTGAGGCCTATCTGACGGTTGTCTCTCAACCCGCCTACGAGATGGGGGAAAGGGCAACCCAGTTGCTTCTGGATCGCCTGTCGGGGGTCTTGGATGCCGAGCCTCGGGAGATCATTCTCCCGACCGAGCTGATCGTGCGACGTTCAAGTGATCCTGGCAAAAGTGAGATGGTAGTGTAAGGTACTCGAAACAGACTGGAAGGAGAAGGGACAACGCCATGGAGACATACGAGGATAACTGGGGATCGTTGAGTTCGTACACGGTTCCGGAGTGGTTCAAGGACGCCAAACTCGGTATCTTCATCCACTGGGGGGTCTACTCCGTACCCGCGTTTGGTAACGAATGGTACCCGAACCACATGTACATTGAAGGGAGCCGCGAGTTCATGCACCATCGGGAGACGTGGGGGCCCCAGCGCACGTTTGGCTACAAGGACTTCATCCCGATGTTCAGAGCCGAGCGTTGGGATCCTCAGGCATGGGTAGCACTGTTCAAGGACGCCGGCGCGCGCTACGTGGTGCCCGTTGCCGAGCATCACGATGGCTTCCCGATGTATGACTGCTCATTCACGGACTACAACGCGGCGAAGATGGGGCCTCAGCGCGATATCGTCGCGGAGCTTGAGATGGCCACACGTGCTGCCGGGCTCAAGTTCGGGGTTTCATCGCACCGCGCCCACAACGCCCGCTACTACACTTTCGCCGATCACTTCGATACCAGCGACCCCGACTATCACAAGCTCTACGGCGTGCCGCGGAAGGCTGAGGAGCCCGTGAGCTACGAGTTTGTGCTCGACTGGTACGCGCGGACTCGCGAGCTCGTGGACAAGTTCTCGCCCGATGTCCTCTGGTTTGACTTCGGCTGGCACCGAGATGAGTTCGAGCCGTGGCGGCCCCGTGTCGCTGCGTACTACTACAATCACGCGCTTGCCCACGGCTACGAGCCGGTCTTGCAGTACAAGGCGAAGTTCCCGGATGACGTCGCCGTCCTGGACATAGAGCGCGGGAAGCTGGACAGCATCCGCGAACACTATTGGCAGACGGATACGTCGGTCAGCTACAAGTCGTGGTGCTATATCGAGAACGATGAGTTCAGGACCACGACATCGCTGGTGCACGATCTGGTCGACATCGTCAGCAAGAACGGCAATCTTCTGCTAAACATTGGACCAAAGCCCGATGGCACGCTGCCCCAGGAGGTCGAGGATCTCCTGCGAGGTCTGGGTGCCTGGCTGAAGATCAACGGAGACGCGATCTATGGCACGCGCCCCTGGCAGATCTATGGTGAGGGTCCCACGGGCGTGCCGAAGGCCTTTCGCGAGCGCGACCAGGAGGCGTTCACCGCTGCTGATGTCCGGTATACCACCAAGGGCAGGGCGCTCTACGCGATCCTGATGGGTTGGCCCGGAACCGAGGCGACCCTGACATCGCTGTCTGAGGGAGGTATTGTCGGGGAGAGGCATATCGAAAGCGTGGAGATGCTGGGGACCGATGAAGCGGTGCCCTGGGGGCACACGCCGGAGGGACTGACGGTTGAGCTCCCCACGGACCCGCCCTGTGATCACGCTTATGTGCTCAAGATCGTGCTCAAGAGCGCGCATTTTCACGGGTCACGGTAGGCCTTACATCTGACCTTGCGGGGGCAGACCCGAATCTTCGCAAGGTCTCTCAAACGGCCCTTAGTTCATTCATAGTACAGACGAGGTGAGACCAGTATGACCGAAAACAAGACGGCGGCTACGACAATCGACAAGGATGATCTGATCGTTATCACCGGGGCGGGGGGCTTCATCGCGGGCTCCCTGGCACGCTACTTCCACGATCAGGGCTTTACGCGCATCCGCGCGGTCGACAAGAAGCCCTTGCCCCAGTGGTATCAGCGTGTGCCCTGGCGTGGAGAGCTTGTGTCTCGACCTGAGCGAGGCGGACAACTGCGAACGTGCGGTCGAAGGGGCCAGGGAGGTCTACAACCTTGCCGCAGACATGGGTGGGATGGGCTTCATTGAGCGTTTCCGGGTCGAGTGCCTCCGCAGCATCCTGATCAACACGCACATGGTGGAAGAGGCCTATCGAGCCGGTGTTGATCGCTACTTCTATTCCTCTTCGGCCTGTGCTTACAACACCGACCTGCAGAAAGATCCGAACGTCCGTGCCCTGAAGGAGTCGGACGCTTACCCGGCGATGGCGGAACGCGGATACGGGTGGGAGAAGTTGATGTCGGAGATGTTCTGCCAGGAGTACTGGGCGGAGCGTCATCTCAAGACCTTCATCGCAAGGTTCCACAACGTCTACGGGCCTAACGGCACCTGGGACGGTGGACGTGAGAAGGCCCCCGCAGCACTCAGCCGGAAAGTGATCGAGGCCAAGGAGAGTGGCGACCTCGACATCACGATCTGGGGCGACGGCCATCAGACGCGCAGCTTCATGTACATCGACGACTGCGTCAAGGGCATCGACATGATCACGCATTGCGATGATCTCATCGCGACCCCCATCAACCTGGGCTCGAGCGAGCTGATCTCCATCAATGACCTCGTGAGCCTGATTGAAGGGATCGCCGGGGTCGAGCTGGCGCGTCACTACGATCTCGACGCGCCGCGGGGCGTCGCCGGGCGCAACAGCGACAACACCTTCATCCAGCAGATGCTGGGGTGGGAGCCGAGCACGCCGCTGCAGGAGGGAATGCGGAAGACCTACGGTTGGATCGAGCAGCAGTACGCCGATCGTAAGGCCGGCAAGCACACGCCGGCAGGTGAGTCTGACTTCACGGGCGAGCCATGACCGTATCCGTCACGCGCGACATTGCGATAACCGACGTGGTCGGGCGGCTGCCCTACCGGATGGCCTTCGCCGGCGGCTGGATCGACCAGCCGTTTGTGTCGGAGCGCAACCCAGAACCGCCGGGCTCGATGGTGGTGGTCGCCATCGAGCCCACGTGTCGGTTCATGGACCGCTGTGGGATGGGCACGAGCACGCGGAAGGTGGCGGCCCGGCTGTGGGGTGATGTATTGCCCGATGGCGATCCCGCCGGTCTGGTGCGGGACCTGTATGCCGAGGAGAACCGTGGCCAGGCCGACCCATCCGGCTCTCAGGATATGATCGGGTTGGTCTACCCCGGGGTCAACCGTCTCGATTATGATGCCGAGCACGAGGGTGGTTTCTTCCCGGTCCACATCGAATCCAACAACGACCTTGGGGTCGCGCGTTGGTTGGAGAGCGTGATCTACATGGTGCCCATCGCCCAGAGGCCCGCAGGCTATAACCCTTTGGGTATCCGCAACCTGGACCCTGACTGGGTGCGACGCTTGGGTCAGACGGGACGCGACTGCTACGATGCGATCGTCGCCATGGATGCCCAGGCGCTCGGCGCCTCGATGAATGCGTGTATGCTGTGTTGGGAAACGCTGCTCCCTCACGTCGTGCGTCACCCGACCATCACCGTCGATCTGATGGCGATCCTGGCCTACTACCAGGCACGGTACGCCGGGGCTATGTATTCCGGATGCGGCGGAGGGTATATCTATGTCGTATCCGAGGAGCCGGTGCCCGGCGCGCTGCAGGTGCGCGTCCGGACAGCGGGGAGCGGATCAGCGAATGGAACTGAAGCATAGGGAAACGGCGAATGGAGAATGACAACCGACAACTAAGAACGGTCGTTGTCTCCGGCAGCTTCGACAATCTCGGGTCGCGAGACGTGCGGTTTCTCCAGGAGGCAGCCCGGCTCGGCCTGCTCCACGTGCAGGTGTGGTCGGATGGCGTGGTCAACGAGCTGACAGGCCATCCCCCCAAGTTCGGGCAGGAGGAGCGGTGGTATCTGCTGCAGGCTATGCGCTATGTCTCGCATCTGGCGATGGTGGAGGACCTGACGTCGCCCGACCGCCTCGTACTCGACGACGACGCTATGCCGTCGATATGGGTGGTCAGGGCGGCTGAGGCAACGGCTGCCAAGGAGCAGTTCTGCACGGCCCATGGCATCGGTTACCGCGTTCTCGATGACGCTGCCTTGGCCGGCTTCCCGATGCCGCCGGTGCCGTCGGCCGAAGTTGGCTCGCCACACGAGAAGGTGATCGTCACCGGCTGTTACGACTGGCTTCATTCGGGGCATGTGCGATTCTTCGAGGAGGTCTCGGAGCTGGGTGATCTCTACGTTGCGGTCGGCAACGATACGAACGTCCGCCATCTGAAGGGCCCCGGTCACCCGATGCTCTCGGAGGACGAGCGGACCTACATGGTGGGCTCCGTTCGCTACGTCACGCAAGCGGTTGTGACGAAGGGGATGGGATGGATGGACGCAGCCCCGAACATCGACGAGATCCGGCCCGACATCTATGCGGTAAACGAGGATGGCGACGTGCCCGAGAAGGCCGCCTTCTGTGCGGAGCGAGGCCTGAAGTACGTCGTGCTCAAGCGAGAGCCAAAGGAAGGTCTGACGCGGCGGTCGAGCACCGCGCTCCGCGGGTTTTGAAAGGAACGTTGAAACGTTAGAACGTTCTAACGTTTCAACGTGTTGTTGCTCCATTTGTCCTCAATCGAAAACCTCACTATCATGTGTGCATAGCTCTGACTAACACACCATAGGGGCGACGATGTCACAACCTGGCGAGCTCCTGCAGCAACGCTACCGGATCCTGGACCGGATCGGCGGGGGCGGGATGGGAACCGTCTACCTGGCGGAGGATGGCCGTCTGCAGGGACGCCGGTGTGCGATCAAGGAGATGTCGCCCGCCGCGCTTGCCCCCTCAGGACCGCGAGTGGTCCATCGATGCCTTTCGCCAGGAAGCCCAACTGCTGGCCAAACTCCACCACCCAGGCCTGACGGCAGTGACCGACTTCTTCGGCGAGAGCGGCAACTGGTACTTGGTGATGGACTACGTGGAGGGGGAGACGCTGGAGACACGGCTGGCGTCCGCACCTGGGGGGACGTTCGCGGTGCCGGAGGCGCTGCGGGTGGCGCGGCAGTTGGTGGAAGTGCTGAACTACCTGCACACGCAGCCGACGCAGGTGATCTTCCGGGATCTGAAGCCGAGCAACGTGATGTGCATGGCGGACGGTCAGATCAAGCTGATCGACTTCGGGATCGCGCGGTTCTTCAAGCCGGGGAAGGCGCAGGACACGGCATTGTTGGGGACGCCGGGGTATGCAGCGCCGGAGCAGTACGGGGGGATGGGGCAGAGCGACGCGCGGACGGACATCTACAGCTTCGGGGTATTGCTGAACCGGATGGTGACGGGGTTCGACCCGACCACGGCGGTGAGCCCGTTTCCGATCCCGGACCCGCGGGAGACGATGCCGTGGATTCCGGAGCAGGTAGCGCACGTGATCGTGAGGGCGACGCAGATGCGACCGGAGGAGCGGTACGGGAGCATCGCGGAGCTGGCGGCGGACCTGGCGACGCCGTCGCACCCCTTGCCGATGAGAACACGGACGGAGGTGATGCCGCCGCCTAGTGGAGGCACGCCCCCACTCAGTGGCAGTACGTCCCCCGGTGGCCAACAGCGATCGTTGCGCGCCGGATCACAGCCGGTGGGCCCCCAACCGGGGAGTTGGTCACAGCCGACCGGTTCGCAGGCAGGTGGCGGGGTGCCCCCAAGCGGTGGATCTTCCGCCTAGCGGCAGCCGGCCGCGGGCGGGACGAGAGCGCTCGGCGACCATCTGGTACGTGCTGGGCATCGCGGGATTTGCGCTCCTCCTCTGTGCAGGGCGTCTCGATCGTCGCGGTCGCGCAGGGCATCATCCCGCTCCCCACCTTTCTCAGGACCACTACGACACCCGCTGCGACCCGCGTCATTACCGGCGACGCTGAGACGCCCACGGCACCAACCAAAACTGCGACTCCGGAGGGACCGATGGCGCAGGAGCTCTCGACCGAGACGCCTACCGTCGATGCAACGGAGCCCCCACCAACAGCCACGCCGGTGGACGAGGCGGCGGTCCGAGCCACCGCCGAGGCCGATCGTCTTGCCGGCCTTCGCTACCGGCCGCAGAACGGGCAGCCGTTTATGGCCTACCGGCCTCCGAGCCCGATTGTCGTGGATGGCCAACTCGACGAATGGGACGGGGTGTCGTCGTATCCGGTCGACGCCCTGGTCTACGAGGCGACGCCCGGCAATTGGTATGGCGCGAGCGATCTCTCGGGATCGGCGCAGGTGGCGTGGGATGAGGCTCACCTCTATCTGGCCGTCAGGGTCGTCGACGACGTTCACGTCCAGACCCAGACGGGGGATGCGATCTTTAGAGGTGACGAGGTCGAGATCCAGATCGACGCGAATCTCCAGGGTGACTACGATGTCGCCGAGTTGTCGAGCGACGATGGCCAGATCGGGCTCTCTCCGGGTGATTTTGCCGGCATCGCGCCCGAGGCCTACATCTACCGACCGCCCAGCCTGGAGCAGCCGGGCACGATGATCGGCGTCGCGGCGCTGGCGCTCCCTGACGGCTATATCCTGGAGGCCGCGATCCCCTGGGCGGTGCTGGGTGGCTTCCCCGGCAGTGGCGGCGCGGTGGGGTTCTGTCTGAGCTTGAGCGACGACGACAGCCCTGGGGTTGCCGAGCAGCAGACCTTGGTGTCGTCTTCGCCGAACCGTACGTGGCCCGATCCGACGACGTGGGGCACGCTCGTCTTGATGGATCAACCTAACTGATACATCAGTTGGATGCATCAGTTTGCGGAAGGAGACAGGGGGACGGACATGAGCTCGGGCGAGCGAGGGGTCGTGCTCTCGCGGCGGCAGTTTCTGGCAGGTGTGGCGGCTCTGGCTGCCTCCTCGCTGGCCGAGGCCCTGGCCGGGTGCACGCCTCAGCTCGACGAGCCCGCTCCCGGCCAGGTCATCCCTGAACCGTCGTCGACGTCTCGCCCGACTCCCGATCCGGTGCCATCTCCCACGGCTGCTCCGACCCTGGCGCCAAGCCCGACTGCGGATCCGGACCTGCCGCGTTTTGATGACTCAACGCTCACGCCGGTCTACGTCGCCCACGACGCCACGGCGCAGGGGTACCCTGCGCTCGTGCCTTTCGATCCCGACAGCGCCTATCCCGAGTTGCCTTACGCACCGGGCGCACTGACCCAGCAAAACGACGCCTACCGGCTGGTCCGCGACGCATTGCGCCTTCTCCACCCGGAGGGCTTCGGCAAGCCGGAGTGGAACCCGTTGGGGGGCGTGATCAAGCCGGGCGACGTGGTCTTGATCAAGCCCAACCTCGTCGACGGCTCCCAATGGGCAAACGGACAGACGACGCATCCGGCACACCTGCGCCCGATCGTCGATTACGCTTTCAAGGCGTGCGGCCCCACAGGACAGATCCTCATCGGCGACGGGCCGTGGGCCGTCGACGTCTTCGACAGCGTGGTCTCCGTCACCGGTATCCGCGACATGGTGGCGACGCTGGCCCGCGACCACGGCGTGCCCGTGGCGCTGGCCGATTTCAACCAGCCCGGCCCCGACGCGTCTCCACTCGTCGACCTGGGTGAGCTCTCCGAGCTCCACGGGGTCGACCGGGTGTGGTATGACGGGCACGGCAGTGTGCTCTACGCCGGTGGAGACCCCGGCATCGGCAGCTACCGCATCGCGCAGCCCGTGCTCCAGGCCGACGTGGTGATCTCCGCTCCGAAGGCCAAGGTGCATTGCTCGGGCGGCATCACCGTCGCGATGAAGAACATGGTCGGCCTCATCCCGGCGTGGGACGGGCCGCACGGCGACGGGCAGCTCAAGGAGTGCGCGCACACCAACGACGTCGATCAGGCTGCCGGGAAGCGCGGCATGTATCTCGATAATGATACTATCTGGCGGTCGATGGCGGATCTCAACCGCATTCTGCTCTACGCCGATGCCGAGGGCACGATTGGCGCCCGCCCGTCAGCGGGGTTACTTGGCGATCGTCGACGCGATCGTGGCGGCAGAGGCCAGCCAATACGACCCCGTCCCGCATCCACTGGGCGCTGTCATCGTCGGGACCGACCCGGTCTCCGTCGACGCGGTGACGTGCCCGCTGTATGGGGTTCGATCCTCGCAGGCTGAAGTCGGTCGTCAACGTGGCCCGGCGCCAGGACCACCCCCTGGGCACTGCGGATCCCGCCCGCGTCAGGGTCGTGGTTTCCGAAGGGGAGACGCTCAGCAGCGCCTTCCGCGAGGCGCTCCAACCCGAGCTCTACGTCTACTCGTGGGCAGGATCGCTGGAGGCGACGGACTTCGATCCACCGGAGCTTCTCACGTCGGGATGGGATCCCGGCGGCGGCCTCTTGCACGTGCGGCTGCGCGATCTTTCGGGCGTGGCGTGGGTTCGGGCGTCGTATACGGTCGACGGCGAGCGACGCATGAAAGCGCTCGCCCTGGTCGACGGCTCACCCGGCGAGGGGGAGTGGGCGGTCTCCTTCCCGTTGGGCGCCGAGGTCCAGCAGATCGACCTGGCGGCGGGGGACGCGGTGTTCAACGAGCAGTCGCAGATCATCACGTGGTAGGTCGAGGTCGTTGTCGTAGAGACGTGCCGGTGGCACGTCTCCGGACGGAGATGAATGGTCGCGACAGGACCTCCGCGTCCGCAGACGCCCCACCGGGGCGTCTCTACGAAAGAACAATACGCGCTGAGGTAAACCAGTGAGGGAGACACCGGCATGATGCAAGCGGGCGCAATGCTCCAGAATCGCTACCGGATCCTCGACCGCATCGGCGGGGGAGGGATGGGGACGGTCTATCTGGCGGAGGACAGCCGTCTGCAGGGACGCCGGTGCGCGATCAAGGAGATGTCGCCTGCCGCGCTGGCTCCCCAGGACCGCGAGTGGTCGATCGAAGCCTTCCGCCAGGAAGCCCAACTGCTGGCCAAACTCCACCATCCCGGCCTCACCGCGGTGACGGACTTCTTCGGCGAGAGCGGGAACTGGTACCTGGTGATGGACTACGTGGAGGGGGAGACGCTGGAGAAGCGGCTGGCGATGGCGCCGGGAGGGACGTTCTCCGTGCCGGAGGCGCTGCGGGTGGCGCGGCAGGTCGTGGAGGTGCTGAACTACCTGCACACACAGCCGACGCAGGTGATCTTCCGGGATCTGAAGCCGAGCAACGTGATGTGCACGGCGGAGGGGCAGATCAAGCTGATCGACTTCGGGATCGCGCGGTTCTTCAAGCCGGGGAAGGTGCAGGACACGGCGTTGTTGGGGACGCCGGGGTATGCGGCGCCGGAGCAGTACGGGGGGATGGGGCAGAGCGACGCGCGGACGGACATCTACAGCTTCGGGGTGTTGCTGAACCGGATGGTGACGGGGTTCGACCCGACGACGGCGGTGAGCCCGTTCCCGATTCCGGACCCGCGGGAGACGATGCCGTGGATTCCGGAGCAGGTAGCGCACGTGATCGTGAGAGCGACGCAGATGCGACCGGAGGAGCGGTACGGGAGCATTGCGGAGATGGCGGCAGGACCTGGCGACGCCGTCGCACCCTTTGCCGATGGGGACGCACACGGAGGTAATGGCGCCACGCAGTGGCGGTACGCCGCCACACAGTGGTGGTATGCCCACCGGCAGCAGGGTGCCCTCGAGTGGCGGTCTGCCGCCGAGTGGAGGGTTGCCGCAGAACGTGCGCGTGCAGCCCACGCCCCGGCGTTCCGCGGGGATCTGGATTGGGTTAGGGATCGCGGGGGTGATCGTCGTCTCTTGTGGCGGCCTCTCGCTCTTCGCCCTCTCCCAGGGTCTCATCCGGTTTCCCACGCTCGCGCGGTCCACTGACACGCCGACCGCGACCCTCGCATCTCAGGGCGATCCCCCCACGGGCACTCCCGATAGCCCTACGTCCCAGCCGCAGCCGACGTCAGAGACGGTCACTACAGTGCCGGTTGACGTCGTTGTAGCGCAGTCTACGTCGACGCCGACAGTGGCTCCCGTACCCACGGTGACGCCGAAGCCTCGACCACCTCGCCTGGCCTACGTCACGGGCAACGTGGGGAACACGGACGTCTACGTGGCCGACGCCGATGGGCAGAATCCAACGTGCGTAGCGTGTGCCGCGTGTGATGAGGCGGAGCCCGCATGGGCGCCGGATGGCCGGACGCTCGCATATCAGTCCAACTGCGACGGGCAGCTATGACATCTGGATCGTCGGGCGCGCCGGGCCGCGCCGCGCAGCGACTGACGCGGACGTGCGAACGTGGACGAGCGTGAGCCCGACTGGTCGCCTGATGGGACGCAGATCGTCTATCGATGCATCGCCCCTGGACGTGGCGCGCAATGAGGATGGTGAGCTGAGGTTGATCAGCCGCGATGGCTCCGCGGGACGCGGGCCTGGGCATCCAGGGGCGTTCTCCCGTCTGGTCGCCCGATGGCAGCAGACTGGTCTTTATGTCGCAGCGCGATGGAAGCTGGCAGATCTACGCCTACGAGTTTGGCAGCCGCCAGACGCACAAGATAACCGGTTGTACGGCCAACTGCCGCTGGCCCGGCCTGGTCGCCCGACGGCACTGCTGTGATCTACCACGCGACGACCGGGCCCGGCAGTGTGACTGCCGACGCTATCTGGTCCACGCCGCTGAGTGGGGGCGGAGGGATACAGGTGGTCAGCGGTATGCACGCCGGCAGGCCAAGTTGGTCGAGCGAGGGGTCGATTGTCTTTAACTCAGACAACGGGATCGAGGTTGTGACGGCGCAGGGCCAGGGGCGTCGTACTCTCATCGGGGGCGATGCGAACTGGGCCCCCGTGTGGTCCAGGTAGGCTGCTCAGGTGGGGGATTGGGGGCGTTATGAAGACCGCTTCTAGGAAAGAGATCACGTTAGGGCTGCTCATTGGGTTGGGCATCGGTATCCCTGCCCTTGTGCTGGCGCTGCTTCTGTCCCGCGCCGGCTCGGAGTCCGGCCAGGATGCTGCGACGGCGACGATCGCACCAGTGGCTGTGCCGTTCGATCTGCCGACCCCCACCGGCTCCGCGACAGCGTTGGGAACGCCCGCTCCCGTCGGATTGACCGGCACCCTCACGCCGGAGGGGTCGGAGTTGCCGACGCCGGGCGTCGTCACGCATACGGTTGAAGCGGGGGAAACCCTTGGGGGCATTGCCCTGGACTACGACGTTTCTCTTGAGGACCTTATTGCAGCCAACGACATCGAGAATCCCGACTTTGTCTCCATCGGTGAGATATTGACGATCCCGGTCACCTCGACGGTTACTCAGCCGACGGTTGAGCCAGGGGAGTCCGGAGCGACGGAATTCCCAACGCAGACGCTGAGCATCGCGCCGCCGCCGTCGGTCACGCTGGAGATCGTCTCTGCCGGTTACCCGGCAATAATGGAGGGTGACCTCGACGCAGCGTACCCTTCGGTCGCCGCGTCAAGTCGCTTTGACGTTCACACCACGCCGGATACCTACCCGGAGGCCGATCTGCCGAACGTCACGGCGATGCTTTCCAGGGCGTTGACGCATATCGAGACGACGCTTGATGCACACATGGACGAGTCCTTCGACGTCTACGTCGCCGGCTCGCTCTTCGAGCCGCCGGATCAGGAACTGCGGGGACGGAGTTTCTCGGCGTCCCGTCGTTACTTTTTCCTCCACGACGGTACGGGGAATCCCGCCGATCAGCAGTACATTGCGACCCACGAGATGACGCACGTCTTCGCCTGGAACGTCTTTGGTCGCCCGGTCTCGGCCATGCTCAGCGAGGGCGTGGCGGTCTACACCGGGATGACGGCGATCGAGGGGTCGGATCACGTGTCGTCCCAGGCGTTCTGTCGCGCCTACCAGGTCGGCGGAGAGCTCCCGCGCGTGTCCTCCACCTTGCTTTTCGAGGGCCACATCCGCGATCTGGCGAATTACTACGCCGCCGGGTGTTTCGTACAGTACTTGATCGAGACCTACGGGCACAGAGAAGTTCGGCGAGCTCTACCCCACGGGAGACTATGCCAGGGCCTACGGGAAATCGCTCACCGCCCTGGAGAGTGAGTGGCGGGCGGCACTTCAGGCCAGCACCGTCGATCCGGTGCTCGACCCGGACCGTCTTCTCGCGGCAACCGAGGCGGTCGCCGATGCCTATGATGAACTCCTGACGGGATTCAGTGCCGACGATGCGGCCTGGCAGTCTTACCTCGAGATTGATGCGGCGCGGATCGCCCTGCTTGAGGGGCGCTTCGATGACGTGGATCTATACCTCGCTAAGGCAGACCTATGAAGCACACATACTCCATCCTCGCCAGGAGGCCACGATGAGATGTCCGCACTGCAATACTGAGAACCGCCCCGGCGCCCGTTTCTGCGGGCACTGTGGGCAACCCTTGGAGGCGGAAGCTCCTGAGACGCTGACGTGCCCGACGTGTGGTGCCTCGGTCAAGCCGGGAGCGCGCTTCTGCCCGCGATGCGGCAGCGATCTGTCCGTCACCTCTCGCAGCCCCGGCGCCCGAGAGTGCCGAGCGCCGAGCCACCGCGGGGCACCGGCGCCGTCGTGCGTGCCTGGACCTCGAGTTCCGGATGGCGCCCGCACCCTATGTGGGGGCTTCCCTCTGAGCCCGGAGGCCCACGCCGTTTAAGAGGAGCCCCCGGGCTCTCAGGCACCATCGCCTCCCGTCGGACGGCGCCGGCGGCCGATGTGGCCCCTGGCGATCGTCGCGGCGCTGCTGTCTGGCCTGGTGCTTCTCTGTGTGATCGTGGCGGTCGCCGTCGGCCCCGCCTTCGGGGAGACGGTGCCGCCTCCGCCGACGGCGGACCCCAACACCCCGGACATCACGATCACGGTCGAGGAGGACTACATCAGCAGCGTGATTGCCGATGCGCTTCCGGCTGCCCTCGCGGGCGACGCCGTCCTGGACGTGCAGCCGGACAACTTGATGGTGATGACGATGAACTTCAGTCTGGTGTTCGTCAGGTTGGAGGTCGTCGTCACCTCGAAGGTCTCCGTCGAGTCAGGGCGGATCAACGTGGCGGTCGAGAGCATCGAGACGGGCGGCCAGGATATTCTGGGCCTCTTGGGAATGGATGAGGTCTCGTTGGGACAGAATGTCACTGACACGATACAGCACGGCCTCGAGGGCGAGTTGGGCGCGGGTGCCCATTTGCTGAGTATCACGACCGACGACCAACATGTGATCCTGACCGCGAGGTGGGACTGATATGATGACCAAGTTGGTACGCAATCCGTTGGCGATGGTCCTGGTCGGTGCTGCCTTGGGTATCCTTGGCGGTGTCGTGCTGGGTGGGGTGCTTCTGTTGCTGCTTAACGTCGGGCCGACGGAGCTGGCTGCAGCGCCGGTCGCCACCTCCTACGATATCGAGGCAGTGGTGGAGGAGGACTACATCAACCGGATCATGGTGGAGAATGCCAACAGCATGACCGGCCCGGTGACGCTCGTCGCGGGGCATCTGGACCTTCGTCCCGGCGCCGTGGCCGACTTCGTCGTCCAGATCAAGCTGGGCCCGCTGCAGCCGGTGGTCGACGGCACCGTGGGCTTCGTCGCCACCGATGATGGGTCGAGCATCGAGGTGCAACTGCTCGACGTGAAGATGGGGCGGCTCAGGCTCAACCGCCTCGTCCCATCCGGCGCGCTGGACGACGTGAACGCCGACATCAAGCGGCTCCTGATCGATAGGATTGGCTCGCAGGGGCTGATCGTCCTGGACGTCCAGAGCGACGATACGTCACTGCGACTCCATTTCGGGAGGGGTCTCTAGGATGAGTTCCGCTCCCTGCCCGCAGTGTGGGACGCAGAACCGAGCCGGTGCGCACTTCTGCGTCAAGTGCGGTGCGCCGTTGTCCCCCGCAGAGAGCGTGGGTGCGGCGGTATGTCCCAGATGTGGCGTCCCATTGCGACCCGGGGCTCAGTTCTGTCCTGCATGCGGTGTCAATCTCGTCTCTCCTCCTGGCCCCTCCCCCGGAGGCGGAGACGGTTTTTCCTCGCCCGGAGGGAAAGGAAATGCCACGGTCGTTGATCTAGGTGTGGGCGCTGAGCGCAGGCTTGTCGTCCGGTGGCCTCGCGGGCAGACCGAGGAGCATGTCCTCTCCGGTCCGATCGTGAACGTGGGGCGGGCACCTGACAATGACATCATGCTCAACTTCCCCACGGTGTCGGGCCACCACTTGCGGCTCCAGATCCCGCCGGCAGGCAGCGCAGGGCAAGTCAACGTGACGGATCTCCACAGTACCAACGGCACGATGGTCAAGGGACGCACCATCGCGCCGGATGTCCCCTATCCGTGGCTGCCCGGTGATGTCCTTCGGGTGGGGGACCTGCGCGGCAACTCGATCAGTATGGTGCTCGAGGGCGACCCGGCCCCGTCGCTGCATACCCATCCGTTGGGGATGCACCTGCTGGCACAGTATCCGAGTATCGTCATTGGACGCGACCCCTCCAGCCAGATCACGTTGGAGCATCCCACGGTCTCCCGGCGTCATGCCGAGATCGTGCGCCGGGACGGCGGGCGCCGCGATCACGGGCACGCGATCCGAGATCTGGGGAGCGCAAACGGTACTTTCGTGAACGGCCAACGGGTCACCACGGACTGGACCCCGCTCCGAATGGGAGACGTCATCCAGTTGGGGCCCTACAAGTTGGTCTATGACGGGCAGGCCGAGCGGTTGAGCACGTCCGTCAGTCAGGGCCACAGGTTGGATGCCATCAATCTTGGTGTCGAGGTGCCGGGCGGGCGGATGATCCTTCAGGACATCTCGATCTCGGTGCAGGGCAGTGAGTTTGCCGCCCTGGTCGGCGGAAGCGGCGCCGGCAAGAGCACATTGATGAAGGCGATGAACGGCTTCCATCAGGCCACCCAGGGACGGATGCTGATCGATGGTGAACCCCTCTACCCGAACCTGGCCACGTACCGCATGCTGATGGGCTACGTTCCCCAGGATGATATCATCCATCGAATTCTGCCCGTGAACTTGGCGCTCTGGTATTCGGCGAAGCTGCGGCTCCCCGATGCCACCAGGGACGAGATTGACAGGCGCATCGATCACGTGCTCGATATGCTGGATCTCACCCCGCACCGCGAGAAGCCTGTCAGGGTGCTCAGTGGGGGACAGCGGAAGCGCGTGAGTATCGCCGCAGAGCTCCTGGCCGAGCCGGATCTGCTCTTCCTGGACGAGCCAACCTCCGGCTTGGATCCCGGTCTGGAGAAGAAGATGATGTACGACCTAAATCGGCTGGCCGACCAGGGACGTACGATTGTCCTCGTCACGCACGCCACGGCGAACATCGAGCAGTGCAACCACGTAGCGTTCCTTGTCCAGGGACGCCTTGCGTATTACGGCCCGCCACAGGAGGCGATGTCGTTTTTCCAGGCGCGCGACTTCGCTGACATCTATCTCAAGTTGTCGGAGGACGTCGATGCGTCGGGAAGTGACGTACCGGCGGAGCTCCAACCCTATCTGCCGAGAGTCCGGGCGCATCTCGCCGGCAGTGGTGGATCGGGCAGCGGCGCCTCGGCCGCCTCGACCTTTCCTGCCGGGCTGTTGTGGTCCGAGCGATACCTGGACTCGCCTTACCAGAAGCAATATGTTGCCGACCGGCAGGCGGACCTGGATGTGCCGCGGCAGTCGTCCCCCGCAGCCCCGCCTGCCCGGCGAAGAGGCACCCGTGACTCAGCATTGAGACAGCTTGTGATCCTTGCACGCCGTCAGTTCGATCTCATCCGGCACGACGTCCGCACGCTCTTCATCCTCCTGTTGATGATGCCTCTGATCGGGCTGCTCTTCATGGCGGTCAGCGACAAGAATGCGCTTGTGGGACAGCCTGTCACGGAGAGTAGCCTCAAGGCTGAACTCCTGGCGTCCCTCGGGCGGGCCAGTGAGGACGATCTGCAGGCGCAGGATGTCGACACCAAGATCCAGTACATCCCGCTCTCAGATGCCAACAACCTCGTGGTCATGTTGGGCCTCGCGCTGACACAGGCGGGCACCTTTGGTGCCGCGTACGAGATCGTCAAGGAGCGTGCCATCTTCCGGCGCGAGCGCGGGGTCAACCTTCGCGTGATTTCCTACGTGCTCGCAAAGGCGTTGGTCCTCGGCGTCTTTGCCGTCGTCCAGGTGGCAAGCGTGTTGATCGTGTTGGGGCTAAAACTCAACCTGAACGTCGAACCCATCTTCAGCATTTTCCCCTGGGGCACGATGGAGCTCTTCGTTACGCTGTTGATCGCCGTCTTTGCGAGCATTATGTTTGGCCTCTTCATCTCTGCGATCGTACCGGGGCCTGACGTCGTGCTCTATGTGATCCTGGTGCAGCTCTTTACACAGATTATCCTATCGGGCACGCTGTTCCCCCTGGAGAACAACCCCGCCTCGAAGCTTGTGACGTCTTATTGGACGATGGACGCGATGGGGGCGACGATCGACTTGAACCGGTTGAACCAGGAGGGCTTGGTCTGCAAGGTGTGGGAGCAGGACGTGCCCACGGCGCAGGGGGCGCTGGAAACGCAGCGTGGCATCGCATGCGAATCGGCTGCCCGCGATGAGTTGGAGCTGTCCTACGAACACACAGGGTCGCATCTTGCGACGGCGTGGGGCGCGCTTGGCGTCCAGGCCCTCCTCTGGGGGATCGCAACGGTGATTGTACAGTCAAGGGTGAAAGGCGATTAGCTGTGACGAAACTACATCATACATCCATACCGTTTCGACCTTGGTGGCTGTTGGCCATGGTGGTGGTGCTGACCCTGGGGGCCGCCGGTTGCACCGAAGCACCACCGTCGACCGCCACCGCGCGCCCGGCGACGGTCACGCCGACGTCAACGCCTGCGACGACGCCGACGACCGCGCCGACCCCGACACCGCTCTTCACGCCGACGTCGACGCCCACCCCGACTCCGACTATGGCCCCGACCTCGACCCTACAGCCGACGTCAACCCCCACACTCACGCCAACGCCTCGGCCGCGGCCTACGGCACCCTCGCCCGAGGCGCTCGCGACACAGTACCCCCAGTTGGCCCCCATTCTCAACAATCCTGAGGTAGCCGGCGCCTATAAGCAGCTCGCCGTGGCCTACGAGGAGGACGGGCAGCAGGGCGCCCTCGCGGTGGCGCAGCAGCAGGGGTTGGTCTCGCCGGAGGGCAACATCCGAGCCGACCTGGTGCTGGATACCAACGATACCGCGAGTACCGTGGCCCAGCTCGAGGCGATGGGCATCACGGTGGTTGGGACCCACGACAACGTGGTCCAGATTGCGGTGCCACCGGCACTCCTCATGTCGGGCGCCAATCAGCCCGGCGACCTTCTTAACCAGCTTTCGGGCCTGGAGCACGTCGTCGGCGTTCAGCCTCCGGGATGACGGGCGCTGCGTAAGATCGTCGGCTCCCAGTCCGTCTGAATAGACTATGAACCTCAGTCCTGGTGTGACATTGCAGAACCGTTACCGCATTGTCGCTCGGCTGGGCCAGGGCGGCATGGGTGCTGTGTATCGCGCGTGGGATACACGGCTGAATGTGGCTGTGGCACTCAAGGAGATGGTCCCCCAACCGGGACTCGATGCCCAGACACTGGCCCAGATGCGGGCACAGTTCAGACAGGAAGCCACCGTCCTGGCACGTCTGAATCATCCCCACTTGGTCAACGTGACCGACTTCTTCGAGGAGGAGGGCAAGGTCTACCTCGTGATGCGATTCATCGAGGGCGAGAGCCTCGCGAGTCGCATCGCCCGCGAGGGCCCGATCTCCGAGGCACAGGTTGTGGCTTGGGCGCGGCAGCTTCTCGACGCACTGGATTACTGCCACAGCCAGGGCGTCCTCCACCGTGACATCAAGCCGCAGAACATCATCATTCGCGCCGATGGTCAGGCGGTCTTTGTGGATTTTGGGTTGGTGAAACTGTGGAACCCCGATGATCCCTACACGCGCACGGTGATGCGGGGCATGGGCACACCGGAGTATGCGCCACCCGAGCAGTACGGGACGCGCAGCCAGCACACGGATCCACGTTCGGACATCTACAGCCTCGGCGCCACGCTCTATCACGCGCTGACCGGACAGCTGCCCCTGAGCGCCACCGACCGGATGGCGACGCCGGAGCAATTCATGCCGCCCGGACGTCTGACCCAGGGCGTCAGCCCTGGTGTCGAGGCTGCCATCCTCAAGGCCATGGCGCTCACCATCGGCCAGCGCTTCGCGAGCGCTCGCGAGATGTCGGAGGCGCTTGACGGCAGCCGACCCCCCATACCCACTGCCCAACAGCAAGGGCCTCATCTGTCCTTGCCGGGCGCGTGGTTATGGGCAGCAGGCGGTGTTGTCTTGTTGCTGTTCAGCGGGAGTGCCCTTCTCGCCGTTCGTGCTTTCTCACCCCACACCTCTCCTACGGCTACGCAATCGCCACACGCCACATCGGTTGTCGTCTCCGACGCCGCCGGCCGGACACCGACCGCGACACAAGCGTCGACGCCCTTGCTAACCCGGACGCCAGTCGTGCCGCCGACGCAGGGCGTGCCAACGATTGAGTCCACGCTGGTCGTCGTGGAACAGCCCTCTGCGACGCCGCTCCCCGCGTACGCGACGGCGACGCCACAGCCGGCAGCGACTGCGCCGCCTACGCGGACGCCAACGCCGCTCGCGACCGCCACCGCGACGCCTCCCGCGACCGCTACATGGACGCCTACGCCAACATCGGTGCCCACGACGGCTTACGAACAGGTACCTCTGGGCTCTGTGGCCAACGCGACACAGGGCTTCGTTTCTCCCCCAACCGGCGACGTCACACTTGGCGGTGTGCCCTTTAGCCTGACGGACCGGGTGTTCCAGAGTCAGGCGGAACCGGCGCCGCACGACGGATACCCAACGCGCGCTCATCTGGTAACGAGTCTGACGGGCGCTCAGCGCGTGCACTTGCTGATCACGACCGGAAATGGGTTCAACGAATACATCAATCAGAAGGTGGGAGAGGTCTGGGCAGCCTGTGATGGCTACTCCTACCTACTCAGTGATCTGCGGCTGGGACAGGAGGTCCGCGAATGGCACGGCGAGCCGAACGTCGTGTCGACGATGACCCGGTCCCGGGAGGTGTGGGTGGGAGAGATCGCCGGTGCCGGGGTTCAGGGCCACATTGACTTACTGAGCCTCGATCTGCCGGACCAGTGCCGCAACGGTACTCTCCAGGGCATTGATCTCGTGGATACGTCGGTTCAGACTATCGGTTCTATGGACCCGGCTTTCAACCTCACCGGCGTCACGGTCGAGGTCTACCGGTAGTCAGGACGTCGAAAGGCGCATAAGTTGCCAGGATCGTGCCATCGTGATCGAGGGCCAGCCAGTTGGTGTGTCCCCATTCGGAGGGATGGCCGTCCAGCGCAAAGGGCGTGACCGCGACGACGCGAGGGTCCGCCAACCAGGGAATCCACCCCTCTTCGGGATAGGCCGGGTAGCGCCCATGGTTGCCACGAAGGGTCAGGTCCAGGTACTCGGCAACCGTTGTCGCATCGGGCAGCGGGCGAGAGTCGTCGGTGGCATTGAGGTCGCTGGTCTCGGCGTGACGCCATCCCGTTTCGGTGATCATAACCGGAAGAGAGGGCGCGCCAAAGGTCGACAGCAAGAAGAGCTCCCACTCATAGCCGTTGACTCCGCGATTGAAGATCCCCGGCGGCGGAGCGATATGGGCCGGATTGGCGGCGCCGTTGATCATATCGATCCGGAACGTCTGCTGCCAGGGGCCGTTGGTCAATGGCCCCGTGGGGTAGGAGTGGCTGGCCCAGAGGTCCAGATGCGAGAAGACGTCTGGATTGGCCTGGACCATCTCGTCGAGGAAGGTCTCCTCGTCCATATAGAGAAGCCCGTCGACGAAGGGCACGTTGCCCGTATGCGGCGTGTAGGGATCGAAGCCTGCATTCAGGATCCTGGCGCCTGGGTCGACCCCGTGGATGGCGTCGGCGACGGCGATGAGAAATCGGCCGTAGCCTGCGGGGTCGGGACGACCGCTCCACTCGTTGCCGTGGTTGGGCTCGTTGCCGACGATAACGTAGTGTGCGCCGGTCGGCCAGTCGAGACCGGAAATAAAGGCCGCGTAGCGTCCGGCGATGGCGGCGTAGCTTCCGTCGGGATCGGGGGACGGTGCATTCCACCAGCCGGCGATCCCATCGTAGGTGGTTGCGAGCCGGAGGATAGGCGTCAGGTGGAGGTTTCCGCAGAGGTCCATGAAGACCTGCCAGCGGGCCGTGTCGAGGTCGCTCTCGCGGATCAGTTCCGTGACGTATCCCCAGTCGCCGACAGCCTGCCGGGCGTAGGCCAGGTGCTCGGGCCACAGATCCACAGGCCAAGCGTTTCGCCCGTCGTCAAGGAGCAAATGGATGCCGAGTTTGGCCGTGGACGGGTCGGGCGTGTGCGTGGGGCTGGGGGACGGCGGGTGTGTCGCCGTTGGCGTTTCCTTGAAGCGCGACACCGGGCCGGGCGTGGGCGTGCCTCCGGGACGAAGCGTCATTGGCGGAACCGGACTGCCCGCAGGCATCAGCGCTTGCCAGGAACAGCCTATAATAAGCGCACACGCCAGGATGACTGTGCGGACCCGCTGCCATCGTTCAGCATCTCTGCGATCGGTCACGGCGTTCGATCCTTGTTGAGCTAGGCTGGCCTTTTCGCCCGTGATCTTATCTGGTTCCGGTCTGGTGGCAACGGCAGGCAGCCTGTTCTTCCGATGGTGGCACGATTTCGGTCTCTGCGGGCCGACCTTATAGAGGAGCTGTCCTATGAAGTGTTCGGTATGCGGTGCCGACAACCGCGACGACGTTCGATTCTGCCGGCGCTGTGGCAATGCATTGGTGGCACCTGCTGCCGGCGGGCCGGGCGAGCGCGTCGCTGCCGCACCGGCGTCGAGCAGTGGCCAACCGGGGCCGGGAATCACCTGTCCGGCGTGTGGGGCTATGGTCAGGGCGGGAACGCAGTTCTGTCCGCAGTGCGGCCATGCGATGCCCGGCCCTGCGCTCAACGTCGCGGAAGGTCACCAGGCCGGAGGGGACCTCCCTGAAGGGGCGTTGATCGAAACCGGTAGTCCAAGCACATCCTCGCCCCAGGGCGAGGCGCTGACCCCGGCGCTCCTGCGCCAAGGAGGAGATTTCGTCGGTGGCCGCTGTGGGTCGGGGGGACGGTCGGCTTTGCCGGTGTGGCAGTTCTCCTTGCCGTCGTATTGGTCCGTCTCCTGGGGGACGGCTCGCCCCTCGCTGCACCGGAGCCTATGGTGACGGCGACTGCGGTATCGTCGACCGTATCCAGTGCCACGCCAACCCCCCAGGCAACCCCGACGAGTGCCGCGCCTGCTATGGCGCAACCTCCTGCGGGCGGGATATCCGATCAAGCGACGCCGCACGTTGAGCTCGATGCCATGCCCGATGTGCCGAGAGTGGGCGATACCTTTGTGCTCGCTGCCCTGCTGGTGGTGCCGCCAGGGATGGAGTCGCAGGCTCAGGAGTACACACTGATCGCGAATGGGGAGCCCCAGTTGAGCTACCAGACAACGCCGCTGCTGAGTGGCCTGCAGGCCTTTGGTGCCCTCGATGGCTTCCCCGAGCTTCTGGTATTCGAGGCCGTTGAGGCCGGGTCCACGCAGGTACAGGTTCGTGTATCCGTCAAGGGGGCGGACGGGACCGTGGGGGAGGTGCTCTCGCCGGTGTTGGCGGTGACGGTGCAGGAGTGACGTTATCTTAGTCGTTGGGGGAATAGATGCGACGCAATCATACGATAGGCCTACTGATTGGGGGCGGGGTAGCTGCTTCTGGCTGTGGGGGCCGTGCTGACCGTGGGCTTCCTGCGGGGTAGGCGCAGGGCCTTTGTCCTCGGGGGGACACGTTCCACCGTTGGCGACCGTATCGGCAATACCGCTCGATGCGCCACCATCCATCGAGGATCTGGTGGACGAATATCCGGAGCTGGCCGCGATCCTGACCGATCCGGAACTCGGCACAGTGTACAAGGAATTCTTGGTTGCCTATCAGGAAGGCGGGATTGATGCCGCCGCCGAGCTCGCGAAGGAGCGTGGCATCCTCGCGCCGGATGGGTCGCATCTGATGGTGACCCTGGTTCTGGATACAGAGGACTCCACCGCTCTCGTTGCCCAGTTGACGGGGGTGGGGGTTGAGGTGGTCAGTGCCTATCAGGACCGAGTGAATATCGCCGTCCCGGTTGCCCTGATCGAACAGGCGATGCAGTCCGAGGACATCGGCGCCGTGTTCGGGCGCCTGACGGAACTCGACCATGTGGTCGCCGTGCGCCTGCCGAGTCAACGCGGCTCCAACCAGCAGTCGGGTGGCACGGAGGGCATTGCCGTGGTCGGGGCGGATAAGTGGCACGAGGCCGGCTTCACCGGGGCGGGCGTACGGATCGGTGTGTTGGATCTCGGCTTTGCCGGATACGAGAAGCTGTTGGGGACGGCGCTGCCCGACAATGTGGAGGTCGAGACCTTCGGATGGTATGACAGGGAGGAGGTTCACGGCGCTGCCTGTGCCGAAATCGTCCACGAGGTGGCGCCCGATGCCGAGCTCTTCTTCGCGTGGTACGACGGCAGCGACGCCGCGATGGGCGAGGCTGTGGACTGGCTGATGTCACAGAACGTCGACATCATCACGCATTCTGCAGGCGGTGTCATCAGCCCACGGGACGGTACAGGATGGGACGCGCAGCTTGTCGACCAGACGACGGCACAAGGCGTCCTGTGGGTGAATTCGGCGGGTAACGAGGCGGACGTTCACTATCGCGGTGTCTTCAAGGATTCGGATGGCGATGGCTTCACCGAGTTTCCCTCGGGCTCGCAGTTGCTGCCGATCTACACGAACGGCCGGGTTCGCGTTACCCTGGTCTGGCAGGATGACTGGGATCGACCAACGCAGGACTTCGAGTTGACGATCCTTAACGGTGATGGGGACATTCTGGCCTCATCCGAGGATGCCCAGGATGGTGGACCGGGACAACAGCCTGCGGAATGGGTGAGCCTGACCACAAGCGAATCGGTGGTCTATGCCACAATGTATGCGTATGCTGCCGACCGCAACGTGACCTTCGACATCTTCGCCTCGGGACCGGGTGCTGAGATTGCCGACGCGGTGCCCGCCTACAGTGTCAACTCCCCGGGGGACGCGGTCAGCGCGTTGACGGTCGGTGCGGTGGACTGGAACGACGATCAACTGGCCTACTACAGCTCGCAGGGGCCGACGACCGACGAACGGCTGAAGCCCGATATCTCGGGTCCTACAGGTGTTTCGGGGGCGACATATGGCCGGCGGGGGTTCGACGGAACGTCAGCCTCCGCACCTCATGTCGCCGGGGTCGCGGCTCTGGTGTGGGCGGCCTATCCGGGCTTCAGTCGTGAGGACCTCGTCAACTACCTGCTGGATTCGGTGGTCGATCTCGGCCCTTCGGGTCCCGACACCGGCTATGGCTATGGCCGGCTCAACCTACCCGCACCGCCAAACGGCGTCATCGGGCAGCCGACCCCAACGCCATCTGCCGGCGTCTCCGGTGCACCGGGGCGTGCGACGGCAGTGCCGGGAGGCCTGGCCACGGCGACGCCCGTTGCTTTCACGACGCCGGAGCCTGTGGCTGCCAGCGCTGGCGGGGGGGCGGGCTCACTGCTCCTCGTCCTCCTGCTGTTGGGCGGGTTCGGGCTGGGGGGAGGCGGGCTGCTTCTGGTCGGCGGCATTCTGTTGATTGCGGATCTTCGTTCGCGGAGTCGCCAACGGACGGCATCGGCTGCAGCACCGGTCGCCATTCGGCCACAGCCACAGGTACCTCGGCCGCAGGCGCCCTATCGTCCGGCGGTCAGTCCGCGGGTGGAGACGTTGAATCCGACGCAACCATGGCTGCCGACGGCGGATGCTCCCGACCGGCCGATGCAAATGCCGCCCGCATCGCAGGAGAACCCTCCGGTTTCGGCCGAGTATTGTCCTACGTGCGGGAGTGCCGTGCGGCAGGGAGCGCACTTCTGTGCGAAGTGTGGAGCGTCGCTGAGCACTCCGTCGCACCACAAGTTCTGCCGGTACTGCGGCGCACCGTTGGATGCAGATAGCCGTTTCTGTACCTCTTGTGGACGGCCCGTGTAGATCGATCGTGCCCTGTCGTGCCACTTGCACCACGGGTCAAAGCGTACTATCGTTAGAATGTCGCGTCAGCAAAGAGGAGGGGTGCATTGAGACCGAGACTTGGCCAGCGTTCGACGACTGCGGCGGCATTGTGCCTGATCTTCCTGCTGTGGTTGGCGGGGTGTGGTCTGCTCGACACCCCGACAGCACTTCCTAGCGGCGAGTCCGTCTCCGATCCCGGAGCGGTCACAGCACAACCCACGATTTCCCCGACAGCCGAGGCGACGACTCCCATCGGAGAGGCGAGTCCAATTGCGCCTGCCCAGGGATTGTTCGACTGGTTCTCACAGCATCTGGGGCGGACAGGTCTCCTGCTGGCGCTTCTGGCAGTGGTTGTCATGCTGCTGGCCATCGTGGTCATTGTCTTGGTCAGGCTCCTGACGCGGGCCCCGCAAACCTTCACAGACGGTGGCAGCGCCGGCGGTTCCGTCGCAAGGCATGCCTCGCCAGGGCGGGGGTAGTACCCGCGAGCTCACCGGCGCACCCTCCGGTGCAACGCTGGTGCTGCAGGCGACGGGCAAGGAGGTACCCCCGGGAGAGCTGCCGACCTTCACGCTGAAGGCTGCCGGCGTGACGATTGGACGGGAACCTGACAACGATCTGGTGATTGATGATGCCACGCCGGGCGCGGACACGGTCTCACGACGCCACGCTCGCGTTGTCCTTGAGGATGGGCATTGGATCGTCGAGGATCTGGACTCCCAGAATGGCATCTACGTCAACGGCCGGCGGACGGGCCGAAACCTGCTTCAGGATGGCTGGACGCTGGCGATCGGCGGCGTTCAGTTCATTTTCTATAACGGAACTGGGAGGACAGCGCAATGAAGTGCCCGAGGTGTGGCACCGAAAACGCATCGGATGCCGGCTACTGTGAAGAGTGTGGTGCGAGCTTTGGGGCCGCGCCCGCATCGGTGGCGGCGACCGGTAGCCTGAGCACGCGTCAACTGCAAGCAGGCCCAGCGACGCCGAAGAGTGGTGTGAGCTCGCTGAAGGATACAACACCGTTGGGGGAGTTCACGAACCGGTTTGCGGCACTTCCCGAAGGGGCGATTCTCGGCCGACGCTACATCGTGCGCGAGGTGCGGGTCGAGGGTGAGACCCATAACGTCTATCTGGCCGAGGGTCTCGTTCCTGCACATGAGTGTCCGAACTGTCACGCCGTCAGCGAAACCGAGGACGAGCGCTACTGCTCCGACTGTGGGGCGGAATTGCAGGGCACGGAACCTGCTGTCCGGCGCTATCTTGTGCAGGAGCGGGTGAACGGAAATGCCTTCGCGATGGAGCGCCAGCTTCTGGGCATGCAGCTCGCCCACCCGGGGCTGCTGTTGCCCCTGGAGGTGTTCCAGGAGGCTCCCTACGGCGACGCTCGCACCTATCGCGTGGTGCCTGAGTTTGCGCCTCCCCTGGCACAGACCCTGGTACTTCCACAGCCATGGGGCAAAGTTGTGTCCTGGGGGGCCGCGCTGGCGCAAGCGATGGCGCATCTCCACCAGCACCAGATCGCCATTGGCGCGGTGGATGTGGCCCACATTGCTGTGGATGGCGACCAGGCGCTGTGGACCGGACTTAGCGATGTAAAGATCCTTCCACCGGAGCAGCGAAGTGATGCCGGTCAAGTCTTTGCCGTGGATGTCCAGCGACTTGCCGCCGCTCTCATCTACTTAGGGACGGGGAAAGAGCAACCCGCCACCGGACTCGAGCTGCCGGTAGGACTCAAGCAACTGCTAGGACAGGCTCTCGACGGGATCAGTGCGGCGCAGTTGGCGGCGCAGCTTCGTGCGCTGCTCGGGGGGAATGGCCGGTCGAGCTATGTGTCGCTGGTCGTGGGGGCGCGGAGCGATGTCGGACCCGTTCGAGAGCTCAATGAGGACAAGGCGTTGACGCGTAACCTCTCGGCCGGTAACGGGCCGGGACCCGCAGTGGGCCTCGTTCTGGTGGCGGATGGTATGGGAGGCTACGATGCCGGGGAGGTCGCGAGCGACCTGGCCTGTCGCGCGGTCGCCGCCCTGGCGGAGACGGAGCCGCCGCGTGTGACCCCCTGGGGCGACGTGGTGCCCGAGCCGGGTGAGTGGCTCACCCGGGCAGTGCAGGCGGCCAACCGGTCGGTGTTCGATCAACGCCGCGCGGCGAGTTCCGATATGGGCACGACGATGGTGACCGCGCTGGTGATCGGCGCCGGCATAGATGGCGAGACCGACTCGGCCCCGGCGGCAACGGCGACGATCGCCAATGTGGGCGACAGCCGATGCTACCATCTCGGCGACGGGTCGATCCGGCGGGTGACCGTTGATCATTCCCTCGTCGAGCGTCTTGTTGCGGCGGGGCAGATCACGGCGGAGGAAGCTATCAACCATCCCCAGCGGAACGTCATCTACCGGGCAATCGGTGACCAGCCGGAGGTCGAGGTGGACCTCTATGCTCAGTTGCTTCGCCCTGGCGAGGCTCTGCTCCTCTGCTCGGACGGGTTGAGCGGCAAGGTGCGCGATGAGCGACTACTGCAGATCTGGCAAGCTTCGATGTCGCCCCAAGAGGCGTGTGACCGGATGGTCGAGGCTGCTGTTCAAGCTGGAGGCGAGGACAATATCACGGCTGTCATCATCCGGGCAGTGCCATGATGGCGTGAACCGACGCGACGACTAGACGGGAGGGGTGCGATGAAGCTGCAACGTGTTCTGCTAAAGGTGATATGTTTGGCGGTCCTGTTCTCCGTGGGGTCGGTGCTCGTCGGTGCCCAGGATCTGGAGCCTCCTATCGTCGATATCCTTGGGCGGCCGGATTCGCGTTCGGCGCCTCCCGATGTAAGCGCCTACGTGTCGGTTGTGGATCGCCCCAGTGGCCGGGTCATTGAGGGTCTGCAGGATGCCAATTTCTCGGCGCAGATCTCTGAGGAGGAGATTCAGCCGACGGTGGCTCTGGACACGACCGGTCTGGCGGTAGTGATGGTGATCGACCGGGGCGGGATCGCGCGTCGCAACGACCCGCGTATCGGCAGTGCCGTGGATCTTGCGAGCGCCCTGCTCAATATGCTCAACGTTGACGGAACGCCCACAGCCGATCTCGTTGCCCTAATCGGCATTCGCGGACAGGATCAGGGCGGGCTGACGCCTGCGGTGAATTTCACCGACTTCGACCCAGTCGCCATCAGCAACCAGTTTGATGCCCTGCGGACCGAGGTGGTGGACGAGACGACGCCGCTCTACGATGGGATCGACCGGGCGATCTCGTGGATTGCGAGCAACCCCGACCCAGCGATCCAGGACAAGCTGGCGCTTCGCCGCAAGATCATCTTTGTCTTCTCCGACGGCATCGACCGCGGTTTCAGCGACGAGTCGCACGAGGCCCTGATCGTCGATCAGGCCCAGCAGAACGACATCCTCATTTACGCGATCCAGATGACGGCGAACGGGAGGACCGCGGAGTCTGATAGCCTGAACGCCATGGCGACGCAGAGCAACGGCACCTTCTTCGTCGACAGCCCGGACACGCACGACCAGGTGATCTCGCACTTCCAGGACATCGTGACGCAGCGGCAGGCCTATCGTGTGACCTTCCCGCTGACCCGACCTCTGGGTGACTACCAATTGCAGATCCGGGTGCTCAATGCGCCCGGGGGCGCCGGATCAGATATGAGCGTGGTATCTTCGAACCTGCAGAAGCCGGTCATCACCCTCAACGCTCCGCCCAATCCGACGTTCGTCGTGCCATACTCGGAGGACGATGGCGGATTCGTCACCACGATGGTGCCTTTGACGGTGCTGCTCAGCAACCGCGACGGCGCGCCTCGCAATCCCGATGAGGTCTCGTACTTCGCCAACGAGCAGCGCATCGGTGTGTCGGGTGATGTGCCCGACTATGCCTTCACGTGGGACGTGACGAACCTCGCCGCCCCGTCCACCGACCGGATCACAAGGACCTACACGCTTGTAGCGCGCGCAACCGACCCTTATCTCGACGAGGAGTTGCAGAGTCAACTGGTCGACGTGCAGGTGGCCTGGGAGCCACAGCCTGAGGCGGCCCCCCAGACGGTGTCGGAGGCGGTGACCGCCAGCGTCGCGGAGACGTGGTGGGTGCTACCGATCTTCGGTGTCCTGGGACTCGGGTTGATCGTCGTCATCGTACTGCTTGTTCGAACGCGCGGACAGGTCGCCCGGAAGGTCGTGCAGAATACCAGCACGGCAATCAAGGGGGTGACGCAGCGCCTGGGGAGCGGGGGGGCGATGCCTGCGGCCAGCGGCAAGCTCGTCGTGGTCCAGGGCCCGCGTATGGGCAACGAGTTCAGCTTGGCGACCCCTGCCGCGAGGGTTGGGCGAGATGCTGAGTTCAGCGATTTTGCCCTCAACGACCGGTTCGTCTCCAATCCGCACTTCACGATCCTGGAGGAAGGGGGGCAGTTCTACATCCGCGACGAGGGGAGTACCAACCGAACTCGCGTGAACGGCGTCGTCATCCCGCCTAACCAGCGCCTACCACTCTCGCCGGACGCCATCATTGAGGCGGGGCAGACTCGAATGCAGCTCAAACGATTGGGCGGCGACACGCGCCGGGTGGGCGCCTCGGAGACGGTCTATGCGCCTCAGACGGCGAATGCGCCTCAGACGGCGAATGCGCCTCAGACGGCGGGCGCGCCTCAGACGGCGGGAGGTCGTCCGACAGTCGCTGCGGGGCGAGGGCCTAGCTCGCCCGGGATCTCCCCGACGCGGATCGTATCTCCTCGCCAGGAGGAGCCGCGTGGTGATACGGCGGCGCCGACGGTCATCTCAGAGGACGCGGAAGATGCTGCGACCCGGCAGCGGGCCTCCGAGGATGAAGACAAGTACAAGACGAGGAACGTCTCAGACGATAGGTACAAGACGAGGAACATCAGACAGGAGTAGACACAATGCCTATTTGCGCGAATTGCGGCGCCCAGCAGCCGGAGGGAGTGGCTTTCTGTGATGAGTGCGGCGCCCCATTGCGAAGCCAACAGGTGCCCGCGCAGCCGTCCCCGGCTGCAGGGCAGGCACGGACCGTGGTCGCCTCTAACGTCTGTCCGGTCTGTGGTGCGCGGACCTCGCCGCAGGATCCCTTCTGTTCGAATTGTGGCGCTGCATTGAGAGAGGCGGCATCTGGTGTGGTGGCTGACGGGCAACCGCAGAACCTACCCCAACAGCAGGCTGTCTCGCAGCCGCCGGCGGAGCCCTGGCCAATGCCTGCCCCTGGCGCGTCGGCCGATGCCCCTACGGCTTTTGGGCAACCTGGAGTGTCTCCGCCGCAGGCGCCTGCACCCCAAGCTGGCCTCGGAGCGACCGTCGTCTCGGGGCAGGGGGGGCGTGGGATGGCGGGTGGCATTCCCCCGCAGGAGCTCTACGGTCCGCCCGGTGGCTTACCACCGGCCGGCGCCAATCTGCCCGCACCCGGTCCACTGATCTGCACGAACTGCGGGGCAAAACTCGAGCCCGACAGTGCATTTTGCGATATGTGTGGCGCTCCCGTGCGCCCACCGGCGTCTCAGAGTGCGGCCGCGCCTCAGCAGGTGCCGCAGCCTCGGACCGCATCCGGGTCCCAAGTATGGGGCCCGCCCGAGCCCGGAGCCGGCCCCTCGGCGGCTGAGCCCACGCAAACAACATCACCGCCGGCCCAGACGCCGGATGCTACTTCGTTAGCGTGGGGAGGTGAGTTGGGTACGTCGCAGTCTGCGCCACCTGTGGCCTCGGGGTATGAGGATGTTGAGCCGGCGCCTCGGCCGCCGCTGACCGGGAGGTTCATCATACAGGGGACTGACGCATCTCTGCCGATCCCGCCCGGACAGATCGAAGTGATAGTCGGGCGAGAGGATCCTGTCAGGGGAATCCACCCCGATATTGACTTGACCGACCACGGCGGCGACGAAGGCGGCGTTTCGCGGAGGCACGCCCGGATCATCGTCGAGAGCGGTCAGTTCTACATCGAGGATCTCGAAAGCCTCAACCACACGCTTCTCAACCAGGAGCAGTTGACGCCCGGGCACCTACGCCCACTCCATACCGGAGATGAAGTCGCCTTTGGCCGCGTGATAACCATCTTCCAGAGGACGTGAGAGCATCCGTGCTGGAATCGCGGATTTCTACGAACGCCGTAGGTTTGACGGCGGAAGTCCGGGACGCCGACCTCTTGGGCGGCGCGCCCGTCAGGATCACGTCGGAACGCGAGCAACCGCGATCCGTCGAGTCCAGCCAACGCGTATACTCTGGGAATCCGAGATCTCGCGAGCAGGTCATGTATTCCCGGGTCGCCCAAAGACTGGACGGCGTGTTGCATCGTGCCGAGATAGGCGATCCGAGTTGTGGGCACGTGAGCTTCGATGTGCACACGGACCGTTACATCCTCTTCTCCGACCTGCATCGCGGGGCGCGAACTGCTGCGGATGAGTTTCAGGGGGCCGAACGTGCCTATCGCGCTGCGCTTGCGTACTATCTCGAACTCGGCTACACCCTGGTCGTCCTGGGCGATGCCGAGGAGCTCTGGGAGGAACGTGCGGCTGCTGTTCTGGCTTCCTATGGTGAGACTTTCGAGCTCGAGGCAGAGTTCCATCGCCGGAGGAGATACCTGAGGATCTGGGGCAATCACGATGACGAGTGGCAGTATCCGGCCGGGGTTGGTCGGCTATTGGCACCTGTCTACGGATCACCTCGACTGCAGGTTTATGAGGGCATCCTTGTCGAGATGACCGAGGGTGATCGGACCTTGGGCCGGCTGTTCCTTGTGCATGGCCATCAGGGCGATGCGAGAAGCGATCGTTGGGCGTGGGCTTCGAAGCTGGTGATCCGCTATCTCTGGCGTCCCTATCAGCGATTGACGCGAGCGAGGATCAACACACCTGCGACAAGCTGGGGCCTCCGTGACAAGCTCAACCGCGCGATGTACGCGTGGGCGGAAACGCAAGGCAAGCTGGTGTTGATCGCGGGACATACACACCATCCGGTCTTCAGGTCGATGTCGCACGAGGCGCGAATCCGGGCGCGGCTGGCGGAGCTCGAAGCAGCCGCCGGAGATCCGATGCTGCCCTCCGAACGGCTGGAAATCGCCTACCTGCGCGCACAATTCCAGTGGGTCCGGACGTCTAATCAAGGGTCCCAGCGGCAGCCGGAGGGGATCTCCTTCGATACGCCCTGTTATTTCAACACCGGATGCTGCTGCTATGATGACGGTGACATCACGGGCCTTGAGATCGCTGACGGCGAGATCCGCTTGGTGCGGTGGCCCGACGATTATGGCGAACCACGTCCTCACGTGCTTGATCGCGACAGGCTGGACGCCGTGCTGGCTGCTTGCTGACCGGCTCTGTTAACGGTCAGTTTCTGACCATCACCTTGATGGTCTCCGACCGGTGTGCAGAGGCGAACTCAAAGGCTTCGACAACCTCTGTGAAAGCGAAGCGGTGCGACACAAGCCGGTCGACGTGGAGCCTTCCCGACGCCAGCAGGCTGATCGCGGTCGGGTAGGTGTTGGCGTAGCGGTTGACTCCCCGCACGTCCAGTTCCTTTGTCCAGGACAACCTCAATCGGGAAGTCGACGGTGGAACTCTCCGGCCAACCCACGAGGGTGACCACGCCGCCACGCTTGGCGAGGTGCGGCGTGAGTTTGCACGCGGTCGACGAGCCGCTTGTGTCGAAGACGACATCCACGCCGCGACCGTGGGTCAGCTCTGCGATCGCCTCGACGGGGTCGGATCGCAGCGACCGTTGATGGGCGTCGCGCCCAGCGAGCCGCCAGCGCTCAGCCGGTTGGCCAGGAGATCCACGGCGAACGCTTGCGTCGCGCCATAGGCCCGAGCGACGAGGAGCGTCACCAGGCCGATAGGGCCGGCACCCAGCACGGCGATCGTGTCGCCCGCGTGGAGACCCGCCCGGTTGCACGCCTGAATGCCCACGCTCACCGGCTCCACAAAGCCGCCGCCTCGTCGTCCACCGTGTCGGGCACCGGATGGGCGAAGTCGGCTGCCACAGCAGCGTACCCGGCAAAGGTCCCGTTTACGGGTGGCGCCGACATAAAGACGACGTCAGGGCAGAGATTGTAGCGTCCGGACTTGCACATCTCACAGCGTCGGCACGGAACGCCCGGTTCGATCGCCACCCGACTGCCCAGAGCAGGGCCGCTACCCGAGGCTGCTGCCTGTGCCACGACGCCGCACGCCTCGTGGCCCGGGATGTAGGGCGAGGTGACTACGAAGGGGCCGAGTTGGCCGCGCTCATAGAAATGAATGTCGGATCCGCAGAGCCCGTTCGTCGTGATGCGCACCAGCACTTCGTCAGGTCTGGGTTTCGGCGTCGCCACGCGTTCGTAGCGGAGATCGCGTGCGCTGTAGAGCACGGCTGCATCCATCGTTGCGGGCGTTTCGACCATGGCGATGCTCCTTATCGATGCGGAAACCTGGGCACCCCAGCAAGGTTTGTAGTAACGACTTCAGTCGTTCTGGCACCTCAGAAGGCGCTACCAGAACCGATGAATCGGTTACTACAAACCTGCTGGCCGTTTGTGGTTCTTACGAGTGCTTTGCTTCGATCCCGAATGCTCGTGCGACCTCTGTCAACTCCTCCATCCGCTCCTTGGTAGGCGGCGTCAGCGTGGCGGCGTCGTAGGCCATGTCCAGACTATCGTACTTGCTCGTGGCCATCGCGTGGAAGCGCAGAAGCTCGTAGGAGGCCAGGTTGGGCAGGCCTGCCACGAAGCCTGCTATCTCAGCGATGGTCGCCTCATCATCATTGACGCCCGGCACGATGGGCGTCCGGACGATGAGCGGTTTGCCCGTCTCGCCCAGACGCTTGGCGTTCTCCAGGATCCGTTCGTTGGGGACGCCAACGAAGGTGCGATGGCGCTCGGAGTTCATCAGTTTCACGTCCATCATCACCAGGTCGGTGACGGGTAGAACCCGCTCGATGCGCTCCCACGGCATGTTCGCCGCGGTCTCGATGGCGGTGTGGATGCCGGCATCGTGGCAGCGCGCCAGGACCGCTTCGGTGAATTCGAGCTGGAGCAACGGATCGCCGCCCGAGAGCGTCACGCCGCCGCCCGAGGTCTCATAGAACGCGCGGTCGCGCAACACGGTCTCGACGACATCGTCAACGGTCTTGGTCTCGCCGATCAGGACGAGCGCCTTCGCGTAGCATGTCTCGGTGCATACCCCGCAGCCGATGCACACCGAGCGATCGAAGAGATGCTCGCCATCGACGAGGGTATGCGCGCCCTGCGGGCAGCGCTCGAAGCACTCACCACACCCGATGCAGCGGTCCAGGAAGAGCTGCAATTGCGGCTTCGGGCTCAGCGTCTCCGGGTTGTGGCACCAGAAGCAGCGTTGGTTGCAGCCCTTCAGAAAGACCGTCGTACGGATGCCTGGGCCATCGTGGATCGAAAAGTGTTGGATATCTGTGACGATGCCTTCGATCATCAGATGGCTCAGCTCTCCGCGAGGATCCGGTCGACGATCGGCTGCCGGTACTCGCGCGACAGCGAGTTGAAATAGGCGCTGTAGCCCGTGACCCTGATCATCAGATCGGGATGGGTGGATGGGTCCTCGTGGGCTTCCACGACCTTCTCCTTGGAGATCACGTTCATGTTGATGAGCGTGCCGCCCTGGCGGTTGTGCGCCATGATAAAGGCCATCACCGCGTCGACACCGCCCATGCTCTTGACCAGTTTGTCATCCAGCTCCACTTGCAGTGGGGTGGTGTTTCCCCATCCCGACTGCGTGGCTGCCACAGCGTTGGCCTTGGCCGTAAGTGCCACCGCACCTCCGGGCAAGAAGCCCGGATCGGGGTCGGCGCTGTGCGACACAGGCGTGAAGGCGTGGCGTCCATTAGGCGTCGCGCCAAGCCGCCTGCCGTAGGTATTCGTGTTCCCGTGTGAGAAGAGGCCCGGGACGCAGATGTAGTGTCCCTTTGGCGTGGGGGTGTCCCGCACCAGGTGCGTCCAGAGGTCGGCGATCCGCTCAGCCCACCAGTCGGCGCGCGAGCCGCCGCTGCCGTACCGTGGGATGTTGTGGAGCATCAGCCGGACGGCCTCCGCACCCTCGAAATCGTTCTCCAGGTGCTGCATCAGGGCTTCCCAACTCAGCCGCTTCTCCTCTACGACGCGCTGCTCGATCGCCGCGAAGGAGTCGGCTACCGTGGCAAGTCCGATGGCGTCGAAGGCCAGGTCGATGATGTCCAGTCCACCTGCGGAGGCATCGAGCCCGCGTTCCACAGGGCCGTGGCAGAAGAGGTTGAGCACGATCTCGGTGTAGTTGTCGGCCTGGCGCTCCATATGGATGTCCTTGCCGACCTTGACCGCCTGGACGACGATGCTGAGGTGCTCGGCATAGCGGCGCCAGACCTCGTCCATCGTCCTATGGGCCTTCTCGTCCGCCATCATGTCGTCGAGGGCCAGCAGGAGAGGGGTGATCAGGCAGAGACGCGTGCCATCCTGGATGCTGTACTCGAAACCCGGTAGTGCCGTCCAGTTGCAGCCGACCTTGGCGCGCATGCGGGCCAGCCCGATCGGGTAACCGTTCTTGGCAAAGCCCTCATCCAGCCCGCCGGAGAGCGCAAAGTCGACGCCTGTGCCATCCTCGATCATGTACTCCAGCGCTTGCCGGAGCAGGCTCTGGTCCATGCCCTCCCAAACACGCAGAGCGATGTTGGTGGGGATCTTGATGCGGTGCATCGCCTCCAGGATCAGGAACGACATCTCGCTCGTCAGGTCGTGCCCGTCAGCGGCTTGCCCGCCGATCTGCGAGTAGTGCGGATCGTTGAAGAACATGCTGGCGATATGCCAGACAATCGACTCGTCGGTCTCGCGACCGGCGGCGATATCGGCCTCGTAGTAGGGGCGCAGCAGCTCGTCAAGCTGACCCAGTGCGCCGCCCAGCGCCCACATACGATCGATAGTCTGCGCCCAGACGATGAACTGGCACGCCTCACGGAAGGTCCGCGGCGCGCCGTCGATGAGGTACTCATTGACCTCGGCGATGTCGAGCAGGTTCTGCTTGGTGAGCGGATCCGTCTCGCTGTCAGCCATCTCGCGGGCCAGGTCAACGTGACGCTGGATCCACGTCTGGACGCCAAGGATCAGGTCCTCCTCACCGTCGTAGAAGGAGGTGTCCTGTGGGTGATTGATCTCACGGAAGTGGCGCACCTTCTCCAGAAGCCCGCCCCAGCCCAACTCCAGCCCGATCAGCATGTCGGGGCCGAAGTGGTTCTTGTTGCCGATGCCGGGGCTGTAGGTGTTGTATTTCCTGTGGAGTTCGAAGAGACCTGTGGGGCGATCTTCGGGCTTCCAGCTGGTGGGGAAACTCCCATCGACCAGGCGACGGCGCGGCTTCTTGGGATCGCGCTTGCCCATGCCCCGCTCCAGGTCGAAGCCACCGAGGCCGGGGATGCCCTTGTAGACCCAGGCACCTGCCATTGAGCTCGACGGATGAATGTAGAGCGGGTGAACCTCCAGCCAGCGGCGGAAGTTCATGCCGATGCATTTCATCCCGTAGCAACCGCCATCGGGATGGTTGGGGATCACCTCGAAGTCGATCGGCTCCGTCCAGGGGATATAGCCGTGGTCGTCGGTGTCGAAGTAGCCGAAGAGCTGGACCTTGAGGTCGGTGTGTTCCTTTTTTGTGTCGTGCAGAGCGTCAATACGTTGCTGGTAGATCGCGTCAGGTACGTCGCCAATGAGTGTCATCGATGTTCACCTCCGTGAGAGTAGTATACCACGGGGAAGGAGGGATGCGCCAGGGGAAGATTGGACTCAATCCACCGGAATTAGTCCGATCTAGCCCTCGCCTGCTCGCACCAACAGCGTCGTCTCCTGCCGGACGTTGGCGGAGGAGCTGCCGATCATCACGCGGACCGTGCCGGGCTCGGTCTCCCAGCGCCCGCGGTCGGGGTTCCAGTGCGCCAACGAGTCCCGGTCGAGGGTGAACTCTACCGTGTGTGTCTCGCCCTGGAGCAGCGTGATGCGGCGGAAGCCCTTGAGTTCCTTCGCCGGCCGGTCGACGCTCGAGTTGAGGTGCTGAATGTAGAGCTGCACCACCTCGTCGCCCGCGCGATCCCCCGTGTTGGTCACGTCGACGCTCACGGTCACCGCGGCCTCGGGGCCGAGTTCGGGTGCGCTCAGCCGCAGGTTGCTGTACTCGAACGTGGTGTAGCTCAGGCCGTAGCCGAATGGATAGAGCGGCTCGCCCTTGAAGTACATATAGGTGCGGCCGTTGCGGAGGTCGTAGTCGAGCCGCGGCGGCAGTTGCTCGATCGTCCGGGGCCAGGTCTGGACGAGCTTCCCACCGGGGTTGACATCGCCAAAGAGGACGTCCGCCAGCGCGTTGCCCAACTCCTGGCTGTTGTGGGTGAGGTGGACGATCGCGGGCACGTTGTGCTCGAGTCCAGGTGATGGCGAAGGGGAAGCTCGCGAGCAGCACGACGATCGTGTTCGGGTTCGCGCGGTAGATCTCCTTGACCAACGCTTCCTGCTCCAGCACGATCGCGCGGCGGTCGATGGCCTCCTTGCCGTCGCTGGGGGTGGGGCACTCGGCCCATCCTGCGTCGCAGGTGGGGTGGTTGCCCACGACGACGATCGCGACGTCGGCCGCGCGGGCCAGTTCGGCCGCGGCGCCGCCCTCGTTGTCCCTGGCGTAGGTCACCTCGACGCCCGCCCCGGCCCTGGCGCGGATGCCCTCCAGCGCCGAGACGGTGTAGGGGGGCGTGCCGCTGTACCAGTCGAGCGCGACGTCATCGGCCCGCGGGCCGATGACGGCGATTGAGGTCACCTCGTCGGCATTCAGCGGCAGTAGGCGATCTCCGCCGGAAACGGGCGCGTTCTTGAGCAGCACGATCGACCGCTGGGTGACCAGGCGGGCAAGCGCCTTGTGCTCGGCGCTGTCCCACGGCTCGGGCTCGCCCTCGCGCCCGATCTCGCTGTAGGGCACCTGCTCGGGCGGGTCCAGCATCCCCAGCTTGATCATCACGCGGAAGACGCCGCGCAGGACGGCGTCGATCTCCGCCTCGGTGAGCAGGCCCTGGGCGAGCGCGCCCTCCGTCCCCTCGCGGTAGCGGTCCAGGAACTGGTTGATCCCCGCCTTGATGGAGGCAGCGGCGGCCATCTCCGGGTCGGGGTAGTACTTGTGCTCGGTGACGAGCATCGTCAAGGCACCGGCGTCGGTGCAGATGATGCCGTCCTGGCCCCACTCTTCGACTGTGATCTCCCTGAGGATCGGGTGGACGGTGCAGGGAATGCCGTTGACGGCGTTGTAGGCTGCCATATAGGCGCGCGCGCCGCCCTCCACGATGCCCCTGCGGAAGGGCTCGGCGTAGTACTCGCGGAGCAACCGCTGGTCGAAGTTCGACGAGGAGCGCACGCGCTCGTCCTCGTTGCTGTTGGCGAGGAAGTGCTTGAGCAGCGAGGCTGTCTGCCAGTAGCGTGGGTGATCGCCCTGCAGTCCCCTCACGAAGGCCGCCACCAGCGTCCCGTTCAAGTAGGGGTCCTCGCCGTAGCATTCCTCGTTGCGGCCCCAGCGGATGTCGCGGCCGAGGTCGGCGTTGGGCGCGCGCACGACGAGCCCGCCCTGCCGGTAGCGCCTGCTCTGTGCCATATAGCGCGTCTCGTATCCCTCAACGGCTGCGGCGCGCTGTATCAGGTCGGGATCCCACGTTTCTCCAAGGCCGATAGCCTGGGGAAACTGCGTCGTCGGAACCACTGTCGGACGTCCCCACCCGCCCGGCCCGCCCATAGCCAGCCCGTGGAGGCCCTCGACGTGGCCGGTGCCCCAGATGCCCAGCCGTGGGACGTCGGGCACGGTGCCCAAGCAAGCGACCTTCTCGTCGAGGGTCATGCGGGAAAGGATGTCGTCGACCCGCGCCTCGACGGGCAGGTCGGGATCGGCGAAAGGGAATCCGGCGCGGTAGCGGCGGACGATCTCCACCGTGTCGCCTGTGTCCTCCAGTTCGAGCAGCAGCGCGCGCTCGTTCGGGCTCCTGTTGGGATGGTGCAGCGCGACCATCGGCGTGCCGTCAAAGGTGTGGAAGATCATCGCGTGCCCGCCATCCTCCGCGAAGAGAGGGCGAGGGTGCTGTACCCACGGGCCGAAGAGGCTCCCGGATTCCGAGGCCGCAATCAAGGTCGTGTAGCCGCGCCAACCAAATGTGGACCAGAGCATCAGCAGGCGACCGCTCTTGGTCCGGTAGAGAAACGGTCCGTCCGTGATGTACCGATCCCCGCCCGGACGTGCCACAGGAGCGTCACTGCCCCTGAACAACGTAACCGGCTCACCGACTGTGTCCGATAGATCGTCGGCCAGACGAACGCACTCGACGGTGCCGTCTGCGATCTGCACCCACTCGTGGCAGTAGACCATATAGGGGACACCGTCCTCGATCCAGAGCGTGCCGTCAAGCGCCATCTGGTCGGTGGGGGTGTGGGCCCGATTGTGGAAGGGCCGAAAGGGCCCCAGCGGCGACTCGCCGACGAGGACCTGGGAGCCGCGCATGACGAGGGGCGGCCAGTCCTCGGCTTCCCCAGCGGCGACCGGCGGTTGGGCGTTGGGAAGGGGTATGTGGGTGTTGAAGGTGACGAAGAGGTAGAACTTGCCCCGGTAGGCGTGCATCTCGGGCGCCCAGATGGACCCCTGCGCCCAGAAGTCGGGCGGCGTCTCGAAGACGGGGGTGGGTCCACGCCACGTCTCCAGGTCCTGGCTCGTGTAGACGCCCACGCCGGGCCGCGGACGTTCCGAGGAGGGGTGCAGTGACGCGACCAGGTAGTAGGTCTGCGTGGCAGCGTCGGGCAGGATGAAGGGATCGCGGATGCGCAGGTCGGCCAGGCTGAAGGCGTTCTCGGGGGCTGGGGTCATTATGAACTCCTTACGCGTAGAAACGTTGGCACGCTAACACGTTTCCATGTTAGCACGGGCGCCTCCGAACGCGAGCGCACCGGAACGCGAATCCGCATCTCTTCCGGGAAGGTGGCCGTGCCTTCCCGCAAGATGGGGTGAGCTGAATTGGTCGACCGGATGAGCATTGTGGACGCAGAAACGATTGTGGAAGGTGGATCCGGACGTCTACCGGCATACGCCTAGCATAGCACGAGGTCGCCTTGCACCACGCGCGGGCCAACTGCCGCGACCCTAGGTATTTCACTCCTCCAGTCCTGGAAGGTCAAATCCTGGCGCTGCAGGGACAGCTTCCCGGAAGCTGAGTACGCCCCGGTCTAGCTGACCGGGTTGGGTTGTGCCAACCTGGCGAGGTCGGGCGCCTCCATGCGCGGGCCGGGGTAGCGCGGTCACTTCGCCAAACCGACGGTGTTGCTCCCAATCCTTCGCGCGCCTGCGCGATTTCGTCGCGAGTGCGGGCCACGAAGTTCCACCACATCAGGATCTGCTCGGAGAAAGGCGGCCCACCGACCAGGAGGACGCGGCCTCCCTCGCGGCTGCTCAGCGAGGCTGACGGCCGTCCGACATCCAGGACGTTGAGCATGTTTTCACCAAGGGCCTTGCCCTCGAAGGTGACGTCTCCCTGCAAGAGGAGCAGAGCGTGCTCGTAGCTCGGGTCCAAGCCGAAGGTCGTCGCCTCTCCCGCGTGGATTGACACATCCGCACCCAGGATCTCCGAATAGTGACGCACGGGCGAGGTCACATCCTGCAGCGAGCCGGAGAAGACCCGGATGATGCCGCCCGGCTGCTCGACGACGGGCACCTCGGCGACGCTTTCGAACGTGGGCGCTCCCTCGCGATGCGCGTCGGGCAGCGCCGCCCAGAGCTGGATGCCGTTCAACCGCCCACTGTTGGGCGTTGGGCTCCTCTCGGCGTGGGCAATTCCGTGACCGGCTGTCATCACGTTGACCCCACCGGGCCTCACGATGGCCTTGTAGCCCTGGCTGTCATTGTGCTGGACCTCACCCTCGATCAGCCACGTGACCGTCTGTATGCCGATGTGAGGGTGGGGGGCGATGTCCATCGGGCTCGTCTCACCGAATGAGACCGGTCCGAAGTGATCCAGAAAACACCACGGGCCGATCATCCGGCGCTCCCGGATGGGCAGCGCCCGTGCGACGCTCAGCTCGCCGAGACTGACGTTTCGGCTCGGGTACGACTCAAATGGCTGGATAGCGATCGGTGATGTCATCGCAGGAACGTGCCCTCTTGGAGTTCGCGGAATGCCTGGCGGAGTTCTGCTTGGGTGTTCATCACGATAGGCCCATACCACGCCACCGGCTCTTTGAGCGGTTTCCCGGAGACCAGCAGGAAGCGGACGCCGTCGGCGCCTGCCTCGACGAGGATCTCGTCGCCGCTGCCGAATAGGACGAGCGAGGTATTGTCGGCTTCGGTCGGCGGCGTCGTGTCGGCCCAGCTCACGGGCTCGGTCGGGACCGCGAGCGGCTCCGAGGCGTCGCAGAAACGACCTGGCCCCTCCAAAGACGTAGGCAAAAGCGTTGCGCGCGGCCTCGACGGGCAGCGTCTTTTGCACCCGTGGAGGCACGGATATATCGAGATAGATGGGCGCTGCGGCGACGCCCTCGATCGGTCCGGTCGTCCCCCGATAGCCTCCGCATATCACGCGGACCTGTGTGCCGTCGTCGTCAGTCACCACCGGGACCTCGGATGCCGTCACGCCCTGGTAACGCGGATCGGTCATCTTCAGAGCAGCCGGCAGGTTGGCCCAAAGCTGAAATCCGTGCATCCTGCCCGCAGGATCACCCTTCGGCATCTCCTGGTGAATGATGCCCCCGCCCGCAGTCATCCACTGGACATCGCCCGCTCCGATCACCCCACCGTTGCCCATGCTGTCACCGTGCTCCACGGTGCCCGTGAGCACGTAGGTGATCGTCTCGATACCGCGGTGCGGATGCCAGGGAAAGCCGGCCAGGTAGTCGTCGGGAATGTCATTGCGGAAGTCGTCGAGCAGCAGGAACGGGTCAAAGTCGGTGGTATCGCCGAAGCCAAAGGCGCGCCGAAGGTGCACACCTGCACCTTCAATCGTGGGCTTTGCTTTGATCAAACGGGCGACGGGTCGGATGGACATTGTGACCTCCAATGCTATGAGTAACCCCACACGAGACGAGGTACCCTCCAACTTTGGAAGGGGCCATTCACTTCTACCAATATAGCACGGAAGACGCCTCCAGTGTGGCGGGGCCACGGTGGGCATTGGTTGGCGATCCGTTGAAGACCCTGGACGACGCAGATGGCTGTCTCCATGTGGTTGTATCGCGCGCCATTCCTTTGCCACCGGACTCAAGTATACTGGGGTAGTTGCGCGTCAATCGACTCCGGGAGGCATCGATGGCCATACTGGGTATTAGCGCGAGCGGCCGGACATCAGGCATCACGACCGAGATCGTGACGGCGGTTCTCGAAGCGACGGGGGAACCCTACGAGTTCGTGTCACTCGCGGGGATGCAGATCGGCGGATGTCGTGGCTGCACGCGCTGTGGAGCAGACAATCGCTGCAAGGTTGATGACGACTGGCCTCCCATAGGCGAGAAGATGCTCGCGGCTGACGCTGTCGTCTTCGGCGCACCGAATTACTACGGAATGATCAATGCCTTGGGACATGCTTGCTTGGAGCGCACCTTCTGCTTTCGCCACCGCGAGGTCTTCAGCCTTGCCGGAAAGCTGGGGGTTGCCGTCGGCGTGGACGGAGGCTCTCAGGACTCGGCGGTCATCACATACATCGAGCGGATGATGGCATCCAACCAAATGGCGGTGATCGGATCGGCCTATGCCGACGGATACTCGCAATGCTACACCTGTGGCTTTGGCAGTGACTGCGCGGTCGGTGGTGTGGTGGGACGCCACGGCTTCCTCGATGCCATCGAGGAGCGGCACCTGCCTCCCCGGTTGGTGCAGCAGGAGCGTGCATCGGTGCGCGCCTACAAAGTGGGGAAGACGCTGGGATCGATCTTGCGTGCGAGGGCATGCGCGAGACGTCTATAGATGGCTCTGCTGACGCTGTAGCCGACCGTCCAGGTCTATCTGCGTAAGGCTCCCTAGCAGTGCGTCCGAGCGTGAGACCCGATGACGCCCTTCGAGATATTGCCGCTCGCGCAGGAGGGTTATGATCTCAAAGGTACAGACGCTCGTCTCTGTCATCATCCCGGCGCTCAACGAGGCGGCGAACATTGCAGCATGTGTCGAGGCCGCGCGAGATGGCTATGCCCACGGACAAGTGGAGATCATCGTGGTTGATGGAGGAAGCACCGATGGCACGCAAGCCCTGGTCCCTGCGGATGTGGTGATGGTCGAAGCGCCGCGCGGCCGAGGAGTGCAGATGAATCGAGGGGCAGCTCTGGCGCAGGGCGACGTCTTGGTCTTTTGTCACGCGGACACCCGGCTACCTATGGGGTGGCGTGAGGCCGTGATCGACATCCTCTCCGATCGGAAGGTTAGCGGCGGTGGATTCCAGCGCATCTTCGAGCCGGCACGGGGATTCGTCCATATCATTAACCGCATCAAGATCCGAGACAACTGGCGGCTCCTTCACGGCGACCGGGCGCAGTTTATGTCGCGGAGTACCTTCGAAGCAGTCGGGGGCTTTCCGGAGATCCCACTAATGGAAGACGTAGAGATGGGACGTCTGCTCCACGAACAGGGAAAGATCCGCATCGTGCCGCTGCCGCTCCAAGTCTCTTCGTCAAGCCGACGACTATTGGAGCGCGGGCCGTTCCGTCAGTACTGCCTGACGGGGTGGTACCGGTTTAGGTATTTCCACCTTGGGGCCACGCCTGATGATATTGCCCAGGCCTACAGGTCGAGCCGAGAGGATCTGGGCACTGGTAGCGATTCCGTGTACCCTGCTGCTGCAGATAGCCGAGGCCGTGGGAAAGGACCCTGGATTGCCGTACTTCTGCTGGCCGTCAGTTTCGTCGCACCCCTAATCTGGCCGTTGATCGCAGGGCAGCACCTCGTCAATACCGAAAGGCTCCAGACATTCATCCGAAATGCAGGGCCGTGGGCGCCCTTGGTCTACGCTGTCGTCTACACCATTAGCTCTCCCATTCCCGGCATCGCCCCGTTTCTGTCCCCGATGGCGGGGCTGCTCTTTGGGTTGGGCTGGGGGCTCGCGCTCGTCCTCGCTATCGCCCCACTCTCGTCGCTGATCCCATTCTCTATTGCCCGTAAGCTTGGGCGCACTTGGGTTGCGTCCAAGGTGGAGGGTGGCAAGCTGGAAGATTTGTACGAGCAGTCGGAGACCCAGATCGGCTTCATCTTTGTGTTGCTGCTCCGGCTCATTCCGGTCTTGCCGTGGGAATTGCAGAATTACGTGGCCGGCGTGACCAAAGTGGGGGTGCCAACCTATCTTCTTGCGACGGTCTTGGGCATTCTGCCCGGGAGCACGTCCTTTGTTCTTCTGGGCGAATCCGTTGCCGAAGGCGCGCCATGGAAGTCGGCTGTGGCAATTGCTCTTGATACGGGCGTGATCATCCTGGTATCGATCATCGCTGCCGTCTTCCGACGCCGAGCAGCGAAAAGACCGCCGCGCGCGGAGATTCGGCAAGACGATGCGGGCAAGGACGACAACCAGCCTGTGTCTGACGACATCGACTGAGTACATGCGTAGGGACTGAGAGGAGTCTGGGCTATGGAATGGGATGGTGGTGAGTTCGAGGCAAGCCTCAAGCGCATCGTGGATTTCGGTCTCGATAACTGCATCGGAGCGAACGACTGTATGCGCGCCTGTCCCGTTAACCGGCTGGATGTCAATCAGAATGAATTGGATTCTGTGCTGGTCTCCGGAGTATGGACCGAACGGGTTCAGACTTTCGTCACCGAGTGCGTGCAGTGCGGCGACTGTACGCTTGCTTGTCCGGCCGGCGTGCACCGTGATCACATGATGCTGATGCTGAAAGCGATGTTGCCGACGATACCAAGCCAGTGGCGGAAGTACTACAATCTCAAGGGTCGCCAGGACCAGCAATTACTCATCTCGCTGTATAACATCATCGGTCGGCTCCAGGTTGGCCCATTGGGCAAGCACGTCGACAAGGCAAAGCTCGAGCACAAACCGTTGCTGTTCTACTTCGGATGCTATGTGTTCTCGCCCTCAAAGGCCCCGGCTGCCACTCTGCAGCTCGCCGACCGGTTGGGGTTGGACTATGAGGTGCTGGCGGGCGTGCGCTCGTGCTGTGGCTGGCCACAGTACCTGACCGGCAAGATGGGCTACGGCCAACAGATGCTGACGCATCTGGAGACGCTCATCGGCAAAGTTGACCCGGAGGTGATCGTCACCGGGTGCGCTGAGTGTTATGCGGGATTGGTCCGGCTCAAGCGGAAGATCGGTGCATCGTGGGAGCCACTTACGACGCCTGAGTGGCTGCTTCAGCACGCTGACCGCCTCTCCTGGCAGAAGCTCGGGTATCCCGTTGCGATTCACGACTCTTGTCACATCACGAAGAAGCTCGGAAATCCTGATCCGGCCCGCCAACTGCTGGCGCGGATGGCGGATGTTGTCGAGATCGCGGAATCGCCTGAGGAGTGCGTCTGCTGTGGTTACTACAACATTCACGCCAACCCCGAGGTGAACCACCAACTCCACGAGGATAAGCTGGCTATCGTGGCCGAGAAGGGCGCTGCGGGAATGGCGTGTGAGTGTGTGACCTGTTGGGAGTCTTTTGCTGAGCCTTTCAAGGAAGCTGACGTCCCGTTGTGGGAGCTTATGGTAGCGGCGGAAGTGGCGACGCGGGGAGGTGCATAATGGGCGCGACGCGCCATCTCATCGTCGGAAATGGGGTAGCAGGGACCACGGCGGCCCAGGAAATCCGTCGCAGAGATGCGGCAGGCCGGATCACGGTCATCGCGGACGAAGGCGAGCCGTACTATTATCGAGCGTCGTTGTCCGAGTGGATTGCCGAGGATAATACGACCGAGATGATGTATGCTAGGACGTCTGCGTTCTATGATGCCATGCGTATCGAGAGCATCACGGGTTCGGTCGTTCAGGTGGATGCCGAGAGCAAGCAAGTGTTGCTGAAGGACGGCGATCGCGTCCCATACGATCGACTTCTGATCGCCACCGGTGCCAGCCCCAACGTGATCCCGATAGATGGTCTGGCCGATCCGTTGGCCTATCGCACCTGGGCCGAGCTCGCGAGATCAAGGCACGGGTGACCGCGGACACTAGGGTCCTAATCCTCGGCGGCGGCGTCCTAGGCCTCGAATTGGCGGGTGCCTTGGTGCAGATTGGGGTGAGAAACACCGCGATCGTCCAACTCATGGACTTTCTTGGGCCGCCCTTGCTGGACCGGCCGGCAGGGAAGTGGTTGGAGCGGCGAATCCGGGCTGATGGTCTGAAGTTGTTCCTGAGCGACACTGTCGACCACGTTGAGGGTCAGGTTGCCCACTTCAAGAGCGGCAAGACGTGGGCGTTTGATCTGTTCGTGCAGTCAATCGGGGTGAGGGCCCGGTTCCCTGAGGTGGCTGGGCCTTGAGGTTGGTCGCGCGATCCGCATTGACGAACACTGTGCTACGAATCTGCCCCACATCTATGCGGCGGGCGATTGCACCGAAACGTACGCAGCAGCGCAGGGCCGCTGGCAACCGACACGGATCTGGCTGGATTGGCGCGTCAGGGCAAGGTGGGTGTAGTATGACCGGCGTCGAAGCGAGCCTCGCCGAGTATCCCTTCATGAACGCATCCATCCTCTACGACATTCATTACGCTTACATCGGCGAGCCCAACGCCGAGGGCGGCGTGGTCCACCTTCTGGAGACTGACCGGACGTACCGCAAAGTGCGGGTCGTCGATGGGAAGTTGGCAGGAGCGCTTCTGATGGGCAACCGGCGTGGCATGATGCCGATGTATAGGTCGATCGGCTTACCCGTGGCCGAGTACGGTGACGCTATGGTCGGACCTGACTTTCCGTGGAACGATCTTACGGGGCAAGACTGGGACTATCTCTTCTACTAGATCAGGAAGCACACGGTTCATCAGGCTGAAGCCCGGCACGAAGCCGGCCTGGGGAGCCCCTGGATGGGTCTACGCGCTCGTCCGCCATCCCTGCTCTGACCAACTACAAAGCCCGGCTTCGTGCCGGGCTTCTCATAGGTGCCCCCAACGGGATTTGAACCCATGTACCAGGCTTGAAAGGCCTGTGTCCTAGACCAGACTAGACGATGGGGGCATCAATGCGGGCTATCGTACCATAAAGGCCTGACGTGTCAAGCAGCGTTGACGCCCAGGGCTATCGCGGTCGGCCGTTCTGCACGCATGACCCTGGCAAGGTTAGATTGTCCTGACTTTCGCTGTGGTTTGACACGCCTGTCCCGTTGTGCTACCATGCCTCGTATTGTCAATCGGCACGCGGTCGCGACCGCGCTCAAGGGTATGCTGCCGATCCTCGCTGGTCTGGTAGGGGTTTCCCCAGGCCGGCGCCGTTTTCGCTGATTTCGCCTCGGCTCCGGTTCTCGTGGTTTTTATAGCGTAGGAATCTCCGGAAGCTAGGTTTGTGTCAAGCAGTCATCAAAGGTGGGGTTTATATGGAGCGTTTACAGATCGTTCCCCTGGGAGGCCTGGGGGAAGTAGGAAAGAACATGATGGCCCTGGAATACGGGCGCAACATCCTCGTCATTGACGTAGGTATGATGTTCCCGGAGAGCGATATGCCCGGCGTGGACTACATCATCCCCGACTATCGCTATCTCAAGGGCAAAGAAGACCGCATCCGCGGTATTGTCATCACCCACGGACACGAGGACCACATCGGGGCGCTGCCCTCACTTTCTTCAGGAGTTCGACGCACCCGTCTACGCTACGAAGCTGACGCGCGGCTTGATCGAGGTCAAGCTGAACCGGGAACTGCAGAAACGGGTCAAGCTTCAGACGATCCAGCCGCGCGAGGTTCTGAACCTAGGTCCCTTTCAGGTGGAGCCCTACCATGTCTGTCACAGTATTCCCGATACCGTGGGACTGGGCATCACGACGCCGTTGGGCCTGATCGTCCACAGCGGTGATTTCAAGTTCGACCATACACCGGTCGACGGCTGGCCGACCGATATCGCGAAGCTGGCAGAGTTCAGCCAGCGCGGGGTATTGGCGCTGCTTGCCGACAGCACGAACGCCGATCAGCCCGGGCGGACGCTGTCAGAGCAGTCTTTGAACGCGACGTTGGCGGACGTTTTCCGTCCCGCAAAAGGGCGCGTGCTCGTTGCGACGTTCGCATCGCTGATCTCGCGTATCCAACAGGTGATGCAGGTCGCAGAGAGCTTCGGCCGCAAGGTGGCCATCGCCGGAACGAGTATGGTCAAGAACGTGCGCATGGCCCGGAGGTTGGGCTATCTCGACGTTCCCGACGACCTGATCCTGAGCCTGCAGGAGGCGAACCAGTTGCCCCCGCACCAGGTCGCGATCATCGCTACGGGCGCGCAGGGCGAGCCACGGTCGATCATGGGCAAGCTGGCGACCGGCCGCCACTCCTCACTTCGCATCATCCCCGGCGATACGGTGGTGCTGAGCTCGCATACGATTCCGGGCAACGAGGAGACGGTTCATCGCGTCATCAACCGACTTTTCCAGAAGGGCGCCCACGTCGTCTATCATCCGGTGGCTCCCGTGCACGTCTCCGGCCACGCTAGCCAGGAGGAGCAGAAGTTCCTCATCAGCATTCTGCGTCCCAAGTTCTTCGTTCCCATTCACGGCGAACTCCGGCATCTCAAGCTCCATGGCGAGCTTGCCCGGCAGGTGGGGGTACCGGCGGAGAACATCGCCGTCGTCGAGAACGGCTATGTGCTTCGCTTCTCTGAGGACGCCGTGGAGGTAGGGGAGCGGATTCCTGGCGGGTACGTCTTCGTGGACGGCAATTGGGTCGGGGATGCGATGAGCCAGGATCTCATCAGGCAACGGGACGGCCTTGGCGAGACGGGAGTTTGTGCTGTGTCCATTGTGTATGACGAGGTCACCGGGAAGATCGTGGGACAACCCCGGATCACGGATCGGGCGATCGCATCGCCCGAGACGATGGCCGAGCTGTTGCCCGAGGCGATGGATATCATCAGAGGTGTGATGAAGGGCATCAGTCCCAACACGTCGCCCGCCGCCGTACAGCGCGCGGTGGAGAGGACGTTGTCGGATTTCTTCTACCGTCAGGCCCGCAACCGCCCGGAGCTCATCGTGCAGCTCATGCCTGCGGCCTGGGCCGCAGGTTGCCCGCGGCCTGAGCCGCAGGTGAGTCCGCGTCCACGGGCGCCCGTGAACCGCAGGATGCGCCGTGGTTTGCGCAGCGGCTGCGGCAGCCGCATCCGCTGCGTACGCGCGAGATCGGCACATTCGATACGTATGGCGCACATTCTCATCGCCTACAAACAGTTCCCCGCCCCCTCGGTCGGTCATGCCGGAGGGGAGTCGCTCTACCGGCTGATGGAGGCACTGCACCGCCGCGGGCACCGCCTCACACTTGTCGCCCGCATTGCCGATGACGAGCGCAAGCATCTCCCCGTCGTTGAGGCAATCTGCGATACGGTCTACACGGTCGTACATCACCGGAGCCGCCGAGGCCCGCGCCTGATAGCCTTTCTGCGCAGCTACCTGGACCTGCGGTCCATGATGAGGAGTGCAATCCGCTCCGAACGTCCAGATTTCGTCCATGTCGAGACAACGCAGACCGCCGTTACCGCGCTTGGCCTCAGGCGTCCCCCCGCGAGCTATCGGACTCAGGACATCAATTGGTTCCTGCTCGACCAGCGCCTTCGGAGGACCACCGGAATACGCAGGATCACGCTGTCCGCGTTACGCGGGCTGCTGAGACGGCTGGAGCCCTGGGTGTGCCGGCGATACGACCTGATGTTGGCCATCTCCGAGGGCGATCGCCGCCTGCTCGCCCTGGAGTGTGATCCTGAGCGCCTGCTGATGGTGCCGCTCACGCCTGCAGTGGTGACCCGCAGATGCATCCGCCGGCGGTTAGGTGCCTGCAGGTGAACCTGAGGCTGGGGAAATCGGGGACGGGAAGTCAGCCGTGCCGGGTGCGGCTAACCTGCTCTTTGTGGGGGCTATGTCCCGCGACCACAACCGGGACGGGATTGCGTGGTTCCTGGACAACGTGTGGGACCAGGTGCTCCGACAGCAGCCCGAGGCTCGCCTCTACATTGTGGGCGGCGATCCCCCGGAGGCGCTGCGGGCGCGGTCGGATGGCACCCATGTCTTTGTCACCGGCTTCGTCGACGATCTCGCTGTGTGGTACCGTTCGGCCACCGTCTTCGTGTCGCCGCTGTTGGTGGCGGGCGGGCTTCTTCAAAAGGTGGTTGACGCCATGGCGATGGGGGTTCCCGTGGTCGCGACGAGCGTATGCAACCACGGCGTCGGTGGCGTGCCGGGCGAGCATCTGCTCACGGCCGATGAGCCGGCCGATTTTGCTGCCGCGGTCTGTGGTCTCCTGCGAGATCCCGACGCCCGCTCGCATATTGGCCACGCGGGCCAGGAGTTCGTGAAAACCCACTATGACCTGGAGTCGGCTGTGGATCGCTGGGACGCCGCGATACGACGAATGGTGGGATTGGGGAATGAAGGAATAGAGAATAGGGAATGAAGATGCGGAGTGGGCTTGGGCGCCCCGAGAAGGGCCCGTGTTGCTTCTCCGCTTCTCTGATTCTTCCATTCTCGATTCTCTAATCGGTTGGCGTGGTATAATGGCGCTCTAGTTGCCGCGGACGGCATCTAGACGACAGGAGCTATGACGACGAGACGACGATCTACTGGACGGGCCCAACGCGCACCGGTGCTGTTAGCTGGGATGCTTGTCGCCCTGCTTCTTACGATCGGCATTGTGGTGGTCCTCTTTCTCTTTGCATGGGTTCGCGGCAGCCTGGCAACCCAGGGGGTTGCACCGGGCCTGCCGGCCAACACCGCACCCAGTGAGAATGTCACATATGGGTTTGGCCAGTTACTGCCCACGTGGGATGGGCAGGAGCGGGTGACGGTTCTGGTCCTGGGCATTGACGAACGTTCGCAAGAAACGGGGCCGTGGCGCACGGACACGATGATGCTGTTGACGCTGGATCCTCGCACTCAACAGGCCGGCGCTCTGTCGATTCCGCGGGACCTCTGGGTGCCGATCCCCGGCTACAATGATGGGCGCATCAATACAGCCCATTTCCTTGGCGACCTCTACGACTATCCCGGGGGCGGACCCGCCCTGGCGATGGACACGGTTGAGTATAATTTCGGCATCCCTATTGACTACTATGTGCGCGTCAACTTCCAGGCGTTCGTGACGTTGGTCGACCAGGTGGGCGGCATCGATATCGATGTCGAGGAGACGATCAACGATCCGACCTATCCCGACTACAACTATGGCTACGATCCACTCTATATCGAGGCCGGATGGCATCACTTCGATGGCGAGATGGCGCTGAAGTATGCGCGGACGCGCCACGGCAGCAGTGACTTCGATCGGGCTCGTCGCCAGCAGCAGGTGATGCTGGCGCTCTTGGATCGCGTCACCTCCTATGAGTTGCTGCCTCAGCTCGGCCGAACCGCACCCCAGATCTACGAGACGATCCAGTCCTCCGTGTCGACAGACATGGCCCTCGACCAGATGCTGGCGTTGGCGAATCTGGCGACCCACGTAAACCAGGAGGATATCCGGCTGGGCGTCATCGACCAGACCTGCACTCAGCCTTGGGTGACGCCGGATGGCGCACAGGTCCTGGTTCCACTTCGCGATCGGATGCGCGAGGTACGGGACTACGTCTTCGAGAGCGTGCCCGCGACTGCTGATACGCCGGAGGCCACACAGGTCGTCATCCCCACGCCGACCCCGGAGGTTGCCACGGTGGCCGTCCTCAATGGGACCTCACGCGCCGGGCTCGCCGGGACGACAGCTGATTTGCTCCAATCCGCAGGTGTTGATGTTGCCCAGGTTGCGAATGCGGATCGTCAGGACTATACCATCACCCGGGTCGTGCTGTACCATGAGAAGCCTGTGACACTGTCGAAAGTGCTGGAGGTGCTGGGATTGCCCCGAACGGCTGTCGTGCAGGGCCAGGATCCCAATGCCTCACAGGATATCGTGATCGTCCTGGGTCAGGACTTCCAGGTGCCTGAACCGTGATCCCGGGCACGCCTGCCCGGCGTTCTCTTTGTGTGATGCCAACATGACCGATACCGCAAAGCCCCAAGCGACGCGTCGCGGCGCCCTTATTCGCTCCTGATACGACTGGGGCTCGTGTTCATCTACGTGATTGGCACCGGCGTGGCAGGATACGTTGTGTACAACCGCGTTCGCGAACAGATTGCCCAGTCCGACATCCTGCCCGATTTCACGATCAGCAAGCCACCGGACCAGGGCAGTTCCAATGTCGAACGTGTGGAGGGCGAGACTTTGCCGGTGTGGACCGGCATAGACCGCGTTACCGTCCTCATCCTTGGCGTCGATGAGAGAGCGCAAGAGGAGGATTTCTGGCGGACCGACACGATGATTCTCGCGACGCTGGACCCGGTTACGATGGAGGCGGGGATCATGTCCATCCCTCGCGATCTGTGGGTGCCGATCCCGGGCTACACCGAAAACCGCATCAACACGGCCAACGCGCTGGGCGATGCCTACAACCATCCGGGCGGAGGGCCTGCGCTTGCCGTAGAGACGGTTGAGTACAATCTGGGTCTCAACGTCGACTACTACGTGCGGATCAACTTCCAGGCGTTTATCGATCTGGTAGACATGATCGGCGGCGTCGACATCGACGTTCCCGAGGCGATCGACGACTACTGCTATCCCACCCCTGACTATGGTTGCGAACAGCTCCACATCGACGCCGGGCTCCAGCATTTCTACGGCGAGATGGCGTTGAAATACGCCCGTGTGCGACACACGACCGGTGGCGATTTCGATCGTGCGAGGCGCCAGCAGCAAGTGATTGACGCGGTGCTCGCCCGTGTGACCGACCAGAAGCTTCTCCCGCAGTTGGCGACGCGCGCCACCGAGATTCTGCAAACCGTCGAAGACTCGGTCAAAGTAGATCCCAATCTCCAACTCGACGAGATCATTGCCCTCGCGAATCTGGCCACAAAGGTGCCCGCCGAGAACCGCCACTACTACGCGATTGACGAGACCTGTACGCTGGCAGCCGAGACTCCCGATGATGCGCAGATCCTGATCCCGCTGCGCGACAAGATCCGTGAGGTCCGTGACCAGTTCCTGGGTTTGAGCACGGTGAACGATGGGCTGCAGACGGTCGAACAGGAGGGTGCCACCATTGCGGTGCTCAATGGCACAAAGACGCCCGGCCTCGCCTATGCGACGAAGGAGTTCCTCGTCGCCAACGGCATCCCGATCACCTACTACGACAATGCGGACCGGCAGGACTACGATACGTCGCTGGTCATCCTCAACCGCGATAAGCCGATGACGGCAGTGCAGTTGTTGTCGCGGCTCGGGCTGCCGCAGTCCGCCGTGGTCAACGGTGCCAATCCCACTGCGGAGTATGACGTCGTCGTGATTCTCGGGTCCGACTACGTCCAGATGCAGGAGCAGAACGGGACGGAGCCCTGACTCCGAAGGGTCTCACTGTGGCTGCCCCAACGGCTTCATAATGATGTAGTTGAAGCCGTTCATAGGTATGTGCTCGACCAGCCCATAGTGTTGTCCGATCGCCGCGAGTACGGGCGGCGGATAGAACTGCGCCCTCATGATCACCAACCCAAAGGCCTCGCGCCTTATCATCGTCTCCAGGTTACGTGTGTCCAGGAGGCCATTGTTGTAGAGGTTCAGAAGTTGGGTCGGGTTGGTGATGACCTGTTTTCCTGCCAGCATGGTGAAGGCGGCTTCCTCGCTCAGCACGGGGAGGTCCGTCTCCCGGACATAGGCCATAATCTGCGCTCCACCCTCGTAGTCGCGCGGCAACATCAGGTGCCCCACCTGTGTATAGCCGACGACGTCGTAGTAGGGGTAATCCGCATAGGCCGATGGTCGGCCAGCCACGCCAAGCAGATCCGCCACGCGCCCCCAGACTATCCCTTCGGTGGGCAGATGCACCATTCGCGTCGCCTGCCCGATCAGGAGCATCGGCACGAGCGCCGCCGCTGCGCCCAGCCATCGTGGACGGTGGTTGGCCACCCATAGGCGCAGTCCTCCGAGCGCGAACCCCGAGAGGATGATCGCCGCGGCAACCGAGGTGATCCAGTATGCCTCGCCGGCACCCCACTTTCCCGACATCATCCCGGTCCCAATGGATGCCACAAACCAGAGACTGTAGACGGAGATCCGGCTTCGGTACGTCTCGACTACGACGACAGCCACCGACAGCAGGATGAAGAGCAGGTGCACTTTGAGCCACGTTCGGGTCAGGGCGAGCAACTGCGGCCACAGAAAGGCGTTCACGTTGGCCGATATGGTGTTGATCCACCAGTACCCGTCGGTAGCCCAGTTGATCAGCAGAAAGACGCTGCCAAACACCAGGCCGAAAGCAGCGATCATCCCCAGGGTACGAGCGGGACGGCGGAGGAAAAGATACCCAAAGACGGCGACTGCGGTGAATACCGCGAGCTGTTTCGCATAACCTGCGAGGAAGAGGAAGAGAAGGCCCAGCAGCAGGTTACGGGTGCCGTGCTTCTTGTCGTTCGAGGCGGCGATGAAATAGACAGACAGCACCTCCAGAAAGACCATGGTCAGATGCTGCCGGCAGAGCGGCCCCACGTGGTAGACAAAGGGCGACGCCAGGTAAGCCAAGCCTGACATAGAAGGCAGGAAAAGCCCGCCCGTGCGCCGGCGCACCGTGAGACCGATCATGGCTGCAGTCAGGAGGGTAATGGTGAATGAGAGCACCCGACCGGAGAGCAGCGTCTTGCCAAGAAATGGAAAGACGAGCACGTTGAGAATGTGAAATACAGGGGGGTAGTTTGAGGCGTAGAATGGGAAGATGCTGCTGTCGCGGTAGGGCCACTCTCCCATGCTGTGCAGGACTGCGTCGTAGAGTTCGAAGCTCTCTCCCTGATCGTAGTCGTAGGGCCACTTGAACAGATCCACGGCGTAGGTGGTGTAGACTGCGAGGTAGGCCAGGAAAACGACGAGGGCGACGCCACTCAGGACGCCGGCAACCCAGAGCCATCCTCGGGAAACTGTGCGGGAGGAGCTGCCGACGCTGTAGCGGGGCTCCACCTCGACGGCGGCAGGCTGATTGCCCAAGCGCAAGAGGGGCACGCCAATCAGGGCCACGCCGATGCCTCCGGCCAACAGCGCGCGTTCAAACGGGCCAATGCCGCCCCATGCACCGCCTCCCAATCGGCCGACGATAAACAGGAAGAGATCACCCCCGAGGCCAAATGCGATGAAGAGCCAGCCGAGTTGTCGTTTGGTCATAGCGGGCATTATAACGGTCTCCGTTCGATTGCCAACGGGCGGGCCACCCGGGTGGCGGGACCGCTGGCACACAGATTGACACACCGCCAAGAAGATGGTACCTTTTCCGTCGGAAGCATACCGAGGCTGGAGGACGGTTACGTGATCAACCTTATATGGGTCGTCGATGATAGTGCGGAGGCGCCGCTGCGTGCCGAACATGGCCTCGCCGTCTGGGTGGAAACCCCGGATGGCAGGGCGCTCCTGGACACGGGCGGCAGCGGCGAAGTGTTGCTGCACAACTTGGCTCAGCTTGGCCTCGACCCGCACACTCTCGACGCAGTGGTCCTTAGCCACGCACATGATGACCACACGGGCGGGTTGTCGGCCCTGCTGCCCCTCCTCCGCCCGGGGACGCCGCTGTACGCTCATCCAACGCTGTTTCGGCCGCGATACTCCGCCGCATCCGGAGATATGGTGGACCGTGGGCTCAAGTTAGCCGAGCATACGCTCTCGGCGAAGCTGGACCTACGCCTGGAGCGCAGTCCGGCGGAAGTTCTGCCGGGCGTCTGGACAACCGGGGACATCTCGCCTCGCGCCAACCCCGAGGGCAGAAGTGCGTATCACTATATCGCGAAGGAAGGGGAGTTCGTCCCCGATCCCTACGAGGATGACCTCTCGCTGGTGATGGAAGTCGCGCCGGACCAGCACTTTCTGCTGTGCGGATGCTGTCACGCGGGGCTGCTGAACACATTGGACACCATACGGCGTACCTGGCTTGGGCGGCTGGTCGGGGTGGGCGGGGGCGTTCACCTGACGGGTGCCTCCTCCGATCTCGTCGATCGCACTTCCGCCGTGCTGCAGTCGGTCGAGGAGCTCGCGCATGTATGGCTGAGCCACTGTTCGGGCGACGCGTTTCTGGCAACCCTGGAGGGCAGCATGCCGGAGGGGACATTCCGGCGGGGCTCCGCCGGTCAATCCCTTACGCTGCAGCCGATACCCGTTTAACCTTGCGAGAGTTGGTGGCGCTGCCACTGGCAAGGCGTCGTACTCTTGGTATAATAGCAATGGAGTGATGATGGGCACACAGATGACGCTTCGTGAACGAATCCTGATGCGACTGGTTGAAGTGATCGACCCTGAGACCGGCGTCGATGTGCTGCGCATGCGGCTGGTAGAGGATCTGGAGGTCGATGAGGCGACGGGTTCTGTCTCCTACCGGTTCCGTCCTTCCTCCCCGCTCTGCCCTCTTGCCCACAGTCTGGCGATGGACCTAAAACGAGCGGTTGCCTCAGTCGACGGCGTGGCTGCACAGCAGATCGAAGTCGCGGGGTATGTTCGTGCTGAGGAACTCACGCAGATGATAAACCACGCGAGCGTCTGACCGCGTGGTCTTCGATTCATTACGTTTCTGTCGATATCCTTTGGGAGAATGATTCATGGCGATCTACGAGTACGAGTGTCAAGACTGCGGCATGTCGTTTGAAGCCCGGCGCGCGATGAAGGATGCGGACGCGCCCATTGCTTGTCCCGACTGTGGCAAGTTCCACGCCAAGCGGGGACTTTCGATGTTCTTCGCCGGCACCGGGGGAAGGGGCGGAAGTGCGACCATGTCCGAGTCGTCCGGCAGCGGCGGCTGCGGCTCCTGTGGGGGCGGTTCCTGCGCCTCCTGTGGGGGACACTGACCTCGTCGCTCTGGCTTCTGTTGATGGCCTGTGTGCTGCTTGTGCACGGGTAGCGTACGGTAAGCCTGCCTATGTCGCGCCCTTACGTCCTGTAAGGGCGCGCACCTGTCTGGGGCGCAGTCGGCGTCCCGGACCACCCGTTGACTCGCTGGGGGCAAATGATGACCTCTTCCTGTTACATCGCCGTCGACTTGGGGGGCACCCAGATCCGGGCCGCGCGCTACTCGGAGGCTCGGGAAATGGAGTCGCGCGTTGCCGTTGACACCAATGCGCACGAAGGTTTCGATGCGGTCTTTGGCCGTGTGATCTCGTCGATCCGGAGAGTGTGGCCTGCTGAGGAGTCGGCGCGCGTTGCGGCCATAGGACTTGGTGCACCAGGCCCTCTCAACTTCAAGCAGGGCGTCCTTCGCTTCGCCCCTAATCTTCCCGGATGGGTCAACGTGCCGTTGCAGGAGATGTTGGCTGACAGGTTTCACGTGCCGGCCTTTGTGGGGAATGATGCCGATGTCGCGGCGCTCGCGGAGCACCGCTTCGGCGCAGGCGTAGGTGTCGCAGACCTGCTCTACATGACGATCAGCACCGGCATCGGTGGGGGCATGGTCTTCAACAATCGACTGTTCACAGGTGGGCAGGGGCTTGGCGGCGAGGTCGGCCATATGGCAATTGACCCGCGCGGTCCGAAGTGCTCCTGTGGCAACGTGGGTTGCCTTGAGGTCCTTGCCTCGGGCACTGCGATTGCCAGGCGGGCACGCGAGCGGTTGGGCAGTGGTGAGGCGTCAATCCTTCACGATTGGGCTGAAGGTGACGTCTCCACAATCACAGCGAAGGATGTGTCTCGGGCCGGAAAACAGGGCGATGCCCTGGCCATTTCTGTCTTCCGGGAGGCCGGCACGTATATCGGCTCGACGCTGGTCAGTCTCATGTATCTGCTCAACCCGGAGCTCTTCATCCTGGGGGGAAGCGTCACGTTGGCCGACGATCTTATCTTCGATCCCATCTACGAGACCGTCAACTCGCGTGCACCGAAGGTATATCGAGAGAAGACCCGGATTGTGAAGGCGCAGTTGGGCGGGGACGTTGGACTCTGGGGGGCCCTAGCACTCTGTCTGATGGAGCTGGGAACCTGAGCCGATCCCCGGGATCTACCGGCCGTGTGCGTATCAACGGCGGGCATAATGTGGGGTGAATGGCAATGTCACGCATACTGATCGTACTGGTGGCTGTAGAGCTCGTCGCGGTGATGTTCGTGGGTTGGCTGCTTGGCCCCGGCCTGGACGAACGATTTATCCCCGGTGTCTGGGTCTGGAACGTCTCGTTGGGTGGTATGACGATGGATCAGGCTGCGGGTAGCCTTGGGAGTGCGCTCCCACTGCACCAGCCCGGCATCGTTCTTCTCGGTCCGGAAGGACAGAGGTGGTCGTTCTCCCCGGCGGAGGTCGGCATGTCTGTCGACGTCCCAGCGACCCTGGCAAAGGCTTTTGCGCTGGGGCGTGGGGGCAATGGCACCACCGCCACGCTGTCCGAGCGGCTCACGCTTATGCTCGACGGCAGTCGGGTCTCCCCCGTCTTGAGCTGGAACGAGGAGATTGCCACGCGCGCCTTGGAAGGCATCGCTTCGGAACTGGAACGCCCCACCCAGGACGCTGCGGTCCGCCTCGATGGGGCACAGGTCGTTCTGCTGCCGGGCAGTGTTGGCAGGCGGGTCGAGATCACGCCGACGCTCAACGCCATCATGCCTCACCTCTTCGCCCTGGAGCCGACGGAGACCGTCGTGCCGGTGACTGACGTTGCCCCGGCTATAAGTGATGCTCAGGCCCAACAGGCGCTCAGTATGGCCGAGCAGATCCTGGAGACGCCCCTGATCTTGCTCGTCCCCACGCCGGGCGAGGGCGACCCTGGTCCGTGGAACATAGCGCCGGATATCCTTTCGAAGATGCTGACGATCCACATCAGTGGCGATGGGGTCAGCGTGACGTTGGACCAGGCGGCGCTGGCTCAGACCCTGGGCCCACTGGCGCTCGCGCTCTATCGGGAGCCGGTGGACGCTCAGTTCCAGTTCGATATGGACACTATCAGCCTCAGCGTTGTCACTCCGAGTGTGACCGGACGTGAGGTCGACGTCGCATCCTCGGTCACGCGCATCAATGAGATGCTACAGGCGGGCGAGCACATGGTGCCCCTGGTCGTGAACGAGATACCACCGGAGGTCGGGGATGACATTACGGCCGAGGACCTGGGCATCCGTGAGCTCGTTGCCGAGGGCGAGTCATATTTCACGGGTTCGTCCTCCGCGCGTGACAGGAACATCCGGTTGGGTGCCTCAAGGTTCGACGGCGTCCTCGTCGCGCCGGGTGAGACCTTCTCGTTCAACGAGTACCTCGGCGAGGTGACCGCGGACGCGGGTTACGACGAATCGTACGTGATCATCGGCAACCGCACGGTTCCCGGGGTGGGGGGCGGCATCTGCCAGGTGGCAACCACGGCCTTCCGGGCCGCGTTCTTCGGGGGGTACCCTATTGTGGAGCGGTGGCCTCATGCCTACCGCGTCAGCTACTATGAGATTGGCGGGTTCGGTCCGGGGTTCGACGCAACCATCTACTCGCCGTTGGTGGACTTCCGTTTCGAGAATGACACTCCTTACCACATCCTGATCCACACCGAGGTGGACACCGCGAACTCTCGCCTGCGATTCCTCTTCTACAGCACGAAGGATGGGAGAACGGTCGAGCAGATCGGTCCGGAGTGGGGAGATCCGATCCCCTCGGGTGCCCCTGTCTACGAGTATGACGCCTCCATGGCGTCGGGTACTGCGGTGAAGATCGAGAGTGCCCACGATGGGTTGGATGCGACGCTAGGGCGCGTCGTGCGCGATGCGGAGGGCAACGTACTCTCTCAGGATGAGTTCGTCAGCCACTTCATCCCATGGTCCGGCGCGATACACGTTCGGCCCGGGATATACGCCGCCGGCTGGCGCGGAGGTGACGGGCACGCCAGAGCCGTGAGCAACGCCGTACATCACACAAAGCAACAAAGAACAGGCTCCCCGGCACAAGACGTGCCGGGGAGCCTGTCTATCTCCACTGAGGCTTGCTGTAGAGGAAACCTAGATCTGCTGGTAGCTGCCCAACTGGTCGCCTTGCTTGACCCAGGATTGCAGCTCGAAGTTTACCTTCTGGACGAAGCTATTGGGTGGGAGGCTGGCGCCCTGCGCGTACTCTAGTTCGTTGATACGAGCCTTGATGCGCAGCACACTGGTCTCCAGGATGATCTCCACGCCGGGTCGCATCATAACGACCTCGCCCTTCGGCTCCAGCTTGGCCCTCAGGTCGGGGTCATTGAATGCGTACTCACTTGCGAGCACCTTGGTCACGGTCCGGATGTCGCTCTTGTCGAAGAGCCAGGCCTCAAAGGCTGCGACCTTTTTGGGATCCCCCGCTCCGAGTGTCTCAGAGATGCCAATTCCGCACTCGCCCAGGAAGTCTGGCCCAATCTCAATGCTGAACGAGGGGTCGAAATAATCATCGCCCAGCACGTAAGGTGTGTTGAACGACTTGACGGGCTGGTCTCCCTCAAGTTCTCCGTAATCCAGCCCGGCTGTGGGCGCGACTGCTGTTGTAGCAGCCGTGGCGGGCTCGACAGAGCCTCTGCCGCGCCGGCCGGCGATCACATACCAACCTACACCGATGGCTCCCACGACGAGCAGCGCTACGGCTGCTACACCAACGACCCGCAGCACTTTGGCCAGTGGTGTCGCTGCGGCAGCTGGCACCACTCCCTCGCCGGTGGCGGGGACCTCCCCGGGTACCACGGCACCCGGATTCTGCGCCATGATCTGTTGGAGCCCCGTCAGCGCGGGTAGATACGGGCTCGAGCTGATAGGTCGGTGCTTTGTCGACGGCAACCTGGAGGTCCTGTTCCAGCAGGCCATCCTGGGCCACCCAGGGGACGCTGTTGGACTTGGGGAGGTCGAGCCCGAGCCGGTTCTGCAGGAGCTGCAGATCACCGGTCCGGTAGAACTCGTCCGCACTCTGGGCCAGGTAGGCTGAACGCCAATCCTCGCGCAGTTGGGAAGGCATGGCGTTGGTCCACTTGACGGGGAAGATGCCCCATCCCAGGACGAACCACCCGATGAAGATGCCGATGACCAGACCGATGAGTGCCTTGTACCGATCCCAGATGGGTTGGAGCTTGACCATCACCTGGGCAAAGGCGGTGAAGACCTTGGCCAGTAGCGTGTCGAACATAGGTTAATCCCTCCTGGCTTAGATGGGATGTGTCTCTGACTAGACTATAACAAGATTACCATATATCCGGTACATTTGCAAGCTTATGCTACTCTACACGAGCCGATTTTATGTGCAAATCGACACGACCAACAATGCAGGATGTATCCCTCGGACCAGACCGGGGCACGCTGCCGATTCTCCCACGCCCCGGATTCTTGACCACCCCATGCGGAACGGTATAATCGCTGCGGGAAACGCGGATGATCGAATGGCAGACACTGGTCCAGGACCTCTTCGAGGGTAGCGTCTTACGATGGCTGCTCTTCAGCCGGCGACGTTGGTATCTGCTGGCTGCGGCGTTGCTGCTCCTGCTCATCCTGTCGCTCGCCGGCGGTTGGCTCATTGCCGAGGTCGGCCCTCTGGTCGTCGGCATCCTCGTGGCCGGTCTCATCTATATGGTCTGGATGCTGGCCGATCTGGAGATTGCGTATTTGGGCGTGATCGGTGTCATCACCCTACTGCCCTTCGGGTCGTTGCCATTCAGCATCGGCTTTACCCCTACCTTCCTCGATCTGGCGTTGCTTGGGCTTTTCGTTGCTTGGGCAGCTACGTTCCTGCTGGGTGAGGAACAGAGGTTGATCACAACGCCGCTCGGCGGGCCGGTACTTGTGTTTGCGCTACTGGCGATCGTCGCGTTTGTGGCCGGCCTGGCCAACGGTGCGCTGACGAGCTATCTGGTGCGTCACTTTGTGGAGATACTGCTCAGTATCGCACTCTTCTACCTCGTCGTGAACACGGTGCGTGACGTCGGACGCCTCGGCAGGTTGATGCGCTGGCTTATCCTGGGCGCGTCCGCTGCTGCTCTCATCGGCATCGTGCTGTACTTCATCCCGGAGACGACGACAATTCGTATATTATCGGCGCTTGGGCGCTTCGGCTATCCGACCGGCCAGGGCGTAATCTGGCATATCCGTGACGACCCCGAGCTGATGAAGCGGGCCACATCGACGTCGGTTCACCCGAATGTCCTGGGCAGCTTGCTGAACTTCGGGCTGGCAATGCTGATCCCTCAGTTGATCTCGCGACGCCATCTCTTTCCGCCGCTGGTAGGCTGGGCACTGGCCGGCATTCTTGGCGTCGGCTTGATCCTGACAGTCTCACGCAGCGCTATGGTGGGTGTTGGCGTGGCCGTCATTGTCATCAGTGCGATGCGTTACCGCGGCCTGCTCCCCATCATCGCCGTGGCCGGGCTGCTCTTTCTGGTATTGCCGTGGTCGCAGGGGCTTGTCAACCACTTCATGGAGGGTTTCCAGCTCAAGGATCTCTCCACCGAGATGCGTCTGGGCGAGTACAAGGATACTTTCACGCTGATCCAGCGCTATCCCTTCCTTGGTGTGGGCTTTGCCGGCGCGCCTGATATCGACATCTACGTGGCCGTGGCGAGCCTCTATCTGATCGTGGCTGCCCAGATGGGCCTGGTTGGTCTGGCCGCATTTCTGGTGGTGCTCGGCGTGCTGCTCTGGCGATTCTGGCAGCACCGGAACGCTGCACGAGGGGTGCCGGAGCTCGAGTCCCTCTGGTATGGCGTTCACGCAGCCATCATCGGCGGCGTCATCAGTGGTATCTTCGATCACTTCTTCTTCAGCCTGGACTTTCACAATTCGGTCACGCTTTTCTGGCTCATTGTCGGGTTGGCGACAGCAGCGACCCAGTTGGTGATCGAACAGGACGCGGAATTGGGCGATCGGCTCCCCCTGCCGCTGATTCCGTGAGCTTGTGTTAGATTTCGCTTCGGGTATACTTCGGTCATCTGACGTCTTTCACGCTGATCTCTCAGGAGGCCCTCAATGAGACTCTCTTGCCTTCAGGAAAACCTCTCCAAGGGACTGGGCATCGCCGGGCGAGCTGTGCCTTCCCGGACCACTATGCCTATCCTCGGAAACATCCTCCTGGCGACCGATCACGGTCAGCTGAAGCTGGCGGCGACCAATATGGAATTGAGTATCGTGCATTGGGTTGGTGCCCGCGTTGAGACCGAGGGTGAGGTCACCGTGCCTGCGCGCAACTTCATAGATCTCATGAACACCCTGCCCCCTGACCAGGTGAATCTGACGCTTGATGAATCGACGCTTACTCTGGGGCTCAGTTGCGGTTCGGTGAAGGCCAGCTTCCGAGGCATCTCTGCCGACGAATTCCCCTTGGTGCCGGAACCCGATGGCGAAAACGCCTTCTTGGTGGAGGCCGGAGAGCTCAGGACGGGGCTGGAGCAGGTGACGTTTGCTGCTTCCACGGATGAGAGCCATCCTGTACTGACCGGCGTGCTGGCCGAGTTTGAGGGTGAGACGATGACCTTGGGGGCGGCAGACGGCTTTCGTCTATCGCTTCGAGAGATTCCGCTCGTCGACGCGGTCCCCTCGGCTTTCAACGTTATCATCCCGGCGCGTGCATTGCAGGAGCTGATGCGCATCATCAGCGGGCTCGAGGAGCCGGTGCGCATCTCGACCACGCGTCCGCACAACCAGGTGCTTTTCCAGATGCCGGACACGGTCCTGAACTCGCAGCTTATCGACGGTAGTTTTCCCGATGTGCGCCGCATCATTCCTGCGTCCTCAAAGACCAAGGTCGTGATTGGGCGTGAGGAGATCCTGCAAGCATGCAAACGAGCGGCGATCTTCGCGCGGGATGTGGCCAACATCATCAGCTTGCGCATCGACGAGGGCGAACTGACGGTTGCTGCGGACTCCGCCGAGTCCGGGCAGGGGTCGACGCGATTGGCCGCCAGCGTTGAAGGCCCTGGACTCGAGATTGCGTTCAACGTGCGTTTCCTGATCGATGTCTTCTCCGCATTGGACACGCCGCAGGTAGCATTGGAGCTTAACTCGCCAACCAATCCCGGGGTGGTGCGAGCGGTCGGCGACGACGCATTCATCCACGTTGTCATGCCCATGCACCTCGGGCATCGTTAGTCGATCACAGGTCTCTGGCTTCCTCTCTACACGAAGCCAGCGCCGTATGCACGCCAGGCTGGAGGTGGGACGTCAACCTTATGACGTTTCGTCTCCAGCCTCCTTTTCATATAGGTAACCTTTGATACGCATTGGAAAAGCAGATGACAAATGACAAGACCATACCGACGATCCCGGAACTGGCACCCGAGCGCCTGCGCCGGACCTGCAAGGCCTCGGATCTCGCTTTTGAGGTGACGGATGACCTGCCCTTCGAGCCCGGTATTATTGGTCAGGCTCGGGCCGTTGACGCGGTTCATTTCGGACTCGACATTCGCAGTCCCGGTTTCAATGTCTTTGTGATGGGCCCTACAGGGTCGGGCCGGCGCTCGATCATCAAACGCATCGTGGAGGCGAAAGCCGCGGATGAGCCCGTTCCCGACGACTGGCTGTACGTCACGTCGTTTGCTCAGCCCGACAAGCCACGTGCCATTCGCCTGCCCCCGGGGCGTGGCCGCCAACTTCGTGCCAGCATGGAGCGGTTTAGCACCGGTCTTCCCGAACGTCTTCAGCAGGCGTTTGATACCGACCGCTATGCCAGTGCCCGGGAGGAGATGGAGCAGCAGTACCGGGGCCTGGAGCGCCAGGCTCTGGCGTCCGTCGAAGCTGCCTGTCGTGAACGAAACTGTGTGCTCGTGCGCTCTCCCTCTGGTCTCTACATTGCCCCCGTGGGCAATGGCGAATTGCTGTCGCCTGAAGCGATCAGCCAGCTCAATGCCGAGGAGCAGGAACGTATCCAGCAGGACCTCGATTATCTGGATGACCTTCTCGATGATGAAATGCGGCATCTGCGCGACCATGAGAGGCGGGTGCAGGCTGACATCGACAAGCTTGATCGCGAGGTGGCCGATTTCACCCTTGGGCCGCTTCTCGATGAACTGCGGGTCGCCTATGCCGATCAGCCGGCAGTTCAGACGTACATTGAGGAGGTCCGGGACGATATCCTCTCTAACATTCCGCAGTTCCGGATTGGGGATGCGGCAAGGGGCGATACGGAAGGTGCATCGCTCCTTGAAGTTCCCGTCAACAAGCGCTATCGGGTCAACCTGTTTGTCGACAACAGCGAACTCCAGGGTGCTCCGGTCATCTCCGTTGAGCGGCCCTCCGCCCAGCGGCTGCTGGGCGCCGTTGAGTACGATGTGAGATATGGCGTTAGCGTTACGGATCATACGTTGGTGCGGGCGGGAGCGCTCCACCGCGCAAACGGCGGATATCTGATCGTCGATGCCACGGCATTGTTGGAGGAGTACGAGGGGTGGACGGGGCTCAAGCTCGCCCTCTCGGAGAAGATGGTCCGCGTTGAATCCCCCGATGGGCATCGTCTGGTCAGGACGGTCACTCCCAGTCCCCAGCCGATCCCTCTGGAGATCAAGGTCGTCCTGATCGGTCTGCCGGACGTCTTTTACGCCCTCTATGAGCTGGATGAGGACTTCGCCAAGTTCTTCAAGGTCCAGGTCGATTTCCAGACCGAGGTGGATCGGACGACGGAGACCGAGCGTGCTTACGTTCGCTTCATCCGGACGCTCTGTCAGGAGGAGAGCCTGCTGCCGTTCACCGCGGAGGCGGCAGCCAGGGTCGTGGAGTTCGGATCGAGGTGGGTAGATGACCAGGATCGCCTCAGTGCCCAGTTTGGCCACGTTGCGGATCTGGTGCGTGAGGCCGACTACTGGGCGCGCCAGGCCGAGCAGGAGGTCGTCCGTCGTGAGGATGTCCTGACCGCGCTCAAGCAGCAACAGCAGCGCGTGGGATTGCTGGAAGAGATCTCGCTTCGCGAGATCCTTGAGAACCGGCTCATCGTGCGGACAGATGGGGCCCTGGTAGGTCAGGTCAACGCGCTGACCGTCGTCAGCTACGGGAGCAGCAGCTACGGCGTGCCAAGCCGGGTGACGGCCCGTGCCTATGTCGGGCGCGGCAGTGTGATCGACATCCATCGCGAGATCGATCTCGGCGGGCCAATCCACACAAAGGGTGTGCTCACGCTGATGGGCTACTTTGGTGGACAGTATGGTACTTCCAGGGCCCTGTCGATGGAGGCAAGCCTCAGCTTTGAGCAGGTCTACGGCGACATCGAGGGAGATAGCGCGTCGTGCGCCGAGCTCTACGCGCTCATCTCAGCAGTCTCGGGCATCCCACTGCGCCAAGATCTGGCCGTGACCGGGGCAGTGGATCAGTACGGCATCGTTATGGCGATTGGCGGCGTGAATGAGAAGATCGAGGGCTTTTTCGAGGTCTGCAAGGCACGGGGGCTGACCGGTACCCAAGGGGTCATCATCCCCCACGCGAACGTTAAGAGCTTGATGCTGGAGGAAGATGTGATCTCCGCCGTACGCGACGGGCAGTTCCACATTTATCCCGTCTTGACGGTCGACGAAGGTCTCTCGCTGTTGACAGGGGAGCCGGTCGGAGAGCCCGATGATCTCGGCAAATTCCCACCCAACTCAATACACAGCAAGGTTGCCGCCCAACTCGCGGCCTTCGCACGAAGTGAGGATGACGAGTCTGAGTCCGACGAGGATTGAGCGGTCTGGCCTCAGGCTCAGGCCGACCGAATCTCGACGCCCCTGATGGTGTAGTAGAAGGCGAGGGATTCGTTCATCCCGTCGCGGATCCTGCGGCGGATCTGGTCCATCACATCAATAAAGACCGAAGTCTCGTCCGCGCGGGGACATATCACGCCGAGCCGTGCCTTTGTGCCGGAGTTGTCGATACCCCACTGTCCCTCGAATCGGCGGCAGAAGGTCTCCCCCAGGAAGGCGCACCATACGGTCTCGATCTCTTGCGATGGGTTGGGGAACTGCCGAATGTGGCGATCAATCCACTCATCGAGGGTCTGCAGCCCCACGGCGTTGTAGTCGACGTCAACGCCTGCGTAGCGCGAGATGCTGAGCTTGGCCCGATCAGCCAGGTCCGTCAGTTGGCGGGATTTCTGTGGCGGAATGAACTGGACGGCTCGCTTCGTCATACTGGCCTCTCACTCTGGGTGCTTATAAGCATTATAGCATGACCCGCCTCACGGCACAACAGAGGCTTCTGCCTTCTAACCCCGCTAAGACCAGGGACACGCCACATTGGCCAGACGCCTCGGGCTCGGCAAATGCCTGCGCGGGCGGGTGCGCTTGCACGAGTAGGTGCCATCCTAGCCTCCGCAGAGAGAGTACGGTGCCCGAGTGGGCTTTGCCAGGCGACCCTTTGTGACTATAATCTGGCTACGCTAGAATCCAGGAGTCATTTGATCTATGGAAATCGCTTGGTACGGGCTGGGCTGCTTCCGACTCAGCGAACGTGGTTGTCCCACCATCGTGACCGATCCGTTCGAAGAAGCTTCGACAGGCCTGCACTTGCCCCGGGCCGGGGTAAGTGTGGTGACGTGGAGTCAGCTAATGGATGATCCCCATGAGGCTCATTGGCCCGGATTGCAGGGCGAGATCCATACCGTTGCCAGCCCCGGGGAGTACGAGATCGGTGGGGTTTTCATCACCGGCATCGCATCGACCGGGCAGGCCGGGGCGGGCGCGGCACAAAACGTCATCTTTGCCATCAACTTTGAGGGCGTGGTCGTGTGTCATCTGGGCGCGTTGGGACAGTCGCTGACCCAGGCGCAGATTGAGCCTATCGGACGCGTCAACGTGCTCCTTATGCCTGTGGGTCTCTCTGATGGCCTCACGATGACGATGGCTTCTGAGACCGTGAGCTTGATCGAGCCGGACATTGTCATTCCGATGCAGTATGCCACGCCCGGTCTACTCGTGGATCGGGGGCCGGTAGACTATTTCCTGAAGGAGATGGGCGTCGCACATCCCACGACGGTGCCCAGTCTCAAAGTTACGGCCGGTGTGGAGCCGGAGGAAACCCAGATTGTGCTCCTCGAACCCTATGCCTAAGGTCCGTGGCGCCATCCCGTGTGGAGGTTATCTATGCGACGAGGCCGTCTGATACTGGGTGTTGCTATCGTTCTGGTCTTTATTGGTGGCATGGTGGCGGCGATCTCCCTGTCGCATAAGGCGTCGCCGGCACAGCCGGCGACGGATCTGGGTTCCATGGATGCCATCCAAGCCGAGATCGATGCCGGACAATACGAGAGTGCTCAGGCCGAGCTCGAGCAGATCCTCAGCACCAATGATGAGAATGCGGAGGCGCACTTCAAGCTGGGCCTCGTGATGTTCAATCTCGGAGATTACCAGATGGCCGAAGACCACTTCATGCGCTCGCTGGCGCTGGAGCCCGACCGCGCGGCCGCTGTGCATCACAATCTCGGCGTGTTGGCCTATCAGACAGGAGATATGGAGAAGGCGCTCGCGGAGTTCCAGTCCGCACTCGAGGCCGACCCTGAGGACGCCGACACGCACTACCAACTGGGGGCCACCTACCTGGTTCAGGCTTACCCTATGGGGGCGGTGGAGCCGGATGCGGATCTACTCCAGAAGGCGCAGGCGGAATTCGAGCGAGCGCTTGAGATCACGCCTGAGAAACCTGAGGCGTTGGTTGGGATGGCTAACATCGATATGTTGCAGAACAACATGGCAGATGCCATCACGCTTCTGGAGAGCGCGCTGGAGCAGGAGCCGGAGATGAGAGAGGCGCTGTTTGCACTGGGACGTTCGTATGCAGCGGTCGGTGAGGTCGACAAAGCACGTGCGACGCTGGAGAAGTTCCTCGACACCAATCCTCCCACCGTGTGGGCCGAGCAGGCCCAACAACTGCTGACCGACCTCGGAGGGGAGTAGCGTGAGCACCCCAATCAAGCTACTGATGACCTGGGACATCGCTCCTGGTCAGGAAGAGGCGTGCTTCGCTTTCATCACACAGGACCTGCCTCCCAAGATGGAGGAGGCGGGCCTGCAGTTGACCGATGCCTGGTTCACGGCTCACGGCGATTGGCCGCAGATGCGGATCGGGTTTGTGAGCGATGACATCCATATGCTTGAAGCCTTCACGACCTCGGCGGTGTGGCATCAGCTTAAGGAGAGGCTCCTGACCTACACGCAAAACTACCACGAGAAGATCGTGGTAGCCAAAGGGGGCTTCCAGCTCTAGGGCAGATAATCTCGCAAGGGCGTCCCGAGCTCCAGCGACTACAATCGGGGTTCGGGATACTTTCGCAAGGCTTTCCGGGCGCGGATCACCGTGGAGCCTGGCCCTCAAAGGGCAGCCGCAACTGGGCGGACTCCCGTTCGACAATGGGATCCAGCCCCAGGATGACCTCAATGTCGGACCTCTCGTGGATTTCCTCGACCATTCGGCGCAGATGCCGGAACTTGACGAACGCCCATCGATCTACGCGTGTCAGCTCCGACAGGCGCGGGTCTCGGCGTAGTTTCAACGCGGTCAAGGCGGCTCGCCCCCCCGGGATGATCAAGCATCGCGCCCCATCGCAGGGCGGGGGGGACTTGAGAAGATGCGGTCCCAGGAGAGCAGTCGTCGTACACCGAAAGAGGAATGGTCGGCTCTGTCCTTCTTTCCAGACGATGTCGCCGTTGAGTCGGCGCCCCACGCCATAGCCGAGCCGTTCACCCAGGGCCTGGACCTCCTCCTTCATCTGTTGGGCCTCGGCCTTGCGCCGGTCGGGCTCGTCCTCGGGACGTAGCGACAGACGACCTGTTTCATCCGCTGCCGTGTAGGCGTCGATGCAGGCCGTGACCAGCTCGGGCTCTGGAGACAACGCACCGCCGAACGCAGTATAGACCGCGGCTATCAGACTCTCGCGCCGCCAACGCGGCGCGTCTGTAAGCAGCTTGAGGATCTCCTCCTCCACGCGATCTCCCAGGGGGGCCTCAGCCTTCTGTGCTGCGTGAAGCCAGACGTAGCGATCTGACAGGGACATCAACACAGAGTCGCCAGGATCGGCCAACTCAGGAAGATCGGGATCCTCGGACTCGATCAGACTGATAGCGCTGACCTCCTGGCGGTCGGTTGGCTCGCCGCGACGGCTCAGGATGCTCTCCGCGATTTCGCGTGTCTCGTGCGTGGCACGTGGGTGCGAGGTGGCAAACCTCGGTTGCCGTTCCGATGGCAACGCCTCGCCCGCATCGCGCAGCACGATGCGATAGCCCAACGGGGGACAAGCGATCCACCGGTCGATCTGCAGATCCGCCTCGGCCGCTGAATGGAGAACGGCTTTGACCGATGCCAGACCATCGTCCGACGCGATCGCCAAGATGGGCGCGCCCGGCTGCAATAGAGGCGTCAACTGACGCAGGGCCGCTGCCAGGCTCTTGCGGTACCATTCCCAGTCCAGGCGGCGTCGGCTGAGAAAGCCGTGCAAGCCGTGCGCCAGAGTATCGTGCGACAACCATGAGGCCCACAGCATGGAGAGTGCCCACACCGCAGCTTCGGGCGGGCGGATCTCGAATACGACCGCCGCTACGGATCGGTCGATCTGGCTGCGATCCAGATCCTGGATTGAGCTATCCAGGAGGAGGCATCCACCGTCGGCTCTTGGCCATGAGCGCCGAGAGCGACGGCATCACGGCATTGGTCGGGCTGCCGGTATCGTCGAGCGAGCGCGCCATCGCGGCGGCGTACTCATAGGCGTCTATGGCCTGTTCCAACACCATCCATACGTTGGCCTCAAGAAAGCGCTGCGCGGGGCGCAGACTTCGCGGACGCTCGTCCGGCGCCGAAGCTGACAGGAGGCTGCTGCCGCGATCCAACGCCTCCAGGACCAGGGCCGTGACCGCACGGAAGACATCATCAGGAAGGTGCAATTGGGGAAGTCGATTGATGATGTTCATCAGTGCGGTCAGGTTTCGTTGGGTATAGAGCTGGACCAGCTCGGCGACCCGCTCGTGGGCTGAGTCGTCGGGGGGCACAACGCGGCTTAGCGCCAGATGATAGGCTGGCCCGGTCCGGACGGGGAAATCACCCGCCGCGGCCAGATCGTCGCGATCGACGGGCCCCTCGTATGTCGTCTCACAACTGCGACACCGGACGCGTTTCGCATAGGGCCGCCCAGCCTCGCGGTCCCAGGCAAACCATTCGGCTGTGGCTCGCATCCCACAGTGGGGGCAGCGGGTCGCGTAGAGGTCGTTGATATAGGAGATGAGGGGGCGTCCATCCTTGGGAAGGTCGCCTAGCTGTGTGAGAGCGGTCTGGACGCGGTCGAGGGGGACCGGGGCAAGATCGAGATGCGTCCAAAGCAGGTGGATGGGGTTGCGGTCCAGGGCAATGATGCGTCGACCGGAGGCCACCGCCTCGGCAATCGGCGCCCCTGCGACGGCGCCCACGGCCAGGATCAGATCGCCTGGCTTCGTACTGGACTCTGCGATTGCCCTGACGACGCCCGAGAGATGGTGGGATCGGTATCTAGCAAGTGGGAAAATTGGGGCGATCGGCGTACCAGGGATGAGCTGCGGTCCCCCGGCATCAGCCAACGGATCCTCCTATCGTGCCTGCCCTGCCTCCTAGTTCACGCTCTGCGCGACGGCTGCCACACTCTCCTTGATCGCGGCCACGTCTGGCGCGCCGGCGCGCCGATACACGGTGTCGCCTTGCCCGTTCAGCACGAAGAAGGTCGGCACGCCTGAGACTTGCCAGCGACTGGCCAACTCCTGGCCGGGACCGCTCTTGACATTCAGGCGGAGCAACTCGGCCTGCGACGCGATGTCGCGCTCCAGTTGATCGACCTTTGGCTTGGACACCAAGCAGATGCTGCACGTGTTAGAATATAACTCGACCACTGTTGGCCTTCCGGACGCCAGTTGCGATTCCAGATCGGCCATCGACCCGAATCGATCGCCCGGCGTCCGCAACACAATATACGCAATCGCCAGGGCGAGTACGATCGCGACGGTGAGCCCGTCCTCTTTCAGGAACTTCCTCAATCTTGCCCTCATCTTCGCTCTCCCTGTGTCTATCCCACAATATCCCCGACAGCAACTCAAGCCTCGACGCTATGAGGTTATTCGCCGTCCGACCTTCTCGGCGCCTGTGTTTCCGTATGCACAAGGGTTCTCAGACGCGCGAGGTTCTCCCGATCCTCGTGTAAGTCCTCGCTCTTGGGTGTTTCCAGTATGCCTGGAAGGCCATCCAGTCGCGGATCATCCAATAAGAATGCGAAGGCATCCAGGCCGATCTCGCCCTTACCGATATGCTCGTGGCGATCCTTCCGGCTGCCGAGAGGATGCCGGCTATCGTTGATGTGGATGACGTAGAGCCGGTCCAAACCGACGGTTGCGTCGAATCTGGACATCATGTCCTCATACCCCTCGGCAGTCCTGATCTCGTAGCCTGCCGCAAAGACGTGACACGTGTCCAGGCATACGCCCAGATCGTCGTCTGCCCTCGCGTGACCTAACAGGGCAGCCAGTCCCTCGAAATCGGCACCCATCACGGTGCCCTGACCTGCTGTCGTCTCGAACAGGATCCGCACCCGGTGATGCGGAAGCGCCGACAGGATTTCCTCGACAGCGCCCACTATGCGGGCATTGCCGGCTTCCACACCGGATCCCCTGTGCGCTCCAGGATGAAGCACAAGATAGGGGATAGCGAGGCGCTCACACCGTCGCGCTTCGTCGACGAGCGCGTGGATGGACCGGCGATAAAGGGCCTCGTTGGGCGAGGCCAAGTTGATGAGATAGGAGGCGTGCGCCACAATCGGCGTTATCGACCGTTCGTCACATGCCTCCCGAAACGATACAACGACCGCGTCGTCCAGCGGGGGCGCGGACCATTGGCGGCTGTTCTTCGTCCATAGCTGAAGCGATTCGCATCCAACGGATTCCGCGCGCTCCAACGCTCGGTATAAGCCGCCACCTATAGACTCGTGTGCGCCCAATCGCAGCATGACCAGTCTCAGGCCGGTATGGTAAGGTTCGAGAAGCTCACCGACGGACGAGCTGACTACTCTGCGTCCGGGAGCGCGCCGGGCTTCGTCGGGTTGGGCTCCGCCACGATCCTCATACTGCTGGTAATATCCACGCTGTGCTTGAGCATCCCCCGCACCGAGCAATATGTCTCTTCCGAGAGCTCGATCGCCCGTTCTAGGGCCCGCTCGTCAATGCCCTCGCCATAGGCAATGTACTCCAGGTGGATCTTGGTGAACACCTTTGGGTGGGTCTCGGCGCGCTCGGCCTCGGCCTTCACCTGGAGGTTCGTCATGGGCTGGCGCTTCTTGGCCATGATGGAGATGACGTCCATCGCTGTACATCCGGCCAGGCCCACCAGTACCAGCTCCATCGAGGAGAGGCCTGAGTGCGTTCCATAGGTCGCACCGGATGAATCCACCACAATGGCCGGGCTACCCTCAGTCTCTCCCACCAATCGAAGGCCGGGTCCTGCCCACGTCACCTGAGCTTTCACTGGGCCGCTTCCTCCTCGTTGTCGCCTTTCTTGGTTGAGATACCAAGTAGCGTGTAGATCCCACATATGCCGGTGATGCCCGTAATCAGGCTAATGGCACCCAGAACACCAAGGATGATGCCCACGATGCCCTGGATGAAGAGAAAGCCCAGCAGCATACCATAGACACCAAAGATCGTCCGGAACAATCGATCCCTCTCCCCGACATTTGGCTTCATCGTCTCTCCTCCACTTCAGTCCAACTTCTGTAAGAACTCGCGGATGTCCAGTGCAGCCTTGGTCCCATCGCCGACCGATACGCTCAGTTGCGCCGGGTTGTTGGCCCGCACATCGCCAATGGCGTAGAGTCCGGGGATCTTGGTGCGCATGTGTTCGTCGGATTCAATGTAGCCCCACTTATTGAGGTCGACCAGGTCCTGGACGAACTTCGTGTCGGGTGAATACCCCACGTAGATGAAGACACCCGCTGCCGGGATGAATGCCTCTTCGTTGGTCTCACGGTTCACGGCGACGACGCCGGTGACGGTCTTATCGCCCTTGATCTCGGTGACACGAGTATTGAACATCATCGTGCTTCGCTCGTGGTTCCGTGCACGGTCCTGCAGGATCTGCTCTGCGCGAGAGTAGGGCAGAAACTCGAGGAACGTGACGTGGTTGGCGTATTCCAGCACCGGCAACCCTTCCTGTAGACCGGAGTTGCCCGCGCCGATCACGATGACATCCTTCTTCTTGAAGAAAGGCCCGTCACACGTTGCGCAGTAGGAGACACCCTTGCCGTAGTACTCGGTCTCGCCGGGCACGTTCAGTTTTTTGGGGCGGCTGCCCGTCGCGATGACGACCGTCTTGCCCTGATAGACGGTACCACCCTCTGTATGAACCTCGATCAGCCCCTTTTTCACGGGATTGACCTCGGTGACTTCGTCAAACTCTACGATCTCGGCCCCGAAGCGCTCTGCTTGCTGGCGGAAGCGGTCCATGAGGTCCAGGCCATTGATGCCCTCGGGGAAACCGGGGTAGTTCTCGACGAGTTCGGTCGTCGCGGCGAGTCCACCGGTGGACTCTTTTTCGAGCACGAGAACTTTCATGCCATCTCGCGATCCGTAGATCGCTGCCGTCAGCCCTGCCGGCCCACCGCCAATGATGACGACATCATACAAACCCCCACTGACGTCCTTTTTCGGTGCATCTTCGGTGATTTTGAAATCGAACATAGGACTCACCTCTCCTCAAGTGTGTTACCCGTCTCCCCACTATTCTACCTCTGCAGCTTGGCTTTGGCGAATAGGCAAGGACTACAAAAACGTCGGCGACTGCGCGACTTGGCCACGACCAGTGCGATTCCATCATCAGGCCCGGCAATATCTGCCGGGCCTGATGATGGACCTGTTATTGGACGGCGCGGCTAGGCAACTGCCCGGCGGATCGCGTCCACGACCATATGGGGGGGAGCCGCTCCCTCGACGCGCTCCTTGCCGTTGATGACGGTCAAGGGGACGCCCATAACGCTAAAGCTATTGGCGAGGTCCGGAAACTCCGCCGACTCGACAACGTTTGCGTTCACCAGTGGGCTCTCGACGGCCATATCCATCGCCAACACTGCAGAACGTGGGCAATAGGGGCACGTCGGTGTCACAAAGACCTGGTAGTCAATAGGTGTCTTGAGGCTGGCAAGATAGGACTTCGTCGAGTCATCCAACTCCGAACGACCCTGCGACGCCTTCAGAATGGCGTGGAGCAAGGTCGAGAACTCGTATCCCGACGGGATTCCGAAGAAGCGCAGACCATAGTCCTTCTCTCCGACGATCGCAATTGCCGGGGCTCGCTCAATCTTCAGAGCGTTGGCACGTTGGGCATCCTGATGAAACTCGTACTGCTCAACGTTGACCTTGTCCGATGTGGCAGCGACTTCACTGACCAACTGCACAATCTCATCGCAGTAGTCACAATGCTCGTCGTCGGTAAACACCGTCAGGGTCACCGGGTTCGTTAGTTCGGAGAGCATATCCTTCACATTTCGGACGATTTCCTCATTTAGCAGAGCCATTGTACTCATCTCCCTTTGTCATTTTCCCAATCATCTGTATCTCTGTCACTATTAAAAAGTAACCTATCTATGAAAAAATTATAGCATGTAAGGACTCTTCGTCAACAGAAAGGAGGCGTTGTGGGGCGGATCTAATATATCTCTAACAAAATCGGACCGGGCGATCACTTGCGCTAGGCTGATTTTCGCGTACACTGTCGTTCGCATGCTCGACCTAACATTCCTCCATGCCCCAAGTGTGTACGACTTCCGAGAGCGCGCTACATTGTGGGGGCCGATCTCCGATCTGGTGCCCTCGACGCCGATCTTCGATATGTACCCAGTGGGCTTTGCTACGATGTTGGCACACCTGCAGGGCGCCGGCTACCAGGTGCGTATCGCCAACCTTGCTGCGCGCATGGTCAGGTCGCCGAGCTTCGATCCGGACGACTTCATCGCCCGCCTCGATTCACGTGCCTACGGAATCGACCTGCACTGGTTGCCGCACGCTCACGGGGCCCTAGCTGTAGCGCAGACCGTCAAGGCGCATCATCCCGAGGCTCCGGTGATCCTGGGTGGCTACTCGTCGACGTACTTCCACGAGGAATTGGTCCGCAATCCCTACGTCGACTACGTGCTCAGGGGCGACTCGACCGAGGAGCCGCTGGAGCGGTTGATGGAGCACATCATCGAGGGTACGGAGCCGGCAGACGTCCCGAACCTAACCTGGAAAAGTGCTGACGGTGCAGTCCACGTGAATCGCCTGAGCTATCTCCCCGATACGCTTGACCACCTGACGCTCGATTTCCGCCCCATGGTGAGGTCCGTGGTCAAGTATGCCGATCTGCAGACGGCGGTGCCTTTCAGCCACTGGCTCGAGTATCCGATCATGGCTGCCCTCACCGTTAAGGGATGCACCCAGAATTGCACCATCTGCGGCGGCTCGGCCTATGCGGGCCGCGGTATGCATGGGCGCACTCGCCCGGCTTACCGATCGCCCGAGCTGCTGGCATCGGATGTGCGGCGCATCGGGCAGCTCAGCCGCGCGCCCATTTTCCTGCTGGGCGATCCGCGCCAGGCCGGTATGGACTACGCCAGACGTTTCCTGCGCGCCGTTCAGGGATTCCAGGGGCCGGTCATGGTGGAGTTCTTCAAGCCGGTCGACCGGGCATTCGTGGAAGAACTTGCGGCTGCGTTTCCCAATTTCATCGTGGAGTTCTCGCCGGAATCGCATGATCCATCGGTGCGATGCGCGTCAGGAAAGCCGTACTCCAACGAAGAGATCGAGGAGACTATCGACGCCTGTTTGAATGCCGGGGCCAGGCGGTTTGACCTGTTCTTCATGATCGGGCTTTCCCGGCAGACGCCTGCGTCGGCACTGGCGACCGTCGATTATTGCCGTCACCTGTTGACGCGCTTCGATGACGGGCGACTGATCCCCTTCACATCGCCCCTAGCACCTTTCCTCGATCCTGGCAGCCTGGCGTACGAGCAAGCCGGTCGCTATGGCTATATCCGGCACGCTCACACCCTGGAGGACCACCGTCAGCTCCTGCTCAAGCCCACGTGGAAACACATTCTCTCGTATGAGACGCGGTGGATGGACAGGAACGCACTCGCTGAGGTCACCTACGAATCCGGGCGTCGTCTGAACCGGTTGAAGTGGGAAGCCGGCCTGGCGAGCCGGGCCAAAGCCCAGGAGACCGAGGACCGTATAGCAGAGGCCGAGTCGCTGATGCGGCAGATTGACCAACTCGTTGCGACGATGGATCCGGGCGCGCTGGCGGCGGCCCTGGGCAAGCTCAAACAGCGTATTGATCGCGCCAACACCTCCACCGTGTGCGACAAGTCGGAGCTTGACTTTGACACCGGCATAGTCCCCTTCAAGGTCATCAACTTGCTCAAGATAGGGCTGGGGTTCGAAGACAGAGACTGGGATGGTCAGCAACCGGTCTGGACGACCCCCTCTCCCGAAGTATAATCGCCGGGAACCACATCCGGAGCTAGGCTACAGCCAGCGTAAGGGGGCAAGCATGGACATGTACCGGATTCGGCCCGGTAGCTGCGTGGATCTCAGGGAGTGGGATCCGCGGGAAACTCGCGGCTTCGATGGCGGGAAGTCAGAGGGAAAGGCTCTGCTCAAGAAGCTCACAAAGCAGCTCGAGCCTTTGCAGGAATTGCTCTACGCAGAGGGCAGGCACAAGCTGCTGATTGTCCTGCAGGCGATGGACACGGGCGGCAAGGATGGCGTGATCCGACACGTCTTCGAGGGGATCAACCCCCAAGGCGTTAGGGTGGCCAACTTCAAGCAGCCAACGCCGGCGGAACTGGCCCACGACTACCTGTGGCGCGTGCACAAGCAGACGCCGGGCAGTGGTGAGATCGCGATATTCAATCGTAGCCACTACGAGGACGTGCTTGTGGTGCGGGTTCACAACCTCGTTCCCCGCGAGGTCTGGGAGCGGAGATACGACCAGATCAACGCCTTCGAGCACATGCTGGCCGACGAGGGGACGACTATCGTCAAGTTCTTTCTCCACATTAGCAAGAAGGAACAGCGCGAGCGTCTCCAGGATCGCCTGGACGAACCGGATAAGCAGTGGAAATTCAACGTGGGCGATCTCAAGGAACGCGCGCTTTGGGACGACTATATGGCAGCCTACGAGGACGTGCTGAGCAAGACCAGCACTGAGTGGGCGCCCTGGTACCTGGTGCCCTCCGACCGAAAGTGGTATCGGAACCTTGTGATCGGCACGACGTTGGTGGCTGCGTTGCGCGACCTCGATATGCACTATCCGGAGCCGGAAGAGAGCCTCGACGGCGTTGAAATCGACTAGCGCGTGATCCGGGACGGCAGCCTCCGTCGACGATGATCCTCTCGATTCTTCTCAACGTCCTCCTGCCGGTCTTCCTGGTCGCCGGCATCTCCGCCGTCGCTCAGCGCAAGCTGTGCCTGGACATCGACACCTTCGCCAAGGTCGCATTCTACGTCTTCAGTCCCGCTCTGGTGATCGACGTGCTGTTCACGTCGGATGTCAGTGGCGCCGAGTATGGTCGTCTTGCGTTGGGGCTTATCGGGACGACAGGTGCACTATGGGTGTTTGGCGAGGTCGCCGCTCGCGTGCTTCGGTTGGGCGACAGGACGCGGGCGGCTTTCTTGCTGACGATGTTGCTGGCGAACACCGGCAACTACGGCTTGCCCGTGACCCTCTTCGCATTTGGTGAGGCAGGGATGGCCAGGTCGGTACTCCTCGTAACCGTGAACTCAATGATATGGTCCAGCGTAGGTGTCTACATCGCTGCCAGGGGGCGAGCTTCCTCCCCGCGCGATAACCTCCGCAGGGTACTCTCAGCGCCGGCTCTCTATGCAGTGGTAGTGGGTTTGGTCTTCACCGCCGTGGGGTGGACGCTTCCCGAGCCACTTCTCAAGGCCGCCAGTACGATGGGCAAGGGTGTGGTCCCTGTCTCACTGGTTGTCCTGGGCGCCCAAATGCTGAAGACCCTGCGGGAGAAACGCGGCTCGTCCCAAGTGGGGGCGTTGGTCCTTGCCAGCATTGGGCGGCTCATCCTGGCCCCGGCAATCGCGTGGTTGGTGGGCGGTGCCATCGGCCTCGGTGAGTTCGCGCGCAAAGTGTTGGTCCTCGAGGCCGCGACGCCTTCGGCCGTGATGGCGCTCGTCCTCGCCACGGAGTTTGACACGGATGTTCCATTTGGTGCGATGGTCATCCTGGTGACAACGATCGCCAGCCTGGTCACCGTCACGCTATGGTTGCGGTGGCTGATGTAGCTGTCACTTTCGTAGTTGCGCCGGCTTGCCCATCCGGACGACCCGTTGTACAAAATGGTGTGACATAGATCATACCGGCCGCGAGCTGGCCTGAGTTGCATGCGTTCCTCGAGCACCGCTCGAGCGTTATCCAAGCAAGGAGAAAAAAGCATGAAAGATCGAAAGCTTCTGATGATTCCCGGTCCCATTGAGTTCGAGCCCGCTGTCCTCTCGGCCTTAGGTGCACCGACGACAAGCCACGTTGCCCCTGACTTCATTGAGGTGTTTGGGCAGGCGTTGGAACGGATGCGCGAGGTCTTTCTCGCACCGGACGGACAGCCCTTTGTCGTCGCCGGTTCCGGCACATTGGCGATGGATCTTGCCGGCGCGAACCTGATTGAACCCGGTGACAAGGCGTTGGTCGTCAACACGGGGTACTTTGGGGACCGCTACGCGGAGCTCCTGAGTCGCTATGGCGCGGAGGTCACGCACGTCCGTGCGCCCATTGGATCGCGTCCGTCGTTGGCGGAGGTCGATGCAGCACTTCAGGCAGACACCTATAAGCTGATGACGGTTACACACGTCGATACCTCGACGGGCGTCATCACTGACGTGGAGGGACTGGCGGCGCTGGCACGCAAGCACGACACGCTGGTCGTCGTGGATGGCGTCTGCGCGGTGGCAGGTGAGACACTGCGGATGACCGACTGGGGCGTGGATGTGGCGCTGACGGCTTCGCAGAAGGCGATCGGCACGCCTCCCGGCCTGGCCCTACTGGTGGCGGGGCCTCGGGCAATCGAGGCGTTCCGGCAGCGCACGGGCCCCGTGACGAACTACTACGCGGACTGGGGCAACTGGCTGCCGATCATGCAAGCCTATGAGGAACGGCGGGTCGGCTACTTCGGCACGCCGGCGGTGAACCTCGTTGCTGCGTTGAACGTCAGCCTCGGGATGATCCTCGAGGAGGGGATGGATGCGCGGTTCCAGCGCCATGCCCGCATCAGCCGGGCGTGCAAGGCGGCCATCACGGCGCTAGGGCTGGGGCAGGTACCGGCGTCAGAAGAGATGGCCGCGACGACGATGACGGCCCCGCGATTCCCGGCGGGTGTCGCCGGCCCCGAAGTCCTGGCAAAGGTCAAGGCTGCCGGTGTCGTGCTGGCCGGGGGGCTCCATCCTGTGATCAAGAGCGAGTACTTCCGCATCGGGCATATGGGCGCCGTGTCGCAGGGCGACGTGCTAGCCACGATCGGCGCTGTCGAGTCGGCGCTCAAGGCTTGTGGCTATGGCTTTGATACGGGAGCCGGGCTGGCGGCCGCAATGGAGGTCTTCGCGGAGTAAGCTGCTTCACCCTATTCCCTGTGGATTGGCAAGAGCCCCCGAGATACTCGTGTCTCTGGGGCTCTTGCATAGGCACGGGATCGGGCTTGCTAGTTCCGGCTCTGCATGATCGTGGGCAGGTAGATGCGCATCGTGCGACCGAGTATGCCATAGGTCCCGGTCCACGCCAGGTCGGCCGTGAGGTATCCGGCATCCAGGTGCAGCGTCGTTGTCAGGCCATCCGTCGTCCAACCTCCGGCGGTCAGGCGATAGAGCGTGAGGGTGGGGCTAATGACGCCGGTATAGGGTGGATCAAAGGCGAGTGTAAGCTGAACCGGCGACGGGAGCGCGCCGTTGCCCCCTGCATTGTCCGCCGTGACATCGAAGAAATGATCGACGCCCTGAAGGCTGCCCTGTAGGTTCACCAGGCTGCTCTGCGACAACGTCATGCGGGAGGTGGCACCGAACGCCAACTCGGGTACTGTAATCAACGTCAGGTGCCGGTCGTTGGCGAGCCACAGGAGATCCCCTGCGCTGCCGACATTGCGGGCGAAATACGGCGTCGGTGTCACGGGAATGGGTGTCGGGGTCGGCGTCGGTCCTGTGTCAGCTCGGGCGCACCGGAACCCATTATACTCGGGATGATAGATGTCAGACTCATCCAAGCGGACCCAGACGTTGGCGTGCGTGACCGTGCCGGTCCAAGGCCCTCCCCGGATGAAATGCTCTCCCGTGGTGTTGGTCTCGGGGCCGAGCGGGTTGTAGTAGGGCGACGATGGATAGTAGATGCGCTTATAGAGGTCGCGGACCCATTCCTGGGCGTTTCCGACCATGTTGAGCGCGCCGTAAGGACTGGCGTAATCTGCATAGCTGTCGACGGGTGTGTTATCACCCACGCAAGGGACCAGTCGTTTCTCGCCCTGGCTATTGTAGGTGATGACCGTGTAGTTCATGCGGTCGCACGTGGGGGGAGTGAATCCCCATGGGAAAGGACGGTGGTCCGTACCGCGGGCTGCCTTCTCCCATTGAGCTTCAGTCGGCAGATCCTTGCCAAGCCAGTTGCAGTACGTCTTAGCCCGCTGCCAGTCCATCTGCAGCACCGGATAGTTGTCAAAGAAGGGGTTGCCGTAGTAATCTCCGTGGACGGCAGAGCTGTTGCTGATCGGCGGCTGGCACGCGCCAGCCGCAACGCACTCCGCGTATTGTGCGTTGGAGACCTCGGTCTTGTCGATGTAGTAGGCGTCGAGGTATACCGCGTGCAACGGCTGAGCATCGAGGGCGCAGTCCATCTCCCCCACCGTGTCGGCGCTGCAGCCCATCACAAACTCACCCGCCGGGACGTAGACTTCCTCACTTGGCGCAGCCGCCATAGGCCGTTGGCCGGTCACCGGAGGCGCCTTGAGCGCAGTCCAGAGGACAATCACAACCATCAGTGCAATGAGTGCCGCCAGCCAACGATAGTGTCTCGCCTCGTTCATAGGTACGACTTCCTCCTTAGCCGATTTTCTGTGATTATACTCCCGGTCGCGGGGTAATATTCGGGCCAGGGGGGACCAAGTAGACCCCAGACAGGAGGGGCTGAGCTCGGCTAGCGATCCACCGGCGTCAAGTCGACGAAGATGGCGTCCGAGGGATGCTGGGATCCTGCCGCGATGTCGACCGTCCACCGCTCCGAGGTGTCCAACCAGTATGCGCCCGTGCGCAGCCAAACTCCGGCCTCCGCACTGCTGCCGGCGGCCAGGACGTGACGCTGCACGAAGACGTCGCCCGGCCTCAGTTCCAGAGGAGAGACCCCCAGCGCATCGGCGGCTCCCAACATCTCACCCTCGAGTGTGACAATGTGGGCCATGATGGAGAAGGCGCGCGTGATAGGTGCTGTCACGCGCCAAGTCGTCATGAACTCGATCGGCGTGCCGTCCGGGGTCGCAGGCCGCATCGCCGCGTCAAGGAAGGTGAGGCCGCCGCTGAGGGGCACGGCTGTGGTGTAGAGATCCGCAAGCGTCAGTGGGGTGGTGTCTGCGGGGGCTGTGGCGCGGGGCACCTTTGTCACATCAGGCGGCTCCCCGACGGGCTGATACGCGCTGAAGGGCTGGATGCCCCAGGTGGTGACATCCATCTGCCAGGCAGGTCTCGACGGGTCGATGAAACTATCGAGCCAGGTCGACGCCGTGCCCGGTGCGGGGAGAGCGTCGCGATGAAGGATGTATACTCCGTCCCGATTACCTCCGGGATAGAGCCAAGTCTGGGTGCAGTCGAAAACCGTACGCCGGGCGTCTCGTGGGCCCGCAATCTGGTCCAGGACGTGGCCGGCCAAGGGGGGCACCGGGACCGAGCACTGCGCAATCCAGCGTCCCAGTGCCACCGGCGGCGCGCTCCGGCCGAGGACTTCGAACGAGGGGAGGCCTGCCGGTCGCGGCACGATGCGGTCCAAGTCTGCGCCCTGTGCATCGACTGCTCCCTGCGGTACGACATAGAGGCCCGGCATGCCATGCTGCCAGAGCTCGACGCTCTGATCGACAAACATGAACTTTCCCAGCCGTACCACGCGGTCCGGCGCGGTTGGGTCGGTCACGGGGAGGTCGTTCTGCAGAACAGCGGGATCGTAGCGGCTGAAGAAAAGCACGTGGATGTAGGGCAGATCGTTAGTGAAGGGTGTGAAGTAGATGACGTCGTAATCATCGACGTAGGTCTCAATTGTGGAGACGAGCTCATCCATTCCGGCGTGAAACGTGGCGGCTGCCTCGCGTGGGTACTCGCGGAAGTAGTAGGTGTAGAACCCTGCCATTTCCACGGTCAGGCCCGCAACAAAGGCGATTCCCAGGGCGAGTCTCGCCGGCCGGATCTGCCACGTGGCCAGGTGGGCTACACCTAACCCCGCGAGGATCTCCCAGGGCACCACGGCGGGCAGCGTCCGCTGAGGATTGCCGGTCCCGGAGGGCTGGTGCGTCAGGATTGCCGGAACCAGCGTGATCAGGAGCCAGCCGATCACCCATGCTCTGCCGCTCCGGGATCCGGACTTCCTGCCACCGAGCACGCTCACGACGCCTAGCAGGATGAGGGGAGCCTCGGTCAGGGGCAGTTGGCCGCCATATTGCGGATGGAAGAGCAGATCCGGGCTTCCGCTCACGAAAAGGTAGCGGGGCGTAAGGTTGGCGATCAGATTCGATCCGGCCTCCCTCAGAATCGCACCGGCGCTTTCACCGGACTGCGCAATTGAGATCTGCCGGAAGTGGTCCTGCATCTGCTCCGGGTGACGTACCGTCTGGACCATCATAGGTGTGGCGATACAGAGACCGACGAGGCCCGCCAGGGCGACCTCGCGCCTGTGGATCCATAGACGTCGAAGGTCCACGATCGCCAGGCTGCCGACAATCAGCGGCAGCGTCAGCTTCATCACCGCATAGGTGTAAAGCCCCAGCCCGGCGAAGACGGCAGCCGCGAGGAGCCAGCCACGCTGGGCGGTGCGACGCCAGCGCGCAAAGCCGATGACGGTTAGTGTCATCAACAGGGCCGCCGAATTGGTCTCGATGGCCATGCGGCTGAAGTGTACGTGCCAGGGCAGAATCGCGAGAAGTCCCGCCGCGGCGAGTCCCGCCGTGGCTGCCCGGCGGTCGGGAGATCGGCCACGGCAGAGCTCGTAGGTTGCCCGGAAAGCAGCCGCGACGACGAGGATGCCCAGGTAGGAGGATGCGAGTCGTACGGTGAAGACGTACAACCCGCCCAATCCGACTAACGGGGCCATCAGATAGCTAAAAAGCGCGCCTCGATAGTCGTTGAAGGCGCGGAGCGCGATGGGCAGGAACGCCCCGTGATGGTCGCGCCCGGTGTGCCAGAGGCTATAAGCATCGTACCCGACGACCGCCTCGTCCAGGTAGAGTCCGGGGGGCGACTTGGTCAGGGCGATGGTGCGCAGCAAGCCGGCGATTAGCAGGATCGCTATCAGGAGCGCGTATCTCTTATGTCTTGCCATCCATGGCATATTATGACGCAATCCGGCTATAATGGCAGAACCATGGCGAACGTCGCGACGAGGCTGATCTCCCTGATCTTGCTCCTGCAGTCCAGGTCGCTCTGGAAAGCATCCGAGCTGGCCGAAGAACTGAACGTCTCCGAGCGCACCGTACACCGCTATATGTCGATGCTTGAGGAGATGGGCATTCCCATCTACTCGGAGCGCGGGCCATATGGCGGGTTCTCGCTGATGCGAGGATACAAGCTGCCACCCCTGATCTTCACTGCCGAGGAAGCGACCGTCCTCTACATGGGCGCCGGCTTGGTCGAGGAAGTCTGGGGCCGGGTCTATCAGGACGCGGTGACCGGTGTGACGGCCAAGCTGGATAACGTGCTGCCGGACGATCTGCGCCAGGAGGTGGCGGATGCCCAGCGCAACCTGGTTGTCAGCGGACTTGCCGCACGCGACTACCGTCCGTGGGCACCGACGCTCCAGGTACTGCGAGAGAGCATCCTGCGGCGTCACGCCGTGCGCATGACCTATCGAAGCTTTTCGCTGGAGGAAACCAGCCGCGACGTGCATCCCTATGCGCTGACGTTTCGATGGGGATTCTGGTACCTGGTCGGGTACTGCAAACTGCGTACCGATATGCGCAGTTTCCGCGTCGACCGCATACAGACGGTGCTTCCCTTGGAGGAGACCTTTGCCATCCCGGAGGGGTTCTCGGCGAGGGAGTACATCGAGGCCTCCATGCGCTTTGAGGATCGATACACCGTCATCGTGCACCTTGACCGGCAGATCGCTCCCTACGTTCGCGAGCGGATGGGACACTGGACCGAGATCACAGATCACGCAGACGGCTCTGCTACGCTAAAAATGCAGGTCTCGGACTTCGACTGGGCCTCCGGATGGATCCTTGGCCACGGCGGAAAGGTGAAGGTCCTGGAGCCGCCTGAGCTGATCGCGCGCGTCAGGAGCGATGCCGCGCATGTGTTGGCGGAACATACACCCGAAACTTCCGGAGGTTAGCATCGATCTGTGTGGTGCCGGCGCCCTTGTCTGCGTGAGCTTCTGCCAGAGCAGACACCTCAGTAACCTTCGCACGATTTCCCGCTAGCGTTTGCTCTCGAAGAGCGCCAGACGGAACTCGTCTCGGCGGTGATCGTTCAGGCTGCTCAGCCAGGGCTCTTCGGCCAGGTGTGGGGTGATCGGACCGTAGCCACAGACGCGAATGGGGCGTTCGCGGGCCTGCTGCCTAAGCCGGGCCAGCACGTCGACCAGGATGCTGCCTGTAAACGGCGTGAAGAGATAGAAGACGGTGCCCTCCGTATAGTCAGCGTCGCGAGCGTCTGCGTTAGCGAACGTCGCGTTCTCCATATCCAGATCCCGCGCGATGGCGCTCGCGTAGGCGCAGAGGCCGGGATCGACCTCAATGCCCATAGCCCGGACCCCTGTCAGGAGGCTCATCAGGTGCACGACCTGGCCCAGACCTGAGCCCACATCACAGAAGGCGTCAGCCGGACGCAGCGAAAGCGCATCGACCAGCTCGAGCACGACGCTGGCCGGGGTGGGTTGGTAGGCGACCATCT